>NZ_CP082944.1:262500-1462500 GCF_019933155.2 Metabacillus dongyingensis | reverse complement strand
CCGTTCAAATCCTCATTTTCCAGAGCACGCACAAGCCCTCTCGTCGTCCCGTCATCATCTTTTGCCGCAGGTAGTAAACCAAGCTTTTTCAGAGCAGCAAATGTTTTATACCCTCTCGATGCGATTTGCGCCTGATGAATTCTATTTAAATAACCTTCCTCTTCCCCTAGTTTCCGGGCAAGATTTAAAAGCGTTTCCGTTCCTATACCCGTTGTAAAGATGACCCAATCCGCACCGTCATGAATAAATTTCCGCAGTGCCGGCTCAACTTGCTCCTCAGCCAAAAAAACAGTCCCCTGCAGGGAACGGACGAAAGGAATCCCTCCCTGTTTTTCAATTAATGCGCTGATTTCATCTGTTTTACGGGAGCCTGCAATGACAATCCTCTTTCCTTCTAAGCCTTTTCCCATTTTATATCCCCACTTCCTATGATTATATTAAAGAAAAGCCTTTTCGAATGGACCAAGCAATTGGCATATCCGATTTTTCTTATATCTAAAGGTATCATTATGTACTGGTTGTTTCAATCGTTTCTCAGGACAGCCAATGTGTTTTTTTTCACAAAGTGTTCAAACTTTATGTAATCGCTTTCAAAAACTTGTAGTATAATAGGAATATAATCACAGAAAGTCAATTTTATAGACTAATTAACCTTAAATATAACAACTTGCGGAAGGAGAATTCACCATGATCTTAAAAGCTTTGAGGCGAAATAAATTAGTAACGGTTAACTATTACATCGACGGTGCGATTCAGACATTAAAAGGCCGCGTTCACAACCTGGACCTTAGTGATCAGACACTGTCTTTAGAGGACGAAAACAAGAATATTTTCTCTATCAGGCTTGCAGGAATTAAAGAAATTTATTAAAGAAAAAAGCACTTGAACCATTTCAAGTGCTTTTTTCTTTATGGATGAAGCGGCCGGTAAATGGTCTTGATAAATTTCCGCATCACCTCAGGTAAGATTTTATGCCGTCTGGTATTCAATACATTTATGATTTCCAGCTGATCATCAGAAGAAAGGTTCCAGTCTGGGGGAATGAACGCAAAGATTTCTTCCAGCAGCTGTGTCGGAATTGTCTGCACCCTCTCAATTTCTTTCCAAAAGACTTCTTCTTCCTTAATGAATGAAGCCATCATTTGGTGGGTTGCACTCTTCAATAATGTATGCGGAAGCTGTTGCAGGTCTTCTGCTGCCCAAGAATAAGATCCAAAAATTTCTGCGTGGTCAATAACATTCAGTATATAATTTCCAGGAGATTTTTCTTGCAGAATAATATTTTTCTTCGTCCGGTCTGTATTGCAGAGCCAATAATCAAAAACAATAATCTTTGCAAGTTCTGAGGTATTTACTATAGATTTCACTTCTGCCTGATGTCCATTCACACTATCTGGGATATACTCACTTGCAAATTGTTTGGAGGTATACTGAAGATCTTCATTCTGGGGGATCGTCTCAAAAAAAGATTCTGATAGGTCGGTTATTGCTGAATAAGGCACCGGCAATCCCATAAAACGGGCAATGCAGTAACCAAACCATTCATTAATAAGCGCTTTATTTTCGGAAGGCTTATAAAATTTAACAACATAATCTCGCTTATCCTCAAAAGTTATGAGATGGGCATTATTCGTCTTGCTCTCAAAAAGATTTTTATAAATGGGAGCAGTCATTTGTCATCAGCTCTCGTTACTTCCTTTAGAATCTCAATATATCTTTCAGCACAGTGTGAAAGCTGAAACATGTTTTCAACACGTTCAGTGGAAAGAGTTGAAAGCGTTTGATAGTTTTCAGGGTGATCGACTATTTTATAGATTTGCTCTACTGCACCTCTGACATGATTTTCGCGAAATAAGTAGCCTGTCTTCCCATGTTCGACGATTTCAGGTATGGAAGAAACGTTAGGAGCCACTACTGGAACTCCACAAGCCATTGCTTCGATAAATGTGTTTCCAAATGACTCTGCAAGAGTAGTCGCAAGAGTGCAGCCGCCAGATTGCCTAATCTTTGAATAGATTTCAGGCATTTCATGATAAGGAATGACAGGATACCATTTTACAATGTCTGTAAGATCCAGCCTTTTCCATTCAGCTTCGAACAAATCACGTTCCACACTCTTTGCCCCGCCGATAACCCAAAATTGAATATCCTCCCTTTCTTTGCTGACTACTTTGGCAATTTTAAGCATGAGCCTCCAATTTTTTCTTACATCCAATCTTCCAATATAGGCAACTATTTTTTTGTCCGGGGGAAGTAATGGATCACTTTTACTTGTTATTTCAATTGGGCGAAAAAGAGAAGGATCGATTCCATTGTGAATCACTTCAATTGGGATTTCCTGATTGATCAGAATGGATAAAACCCGCTTTTGATATTCAGATGGGACAACAAAGGTATAAGGTTTAATTTTTTCAACGCCTTTTAGATTACGGTGCAATTTTACAATTTCCGGTGTTCGTGCTTCCACTACGATTGGACCGCTGTAATTTGCGTCTTCAAGCCACTGGTATGCTTTACTTGTATCAACAACAATAATGACATCGTAATGATTTTCGGTTAAAATCCTTTTTATTTTCTTTTTGTCATTAGTTAAATACACCGTTGCTATATCTTGTATCATGTGCATTCCGCCCAAGTCCTTACTATAAAGAAAATCAGTGGTTATCCCATATTTTTTAAAGTAGATCGCCCGATTTCTCCAGCCTGCATTTACACCGCCGACCGTCAGCAGACGCCAAATAACTAAGATCTTCATCAGGTTCTCTCCTCTCTCTGATTTTATTTTTTGCCTTTTTCTTTAAGAGTCTTCATTTCATTTTGCTTTTCTAATTCTCTATTTTTCTCTTCTTTTACTACTTTACGGACAAGATTTTCAAGCTGTGCGTAATGTTTTTCGGTGTCGTTTGTCGTAAGCAATTTTTTTGTTTTTTTACGCAGAGATTTTGAGTCTGTGTTCTTTTCGGAAGAAATTTTATCGTAAAGCTGCCTGGATACTTCCTCCATCTGCATATAGTGCTGCCACTCGTTATAAAGTTCTGGTGCTGCTTCCTTTACATGTGAGAGAAACACAGCTTTATAATCCTCTCCAAGGCTCATTAAAAGTTTTCGGGGATAGGGGTATGTCCGATTCCTCCACACAGTTCTTCCTACATCAATTACTTTTAGCGATCCATCATGCTGAAGGTAGATTTGCCTCTTATGATGATCAATCCGCTCATATCCAATTTCTTTAAAAACCATAAGCATTTCAATCAGCTTATAAGAGAGCTCCTTCGTTAAAGGATTCACCTGAAGATATTCACGCAGATCTACACCATATACCATATCCATGACAACATAGTTTCTCCCTTTGCAATGAACTTTTGGAAATAGCTGAGTGTTCTTTCCTAATGAAAGAGCATAATATTCACGTTCACAATCCTCTATTTCACCATAAATTTTCATGCAGAACTGATTATTGATTTTGAAAACAGCTCCCTGTCTCCCTTTTCCGATCATTTCCAGACCCGATTTATTTTCAACTTCTACATCCATATCCTCATACTTTATTACACTAATTTTCTTTGCTTTCTTTTTTATTTCATTGCATTTAATAGAAGCCACTTTCTTCACTTCCTCTGCTGATTTTTGTCAAATTACAACACAATTCTTATATAGTAAATGATATTTCACCCCATTTTGACATGGATAGAAGTACAGTTTGAAATGATTATTTACTAGCTTACCCTGCATGATTTAAAGGATTTTCCAAAACAGTTATCGAAATATAGCCTGGATGTGACGGGAGTGATTAAAATTGATCTACAGAAGAAAGACCTATAAAATTCTGCCTGAAAAAGCGAAATTATTTAATCAATTTTTCCATGATTTCCTTTTGCCGAATCAACTCAAAAATGGAGCGAGATTGACCGGCCGCTGGATAAATGAAACGAAAGACGAAATTGTCGCTATATGGGAGTATGATAGTTATGAAGAATATATAAAAATTGAAGAACGTGTAAAAAAAGATAAGATGCATAAGCTGGCGGCAGAAAAATTAAAGACATTTGGTACACTTTTCACATCAAGTGAACAAGATTTTCTTAACCCTGCGGGAAACTATCATTTTCCCAGACACACCGTTACTGTATCCGGCTATATTACGAATAAAGAAGGTGAAGTTCTGCTCGTAAATACTTTTTGGAGAACGGATACATGGGAACTTCCGGGCGGAGCAGTTGATGAAGGGGAAACACTAGATACAGCTCTGTGCAGAGAGATCCTTGAAGAAACAGGTATTGAGGTTAAACTCCATGGTGTTTCCGGTGTTTATTCAAATGGAACTACCATTACAATTGTTTTTATTGGCTCGTACAAAGGCGGTAAAGTAATGCCTTCTGATGAAACAAAAGAAGCAGGGTTTCATAAGCTGGACTCTTCTAATATAGAAAACTTTGTTACTCGTGCAAAATATCAGCCTAGGGTAAAGGATGCGATGTCTGGGAGATACATCCCCTATGAAGCATTCAAGGTGCGTCCCTATGAACTTTTGAATCGAATGGGAGATTCCTGAAGTCGTTATCCTGCTTGGCAAATACTTAAAAAGAAGAACTGCATGATTGCAGCTCTTCTTTTCACTTTTAGACGATTACTGAAACCTTTGAAGGATTGAACCCCTTCCATTATCCACATTAACTTCAGCGTAAGCTCCATTAATTAACGTGATTTGCGGAGGCTGATGGCCGCAATCGATGTCATATATGATTGGAACGTCCAGTTCCTCAGCAAGATCATTGTATACATCCAACACTGTATAATCATCGACAGGATGATTTGCGGCACTTCTTCCGAACAAAATTCCCGAACAGTTTTCAAACCATCCTGCCAGCCTCAGCTGAACAAGGGATCTGCGCAAATCGGTTGCTGTCTGCTCACAGTTTTCAAAATACCAGAGAATGGGTTCGTTTGGAATGTACTGTTCGCTGAACGTTTTGATATCGCCAAATGGCGTTCCGGCTAAATGGCTAATCAAATCAATACATCCTCCGAGCAATCGGCCTTCTGCTTTTTCTGACCGATTGGACAAGGTCTTCCATTCTGTTGGTTGAGTTAAATGAAAAATGTGCGGAGTCGGATTGTTGTGCTGCCACTCATTCTGGTAATGGCAGGAAGAGAATTGAAGAATCGATTCCCCGCTTTTTGTCTTAAGAACGTTCTCCCACATTGCTGTTGCAGGATCGGATTTCTCGCCTCTTAAATCCACAAGATTGGTTCCATGAGCAGTGGCCATTCCGGTCTTTAGCGTGATGGCAAGCAGAAGCGGACTGATATCGGAATAGCCCAGCACCCATTTCTGCTTGATTGAGTCATAGTTTATAAGTTCAAGAATCTCAATCAAAAGCTCGCCGCCCCAGGGAGGGATAATCAGATCAATTTCTTCGTCCTGCATCATACGGTTAAATTCTTCTGCCCGAGTTCTAAAATGAGCTGATTTTGCTTTTTCCTGCGTCCACGGTGTTTTTCCGCAGATCACTTTGTACCCCCTAGATTCCATGCGGGTGCAGGCTTGGGTAAGAATATCGTGCAATTCTGACGGAACCCCTGATGAGGGTGCCGTTACTCCGATTGTTGCTTCATTTTTTAAGATAGGATAGGTAATCATTGATTTCCTCCTGACCGTTTTAGCTGATTTTAACTAAGAAATTACGATCCAACAATGTTTATTATGATTATTTTAAAAATTCTTTCCATTTTTATAGTTATACTGTCCGAAACTATCCATTTACTGTCCGGTTTAACTGAATTACTTTCTATAATGAGGCATTTACTTTCTTGGTGTGCTCGCTCGCTAAACGACTTCGTTCGAGTTCACATTTGTACGGAATTAATTTGAAAAGTCCCGGAATTAATTTGAAAAGTCTTGGAATTATCTTTAAAAGTCTCGGAATAAAGTTTCAAAGTCTCTGGATTATCTCGTATTATGCTATTTTCCTTCACCTTTACCGCAATAAATAAGGAAAAACAGTCATCTAAACCGTGTTCCCTGAGGTAGTTCTATTCTTTAGAATGACTTTCCTTCAAAATAAAAACGAACCCTCTCAAGGAAGGTTCGTTTTCACTCAAATTTATCCACCAAACGAAAAGTCAGCTGTCATCAAACTCCTGAATAAGCTGAAAATCCGCCATCGACCGGAATCACCGTTCCAGTCACAAATCGGGATGCTTCATTGCTGACAAGCCAAAGCAGCGTTCCATTCAAATCCTCAGGATCTCCAAATCTCTCGAGCGGTGTCTGGTTAAGAATCTTTTTAGCCCGATCTGTGTAGCTGCCGTCTGTATTCGTTAATAAATTTCGATTTTGCTCCGTTAAAAAGAAGCCCGGTGCAATGGCATTAACGCGTATGCCTGCCTTTGACATATGCACAGCCAGCCATTGAGTAAAGTTGCTGACTGCCGCTTTTGCCCCGCTGTAAGCTGGAATTTTTGTCAGTGGGGTATAGGCATTCATTGATGAGACATTAATGATCACATCACCTTCCCCCATATCTCTGCCAAATACTTGAGTGGCCTGCAGGGTTCCGAGAAAGTTCAAATCAAAGACTGAACGGACCCCTTCTGAATCCAAATCAAAAAACGTATTGATTTCTGAGTTTTTCAAATCCTCATGGAAATAGTATTCTTTATCCGTATTCCCTTTAGGGTGATTTCCCCCTGCACCATTTATTAGAATGCTGCAGGGGCCAAGCTTTTCATTCACTTCTGCTTTTGCCCGCTCAAGACTTGTTTTATCAAGCACATCAGCAGATAGTGCTATAGCCGTCCCGCCATCTGCACGAATTTCTTCGGCAACGCGTTCCACAGATTCCTGGCGTCTGCTTATGACTGCCGTTTTTGCTCCGCATGCTGCTAGAGCTTTGGCAAATTGGCTGCACAGAACACCGCTTCCACCAGTAATGACAGCCACTTTTCCCTCTAAATCAATTTGAAAAGGAATCTTCATATTTCTTCCCCGTTTCGCCTTGTCTGTTTTTTTCTTTTGTTGCAGCTTCCCACAAACCATTTAGATAGGCAGCACCAAGTGCGCGGTCATACAAACCATAACCCGGTTTTCCTGTTTCTCCCCAGATCATTCTGCCATGATCCGGTCTTGCCGGTCCTGAAAAATCAACTTCTCTTAAGGCACGGACAATTTCATACATATCCAATGAACCGTCCGTTGAAAGATGGGCAGATTCCTGAAAGGATTTTTCACCTGTCCATTTAATGTTTCTTAAGTGAATGAAATTGATCTTCCCTTTGCTGCCAAAATAACGGACAAATTCAGGGAAATCATGATCTGGATTTGCACCGAGAGAACCGCTGCATAAACAAAGTCCGTTATATGGACTTTCATAAAGATTGACGAATCTGTCTAAGTTCTCTTTACTGTTAATAATTCTCGGCAGTCCGAAGATTGACCATGGCGGATCATCCGGATGAATGGCCATTTTGACTTCTTCTTCCTCAGCAACCGGAATGATTTCTTTAATAAAATACGAGAGATTCGCCCACAATTTCTCTTCCGATACATTCTGATATTGGTTCAGCAGGTTTTTTAATTGCTCCGGTTCATAGCTTGTGTCCCATCCCGGCAGCTTTAAGTCTCCGTTTATCGGATTCATTTGCTTTACTTTTTCTTCTTCATAAATAAGAGCAGTTGAGCCATCTTCTAATTCATAGTCAAGTGATGAACGAGTCCAGTCAAAGACAGGCATAAAGTTATAACATACAATTTTAATTCCAGCCCTGGATAAATTTCGAATCGTAGTTTTGTAGTTTTCTATATATCGATCTCTGGAAGGAAGGCCGAGCTTTATATCCTCATGAACAGGAACGCTCTCTATTACACTTAGGCTTAAGCCGCTCTCTTCAACCTTCTTTTTGAGCTCAATAATTTTGTCGTAAGGCCAGGCATCCCCGACAGGGATATCGTAAATAGCGGATACAATTCCAGTCATGCCCGGAATCTGGCGGATCTTTTGTAAGGTAACAGGATCATTGTCCCCATACCAGCGAAATGTCATTTGCATAAGCGTTTTCCCTCCATCTGATTATCTGGTAATCTCAAAATATGTTTTCGCATTGTTATAGCAAATATCCTGCACCATTTGACCGAGCAGTTCATAATCATCTGGTGCTTCGCCTTTGTGAACCCAGCCGCCGATTAAGTTACATAGAATTCTGCGGAAGTATTCATGTCTTGTATAAGACAGGAAACTGCGGGAATCCGTCACCATGCCTACAAAATTGCTGATCAGTCCTATACTTGCAAGGTCTGTCATCTGGCGGATCATCCCGTCTTTTTGATCGTTAAACCACCAGCCTGTGCCAAATTGAAGCTTCCCTCTTGCTTCTTCATTTTGAAAATTGCCGACGGCTGAAGCGATGATCGGATTATGAGCAGGATTCAAATTATAGAGAATGGTCTTTGGCAGCTCATTCTCTCTGTCAAGACGACTCAGAAACTGATTCAGCGGCTTTGCCAGTTCAAAATCGTTCATGGAATCAAACCCAGCATCAGGACCTATTTTCTCAAACATTTTTGAATTGTTATTGCGGATCGCCCCAATGTGAAGCTGCATTGCCCAGCCATGAGAATGATACAATTTTCCGAGATGAAGAAGTGTATATGTCTTATATTTATTTTCTTCAGATAAGGTGATGGATTGACCTTGAATGGCCTTATCAAATATCGCTGAAACTTCTTCCAGTGCTGCTTCTTCATAGAAAAGATGGTCAAAACCATGGTCTGACACTCTGCACCCTGCTTCGTCGAAATAATCGACCCTATTTTCAAAAGCCTTTAATAAATCTTGGTAGCCTTTGATTTCGATATTTGCTGCTTTAGACAGCTTCTCTATGTAACGAAGAAAACCTTGCTGCGTAATTTCTATGCCTTTATCAGGACGAAAAGCTGGCAGAACAGCTGTCTCTATCCTTTCATTTGCCCGAATTTCCTTATGATAGGCTAGTGAATCTGCCGGATCATCTGTTGTGCAAATCACATGAACGTTTGATTTTTTAATGATGGACTGAGCAGAAAAATCCTTCTGCTGAAGCAGATGATTGCAGCTCTCCCAGATTTCGTCTCCTGTTTTTTCACTCAGCGGCAAATCGATGTTGAAATACCGCTTCAGCTCCAAGTGAGTCCAATGATAAAGGGGATTGCCTATACAGGATGGCATTGTTTTTGCCCATGCATCAAACTTTTCCTTATCGCTTGCATTGCCTGTAATCAGATCTTCGCTGATGCCGTTTGCACGCATGGCTCTCCATTTGTAGTGATCGCCGTTCAGCCAGATTTCTGTCAAGTTTCGGAATTGCTTGTTTTCCGCAATTTCTTCAGGACTCAAATGACAGTGGTAATCATAGATCGGCATTTCTTTTGCATATTCATGGTAGAGAATCCTAGAGCTTTCGTAATCTAATAGAAAATCGTCATCCATAAATTTTTTCACTTCAGATTTCCTCCTGTTTCAAATAGATTTGATCTCCGCTTTTATACTCTGCACTGTCTATAATCAGCTTTCTTTTTTCACCCTGCGGCAAAATAAATGCTGCTGTGTCATATGGAAGAGTGAAATTCCCCTCTATTTCAGCGTTTATATGAATCTCTGTTTCTGTTGTATTCATTTTGACAGCCACATAAGCGAAGTCTTCTTTGTATTGTGCTGTCACGCCGTCATCTTCATATAATCTGTACACGGATTCACTGCTGCCCTTTTCAGGGAATAACAGAAACCCTCTTTCATCTTTATGTTTATCAGCAAATGAAACGTCCGCCAGATTAACAGGAAGGATGCTTCCTCCTTTTACAAGCAGGGGAACATAATGAAGAGGTGCGGGAATGGTAACCGTCTGTCCGCCTTCAAACCATGTTCCTTCATGGAAGTCATACCAGCCTCCGTCGTGCTGCGGCAAATAGACGTCCCGCTGTTTTTTCCCTTTTTCTACAACAGATGCGACTAACAGGTTATCTCCGAGCATAAAATCATCGTTTTCTTCAAATGTCGTGTCATCATGCTATCTCGCAAACTCAGTCAGCGATTTATGCACAGGGTGCGTTTCGCTTTGGTTATGTGCGAGCCTCATCGTGATCGATCCATGACTTGATGCCTGTGTGCTGCATGCAGACAATACGCCAGCTGCAAGCAGGCAGATCATCATAAATGCCATCCATTTTTTCAAATGCCATCCCTCCTGAAATTATACTGCCCCTTTGTTAACGGTTACATTTTTAATTAAGGCTGTTTCGCTTAGAATGTTGTTTTTGATGATACAATGTTGTCCGTTCCCTTTCCGCTCCAGGAACTTGCTTTCCGCGCTCCGGCTGGGAGCCTCCTCGGCTTTGCCTGTGGGGTCTCCCATTTCCCTCTATTTTCCCACAGGAGCAAGTTCCTTCCGCTACAATCCACTCATGGTTTTAAATATCTACATTTAAAGCAACAAAGTTTACGAGAAGAGTCTTAATTAACAACGTTGTTATTTTTATTCGCAAAATAACAACGTTGTTATTTTTCATCAAAAAGCATGTTATTCTTCAGCTTTTTATACTATACTACAAGTAACAACGTTGTTATTTTTCAGTATAATATGTATTCCGAAAATTTTCAACAATTCCTTTTGGAGGATTTAAAATGAGTGTGACGATTAAAGATATCGCAAGGGAGTCTGGAGTCAGTTATTCAACTGTCTCAAAGGCGCTTAATAACAGCCCGCTTGTTAAGCCTGAAACGAAGAAAAAAGTCCTTGAAACAGCAAATATGCTCGGATATACGCCTAACTTTGCCGCTAAAAACCTTGTCTCTAAAAAAAGCAGAACGATTGGGCTTGTGTGGCCTGCAATTGACCGGATTGCCCTAACAGCCCTTGTTTCAAAGATAAATGAACTTGTAACAGCTGAAAATTATTTTATGATTCTCTCAGTGGATGAAGCAGACAAGGCCATTGGGATGTTCATAGGATTCCAAGTGGACGGTGTCATGATTTTTGAAGAAGGCAGAGAAACCATGCTCCATTCAGATGTCTTCTCTTCTATCCCGATCCTTTCATACGGTGTATCAGGGGATCATGTTTACCCGATCATTGACGTAAATCATAAAAAAGCCATTCACCTGGCAGTCAGCCACTTGATAGAATTGGGACATACGAGTCTTTCCTATATTGGGGATGCCACTCCCGGAGATAAGCGGCAAACTGAGAAGCTGAATGGGTTCTATGAAGCTATGGAAAATGCCGGTCTGACTGTTCATGAAAATAGCATCGGCAATACTAAAGGACTGAGCTGGTATGATGGGTATCTTGCAGCAAAAGAATTGCTTAAAACAAGCAAGCCAACAGCCCTGATCAGCGGAAGCTATGATATCAGCATCGGGGTTCTGCGTGCTGCCAAAGAACTGAAAATCAGAATTCCTGAAGACCTTTCTGTTATCTCCTATGATAATATTCCGCAGATGGCAAGCCTTGAAACAGAGCTTACAAGTGTTGGTGTCCCGATCGAACAATTAGCTGAGAAAATGGTCACATCATTACTTTCTCTAATTGAACACCCAGATTCTATCAATCTTACTCAGCTGATGGAGCCAAAGCTGGCACTTAGAAAATCAGCAAAATCTCTGCAAAAACACCTCTGATCAAATATTAAGGGGTTCCGTTTTTGGAAGGAAAACCTAAAAATACACGGTATTTAGCACCGTGAATAGCATTAGAATTAGCACGCTAATTCGCACCGCTTTTAGCGGTGCTTTTTTGCATAATAAAACTCAGTTCTTTATTGATCTGAGTTAATAGGTTATTCCATTAAAGCCCCCTTTAATGGAATAACCTAAAAGCAAATGCGATTGCATAAAGCGGTACTCCGACAATTAACATTCCAGCTAAAAGGTAACATATACTTTTGAAAATAAACTTAATGAAATCATAGATTGCACCAGACAAATCATCAATAAACTTGTTCACATTCACACCCACCAACTCTATTTTTTGCTATAGGAATCCAGCCCAATATCTTAATACCAATTATTTCAAATTGAGGTCGTATTAACAACAAAAAACTGCATAAAAAGAGGACTTATCTTATTCCGGATAAGCCCCCTTTAATTGAATAAAAAAACTCTTTTAAAATAAGATTGGTTTGAACAAATAAATAGTAAAACGAATAGAAAATAGATATCAGCCCTGTTAACATTCCAAAGCTTTTAACTTTTTCTTTATTAAGCGAAATAAAGAATACACCAGTACCCCATTTCAAATTGCAAAATACCAAAAACAAAACCTAAAACGCCAACTATTTGAATTAAAGAAATTATTCTTGTCTTTATTCCATTAAACTGGACAAATCTTCAATAAGGAAAAGAGCAATCACTCTCTGCTGCAATCACTCTCTGCTGCAATCGCCCCCATTGTTGAATAAAGGACACGATTCACTATTTGTGTATTGCGCCCGATTGTGGAATATCAAGATGAGATTATTGCCTTTTGCTTGTTAAACTAAAGCCCCTTTACTTTAAGTACAGGACTTCACAATCTTTTTTTACACCTCATTAAACTCATTTCCTAAATGTGTTGTACATGCAAAAGACGCCTTCTTATTTAAGAAAAGCGCCCGACTGTTGAACAATGAAATATGCGAAAGATCGCTCTGCAATACGTTCTAATTTATTTGACTAACACACCCGTTTAGCCATAAAATCAACCGCTTCACCAGAGAGAATGAAAAGGGCTTCACACCGTCAATATTGCTTCTACGGCTGGGCGAGGAATGTCGCTGAATTATGGTGCTTTAGGACCAATCAACGCCACCCCAAGAGGATTGCAACTTTCGCAACAGAACAATTTGACCGAGATGATACGTATCGTGCATCATGATATTGCTGAGTAAACGCTCAATAGAGTACCTGTTAGCTGCATACGGGGCTTTTAACTTTTCATCGTCAAGGTCCGCAATGACCGTTTTTAATTCATTCATGACTTCATTAAGGCGCTGCACTGTCTGAGCCCACACAATTTCGTCTTCTGGATCCCCCGGATTTCCAAAGGTTTCTTCATTGTCTTCTGCCTTATGCGGATTCTCCGTGCCCTTAATTCGATGGATTACGTCTTCATTCCAAAATATCAAATGGTTGACAATCTGCCAAATCGAATTGCTGATTCCCGAACTTGTCCATGCAGCCTCAGCTGCGATGACTCCATGAAGCGCCTGATCCATGGATGCAAACCAATCATTCTCATGACAATGCATGTCGAGTTGTTCTAAAAACATTTTGGTTACAACTTGCATACAACCAATCTCCTCACTGTTTAGTGTAATCTTTCAAAGTTAAAAGACACGAAAAAATCTGACTATATTATAAATTAATCGGTCCTAAAAAGGTAAAAACCAAGTGGTCCCTTCCATATTGGACATACCTTTCTCTACAGCTTCTAATCCTCTCCAACATGGCAGGGTAATCCGAAATTTCCGGGTGACGATAACAATAATCCTCAATCAATTTCAAAAAAGCCATTCATACGCATAAAATAACTTTCATTTTCGACTGTCGGCCATATAACGAAAAAATATTCTCAATGAAATACTCCATTCTTTTATTCTGAGAATACAACAAAACCATGATTACTATGACTTATTCGGCTCATCCAGTTTTTATTCCTTCATCATGACAAATAAAGTACCCTATAGGGCAGACCTTTTTAAGTGTCTACTCTATAGGGTACTTTTTATTTTTCTGGTTGACCTGTTGACTAAACTACAAACCTGGCCTTTGATTTTATAAGTGGCTTAATTCATATAATGCTTTGGCATAGATAGCTGTCGCTTTGATTAAATCATCGATTTCTATAAATTCATCATTTTGGTGAGAGCTGTCTACCTTACCAGGGAAAAGCGCACCGTAAGCCACTGCATTTTTCATTAACGCTGCATATGTTCCCCCGCCCGATGTTAAAAGTGTGGGTTCATCCCCTGTAATCGATTGATAAGCCGATTGTAGTGTTTTAATCATTGGATGATCGGCAGGGATATAATGTGGAGAGAATTGTTGCGCATCAGCGATTGTAAAATGGCAGGTCTCAGCTTTTTTCGTGATCATTTCAATGGTATGTTGGTAATCTTTATTTAATGGGAATCGAATGTTCAACTGAATTGAGCCACCAGCTGTATGATTATAATTAAAAATGCCGGCATTAACCGTTAAAGGTCCGAGCACATCTTCACTGTATTGGATTCCCAACTTTTCCCCAAAAGGATCACTATATAGGCTGTTTTCGGCAAATGTGATAAATGATTGGTCACTACCCGCAAAGCTTAATGAGTTTAAGAAATGCAGGCACTCCAGTCCAGCATTCAATCCATTTTGCGGTTCCATTCCATGCACGGTTTTACCGTAAAGGGTTAAAGTAATCGTTTCATCAGACTTGCTGACCTCTCCATGCAGCTCCTGTTCCGTACAATATGTTTTAAAACGATTCACAAGTTCCTCAGGTTGTTTCGTTTTAATTACAGCAGCGGCTTTCCCAGGTACCATGTTTCCCCTGTCACCCGAAGAAAAGTTAACTAAAATAGTTCCATGTTTTTCTTCTTCACTCCTTAAGCACAGCTTCACCTTCTTCAAGTTATTCAACGACTCTGTGGGAGCATACTTCATCTCAAGGCTACGGCAGAGGAATGCTTTTTAGACATTCCGATTGGTATGGCAAAACAGCTAATATGGCTTCGGATTGGAACAACAAGGCTTCGGCAATTGAAATTAAGTAAAATAGATTTTTTCAAGAATTACTAATTCTCGCTACAAACTTTACAAATAGACCCATCAAAAAACAGCCAAAGCAAGCCAAAACCATTATCCCAATGAAAAAGATATTATAAACGAACAAAAAAGCTCCAGGCATTAATGCTTGGAGCTTTTTTTAATTGCAGTTCTATTCTACGATTTTCCTGATCGCTTTTATTTGAATGAGATCGATAGGATTACTATAATTCGATTCATAACGGATTCCCGAACCAAAGTGAACTTCTCTCACGTTCACTTTTTCTAAGAATGCAGGTAAGTTTTGAGGGGTTAACCCTGATCCTGCCATAATTGAAAGACCCGTTCCGGCTGATAGATCTGCTAGCTGACTCAGCTCTTCTATTGCTTCTGTAGCTTTATCTTTGCTGCCAGATGTGAGTACTCTAGATATGGCAGGGTACTTTTGAAGAATACCTAAAGCAGTGACCTGATAATCGACCTCGTCAAACGCGCGGTGAAAGGTAATATCAACCCCTTTGATGCGCGAATCATCACATTCACCGGAATCGTTAATCCGCTGCAGACACTTATAATTAATCCATAGCTAGGCGTAAGCCCGCCTTCCATTAATCCAGTGACGTTTTACACTTCCTCTTTTTCCTTTATTAATTCCCGGATCGCCTTCCTTGTCTCCTCTAAAATCTCATCCCATTTTTCTGTAAGCATGTCGCTCAGACCTATATGAAAATCAATTTGATAAGGTTCCACACCTATTAGAAATCCCTTTATCGTTTTTCTTTGCTGATACAGCACTTCAAATAAATGAAGGTTGTGCGGAGAGATATCAAGTGTCCGGTGTTCATGTAATGCTGCCAGAGGATAGATTGATAATTGTCCGGCTTGTTTGCCGGAGGATACAGCATCGAGAATTATCACAAACGATGCTCCGTCAATCACTTCGATACAATAATCAATATCTGATTCACCTATTCTATAATCGATGCTTGGATAATGATCAAGCTTCGCCAGCTCTTCTGTAAGATAGATTCCAGCTCCATCGTCCATCATTAATTGATTTCCAATCCCCAATACGATGATTTTTTCCATTAAAACACCTTAATGGTTTTAACTTGTTTTCCAGGAATGTATACATGTGTCGCACAAGACATACATGGATCAAAGGAACGAAGGATTCTTCCAATCTCAGCTGGATTATCAAGATTCTCAATTGGTGTGCCGATTAACGCTTCTTCTGCAACGCCTCTGTATCCCTTTTCATCTCTGGTGGAAAAATCCCATGTTGATGGGGTGATAATTTGATAGTATGATAATTTTTTATCATCTATTTTAAGCCAATGCCCTAAAGCGCCTCTTGTTGTATCGACAAGCCCTCTTCCTGATGCAGTTTGCGGAAGCTCATATTTTTTTTGAACATCTACATCCGGGATAAGCTCTTTTAATAATATTTTCATAATTTCTGTTATTTTTTTCGCTTCAAGTGCTCTGGCAATTGTCCGATCCATGGCTGAAATTCCATTGCTGTATGAACCGCTTAAGATTAATCTCGCCAGCGGGCCAACTTCAAAGGGAAGATTATTGTACCTTGGCGCTTTTACCCAGGAGTATGCTTTCTCTTTATCCATGTCAGGCTCAGGCACCTCTGCATCAGGCCCGTATGTGCTTTCTTTTGCTGTGTAATAGGAGTAATCAATTTTTTCCGTGATTTTGTTCTCATTAAAAGCTTCTACAGTGCCGAGAACAGATACCAGAGGATTGACATATAACGTTCCCAGCTCTTTATAATCATTAAAGGCACCATAGGTCAAAAGATTGCCGTATCCTCCGCCTAATCGGAAGTACTCCGGATAATACCTGGCAATCTCATATACATCAGGTATCATTTTTTCATCTATAAATAAGATGATCTCCTCAAGAATGGAATCAATATGAACGACTTTTTCTGCTGTTGCCTGCGCCGTAATACCTCCAATAAATACGCCATGATTATGAGGAGCCTTCCCCCCTAATACCGCCAGCATTTGATGTGCTGACCGGCTTATCGCGAGTGAATCGAAGTAATGGTTTGAAATCCTGTCATTTATTGCTTTGGGCAGTCTAAAATCGCCATGGTCTGATAGAAAAAGAGAATTTTGTTCAATTTTCACATAATCCGGAACCGTATATTGATAAAAATGGCGAATGTGATTCTGCAGAAACTCACAGCAATGAATGATATCTCTAAGATACCTTCCTTGTTCCATCGGTTCTATGTTTAGTGCATCTTCTAATGCCAATGATGAGGCCATCGAATGTGCTGCTGAGCAAATTCCGCATATTCGCTGTGTGAAATAAACCGCATCAAACGGATTTCTCCCTACTAACATTTGCTCAAATCCCCGAAATAAATTCCCTTTTGTTTTGGCATCTGCCACTTTATTATTTTCCACGAGAACATCAATTTCCATAAAACCGCTTATTCGCGTCAAAGGATTAATAACAATTCTTTTACTCATCATCCACCACCCTTGTCGTGTCAAAGCTTATGAATGGAGCCATTGCATCCGGAAACCCAAACTGTGCACAGCCTATGCATGGCGTGTTATCTCCGATCGGCCAGTTCACGTGTCCGTTCCATTGTCTCGTTGGACAATCTACCCTTGTTACAGGTCCTCTGCATCCGAGCTTAAAAAGACATGTTTTATCCCCTAATTTTTCTGCGAAAATACCGCGGTCAAAAAATGGCCGTCTTGGGCAGCGGTCATGGATAAGCGTGCTGTAAAACATCAGCGGACGACCTAGCTTATCTGTATCAGGTTCGCCGTATAAAAGGAGATGAGCTAATGTCCCCAAAAACCAGTCTGGATGAACGGGGCAACCCGGCAGTTTGATCATTTTTTCATCAGGAAGGACGGTTTGAAGACCGACAGATTCAGATGGATTTGGTTTAGCAGAAGAGACTCCGCCGTGTGTGGCGCATGCGCCGACTGCTAAAATATGTGATGCCTTCGCTCCAAGCATTGTTGCTGCCTGAAGACCTGTGAGCGGTTTTCCCTGCCAGCTTCCGATGATATTGTATAAGCCCTTGTTTTTTAAAGCGACAGCGCCTTCAACGGCAAGGATATAGTCTCCCTCATCCAGAGCCTTCATCATTTTCTCAATAGCCCGCTCTCCTTCTGATGCCATTAAACTATTACTATAGCGAAGGTTAACCATTGAATTTAAGGTATACTCAAAATCTGGATTTTGTCCGTTCAGCAGCGAAATAATATTCCCCGAACACCCATTCAGCTCTAAATAAACTAGATTTTTCTTCTTGATTAACCCCTTATTGATGCTATTCATTGCTGTATTGGTTAATCTTGCGGCTATGGCTTCGTTCGTTAATGGCTCCGGCGGCAATATGTGCTGTTTCATGATGATAACCTCCCCACGGCTGGAAGCGTGCTTAATATTGCTTCTTGCCCGGCATGACAAGAGGCAAATTCTGCTGAATATTCTTTACCTGCAGTTAAAGCAAAGTGAGTGGCAGCTGCCCATGCTCTGTTGTTCGTGACATCATAAACGGTGCCATTAACGGCGACATAGGCAGGCTTGCCGTTTTTCCCGTCATTGACTGCTAATTCTTCAATTGTAAAAGTACGCTGCCGTGATTTTGAGATGGATGGATTAGGGTAAGGTGCCTGATTTGACATTAGAAAGCGATTATTCGTCATACATTGATTTGCCATCTGGTTACTGTGGAAGGAAATCATTGAAAGTGTATTCCATAATCGCTGAAGATGTTGCTGATTCGCTGTTGGATTCCGCAAGTTCGACATGGTATAGATGTCATAACGCGCCTGAGCAATAAGGTCATTCAGCTGCATTCTGAGCAGTTCGGTGTTTTGCATGATGTTCTCTCCTTAAGGCACATTTTCATCCTCTCTAATGCATATGATTCAGCTTCCCTAACATATTCTAGGTAAAATCATGCCCGCGAGCCGATGCAGGCGTCTTGTTGTGCCTATAGGGGTTTTCAGGAGTAGTTTACCGCCTTGATTCTGACAGGATGTGACCTGGCCAATCACACATGCATTTTGACCATATTCATGGTTCTTTAAAATTCTCAGTACTTTTTGCTTCTGATTTTCATCAACTATTATCACGACTTTTCCCTCATTTGCCAGATAAAGAGGATCAAAGCCCAAAATATCACATGCACCTCTAACATCTTTACGAATCGGAACTGCGATTTCATCTAACTCAACAGTAAAGTGAAAGTCTTCACACAGTTCTACTAGAGTTGTCGCCAATCCGCCGCGGGTAGGATCCCGCATGATCCGAATGCCGTCGATTTCCTTCATGAGTTCATGAATAAGCTGGTTTAACGAGGTACAATCACTTTTCACGTCTGTCAACAACCCAAGTTCTTGGCGTGCACTGAGTATAGCGATCCCGTGATCCCCAATGGTTCCATTGATGATCACACAATCTCCCTCACGGATTTCTTTAGATTTTAGCCGATGATCCCGTATCTCCCCGATTCCAGCTGTATTTATGAATAAACCATCTGCACTTCCCTTTTCAACTACTTTTGTATCGCCTGCAACAATTTTCACTCCGGCTTTTAGAGCTTCTGCTGCCATACTCTTTACAATCTCTTTTAAGTCATTGAGAGGAAAGCCTTCTTCAATAATAAAACCCGCTGTCATAAAAAGAGGTATTGCCCCTGAAACAGCTAAGTCGTTCACTGTTCCTGTTACGGCTAACCTCCCTATGTTTCCTCCGGGAAAAAATAGGGGATTTACTACGAAGCTATCCGTTGTGACTGCGATTGTTTGCGAGGGAAAGGCAAGAACAGCAGAATCAAGCTGTGTTTGCTCTGAATGGCCGAATGATTGAATAAATACATCTTGTATGAGGTGATGAGTCAGTTCCCCGCCTTCTCCGTGAGCCAAACTGATTCGCTGAACCATGTCTATTCCTCCCTCATGTATTGGTAATGAGCAGCGCAGGTTCCTTCTGCAGATACCATGCAAGGTCCAATTGGATTGGATGGGGAGCAGCTTTTCCCAAAAAGCACGCACTCTTCCGGTGTGATTAATCCCCGAATGATTTCACCGCAGCGGCATTTTGTTTTTCTTGGTTCCCCTGTTGAAACCGTAAATTTCTTTTTCGCATCAAATTGGGCATATTTTTCTTTAAGCACTAATCCGCTTTTTGGTATCGCGCTCATCCCCCGCCATATTTCATCAAAGGGTTCAAAATACTTCTCCATTAAACGCTGAGCTGCAGGATTGCCATGATCTTTTACCAAATAGGTGTAATCATTCAGGATATCAGTCTTTTTCTCCAGCAAAAGCTGCAGCAATTTATAGATGCCGCTGAGTAATTGAACAGGTTCAAATCCAGTAATCACGCCTGAAATATTATACTCTTCGGATAAATAACTGTAGTTCTGCTTTCCTAAAACGACGGAAACATGCCCAGGCAAAAGAAACCCGTCCAATTTCACATCACCAGAATCAAGGAGCGCTCTCAATACAGGTTCTACTAGCTTAGTTGTCATCCACATGGAGTAATTCTTCAGCTTTTTCAGCTCTGCCTCGCGAATGGCCAGAGCGAGAATCGGAATCGTCGTTTCAAAACCTATTCCTAAAAAGATGACTTCTTTATCGGGATTTTCTTCCGCAATTTTCACACTATCAAGCGGAGAGTATACAACCCTGATATCCTTGCCTTCTGTTTTGGCTTTCATCAGGGTGAATTTAGACCCCGGCACGCGCATCATATCACCAAAGGTACATAGAATTCTCCCATTTCCTTCAGATAGCTGAATCATGGCATCGATCGATTTTTGATCCGTCACACATACCGGACAGCCTGGGCCGGCAATCAGCTTTACACAGTCTTTTAATCCGGTTTTGATGCCTGTCTTGGCGAATGCCATCGTATGTGATCCGCATACTTCCATAAAGACCGGCATTCTTCCTGTTTCTTCTTTAAACTTCCCTGCTAACTCTTTAACAGCTTCAAGCGAATGACGAGTCAAGATTGGATCAGAAAAGATGTCCATGGTTTCCATCTAATACATTCCTCCATTCCTCAATACTTTCTTTGGCATATTCCTCATCAACAATTGTCATTGCCTGCCCTGCATGCAGCAGAACATAATCATCTTCCTTGACCTCTGGAACAAATAAGATTCCGACATGCATTCTAGACCCCATAACATCTACCAGTGCTGACTCATCTATTATTTGGATGACTTTTGCAGGTACTCCTATGCACATATGAATTCACCGCCTTTGATTTCTTTCAGCCGCTGAAGCGATTATCAATTGTCCTAAAGCTAAACCGCCATCGTGGCATGGAATTTTACGATGGGAATAAACATGAAAGCTTTCCTTTTGAAGACCACTGGCTATCTCTTTAACTAGAAACCTATTTTGAAATGAACCTCCCGAGAGAACCACACTTCTATTTAATTCCGGTCTCTTTTTTGCAAGTGTGAGAACCATTTGGACACAGCTTTTAACAATCGTTTGATGAAAGATTTGGATGATTTTTTCAAGCGGGACAGCATTTTGCCGGTCTTTAATGATTTTTTTAATCATGGGAGATAAATCAAGCTGAAGCAGGATGTCCTTGTTTGTCTTAAGATGAAAAGGATACGATTCGTCCTTCTTTTCTATTTGAGGTTCATTCATATAATCCGATAATTTAATGGCTGCTTCACCTTCATATGTGGATGTTAGACAGATGCCAAGGATGGCACTCACTGCATCAAAAATTCGGCCGCACGTTCCTGCCATTGGAGTATTGATTTGTTTTTTAATCATCTGTTCGATGATGGCAATTTCGTGTGACTTACCCGGGAATAGATTCACTGCTAATTCTTTGCCTTCTTCCGGCCAGTAATAAAGCAACATTCCTGCAGCATTTCTCCATGGATCTTTAACAGCTTTTTCTCCTCCAGGCAACGGGGTATAGTGCAAATGAGCCAGACGTTCGAATGAATCAGCATTTCCATACAAGCACTCGAAACCCCAAATATGACCATCTTCTCCGTAACCTGTTCCGTCCAAAATCAGGCCAAAGCATGGCTCCACAAGTCCGTTATCTTCCATACAGGACACATGATGGGCATGATGATGCTGGACAGGTACAAATTGGCCTTTTAGTTTGTCAGCCATTCGATGAGCTGCATAATGAGGGTGTTTATCAACAGCTATATATGTCTCATTCATGCCAAGCCAATCTTTAAAATGATCAAGCTGTGTTTCAAAGAAGTGAATCATTTCTTCATTATCTAAATCGCCTATATGGGGGCTCAATAAAATATGATCTTGCTTTCCGAGAGCAAACGTATTTTTTTGATTTCCGCCGAGGGCAATGATTCCATCAACTTTCGAATTCGTTTTAATGGGATCAGGAACAAACCCTCTGGCACGCCGTAAATACATCGGCTTTTCACCATCACTTTGAACAACAGAATCATCGATTGGAAGATAGATTTCTCTATTATGGGTTAAAACATAATCACAAAGTTCTTGTAAACAATTTATAGAACTGCCTCTGTATATGATGGGAAGGCCTGATGGATTAGCACTTGTCATGACAAGACATTCCAGCCTGTTTTTTTCAAACAGCAGATGATGTATTGGTGTGTAAGGCAGCATGATTCCTAAAGTAGATAAACCAGGTGAAAGATTTTCGGGTAATAAGCACGTTTTCTTCTTCCGCAGAACAACAATTGGCATTGCGGTATCTGTAAGCAATTCTGCTTCTCGGCTTGAGATATGACACAGCTCTCTTGCTGCCTCGATAGACTTTACCATGATGGCAAGCGGACGCTGCGGCCGTTTTTTCCTAAGCCTAATTTGATTAATGGCCCCCTCCTGATAAGCATCACATGCTAAATGGTAGCCGCCGATTCCTTTTATACCAATGATCGATCCGCCTTTTAAAAGATCGATTGTTTGACTGACTGCGAGTTGGTTTTCAGCCAGAGTATCCGTCTGCTGATTTTGCAAAATAAGCGCAGGTCCACACTCTGAACAGCAAATCGGCTGTGCATGATGACGCCGATTTAACGGATTTTCGTATTCTTTCCGGCATTCCTCGCACATTTTAAATGTTCTCATCGTAGTTTGGGGACGATCATAGGGCAAGTCCTTAATAATCGTATATCGTGGCCCACATTGAGTACAATTTATAAATGGATACTGAAACCGGCGATTAGACGGCTCTTTCATTTCTTCTAAACACTGTCTGCAAATACCCGCATCCGCTGCTATCCATGGAAGAGAAGAATGGCTGTTTATTTGACTTGCAGCTATCGTAAATTTTTTATAGTCAGAATGGGGAACTTGATGAATCGAGATCTCTTTCACTCTTGATATGGGAGGCGGAGACATTTTTAAATCGTCTACCGCTTTTATTAATGAAATTTCTTCTCCTTGAAAAATAATGATGACATGATCAACGTTGTTTTGGACGGTTCCTGTAAGCTGGTACTTTTTAGATAGTGAATAGATGAAGGGGCGGAAGCCGACCCCTTGTACCCTCCCCTTAACAATGATCTTTATTGTTTGATGCATTGGAAATGAGCGTCCTTTATCCAATTTATCCAGTCAACCATACCTTCTCCAGACTTTGCGGAAACCGCTTTAAACTGCGCCTGGGGATTGATTGCTTCTAAATCGCGTCTTGCTTCTTCAAGATTGAAAGATACATATGGCAAGAGGTCCACTTTATTAATGATAGTGAGATCTGTCCTCCTGAACATCACTGGATACTTTGGGATTTTATCATTGCCTTCTGGCACACTCAGGACAACTACCTTATAATGCTGTCCTAAATCATAGCCTGATGGGCAAACGAGGTTGCCGATATTTTCAATAAACAGAAGGTCAAACTGATCGAGCCGCTCAAATTGCGGGAGTTTTTTAGCAATCATTCTTGCATCAAGATGACACCCGCCCACAGTATTGATTTGAACCGTTTTGATTCCAAGTAACCGCAAGCGCTCTGCATCCCGGTCTGTGGCTAAATCGCCTTCAATCACTGCAATAGAATAGTCATCTTTTAATGCTTTAACCGTTTCTTCTAGTAAAGTCGTTTTACCGGCACCAGGGGAGCTCATTATGTTTATTACAAGCGTTTTGCTTGTTTCAAAGAGTACCCTATTAAATTCAGCTGCTTTATGATGATCTTTCAACACATCTTCTTCAATCTTAATTTTCATTCTCCTCACTCCCTTCATAAGAATCAACCCTGAACGCTTCCCCAGAAATGAGCAGACAATCTGGAATGCCGCACCTTGGGCATCGTGCTAATTGATAGTCTGGTTCAAACTCAAGATGACAGTTCTGACATTTTGACAGCGCAGGTTCCCGTATAATATGTAATTCGGTCTTTTCATTAATAGGAAAGCTGACAGTATCTTTCCTCAGATGAAAAAACGCAAGCTCAAGAGCGTCTGGAAGCACATTCGATAAATCTCCGACTATGACTTCTATTTGCGTCACTTTGCAGAACCCATGTAAAACAGCATCTTGGGAAACAATCTTTAGAATTTCTGACATGAGCGACATCTCATGCATGGAAAACACCTGCCATTATTAAGCGTTAATAAAGTTTATGCTAGGATTTATTAATGAGACCTGATGAAAATTTATGAATCAAAGATTTGTCGTTGAAAATACCTTATTCGATAATGATTGGAGTTTTGTTACTATTTAAGTATTGTAAATATTACCCATGATTCTATTTCAGATGTTCCGATATACCAAAACTATCAGAAACGAAAAAAAAGCTGCAGACACTTTTAAATGCCTGCAGCTTTTTATTTGTAAGTATCATGTAACGATTTTTCTGATCGCTTTTATTTGAATGGGATCGATAGGGTTACTATAATTCGATTAATAACGGATTCCCGAAACAAAGTGAACTTCTCTCACGTTCACTTTTTCTAAGAATGCAGGTAAGTTTTGAGGGGTTAACCCTGATCCTGCCATAATTGAAAGACCCGTTCCGGCTGATAGATCTGCTAGCTGACTTAGCTCTTCTATTGCTTCTGTAGCTTTATCTTTGCTGCCAGATGTGAGTACTCTAGTTATCTCAGGGTACTTCTGAATCACTCCTAAAGCTGTTGCCAGATGATTGGCCTCGTCAAAAGCGCGGTGAAAGGTATCTAACCCCTTTGATGCGCGAATTAATTTAGTAAGCATTTCCTCATGAATTTCCTTCTCGTTAGTAAGAACACCAAATACAACTCCAGCTGCACCTAATTTCCGGCAGATTTCAATATCTTCTAACATAATATTCAAGTCTTCATCAGAATAACAAAAGCTCCGGCTATGCGGCTGAAAAACTCTCCAGAGCACTTGCACTGACCTTTGATAGATCTACAGCTCGGTCTGGGTAAAAGAGTTATTCAGCTATCGGTGGCTTATCATAAACAAATCTCGAAGTTAGTGCGCCAAAACCGATCTTGCAAAGCGAATTCACAACAGAAACAACAATCTATGAGAAAAAAGCCATATTAAATTGATATATGGACATTTGTTAATTGAAGCACTAATCCATTAAAAGGAACTTTAATGGAGTAACTTTTAAAAATGCAGTACATTCAGTTCAAATAACGACTGATTTTTTTGTGCAAAAAAAAAACCGCAAAAGCGGTGCAATTTAATGTGCGAATCTGCGTTAATTCTAGTGTGATATTGAGATTTCCCTCACAAAAGGGAACCCAATAAATTATGATTTCAGGTGTTTTTTCTGCTTTTTGTTCTAACGCAGGATATTCAATGAAGATCCCCCTATCGAAAGAGGCTTCATAATCCGTTTCCTCTTATCAAAAGTAGCGATTTCCTTTACCCCTTTATTAATCAGCATATCCATGTTTTCATCTAGAAAAGCACCTATATCCTCTGGAAAATGGGCATCAGAAGAAAGAAGCAATGGAATCTCATTTTCGATTAATAAATGAAGAAATGGTTCACTTGGACACATTTCTTTTACCGGGAATCGGTAAAATAAACCTGCGTTAACCTCTGTAGCTGCATCCATTTCTTTTAAAGCTTTTACGATCCTTTTGTACATGGGCATCAAAAGATCAGTATGCGGACGGTAGCCGAAAACTTTAATATTATCCAGGTGGGAAATATAGTCAAACAAGTCGCTTCGGATGGCCTTTTCCACGATTCTAAAGAAGGTTTCATATAATACATGGACATCATAATTTTCAAACTCATGGATCGTTTTAGGATTATCAAACCCCCATCCATTGATAAAATGAACAGAGCCATTAATAAAATCCCACTCATGCCTGCAAAGCAATGCAGATAAATCCTCTTCATCACCTTCAAAGTAGTCTGCTTCTATTCCTACCTTTAACTGCACACCTTGTTTGGCCCATTTTTCTTTATTTCTTGAAATGGATTCCGCAAAATGATCCATGCTTTCGGTCATGACCAGATTTAACCACTGCTTTTGCAGGCGGCCAATCGGGCTTTCATCAAGCAGCATGTTCTTTTCAAAATACTCTCGGCAATCTGTAAAACGATATAAATGATCCACAATCCCGACTTCTTTGATTCCTTTTCTTTTCGCATTTTCAAGATATATATCAAGCCAAATTGGATCATAAGCTCCTTTTATCATTCTTTCAGATAACTTTTGCACGGATTTGGCAGCCCATTGTTTCGAGGATTTTTCTTCTGGCGAATGCTGTCCCAATAGAAGGTTTTGATAGGTTTTTTTCAGCCAATTAGATGTATAAGGTCCTTCTTCAAGATGAACGTGATAATCAACTCTCATTGGCGTCACCTACAGTTATCCAATCTACTTGACCAAAAACTGGATCTTTAGACCAATCAGCCGGCATTTTTTGATCAGTAATCAAATAGTCAATAGCAGAGAACGGCCCTATATGGAAAAGAGCCCTTTGATTCAATTTAGAAGAGTCAGCTGCAACAATTATTTGTTTTGATCTCTTCATCATAATGGAAGAAGCCGTTGCTTCTTCTACATTGAAATCACAAATTCCTTCCTTGTTTATTCCCCCGCATGAAATAAAGGCTTTGTCAAAATAAAATTGTTCCAATAACTTATTTGTTATGGACCCGCTTATAGAACGCTGCAGAGGATTGGAAATACCTCCGAGGACAATGACTTTTCCATCAAATAGCCTGTTTTCGATCCGGCTATTTAATAGTTCAGCTGCTGCCAGAGAATTAGTCACGATTGTTACATTTTTGACGTCTTTAATAGCACTTGCAATTTGAAAAGTTGTTGTGCCGACATCCAGAGCGACTAAATCCCCATCCATAATAAATGTCGCCGCAGCTTCTCCAATCATTTTTTTCTGAGGATGAAAGATCCCGACTTTCTTATTAAAATGAGGCTCTATAATCACACCAAAATATTGGATGGCTCCACCATGAATTCTGCGCAATTTCTTTTTCTCTTCGAGTGCGCTCAAGTCTTTTCTGATTGTTTCAGGCGTCACGTTTAATTTTATAGCTATATCTGCTACGCCAATTTTATTTTTCATTTCCAGTTCTCTTATTATCGCTTTATATCTATCATTCATTTTCATTTCCTTCCCCCATTTTGTTTTGT
This sequence comes from Metabacillus dongyingensis, assembly GCF_019933155.2. Taxonomy (NCBI): domain Bacteria; kingdom Bacillati; phylum Bacillota; class Bacilli; order Caryophanales; family Bacillaceae; genus Metabacillus; species Metabacillus dongyingensis. The sequence continues at coordinate 1,435,147 of NZ_CP082944.1, read as the reverse complement.
TTTGTTTTGTTTTGGATTAACCCATTATAAAAAAGGAATATAAATAATAGACTGTAAAAATATTAACTTTTGTAAAATTAAACAAAAATGAAAACGAAATCAAAAGCCTAATCTTGCGATTCATCAGGCTTTTACCTCATAAAAAATTCTAAAAACCTTCTTTTTTATGCGAAACAAGCAATTAATTTTTGTTTTTTTGTTTTTTGTTTTGTTTTATTTACTTACATTGCTGTTTTGTTTAATAATCTATCAACATTTATATCTTATGATGAATAGGTAGCTAACGGGGATCGTGGCGCCATCTCCATTTACGTAGTGAATGCTTGCAGCATTACATAAATGATTCTCCATTACTATTGCTCTTTTCAATTGTTATGCTAATCAATTAATTAAAAAATTGGAGGTTTTTATATGAGTAATCAAGATCAGCAAAAGGGATTAGACAGAAGGAGTTTTATAAAAATAGGCGGAATGAGTACACTCGCGTTAACACTGGCATCAACTGGCCTGCCGGGAAACTTATTGACGAACACTGTACATGCAGAAAAAAAACCGGACGCTAAGCTTCACTTCAACTCAGATGGAAAGTTTAAGGTCGTTCAATTTAATGATACTCAGGATGATGAACGTATTGACCGGAGAACACTTGAGCTTATGGAGAAGGTGCTTGACTCTGAAAAACCGGATTTTGTGGTACTGAACGGCGACAATATTGCTGGAGGCTGTGATACAGAACTTGAGATGAAGCAAGCTCTTAATAATGTTGCTCAACCTATGGAAAAAAGAGGGATTAAATGGGCGGTTACGTTTGGAAACCATGATGAAGACTCCACTTCCAAGAGCGGAATGGACGAGAAAGCGATGCTGCAATTTTATATGAAGTACAAATATAATATGAACGAGCCAGGTGAAAATGGCCTTACTGGTACAGGCAACATGAACCTCATCATTAGACATTCAAAAGGCAATAAGGCTGCATTCAATCTATGGCTTCTTGACAGCGGCAGATATGCCCCATCACAAATCGCCGGACAAGATTTTAAAGGTTACCCTACTTGGGACTGGCTCCGTTTTAATCAGGTGAACTGGTATTATGAGAAATCTAAGAAACTTGAGAAGCAATACGGTTATAAAGTGCCTTCACTCGCATTCATTCATATCCCTTTATGGGAGCATCGTTTTATGTGGCATGGAGGCGTAGACGTAAGAACACAAGCAAGCCATGAGCTTGCAATGGCAAGGCATCAAATCACAGGTGAACGAAATGAAGATGAATGTCCTGGACCGGTAAACGGCGGTTTATTTTCAGCTATGCTTGAGCGCGGAGACGTTAAAGGAGTTTTCTGCGGACATGATCATATAAACACTTACTGCGGAAATTACTATGGAATTCTCCTTGGATATTCCGGAAACACAGGCTTTGGCACATACGGCCTTTCAGGTGCACAAAGAAATAGACTTCGCGGAGCACGGGTATTCAATTTAGATGAGAACAAAGAAGGCGGACTTGTTGAAACTCATATGGTTTTCGCTAAGGACTATGGAATTGATTTAACTGCGAATGATCAAAGTATAGATCCACTGCCTTTAAATACTGAACAGACGAACAGTTAATTCTTATAAAATTTGAGAAAGATGGAGGAATGATCATGCTGCAAAATATAGGTGTCCCTGGACTAATCCTTATTCTGATTATCGCGCTTATCGTATTTGGACCTTCGAAGCTGCCGGAAATCGGCCGTGCATTTGGAAATACATTAAGAGAATTTAAGAACTCAGCAAAGGATATCATGTCAGAAGAAAAAGAAGAGAAAAGCAGCTCTAAGTAAAAGTGCCGAAGATGTAAACACCATGTTTGCATCTTCCTCTTATTTTAAAAAGGGAGAAGCTAATATGAACAATAAAGAGTTATCTTTTGTCAATCACCTTGGGGAATTAAGGAAACGGTTAATCTATGTTTTAGTCGCTTTTGCCGTTTTTTTATTTGGTTCATTCCTATATGTACAGGAAATATACGAATGGCTGGTTCGGGATCTCGGTCATGACTTAGCTGTCTTAGGGCCAAGTGAAATTCTGTGGGTCTATTTTACGATTGCAGGGGTCATTGCCATTGCACTGACTATTCCTATTGCAGCTTATCAAACGTGGCTGTTTGTAAAACCGGCATTAACCGATAAGGAATGGAAAACAGCGTTAGCCTACATTCCAGGGTTGTTTACTTTATTTGCTGCAGGTCTATCATTCGGTTATTTTATCGTCTATCCGCTTGTCCTTAATTTTTTAATCTCTTTATCAGAAGGACATTTTGAAACCATGTTTACTGCAGAAAAGTACTTTAAATTTATGATCAATCTGACACTCCCGTTTGGATTGCTATTTGAAATCCCTTTAATAGCTATGTTTCTTACCTCAATTGGCGTCATTAATCCGATGCTGCTCTCTAAAGCAAGAAAGATTTCTTACTTTTTACTTACACTGATCGCTATTTTCATAACCCCCCCTGATCTTATTTCAGACATACTTGTTATTGTACCGTTATTCGTTTTATATGAAATCAGTGTGAGCTTATCTAAATTCGTTTATCGAAAAAAACAGCCAAAGCAATCTGAAACAATGATTCCATTGAAAAAAATTTCATAGACAAAAGGCTGCAGGATTTAATTAATACCTGCAGCCTTTTCACTGATGGCTGAATATTTTGGGGCCAAATATATCTGACGTAAAAGCGAATTCTACCTCAAGGGAAGAACCTTAAACTATTTCTGAAAAACTTTATTTGACTCTCTTTATGAAACGATTTTCCTGATTGTTTTTATTTTATTGGGATCGATAGGGTTGTTATAGCTTGATTCAAAACGGATTCCTGAACCAAAATGTACCTCACTCACGTTTACCTTTTTTAAGAATGCCTGCAAGTTTTGAGGTGTTAATCCTGATCCTGCCATAATGGAAAGTCCAGTCCCTGCCGAAAGGTCAGCCAGCTGTCCCAGCTCTTCGACCGCTTCTGTAGCTTTTTGCTTGCTGCCGGATGTGAGGATTCTAGATATCTCAGGATATTTTTGAAGAACTTCTAAAGCCGTGAACAGATGATCGACCTCGTCAAACGCCCGGTGGAAGGTAATATCTAACCCTTTTGAGGCTTGAATTAATTTACTTAACTTATCCTCATCTATTTTCTCCTCTTGCGTTAGAACACCAAACACAACTCCAGCAGCACCTAAATTGCGGCAAATCTCAATATCTTCTAACATAATATTCAAGTCTTCTTCTGTATAACAAAAGCTGCGGCTATGCGGGCGAATCATCACATTCACTGGAATCGTTAATTCGCTGCAGACACTTTTAATTAAGCCATAGCTTGGCGTAAGCCCTCCTTCCAACAACCCAGTGACTAATTCTATCCGATCGGCACCAGCAGTTTGTGCGGTTTTTGCATCTTCAAGTGAATCTGCGATGGCTTCGATAATCATAATCTGTTCTCCTAATCGTGTTTAAATTTTTTATTCCAGCTAAATTAGCAGGTTTCTTCTTTTCCTTTTACAGCAGCTTTCATTCTAAGTAAAGCTTCCGTTAAGACCTCACGGGGACATGCAATATTTATACGTTCAAACCCATACCCGCCTTTACCGAATTTCATTCCTTCATCAAGCCGAACTCTTGCATTTTCTAAAAAGAATGTATGCAGCTCTTCATGCGGAATCCCAAGATCACGGCAATCCAGCCAAATCAAATGAGTCGCTTCAGGTTTCAGCACTTTAATAGCAGGAATATGTTCATTTAAATAAGCACATACATACTGAAGGTTCTCTTCTAAATAACCCCTTACTTTTTGAAGCCATGGCAATCCCTTATAATAGGCAGCAATCGTTCCTTCAACGGCGAAAGCATTTGGACGCATTAAACCGTATCCTGTTAATAGGGCTTCATATTTTTCTTTCACATCTCTATTCGCAATAATAAAAATAGAGCTTTGCATGCCCGCGATATTAAAAGTTTTACTTGGTGCAGCACATGTAATCGAAAACTTTAAATGGTTTGGGTGAACGGTTGCAAATGGTATATGCTTATAACCTGCGTAAGTTAAATCTCCATGCATTTCATCCGAAATAACAAAAACACCATGTTTTTCACAAATTTCTCCAATTTTACGCAATTCCTCACGAGTCCAAACTCTTCCTACTGGATTATGAGGGCTGCACAAAATGAATATTTTCGTATTGGGATGTGATGCTTTTTCTTCGAAGTCTTCAAAATCCATTTCATAGTATCCATTCGAAGACACAAGAGAATTATATAAAATGGTACATCCTTGTGTTTCAATTGTAGAAAAGAAAGGATAATAGACAGGATCTTGCACGATCACCGCATCACCTGTCTGTGTTAACGCTTTTAATAATAAATTGATTCCAGGAATAATTCCAGGGCTAAAAGAAATCCAGTCGCGTTTTAACTCCCAGCTGTACTGTGTTTTCCACCAATATTGAACAGCATCATAATAACGTTCACAAAATGTGCTGTAACCATATATTCCATGCGCTGCTTTTTGACTTATCGCATTTACGATTTCTTCTGAAACTTGAAAATCCATATCTGCAATGCATAATGGAATAATATCTTGATCCTCTATGTACCATTTAACAGAATGTGTTTTTCTTCGATCAATAAATTTTTCTAGCTGCATGACTTATTCTCCTATCTTTTATCCCCTAATGATAATTCATCCATATTATACAAGAAGTAATGAGCTTTTATCCTTTTCTTCCTGAACTTTTAAGAGGCTATGTAAAGTTTATAGTGATATTAAAATAAGGGAACCTGCCTTTTGGAGCAGGCTCCACAATTCTCTTCATATAAAGTTTAACTAATGGAATTTAGTAAAATACAGTTGGATAGCAGACAACAATTCACTAATGCCGTTACATCATTATACTGCCAAATTTTAAGTGATTCTCTTTGGATATAAGAATGCCAGATAAATAATAATCACTTATTTTTTTTAGCTGAAATAGTTCCATTAGTTTCAAGTATACCAACCTTTACTTCTTCAACCGACCAGACATTTTGCATTCTTAACAACATTAAAATTTCATCCTGATCTAAATGTGCCCGTTTTGCAATGTGCCAGTTAATTGATCCATCTTCAATGATTACTTCAGGCTTTCCTTCTGATATTTTCCGAATAAGTTTTATTCTCTGTGCTGCTTTTTCAAAAAGCCAGATTGCTGATGAACAAACAAGTAACCCTGTAATTAAATACGATAATCCTTTTTTGGGGTCAAGTGCTGTTTCTTCAACGATCCCGCCTAAAATCAGCACGTAGATAATATCAAGCGGGGTTGCTTGAGCCAGTTCTTTTCTCCCGAGAAAACGCATGATGAAAATTAGAGCAAGAAGACCAACTAATAAGTCTAATGCCATTTTTAACAAATCCATTTTAGTCCCCTCCTAACTAGCCCTATTCCCCTTTATTTGTTTTCTAAAAAAAGAAAAATTTTCCTCAGGGCAGGCAAGTGGAGTTTTTGGAACATCGCCACTATTTAATATCATTGATAACTTATCTTTATAGCGAGATTCATGTAAATGCGCTCTTTGCAGAGTAAAGACTCAGTTATTTCTTAAAAATTTCAATAGTTCTCTAAATGTATATTGATCAGATTCTTCATTGTATTTATGTGAGTAAGGATCGCTAAATCCATGTTCGCCCCTGCATAAATGTACATTTATACCCTGTTTATCTAAACTTGAAATTAATTTATGAACATTAAATGATTTTTCTGCTTGGGGAAAAAACAGCAAGGTTGGACATTTTGGAGATATATTTACATAGTCTCTAATACGTGAACCATAGTACCCGACAATACCATCCACATACTCTAGCTCACTGCATAACCAAGAAATAGTGGCCCCTGCACTAAATCCAATAATAAATATTTTTGAGTACTCATCTTTAATATCAAATAAGATATTTTTTATTTTATTGAATCCATTTGTGAAACCAACATGATTCATAAAATTAAGGTAGGCTTCTTCCTCTTGAAAATAGTCAAAAGGTAATTCATGTTCTAATAAATTTGGACAGATAACATCAAAATTTTGTTCGGATAAAACTTCACAAAAATCCGTCATATGTTTGTTAATTCCATAAATTTCGTGAATGACAATGATTACTTCATTTGATTCTTTGTGGATTTTAAACATTCTAAATACCCCCTCCATTTAGATTTTAAGATAAAAGTAAAACTAAAACTGCTTAATGGCGGAATTTATTTTATTCAGTCACTTTTCACGCTTTAAGGTTTTGTATTATTCTAGATGATCTGCCATATTTACAGAATGTTACTTTTTTTGAAGATAGGGTATATAAAATTAAGCTTATTTTCATCTAGTATCTGCCGCTAAGCTTTCTTTGCTCATTATTTTGAATAAAGAAACCTTGGTGGGAGGTGATTATTTGAGAAAAGTTTATGGAACCCAGAGATTAATTGAGTATTTACATTCAGTCGACTATCCAATGACTGAGGAGGAAGTCAATAATTTGCTGCTAAGGAAAGTTATCCCCCATCTTAGCCCTATCAACAATATTCTTATCTTTAATCTGGATCATATTGATTGGTGGATAAAAGAAAACCCTAAAACTACTTAGTATATTAAGGCCCCGCTAAGCGGGGCTTTAATAATTCTGGAGCATAAGGTGATGCCGCCTTGTGAGCAATGCATTTTCCATATCCATCTGAAAGCGGCGGAATTCTTCTTACCTATTTTTCATCTAATCAATTTCAACCACTAATAGCCTATATGGGCCTTACTTTAGCACCTAGAATTAACTGGAAATAAAAATGGATAAATTCCTTGGGAAGCTATACACACATTAAAAATTAGAGTGAAATTGCAAAATGTGCTTATGTAGTCTAAGCTAAAGTCCCCGCTGCATCATAAAGTATTTTAGTTCTAAAAAGGAGGGAATACTTTATGGGTGAGAGTTATGGAGGAAACTATAATAATGGTTTTGCTTTAATTGTAGTACTATTTATTCTTTTAATCATCGTTGGTGCTGCTTTTGTTGGCGGCAGTTACGGCGGAGGCAACGGCGGCGGATACTGCTAAAGCAAATTAAAAGGTGAAAATAACTTATCTGTCTTACAAGATCAGGGGCTTATACCTGATCTTTTTTTATAATAAAAGCACAATAGTGCTGACTCCTGCATAACTTATAAGAATCCACAAGCAGAATCCCCTTACCTTTTTATACACTTTCATCAGCCGCCTTTGGGTGGCTTTTAGTATATAATTAATTTCCTTAATAAAACGTGGAAAAGCCCTTATAAGGGCTTTTATTTCATTATGGTTCTCTTTAGTTTAAGATAAAAGCCACCATAAGCTATCGGCCTGGGATTGAAAATTGGGACCGGGGGGGCATGGCGGGTGGGTCATTGCTGAATTTCACGCATCGCACCCAACACGATGTTATATCCATCAGGGTCCTGTATATATACATTTTTAAACTCCGAATTGCCGTGTACATCAGTAAATGGGTCAACTGTTATATTTCCGCCTTTTTCACGCACTTCTTCGACAAGGATGTCCAAGTCATCCCAACTAACGTGTATAAATGTGTCCCATCCGCAATCTGGACCTTCCCATTTTGTTGGATAATCTGAACGCTTTTTTGAGGAGGCATTCGGCCGCACATCATCTCGGGAGACTGCCTGTTGAAGAATAAAAATCATTCCATCTCGTTCTGCGTGTCCCCAGTTATCTACCTTACATCCGAGAACATCACGATAGTATTCCTGAGATTTCTTTAAGTTTGAGACTAAACGAACTTGAATGGTCAGTCCGAATTTCGCTCTCTTTTTTATATTTACCTCCGATAATTGCTCGCTCAATTTCATTTCTCCTTTCTGTTTCAGAATCGTTTAAAAGACAAACACTAATTTATTCAACTAATACTTATTTTTTTCCTGTAATTTTGTTTACGTGAATCGTTAAACTATTTGATTGATTTCCTTATGTAGTATTCCTCTCTTCCTCGGAGTATGAACTAGAAGTTCCCTCTAGCGGAATCTTGAGGTAAAAAATTAGACCGTCTCTTCTCTCTTCTCGAAGTAATGAACAGGACGGATCTCAATGCGCCATCCAAACTGCTCACCTTCAGCAACTTGTGCGGCAGGATGTAGTGAGGCTATCCGAATTGCATCCTTCATGTCCTGTGCTTCAATGAGGAACGCACTGCCAATCAACTCTTTGGTTTCTACAAAAGGACCGTCCGTAACCATTACCTTCCCGTGCTCCCGGCGCAAGCACTTGGTCTCTATGTCAAGCCCGGCATCCATTATCACTTGACCGCTTTTGTAGAATTCCTTGAGGTGGGGCTGACATTCGCTCATGACAGTCTTAATCTCCTCCTTAGGACGGGCGTCCATTTTTTCTGGATTGAAGTAACCTAAACATAGATATATCATTTTGACATCTCCTTTATTTTAGTGATTTGGCTTACATTTTGCTGTTATTAACAGCTTTTATTTTACCTTTAATAAGTCAACGTTTGATCCAGTAAAATCGACACATTACTAATTGTATTTCTAGACTTTTTCATCTGTTTTGCGTGCTATTCCTCCTTACATGTCAATTTCTTCATCCAGCAATATCTCCCTTTTCTTCGGAAGCCGATCTATCTATAACTCTCTTGATTTTTAATGGTACCTAAACTTTTCCTTCTTCCCTAATCCTGCCCTTTAAAGTAATACAATTCAACAAGAAGGAGCGTTAACCCTTTTTGGATTAACGCCCCCGTTTGCTGATAATTAGATAAATTACGGTTATCCGTCAGGTATGCTGCAAACTCTGCAGCAGCAAAGATAAGCTGAAGAGCATAATAGTCTTCCAGACATATCCCCCGTAGAAGAATGCGACAATACATGAGGCTATAAACAAGTCTAATTTAATGTTTTAAAATTCTGTTTATTCATTGACCGTTTAAACAATAAACATTATTATACAAATAAACTCTAAGTTAGTGCACAGATTTGAAATGAATACTCCCTGGCAGTATTAATAGGATTAATGCAGCTTGCCAGTACTAAAACAGTAGGGGAGATAAAAAAATGAATAAAAAATTTAAGAACACTTCTGAAAATACAAATTTACGCAAGCTTCTGAACAAAGCTATTGCACTGCGTGAAGACGGACGCGTAAAACAAGATATGACTATCTTGAATGAAGCACGTACGCTCCTTTTAAAAATGTCCGAAGATTATCCCGACAACGCAGAAATTAATTATCAGATTGGGATTGCTTATGATAATTCCGGCTTTGGGAAAGATGCAATCCCTTATTATGTTAAAGCGATTGAGCAAGGCCTTTCAGGACCAGATCTACAAAGATGTTTACTCGGTCTTGGCAGTACTTATCGTCTTTTGGGACACTATGATGAAGCGGTTGAAACACTCCATCGCGGTGTGACTCAGTTTCCTGAACATCGCGGTCTGCAAATCTTTTATTCATTGGCTTTGTATAATACCGGCAATTATAAAGAAGCAATGGAAATAGTCTTGATGAATTTGATGGAAACAACGACTGATGAAAACCTCCAATACTTTAAACGAGGGATTTCTTATTATGCACAGCACCTTGATGAAACCTGGTAATCATTAATAGTAGAAAAACGTCTGAAGATTTTATCCTAAAATACTAATTTTAAGAAAAAGTTAAAACGCAGGGGAATTCATTTACGAAATTCACTGCGTTTTTCAATGAATTAACGTATGGCATTGTCTCTTACTTTGTAGATAAAATTCAACTTTTATCGTATTTAAAGCCGTTTATTTGGAAATAATTTTAAACACTATGGGGCCAAAGAAGGCTCTTTTTTTTGTGGCATGTAATGACTGAGTAACGTTTGAAATAAGAATGAATAATAGAAGCAGTGAATACATTAACTGACGGATAAATAATAAGGTGGTTGAACACTTATGAATAAAGAAGAGTGGAAAAAAGCTTTGTTAGAAGAAATTAGGACGGAAAAAGAACGTCATCATGGTCCCAACATAAAAAAAATCGCCTATCCAACAATGAAAGACGTGATTTTAAAACTCATTCCTGTTCCAAGCCTGTTAAGAAGGCTGTGATTGTTATATACCATTCATTAACCACAAAAAAAGGAAACCGGCATTCCCGGTTTCCTTTTATTTTGCGCTGCCGGCACTTAGAAAAGCTTGAAGGTTTTTCAATACTGGGTCGTTTTTAGAGACATTGACTTTGTTTATTTGAACATCAGAAATTTTACTGTTTTTGATTGTTTCTAAAAAGTGTGATTTATATGTTTCTTTTATAGAAAATTCAGAATCCTGACGTTTTCTCCAATTTTCATATTCTTCATCTTCGGAATGGTAAATACGCATATGTGAATTTTTATTTTCCATTTCATTCACTCCCTTTATTCTATTGTATATCCAAATCAATATCTATGTAAACACTCAAGCAGTTATGGGATCAGAAGGGTTGTATGACAAATATTTTTTCCATATTCAAAAATACTGGTAACTACTTCTTTATCATAATCTGTAAATGTGTGCTCTTTACTCTCTATGAGGACAATAACCTTTTTCCCAAACTCTTCTCTGACTGCCATTAAAATATTGGTGTCAACAGATACTTTATTCTTTATAAAAACTTGTTTATCAGACGATGTTTCAAGAACCAGCCTATCCATTACATTTGTGTAATATGGATTCGAGAATGGTGAAGTACCCGCTTGATATTCCCATACTTGCGCTTGAATATTGATTAAAAGTTCATTTTGAAAGAATTCTTCGTATTTTGCTAAGATTTCTTGAATGGTCCTTTCATATGGGACCGGAGAATAGGAAGACACTCTTCCTATAAAGTATGTATTCAACTTCAGAACAGACGATATAAAATGAAATTGGTTTAATTGCTTTTCTTGCTGTTTAGCTATTTCCGCAAACTCCACTTCAAATTGCATCACTTTAATTCTCTTTAGAGGGGTTGCAATGACAATCATAGCAACGAAAATTCCTAAAAGCACAACTAAGACGAATCTCAGAACGGCTAATATAAACGGTGAAAAAATTCTGCCTATAAGGTCATTGCCATCTTTAACTGCGTGAATAGATTGATGATGAAAATATCCTTTTACTCCGTATACAACCGCCAGAACAAAGAAAATCAGGATGATGCTGTAATAAATCTTATCTTTATTTTCTTGCAGCATCTTTATTAGCTTTTTCCACATCAAGCCGTTCTCCCTTATTATCTAATTCTTCTTTAAGTAATGATACCAATTGTTCCCACATAATATCTATACTTATTTTAATCAAATTTAAAATGCCAGTGGTTTTGACATGGCAGCTGAAAAAGAATAAACACAAAAGACTCGTCTCATTTGACGAGTCTTTTTCATATTAATATGAGTTAGTTAATACGGTACCCCACTCGCAATAGTTAATAAAGTACCCCTTTTTATCCAAGTTACTTCTTGATTTTATTGTTGATTTTATTCCCACGCATAATTTTCTCAAAATCTTCCATCTTTTCATTAGTCTTTATGTTAGAAAAATGATATGGATTTTGATCTTGATTGAATTCTTCGTCAGCGTTGATAACGATTCCCATTTGCTTCCCTTGCGTGGCTGTTGAATCATTTATGACGTTTTCTTTTTCACCATCAAAATGGGGAGTTACTTCACTATTTTGGTCATTCCTTGGCATAATTTACATCATCTCCTTAGTGTTAAGATGACTGACTTTAATCAAATCTATTCCTGAGTTTATGTCCCATCTTTGACTTTATTGCAATTGTTGCTGGACACTTATTACAGCAGAAAAGCGTCCTGTTATACAGAACGCCTATTTTGATATAGAGTTAAGATGTTACCGTTCGCTGCTTTCATGGTTCTTAAATGTTTTCCCATCATGGCAATAAAGTTCAGAGCCTATATGATCATTGTTATTTTCTTTTAATTGACGGATAAGTTCTTCACTTTTTGTTTTATTCATTTCTTTATACCAGATTCCTTGTGGGTATAGAACAGCGATTGGACCATGCTTGCATTGGCCGTTGCATAATGTTTTTGTTGTGTGAATCTCCTTTTGGAGCTCTAAGTTTTTCAATTCTCCCCTAATGGTCTCTGTTACTTCTTCAGCTCCATTTTTCGTGCATGTTTTCCCGCTGCAAATTAATAGATGTTTGCTAAACCCATCTAAGTTCATAAAAATTCCCCTTTGTTCCTCCTATTTATTTGACCTCTATAACAAATGGATAGATATTGACTTTACCGTCAAATTTAAATTCTCCCCACACTTTGTAGAGCCCAGGTTTATCAAACTTTGTTTTAAATACTGTCTTTTCTTCTGACGCAGGGTGCACATGGACAAATTTCTCACCCTTATCATCCAAAATAACAACATGGCCTAAAGCCCCCAGATAGGGCTCTGGAGTAATCCCTTTTGTATCAAAATTTAACGTAACATCTTTGTTTGATACTAGCTCTGCAGTTGTTAATTCAACTGTCTTTTCATTGATTGTTTTTGTTAAATTTGTATCAGCCTTCAGTGTATTATCCTCATGTTTACCATGACCATTCCCCACATGCAGCTCTATCGGACTAACCTGATAGGCAAGGTTTTTTGGTTTAATATCAACAAACGCTTTATATGAGTTTTCAGGCAGGTCGAATTTCAGAGTATAGGTGCCATTTCCTTTTTCCTCAGGATGTAAATGGTAATAATCTTCTAAGTCAGCACTTACAATAATTAAATGCATCATTTTTTCATGTGAAATTTCTAATTCAGGTGAATTTTGATCTTTATCCTTTAAATCAATGGTAATTAAGCCTTCCTCATATTTTACGTTTGCGGCCACTTCACCTTCTGCAGGAGCTGCATGATCTGAATGCCCTGAATCCGCACCTTCACTTTTTTGGCTAGTATGCTCATCGTTATGCTCTTCCTCAGTACCAGTTTCTTTTTTCTCGTTCCTATGTGATGCTGCCGAATGGGTTTCAGTGTGATCCTTATTATGATTCATGCTTGCATAAACGGTATATCCGCCAATTACCAACCCGAGATAAACAATAGCTGAAATCGCCCAGGCAACTATCTTTTTCTGTTTCATAAAAACACTCCTCTCTTTATTAGAATAAATTATCCTTTTAACTTAATCCTTTGTAATCTGAGTGCGTTTAAAACAACGGAAACTGAACTAAATGCCATTGCTACCCCTGCAAGCCATGGTGCCAGAAAACCCAATGCTGCAATTGGAACGCCTAACGCATTGTAAGCAAATGCCCAAAACAGATTTTGCTTGATATTCCGAATCGTCATTTTACTCATATAGATTGCATCGGCAATACTATTTAAGTCTCCTCTGATTAAGGTGATATCAGCCGCCTCCATTGCTACATCAGTGCCAGTACCGATTGCCATGCCTATATCTGCAGTAGCTAACGCTGGGGCATCGTTAATACCGTCACCGACCATCGCCACTTTCTTCCCAGCTTTTTGCAGTTTTTTAACTTCTTCTGCCTTTCCTTCCGGCAAAACTTCTGCTATAACATGTTCAATTCCAACTTCTTTTGCAATTGCTTGGGCTGTCTGCTTGTTATCACCTGTAATCATAACAACCTCAAGACCCATCTTTTTTAACCTTTCAATCGCTTTTTGAGAGGTTTCTTTAATTGTATCTGCGACAGCAATCACTCCTGCAAATTGATGATCAATTGCGACCAGCATTGCGGTCTTACCTTGCTTTTCTAAGTTTTCCATCTTAGGTAATATGTTCCAAACATCAATGTTATTTTTCTCCATAAGCTTGCGCGTTCCAATAAGCACGGATTTACCTTCAACTTTAGATTCGATTCCAAAACCAGGAATTGCTTCAAAATGTTCAGTGCTTCCAAGTTCAATCCCTTTTTCTTTAATGCCCTCAACTATTGCTTCAGCCAGCGGATGTTCAGAATTTCTTTCTGCAGAACCGACTGCCTTTAAAAATTTATCTTCTTCAAATCCATCTGAAAGAATAACATCTGTAAGTGTTGGTTTTCCATTTGTTACAGTTCCCGTTTTATCAAGGATCACTGTATCCAATCGATGAGTTGTTTCAAGATGCTCTCCGCCTTTAAACAAAATTCCATATTCAGCAGCTCGGCCCGACCCGGCCATAATAGACGTAGGCGTAGCTAGACCTAGAGCACATGGACAAGCGATAACTAATACGGCGATTAACTTTTCAAGAGCTACAGCAAACTCTCCAGGGCTTACAACAAAATACCAAACTAAAAATGTCACAATCGCTATCCCAACTACAATTGGGACAAAAATTCCGGAGATCACGTCGGCTAGGCGTTGAATAGGAGCTTTTGATCCTTGTGCTTCTTCAACTACTTTGATGATTTGCGCTAAGGCAGTATCCTTCCCAACCTTTGTTGCCTTTACCTTTATAAACCCATTCTTGTTAATGGTTGATCCTATTACTAAATCTCCAGCTGTTTTATCAACAGGAATACTTTCACCTGTAATCATTGATTCATCAAGTGCAGATCTTCCTTCAAAAATCTCACCATCAACAGGTACCTTTTCACCTGGTTTCACGTATACGATATCACCAGCGATTACCTCTTCAATTGGCACATTCAATTCTTGGCCGCCTCTAAACACCGTGGCCGTTTTGGCCTGCATGCCCATAAGCTTCTTAATGGCTTCAGATGAACGTCCTTTTGCTTTTGCCTCAAACAGTTTACCTAATATAATAAGGGTGATTAATACAGCACTTGTTTCAAAATATAATTCCGCCATGTGGGCATCAGAACCTATTGTTTGAATGCTCAGGTAGATACTGTAGAAATAAGCTGCTGATGTGCCAAGCGCAACCAAAACATCCATGTTTGCACTTTTATTTCTCAATGCTTTATAGGCACCTGCATAAAATTGACCGCCGACAAAAAATTGAACTGGAGTAGCAAGCGCAAGCTGTACCCATGGATTCATAAACATTTCTGGCAGCCAAATAAACGATGTAAATTCAAAATGACTGACCATTGCCCAAAGTAAAGGGATAGACAAAATAGAAGAGAAAATGAATTTACCTGTTTGTTTCTCAATTTCTTTCTGTCTATGATCAACCTTTTCGCCATTAGTTTCTTTCTTTTGTTCTAATGAATAGCCCAGTTTTTTGATGGCTTCCTTCATATCAGCAGCCGATACTTCGTTAGGATTATATTCTGCTGACGCAGATTCCAAGGCGAAGTTTACCGTTGCATTTTGTACTCCATTCAACTTATTTAAACGTTTTTCAATTTTATTAGCACACGCTGCACATGTCATTCCGCTTATATCAAATTCTGCTTTTTCAGTTACTACTTTGTAACCTAAAGATTCCACTTTTTCTTTAAGCTGATTTACATTTGATCTGGATGGATCAAATGTTACTTTTGATTTTTCTAATGCGAAATTCACGCTCGCATCCTCTACTCCATCTATTTTTTTGAGACCTTTTTCTATTCTCACAGCACAAGCAGCACATGTCATGCCAGCTATTTGAAGTGTTGTTTCTTTTTTATCGCTCATAAACTTACACTCCTATCACCACATACTATAGTGGGGTATATTTTCATGGAACAAATGATACATCTGCTCTTTTATTCAAGTGAACCTCCCCCTTTATACCTAGTAGGGGTATATTTAATTGAGAAAAAGGAGTGCTTAAAAAGCACTCTCATTTTTTTATTCAACATCATAGCCTTGGTCATCAATTGTTTCTTTAATTTTATCTAAAGAAACTTTTTCCGGGTTAAAAGCAACATCCACTTTTCCATCTTCTAGATGTACTTTTACTTCATTAACGCCTTCTAGTTTCCCTACACTGCCTTCTACAGATTTCACACAGTGTCCGCAAGACATTCCGCTTACATTCAATTTTACGGTTTCCATTTGTCACTTCTCCTTTTATTTTTTCATTAGTTTTTGTATCGTTACGACAAACTCATCGAGAACATCCATATCGCCCTCATTGATCCGGTCAACTACACAGCCCTTTAAATGGCCTTCAAGCAGAATTTTCCCAACACTGTTAAGAGCTGCTTGAGTCGCTGCTATTTGTGTAATAACATCATCACAATAAGTATCTTTTTCTATAAGACCTTTAATACCCCTGATTTGCCCTTCGACACGATTTAAACGGGTTACTAAATTTTTCTTTACTGCATCTGAGTGATGACTTTTTCGGGAAGAAGTATTACAGCAGTCATCCTCAATAGGAAGATCCATTTTCTCCATTTCATTTTCCATTTACTTCCCTCCTCTATAAACAATATACCATACCCCTCTACCCTATGTAAACCCGTATTTATTTATTTTCATACCCATTTTTAATCTTTAATAAATATCGCTGGCAGCAAACAAGGCCAAGAAAGGCTCATTAAATAAGGATTTAACGAAAGTACCTCCCTTCCCCTTACAATCCAACTTTTCAGGACCAAACTTCTGTCAGGTATTGTTTACACCTATGCAATGATTTTACACTTTTTACATATTTCGCTATTTTGGAGAGAAAATAAACTGACTTCATAAAAGGAGAATTAAAGTCATGCAAACAGAACATAACGTTAAATTAACTGCTTCAGAAATTTCACAGCTTTGGTCAGCGTACATGAATAGTAGTATGTCTAAATGTATTTTTAAATACTTTTTAGAAACTGTTGAAGATAATCAAATACGTTCAATATTAGAACAGTCATTAGAACTTGCAGATGCACATTTAAAGAAGCTGTCTGAAATATTTAATAAGGAAAGTTATCCAATACCCCAGGGTTTTAATGTTAAAAATGACGTAAATATGACTGCTCCAAAGTTATTTTCAGATAGTTTTGTTCTATATTTTATAAAAAGCATGGATGAAATAGCACTAAGTTTTTATGCTGCCTCTAAGGTTTTAGTTGTACGTTCAGATATAGATCAATACTTTTCGGAATGTCTTACTGAGATGAACAAATTTGATACGGTGGTAAAAGACGTTTTATTATCTAAAGGATTATTTATCAGGTCCCCTTACTTGAATCCACCGAATGAAGTCAGATTTGTTGAGCAGCAAAATTTTTTAGCCGGGTGGTTTGGAAAACAAAGGCCTCTAACAGCAATAGAAATCACAAATATATTTGCCAATTTACAAAGAAATGCCTTAGGGATTATAACAATGTTAGGATTCAGTCAAGTAGCAAAATCTGCTGAAGTAGCCAGGTTCATGGCGAGAGGAAAAGAAATTGCTTCAAAACACGTTGAAATATTTGGTTCACTATTAAAAGAAAATGATCTGCCAGTTCCAATGGCCTGGGCTTCTAATGTAACTGCTTCAAAGATCCCTCCATTCTCAGACAAAATGATGATGTTTATGACGACAGCTTTAATTGCTTTGAGTATTGGATTTTATGGAGCGAGTATGTCAGTAAGTGCTAGAAGGGACATAGCTTTCCATTATGTGCGGTTAACTGCTGAAATAGGAGAATATGCAGAAGACGGTGCAAACATAATGATAAAAAACGGCTGGCTTGAAGAACCGCCACTTTCAGAAGACCGCAATAAATTAGCAAATCATAAAAAGGGATAAATATGATTGGGTTATTAGCAAGTATTTTCCTCTTTCTCATTATTGCATTTAGAACAAACAGAAATATAACAGGAAATCAAATAGTTCACATTTGGCTTTTTACGATTGCTTTTCAATGCACCTTTGATGTATTTGTAGAAATAAAATATGATGGCTATTGGTATTTTGATAAAGAAATTGAATGGATCGATTTACTTCCTCATCTTTTTATAATTCCACCTGTTAATATGATGTTTTTGAATTGGTATCCATTTAAAAGTTCAATGTATTTAAAGGGATTATATATATTTCTTTGGGTTATTGGGATTTTAATTTATGAATCACTCACCCTTCTTCCGCAGCCTTTTGGTTATTTTAATTATGGATGGTGGAAGTTATCGTACGCAGCTGTTCTTGACCCCTTCTTATTCATTTTCTTGCTGCTGTTTTATAAATTCATATGTAAATTAGAAAAAGCCTCAAGTTAAATTAATAGGTAAAATACTTTCATTCTTCTTCAACTAGCACCAAAGGTTTCACTGTTCACTTTTATCATTAGGAAGACGACCGGCTGCTGGCCGGTAAGGGTGATGCATAAATCTATATCACCCTTTTCTTTCATGTCCCACTATCGCATAGAATTTAGGGGATCTACAAGTTTTCAATGCTTTCCACCAGCGTATAGTACCCGCCTTCAGCTCCTTCAATAAGATGTTTAATCTTGTTTAGGTGTTCAGAAAAGTCATTTTTTTCTAACCAGCTTTTATGAAATTCAATATTCTCGAAGGTAGTCACCATAATTGCCTTGTTATGATCGACAGAACGGTGCCAGCGGCTACTTATCCAGCCAGGAACACCTTTACTCTTAAAGTTGAGTAGTTCTTCAGCTTGTATTGCAACCAATTCATCCAGTTTTCCTGGTTTGGCAGTAAATACATTAATCCACACTATTGATTTACTGGGTTTCATTTAACAGTACACCTCTTTATAAAAGTTTGGAACACCATATGACTGTTTCACTGACTGACATTCAGTTTTAAAAAATATTATGGGAGATTCCTAATCAAATACTATATACTTGCTAATCTATATGAAGTGAGCATAAACGCCAATCCTTTACGGTTCAAGAGATTGGCGTCTGTTCATTATTTATCTATTCTTCATAGTTAAACAAAATGTCCCACGTCTCCGGTCCGACAATTCCGTCAACTTTCAATCCTAATTTTTTCTGAAATTCTTTTACTTTCAGCTGAGTTTTAGGGCCGAAAATACCGTCAATTTTAATCGATCCGCCGGCATCATTTAGACGAGCTTGGATGTGTGTTACATTTATGCCCGAGTCCCCTATCTTCACAACATGGCCTGGATAAGGAAATTCAGTATGATAGAGCGCTGTCCACGTTGATGGACCTACTATCCCGTCTGCTTTCAAATGTCTTCGCATCTGTAATTCTTTGACCTTCTTGAGTGTTGTTTGACCAAATATCCCATCTACATAGATTGGTACATTGTTTTTGTTTAACTGGTTTTGTACTTTTCTTACATCCGGTCCCCGATCCCCATACTTTATGACATGGCCTGGATAGGGATCACTTACGGCACTTATTGTGCGGGTTGATGCGGTGATTGAAGATGCTTCTGCCATTGTTGAAGGCAGAACGT
Organism: Metabacillus dongyingensis; assembly: GCF_019933155.2. Lineage (NCBI taxonomy): Bacteria > Bacillati > Bacillota > Bacilli > Caryophanales > Bacillaceae > Metabacillus > Metabacillus dongyingensis. The sequence goes on along the minus strand of NZ_CP082944.1, from coordinate 1,415,886 downwards.
GAAATGCCATAATTCCTGCAGCAGACAAACAGATAAATGATTTTATTAATCTCACAAAATTTCCTCCTTCGGTTTTTGTTGAAATTGATTTAGGAAATCAAATTCAATTATGTAACTCTTTCACATTGGGAAAAGTTTCAAATTTTCAAAAAAATTAAAAATATATAAATCTTTTTAATTTCTTTAATGCAGGTTCATTAAAATACCAGGAAGGTGAAGGAGGCACACTCTGTGATATGTTCAGAAAGTCAAAGATTCCTTTCAAGAAATTTGAAATTTCTGTACCAGAACCTAGGTTGAGACTATAATTTCTTTAAATTTCTATATAGAATGTTATATATAAAGTTTTTAAAACAGGAGGAAATAATGTATAAAGTTGGGGTTATCGGTCCTATTTCATCCGTAGAACGAATTATTAATTTAGGTAAAGAATATGAGATGACCATGGATTTTATAGCTTATCCGTATAGCGATTTCCAGGATACTGAAAGAATTGTCCTCGAATATAATTCCTATGTTGATGTCTGGTTTTTTTCCAGCCGAATTTCATATATGATTGCGAAAAACACTTTAAATTCGGGAGAAAACTTAGTTTATATTCAACATACTGAATCCGGAATTTATAAAAGTCTTTTGCATATGGGATATTACCAAGCAGAATTTTTGAATAAAGTGAGTATCGATGAATTAACAACGTCCCATTTGGAACAGGCATTACAGCAAATAGATTTTGCTCCCAAGGAAATCTATGTGAAAACCTTTAACATTAACTCGAACACTCAAGAATTAATTGATTTCCACATCGATTTGTGGAAAAGTGAAAAGACTAAGGGAGCTTTGACTTGTTTTGAAGCTGTATATCTCAGTTTAAAAGAAGCCGGAGTGCCGACTTACCGAATTTCAACAACTGACATGGAAATCCGCCAAACTTTAAGAATTCTTGCAGAAAAGACTAGGACTTTTTACTTTAAGGACACACAAATTGGTGTTCAAATTATCGAAATTGAACATTTTGACAAACTATCAGAGAAGGTTAAAAGTTCATATCACTTGCAATATTTAGAATTACGATTAAAAGAAACTCTGCTTAGGTTCTGTGAACAATTAGATGGGTCTTTATTAGAAAAAGGCAACGGCCGTTACGTAATTTTCAGTTCACGCGGTGCGATTGAACGGAAAATTAAAGATTTACAAGATACTGTCTACCAACTTTCTCATGAATCTGATACTGCAGTCACAGTAGGTATTGGGTATGGGGTGACCGTTCATTCAGCAGAAATAAACGCCAAGCGCGCTATTCAACTATCAAAAGAAAAGTCAGAGCATGGGATTGTCATTATTCAAGAGGACGGTACTATTATCCAATCTGCAGGTGAAGAGGATGAGTTAAGTTTTTCTTACCGTATAAATGACAAAGATTTTTTAGATAAACTAAAAAAAGTCAAAATCAGTGTGAAAAATTATAATAAATTATACGCTCTAATCAAAAGAATGAATTGGAGTAATTTTACGATTAAAGATTTAGCGACACATCTCTATTGGGATGAACGTAATGCAAGGCGCGTTGTAGTAAGTCTATGTGAGGTTGATTTGGCTGAGTATATCGGAGAGGAGTCTTATTCTTCTCGTGGAAGACCAGGTAAAATGTATCGATTAAAATAACCATCCACCATGGATTGGTTATTTTTTTTATAAATTTTCAGAAAATATATTGAAAAATATGAATGATTAAAATAAAATCATTTTAGGGAAAATACCTTTTATTTACCCTAAAATATTCAATTGAGCTAATTCATAAACTATGAGTCAATCATTGTTAAACCTGAAGTGTCATATTTAGATTTATTGAATTTTTTTTAAAAATTTTTTTCTCTGACACATTGGGTTGAACTATGCTCTAAGTTTCAACTGAAAAATAAGAAAGGAGTTATTGCATTGATTCTTTAAATGGAATCAAAATAAGGAAATTGAGAATTTAAAAGGTAAATACTTAGTTAAGAGAGGTAAATTCATGGATCAAGAACAATATTTGAAAAAGAAAATGGGATTTTGGTCACTTACAGCACTATCTCTCGGGGGAATAATAGGGTCAAGTTGGCTCTTTGGACCATGGGCAGCAGCAAAATTAGCTGGTCCTGCAGCTATTATTTCTTGGATGATTGGTGCAGTTGCCATAACACTCATAGCTCTTATTTATGCTGAATTAGGCAGAGTTAAGCCTGAAACAGGTGGTTTAGGACGGTATCCCCTCTATTCCCATGGAAAAATGCTTGCTACAGTAACTAGTTATTCTATCTGGCTTGGCTATTGTGCCACAGCACCAGTGGAATCTGCCGGAGTTATACAATACGCCAATCAGTTTTGGCCAGGGCTATATGATGTAACTAAGGAGCAGCTTACAACAACCGGCATTCTGGCATCAACACTTTTAATGATATTCTTTGTGGTTTTTAACTATTTTGGAGTGAAACTATTTGCAGTCACGAACACCGTTATTACCACTATTAAGTTTGTTGTACCCGTCCTAACGATCCTGGCTTTTTTTATGACAGGTTTTCATGCAGAGAACTTTACGAGTCAGGGATTTGCCCCTAATGGTTATAGCGCTGGATTAAGTGCGATATTAACCAGTGGTATATTTTTTGCGTACACAGGATTTGGAAACGTTATCATGATGAGTGGAGAAGTGGTCAACCCTAGACGAAATATTCCACTGGCTTTGATCACCTCTCTGGTAGTTGCAGCAATTTTATATGTGTTACTTCAAGTTGTTTTTATTGGAGCAGTTCCACCGGAAATGCTGGCAAATGGCTGGAGTGGCATTAAATTTGATTCTCCATTTGCTAATCTGGCACTTATGGCAAATATGGTTTGGTTATCATGGATCATAACAGCTGACGCCATGATTTCCCCAACAGGCTCAGCCCTTACTTATACAGCTGGAACTTCAAGACATGTTTTTGGAATGGCGAAAAGCGGGTTCCTGCCATCTTTCTTCGGATCAATCAACAAGCGGTTTGGTGTCCCGACTCGTGCACTTGCTCTCAACTTCTTTATCGGAATGCTATTCTTATTCCCTTTAAAAAGCTGGACTGCAATTGTTGCTATTGTGGGAGCAATAGGTATTTTCAAGTATGCTTCGGCATGTGTTACTGTAATGGTTTTCCGTAAGGTTGGTTTGACAAAAGACAATGGTCTCCCAGGTATGCATATCATTGCTCCATTAGCCTTTGTTTTTGCTACGCTTCTTATTTATTGGACAAACTGGAGCAGGGTACAACTTGCAATTACGGGGTTAATTTTAGGAATTGGCTGTTATTTAGTAACCCATTTTATCAATAAACATAAATCAGTTGAAATCATAGGCGGGTTATATCTTGTTATTTATATTCTATTGCTTGTTTTGCTGTCCTATATAGGAAATTTTGGCGGCAATGGTATTGTTCCTGAGCCATTTATGTCTATAGTTGCGGCAATACTTGGATTTATCTTTTACTACTTTGCAGTTTATAACGGAGTATGGTACATGCGTAAAAAAGGGAACATTGAAGAATTACAAGAAAGTGTAACTAAAATATCTTAAAAGTCAGAAATTCCACAAAAGGAGAACTCGTTATGAAGCTTTGGGGAGGACGTTTTAGAAAAGAAGAAAATAAATTAATGGAAGACTTTAATAGCTCACTTAAGGTTGATAAAAGGCTTTATTCTGAAGATATTAAAGGAAGTATTGCTCACGTCAATATGTTAGTGCAATGTGATTTGCTCACAAAAAAAGAAGGCGAAGATCTTGTAAAATCTCTTCTTTCGATTTTAGAGGACATTGAAAACGGAACATTGCCTATCGAAGGAAATTTTGAAGATATCCACAGCTTTGTTGAAGTGAATTTGACAGAACGAATTGGTGACACAGCAAAAAAACTCCACACAGCACGGAGCAGAAATGACCAAGTTGCTACAGATATTAGACTTTACGCTAAAAATAAGGCTTTAGAAGTGATCAAATCGATTGAGGATCTGCAAAATAGCCTGGAAAAAAAAGCAAAAGAAAATAATGTAATTATGCCAGGATATACCCATCTTCAGCGTGCTCAAGTAATAACTTTTCAACACCATCTAATGGCATACTATAACATGCTGAATCGGGATAGAAAAAGAGTTCTTAAGGCAATTGAAATTATGAACGAAAGTCCGCTTGGCTGCGGGGCTCTGGCAGGAACTACTCATCATATAAATCGAGAAATTACAGCAGAAGAACTGGGGTTCTCTAAACCGGTGGATAATTTCCTAGACGGAGTAAGTGACAGAGATTATCTTTTAGAATTAATGGCTGACTTTTCAATTATCATGATGCACTTAAGCAGATTAAGTGAAGAATTAATTTTATGGAGCAGTCAAGAGTTTAAATTTATTACGATCGATGACGCTTACTCTACAGGCAGCAGTATCATGCCTCAAAAGAAAAACCCTGATGCCGCTGAGCTTATAAGAGGAAAAACAGGACGAGTATATGGATCACTTACATCGCTATTAACAACTATGAAAGGATTACCTTTGGCATACAATAAAGATATGCAGGAAGACAAAGAACCTTTTTTTGATTCGCTGGATACAGTATTAGCTTGTTTGAAAATTATGTCTAAAATGATATCTACAATGAAGGTTAATAGAGAAAACATGAAAAAAGCTGTGAAAAATGGTTTTCTCAATGCAACAGAGGTTGCTGATTATTTGGTCAGCAAAGGGGTTGCTTTTAGAGATGCTCATAGCATTGTTGGTTCTATTGTAATTTATTGTGAAGATAATCATAAAACAATTGAAGAGTTGTCTGTAGACGAATTTAAGCACTTAAGTTCATTAATTGAAGATGATATATATGAATTTATTGATTATCAAAATATATTAAATAAAGGGATTAAAGTGGGCTTACTAAGATAATTAGTTTGAAGAGATTCCAAATTAAAGAGCTACTAATATAGAAAATAAGAAATACATTTCATATGTTAGTAGCTCTTTATAAAGTTATTATTCAAAGACTCGGACATAAAGATTATTGAGACTGCTATGAACTTTTCTGCACATTTCACTAAATAGATGGATTCAGACGCTGGATACTTTTTAAAGGTAAGAAATTAAATTGGCCAGTTAAATTATTTCAATAGCAAATAAAAAGGGTCTCCCTTACCGGGAAACCCTTTTAAACGTTTATAGGCTTATGACCTGTGAGGAATTCGAACCCCCGACCCCTTCCCTGTCAAGGAAATAAGATAGTTTTGCACGTTCAGGACAGGACAGGAAAAATCCATTTGCACCGGTATATTTTAAACCATCATTATACTAATTTATGAAACTTTTAAAGCATCTACAGTCAGTTTGGTCAGTTTTTCGGTCAGTTATACTGCTAAACATTAAGGGTAGCGCTAAAGATTAGAAAGATACTTAATAAATCTGAAGAAGAACTTTGGGGTCATTTAATAAAAGAAGAAAAACCGCCAATTTAGTTTTAAGGAGTTCCGTTTTGAAGTTTTTCATTGTAACAAGGAATAATCTCAATTGTCAGCTGGCTCTTTTCGCAAAAAAAGGAGATGTAACTATTTCTCCTATTTTCTTTAAATATAAACAAGTCAGTATCACAAATATTTAACATAATGGTTCTTTTCACTCGTCAATCAGTAGTCCGTTTCCCCTAATTTCATAATGTAAACGCCATCTGGAAAATAATGTTTTGTTGTTATTTGTTTTTTAGTATTTATTTTAAATGAATACTAAAAAATTAGAAAAGGGAGATTTATAAAACATGCGGAAGAAATTCGTATATCCATTTTTAGCTGTTTCTTTAAGCTTTTCATTAGGAGCTTGCTCGGAGAAAACTATAGAAATACCTAATACAGATAAAAGTGAAGGAAAAGAGGCTCAAAGTACACAGACTGCTCATTGGTCCTATGAAGGGGAAACAGGACCTGAACACTGGGGAGAATTGGACCAAGCGAACTCAACATGTGTCAACGGAAGTGAACAATCTCCAATTAATATTGAATTTTCACAGGTAATAACCGATAAAAAAATAGAATACATTCAGATTCAATATGAGCCTGCACCTTTTACACTTGTAAACAACGGTCATACCGTGCAGGCTAATGCCACAACAGAAAGCAACAGTATTTTAGTTGAAGGAAATAAGTACAATCTCGCTCAATTTCATTTCCATACTCCGAGTGAACATCAATTTAATGGCCAAAATTATGATATGGAGCTACACCTTGTACATAAAGACGCGAATGGAAAGATTACCGTCCTTGGAGTGATGATACAAGAGGGTAAAAAAAATGAAAAACTTGCATCTATTTGGGATGTATTACCGCAGGAAGAAACAGGAGAAGATATTTCCGTAAAAGAACCGGTCGATTTAAAAGGTATACTCCCTCAAGAACAAACGTCTTTTCATTATAATGGATCGTTAACAACTCCTCCTTGTACAGAAGAAGTGAAATGGATCATATTTGAGCAGCCGATTGAAATGTCGAAAGAACAAATTCAGGCATTCCAGCAAATCTTCCCTGACAACCATCGTCATCTTCAATCTTTTAATGATCGTGAATTATATAAAACTAAATAAAGAATGATTTCATGTAGTGATGACCACTTAAAGAAAAGTTGAGTGGTCATTTTTCTGTTTTCCGAAGAAAATACTTGATCAAAATGGATTCTTATCTAGGGTTAGTGTAGTCTCCTTTGGTCACTTTTCCATTCTTACGCCTTTTTCTTGAATAATTAAAAAATGACTAAGTGCATGATCTTTTCGTACAACGTACGATGCCCCCGAGAATGCAGCTATTCTACTTTGCGAGTAATAGGTTCGCTTGTCCCCCTTATAGAAAAAATGTTTTTTAGGACTGATTTAACACTCACCATTATGTAAGTACCTGTACTAAAAGTGCATACTCAATTCATTAAGAAGAGCGCATTTCTTCCTCAAGAAATGCACCCCGTTAACGGAATAACGGATTAGTTTCTAGCTTTAGCAAATGGAAAATAAAGTCCATTTCAAGTATTATCGAATTATGTTCTCTGTAAAAAATGAATAAATTTTTTTAGACTTTGCGGTTGCTGTTTTCTATGTTTGATTATAAAATCTATCTTGATTGTTTCAGACAATTCTTTATATTGAATTGTTTGTATTTCTTTTCGAATATTAGCTACGTCTGCCGGTATTATACTGATACCAAGTCCATCATGAACTGCTTGCAGAATAGATTCAAGCGAATCAAACTCCATGATAGCCAGATCATGAAAATTACTTTCTTTGAAAATATCTAGTGTTTTATTTCTGTATATGCAATTTGTATCACTATTAACAATTAACGTTTGATCATGTTGCTTTTCAAATTGACTATGTTTAGGTGAAATGAGTACGATTTTCTCAAAATAACTATAAACGATTTCGAACTGTGAGTAATTATATGTACCATTTATAAAAACACCATCGAGTTCTCCATAAGAAAGCATTTCTTGTAACTTTTGCTTATCATTCGTTCTTACTTTTACATCAATATTTTTATGTTCTCTCAAAAAAGAAGAAAACAGCTTTGGAATTCTAACTGCAGAAATCGTTTGGGATGCACCTATTGTTAGAGATCCTCTCCATTTTTTAGGATTAACTAATGACTTGGCTTCGTCCATTAATAGTATAATTTGATTTGTATACTCCAGTAAGACGCTTCCCTCCTCAGTCAATGATACCCCTCTATTATTACGAATAAATAATCTGACGCCTAGTTCATCTTCCAAAACCTTAATTCGCTGACTAACATTAGGTTGTACATAGCCCAATTTTTCAGCAGCTTTAGATACTGATTGTAGTTCTGCAACATGTTTAAAAATCCGCAAATCATGACTTTCCAAGAATAACATTCCTCTCACTGGTATCATTTAAAATGATACCTCCTTCATTATTCAGTATTATACTCTTCATATGCATAAAAATATAATAGAACATATTAAATCAAACAAAGTAAGGATGATTTAGAATGGAGTTAAGAGGTAAAGTAGTCCTAGTAACCGGCGGTGGCACTGGTGTTGGAAGAGCAACATCTTTGAAATTAGCAGCTGAAGGTGCAAGAGTTGTGATTAATTATAATCGATCTGAAAAAGAAGCTTTTGAAGTTGTCAATGAAATTACACTGCTGGGAGGAAAAGCATTCGCTTATAGAGCAAATGTAGCGATAGAAAAAGAAGTTAATGATTTAGTATCCCATATTGTTACATCTTTTGGCACGGTAGATGCTTTAGTAAATAATGCGAGTGTTACAGCTCAAATAGCTATGGATGACTTAGATGCCGTAACAGATGAAGTATGGGATTCCCTTTTCAGCGTAAATGTGAAAGGAATGTTTCAGTGCGTAAAAGCTGTTGTCCCTTATATGAAGAAGCAACAATCGGGTGTGATTGTTAATATGGGCAGTGTGGCTGGAATGACCGGAATAGGCTCATCTATCCCATATGCAGCAACAAAATCAGCCATTCACACAATGACAAGATCGTTAGCTATCGCATTAGCACCTTATATCAGAGTGAATAGTATATCTCCTGGTGCAGTTGATACTAGGTGGTGGTCTGGTAATGAAGAAAAGATGTATCAACTTGCGGGCAACTTACCACTTAAAAGAATTTCAACACCAAATGATATTGCAGATGCTATTCTTTTTCAATTGATTCATGAATCTGTCACAGGCCAAGTTTTTACAATTGATAATGGACAAACACTTTGAAGTTTAAAATAACCCATAGTTTTTGCTTTTCTAAAATGTTATTTATCATATAAACACCCTATTAAAGGTAAGTCAAATAAGAGGGTGTTTGTATATTTTATACAAAGTTAGTTAACATAAAACTTTTCTATTTTGGATTAACCTTTAACTTTAAATAATCGGAGTTTACCAAAAGGTGAACTCTTTTTTAGTTATTCAACAAACGGGCAGGATTGTTGAATAAGTAATTATTAAAGAGTCCAACGAATACCTATAACTAAATAGGCTTCATTCCTAAAAGAGAAGGGAGAGTGTCTTTTGAACTTAAAACATGAGAAACATATGAGGTCAGAAATAGCTAATAAAACTTATTTAACTAGTGGATGGGGCTATGTTGCAGCTGTTGCACTGCTGCCGTATGCAATTTTAAAATCACTTTGGGCATGGGGATCAACAATAGGACTTACAACAGAACAAGCTGTACAAGATGTAGCAAGGTTTTCTGATACATTAAAGGAAGGATCTGCTTTTCTATATACGTTATATACCAACGGAATAGACTTCACAGCTATCTTGGCGATACTGGCATCTTTATTTGCTTTAGCTCTCGTGAGTTCCTGGGGGGAGAGACTACCAAACTGGTTATTAATCATTTCAGGATGGTCAGTTGGGGTACTGACAGTTCTAATTAGCATCTTGACAGCTCTTCAATTTTCAGGTGTGTTTTCTAAAGGATACGCCGAAGGGTTAGCCATTTGGGTATATGTGGTAACGTACGGAGGATTGTTCTTGTGGGGAGTAACTGTTTTTATGGCGACTCTGTCGTTCCAGCATAGGATTAAAAACAAACAGTCTCGAGGAGGAAACAAATGAGTAAGATTATCGATGCGGAAACAACCGCGAGAGTAGAAACCAAGCCCCGAGGAAAAATGATTGCTTATTGGACAATCACATTACTGCTCGCAGCAGCTGTTTTGTTAAGTGGTATCGGCCAACTGATGCAATATGGGGGAAACCTCGAGTTAGTGACGAATCTTGGTTACCCATCATACGTCTTGACCATTCTCGGGATTTGGAAAGTGCTTGGAGCCATCGCTCTCGTCGTGCCAGGTTTTCCTCGGCTTAAAGAATGGGTTCACGCTGGTATCTTCTTTTTAATGACCGGTGCGGCTTTATCTCATGCGTTTGCTAACAATTATGGTGATTACGGGTTTCATATTATCCTTCCGCTTTCATATGCTGCACTAAATATCGCCTCGTGGGCGCTGCGTCCGAAGAGCCGCAAACTATAATACGAAAGGGGGCGATTGCTTATCATAGTGTGTCGCCTTTTCTTATTGAAGTAAAGGGTAGTTTAATTGATGAAGGACTTCATAAAATACTCTTAAATAAGTAAAAAAGTCCTTCTCTTTATTAAGAAGGACTTTTTTATGTTTTTCCATTTATTCATTGATGGTAATTGTTTCGCCTGCTTCATGACCAGATTCTCCATGCCCTGGTCCAAACAAATTCAATATTACAACTCCTACAAGAATCAGTATTATTCCTGCAATGCTAGCCATGTTAATTTTTTCTTTCCAAATTAAAACAGAAATGATAGTAGTAAAAACAACACCCAATCCCGACCATATTGCATACGCAGTATTTAAGGGGATCGTTTTCAGTGACACTGACAAAAAGAAAAAACAACTAACGAAAGCTATTATTACCCCTATTGTAGGAAAGAGTTTAGAAAAACCTTCAGATGCTTTTAATAAAGAAGAACCAATAAGTTCCCCAACTATTGCAAGTGCTAAATATAGATACGACATTGTTATTCGTCCTCCTGAATCATGTTTATTAGTTCATCAAAAACTTGTGTTTTTAGTTCTTCATTTAATGGTGCCATTCCAAATATTTCTGAGAACCATAGACCATCTATTGATAATCTTGCAATTGTTATTTTGACAGGATCAATCCCATCTTTTATTAACTTCGTATGCAAAATATCGTATTTCTTCCGGAATTCATCTAATAAATCTGGATTAATAAACATCGCAGCCATTAGTGCGGAATTTAGTTTGTTGTTTTCTAAATCGGAAAATGCAGATTTAACATAAGCCCTACTCCATTTTCCTAATGCATTTTTATCGTTATTAACTAACGTATTAATGCATTCGAAATAATTATCTGTCCAATCTTCCACCATTCCTTTAATTAATGCCTCCTTGCTGGGATAATGGTATAATAATCCACCTTTACTCACACCAGCTCTTTGGGCGACCGCCTCTAATGTGAGTTTGACAACTCCTTCTTTTTTTACAATTTCAGATGCAGCAGTCAATATATTTTTTTTCTTATTAGCATGCTTTGAAATAGACATATATTAACCTCCATAACTCGATATACAAAGTATACCGTCTGGACGGTTTTTCATCAATCGAATTAAAGTTCTTATGTAGTATCACTGTTTCACTTTTGCTCTCTCTAATAAGCCCTTCATATGATCAGCTTCTTTGTTGTATTCTAAATATATACGAACAAACATTCTAACCTAATTGCTTTTTCGAACATTTGTTCTTATAATATATTTAAACTGTATAGAAAAGGTGAGGAGATGCAAATAGTCATAGATCTCCATTATTTTGTGAATGGAATGAAAACTTTACAATGCGGATATTTCAAAGTGAATGTAAGGGAATTTAATATCAATCCTCATGAGGAAGCAGCAAGCGTAGCTTTGGAGTGGTTTAAGAAATTGAAACGTGACTTTATTTATAATGTAGAGCTATACAAAGTCTTATATAATCAAATTGACATTACCGAATTAGTAAAAGTGAAAGAGGTAAATCTCTTGAAAGATCCAGATGTTGGCGGCAGCCCGATTCTTAAAGACCCGGGAACTGGAAGTTAAATAAAAAAGCCCCTCTCATTTAGAGAAGGGTTTTTGGCTTTTTAATTTGCTGGGAATGGTACTGTATATTTACTGGTATTATAAGGTACCATTGTTACAATACCGCTTTTAGACCCATTTATATTCCCTGTTACTTTAGCTCGGTGCAACAAGATATCGCTTTATATATATTGTGGCTTTTGCGACTGGTCTAGACATGAAAATTCTTCTTCTCTTTTTTCAGTATTTTTCGCAGTATTAGATAACATAAAAATCCAAGAGGGCCGAACATTAGGATAAGGAATAAGATAATAGATTGGACCGGTATGGGTAAATACCGGTGTTCCATGTTATCCCTGAAAACATAATGGCCGATAGTCTGATCGAAACAAAGTATATGAAGCCAGACAAGTATAGCAAAGTTCGGTTGGGACAACAATTTAGTGACCCCTTCAACAGAACCAAAATCATGAACGAATCCAAAGCCAGACCCTGCAATCGTTATGATTATTCCAATAACATAAAGTGCGGCAAGATAGATAGGAAAAACAGCTATATTCGCCAGAAACCGTGTAACTCGCCACTTCGGAAACACTATTAAGACAAGCCAAAACGGCATAACTATACTTGCAAGAGAAAATAACTTTTCATACATCTTTAAAATCCCCTCCTTATAAGATAATTGATTAGTCACTATGCGATGATAGATTGAGAATCACCGTCTTCGGCCAAAAAAGATTAAATACAGCGATAACAACTGATGCAAACCAAATAAGCAGCATAATGCTGGAAAGGATTGGAAGTGCTGTCCATTCAAAAATGGAACGTCCTAAGACTGTTTGTACGCTAATCAATAGAATAGAAATAGTCCAAGCTAAACTCCCAATATGGATGAGCCGTTTTGCATGCTTGATTTCAATACGTGCCTTCTCGGATAACCATCCTAACAACGGTAATGCCTGCAAAGCATGGAAACCAAGACCATGAAGGACAATTAGGTTTCCTGCTTCCCCTGTATATCGACTTTGCAGAACGATCATCCATAATCCAGAGGCAAAGGCAAACATGATGGATAGAAATGCATACCGGATGCCCAGTACTACAAGCAGACGTTCATTCATCTGTCTTTTGCGATAAAACGGGATGGCAATCAGCGCAACTACAATGATGATCAATAGCGAATCAAGCCCGAATAAAGCACCAGCAATTGAATCGGCTGTGTTAGAACCAGCTTTTGAAAATCGTGGATTAATCCCGCGAAAATGCTGAATTGTTTCGATCGCATAGGCATAGAGTATTGCAGGTATAAAAAACCAACGAGCAGCAGCACGTTTACGCGAACTTAGACCCGATAATGGTAAAATGGCTGCTATGGACAAAAGAAACAATGCGATTGCTGCGTCAAAGGAAAACGCACGATCTAAGTTTCCTTCTGGTAAAACCACATTCCCAAATATACCGATATAAAGAGCAACCCCAATTGCAAGCACAAACCCGAGCAAACTAATCATTACGAGCAGCTTTTCTCCTCTAAATAGCTTCAAATCCGAATTGTCAACCTTTCCATTACTCGCCTTCATCAATGAATCATTCCTTTCTCTCATTTTTGAATGGAACTAGACTGCACATTTTATTTATTTATCAATAAATAAATAAAATTAAAAGAAAAGAGGCAGCTATTCTACTGCCTTGTTTCGTTTTTATAGTTTGAATGGTTACTTTGATTTAAAACAGAGTAATTGTGGTAAATCTAAAACTTCTGAGACCGTAATTAAGAGACCTGTTCCAAAAAATTGCGAAGCTGCTTCTTCAGCATTCAAAATTCCTGCTGATTTAAACTTCACGACAATTGCTTCATATATGATCTGAAACTGCTCTCTCACATAATCCCGAATCACTGGTTCAGAAATGGCATGAGCTTGCATGACCATGATAATCTCATCTCTATGGGCTTCCATGATTTGAATAAAAGCGTGCCCCATTGTCTCCATTAATCGGTCAGGAGGTGCTTCAACTTGGGTGAAGGTTTCATATATTCGATTCATTGCCCTGTCGTTAACTGCTTTGAAAAGCTCTTCTTTATTTTTAAAAAAGTGAAACACATACGGTTGTGTAACTCCTACGGCTTTAGCCACCATAGCTGTAGTTGTTTTATAATATCCAAGTTCCGCAAATAGTCCTACGGCTTTATCGATGATTTGTTCTTTGCGATCTTCGCGGCCAGCCAATACTTCCCTCTCCTTTTTTATTTATTGATAAATAAATATTAAATCGATATGGAAAAAAAATCAAGAATTATTTTTATTATGAATCAATGTCAATACTATAAAGACAGATAGCTAAGTACAGCGGTCCCTTATTGTCACTTACGAGTTCAGCAATCGTCTCATTTTCTGTTCTGTGACTACTTCTTGACGTGGTTAGTAAAGAGTTAATTTATTCAACTATATGGCCCGATTGCTGAACAAAAAGTTGAATCCACTCTTCAATTAAACTGCCCTATAACGGAATATCCATTTTTTATAAGCCAAATAAAAGGGTCTCCCATTTTCGGGAAACCCTTTTTATATAAACGTTTATAGGTATATGACCTGTGAGGGATTCGAACCCCCGACCCCTACCCTGTCAAGGAAATAGCATTGCTGGGTAAGTTTAGGAGAATTTGTGACAAATCCAGTTGTACCAGTATTTTTTAAACCACCACTCTACTACTGGTATTTCAAAGGATTTAGCGGTGGAATGGAGGAAACTTCAGAAGTATTTAACAGCTTTTTTAAAGATGGAAAGTATGAGTTTAAAAAGTATTAAAATGATTTGCTATTTGATTATGAAGGATTTATAGGAAGGAATTTATCAGCGTCCTATGCTCCGAAAAAAAATTACGAAGAGTATGAACGTTTTGTTTTTCTCCTGTCAGAGGTATTCGAAAAATACAGTAAGAATGGAAAAATTGTTCTCCAAAACATAACGCGAAGCTATCTAGGCAATGTCTAAACAGCCGAACAAAGGGGGCTGGAGATTAAACTGGGTAGCTGGTAAAAAATAAGTTTAAAATCTTGAGGGGGAGTCCAAATAAAATAAGGGGCTTCCCCTTAAAGAAAAAGCCCCTCTCATTTAAGATAAGGGCTTTTCTCATTATTTATGCCAAACACGTTCCAAGTTCAAGGGTACATAGACTTTATCTCCATGAATTTCTCTGTGTATTATTGGGTTTGTATAGCTATGTTCTCTTTCATTGCTACTGTTCCTTTTACGAACGGTGCTTGAATAAATTAATTTACCATCGTACATTTTTGCTTACCTTCCTTTAATTAATATGTATGACATAAAATGTCTTATACTACTATGTGCTGTATAAAATCAGTTTATACGATAAAAAGCGCCTCTCAATTATGAGAAGGGCTTTTTGTATAGAAAAAAGCTGCCGATACTTCATCAGCAGCCTAAAAATGAGATATCTGGTGGTATACCCCATTTTTGTAGTACAACGCTAAAACACAGATGGATAGGAAGAATTCTTTGCCTTAATGATAAAACGGTATTGAGTCGGCTAAACAATTTTTAGTAATGATCTTTCATGAAAGAAGCGCCTACAATAATCAATAAAATAAACAACACAACGATTAACTCAAAATTTTTGTCTTTCCTACGAAAATCACCTTGATAATCACTCATTTAAAATTCCTCCTTCCCACTTTAACTACTACTAAATTATGCGGAAACACTGAGATTGTTTGGACAAACGCTCAGGGCATTCATTGATTTTCTTGAAAAATGCGCTAAATAAAGGTACTGATTACTCCATAACTTCTTCATAGTACCATCCACGCATCTAACCATTTTTCGTACTATGCTTTCATAGAAGGGCTAAGTCCGCCGGATAATGCGTGAACATGTGAATCTCCTTTTCGCCAATTTAGATGGCATTCCCTGCTCTCCTTCTTCTGTTAGTCAGTTTTGGCAGCGAATAGTGAAGCGATACGACCTTAAGAAGATTGCTTTTCATGACCTTCGGCATTCATCTGCATCCTATTTGTTAAGTGAAGGTTTTAGTATGAAAGCTACTCAAGAAAGACTTGGTCATAAAGATATTGGGTCCACGAGGAACTTATATACACATGTCACTAAAAAAATGGATTCAGACGTTGGAAATGCCTTTTTAAAGGTCAGAAATTAAATCGGTCAGTCGTTTGGTCAGTTACTTCTTTTTAAAGACAAATAAAAGGGTCTCCCATTTTTGGGAAACCCTTTTATTTCAACGTTTATAGGTATATGACCTGTGAGGGATTCGAACCCCCGACCCCTTCCCTGTCAAGGAAAGAGAAGCCATAATACTTATGTATTCAAAGGGTTAAACACGCTTAAAACGTATAACCACTTCACAATTAACTTTTATTATTATCATTATAAAGTGGTTGTTATTAAATGTAAAGTAGTCTCTCATTTGCGTAATGCTTATTTAGCTTCTTAGAATCTCAAAATCTTTATATACCGTTACGTTCAAGTTCTTCAGACTCAATTACCCAACAGACTAGTTCTGATTTGAGACTTGATATATCTTTGCTATTTGAATCATTCATGCAATATTCCGTAATGTAATTCGCAGCAAATTCATCATTCTGTTCAAATTCAAGGTATTGTAAAAGCGTTTTCATGAAAAAATCACCACTATCTCGGTTTAAAAATTCATTACTCATAATATTACCTAAATCATATAGACAATTTTTACAGCATTCAGATTTTTCAGGTTCCCACACTTTGTTAGCATGGATATAGTCAGACACATTCTTGTCAATAATATTGTCCAATGACCACAGTAACTCAATTGATTTTATTAAAGTTACTGAAAGTATTTCTTTATCTAAAGCATTAATTTTTCTTATTTGTGTTTCTAACTTACCTTTCATTTCATCACCTCCACAATTAATTATACGTGTTAAAGATGTAAGCTGTTTTGCTTAGTTTTAGTAATTCATAAAACACAAAAAAAGCCCTTGCAACAATCCAAGAAGGAAAGCTACAAGGGCAAACAGTCATTTCGGGGATGAAATAACAGTCTAAATTACAAATCTTCTAAATTAAAGCCAGTAAGTTTCGCAACACCTTTCGGGTTGAACATCACTGTACTGACGTACCATTCAATCAGGGTTTCATACATTGTGCCACGCAGGCCGTTATCTTCAACTTGCAATTCACCATTCTGAATACCAACAACGCCACCTTCACCGAATTTAACGGCATAGATTTCATTGTCAGGCAGCATAGAATCTTCAAGTACACCAATTTTTGTATCTGCATAAACACTGACAAAACGACCAAATGAATCTTGTCCTTGTTGGACGTATGCACCCTGAACACCGAATAAGCCTGTTAAATGGCGACGAGTACGTTTATTCATATAAAGCATATCTGCCCCATCAACGCAATCAAGTAACGCATCAACCATAGGTGTAACAAGGCGTTTATTCCCCACTGTAATCGTGTTTTTAGCAGTAATATGCTGGTCAATTCCATTAAACTCCAATGGATTAACCGCAGCATTGCCTTTGAAGAATACACGTGTAAATTCATTGGCGATTGCTTTAATCTTCGATTCAGTGGCTTCTGCACGTACTTCATGAATGTTTTGCGTTAATTCAAAATAACGGTCAACTTCAACCTTTGAACCTAGTAAACGCAATGATTCAACAAGGTTTTCATATGTTGGCATGTTTGAAGGATAACTTTCGTTTACATCACGAAATGTCGCACCACCATCAGTCTTCTCACGTGCAAATGAGAAAGCATTGCCACTGATATCAACAAATGGTAACTTCTCCAATACCGAACTTTCTTTCATAATTGTTTCGATAACACCCTTTTTCAACGGTGTTGCTGTTAGTTTACTAGCTTCTGACAGTAAAATTCCAGTCATTCAAATCATCCTTTTCTCAATAAAAATAAGCCCAAAATGGGCTTTGAATTGTTGTAAATTATTTTAAAATCCCGTCTTCCTTACCTTGCTTCACAACGGTTTGAAGCTTTGCGAATTCATTTCCATCAAGTGCAGAAGCAACATCCGAAGTAGTTATGTCAGCAGTTGTACCCTTCGCTGCATACAGGCTATCAAAGGCTGGAACCGGGAACGTTGTTGGCTGCTTGCCAATCTTCTTCTTCAAACGGTTGTACAGGCTATCATTAACAATTACTTTTTCATATTCCTTACCAATACCATTCAGCTTTTGCAGGTATTCCAGTTTGGCTTCTGTAATTTCAAAGCGTAACCCTGTGATGACTTCATTTTGCTTTGTTGTGTAAGCAGCTTCCAAGGCTTCAACATTCTGAATTGTTGGAACCAGGTCTTCAACTTCATAACCATCAAGCAAAGTTACTTCTTTTCGTTTTGCATCAAGCTTCTTTTCTAAAGCAGAAACATCAGCTTCAATTACTTCAAATTCTTCTTCAGTAATAGTTCCCAGGATTTTATCCTTCATCATAAATCGAAGTTGGTCCTGTGCTGCCTTCAGCTGTGCTTCCAGCTGTAAAGCTTCTTCATGTTTCTTCTCTGCTAAAGCTTGGTATTTATTTTCTGTTTCCATAGCTTTCTGCAAGTAGTTTGTTACTTGTTGTAAAATTGTTGGTCTTGCCATAATTAATCTTCCCCCCTAAGTTTTTTAATCAGTGCGGTCCGTCTTGCTTCAATATCAACCGGCCCACTTGGTGCAGCTGATTTATGTGATAACCCAAGACGTTCCATTTGCTGGCGTTTGTCGGATTCTGCTAGGTAGCTGAATGTGGAAAGGAACAGTTCAATTTCTTTAATACTTGGATTCTGTTTTGAACTGATGCCAAGAATAATACGTTTGATGCGGTTATAGGCTTGCTTCTCGTCATCAGGAATGACGGCATCTTGCAATTGTGCTAAGTAGTCAATAAAGACAGGATTCTTCATCCATTCTTCGTTATAAAAGGTTTTCGACGACAAGCCATGTTTACTACAAAATTCCTGTACATTGAAACCTTCAAGCATCTTTTCTTTTGTGTAATCTTTCGCCACCACAATTTGACGGCTGGATAATGAAGACGGTACTTTAATTTCATCTAACATTTTTTCATGTGTTGTTAATTCCATTACTTGTCCCCTTTCGCGAAAGAGTTCATCTTACGAGATTCGAATAATGAATGAATCATGGTAATGTCATTTCCTGATACACCAGCTTCACCGACTGCTTTTAATATCTTTTGTTCTAATACTGGTTGTAACGGTACTTTACCTGATTCAATTTTCGAAAGTAATGTATGGTGAACACCAGTCTTTATCGCAAGTTGCTGCTGCGTCATTTCGGCAAGTAATCGGACGTTTCGTAAAACATCTTTTTGCATTGATACCATTCCTTTCCTTTCAATTTTTTTGAATTTATAGCCAAAAGAAAAAGGCACTGAAATTAATCAGCACCCACACCTTCTACCTTTGTCTGATGGAAAACAAAGTTAAATAAGTCCAAAACGTTCCCGAACTACACAATTAATGTGTAATTTTAAAACCAAGATTCCAGTTCAATCCGTATATCATTTCAGGATTCTGTTACGAGTTTCTTGTATATATAGGTGCTTCGGCAACCAGAAAAGTATGACGTAATCCAACGCATACTTAAATTTCTATGATAAAATTTATGTAAATACACTGAAAAGGGTGGTACTAATGACTGAAGAAGATAAAGGATACGAATTGTTACTTGAAATAGAGAAGGAATTGAAGAAACTATCTTTGCTTATAGGTGAAGGATTCATAAAAATGGATGAAGGATTTAACAGAATTAATGTTAGGCTTGACCGAATGGAAGGTAATCTTTCTAATATTAAAGAAAGCCTGAAAACTACTTTGGAAAGGTTTGACAAGTAAAAATTTTCTTGAGAAATTCTGAAGCAGTTTTTGAGTTTAGGGTTTTAGGAACTCCGATATACCCCTTCAACATCAGAACTGAAAATAAACTATGTTAAAAATTGGGGTATATCTCTATGAAACAGTTAGTTCGAGTTTCTCTCACCCCTGCCCACCCTATACCCCCTGATTGCGAAATCAGCCAGACATTTTGTTCCAAAGAACATTATTAATTTTGTTTTTCCAATTTCCTCTGTGTGTTATTCTTTCAAATTCTTTATCCCAATTGCTTAATAATTCTGTCCTACTTAACTTACTTAACTCCTTCCAATCTTCAAAGAATATATATACTGCATTTCCGTAATTTGCATTTTCTAATATTACACATTCATCAGTTAGTAATGCACCAAAATAACTACTAAATTGATTTGAACCTTTAATGTAATTTTTAGGTTTTAAGCTTTCAAAGAATTCAATTCTATCTGCATATAAATCTCTTAATTTCTGATTTGGATTTCTATGATTTTTAACAAAAGAATTGATATTCTTTTCTTTATTATCTTCGCCTGGTGGAAGTAACTCCCATTCTACAAAGATAGTATCAATATAATCTGATTCAGATGCTTCAGGTTCAAAGATACTACATACACCCGTGTTTTCCTGAAGAATATTACAATAGTAAAGTAAGTCTGAGTTGAAATGTGTACTATTAGTATTCAAGGGTCTATCAATTAAAAATTTAAAGGAATAGGTTTCTTCATTCTCCTTTAACAATGAGATTTCAATACCTAATTCCTGGGGTATCCAATGTTCTTGTTGAAAAACTTGTCTTGTCCAAGATACAGTATTAGAACCCCTACTCCAATCCCCGAAAATAGGTACTTCGTTAGAATATGTTTTATCTATCTTAGGTAATTTTTTTAATTTAACCGACCTTCCATATCTATTATAAAATGAGTATCTACCCACTTCAGAATTAGGAACTATATTAGTAGGAAATACAACCTTATCATGTTCCTTGTTATATTCCATTTCTAAATGTGCATAAACCCCATCAATAATATCTTTCTTCTTTACTTCCTTAGCACTTGCAACAAACACAAACTGTGTATCCTTCCTTAATTCACTTATTTTTTTTTCTACTTCCTTTGGAACTTTCATCAAATTTTTTTTCCAAGGTAATTTAATAGGCATGAGTGCAACTCCTCTATGGATACTTTATCCTATTATATACATTAATAGGTTATTTTGTAAAAATAAATCATTTTTATCACTATTTGTAATTTCGTCTAATAGTTACAAGTTTTAGACAACGCAAACAAGCTATTAGAATTAATAAAATTTGCGGCTTGATTTCGTCTAAAAGTTAGTCTAATATTGATTGTACATAAGTTTTTGGACTTTTAGACAAAATATGAAAGAAGGATTATTAATGGCTGTTATCGGATATGCACGTGTTTCTACAAAAGGACAGGACTTGTCTTTACAAATAGATGAACTGAATAAGTATGGCTGTCATAAAATATTCAAGGAAAAAGAAAGTGGTAGTAAATCAGATAGAAAAGAATTGAAGAAAACATTGGAGTACTTACGTGAAGGTGATAAGTTAGTCGTTTATAAAATAGACCGTTTAGCACGTTCTACCTTTCATTTACATCAGATTGTAAAAGAATTAGAATCACGTGGTATCGCTTTGGTTTTCATACATGAACAGATTGATTTCAGCACACCAGCAGGAAGGTTAATGTTTAATATGCTGGGGTCAATTGCTGAATTTGAACGAGACCTTATCAATGAAAGAACTGCTGAAGGAAGGGAACGTGCAAAGGCACAAGGGAAACATATGGGTAGAAAAGGACAGGAAGAAAAACAAGTACAGAAAGCATTGGGAATGTATCACAATAGAAAAGAAAACGGTTTGAGTGTAAATGATATTGCTAAAGCCACTGGTGTTCCGCGGTCTACTATATATGCAAAGTTGAAAGAACTGGTGTAAGCAGCTGGTTCTTTTTTACGGAAAATAATTGGTAGTTCTTTTCTTTTACGCCCCAGACCTGCTTTTTGTGTCTATTTTGAACATTCTTCGCTGCTATAAAACCTGATATCCTGACACATTTCTGTAACATATACCCACTAATAGCACAAATTTACTATTTTTAAACATCAACTACATACCTACTTTTCATTTATATATTACCATTATATGTATCAAAAGGAGGTGTTACGGTGTATATTCTACAATTCATAAACTATCACAACCAACAAGTAATAAAAGAAGTCAGATACGAATCACAGAAGCAATGCCTATGGATGATAACTGATTTTGAAGCAAGTAAAGGTGAAGAATGCTTTATCTTTGATGATGAACATAGAACAATTTCAGCTATATATGAATCAAATGAAATGACAGCTGAAGGAAATGATACGGTCTACAAGCTATTCTTCAAAGCAAGTTTAGCAGAAAGGCAAGTGCCTATACGATATTCAAAATAATACATAACGGTGGACTGGCTTATATGCTGGTTCACCTTTTTCATTCTGAAAAGGCAACCCTTTCTCCTTACATCATCGCAAGGTTTTGCTTAATTTCTTCATTAAATCGTCCATGTTGTTTTAGATACCACTCCTTTCTATTGCTGCACTTAATGCAATACTTAGTCTGTTTTCTTTAATTTTATTGTTTCAGGGTTGTACGAACTAACAGATGATGATTGGAATAGATGACAAAAAGACTGCCAGCTTCTAACCTATTTCCAAGATTAATTTCCTGGAATATGTGACGCATATTTTTACTAACAAATAAATTCTCTTTTATGTGTCTTTATTGTTGGTATTAGTTGTTATAGGTGTGTAGTACTGTTTATCCCTGTTTAATTGATTACATATAATATGAACGACAAAAATCTCTATTTGTAACAAGAAAAGTTAAAAAAGTTAAAAAAAAATAAAAACCTACGAAAGGGGGTTTAAGTATGCAAGTATTAGCACAATCAAACAGACTAGTAAAAACCGTAACGCTTCTTGATGCTATTCAGGAAACCTACAATGTAAAGCTGGAAAAGATACATTTTTCGAAAAATAAGGATGCCATTATAGCAATGGAAGAAATGTATATTCAGTTTTTCTTCAATAAAACATTATCCATTGATGATTTACTCTCTTATAGTGGTCCTGAGAATCAACCCGTATACGATTTGCTTTTCTCACTTTCACGTGCTTTTTACAATCAATATAAAAAACACTCTCGTGTTTCACTTGACGATTTTCTTTCAGTATCGTACGAAAAAGCATGGGAAACCATTACCAGGTACAACTATCAAAGCAATTACTGGCTATACCATCACTTAAAGAAAAATATTAAACATGCTTGTATCGATTTGTTAAGAAAAGAAGGCTTGACAAGGGATAGAATCAGTTATAAACACAAAGCACACCATGAAGCAGTTCCTTATTTGTTCAGCGAAGAGGTTGATAGTTTTAGTGTTGAAGATACTGTTATTTTACGTGACTCAATAGAAATAGTAGTTGCATCATTATCAGAGAAAGAATTTGCTGTTTATATGGTTTTCCAAAAAGCTGATAACGTGGAAGAAGTAACTCTTGAAGTAATATGTTCAAAACTGAAACTAAAGCATAGGCAAAAGGCAAAACGCCTACTGGACAAATTAAGAATCAAAATGTCTGATTTAAGACTTACATAAAAGAATTCAATCTTGATAAAGGGGGTTTTTGAAATGAAAAGTAGTATTTACAATGTGAAATTAACGGATAGAGAAGTTTATAGAATGCTTTACTTGAACAAAGTTAAAGGGTTACTTCCCCATCAATTAGAAGAAATGTTTCCAGTGTCCAAATCAACAATTAAAAGCATTGTGAACGGTAAAAGCAGGAAAGATTGCTATGCTGCGTTTATGTACTACATGGCGAAGCATCCAAGAAAAGTTCATAAATTATTTACTGATGAAGTTTAAACCGACATGACATAAGTGAATTACCATGAAGACCCATTAAAGTAAAAATCATCCCGAAATAAATCAAGCTGCTTTTTGTGTGGAGAAGTAACAAAGCACCTGGTGAAGCTTTGCTTGGTCATTTCAATGATACCGCTTCAAGGTTAGCTGCAAAAAGCCGTACTCTTTAAATTTGAAGTTTGTGCAGGAAATAGTCCTTAGATGAAGAAAGTATGTCGTAAGAAAATGGAGGACTTTATATGATTTATACTTACGCACTAATAGTAGTAGCATCATTGGTTTTGTGTTTAATTTTGAATGTCTTATTCAGAAAAATGAAACCTTCGACATTCGGGCATACCATAACACACATACTTCTTTATTTAATTGAAATTTTGACTGTAACAACCATTATTACATGGTTATTAAGTGGTAGCGAAACTACAGGAGGAGATTCAACATTACTAGCAGTATTTAGAAATTTTGTTTTTTCTTATACCCTTTACCAGCTTGTACTGCTTGTGACATTTAAATTAATGGATTCTATTGATACGGATGCTTTAACGATAACAAAAAATATAAATGACAAGATTCAGCTTTATGCAGAATTCAAGAAAAAGTTCCCTGAAGAAGATATAGTAAAAGCAAAAGCTTATATACATGATTCAGGGGTTTCCTTTAATAATAAACAACGTGAATATTTGTTAAATTTACTCAATATGGTCCAGCTATACAATAAAAATGAAATTTCACAAGAAGATTTTAGATTACACTTGAAAATACAATCAGTTGAGTTAGACACTCAACTGAAAATGTATGGTTACGGTTGGATGAACTCTGTTTTATTAAGGTTTATTAAATAACTTTCGATTTAATCTTGTATAAACTAAAAAGCACCTTGATAAATCAGGGTGCTTTTTTCTATTTCAGAAGCCTTTTCTTCTATGTTCAACAATTGCGTTCGTACCTCTTTTGCAACTTCTGAATCTCGCAAAAGCATACCAACACGTAAAATGGCACGTTTAGGGAAAATTCCGTTTGGTGCGTAAGCAATCTGCATACCGTTATCTAAAGTCATATAACCGTTTCCTGAACTGGTGTGCAAATTAAATTTATATACCAGTTCCTTTCCCCTTAACGTGTGGTATCCATCTGAAAGTAGTTCTTCCTTGTTGTTTGTTATCAGCATTGAAATTACCGCACGACTAACACCGTAAAATTCTGCAACTTGTTTTACAGTAGCCATTTCCAGTGCTGGAAGCAGAAGCAACCCCTTCACCTTTTCTAGTACGTCAATTCGGTCAAGGTTCTTTTCACAAAACTTCAAAAGACACTATCGTTTTGGATTGACCATATCTTCAAGGTATCTTGCAGTCTCAATTTCCGAAGAGATATGATAATTTGTAAGTTGAATAAGCTTTTTTAAATCTTCAATGTCTTTATTTTCCCATATTCTATGATAATGCGTTTCGTCATTACCTAACCAAGTTGCACGTTCAGCAACCTGTTTTACGTTGTCAGAAAGAAAGTTTTTTATACACGCACCTAGAAATGTTTTCTTAATGGTTTCTTCGTCGTGATTTTTGAAGTTTATCAGATAATCCTTCACAAGAAATTCAAGTGATTTCCTGTATCCCATTCCTGCAACGTGCTTTAAATCAAGGGCTTCAGCAGAATTTGCTTGATTATATATTTCCACAAATAAAGGTGATAGGTTCTCTATCACTTCATCGAATTTAATTTTGATAGCGGTTTTAGGAAAGCTATCACTAATAGTGAAACCATATCCATTATCATACGACTTACTTAAAAAAAGCTGGTTGCAATCACGGTTAGTACACTTAAATATTAATTCAAGGAAATTAGAACTAATCAGATAGGCATCTACTAATTTTGGTTCTTGAATTTTATTACATATAGGACAATAATCCGGAAATCTCCGTATATTAGTAGTGTATTCCCTATTGTCATTTGTAACATCTAATCTCCCATACTCTATTGTCTCCATCACTTTCTCCTTCCTATTTATCCTTCAGGAAACATCAACTTGAGTAAAAGCTTCCCATAATTCATTAACCCTGAAGCAGCATCCAATGCATCATTTGTTTCCATTGCTTTTGTAACCACATTTTTTATAATACCTTCAGCTTCTTCAGGTGTTTGTGCTTTCATTACTTCTGTCATTTCCTGAAATAGTGCCAGCATTTCTTCATTCACTTCATTATTCTTTCGCACCAGTCCGACCATTTCAGGAAGGTAGGCGGTGTTTTCAACAATCTGCTGTATCATTTGATTCAGCTGAATTTCACGTTGTTCTTTTGCTTGTTGTTTAGCGGCTAAAAGTTCTCGATTTTTATTTATATCCTTAAATGAATCATTAAGCCTACTTTTTTCTGAAGCTATAATGTCACTGAAAATATTTTGTGAAGGGAACTTAATATCCTTCAGAAAATCCCCAACTTTGATTTCACTCACCTTTTTGACACCCCTTTTAAGAATGCTAGTAAATAACTCAATTTAATTATATACCAAAATTTTCAAAGTGTTGAGATTTTTTTCCTATGACATTACACTCTTTCCCACCATGTATTAAACATTTCCTTCAGATGGACAGCTTTAAACTTCTTATTCAGAATGCCCCAATACAAGCCATAAGTGCTTGTTACGGTGCTGAACTTCACCTTGCGTACCAAAGCCTTAAACGCCTTGATAGCGATGTCTGTGATGCCTTCTATGACTTTGTGCTTCCTGGCTGAAATAGTAACAAGCTTATAGTATTCTTCAATCACTTTCGCATCATTGTAGAAGCACTTTACAAAGTCAGTGAAGGCAGCGGGAACTTTTTCACTTGTGAAGGTAGCATCTAAATTCAATTCTTCCTTTTGCGAAAGAATCAGTTCGTCCTTACGTATATCTTTAATATCTTGTTTGGTAGTTTGAAGAAGGTTGTCTGTTTGTGGTTGGTTCAATTTTTCAACATTGGATGGTTCAGAAGCTGGTATTGAAGAAACTTGGAAACGGTTAAACACGTAAACATTGCTGGATTTACTGCCGTTCTTACGTACAGTCTCATGCACTGTTAATAGGCCTAAATCCTTTGCTTTAGACACCATACGTTTGAACGTGCTACGGCTGATACCAAGACCGTCAAGTTCGTGTGTAGCTTTAGTGATTGTACCTATCTTTGCATTGCAAACACCAGCAACCTTTGCGGAAAAACGAATAAGCCTTTTGAGTGCGACTAGTTCTGACTTTGTAAATTGCTTCTTAACATCAAGCATCCACTGTTCAAAGTGGTTGTTAAAATCATTAATATCCCTGAAGTTTGAAAGTTCTTTATAGTTGGCAATGTTACCTGATTGCATGGTTGCTTTCCCCAGTCTTTATACAGAACAACCGCACCTTGCTTTCAGAAAAAAGGCATCACTGAAGAAGCTTGCACACATCGAATTTTTTCGATAAAATGAAAGTAATTGTACGGCTATTCAGTTTTCTGTATTTGGTAGTGCGGAATCTTTACTGCTGTACGGTTAAACGTATATATGTATGTTTTAGGGAAGCGTGTTCGTAGCACACTTCCTTTTTCTTTTGCTTAAAACTGCTGCCTGATAACGTTACATTTCAGATTCAATTCTTTTTTCCAGGCAAGAAGTGCTGACTTGTAATCATCTGAAAAAGTTCCTGCAACCCTGTGCTTCGTGCTGTACACTTCGTTTATCTCTTTCAAGTACCATAAAATTGCATCTTCAGCCTTCATTTCATCAATGTTTGGTAGTTGTTCCTGCACCATTGCAAAACATCCTTTCTGATATAATTACAATCCATAAAAACATATAACTATATATCTATTGAATTTAGCGGGTTAAATCTATCGTTCTGTTCCTTCAGGTCATTCCCCACATAGCTGCATAGCGTTCCGTAACAATTATTGAAGAATGTCGCATTAGCCGTTGAACTGCAAAAGTACTCATACCTGATTGAATACACCTTTGGCAGAATGTGTGTCTGAATGTATGGCTAGACAAACGCACATCACGAAAATTCATTATCTTTGAAAGGCGTTTGAACACGTTTTGAACTGCGTTTGGTGTCAATATTTGATTATCTTTGTTGGTAAAGACAAATTCACTCAATTTGGCGTTAAACACTTGTTGGCAATAAACCTTATAAGCAGCTAGTTCTTTCATACATTTTTCAGTTACTGGAATAGTTTCTCGTTTACGGTTTTTACCGAAGATTGACATGGTTTGTTGTTCAAAGTTAATATCAGACCATTTCAAGGAACATAATTCTGATAATCTCAAACCTGTCCCTATCAGCGTCACTATTATTTGATAGTCCCTGTACGCATAGAAAGCTTTCTCACGTTGTTTAATTCTCCTATAATAGTTCAGCATTTGTTTGATGTGATAATCGGTGAATACATCTATGCGTGTATCTTCTCTTGCCTTTTGAATCTTCTTGGCTGGATTTTTTTCGATAACTTCACATTCCACCATGTAATTTAACAAGGCCCGAATACGTTGAAGCTTTGAATTAGTAGTGGTGGCATTATTCCCACGCTTTTGACAGAAGATGATGTATTTCTTAATAGTGATTGCAGTAATATCTTCAACGTTCAATAATTCTTGCGAAGAACAGTATTCTTCAAACTGCTTCAACATAATTCTGTAACCTTCTAACGTGCTTGAGGTAACATTCTTATATTCCCTATCATCAATAAAGTCTTGAACTGCAAATTTCAACAACAAAAAAACCACCCCCAATAATTTGAGAAGTGGTTCAAAAATAGTCATGACGGTAAAGCACCGACCACAACATTTTATACGATTTCAAAGCGTTTGAAACCCTTGATACGACTAGGTATATGACCTGTGAGGGATTCGAACCCCCGACCCCTTCCCTGTCAAGGAAGTGCTCTCCCACTGAGCTAACAAGTCGCAGTATGTAGGTGTTGCTGACAAACTCTATTATATGAGGCTGCGTACGCAATGTCAATAAAAATTATTCGTGCTCTTCTCCGCTTCTTTTTGTCTGCTACAATAGGCTTATCACATGGTGAAGGAACAAAGATGACGGTTAAATCTATTCGGATTATGCGTATCCGTATTGTTTTATCGGTAAAGCACCGCTGAAAGAAGCGATTCAAGCAAAAAGTTGTTCAGGCCTTAGATTTTGCAAGATCAGGGAGTGACCGAAAGATCAATCATTGGAATATAAAGAATATTTTACCATAAAATCAATAATTCCATTCGACTCATTTCCCGGACAATAATCGACGAAATACCTAGATATCGTCTGAGTTTGATGTTTACAAAAAGCATGAAAATCAAGTTGATTTTCATGCTTCATCAGGTAATTATGCCTGCTGTACGATTTTCTGATCTTTATCTCTATTCATAAAGAACTGTGCAGCAAACAATCCTGCAAACATAATTAGACCGGCAACATCTGAAATTCCCTCTGGATAGATTAAAAGCAAGCCTGCAATGATAGCCAGTACTCGTTCTATCCAGTTCATAGGTCTCATCCAATAGCCTATGATTCCAGCTCCAATTGCAATCATTCCCGTCACAGCTGTAAATACAACCCAAATGACTTCTGGGACTGTTGTATCGATTAATAGCATTTCTGGAGAAAGAACAAAGATGTATGGAATGATAAATGCTGCGATAGCAAGCTTCGACGATTGTATCCCTGTACGAATAGGCTCTCCTCCGGATACTCCAGCAGCAGCAAAAGCTGCAAGTGCCACCGGCGGTGTAATATCCGCAATGATTCCAAAATAGAAAACAAAGAGATGTGCAGCTAAATCCGGATAGCCCAGGAAAATGATAACAGGAGCTGCTATGGTTGATGTGATGACATAGTTTGCCGTTGTTGGTGATCCCATTCCCAAGATTAAAGATGCGATCATTGTGAAAATCAGCGTTGGAATAATGTAGCCCTGTGCAAGGTCAATTAATCCATTTGCCAATGTTAGCCCAAGTCCTGTTTTCGTTACTATCCCAACAATAATACCAGCAGCTGCAGTGGCCGCCGCTACAGACAAAGCTGTTCTCGCCCCATCTACCAATGCTAAAATGATAGCTTTGGGACCCATTCTTGTTTCTTTATTTATAAATCCGGCTACGATGGCGATTAAAATGGAATAAAGTGCAGCATGCATAACTGGAATACCTGTCATTAACAAGATGATAATCGCTAAAATCGGAAGCAAAAGGTAGATTTTCTTCGCGACTTCTTTACGATTAGGCATTTCTTCTTCTGTTAGTCCCCGCAGTCCTAATCGTTTCGCTTCAAAATGTGTCATGATCCAGATGCCAGTGAAATAAAGGATAGCTGGAATAGCTGCAGCCTTTGCAATGTCCCAGTAAGTGATGCCATTTCCAATAAACTCGACCATCAAGAAAGCAGCGGCTCCCATGATTGGCGGCATTAATTGTCCACCAGTTGAAGATGCGGCTTCAACAGCACCCGCAAAATCCTTTTTATATCCTAATTTTTTCATCATAGGAATGGTGAATGCCCCAGAGGTTACAACGTTCGCAACTGAGCTTCCGCTTATTGTGCCTTGCAGGGCACTTGAAAAAATAGCTACTTTAGCCGGTCCGCCTACTCTTTTTCCAGCGATTACAGCTGATAGATCATTAAAATATTGGCCTACACCAGTTTGAATTAAGAACGAACCGAATAGCAGAAACAAGAAAATAAATGTTGCCGAAACCCCAAGCGGAGTTCCTAAGATACCTTCTGTTGTGAAAAACATTGTCTGTACCAATCGCTCAAGACTCAAGCCCCCATGCTGAAGAAATCCCGGCATATATTGTCCGAAAATTCCGTAAAGCATAAAAATAACCGCAATAATGGTAATAGGAAGCCCAACTGCTCTTCTTGTTGCTTCGAGTACTAGCAGAATTGCTATAATTCCAATTGCAAAGTCAGTTGTCGTTAGGATTCCAACCCGCATTGCGATATCTTCCATAAAAAGCGGCCAATATGCACCTACAGCAATACTGAGAAGAGCAAGCACGATATCGTACCAGCCAACTTGCCACTTGCCAGTTTCTTTCTTTTTCTTACTTAAAGGGAATAATAGAAAAATTAGCGCCAATGCAAATCCTAAATGAACGGAACGCTGAATTTGAGCAGTAAAAACGGAAAAAATAGCTGTGTACAATTGAAAAATGGAGAATGAGAGCAAACCGAGGAAAGCAATCCATCCCATGATTCCTGTGAGCTTTCTTGTTGCAGCTTCCGGATCGTACTTTTCAAGAATTTCCTGTTGTTCTTCAAGTGATAAAAATTTAACTTCTTCATCTTTCATTCATTTTCACTCCTCTCATAAGCTGAAAAAGATTCATAGTTTCATAGCTGATTCTGACCCAGGTACCAGGTTTTATATACTTTTTCAATTCATATTCTTGACCTTTAGAAACCACTCTATGATTGGCTACTACCTGTCCAGTGCTGAGATCAATAAACGGGAATGTCCGGTTCATATTTGACATGATATATTGGCCACCCTTTCTCTCAAAAATCTCATCTCCCTCAGGTCCTGAAGGCATGCCTACTGCAAACGTGTCATATGAAAGCTCTATTTGTTTGATTTGCTTATTCGATAATTCATACGTTTCAATGACATCTGTCAGATGAATGGAATGTGTGTACTTTATTTGAAAAGTGTCCATATCTTTAACAGATAGGTAAGCCAATAATTTGCTGGTGTCTTCGTAATGAAAAGCTACGGTATTCTTAAACGGGATAAAAAGGATGAAAAGAATAGTGATGAAAAGCATGAAAACGTATATTAGCTTTTTTTTCATCCCACTTTCCTCCAAAATTAAGCGATAGACCGCAGTTTCGCTGCGGCCTATCCCTTAAACCATTATTTCAATACGCCTTTTTCTTTGAAATATTTCTCTGCACCCGGATGCAGCTTTAAGTCACCGATTCCTTCAAGTGCAGTATCTGCTTTGATTAATTTTCCTTTTGCATGAGCGATTTTATCTGTGTTTTCAAAAATTGATTTTGTGATGTCATATACGAGATTCTCATCAAGCTCATCTTGAACAACAAGCATCGCTTTAACAGCTACTGTATGAACGTCTTCACCAATCTTGTATGTGCCGTTTGGAATAACCTCCTCTGAGTAGAAAGGATATTTTTCGATAAGCTCTTTCACTTTGTCAGCTTCAAGAGGAACAACAACGACTTCGTTTTGAGCTGAAAGGGTTTCAACTGCCGCAGTCGGTGTTCCGGCTGTTACAAATGCTGCATCAATGCTTCCGCCTTGAATTCCTTCTGTTGACTCATCAAATGACAGATTTTGTGCCTGAATATCATCCACTGTCAAACCATGAACTTCAAGAACTTGAGTAGCATTTAGATAAGCACCGGAACCGATCGCTCCAACGGAAACCTTTTTTCCTTTTAGATCTGCAACAGATTTAATTCCGCTTTTTTCCGTAGTAATTAATTGAACTGTTTCGTTATATAGCGTGCCAAGTCCAAGCACGTTATCAATCTTGTTATCTTTAAACATACTTTCCCCTTTTAAAGCATATGTCGCAATATCTGTCTGAGAGAATGCTATTTCAGCGTCTCCGCTTTTTAAAGTTTGCATGTTTTCTACAGAAGCTCCTGATGACTGAACAGTTGCCTTGTAATCTGTGCTATCAGTAATAATATCTCCAAACGATCCGCCAAGAGGGTAATATGTACCACCCGTTCCGCCTGTTAAAATCCGCAGCGTTTTTGGCCCAGAGCCACCGCCGGAACCCGATGTTGCATCGTTTCCGCCACATGCAGAAATAATCATGATAAGAGCAAGCAGCATCACTACAAATAAACTTTTACTCATTCTCACTAGTAAAATTCCCCCTTTTTGTCATTTAATTGTAATATTTCCACTTTTTTATATTACCATATGTTTGAAGATAATTGTCAATCTATTCTTAATATTTCAAATATAACTAATCCCACACTATTGGAGGCGCTTCTAAATGAAGCATCTAAAATTAGACCTACTCTTTTTTATTTATTCAGCCTTATTAGTGTGGATTTCTCAATTTGCAGGTAGCGAATTAAATAACGTCTCCTGAGGAATTGCAACATGCCTTCCCTTTATATCTCGGGTTTCCTATTTCTTATGCTGAGCTTAATACACCCAGAATAGATCCTTCGTTTCCATATTCCTATGACTGAAGATGCTGCGATAGCAAAATGCATGAAGATTTGTTCTGGCAGTGTGCGGGAATCACCTTTTTGATGAGTTTTTCCCTATGGGGTTTGGGTAGATTCTCTCCAGTAAGTACAGAAATTAAATAAGCCTTAGTACGAACACAGACCTATTTTTGCTCCCTAAAATAATGAAGCTGACAGTATTCAATGGCATATTTTAAAAAACCTTGGCAGTCAATTGCTCTATGCAGACGATTCTTGTATAAAGATTCTTCTTGATTTTTTATTATGATTCTTCTTTCATTATTCGGTGCCACTTTTCTGGGAGTTTAAGGAGAAGTCGTTCAGCAGCTTCTATTTTTGAAACGATTTCCTTTGTTTCTAAAGAACAGATGATTCTGCATAGATTCAGAATTGTAAATTCAGCCATTTCCGCTGATAATATCGCCGAATTCATTGACCAAGTTTCGGGTAAAGTAAGCAATGAAATTCTGTAAATCATTTGGTATTTTACGTTGCAGACTGATCATCTCAAATCCTCCGTTTTATTCGATTATACGGTATGGTTTTTATTTACTTTGACAAAATAAATTCATTGACATGAAACCAAATGGTTTTATATAATCAAATGCGAAACCATTTGGTTTTATATTTATGATAAGGAGAATACATGATGAATCAAACTAATTTGCAGGACATTACACAGACCGTTGTCTACAACGCTCCCATTGAAAAAGTATGGGATGCCGTTTCCACCTCTGAAGGAATTGCCGCATGGTTTATGCCCAATGATTTTCAGCCCGAAGTTGGGCATGAATTTCACTTGCAATCTCCGTTCGGCCCGTCACCATGTAAAGTGATCCAACTGGAGCCCCCTCACCGGCTTTCATTCACATGGGATACAGATGGCTGGATCGTCACTTTCCTATTGAAAGAAATGGATGGTAAAACGGAGTTTACCCTTATCCATGGCGGCTGGAAGCAACCAGACACGATTCTGCCAAAAGCCAATGAAAAAGCCTCTGTCATTCGTGACCGCATGAATCATGGCTGGATAAAGATTATCGAACGCCTGGGAGAGGTTGTTGGAAACTAGTGTCATCTTCTGCACAAAAATATGATGTTTTTCAGGCTATCGCTGACCCAACGCGACGAGAAGTGTTAAAGCTGCTTGCAGAAAAAGAGATGCCGATCTCAGAAATCACAAGCCATTTTCGAGTAACCCGAACAGCGATTGCCAAACATCTTCACATTCTTTCCGAGGCTGAACTTGTAAGCGGAAGAAAAACAGGAAGAGAAAAAAGGTACAGGCTTCATCCGGAGCCGCTTGCGGAATTACATGAATGGCTTTCCTATTACGAGCAATTCTGGAATAACAAGCTGTCTATGCTGAAGCATCTTGTTGAGGAACCCAATGAAAACGAGAAATGAAATACTATTTGAACAGCGTCCTTTTATAAGGGACGCTGTTCTTTTTTTATATTTCAAGAAGAATTATCAAATACTGAGAAAGAACCACGTAAAAAAGGCAGACGAAAGACTCATTTTTCTCTTTTTTCATTTTATTCTATCTTTCAGCGGGTATATCAAAACTATCACTATACAGGAGGTTGTTAAATTGAAAGCTGTCACATTTCAGGGAATGAAGGAAATGGAAGTGAAGGAAGTTCCGGATGCCGTGCTTCAGAAAAAGGACGATATCATTGTCAAAATTACCTCAACGGCCATTTGCGGATCAGATTTACATATTTACCAAGGAGCCCTTCCTGCTGAAAAAGACTATGTAGTTGGCCATGAACCGATGGGGATTGTAGAGGAAGTCGGACCAGAAGTAACAAAAGTTAAAAAAGGCGACAGAGTTGTCATCCCATTTAATATTTCCTGCGGAAGCTGCTTCTATTGCAAACACGACCTTGAAAGCCAGTGTGATAATTCAAATTCCAATCCGGAAATTGATACAGGCGGTTACTTTGGATTTACAGAGAGGTATGGGAATCACCCTGGCGGGCAGGCTGAATACTTAAGAGTGCCGTTTGGAAATTTCATGCCGTTTGTCATTCCTGAACCTGTCGAGCTTGAGGATGAAGCCTTGCTGTTTATGTCAGATGTATTGCCTACTGCGTATTGGAGCATTGAAAATGCCAACGTAAAAAGTGATGATACTGTAGTGGTGCTTGGCTGTGGACCAGTAGGGTTAATGGCTCAAAAATTCGCCTGGATGAAGGGCGCTAAACGGGTCATTGCCGTTGATAATCTTCCTTACAGATTAGAACGGGCAAAAAGAATGAACAATGTTGAAATTATCAATTTTGAAGATTTTAAAGATACAGGTTCTCATATTAAAGAACTGACAAGCGGCGGAGCAGATGCCGTGATCGATTGTGTCGGAATGGACGGGAAAAAGTCAGCACTTGAAGAAATTGGCCAAAAGCTGAAGCTGCAAGGCGGAACTCTAAGCCCGTTTGAAATTGCGATGAATGCTGTCAGAAAGTTCGGGACCATTCAGCTGACAGGTGTATATGGTTCAAAATACAACATGTTCCCGCTTGGCAATATTTTTGAACGGAACATCAATCTTAAAATGGGCCAGGCACCTGTTATTCATTACATGCCAATGCTATTTGATATGATTACATCAGGAAAATTGGATCCAACTGAAATTGTCACTCACAAAGTTCCTTTAAGCAAAGCCAGTGAAGCTTACAAAATTTTTAATGATCATGAAGATGACTGTGTGAAGGTTGTTTTAAAGCCATAAATTCATAAAGAAAAAGCATGCGGCATTTTTGCCGCATGCTTTTATATGTCTGCAGTTAGCTTAATCCCTGCGATCTCTATCTTTTCTTCTAAGACCTAACAGCCCTGCTAAACCTAATAAACCAATCCATCCCATGTCCGTATCATCGTCATCGTCAGCTGCAGCGGCAGTTTCTGTATTTACATTTCTTGTGCCTATATTATCGTTTCTGTCATTGTCGTTATTTTCTGCATAAACGCCTGCACCAGACACCATAACTGCGATAACCATTGAACATAGGATCATCATTACATTTTTCTTCATGAGAAAACCTCCATTTTTTATTAGTACGTTTTTTATTCTCTTCAAACAAGAATTTTTTATTCTTCATTTTATATTCATAAAACCGTATCAATTAAATCATCTGGTACAAAATAGAATGTGTAGTTTTTAAAATATGAAATGGAGTGATCAAAATGGGTATTCTCAGCGGAAATCCTACAGATGAACCAATGCATTATGGAGAGGTATTCGGAGTATGGAGTGCGTTATCTGTTGCAAAAGCATCTCATGCAGCTTATCAAGTGTATTACAATCACACTGGTGATGCCGACCTTAAAAAATTAATAGATCAAATCATTAAAAATAATATTTTGCCTTGCATTGAAGAACTTGAAGCACTATTAAAAAAGAATGAGGTCGGTTTGCCGCCTGCCCCCCCTGAAAGACCAAATGCTAAATTAGAAGAAATCCCTGCGGGTGCACGCATTTCAGATCCAGAAGTGGCTATGAGCATCTCTAAAGACCTTGCCCAAGGATTAGTGGCTGACAGTACCATGATCGGACAATGTATCCGGGAAGATATTGCCCTGCTGTTTACTCAGCATCATGCTAAAAAAGTTCAATACGGCGGGAAAATTCTTCAATTAAATAAAGAAAAAGGCTGGTTAATTCCGCCTCCTCTTCATTTAGATAAATAATTAAAAACAGGCAGTAGTTTTTTACTGCCTTATTTTGCAAATAAAGGAGTCAGGACATGTACTTTTATAAAGAAGATTTAATCAATATGATTGTTCCGGACAAACCGGATCCCGCTGCAGCAAAAGTTTTACAGGAAACATTGGGCGGCCAGTTTGGTGAGATGCGGACAATGATGCAATACTCTTTTCAAAGTGCCAATTTCAGAGGTAAAGATAAACAATACCGAGATTTGATCAGAGGCGTTTTTCTAGAAGAAATCAGCCATGTAGAACTTGTTCAAACAACTATTAATCAGCTTTTAAATGGATCAGGTGAAGTGGACGATGCAGGAAATTCCGGGCCTAGTCAAGCACCGCTTGCAGACCCTGTCATGCATGGAAATCCTCATCATTATATTATGGGAGCGCAATCTTCTCTGCCTGTTGATGCTGGAGGAAATCCATGGAACGGATCATGGGTGTACAGCCACGGAAATTTAATCAGCGATTTGCTTAATAATGTCATCCTGGAATCAACAGGTGTTCTGCAAAAATCAAGAATTTATGAAATGAGCTCTAATAAAACCTTCAGAGAAACCCTTGCATTTTTGATTGTCCGCGACAACGCCCATCAAAATGCATTTGCCAAAGCTCTTGAAACATTGGGAGTCAACTGGGGCAAGATTTTTCCAATCCCAAATTATGATATTAATAAGTACCCTGAATGCCGAAAGTATGTGGAAATGGGCTTTCATAATGCACAATTTAATTTCCGGCTTGATTCAACCCGTATTGGCGAAATTTTCAGCGGGGAATCTCCGAGCAGAGACAGTGGTGACTTACAGGTTACTGATCCTCCAAAGGGTTATCCTGTACCAGATTTTCCAGATATGCCGAATGAACACAGCCCAGGCTTAAATGATTTGAATCAATAAATATAAAAACGGCCATTTTTTCAGGCTGTTTTTTATGTCTCTCAAGGGCTTGTTTGAAAAATTTCAAATAAAGTCTATTAATAAATGGATCAAGTATAAAGACCTCTCAAGATTGAGAGGTCTATTTTGGGAGATCATTCAATTCGGAAGATTTTTCGATTGTGCAGGAGCATATGAATTCACCATCTGCTGCATATCACCTTCTGTAAGCTGTGGAACCTGATAATAGTGATGCTTATTTTGGTAGATTGAAATCTCATAAGCCATTTCAATGCAATTTGGAATGGTATCAGCCAAAACTCGTCTGACAACCGGATTAGCTACCTCTGTCGTAGCCATACCTTTTAATGACGCATTCGATTTTACAGATCCGAGCATGAGGTCTGAAATAACCTGTTCATTTATTTCCGCAGGCATATTCATCGGCTTCATCGGCGGTGAAGGTTTTAGGCCATAAACAAAGTCATTTCCCTGCTTCATATTATAGACTTCTGTCGAAACTGAAGGCTTCATCCCTGTCTGGAAACACTCAACAATCGTGTTGTATTCCGTCATCATAAATTGCTCTTGACGGTTCATCATATCCAGAAGTTCCGGATCTTTGACATGCGGTTTTAAAATGGTATATAAGTTTAATGTATTGATGGCACCAGATAAAATTTCAGATACATCAAACATCTCATGTCCGCCATGGCTTAATTGGGGCGGCACAGCTCCAGCCTGCATGTTTTCAGATCCTGCAATGTTCATTGATTGATCCACATTAATCATTCCTCTCTCATCTTTTTAAGATATACATATCTATTCTGTATCAGAGAGAGAAATCTATTCGTATTTTCTTCATTCCATAATCCCAGCCTGTATGAGATGAACCTTTGCGTCTACCTCAAATTGAACAGAGCCATATTGCTTCTTCCAATCTTTGTAGCCAGCTTGTCTTAGCTCTTCCTTAATGCCGAGCGGATCGACATTTAATTTCTGCAGCTTTTCAAGCAAAGCTAGAGCTTCTTTTTCCAGCATGATTTCAGTTTTCTTTTCAATTTTTTCGATATTCTTTTTTTGTGTAAGATCTAATCCTCCGCCTTCCATGACTCTTCCATCCATTTTTATGCTGACATTGAACTTATACCCGTTTATTTTTTTTTCAGGTTTGAACTTCGTATTGGAGGAAAGATTTTGAATGCTTACCTCCTTTTCTTCTTTTAAATCGATTTCAATGATGCCTTTGCGGATTTTTTCATATAGAACTTTCAAAGTATATCCTTCTTTCAAATCAATGGTATCGATTAATCGATCTCCGTTAAAAAGAGCGACCCCAGAAACTTGAATGTTATCACCCTTTTTTTCAATAAGAGGCAAAAAAGGGTCAAACCCAAGGCCCCGGTACTGAAAAAGAAAATGATGCAGATTGATTCTTGGAATCGTCCTCTCCATATTTTGTCTGACGAGGTCAATAACAAATTGTGAAACAGATTCATGCTGATCGACCTGTGCTGAAAGAATTTCATTTGATTTTCCTTTTGATATAACTAAACTGATGTCTCTGCCTATATTTGGGTCTCTTTGCAGATTATCAACGTGATCACCAATTCCTCTTCTCGCCAGTTCCTCGTCAAATAGAATCACCCCTACCCTGCCTATTTCAATGGGTCTTGGTGACTGTGCCTGAATTTCCTGTCTTATATGCTTACTTGTCCGGCCGATAGCTGTTAATGCTATATTTTGCGGTTTCGATTGAATTCCTGGCGGAGTATAAGTCGCACCGGCAGTCAATTGGAATTCTCTATCACTAATATAGTCATAGCCTATTGACTGAATCAGCTGAACATCTTCAAGGACTTTTGAATCAGGAATACAGCTGCTTAAAAGACACATGCAGAGCAGGAGTGCGCAAGCTTTGTACCCATTCATTTTTTATTCCTCACCTTCATGATGATGACCTGCAGAACAAACAGCAATGGGATATAGCCGTAAATCGTATAAAATCCTATCTCTGACATATTGGTATTGAGCAGATCAATCTGTTCTCTGTCTTTTAAAAAAACGGCAAAGATAAAAATGAAAAAGCAGATAATCCGCAATGCATTTCTTTGTGTCATCGCAAAAAGCCGGTGCATTCCCCTGCTTGCACTCCATAGTCCAATACACATATTGGGCAAAACCACAAAGAACCAAATCGAAATTCCAAGATATTCAAACCGCTCAATAATGGTCAAGTCTACAATTTTCCATAGAGTAAGCGTCGCCCAAATGGTAGATTTCAGCTGATTCTGATCATAGTATGCAAAGGAAACCAGAGCAGTTATCAGATAAATAAACATGCTGAATAAAACAGCATAATGAGCCCATTTTTGGGACTTAGGGGGATCTTTTATAAACGGATAAAACATAAAAAGAACTTCAAACCCCAGATAATTAAGAGTCATTCCTTTTGTAGCTGACAGGAGCTCCTTGAACGATAGATCAAAAACAGGAAGAAGGCTGCCAAAATAAGCTTCTTTTATGGGGAAATATTTAACTAATAATAACGGCAATCCATAAATGACTCCAAGAAAAGCAATCCCGGTCACTATTCTGAATCCCCCTGTAACATATGAATAACAAATCAGAATAATAATGGCGATGAATACCCAATGATAGACATCCGGAAAAACCCACACTTGGATAACTTCTACATACGTCCGTATCAGCACAACGACAAACATAGCGTAATAAATAATGAAATAAAAACTGAAAAATCCGCCAATCCATTTTCCGAAAATCTGGTGATGGATGGCTACGATATCATTCTTTCCCCGGTTCAGGATTAAGTAAGATAACCAGATCAAACCAAGAATTGTGATGCCGGATGTAATGATGGCTATCCAGGAGCTATGGCCGGCAGACTTTGCGATATACCTCTCGAATCCTAAGATGCCTACACCTATTTGCATTTTATGAATCAAATAAAATACAAAGTAATTGGATACCTTTTTATCTTCTTTAGGCAATGGGAACATGGAATTACCTCCTTTAATCCTCAATATCCCGTTTCTTTTCTTTATGAGGCTTCGGCTGAAAACGATCAGGTGTGGCTGTTCTCATTTGCAGAGGCCGTTTATTTTGCATATACATCGGCACTCTAAACAGCGAATCTTTTAAATCTTTAAGCCTCAGAGGATAGACTGGTGCAAGATATGGCCTTCCAAGGGATGATAGCTTAAGCAAATGCCCCAGAAAAAAAGCAAAACAAAAGGCAATCCCTATGAGACCAAAAAGCTGAGCGGCAAAAAGAAAAGGAAAACGGATTAAGCGGATGACGTTGCCCATTTGATAAACGGGAGTAGTAAAGGATGCAAGTGCTGCAAGTGCCACGATGATCAGCAGTACGTTGCTTGTAAGCCCTGCTTGAACAGCTGCTGTTCCTATTACAATCCCTCCTACGATACCGATTGTCTGGCCAATCTTAGTCGGCAATCTGGCTCCCGCTTCCCTCAGCAGCTCGATTGTCAGCTCAAGAATAATTGCCTCTAATATTGGCGGAAACGGCACACCGCTTCTCGAAGCTACAAGCGGATTAAGCAGGTTTTGCGGAATCATTTCGTAATGATAGGTAAGAACCCCAACATACATGGCAGTAGAAATAACAGAAAAGAAAACCGCAAAAAGCCGGATAAGCCTGAAAATGGAGGCAATCGGCCAGGATAAAAAATAATCCTCAAAAGCAGAAAAAAATTCTACCAGCGTCGTAGGACCAGTCAGTGCATGAGGGGAACCGTCAACTAAGACCGTAATTTTCCCTTCCGACAGAACACCGGCTACCCTGTCAGGCCGTTCTGTATCAATCATTTGGGGAAATGGCGAATTGTTATTATCTGATATAATCTGTGCGATCATTGAACTGTCCAGGATCGAGTCATAATCGATATCTTTTATTCTTTGTATAATGGTATTTACGTTCTCGTCGTTCGCAATATCTTTAATATATAAAACAGCAATTCTTGTTTTAGAAAGCCTGCCTACCCTAATCTCTACTGCAATGAGTTCGGGGATCGGCAATCTTTTTCGAATTAAGTTCAGATTGGCATCCAGGGATTCAACAAAGGCTTCTTTTGGTCCAACAACACTGTATTCAACCTCAGGAAGGCTCACCGCTCTTTTCTCAAGGGAAATTGCCGAAATCAAGAGCACTTCATTAATATTTGATTCGGATTGAACAGCAATAAAACCGGACATTAATCTATCCTGGATTTTGTCTACATTGCTGATGATTTCTGTATTATCAATCGGCAGAACTTCCTGCAGTTCAAATAAACTTGTATTATTCTGTCCTTCGGTTAAAAAAGGAAGAACATGCTTTTGTAAAACATTAATATCTACTAAAGTTTTATAGTAATGAATATAATAGGGACTGCTTTGTGAATAACGATAAGATGTAAAGTCAGCTGACAGCTTGCATTGCTTCAGCAGATCCTCAAGCTTAGGATCATCGTTTTTCACATCCGCTTTTTTTTGTTGTTTAAAGGATGGATTTTTCTTAAAAAAAGAAAACATAATCTCCCCCACCTCTTGTTGAGGATATTTCGTACAAAAAAACAAGACATTCTTAACATGCCTTGTTTGCTGCAAAATATGAAAGATTTAATAAATAGAACGTCAGCAGTCCTTTTTTCTTATCAGCTGTTCTTTATCAAGTGTCCCGGGAGGCTGTTCAAGCCATCCATTGCTGATTACAATATCAGCTC
Organism: Metabacillus dongyingensis; assembly: GCF_019933155.2. Classification (NCBI taxonomy): domain Bacteria; kingdom Bacillati; phylum Bacillota; class Bacilli; order Caryophanales; family Bacillaceae; genus Metabacillus; species Metabacillus dongyingensis. The sequence goes on along the minus strand of NZ_CP082944.1, from coordinate 1,373,921 downwards.
CATCCTTTGCATATTGTGCAATTTCAAGTGACAGGCGCTCATAATTCAAAATGAGATCACTTCTTTGGCTTGCTGCCGCTGCAGTTGCATAATTCCCTGAACCAGCTGCACTTAACAGTGACATATGAAATAATGTCAGCTTATCAGAAAATGGCGATGTCGTTGAATCTGTAATACACGCATCAGATGAAATCGGGGGCTGGATGTGATTATCTAAGAGCGTTTTGCTGAAAATTTGAATATGCTTCTGAGAGATCTCACTTCCTCTTAACATCCACTTTTGAATGTTTTCCCGGGGTGAAATTTGTGCAAAACTAAGTGCCAGTTTGCTTCCCATAAGATTTGTTTGGATATTCATATAAAGATGAGAAATTTCAATCGTATTTAATGGCCTCTTTTTACTGAACAGCGAAAAACCGCTTAGATACTTTTTGCTGTCAATATAATCCTTGGATTTGGGATAGGCAATATAAGGAGCTCTTACAAATATTCCTTTTGAAATGGCTATATCAGAACTTATATCGAATAGTCTTGCTGTCTCCTCCAGACCCTCGATATAATAGGTGCGGATATCTTTTCTGGCACTCATTGAAATAAAACCGCCGTAAGCAAGCAAGCCAACTTTTGTCATATGATTTATATAGGTAAGCATGAAAAGATCCGTATATAACCGAGGTGCATTCAGGTTTACGTCCTCATTTGTAAAGCCTGTGGGAACTGGAATATCCTCTTCTTTAAAAATAACAGTCATCTTTTCCAAATGAGCGACAGTAAGATTATAGGCACTTTGAATAACAGGAAGGATTTCCTTATCATCTGCATGTTCTAAAAAGAATGCAAGGATGCAGTTTGACATACTGTCGTTCATAAAGCTTGTCCAAAGACATGCAATTTCGGCTGATGTAAGATTCGGGCGATTTCCTTCTTGCATGAAATATTCCTCCAAGATAAATTTCTTCTATTATTTGTTTAAACAATTAGTTTTATGAATTCGGGGCAAATAGAAAGGAGACATCTAAAGATGTCTCCTATAAGTCCTTACCATTTAATAATTTCACTGTAAGCGCAGCATTCAAATATCTGATCGTCGGAGGTTCATAGCCTACATTCGGTGAACTAGTATTAATCGTTCGTACCGAGATTACATCATTTTCTTCAAGCTCTGTATGAATTGTTTTTCCTAACGTTGTTTGTATCGTATCTTCTGAAACAAATGAAAACTTCGACTCATTAATTTGAGTATTATTTCTAAAAATAGCAAAGTTGGCTAAAGCGGAGTTTGCCAATATATCCATAAAGAAGGAGATTTCATAATTCCCGTCTTTAAAAACATGAATCGTATCTTCTTCTGGATTTGCATCAGTATTGAATTCCGGCCCTTCCACTGTAAAATTAATCGGAGCAGCGTCCATTGCAAATCCGCCTATATCAAAGTTATACAAAGATCCAAAGGCCTTTTGATCTTCTTTTCCCTTGAATTTTTTTTTGATTTTATTTTTGTATTTTTTTTCTTTATATTTTTTATCGCTTTTTTTCTCTCTATGTTTTCTGCTGAATTTTTGTTCAAAATCCGCTTCAATCTTTTCTTCTGTCTGCTCTAATGCATCTTCTGACTGATCCGCAACATCACCGAAAGCTTCTGTATGCTCTGTCTCTTCTTCATCCAAAAAAACGACTTTATACATAAGATCATCTGACGCATGTTTGTATATTTTTGACACATTCATCACTCCCTTATATTAGTCTATTCTTCTTTAGGAGGATTGCTTGTGTATTCATCTATATTTTTCACTGGACTTGCACAGCAAATTCACTGCTAATAAAAAAGAGCAAGAGATCCTATCAGGATTTCTTGCTCGGTTAATTATTTTCCGCCAAAGCTCATATGTTCATAGCGTCCTCGAATCACTCCGTAAATGCCATAAAGCATCAGTCCCGCTGCAGCAATTCCAAGCAGCCACTGACCGTAAGGCTTTGAAGCAAGTTCTGCAAGCGCCCCGTCAATTCCTTTTGATTGGTCAGGGTTTGCCGTAATCGCTGTCAGAATAAAGAAATAGCCGATCATAGCCAGAACAGCACCGCGGGCGATCATGCCCATTTTCCCTGATTTTCTTGCAATTTTTCTCTCATGCTGATTCATTTCACTTACTCTGAACTTATTCATAAATCTCTCCGAATAACCATTGTACAGTTCATAAAGTCCGTATCCAATAATGATAATGCCCACGAGTCCGATTATCCACTGTCCAAAAGGCTGAGCCAGTAATTTAGCAGAGATTGTTTTCTCAGATCCGCCTCCCGAACCTGCATGCATAGCGATGGAGATGGCTTTAAACGCAATTGCTCCATATATAATTGCACTTACTGCGTAGCCAGCTCTAGTCAACAAACCTTTTGCATCTGTTCCTTTGTTCTCCGGATCTTTTATCACCTTAATAATTTCCCAAATCACATAACCAATTAAGCCAATGCCGATAAGCCAAAGAAGAACCTCTCCAAAGGGCTTGCCTGCAACCGTCTCAAGCATTCCGCTTGTTCCTGTCATTTTGCCTCCAAGACCAAGCGCTGCCAAAAGAGCAAGAATCCCGATTAAAAAATAAACGGTGCCTTGTGCCATATATCCGTATCTTCCCAAACGCCTGATCCAAGGCTTCGTTTCTTGTTTTGCCTGATTTGCTTTTTGCTTGGCATCTGCTTTTGCAGAATACTCCATGTTTATCTCTCCCTTATATATAATGCCTGCTGAGTGTTAAATTCCCATCGAAGGAGAAAAAGAAACCTGGATTGCACATTTACAAAATATTGGATATTACCTTCATAAGAAAAGAATACAAAAAAACCTCAAAGCAGAGCTGCCTCTGCTTTGAGGTGAAATTCATAAAACTTATGCACTTTTCAGTTCCAGTCGGCGGGCCAGCAGCGAAAGTGAGTAGTTCACTGCAAAATACATGAATGCAATCATGATAAAAATAGGGATGATATAAGTCGATTTTTGCCCATTTATTATTTGTGCATGGTGAGTCAGTTCTGGAAGCGCAATGACCACAGCAAGCGATGTATCTTTTAACAATGAAATGAATTGACTTACAATGGGAGGTACCATTCTGCGAAGAGCCTGCGGCATCACAATGTATCTTAGGGTTTGTACATATGTGAGTCCTGAAGAACGTCCTGCCTCAATTTGCCCTTTTTCAATTGACTTCAGTCCGCTTCGAATGACCTCTGACAACATGGCTGATTCAAACACGGTTAATGCAGCAATGGCAGATAAAGTAATCCCCAAATCAATTCCTATCTCAGGCAAGGCGAAATATGTAAAAAAGATAATTAATAATAGCGGTAAATTCCTGATCGTTTCGACAACTACAGCAAGTGCCTTTGATAGCACTGGAATTTCTGCATATCTTAATGTACCGACAATTCCGCCGATGATAAAGCTTAGGATAATTGAAATAAATGCTACTTTTAATGTGATATAGAACCCGTCAAGCAAAAACATGAAATGATCTGGGGTATATGCACCAGCAAAATCCATTTTTCACCCTCCTTTAGTTACTCTTTGCAAGGCGTTTCTCTAAATAACCAACGCCAATACTTAAAGGAATAGTTAGAATCAAATAAAATACAGCTACAAATATATATACATCAAAAACGACAAACGTATCAGATGAAATCAAATCTCCGTGATACATAAGATCAAGTCCAGCTACGACACTAAGAATTGAGGAGTTCTTCACTAGATTAATGAATTGGTTTCCAAGAGGCGGAATAACAATTTTAATAGCCTGAGGCAAAATGATTAATCTCATCGTCTGGTTATAAGTGAGCCCTGATGATCTGGCTGCTTCCATTTGTCCTTTAGGAACGGATAATATTCCAGCTCTAATGGCTTCTGCGATAAAAGAGGCCGTATAAATCACAAGTGCAATGGTCCCGGCTGTAAACCCATCAAGCCTTAAACCGAGTGCCGGCAATCCAATATAAAAAAAGAACGCGATAATCAGCAGCGGAATATTTCTGACGAATTCTACGTATACAGTTCCCAGCCAATTCAAAGGTTTTAGCGGAGCTATCCTAAGAACAGCAATAAGGGTTCCAAGCAAAAAGCTTCCAATCAAAGCAATTAAGCTTGCCATTACAGTGTTCTTAAACCCTTCTAGATACATGTCCATATTGTCGACAAGTATAGAGAAATCAAGCACATCTTTCACTCCTTTAACTAATCAGGATGAGCATCACTTGCTCATCCTGATTGAGGATCTGTTTAGTTGGATAAATCTTCTTTAATCCATTTTTTATATATTTCATCATATTTGCCGCTTGATTTTAATTCTTCAAGGACAGCGTTGATCTCTTTCACCAAATCTTCATTTCCTTTTTTAACGGCAATTCCATATGGCTCATCTGTGAACGGCTCGCCGACTACCTCATAGCTGCTGTCTTCAGCAGCCATTCCGTAGAGAATTGCATTGTCTGTTGTTAAAGCGTCCCCTTGACCTGATTTCAAAGCTGTAAATGCTTCCGTGTAATTTTCGTATTCAAGCACCTCTGCATCAGGTGATTTCTCACGGATATTTTTTGTGGATGTTGATCCCTTAACTGCGAGAACTTTTGTACCTTTTTTAATATCATCTATACTCTTAATATCGCTGCCTTTTTTAACTAAAAGGGATTGTCCTGCTTCAAAATAAACGTCTGAGAAATCAACTTCCTTTTTACGCTCTTCCGTAATGGTCATCGTTGCGATAATCGCATCGATTTGACCGTTTTGAAGCATTGGCACACGTGTTTTAGAGGTAACTTCTTTAAATTCGATGTTCTTTTCATCACCAACGATTTTCTTTGCAATTTCTTTCGCTATATCAATGTCAAAGCCTTCAATCTCTCCGCTGCTTGGGTTTTTAAGTCCAAATAGTCTTGTATCGTTTTTAACGCCAAAAACAATTTTCTCATCCTTCTTAATGGCTTCAAGTGCATTTGCAGTTTCTTTTTCCTCCGATTTTCCACACGCTGCAAGAACGAGTACAGCAAGCATGGATACGAAAAGCAGCTTCAGCAAACTCTTTGATTTCAACATAAAATGTCCCCCTATTTTTATATTAATGATTTAAAATACGGCTGAGAAATAAGCGTGCCCTTTCTTCTTTGGGATTCGCATAAAACTCCTCCGGTACAGCCTCTTCTAAAATTTGACCTTGATCTATAAACACGATGCGGTCTGCAACTTCTCTGGCAAATCCCATTTCGTGTGTAACAACTACCATTGTCATGCCTTCTTTCGCCAGATTCTTCATGACATCTAATACCTCGCCAATCATCTCAGGATCAAGGGCTGAGGTCGGTTCATCAAATAGCATAATCTCAGGATTCATCGCGAGGCCTCTGGCAATCGCAACACGCTGCTGCTGTCCGCCTGAAAGCTGGGAAGGAAAAGAACCGGCTTTATCGGGAATTCCAACCTTGTCCAAGTAATAAAGCGCTGTTTTCTTCGCTTCTTCCTCTGATTTCCCAAGAACTTTGACTTGAGCAAGCGTAATGTTTTGAAGAACGGTTTTATGAGGATACAGGTGAAAATGCTGAAAGACCATGCCGATCTCCCGTCTTACTTTATTAATATCTGTTTTCTTGTCATTAACCGCAATGCCGTTAACTGTTAATGTACCTTCTGACACTGTTTCAAGCCGGTTGATGCAGCGGAGCATCGTGCTCTTACCGGATCCGGACGGACCAATAATCACGACCACTTCTCCCTTTTTTATCGTTAAATTAATGTTTTTTAAAACTTGGAAATCACCAAAATATTTGTTTACATTGTCAAAAACAATCATGCTGCTCCCCCTTATCTCTGATTGCAGGCATTCATTCCAGCTGTCTAGAACTTTATAAATATAATTTTCATCTCTAGAATTATACATTTTTTAGAATATAATAGTCAAACAATTTTGAGTTATTTATAAATACTGAACATTAATAAAAATATAAAAATCACTGCTTTATTTGCAAGCAGTGATTTTTATTCCGTCTCTCATTTAATTGATTTTTCCATTTACTGTACAAAAAGGCTCACTTCCTCGTATACTAATAGAAATACATGACAAGGAGTGTTTAAGTATGAGTCAATCTAAGGCAAAGAAACAGCGATTGAAGAAAATGCGTGAAGGAGAAAGAAATCCGGAGGCTGGAAGAAGCCCATTTATTTTTCAGGATTTGCGCACTAGACAAACAAAAACAAAAAAAGAGCAGCTATATAAGCAAAAATACAAGAACCATTTCCAGGGAGACGGAAAAGATGGTTCTTTTTATTTTGCCTCTTAACGGCTCTTTACATAGTAATTTGTGATGGCTAAATATTCTCTTGTATAAGATTTTAAGACAGCCGCTTTCGGCGTTTTAGCTGCGAGCCCTTTGGCATCAAGACCAAGATCTTTTGCAGCCATGCATGAACGGTAGATGTGGAAATCATTTGTAACAATGAGACCTTTTTTCGCACTTGGCGGGAGCATTGCTTTCGAGAAGGTCAAATTTTCTATCGTACTTGTAGACTTTGATTCTAATATTATACGGGATTTCTCTATTCCATGATCTTGCAGGATTCTGCTGATGGCCTCTGCTTCCGTTATTTCTTCGCCTGGCCCCTGTCCCCCTGAAGCAACCACAATCGTATTTGGATTTTCTATTAAATACTCTGCTGCTGCATCCGCCCGGTATTGCAGGGCAAGCGACGGAACCGTGCCATTTACCTTTGCACCTAGCACGATTAAATAATCAGCGTCTTCAATCGGCTTTTCTGAACTGTATCTGTGGATGTTGTAATGTAAAAAGCCAGTATAAATAAGGCCAATTGCTAGCAGTGTGAAAAGAATCTTTCTAAATGGCATCTTTATTTTCATTCATGTTCGCCCATTTCTTGGTTAAAAAGTTATAAAAAAAAATTTTTTGCTGTTTTTTCAAGAATGCAATTTTCTTTTTTTGAACTCATATGAATTGTCATTTTTTATACCTTGAGTGATAAGACGAATATCAGTCGGGTAATTAAATCCAAGAATATTAATTATATGCTCTCCTATTACAAAACAGTACTTTCCAATATTGATCAAAGGAGATAATCATGCTTTCTAATGAAGAAAGCTGATTTTGAGTCATACCTTTTTTAATTCTGCCGTCTTAGTCACTTTTAGATTTTGAGTATACCGGGACTAGGATAATTCCCAAAATAAATAGTCCAAATGATACTCCGCGTACCAGATTAAAATATTCGTTCGATTTAAAAAACAATACATTTAATCCCATTGCAATTGCTCCGACTAGTATCATTATTTTTCCAAATAATTTCCAGGACATTAATCTTTCACTCCCTCTCTTCAAATATTATGAGATTCTAACGGACACCCGAATATGAACTTATGTACAGACCTTATGGAAGAGTAATTTCACCCTGAAATCATCATCTAAGCTCCAGGTAAATTCTAAAATGGCCTTGCTTTGAATAGTCCTCCCTAAAAATGGATTCATAATAATTACGATTGTTGGCGATAAAAAGTTCCAGATAATGACATATATAAAAATTAAAAAGGCCGATTTTTTAACGAAACTTTTTGCACGGATAATCGTATATAGATTAGACAAACCTGTTTTTTCTTACATATTAGTCGTTTACAGACAAGCATAATTGTATTTTTTCCAGGAGGACATAGTGAAAATAAAAGAGATTTCATATCCGACATCACTCAGTAAAATCAAGAATGCATCAGATGACATCATTGATATCTTGGTGGAGCTTGAAGATGGCTGCACGTATACCATGGTCGTCACTACACCTGAAAATTTTTCTTCCTTGATGAAGAGAGAGAAACTTTCTTATTTATTGCCTGAACCGCTTATGCTCGTCGTCAGCAGTCTGACTGAAAAGAATATATGGAAAGTTGCAGAGAAGTTTGCTGAAAATAATGCTTACTGGCTGAAATCGTATTACTTGATTGAAGATAACAAATTTGTGACATAGAAGAATGGAAGTAAGTAGAAGGTAAGTAACCATACATGATTACCAATGTCTTTGTAGATATGCCTATTAAAAATAATTTATATATATCGTAAATTAACAGATTGAACGAAGAGCTTAAATTTTTTTGTAAGTTGTGAGTTATAATAGGAGATTACATTTTAAGGAGAATCGTTTATGACCGTTAAAAAGAGCAAATCCATAGAAGTGAAGTCCGTATCCTTAGTATTTTTTGGTGCTGCTATTGGAGCTGTTTTGGGAATAGCTGCATATGTGAACAATTGGCTGGGCTAAGATCTTAATGTAAGTATTATGTAACTCTGTATATGGCAATAAGGTCTGTAAGCTGCATCAGGACGATGTCATTAAATCTGTTTACAGCTCTTATCTCGTCCGTTCCTTCATTCAAGTAATGAACGGTGCCGATAAAATGCACAATCTGATCACCATGCAGATAAATAAATGATAGCTCAAAATGAAACTCCAAAGATCCGCTGATTAATAATTGAATGCTGTTGCGTTTCTCTTTAGGGATCATAAGCATGGGGATACCTTCTTTATAATAGATTTATTACTTAGTATACGAATGTTTGTTCTTATTTTCAATCATCATTTTTTGAAATGCAGCTTTTTATTACTAGACAGGAATTAGGGTACTAAAAAAAGAAAAAGAGCTTTCGCAGAAACGAAAACTCTTTCTCATGCACTCAGCAAAGGGAATTCCTCAAATCACCCTTACCCTTTTGCTTCACTTCCTTCACTAACACCTATAATTCCGCTTTTTGATTTAAGCACTGCTCCAAAAAGGACAGCCATTATAGAAGCGGCCATTAAGAAAAAGCCTAACACATAAAATCCGTCCGTTAAATCACTGTTTTGCGCTACTGCTCCAACAATGATTGGCCCTACAATACCTCCAATATTTCCGCACGTATTAATTAATCCATTTGCTGTACCTGCTTGATTGCTCGGGAAGAAGGACATTGCCCATGCCCACCAAGGGCCAAAAGCTGAATAAATTCCTATTCCCGCTATTATTAACAAAATCATATTAAAGACCATCCCGCCTTCAACCAAATGTTGAATAGCCAGGGCCAAGCCGCCAATCATTAAAGGAACCGATACGAATAAAACCCGATTTTCCCCTACAGAATCCGACCAGACTGAATTGTAGTACATGCAAATTGCAGCTAAAATAAATGGAACAGCTGACAGCCAGCCTACTATACCGATGCCACTATTGCTCAATTGTTTCATCAAGCTTGGCATCCATAACCCAAAGCTATACACACCGGTAATCCACAAGAAATATATAAATGAGAAGACCCATACTCGGTAATTTTTCACCACATCTAAGAATGAGCCATGTTCTTTTACTTCTGCAGTACGATTTTGAACAATATAATCCCGCTCTTCTTTCGAAAGAAGCTTGTCTTTTTCAGGAGAATCTGCACCAAGAAAAGCAAATAACACAGCTAATATTAATGGAGGCGCTCCTTGTAATATAAACATAGTCAGTAATTTCACTCGCTCCAAACACTGAAATTTCTTCTCCGCAGTACCCTTTTCCTGCCCGCAGTTCAGGACTCCAACTCGCGGAAATCATGTTCCAACTCGCCGGAATCCCGTTCCAACTCGCCGGCAAAGAAAAATCGGCATCCTCCTTGCCAGCTATGGCAAAAAAGATACCGATTCTATTTTAAGCATTTTTCACTTGATCTACAGGTGTTACTGCCTTTTTCTCTTTTGATAAAAACCATCCCGCTAATGCAATTCCAACAAGAACTACATAGAATGTGATTTTCCAAAGAGGAGATTTAGCGAATCCTTCAGGCAATACAGCGAGCTCCGGGTGAGACAACGTGTAAACCGAGAGCTTCACACCGACCCATCCCACGATTCCAAAGGCTGCGATTTCCAGGCCAGGCTTCTTATGAAGCAGCTCCACAAAGAAGTTTGCCGCAAATCGCATGATCACAAGTCCGATGATTCCTCCAGCAAAAATGACGAGAAACTTGCCGCCGTCCAAGCCGCCAATCTGAGGCAGACTCGTATTTGGAAGGGTAACGGCAAGAGCTACGGCTGCAAGAATTGAATCAACCGCAAAGGCAATATCCGCAAGTTCAATTTTAAGCACTGTTGCCCAGAATCCAGACTTTTTCTTGACGTCAGGTTTGGCTTCATCTTCTTTTTTCTTAAAAACAAGTTTTCTCAATATATGATTTGCTGCGATGAACAGCAAGTATAGAGCACCAATTGCCTGAACCTGCCATACATCAACGAGATAAGAAATGGCGAACAGGGATCCAAAGCGGAAAACAAATGCCCCTGCAAGTCCGTAAAATAGGGCTTTCTTTCTCTGCTCTTCAGGAAGATGCTTCACCATGATGGCTAACACAAGGGCATTATCTGCCGCGAGCAGCCCTTCAATCGCAATTAACAGGAGCAGCACCCAGCCATATTCCATTAACATTGTCATTTCCATCTAGTCAGTCCTCCTTTACCGTAATAAAATCCTGATCCTTGCTGATTACACCTTCATCAAAAACAAGTCTTGTATTAAAGTAATACGACCTCTCTTCAGCGGAAGCCGCTAAAACCTTAGGCAACCGGAAAATAAAATCAATTCGGTTCTGTTCATCTGACTCAATTTGTTTAGACGTTAAGATATTGGCTGTTTCTATAACCTTTTCAGTTCGTGATGACAAATCAGCCATAACTAAATCACAATCAATCCGTTTCAGCTGCTGCTCAATGACACCGCCTTTAATTAAAAAATATCCATTTATGCATTCTCCCGGCTGAAACTCTTCCTTTGGCAGAATAAGATCAATCTGCGCTGAGCCTATTCCTAAAATCGACATATATTTTCTGAGTATCATTGGACAATCCTCCCTTTATGATTTTACTTTTGAATATTTATCATCAATGCGTTTTTCAATTTTTTCGAGCTGGCGTTTATCTTTAAGCAGCTCCTCTTTGTTTTCTCTAATAAGCTTTTCAATTGAACCTCTGACTTTTTTCATTTTTTCATCTCACCTTCCATGACATTTTTCGAATAAAAAAAACCTTTGCCTGAAATCCGGCAAAGGTTTTATCTGGAAAATAATAAAAGACCTTTACCGTTATAGGTAAAGGTCTTGCTAACAACGTAATGGTTGCCAATAGGGCCGGAAGCATATGCTTCGAAATGACGACTCTATTGTAAAAGCTACTCCCCTTTAGGAGAACTATTCGATTTGTATACTCTTATCTTAAAGGCAATCTGAATTTGTGTCAACACTAAATGATGAGAATTTTGATAATCAGGTCAAGATCACACATTCATAAAAGCAGGCGGATACTTGACAGTACCTGATGCTTCATCAAGCGCACCCGGCTTTAACTCAGTCAGCATAAAAACCTCATCCGGAACCTCAAACGGCGGCTTAATTCCTTTACTGCTTGCAGGAACAAAACCAAACTTAGGATAAAACTCCGGATGTCCAAGAACGATGACTGAATCATAACCCCGTTCTCTGCAGTGCTTCAGCCCTGCACGTACGAGCAGAGAACCAACGCCCTCTTTCTGAAACCCCGGTTTAACCGCCATAGGAGCAAGGGCTAGTGAAGGCACTTCCCCGTTTTCCGTTTCGATGATTATTTTACTGAACAAAATATGTCCAATCACTTCACCTTCTTCGTTTTCGGCAACCAATGACAGACCTTTCACAAAGGACTCAGATTGTCTGATTTCATGAATGAAATTTGCTTCATTTTCCTGACCGAATGCTGCATCGTTTACTTCCTTTATTGCAGCAATGTCTGCAGCTGTTTCTTCTCTGATCGTGAACATCTGTTCATCCCTTTCTGTCACTCATACTCTTTGTCTTTACCACCAATAGTTTACCGTATTTGCCCATTAAATTTCTATCTCTTAAATTTAGGAATGTACGCTCCTGGAAAAACATAAAGTGAAAGTAAAAAGGAGTGAAAAAATGCTTATAAAATTGAGTGTAGCAGGAGCATCAGGCGCATTTATTTTTCTTGCAGTCAATCTGGTCGGGACTTTAAAAAAAGGGATGGTCACACTTGATGAAACAAACAAGACGCTTGCTGAGGTCAGAAATGCGGTGAATGGCCTGACCGAAGAAGCAGAGCAGCTGATACATACAGCTAATCAGATTACCGCTGATGTGAAAGGGAAAATTAAAACGGTTGATCCGCTGCTTGAGTCCGCACAGGATGTGGGAGAAATGATTCATAATGTAACAAGCTCGATCAAACAGGTTGGTGCAGTCTTTGGCGGAAAACGGGCACAGCGCACCGAAATTTCAGTAAATGAACCTCCAGTCCGAATTAAGGGGCCAGTTCACATTAATGTAAAGTGAAAAAAAGAGCGATTTGCTGACGGCAGATCGTTCTTTTTTTCATTACTTTCCATAATAAAGATTTTACTTTCCAGTTTGCGGCCAATACTTGCCAATATGCATAAAATACTTTCTTCTTTATCAAAAATATTATCTTTTTCCCAGTTAAATCCAATAACAATCAAAAAAATTAAATACAAAGGTTTCAATTTAGGGAAATTATGGTATTATATCTAAGTCATTACTTACATAAATTTACTATCAGGGAGGTCATAAATATGCAAAAGTACAGAAGAAGAAATACTCCAGCATTCACCTTTTTAGCCTATTTCACTTTTTTTGCAGGTGTTGCATTATTTTGTATCGGTCTTTACAATGCAGACAATCTTCAGCTGAATGAAAAAGGGTACTACATTGCGGTTATGATGCTGGTTGCAGTCGGAGCCATTCTTACTCAGAAAGTAACAAGAGATAACGCCGAAGATAACGAAATGATCGCCGAGCAGGAACGCAAGCAGAATCTCGGAAAATCGATGGATTAATAGACTGGCAGGGATGGTGCAGGTGCTTCTTATTTATTTAACTTCCCGCTGAACAGCACTAGGGAAGCACCAGAATTTTTTATCCAATTTGACCGTTTACTGTAAAACAAAAAAAACATAGCAGAATTGGCTGATGTCATTTCGCTATGTTCTTTTTGATTCTATTAAATTACCTTATTTTGTTTAAAATCAAAAATTTGTTCTTTACTATAACCTGATTGCTGCAGAACTTCGTCAGTCTTTCATGTTTGCTAAATCCGGTACTCCCAATTGAATGCAGCCATTACTTTCAGTTTAAATGATTGGCGGCTGAGATATTTGAGAGGATATAATAGATATCAGATATATACATAGGGAGGCAGCTAAATGAGACTATTATTAGTAGGTGCAAGCGGAACAATCGGAAATGCGATTGTAAAAGAGTTTGGTAAAGATCATGAAATCATTCGCGCAGGCCGTAATGGCGCAGACGTGGAAGTAGACTTCACATCTCCCGAAAGCATAAAAAAGATGTATGAAGCTGCAGGTAAAGTAGATGCAGTTGTCAGCGCAGCGGGAAGAGCACAATTTGCACCTCTTGAAGAACTGACGCCTGAATTAAATGAAACAGGGATCATGAGCAAATTAAAAGGTCAAATCAACCTCGTCTTACTTGGCATTCCTTTTATAAACGACGGCGGCAGTTTTACCCTGACCAGCGGAGTCATGATGGATGATCCGATTCTAAAAGGAGCTTCTGCAGCCATGGCCAACGGAGGAATTCAGGCTTTTGTCAGAGCATCAGCCATCGAAATGCCGCGCGGGATCCGCATCAACAATGTAAGTCCAAATGTCCTCATTGAATCAATGGATAAGTATGCTGATTTTTTTCAAGGCTTTAAAGCTGTTCCGGCAGCGGATGTTGCGCTTGCATATAAAAAGAGTGTCCTTGGAGCACAAACTGGTCAAACCTATAAAGTGTATTAAAAGCAAAACGGCAGCTCACACGCTGCCGTTTTGTTAAAAGCTTGATATGCCGCTCCACTCCTGAAAGCGATATAGGAACCGGAGTCCAAACGAATCATCTGCAAAGACCTCATAATTTTCTGTATAAGTACCTGACTCGTTAGTCCAGATCGTATGGAAATACTCTTCGACATCTGCCATCATACCAGTGTCAGCAGGACCCGATATCTTTAAATCCGTTTCAAGGTTAAAATCACCCAGATTCCGCTTTGTAAAATTTGCGGAGCCTCCAATCACTGTTGCCTCTTGATCTCTCTCAAAAAAGACCAGCTTTGTATGATACTGCTCCCCATTTGTTTTGTACCAGCGCACTTGAATCTTTTGATCAGATTCTGTAACCAGTTCATGAGCAACAGGCCTGTTTGGGACACCATTCTTTTCGCGTCCGAATGCATCTTTATTGGCATCCAGGATCAGTTTAACATCAGCCCCTCTTTTAGATGCTGCAAGCAGTTCTTCTACAATATCGCGGTCTGATAAATAAAACGCTCCAACCGTAATTTTCTCTTGTTTCTGCGTCTTTTTCAGTTCATCAAGCAGATGTTTTTTAATTTTACCTTCTGTCAAAAGCTGAACATCATACTCACCGGATTCAGCCTGCTCGAAAACAGCTGCGCTTTCGGCACTCTCTATCTCTGCACCTGAAAGGTCCGCTACAGCTTTTTCTGTTTGAACAAGTTCCCTCAATATGTCACCTTTGACGAGAAATGCAATGTTGGAATGCAGCGAGCTGCCGTCATGCGGATTGGCGGAAGTTACAAGGCCCTCTTTTTCGTTCACTACTACTTTTCGGTGATTGGCTTTAAAGTTCAGAAGATCCAGATATGATCTCAGCGTGACATCCGGTGAGTCCGGACTGAAGGCATTTGGAATCCAGCCGCTGCCAGACGTTCCAAACCATTGAAGAAATGTCCGGTGCCCGCCTGAATAAAAAGGATTGGAATCTCTCAGCGGCTTCAAATCCGTAAACACAACCTGTATCCCATGTTCCTTCAGTTCTTCTGCAATATCAGACGGATATGATCCGTAAAAGGTATTTATGCGGTCCGTAATAACCGTGATTTCAACTTCTTTATCCTCTTGTTTTTTTTCTATTAAAGCCTCCATTAAACTTCTTGATAAAGCAGGATAGCTCGCGGAACGGTCGTATTCATCGTTAAACAGGAACATATCCATCAGGATAAAATCGCGGGCTTCGTCAATCATGGTCTCAATCTGATTAAAAATAACCTGATCATGTGTGATGCTCTTTCCATTTTCAAAGGTAAGATCATATAAAAACTCAACCTGACCGGATGAATGAATGTCCCCTTCATGCGAAATCCCAGGGGGAAGCGGTTTTGAATAATGATAAACAGCGATACATACAGAAAGCAGCATTAAGGACAGGACAGCTCCAAGAAAAAGCTTTCTCTTTCGTTTTTTAATAATGACTGGTTCTGCAACATTTGGTTTTGTCATGGTGTAACCCCTTTTTTATGAATATATGGCTAAATAAGTATATTCTCTAAAAAATGAAGTTCCCCTTCTAAAAAAGGAAAAGCGGTCTGTTTCGTCAGACTGGTTCTAAAAAAATCATTTTACTGCAGCGAGTCAAAAAGGCTCTGATTCTTGACCAATTGCGGTTACGTAATAAACGTGATCTGCTGCATTTTCATCGGTAAAGCTCTTATTTAAAGCTGATTACATGCTCGGGTGGGCTTTCTGCGTTTTCTGATTCAGCTGTTGCGTTCTTCGCTTGAACTTCAGTTCGCTCTGCTGTTAGCGGGACTGTTTTGGTGAGGATTGCTGATTAGGAAAAATACCATAATTGTATTGAAAGAATGATGATTTTTTTCATAGGACCGTACACCTCTTTTATTGAAGAAGAAGAGAGGTCACGTAATGATATGCTAAGTGCAGGTACTAATAACTTCTTGATTTTCATGAGTACACTCTTCTTTGAATGGTAGTAGATGAAAGTTCTTTTTGAACTTCTTGTTTAGAATAACGAGCGTTATTTTCATATGGATCACTTTTTTGTTTATTTTCTTTTTTTGCTATAAAATGACTTGAGAGATTATGAAGTTGTGATTAAAAACTGCGGGGGACTCAGTATGAATGAACCGAAGATTTTGATAATAGATGATGAAGAACCGATGAGATCATTGATTAAGACCTTTTTATACAAAGATGGATATGCTGTATTGGAAGCTTCTAATGGTCTGAAAGGCCTTGAATTGATTTCAAAGAAAGAACCTGATCTTATCCTTGTAGATGTGATGATGCCTTTTATGGATGGATTTGTTTTTGCAGAAGAATTGAAGAAATCTTATAACATCCCGCTCATCTTTTTATCTGCCAAAGGAGAGGAATGGGATAAGATTCATGGTCTTAAGCTTGGAGGGGATGATTATATTGTTAAACCTTTCCATCCCGGGGAGCTGCTTGCCCGAATTGAATCCGTGTTAAGAAGAGCCAATTACTCAACCAAGCAGAGCACAGAATTATCAACAGGTCCGCTCGTTCTGGATTTCATGGCGTTCCGTGCCTACATACATGGTATGCCGCTTTCCTTAACACTGAAAGAATTTGAAATGCTGTCACTTCTCGCAAAAAATAAAGGGACTGTTTTTTCCCGTGATCAGCTCCTGCAGTCTGTTTGGGGAGATGATTATAAAGGCACCGGCAGGACAGTCGATACTCATATTAAAACCCTGCGGCTAAAATTAAAGGATGAGGCAAAGCTGATTCAGACTGTATGGAGTGTAGGCTATAAGTTTGAAGTTGAGAACCTGAGCAGCAGAAAAAAGCAACCGGCCGATTGATCTAACGGATAAAACGCCTTATTCAGTTTTTTGGAAATCATAGTGGGCGGCTGATTCTTATGATGCGGTTCTCCGCACCAGTTTAACCGGCGGGTTTCTATGCCATGCAAAAGCAGAAAACAAAAAAGGTGATACAGAAACTTGTATCACCATTAAAAAAGTGTACGAACCCCTATGTTATAAGAGATTTATCTTGTCTTTCCTAAAACAGCCATTAGATAATACGTGCTGTGACAATGCCTTCAATCTTGTAGATTTTTTCCTCCAAAAGGGGAATGATATCACTCGTTACATTATTATCAATATCAATCATTGTATAGGCATATTCCCCACGACTTCTGTTCACCATATCTGCGATGTTTAAATCATAGCTTGAGATGGCTGAGGTAATCTTTCCAACCATGCCAGGGACGTTTCGATGAAAAGCTGCTACACGTTGCTTACCTGTATATGGAAGGCAAGCATTTGGAAAATTCACTGAGTTTTTAATGTTTCCTGTCTGCAGGAAATCCCTAATCTGGCGACCCGCCATAATCGCACAATTATCCTCAGATTCTTTTGTGGAGGCACCAAGATGTGGTATTGACACAGTATTTTTCATTTTCAATACATTTTCATTTGGAAAGTCTGTAATATATTTACCCACTATCCCGCTTTCAAGTGCAGCTTCAATATCCGTTTCATACACAAGTTCCCCGCGTGAGAAATTCAAAATATGAACACCTGGTTTCATTATGCTAAATGTTGCTTGATTAAACATTCCCCTTGTATCATCAGTTAATGGTGTGTGTACGGTAATATAATCAGCGCTTGCAAACAACTCCTCAATGGTAATAGCACGTTTAACATTACGCGATAAATTCCATGCCGTATCAACAGAGATAAACGGGTCAAATCCAATCACATCCATGTCTAAAGCAATCGCATCGTTCGCTACAAGCGCACCAATTGCACCTAATCCAATAACACCCAGTGTCTTCCCCTTAATTTCTGTTCCTGCAAATTGTTTTTTTCCTGCTTCCACAAGCTTTGGAACTTGTTCCCCTTTACCTTCTAAGGTCTTTGTCCATGCAACACCTGCAAAAAGATTTCGTGATGAAGCCATTACTGAGGTTAAAACAATCTCTTTTACAGCATTAGCATTAGCACCAGGGGTATTAAAAACCACTATTCCTTGATCTGTACATTTGTCTACTGGAATATTATTGACACCTGCCCCGGCCCGTGCGATTGCTTTTAAATTATTACCGAATTCCATTGAATGCATATTAAAGCTGCGAACAAGAATCGCATCAGGATTTTCACAGTCATTATCAACCGTAAAGGTATCCTTATGAAAGACATTTAAACCTCCTTCTGCAATATTATTTAATGTTTTAATTTTTTTCACTTTGTCTAATGTTATTGGGCTCATATTTTTCTCCTTTTTTTATAATAATTTTTTTAATAAACAAAAAGAGGTAAGGGATACATCCCTTACCTCTGCCCAGGCGAACGGCTACGACACTATGTGCTCCCCCGCGGTTATCCGCGTTTCGCCAGTTACACATAGTCTTTTCATTTCCTCTATTCTATCAATTTCTTTACCAGACTTCAACCTCAAAAATGTTCTTATTTATATTTACGTGCTATTAAACCTCATTTGCTTATGATACGGTTCTCCTTCCTTAATCTTTAAGCTAATTGTATTTACTCCACAAAATGGCCTATTGCGGAACAAAAAAGTTCGCTTCACGATCCTCAGCTTAGTTCAATAAAAGCTTATCACCTACTGTATAGTTCCCTTTCATTTTCTATATATTTCCAAGAAAGTGCAAAGTAATCACCTTTTCAGTAGGGACGATAAAATCTCTAGGACTTTTTGTATCAGTTATTCAATAAAATACATTTTCCCATTTATTTCAAGAGACACTGATGATTGTTTCATCTCTTCCTTTAGAGTTTTGGCATAGGTAACTGCTTTATTAATTTTTTTCTTATCCAAATCTTCTGCATAGCTATAGACAATCGTTACTTTCTCCTTAACCAACTGATTATCATCAGTTAGCCATGATCCCGTCCCATCGATGGCTGTAGCTCCCCCAAACATTCTTGAGAATTCTTCTAAAGACTTGTTAACATATGGAGTATTATCAATTGGCTGATCAACATTATATGTAGATGGTACATAAATTTTCACTACGTCTTCAAGGTAGAATTGACCCTTTAATAAAGAAGATTGTTTTGTTTTAGATATATCTTGTTGTTCTGCAGCGTACACAGCGTTGCCTAAAAAGACAATTAATAGAATCGGAATAATCCAATAGAAGATTTTTTTCTTATCCAACATTTTCACTCCTTCTATTTTAATAGTTTAGCTGACACACTAAGCCGGCAACCCCAGTAGGGTAAACCGGCTTTTTCCATTTCGTTAAAACGTTGGCGTACCTGGGTGTACTCCTTAATTATTGTTTATTAATTAACTTAATTAATATGCAGTAATTACTCTATCACCATATATATACAACCATGAAAAAATATCTTTCATATCAACATTAAATGTTGCTGCTTTCATTCCGTAAAATCTTGCCGATCCATCATCTTCATAATATTTCCATCCAGTACAAGCTCCTGTATAAGCATTGCATAAACGAACTTGCAGATTACTTGGATAAGCTTGATTAGCACCGTAACCATCTGTTTTCCATAAATTAGATACACGAACTACTACATTTGGGTCCATAGAATTTGTGGTAATTCTTCCGTCCCATTTTCCATCTTCGGTAGCAAAATGGCCCCATCCAGTGCTAGTGTCTGCATTTGCTTTGTTTATTTCTAAAGAAAACACTCCTATAAAACTAATGACCATTATGCCAAGAACAGATAATACTTTTTTCTTCATAGGGTACCTCCTTTAGATTAGTAACTTTCCTTAAAACAATGCTTATAAAAAACAGAAAACTAAAATTACAAACGTAAGTCCTGCAATCAATCACTTACTAGATTGTCATATGACATTAACCACGAATTTGACTGGCAATTTGCTGATCTGCCTCTTCAAGAGCGCGTGCAGTGCTGTTAAGCTGAGCTGAGATATCCTCTAATAATTGCTGCATTTGAATAAAAGAAGGCTTTAATGTTTCATATTGCTCAGCGAATGCACGGCTTGCTTCACCTTCCCACATTCCTTGTAATTGACTAATCATGGAATCCAAGCGAGTAATCTGCTCACCCACCTGACCGCTTTCACCATTGTAGCGAGTCGACATAACAACTAATTCAGCTGGGGTAACGCGAATATTACCTGACATTTCAATCTCTCCCTTATTTATTAATTTTTATAAAATCAATGTTCCTTCCATATTAGGAAGAAACAAAGATTGCTATATTTATTGAGAATGTAACTAGGTCATTGTTTCATTCCAAAGCTATTAATAAAAATATTATAATGTCCATTCGTTAGATAACTAAGATTATAGGTATTATGCAGTCTCTCATCTAGAGCCTCTTTTGCTTTCCCATCAAATTCTTGACATAGTTTATTTTTAATATCAATTATTTGAGTGGGATGATCTAAGAGTTTATACCTGAATCTTGTGTTATCTTGCAGGTTTTTAATTACTTCTTCTAGCCGTGCTTTTATTTGCCGTTCCAGCATTTCACTTTGTGATTGTAACTTTAACATTCTTTGTTCAAAATCCGGATTTTGATTCTCAGCATTATCGACATCGTAACGGAAGTGTCTCATCATGAACCTCCTTTAAGTTATTTTTAGCCAGTTTGCGATTTGCCTATCCTTATCACTAAGATTTGCTGCCATGTATCGTAAGTTATCAGAAACATCCATAGTATCTTTCTCAAGTTGATTAATACACGAATATAGCGCTTCTTCAGCTGATACATCGTAAAATTTAGGTAACCCTGAACTTATACTTAACGCATAATTACTTATCATTTTTTGTACTGCATCAAAGGGAATAAGATTAAACTCTGAGCTCAACCTCCCTTCGAATTCTCGTTGAACGCCGAGTATAGCTTCATCGTGCAGCGAACTGAATTCATCAATTAATAATCGATTATCAATTACTAACCAATGCAACTCATCCATCTTTTCAGCTAAAGCCTTCGCTTCTGGTTCATTCATTCGAATAAAATTTACAAGACGGTGGTTATATAAAGTCCAATAACTTTCATTATCAACATATTTTACTGTTCCCACTTCTGGAAATGTACTATTTAAGTTTCCAAAAGTATCGCGGGGATCGGTTTGGTCCTCCGTGTTATTTTTAAATACACCTTTTTCAACCAATGCTTTCTCTTCTGGTGTTAGCAATCCATACACATTGGGAGCACTATAGGTTATAGCTTCAATAATCCAGTCCCTTCTTTTCACCCTCATGTAAGTTGCTAACGCCCCTCCAAGAGAGTGTCCTGTTGTAAAGAATAAGGCATTTGGATGTTCCTTTTTAACCCGATCTGCAAATTTTACAGCTTCATCAAATGGATTCTTCAAATCTTTACTAAACTCGTTAATCTTTCCGGTCATCTTATTATGTTTTTTTGCCATTTCTATTTCCAAACGAGTTTTGGATGGTTCCCTATCTCCCCCATTAACTAGGTAATTGTAGTCTGTAACAGTCCAGTCCTCCAACTCTTTAAGTTTCCCAGTCAGCATATCTGATACACTTGGAATTTCTCCTGAGCCACGGTACACAATAATAATTTGATTACCCTTTTTAACGGCCATTGCTTGCAATTCGGTTTCTTTATCGTCTATTACATCTATGACAATCCAACCTTCAGGTCCATATTCACCCTTTACAACAATACATTTGTTTTTTATAGTGCTGATATTTTCATAAACCATTCTGGAAAGATCTACATAAGTATGATAAGAAATTTTTGGGTTAGAATTAGGATCTTGGTTACTTCCTCTTGTCACTTCTTTAGCCATAATTCTCATCCTCTTTATTTTTGATAATATATCCCCTTGAGATTATCCGACCGTACGGTTGGTTATAAGTGAATTTTATTCCCAAAATTATGTAAAGGCAATGTTTCCAATTTCCTATTTTTGGATAAAATTTAAACCGTGCGGTTCCCCATTCTATATTTGATACAATACTTCATCAAATAACCAGTATTTGAGATACATCTTTTAGTTTACCATTTACTTCCACATCCAATTTTGTTTTATTTTCGCTTCATTAGTACTATTTGATCACATTGATTAATCGTGACTTTTTATCTAGAATACTTATTTGACCCTATCGGACAGTTAGTGCTAAATTATTATTATTCACATTTTTCTGTTATTGCAGGATGAAAAATTTGTTAACAAAGATATAAATGGAGGAACAGAATATGGCAGCCGGGTCAGTAGAAGGAACAAAAGAACGTATTCTAGATGCTGCTTATAAACTTTTTGCTGAGCATGGATACGAGCATACTCCAATCAGTTTAATCATGAAAACAGTTGGTCGTTCAAAAGGAACGTTTTATTCTCATTATCAGCGAAAAGAAGATATCGCATTAGATATCATTGATAAACAAGTATATAGAAATTATGGTTTTATAGAAAAGGTTGTTGAACCTTACATTTACCAAAAGGATTATCATGTTCTCGATTTTTTTACAGGTTATTTTACTATTGGTCTTCACCTTGAGGATCGAAAAGAATGGACACTAGTTTTTAATGACTTGATTCGTCTCTCAATAAAAGATGAAGTTATTCGTGAAAAGCTTTCACTCGTACATAATGGATGGATTTATTTGTTTAATAGAGCGATATCAAGGGGAATTGAATTAAAGCAATTATCAGAGGACATAGATAGGGAAGCTATTATTAAGGTTATTCTTTCCTTATATAAAGGTATTCAATTAGAAAGAACTTATGGAAATGGACCAGACATCGAACAAATTCGATATATATTAGAAAGAATTCTCCGGCAATAATTGTATGTCTCAAACACGGATAACCCCGTTCTAATTTTAGGACGGGGTTATACTTAAGATATTTAACTTTTGAAAATACTTCACTATATTTAAATCATAACAATTAACGCGTTTTTATCTTTGTGTTATTGTAAAATCGCGCCCGATAGTTGAATAACACTTATGGATTTTTTTGATTTATACTCTCTATTTTGGACAGATGAATAGTCTTAAACAATATTTAAGATGGAGTTTCTTTTCATTTTAGAAATAATCATCAAAACTGTACACAAGGATTCACTTGCTGGAGCCTGATGCCCCATATTCAGTGATAGTTAATTTCAGGTTGTACTTGATAGGAATCTCACTAAATGTTTGATCCCAATCCTTTTTGACCTTTTCCCATACTTTAGGATGTTTAATTCTCAGTTGGTTTCCAAAGCCGGCAACATCGACTTGGTAATCCTCTTGCATGATTTCTAAAACATTATTCACTAATCGATTTACTTCTTCTTCAGCGGCTTTTTCAGCGTTCTTTAAAAATTTATTTTCAGATGTTTTCTCCGAAACCACCCAATTTTCTGATAGGCGTCCCTCTGATTCGATATTCACATCAAAAGAGATATTTTTTCCATTAACATGAGGTATAATTTTGCTTTCCATTGACGTTACCTCGTATATGATTGGCTGACTTGTCTCTTTATCAAAGCTTTTCACCAAACCGCCTTTTCCCTTTCCGGTTATCCACGTTAAGCCTTCCAATTCTTCTTCATTCAAAAAACCACGCAGCTTTTTGGTCTTTCCTTCAATCACGGCAGCTCCTGAAAATTTTACTTCTCCATTCGTCGAGATTACATTTTGTAAAAGAAAACTAGATTTTGATTGCATCTTTCCCTCTAATTTAGCAAGCGATATAGAGGGCGAAATCCTTGTTGTTCGATATTCATTATCTGCTATTCCAAGCAAACGAAACGCTGGAATTTCTCCTGCTTCCTTTGATTCCATCGTCTCTCTGGCTTGCCCCTTGCTAATGAACACAAGACAGCTTGGTCTAATCTCATTATCACGGAGAAATTGATCAAGTAATTGTTCAAGACTATAGCTGCGTGCAAGATCCGAATTGATGACAATAACTTTTAGATGCGGGCTGAACATAGGGCGATCCTTTCTCAAAGAAAATTCTCGAGTCATTTGATGGATGGAATCACCGGTTTCAGAAATATTTATATAAGGTTTTTGCTTTCCTCCCCCATTACTCTCTGATCCTTTTCCTTGTGCGTTAACAAATTGGTGGGTCATCGTTATGATATCGCTTTTAGTATACCCCCCACCCTGTTTCTTTAGCTCTTTCTCAATTGTTGACTCTCTTCCTTCATCCAATGCTAAACCTACACTTAATCCAATCTCTTCAATTTCATTACTGCTCCAGCATCCTGTAAGAGAAAGGAGTAAAAGAACCGACAGCGAAACTGAAAGGAGTAGTTTATTGTTACGGTTTTGCTTCATGCTTTCCCACCTTCCATCTCGAGATTATGAGAAGGAGCAAAGGCAGTAAACCAAATAAATACAACGCGGCATTGCCAATCAAATCACCGAGTTTAAATTGGTCATTAATATTTTTCGGCACCATAGAGATAATGTAAATAACAGGAAGTAATCCATACATAAATGGATGAATGTTCTTTTTGAAGAGTTGAGCCAGCCCCAAAGCAGCCGCATAGTAGGAGATGGTAAATGTAGCAAATAATTGCATGATCCATATTACGAGCAGCATAGACTCAAATCTTTCAAAGATCAGGCCGCGGATTTCAAAACTTCTCATGAGATCAAGGGTCGGCCATGTTCTTGTGACCACTCCATCGACGGAAAACGCTCCAATTACCATAATGACGGTTATTATATAAAAGACCAAGGGTATAGCTATTCCGACTACAACAGCTTTTACTGCTTTATGCGGATGTTTCATAAATGCCGGAAGGAACAACATGATTTCAATTCCTGTATACGAGAGAGCCGTAGTCTTTACCTCTTTTAGCACTGGTATGACTCCCAATCCTAATACCGGACGGAGATTATCCATTTCAAATATTCCAAAACTCATAAAGACAACCAGCAAGAAAAGGATGATCGTAATAGGGAATATTATTTCAAACAGACGGGCGATCGGATTGATTCCTCCAATGATCAAATAGAGACCTACCCAAATAAATGACATGGTGATTGCCCAAGCAGGGGTGCCTTCCAGTAAATAAAAGCCTGTTACTTCAACCATTGAACGGATTTGAAACCCGGAAGTCATTAATAAATAACATACAATAAGGAGACTGACCAGCCCGCCTACCCATTTTCCTATGATTTCTCGATTATATTGATAAAAGGTTTTTTCGGGAAACTGTTGGCTTAATTTCACAATGATCACCCCTGCTATCATAGCGATTAGTCCGCCTAGAATAACGGTAATCCAAACATCTGGTGTTTTTACCTTTTCTACAGATGTCCTGGGCAGAGTGAGGATCCCTGATCCGAGGATAAAATTAATGACGACAACAGCTGCTTGGGGAGTGGTTAATCGGTCTTTCGGACTGAGATTCATCTAGGGTTCACTTCCTTTCTAAGTAGGCTATCCTTTACGGATTTCATCTTTCGTGTGCATCATCTTCGGACGTCGTTTCATCATCTGAAGCGGCATGCGAACCATAAAATCTTTCCAGTCGTTTAATCGATAAGGCACAGCCGGACTAGCATAAGGTACGCCAAAGCTCTTTAGTTTAACCAAATGACTGCAAAGTAAGAGGAAAAATAGAATAACCCCATACAATCCAAACAAGGCAGCGCCAAACATGGCTACAAAGCGAAGAATGCGCAATGGAATCCCCGCGCTATAACTCGGAATCGCAAAGGAGGAAATGGCGGTTATTGCCACTACGATAACCATGATATTGCTGACTATCCCTGCTTGCACCGCTGCTTCACCAATTATCAGTCCGCCAACAATCCCCATTGCTGGACCAATAGGCTTGGGCAATCGCAGACCAGCTTCCCGCAATATTTCGATTGCTACTTCCATAAGCAGTGCTTCTATTAAAGAAGGAAACGGAACACCTTCCCTTGTCCCTGAGATAGAAATGGCTAACTCACTAGGAATCAACCCCGGATGAAATGAGATAAAAGAAATATATAAAGCAGGTGCAAACAACGTAACAATAGCTGCTCCAAAACGCAGCAGACGAAAAAGCGTGCCTGGAATCCAACGTTCATAATAATCTTCTGGCGATTGCAGCAGCATGCTAAATGTAACTGGGGCGATCAAAGCGAAAGGCGTGCCATCTAACAAGATTGCTGCTCTTCCTTCCATCAATGCACTAATGACGCGATCAGGGCGCTCCGTACTCTGTACTTGGGGAAAAGGACTGAGGTAATTATCTTCGATCAGTTGTTCTACATAGCCAGATTCCGGTACATGATCAATATCGATTTTCCGAACTCTTTTCTTGACCTCTTCTATTAATTCAGGGTCAGCAATTTCTTGCATATAGGCGATGACCAGTTCTTTTTTTGCACGCTTTCCAACTTGAAATTTTATTAATGATAGGTTCTCATTTTCACCATGGCGTCGTAAAAGCGCGGTATTATCGCTTATAATCTCAGTGAAACCTACCCGTGGACCTCTGACCAATGCCTCTGATACTGGCTCTTCAATATTCCGTTTGTTTGCTTTTGTTGTACCAAGAATGTACACATCAGATGACCCATCAATCAAAAGGGCTGTTGAACCTGTTAATACTTTTGTCATCAACTCTTTTATATGATGGGCTTCTTCTACTTCACTAATAGAAAGGACTTGATTTTTAATAAATTCTTTTGAAATGGCACCTTTCACATAAGGAGTTTCCTGTTTGTATTCTTCACAAAAATTAAGCATCAATGATTTCATAATATGTTTGTCGATGAGATCTTTATCTGACAGCCCATCGACAAAAATAATCGCCGCCCGTATGCCTGTGCGCCCTATGTTAAACTCCCGAAAGTGAACATCCGAGTTATGGGCCATTTCTTGCTTGACAAGTTCCAGATCTAAGTCGAAATCGCCTGTAATTTGACCTTTTGAATCTTGAAAAAACGTAGTTTTCTGCTCTTTATCACTTTGAATGGAAGGTTTCTGCGTTTGTTTTATCTTTGATTTCCACCATTTCATTCTCATCACTCTTCCTCTAAAGTACGGACCCATTTAAAAAATCTTGTGATCAAAAACGGAATGAAAAATACGATAAAACCCTGAATAAAGACTTTCCAGTCCGGAAGATAGGAAACCACCATTTTCCACATATTAATCACCCTTTAAGTACCCAAAGCCCGCAACTGACATTAGGAATAAACATTTCTAAAATGTTGTTATTAATGTTAAAAAAGCTTCTAGATTAGTATGTAACCCGGAACATTAACGATAACCCTATTCGATTTTGTGCCTAATAAAATGAATTAGCCATGCAGTTCCGAGGAAGAGAAATTCCAGCTTCATTTGAAAAATCGAAGAATATTCAATTATTATTTGTACTACTTTGTGTAAATATGCGGAAGTGTATCCCTCCCGTTTTTTTAGTTTTCCTATAGGTTGTTTTAGAAAGAAACAACCTTGGTCATGACGTACGCACTTGTTCCTGTAGCTTAACAAGCAATTAATTAAAAAGTGTATGAAATTGCTCACGAAAATTGGTGTTCTTAGGTGCTGATACAAAAAAGAACACGATCTCTATGATCATGCTCTAATTGTTAGTTCAGAAGGCTTTTTTCCTAATCAACCTTCAGCCTTAGTATTTATTTTCATCATAGGATCTTGTGCAAACCGAGCTTCATACAAAATAAATGGTATTTATTTATGCATGTAGGAGTATCAAGGTTTTATTGTTCGTTTCTGAACATGTTGTCTAGTAACAACAGCCTTGTTACAACATGACTGCACATAATCCCTGCAATTTGCAAGAAACAAATTTTTCCGCTAATCCACCAATTGCTGCGCTTCTATATAGAGCGATTGAATGAATTTTTTCATGTTGATTCGGCTTTGATTGGTGCTTCGTTCACTTTTATCTTCAAGCTCCAGCATTTTCTTCCGGACTTCAGAGAAATCGAAAAATGTGGATGAATACGCCTCGAATTTTGGATTCGTGTAATCTGTTAACCCTAATGAGGCAATATAGTTGAGCGCCTGGTAAATTGCTCTGCGAACCCGCTGTTCGGAGGCTTTCATTTCTTTTTGTACTTCCGCCTCGGCAGCCTGTTCTCCAAGCTTTTTTTGGGCATTTCCATAAAAAATTTCCTTTAGAGGCGGAAAGTAGGAGGATCCGAACTTTTGTTTATCATCCTGCAGGAATTCTAAAATTTTCATCAAGTCTTCACTGCCGCTTTCTCCAATCATCCCTAAATCTGAAATCAATGAACGGCCTGCTTCGATTATATTTTTTGTATGAGAAGAGCTGGATGGCGGCGACTGATGACCTGTAAATAATGTTAACGATTCTTGAATGCCTCGAATTGATTTTTCCAGAATGACCCGCTCGTTTACCTTTTTTAACACTCCTGCTATTTCAAGGCGGTTTAACGGCTTTGTGATGTAGTATTCTGCTCCTAAACTATATGCTTCCCCTATGAGCTCCTTTGCCTCCATTTGAGAAATCATCACGAATTTCCCCTGGAATTCAGAAGAAAGAACACGAATTGTTTCAATTCCATCTCTCTTTGGCATCAGTAAATCCATGAGCACCACGTCTACTTTTTTGAGCGCAAGCTTCCCATTGTCCACCAATGATCCGTCTTCTGCTTCACCCACCACTTTGCCTAAATCCTCATCCTCAATCAAGTCTGTCAGCATCGCTCTAATAGCTGGATCATCGTCTATAATGAAGTAATTCATTTGACCTGTCCTTTCTGTATCATCGCATCAATCGGAAGCCCGATGACAAATATGGTTTCTTTATGATTATCTATTAGCTTAATATGTCCGCCAAGCTTGTCAACGGTTTGTTTCACATACGAAAGTCCAATGCCTGTAGAAGGATTGCCGGAAACATCATACTTCGTTGTAAACCCCTCTTTAAAAATGATTTCTTTCAGCTTTTGCTCAATGCCTGGTCCATTATCACAGACCTGAAATTCTACCATCCGGTCTCTTCGAATGACATACAACGATATATGTCCCTCTTGTTCAATGGCTTCCAACGCATTTCCGATCAAGTTATTTATCAATGATAACACCATGTTTACTTGATATGGCGGATGTTCCCCTTCCACATGCAGAGAAAACGAAACGTGTTTATTTAATAACTCCGCATACCTTCTATTTGAAACAAACATAATGTTACTCAGCTGCTCAATGCTCATGTAGTCCTCTAGCTTTTCAGAGGTCATCAACTTTGACAGTCCAGCATAAATTCGCTGATTATCTTTTTTCATTTCATGTACAAGACCTGCAATTTGCAATGCTGTTTGAGCCTCATGACCATGTGAATCTCCCGATTTCAGCCTGCGATAAAAATCATAACATTTGTGGGTGATTTCTTCTGCATTTTGCATCGTTTTCTTAAGCTGAACAGATTCCTCATACAAATTCGAAATGAACAGCAGCATTTGCTCGTTTTGTCTGCGCTGCTCTTCCTCTGCCAATTTTGCTTCTCTCAGTTTAATAATGTTAAAAAAACCAAGTACGAAAAAACTTCGGATAAACGCGATAAAGATAATCTGTTTGATTGCGTGAAATGAAATAATCTGATCCGCTAACGAGGATCGAATCGCCATTTCCGACAAGCTTGCACAAAATTCAATGACCACGCCTAGTATTCCAATCATAAACGGCTTATTATGCTTCTCATTCAGCTTTGTAATATGAAAAATGAAAGCGTACATGGCGTAATAAAGGAACACCGGAAGATGACGGCAGATTGCCTCTTCAACCGGTATGTCACTGATAATGACCGCCAGCAAAAACCGAAACACAAACACACTTGTCCCAGTCAAAACCCCTGCAATATACGGGTGAATGCCTCTGTTCCATAACAAAAACAAGAAAAATGCCGGTGTCCCCAGGCTGACGCGGAATGCATCATTGAACGGATAGAATTTAAACTCTCCAGCGAGCGGTACGGCAATCATCATCAATAAAACTGCTAAAATTCGTTCCTTCAGTTCGGACACCTCCATACCAAATAATGTACAAACATTACACATTGTACTCAAACCTTTGGAAAGTTGAAACAGTTATGAGAAAATTTTTTTTATTTTTTTATAAGTATTTGTAGGTTTTCGTATGAATCAGTAGGTTATTGTAGGTAACCGCTTACACTCATATTGGTAATAGACTTGAAGGGGTGGATGGGATGAAAAAACTAAAACTTGGCTTAGCTTGGCAGATTGTAATTGGTCTCATTTTAGGAATCGCGGTTGGAGCTGTCTTTTATGGAAATCCAAATATTGAAGGATTCCTCCAGCCGATTGGAGATATTTTTATTCGCTTAATTAAAATGATTGTCGTGCCGATTGTCGTCGCAACATTGATTGTCGGTGTTGCCGGCGTGGGTGATGTAAAAAAGCTTGGAAAACTTGGCGGCAAAACGATTCTATACTTTGAAGTCATCACAACCATTGCGATTATCGTCGGGTTGCTGGCTGCAAACATTGTACAGCCTGGTGCAGGCATTCAAATGGATGAGTTAGGTACGGCCAGCATCGATAAATATGTCGATTCAGCCAACGAACAAAATAGTCATGGAATTGCCGATACTTTCGTTAACATCGTACCTTCGAACATATTTGAGTCCTTAATGAAGGGCGATATGCTTGCAATTATTTTCTTTTCAGTATTGTTTGGTCTTGGGGTAGCATCACTCGGTGAAAGAGGGAAGCCCGTTTTGACATTCTTTGAGGGTGTTGCCGAGTCCATGTTTTGGGTGACAAATCAAGTAATGAAGTTTGCACCGTTTGGGGTATTTGCCTTAATCGGCGTCACAGTTTCAAAATTTGGACTTGCGTCCCTTATTCCGCTTGGCAAGCTTGTAATAGTGGTATACGGTGCCATGATCTTCTTCGTATTGATTGTACTAGGATTAATTGCAAGATGGTGCGGCACCCATATCTTTACGATCATGAAAATCTTGAAAGATGAAATGGTACTCGCTTTTTCTACCGCAAGTTCAGAGGCGGTGCTGCCAAAACTAATGGAAAAAATGGAGCGCTTCGGTTGTCCAAAAGCTATAACGTCTTTTGTCATTCCGACAGGGTATTCTTTTAATCTGGACGGCTCGACGATTTATCAAGCGATTGGCGCTTTATTTATCGCACAAATGTATGGAATTGACATGTCTATTCCAGAACAGCTGACCCTTGTGTTAGTTCTGATGGTAACTTCAAAGGGAATGGCCGGCGTACCTGGTGCCTCATTTGTCGTGCTCTTGGCTACGCTCGGCGCAATGGGACTCCCGATGGAAGGATTAGCTTTTATCGCAGGTGTTGATCGTGTATTAGATATGGCACGAACAGTGGTCAATGTTATAGGTAACTCTCTTGCGGCCATTGTAATGTCTAAATGGGAAGGTCAATTCAATGAACAAAAAGCGCAAGATTATATCAAATCACTTGAAGCAAGTAAACAAACAAATGTAGCATAATCTTTCTTAACATCATAGTGAGCAAGATATAGATGGGGGAGTTCAACTTGAAAAACGAACATGTACGAAAAGAAAAAGATTTTTTGGGAGAAAGAGAATTGCCTATTAATGCCTATTATGGTGTGCAGACATTAAGGGCTGTAGAAAACTTTCCGATTACTGGCTATCGCATTCACGAGGATTTAATTAGAGCATTGGCAATCGTCAAAAAAGCGGCTGCGCTCGCGAATATGGATGTGAAACGTTTATACAAAGGCCTTGGAGATGCGATTGTTCAGGCAGCAGACGAAATTATTGAAGGAAAATGGCATGACCAGTTTATCGTAGATCCGATCCAAGGCGGTGCCGGTACATCCATGAATATGAATGCAAACGAAGTTATTACGAACCGTGCACTTGAGCTGCTCAGCAAAGAAAAAGGGGCATATGCTGAGTTGAGCCCAAACAGCCATGTCAATATGTCACAATCAACGAATGATGTGTTTCCAACCGCCATTCATATTGCAACTCTTAATTTAGTTGGAAAGTTGTTAGACACAATGCAATATATGCAGGAAGTGTTTAAAAAAAAGGCGAAGCAATTCGATCATGTCATTAAAATGGGCCGTACACACCTCCAAGACGCGGTGCCGATCCGGCTTGGCCAAGAGTTTGAAGCTTACAGCCGTGTATTAGAGCGTGATATCAAACGCATTCAACAATCACGCCAGCATCTGTATGAAGTAAATATGGGGGCCACAGCCGTTGGCACAGGCTTAAATGCAGACCCTCGCTATATCAAAAATGTGGTCAAGCATTTAGCGGACATCAGCGGTCTTCCTCTCGTAGGTGCAGAGCATCTTGTTGATGCAACACAAAATACGGATGCCTACACAGAAGTCTCTGCCGCCCTAAAAGTATGTATGATGAACATGTCGAAAATTGCCAACGACCTGCGTTTAATGGCATCAGGCCCTCGCGCGGGATTTGGGGAGATATTCTTGCCTGCTCGACAGCCAGGCTCATCGATTATGCCGGGAAAAGTAAATCCGGTTATGCCGGAAATGATTAACCAAGTGGCATTCCAGGTAATTGGCAACGACCATACGATCTGTTTGGCCTCTGAAGCGGGTCAGCTTGAACTAAACGTGATGGAACCTGTGCTTGTATTCAACTTACTTCAATCAATCAGTATAATGAACAATGCATTTCGTTCCTTCACCGATTACTGCCTTGCAGGCATTGAAGCAAACGAAGACCGGTTAAAAGAATATGTAGAAAAAAGCGCAGGGATTATTACAGCTGTAAATCCGCATATTGGATACGAAGTGGCTGCACGCATCGCACGAGAAGCCATTTTAAATGGAAAATCTGTACGCGAGCTATGCCTTCAATATGATGTATTGACAGCAGAAGAGCTTGATCTCATTTTAAATCCTTACGAGATGACAAACCCGGGGATTGCAGGTGCATCCCTTTTTGAAAGAGAGTAACCCGCTGTTTAAATCCGCATAAATCATTGGACATGGATTAAAACATCTAGATTTCGTATTAGCGGATGCCAATCTCCCCTGCGGGTTCTTGTTAAGTTCTTTTATGAAAACCTTTATGAGCTTAAACAAGATGTAAGAACAGAAAAGCCTAAACGCGATAAAAAACAATCATGATCATACAAGATTAAGAGGGATATAGAAGGCTGAAGAAATACCTTTTCTTCAGCCTTCCCCCCTTTTTAACCAATATGCGAGAGGAGAAACAAAAGAATGAACAGTCTACGTGAAAAAGCGCTGCAGATGCATAAAGAAAATAAAGGAAAACTTGGTGTTCACTCAAAAGTCCCGGTGCGTGACGCCTATGATTTAAGTCTTGCTTACTCCCCTGGCGTTGCAGAACCGTGCATGGAGATACATCATGATGAATCAAAAGTATATGACTATACGATGAAAGGCAATCTTGTGGCGGTCGTATCAGACGGTACGGCTGTGCTTGGCTTAGGAAACATCGGACCGCGTGCTGCAATGCCTGTCATGGAAGGAAAAGCCCTTCTCTTTAAATCATTTGCCGATGTGGATGCCTTCCCTCTTTGCCTCAATACGACTGATCCTAAAAAAATAGTGGAATTGGTTAAATTGATAGAGCCTACCTTTGGAGGAGTCAACTTGGAGGATATTGCAGCACCGCAATGCTTTGAGATTGAAGAACAATTACGAAAAGCTTGCAACATCCCTATATTTCATGATGACCAGCATGGAACAGCGATTGTAACAGCAGCTGGGTTGATTAACGCCCTTAAGCTTGCAGGTAAGAAGTTGGAGGAAATTTGTGTTGTTGTCAATGGAGCAGGTGCAGCCGGTGTAGCGATTGTGAAGCTTTTACTGCAAATGGGTGTAAAAGATGTGATTTTATGTGACACAAAAGGAATTATCTATAAAGGCCGCCCTCTCGGCATGAATCCTTTTAAAGAAGAAATGGCACTTATCACGAATTTAGAGCAGAAACAAGGAACATTAAAAGATGCAATGGTTGGATCCGATGTCTTTGTTGGTGTATCGGCTGCCGGTGCTATCAATGGAGAAATGGTTCAGTCCATGAATCATGATCCAATCATTTTTGCTCTCGCTAATCCAATCCCGGAAATTATGCCTCAAGAAGCAAAAGATTTGGGTGCTAAAGTAGTCGGTACAGGTCGGTCCGACTTTCCGAACCAGGTCAACAATGTTCTTGCCTTCCCTGGTATTTTCCGCGGTGCGCTTGACGTAAACGCAACAGAAATCAATGAAAAAATGAAGTCAGCAGCAGTTTACGCTATTGCCGAACTCATTTCAGAACAAGAGCTTCATTCAGACTATGTCATTCCAGATCCATTTGATCGCAGAGTTGCTGCTCACGTTGCAGCAGCTGTAGCACAGGCGGCAATAGACAGTGGAGTGGCCCAAACAATTATCAACCCAGAAGACATTAAAAAACGTTTATTATCCCTTAATGAATAATAGACTCTTATTATATTTAAATGAAAAATTAGATAGCGACTTAGCAGACTGTTTAAGATAGATGTTGCTCATTGCTAACTCCAAAATTCTTATTTCATATTCTGCGTCTTTCCCTTTTGATGTATAAATAAAAACCGAAGCTTGTTATCACTAAGAATACAGCCGTTTTCCTAATTTTTTAGGAAAACGGCTGTATTTTGCTTCAGATAAGAAGCTGAATAACAACTGAGCGGACTTTTTTGTTTTGCTTGTTCCCTCTTCATTTCTTTCGTGGAAACTTGTGAGATACAAAAGTGAACATCAGAATATAAGGAACGAAAAATATTTATTTTAGCAGTAAAATACCACAATGAAGTTGAGTCTATGGAAATGGCCCCTCGTTCAAAATAATATGCCATTCATATATTCTCCCCCAATCATCTTGTACCCATGTTAACCTTGTTTTTTACTTGGTTAAACACAACAGTTGAATCCCAGACATTTAGTCCAAAGTAGCCTTCTTTATAGGTTTGGTCGTTTGTATCAATGGCAAGCTTGTCATCTAAATAAGCCTTAATGTTATCGCCTGCCGTCACTACTTTAAGATGATGGTTTTCATTTGCTTGCAGTTTAAGATTTCCATCATTGTTATAGGATGCAAGGTCATGGCCAGCACCATTCACAAATTTTATTAATTTGACAACATTATTTTTCACATCAACATTGACAGCATAAGCATTTTTCCCTTCTGAATCTGAGCGAAAAACCAGTGCTCCTGCACCAACTAAGTTACCAGCTGTATCCTTATTAGGATCATTCGGATGTGAGTCCGTATCAAGAATTTTCATGTCTGCTTCATACTTAAAATTGCTTCCTGCTTCATTTGATAAAATGAATGCATCCCCGCTGCTTTGCCCCTGTTTTCCAGCAATTGTATCTGCCCACTTGCCATTTACAGCTTTCCAGCCATTTAAGGTTGATTTAAAGCCGCTTTTTTTCCAGATACTTTTTACAGGATAGATATTCAAGGATTTCAATGTAACATTTCCATCCTTACTATAAATCTTTACTCCTTTGCTTGTTGGACTAGGGAAGATTTGATCGGTAATCACCGTTTCTCCATCGTTGCCAAATACTTCTACAGCTGAATGATCGACAAAAATATGCATTTTCAAAGTTCCATTTGACACAGAAAGAGGACCTTTGTGCATGTCTACAACATTGCTGCCGTAATCAAAGCTGTCAGAGTTCTTACGGTCAACAAATAATTGCTTGTTCCCAACTTCATACCCTATTTTTGTATACTCATTAGTAGAACCTTTGCGAACTTCAAAGCCAAATTCAGTTGCCGTGGTATTAGAGACATCAAATTCAGCAATCATTTCATAAGCATCTCCTGAAAAATCATCCAGAAGATTGCTCTCATCTGAAATTACTTTATTTTGATAAGATACTTTCTGGTTTTTGTCACGAATTGAATTGATTGAAACCGGCGTTTGTTTTAAACGTACTCCTTCTTCTGTTTCAGTAAGCTCCATCTTCCGAGGGAGGCTCATTGAACTCCTCCATGTTGATGTTGGTGTATTGTTGGCGTAGTGCCAGTTGCTCATCCAGCCTAACCAATATTTCTCACCATTCTCGCCCTCAATTCCACTCCATTCTACTGCTGCATAGAAGTCAGCTCCATAATCACTCCATAATACCTGATCGGACGGATTCTCATTTTTAAACGTTTTTCCATCAAAACTGCCAACAAAATATTGACCGCCAGACCCGCCAGCAGGGGCTCCATCATTTAAACTTACTTGCAGCACCCACTTTGTTTTGGTCGGATCGCCATCAATTGGCAATTCAACTAAAGCAGGACATTCCCAAATACCGCCGTTGCTGCCATGTGTAGAAGGGATCCATTCACCGGAAACAGCCATCCAGTCTGTAATGGTTCCGCTCTGCTTAACTTCAGCTTCCACAGGTTCTTTTGCAACATTGTCAACTTCTGCTGGCATAGGACCTTCATTATAAACATGAACATCATCTAGGTTTATATGCCCCCAGCCTCCTACAGCATGGTCAACCACTTTCATATAGAGTACTTCACCGATATAATCAGAAGCATCCCATACGTATTTGTTATACTTTTCCTCTTTAAATTTCGTATTTGCCTGGCGAATTAATTCTTTATTATCAGAGGCTCTCACCAATGATACATAGCGGCTGTTAAAGTCATTCCCACCGCCTAATAAGAAATTAATTTCACCTGTTCCGCCTAGCTTAAAGTATGAGGAATGCAGTTCACCGGTTGCATCGTCTCCATTATGAAGATCTGAAAATCCCCATAAATGATAATTTCCTTCATGGCCAAATTGACCTCCCCAATAGGATGCTGCATCTGTGACGTGATCATTTGTAAAAGCATTCCCTTCAATTAGGCTCCAACCAGTTAAATCACCTGTTTCAAAATCATGGTTATTGATTTCCTTCTCATTTGTTGCGATGTTCTTATTCAGTTGAACATCTTGAAAATTCGTTGAGGAATTCCAAATGTTCAAGCCTGCAAACCCAGAGGAAAACGTTGCGTCATTTATGTCATGAATAAGCTGGTCATCTATATAGACTTTAATGTTTTCGCCGTACGTACTTACTTTTAAATGATATAGCTTATCTGTATCAAGACTCATCGATTTTTCAGCTAAGACGGATATTTTTCCATTTTCAATTTTCATTAGTTTCACAGTATCATTCAGGGCATCGATATTTGCAAAATAGCCATTCTTTGCTTCTTCATCTGCTCGGAAAACAAGTGAACCTGCGCCATTACCCCCTTTATTTCCAGAAATCGTGATATCTGCTTCATAGATCAAATTCCCAGCCGTTTGACCGCTCATAATAAAAGCATCATCTGTAGAGCTCCCATTTTTCCCAGCTAATGTATCTTCCCAAGAGCCATTGACAACCTTCCATTTAGACAGGTTCGACACAAAATTTGATTTATTATTAAATTCTGCATTTCGAAAAGCCGCTGTAGAATTCCACGCTGATAAGCCGTAGTAACCGCTTTCAAAAGATGGATCATTTGCTTCAATTACAAGCTCATTGTTTATAGCAACTCTGATTTGATTCCCATCGGCATCTATCTTCACATGATAGGTCGTTGAGGTTTTTAGAGGTAATGGTTTGCGGACAATTTCTTTCGTGATGCCCTCCACACTTTTACTTAATGTGACAACATCGTTTTTGGCATCCAGGTTGGCAATATATCCATTCTCCGCACGCTTGTCAGCACGAAAAATAAGGCCACCTGCACCTTCTCTCCCATTCTTTTCGTTAAGGGTAATGTCACTCTCATAGCTAAACGATCCGCCTATTTGCGAGGACATCGCGTAAGAGGTGCGATCAAGACTATTCGCTTGAATTCCGCCATCTGGCCCAAATTCACTAGCAAACTCCCAGTCTTTTAAATTGGGTGACGTATAAAACATGACCTTATTCTTTGCTGTTAACGACATCACCCACTTGCTTGAATCTTCATGCCAGAAAACCTTCGGATCACGCCAATCAGGGATAGGAGGATCAGCCATAACAGGATTACCTTCATATTTTTCCCACGTTCTTCCTTTATCAAGGCTGTATGCAAGACTTTGGACTTGGCCTTTTTCCCCTGAATGAGTAAATATAGCAACCATCGCTTCTTTTCCAAATCCTGCTGTATTGTTCCAATCGATCACAGCACTTCCAGAGAAAATATCACCGTTTTCATCAGGTGATAAGGCAATCGGCAAATGCTCCCAATGAACAAGGTCTTTACTTACAGCATGTCCCCAATGCATCGGTCCCCATGTCGTTCCATATGGATGATACTGATAAAACAAATGGTATTCACCGTCATAATAGACCATTCCATTCGGGTCATTCATCCAGTTTGCTTCAGGAGAGAAATGAAATTGATTACGAAAAGGTTCATTATAATACCCGGAATCATCTGCGAAAACACTTGTTAATGGAAAACTAAGAACGATTAAGCTGATTAGATAGAAAGAAATCTTTCTTTTTATGGAAATTTTCAAAAAAAAACCCCTTTAACTTTTTAATGTCGCGGAGTGCAGACCTTACGCTGCACTGCTTCCTCTTAAACGATCCAATAAAACAGCTGCTACAATTACGCCGCCCTTTACAACTAACTGCCAATAATAATTAACATCCATAAGTGTCAATCCATTGCTAATAACACCCATGATTAAAACCCCTATGATCGTTCCTTGTATTCTGCCCTTTCCTCCAGTTAAACTTGTTCCACCTAAAATAACCGCAGCAATAGCATCTAATTCATACATTTGTCCTGCAGTTGGTTGGCCAGAATACAACCTTCCTGCTAATACGACACCACCTAACCCAGCTAATAAGCCACTAATGGAATAAACGTTTATTAATGACTTTTCAACCTTGATTCCTGTTAAGCGCGCGGCTTCTTCATTTCCGCCAATTGCATAAATATGTCGGCCAAACATTGTATACTTCAGGACAAAAAACATCACGCCATACACCAAAAGCATGATATAGATTGGTGTTGGTATGCCTAAAATAGCACCGCCGCCAATGAATTTAAAGGTTTCATTTTGCAAAACAATTGGATAACCGCCACTTATGACATAAGCAAGACCGCGAACATACGTAAAGCTTCCTAATGTCACGATAAATGATGGTAATTTCGTTATTGCTGTAAAAAAGCCATTTATAAGACCTACTGCATAACCTACTGCTGCACCTGATAACATCGCAATAATCGGGTTAACTCCTGCAGCTGAAACCATAACTGATATAACTCCAGATAATGCAACTGTAGAACCTACGGATAAATCGATGCCGCCTGTTAAAATAACAATCGTCATCCCTGCAGCTAATATCGCAATAATGGAAACCTGCTTTAATACATTTAACATATTGGCTGTATCTAAAAAGTTAGGTGCAGTGAACGAAAGGACAATACATAATAATAATAGAATCATAATCATGCCTAAACGATTCCATAAAGCAAGAAGGATTTTGCCCGCCTCCAGGCTTTGCGATGGTGATGCTGTTTGAGTATTTGCCTTCATTTTTCTTTACTCCCCTCTAGTAGCTAAGTGCATAACTTTTTCCTGTGTTGCTTCTTCTCTCGAAAGTTCCCCCGTTAATTTACCTTCGCTCATGACAAGGATTCGATCACTGACTCCTAATACTTCCGGCAGCTCAGATGAAATCATTAACACGGCCAGTCCTTCATCCGCAAGCTGTGAGACAATTTTGTGTATTTCAGTCTTTGCCCCAATATCAACACCACGGGTTGGTTCATCAAGCAGTAAAATCTTTGGTGTAATGGACAGCCATTTAGCAATGACTACTTTTTGTTGATTACCGCCGCTTAGGTTTGAGACCTGCTGTTCGGGAGAGGCAACTTTTATATTTAGGTCTTTTATAAACTGTTCGGCACTAGAATTAACCTGTTTCCAACTAACAATTCCTGACTTAGAGTGCTTTTTCAACTCTGCCATTAAAATATTCTCTTTTACTGACATGGATAAAAATAAACCTTGTTCTTTTCGGCTTTCAGGCACATGGGCAATTCCATTTGCAATCGCATCAATTGGTGATTTTATGTTTACAGACTTGCCATCCACGTATATTTCTCCGCTTTTCAACTCCGATATACCAAATAAAGCCCGAACCAGCTCCGTTCTGCCTGCACCTACAAGTCCCGCTAAACCAACAATTTCACCAGGATAAATTTTCAGCGAAACGTCTTTAACAATGGTATTATCAGAGACACTTTTCAGCTCTAGAACAGGGACTGCTTCATATGAGAGTGTTGTCTCAGATGATTTCGTTCGATTAAATAAATCCTTTAAATCACGACCTACCATTAGCTTTACGAGGAGGTCGGGGTTTGTCTCTTCAATCGGCCCGCTTGTTATCCACTCACCATCCCGTAAGACAGTAAATCGATTTGAAATCTTAAAGATTTCGTCCATTCTATGAGAAATATAAACGATCGCAACTCCTTGTTTTTTTAAATCGTCAATAATTTGAAACAGCTTTGTGATCTCTTTATCTGTTAGCGAAGCTGTAGGTTCATCCATGATCAGAACCTCTGCCTTAAAGGATAATGCCCGTGCGATTTCTACCATTTGCTGTTGTGCGACACTCAAGGCTGAAACGAGTTGACGGGGATTTAGATTAGATCCCATTGAATCTAACACCTTTTGTGCACGTTCGTGAACTTCGTCCCACCTGACCATTCCCAGTCGATTTTTTGGAAAAGTTGAGCCCATTAAAATATTTTCACTGATTGTTAGATTAGGAGAGAGATTTAACTCCTGGTGGATAACACTTATTCCTCTGTTCCTTGCTTCGACAGGATTCTTCCATGATATTGGTTGACCTTTTAAATAGATGGTCCCATCATGATCAGGAGTATGGATCCCTGCAAGGATTTTCATAAAAGTTGATTTCCCGGCACCGTTTTCTCCCATTAATGCGTGTACTTCACCTGGATAAAGCTCCATTCTCACATTGTTTAATACCTTTACACCTGAGAATGTTTTACTTATCCCTTCCATATTCAGTAATGGCATTTTTTTAGTTTTTTGTTTTTCTATTAACATATCTTTAACAGCCATAAGTCTATCCCACCCCTTATTTATCCCATTCTTAACGGACAGTAAGACCCTTATTTGAAATAGGCTGAATTAGGGATGGACCCTTATCAGCCTATTTATTCAAGGAGGCTTACCAACCCTGGTAAGAATCTAATGTATCTTGAGTTACAAGCTTAACAGGCACTTTAATAAGTTCTTCAACGTCTTCACCCTTTTTCACTTTCATTCCAATTTCAACTGCTTTTTTCACCATTTCACTAGGTGATTGAGCAGAAGTCGCCATAATAGAGCTTCCTTCTTTCGCCATTGCTTCTGCCGCTTCAGGAGCACCGTCGACGCCAACAATGAAAAACTCATCTTTTCTTCCAGCTTGCTCTGAAGCTATTTCTACTCCGATTGCTTCAGGGTCATTGATCGCAAATACAGCGTCAATTGATCCAGATGGATTCGCTTGTAAAATACTTTCCATAACAGATAATGCTTTTTCACGGTTTCCTTCACCATTTTGCTTTGCAGCTACTTTAATTCCAGACTCTTTAATCACATCCTCAAATCCTTGAATACGATCTGTAACGGCTGAAACTGGAGGTCCATCAATAATGACAATGTTTCCTTTTCCATTTAATTGTTCAACCACATATTC
The DNA here is from genome assembly GCF_019933155.2 of Metabacillus dongyingensis. Classification (NCBI taxonomy): domain Bacteria; kingdom Bacillati; phylum Bacillota; class Bacilli; order Caryophanales; family Bacillaceae; genus Metabacillus; species Metabacillus dongyingensis. The sequence goes on along the minus strand of NZ_CP082944.1, from coordinate 1,332,426 downwards.
ACCAGCAAGCTTACCTGCTTGGTAGTTATCTGAAGTGACTGTTGCATTAACACCGCCCTCTGCATTCGTATCTACTGCAATTACTGGAATTCCGGCATCCTTTGCTTGTTGAACAGCTGCAGCAATCCCCTTCGTATCAACTGCATTTAATAAAATCAAATCTACCTTTTTTGTAATAAAGTTTTCAATTTGAGAGGTTTGTTTTGAAAGATCATATTCAGCGCTTTCTACAAGAACTTCTGCACCTAATTCCTTCCCTGCTTCTTCAGCTCCTTTTCCCATTGCAACGAAAAATGGATTTGCTAAAGTACCTACAGTTAATCCGATTTTTAACTTATCGTCGCTGTTTTCCTGTCCAGTGCTATCATTTGAAGATTCACTTGCACTACTGCATGCGGACATTAAAGCCATTAATGCCATTAAACCTAACACGAATAAAGTTTTTACATTCTTTTTCATTGTGAGCCCCCTAGAAATTAATAAATACAAATTTCATTTTTCTTAGAAGTAAATAAATTGATAATACCATTGATAACGCTTACAATCTTGTGGCTGCAACACCTCCTTTAAGTCGTTCAAATATGATTTCATTTTTCTTTAAAGAATAATCTTAGAATATATCGATAATGAAAATTTCAATATTTGTTAGTGGGTTCAAGTTAAATAAATAAAGGAGTTATGATTTTTTATGGTGGATTTCACCACTTAATTTGCTTATCTTTGACTCTTTTTGATTGATTTTGATTATATTATGCTCTTTAAAAACTGTCAATATATTGAGAAAATTCAGTAAATTATATTAGTAATGTAAATATTAGCTAATTTTACTTTTTGTTATAATTCTCAATATAAGTATTATTAGGCGTTTTTAAATGAATAATGGAAGATTTTGATCTACATTGCATTCTTTCCAATTTCAAATAAACGGTTTACCAATATATTTACTTTGAGAAACTAAATGTAAAAGGGGGAAAATTTTTTTGAGATTTTGCCTATTCAAGGCAAAAAAAAAAAGAGCTTTAAACCCCTATTGTCTATTCAGTAGACATGTGAGTCAGCTCCAATTAAAACTTTTTTATGTAGAAAAATGAGAGTTTATTAAAGAGGTGCACAGTAAATTTCCGTTTTCTCCCTATACTTCTCCAATATCATCGAATCTTCTTCATTCGTAATGATTTTAGCTTGATGCAGTTTTGCAAATTCAGAAAATGAAACTTCGCCAAATTTCGTATGATCTGCAAGTACAAACGATTCACGAGAGAGATAGATAGCTTTTGCTTTCAGTTGTGCTTCTTCAGGATCTGGAGTAGTAAAACCTAGTTCATGGTGGATTGCATTTGTTCCTATAAAGCTTTTATCAAATCGATAATTTTGAATACTTTCGTATGCATTGCTGCCAATCATCGCTTTTGTTACTTTTTTTACATATCCCCCAATTATATAGGTACTTATATCTTTTTCAAGTAATGCATCCAAATGGTCAATCCCATTTGTAACCACAACAATGTTTTCTTGGTCTAAATACTGTATCATTTGATAGGTTGTTGTACCTGCATCAAGGTATACACAATCTCCAACTTTAATTAATTGGGCAGCATATTTTGCTAGATTGTTTTTTTCTTTAAGATTCTGAGTTGATTTTTCAATCATACTTGGTTCTTCCCGTTTTCTTTGTAACAGTGAAGCACCGCCATGTACACGTTTTATATAGTTCTGCTTTTCTAGTTGATCCAAATCGCGTCGCAATGTAGATTCTGAACTTTTTGTTAACTCTACTAGTTCATGAACCTTAACATTCTCTTTTTCCTTTAAATAATCTAATATCAAACGATGACGCTCAGTTATAAGCAAAAATACCTCCCCCTTATTACTTGTTATTTATCGTATATTTTACTTCTTTTAGCTTAGTATAGTATAAAAACGCAAATAAATGGAATTTTCAAGTTGTATTTACTCTTTAACTATTTAATAAAAAACCGGACAAAAAACGCCCGGTCCAAATCAAGGAATAAATGAAAAATGAAATTACAAGGCTTCTTTTTGCCAGTACATAATCATCATGATTCTTTAAGTACATCATGGTTATATAACCAAATATAAAAAAGCCTAATTTCTCGGTGTTGCAAATGAGAAATTAGGCTTTAGTTACTTCATAAAAGCGCCCTTTTCTTGAATAAGCAAGAAGCTCTTATTAGATGGTACATTGGAAGAAAATACATGTTTTTTTATTTCAGAAAAGCACCCGTTACTTTAAGTAAAGACTTCACAATCTGCTTCGTTAATCAAACAAAAAAAGGCAATGCCTTGTTAAAGCATCGCACCCGTTTGTTTGATTTACAATTTGATATTTCACAATGGTTTTCACTTTAACAAAGAATAAATATTCGTATCAAACGGAATATCATTTTGATACATATAATTTCTCAAAATCCCTTCTTTTACAAAGCCTAATTTTGTTAACAACTTATTAGATGCTTTATTTTCAACAAAAACAACTGCTCCAATACGCATTAAACCAAACTCTTTAAAACCATATGAAATCACTTTAGCAGCAGCTTCAGTTGCAAATCCATTGCCCCAATGTTCAGGAAAAAGTGCATAGCTTATTTCTGCTCTCTTATGTTCAGAAGACCACTCTTGATACCCAATTGTCCCGATAATACCTGACGTACCCTTCATTTCAATTCCCCATTTAATACCGCGTTTTTCATTGTAATTCTTCGAAAAATTCCTGACAATTTGTTTCACCTGATCAAGACTTGTTAATGGATTTTGTCCGTAATAACGTAATACATCTGCATTAGAGAAACAATTAAATATATCTAATGCGTCATATTCAATAAGTTCTCTCAAAACTAACCGTTCTGTTTCTAATACAGGAAACATTCTCCCACTCCCTTTTGTTTGAACCTAGAGTCACCTTATTATTATAGCGAGAAAAAATTTTGGATATTATCCATCCCAATTATTTTCAAACAATTAAACTTGCAGTATCTTTATTTTCAAAGAACAAACGTTAAAATAACAAAAAACGGGTACTAAATTGCTGTGCACTTTAGTACCCGTTTTCTTCTGTATTTTTCTTCTTTCTGACGTTATTAACCTAAATCTACATTATGATAAACCTGCTGAACATCTTCTAAATCTTCAAGAGCATCAATCATTTTTTCAAATTGTGCCTGTGCATCTTCAGGAAGCTCGAGGTCATTTTGCGCAAGCATTGTTAGTTCTGCAACTGAAAATTCTGTAATGCCGGCATCCTTAAATGCTTTTTGAACAGCATGGAACTGATCAGGTTCTGCATAAACAATCACAGCTTCCTCTTCTTCCAAAATATCGCGCACATCAAGATCCGCTTCCATTAACAGCTCAAGAACATCGTCTGCTGTTTTGCCTTCAATGCCGATAACAGCTGTTGCATCAAACATATAGGCAACAGATCCATTAACACCCATATTTCCTCCGTTTTTGCCAAATGCCGCACGGACATCCGATGCTGTACGGTTAACGTTGTTAGTCAAGGCATCCACGATAACCATTGATCCATTCGGACCAAATCCTTCATAACGAAGTTCATCATAGCTTTCTTCTGAACCGCCTTTTGCTTTTTCAATCGCACGGTCGATGATTGCTTTTGGAACACTGTAAGTTTTTGCACGCTCAAGCACCACTCTTAACGCCTGATTTGATTCCGGATCAGGCTCGCCCTGCTTTGCTGCCACATAAATCTCACGTCCGAACTTCGCATAAATCCGGCTTGTGTTAGCATCTTTTGACGCTTTTTTCTCTTTAATATTGTTCCACTTGCGACCCATATTCTTTCACTCTCTTTCCGTTCATATAAAAGGCAGTTTCGGGTGCCTATATAAAGTTCGCTGCATGATTAAAACTAGTTATTTACTGCATTCAATCTATTATATCAAATTCACCTCATTTTTCACGAGTATCTTGCTGAAAAAGAAAGGCTTGTTTATCCAGTGAATAGAGCGGGTATCTCTAACCTATGGAGGCGATCTAAATGAAACCGAAATTCAAAGTATTTCACGATGACGAGCAATTAAGCAAATCCATTGATACTTTAAGAAATGATGGAATCAGAGATGATGATATTTATATCCTTTCACATGACAACGACCATGTAAGGCGTGACCGCAAAGAAACTGATGCCAACAAAATCGGGGTAGGCGTAACCGGAGTCGGAACTGCCTTAAAAAATGTGTTCCGAAGCAAAGGCGATAAATTGCGTGCGAAAATGGAAGAAATCGGCTTTGAAAAAGAAATGGCTGAAAAGCTTGAAGAAGAATTGGATAAAGGGAAAACGCTGCTGGTTGTAAGAAATCAGGATGAAGTGACGTTTTGATCTATTTTAAGAATTAGCTGAAAGATTTTATAATGCACTAGCATAATTATGCTAGTGCATTTTTGTTTGTTAATAGCATCAAAAACGTCTTAACCAAATAGATAATTTATTTATTATCAATCAAAATCCTTCTATTTCTAACTCTGTAAACAAATGTTCATAAACACATAATGTTCCCTTTACTCTAGCTTAATAACAATTTAGTAAAGTAAACTAAAGTAGACACAACTCTAAGGGAGGCAATGATGAAGAAACAAATATTTCAACTTCATAAAAAAGGTATTAAAAGGTTTTCTCATATAACTTTAGCAGCTTTATGTATTTTTATAACTCCATCTCTTACCTATGGTTACGATGCAAAAATGAAAACTGTTAAAACAGAAACTCAATCACCATTTATGAAGTATGAAACTAAAGAATCACAAAAATTACAGGACGGAGTAACATTTTCTAGACTCGTTTACGGAAAAACAAATCGTGAAGATGCCTTTATGGTAAATGTAGATTTCCTTACTTCAAATAATGAAGCAATTAAACTAAAAGAAAAGTTGGCTTCTCAAGGCTATGATTCATTTATTCAAAAGATCAATGAAAGAGCACAAGACGATCCAGAACGAGTACCTCTTGGATATCTAGTGAGAATCGGTCCATTCCAGGCAGAGTCAGAAGCAAAGAGTTTAAAAGAGGAACTGGCGTCAGGAGGCTACAGCGATTCAAGGGTTGTTTTTACGGGAGAAGATGGAGATGCGACTACAGGACCATGGGTTGTTAATGTTCTTGAGATAAACCCAAAAACGTTTAAAGGGCATATATCGCCTGTTATAGCAAATGACCAAGTCCCAAGTAAAGAAAAGCTGACTAGTATGTCGATGAGGATGAATGCATTAGCCGGTATTAATGGCGGATATTTTGTAATGGGTCCAAAAGATGGAACTGAGGGCGACCTTGCAGGTATTTCTATGGTAGATGGCAAGCTTATCAGCGAGGCTGTAAATGGTCGAACAAGCCTCATTTTGAACGAGAAAAATCATGCCTCCATATCTACGGTAAATACAAAACTCAGTATACAAACATCTGATGGTGAAAAAAGGGAAATAGATGGTCTAAACCGGGTACCTGGCCTTATTCGGGGATGCGGTGGTGTCGGTGATAAAGAAACCAATCAGCCAAAACATGATTATACTTGCACAGATGCAAGCGAATTGATCCAGTACTCTTCACACTTTGGAACAAATACTCCTTCTGGTGACGGTGCTGAAGCTGTCATTAACAGCAAAGGGATCGTTACTGAAATCAAAGATGCACGTGGAGGCAAAATTCCTGAAGGAAGTACAGTTTTATCGGGTACATCAGAAAATGCACGGTGGATTCATGATCATCTGCAAGCTGGAGAAAAGGTGAATATTAAGAAAAAGATGTTTACAGAAGAAGGCTCGTTTCCTTCAAGAAAAGGAATTGGAATTATCAATGGCGGCCCAAGACTCCTGGAAAATAAAAAGATAAACATCCCTTCAACTGCAGAAGGATTTCACCAGCCTGATAACCCTGAGTTCTTTTATCAGTTCGGCCAAAGACGGCACCCCCGAACCGTTGCTGGAATTAAAGCTGATGGTACTATCCTTTTGGTAACCATTGATGGAAGAAAACCAGGTTATAGCGTTGGAGCTAACTTTAAAGAAAGTGCACAACTTTTAAAATCTTTAGGTGCCGTAAACGCCCTAAATCTTGATGGGGGCGGCTCCACAACCATGACAGTAAATCAAAAATTGGCAGGCACACCTTCTGATGCTGCAGGTGAACGTCCAATCGGTGATGGTATCTTGCTGTTACCTCAATAAATATGAGATAACTTAAAACTGCACCCTAGCCAGGTACACAACGAAAAGCTCTAGTTTATATCTGCTAGAGCTTTTTATATGTCTGAAAAAATTCATCCTATTTTCTTTATTGATAATCATTACCATATAAATATACTTCAATTATAACTTAACTCATTTATCTATTGATAGAGGCGACAAAGTATTTCCCGTTTCAAGCAACCTTTTCAAGTTACTTAGGATATCAGGCCAACCATAGTTTAAACCTTCAAAGGTATCTTCCTTCTCTACAAAATCAGCAGGCACAAGATCTTCATGTTTAAGAGTGAATTTTACAGTTGAATCCAAAAGGACTAATTCAAAGTAACCTGTACGGGCTTCATGTTCATATTAGAGTGCATGCAGTTTTATTATGCAGACGACAGACACTCTTATGATGTTTGGATATAACCTTAAAAACAAAAAAAGGACTAAATACGTCCTTTTGTAATCACTAAAGCCATCAATTTAATTATTTATGGCCTATTCTAGACTCGCTTCAAATAAATCGATGATCTCAAGAAACCTCTCAGCTTCTCTAAAAGTATGATCAGCTAAAAGGGGATGTATAATGCTCTTAATACGGCATGCTTCTATTAACTCTCTTGCTGTTTTCTTAAAATCCCTTAACGAAGCTACTGAAACTTTATTTTGATTTAAGAATTGGCTTAGTATAGGTCCAGTTTCTGATTGTGGCCGCATAGATTCCAAGTCAACTGCCTGAAAAACCAATTGATCAAAATCATGACTAAACTCCCTTGCCTGCTCTACTAATTTTCGTTCCGAAGGATCTAAAAGATGTCCGATAAACTTAGCATGATCTGCCATGATTCTGAGAAAGAAAACATTTTCTTCTATAATAGCTTCTGGTTTAGGGACTAGTTTACCTTCATTGAGTTCTTTTAGTCGATTAGCAAAGTAAGCTGCTTCTCTGCTAATGTGATCAACCAATAACGGGAAATTATTAGAACGAATTTCGCAGCGCAATGTTAAACCTAACACTTTTCTCTTGTATTGCCATATTGAAGCAGCTGCTTGAAAAACCTCGCTATTAAAAGCCTGTATTTGACGTAAATCTGAGTTTACCGTGAACTTGCTCAACTTTTCCTCTATTCTTTCAAAAACAGTGATAAACTGCTGTGCTTCAGTAATCAATTGTTTCTGTTCATGGGTAAACCCTAAACTTAAAAATAAGGCGTGCTCTTTCATAATCCTTGACCAAAATTTTATTTCGTCAAGCGACCTTGCAACAATTGCGTTTGCCAGAGTAATCCCCCCCCATTTACACACTCCTATCTAAATATATATTTGATTTGTTGTCCATATTCATACTAATTCAAAATTAAATGTGAGTAAGCACTTCCGTTCTGAAAAAGTCTTCTTATATATAGAGATTTTCTTTTATTTCTGACCCTTTAGTTAAATAAAAAGGCTTTACTCCTTATTGAAGTAAAGCCCCCTTTCCTCCTTTTCGTTGAGGAAGTTTCATTCTAACACCTATGGTGAATCAAAAAGACTGATCCCAAGTGAAATCGACTAAACGTTTTTTTGAAACAGAAGGAGAATTTTATGTTGTTCCTATTCCGTCCTCTATTTTATCTGTGCTGATCTACAAGAATGGGATTACCGTCAGGATCTTCAATTGTAAAACTTGCAGGCCCTTCGGTTGTTTCATCTGCTTCAGACAGTATTTTAATTCCTTTTGCTTTAAGCTGCTTTTGGATGTCTCGAATGTCTGTAAACGACTTAAGATTTTCGGCATTTTCATTCCACCCAGGATTATAAGTCAGAATATTCTTTTCGAACATTCCTTGAAAGAGACCAATTATGCAGCTTTCATTCTTCATAATAAGCCAATTTTGAGTAATATCCCCTCCAAAGACTTGAAATCCTAGATCTTCGTAAAATAATTTTGATTTGTTAATATCTTTTACACTTAAACTTACAGAGAATGCACCTAGTTTCATATTTTCCTCCAATAAAAAAGTAATAATTCAGAAAGTTAATTTCATTTAAATTAATTATACATCAATACTTTTAAGAATACATTTCAGTTTGTCCAATTTTTATAAGGTAAAACCAAAGCCCAGTTAGCTCACCAAACATAAATCCATTATCTGACCCACTATTCGAATAAAATAATTGCGTTTTTATGAAAAAAGAACCTTCAATCTAAAGATAGATTAAGGTCCTCTGTTTTATTTTCAATGATATTCTATTATTTACTCAATTCTATATGTGAATTTTCTTTATCTCTTTTTACAATTATCGCCTTTTAAACCTCTTCATTATTTAAACGATTGTCATATATGAAAAATGCTGCTTAAACTTTTTCATGAAATCCCTACGTTTTTGCATCCAAAGAATTAACTATAGACTAGTTCTTTTGCGCTTAGACCAAGCGTCTCTGCTGTTGAAGTATGAATTTCGTGCAGAAGCTCTGGATTTTCCATTAGTGACACGCCATAAGAAGGAATCATTTCTTTGATTTTTGGTTCCCACTCTTTCATATGCTGAGGGAAGCATTTATTAATTACCTCAAGCATAACATGAACAGCAGTAGAAGCACCTGGAGAAGCACCCAGTAATGCTGCAATCGAGCCATCAGCTGCAGTAATAACTTCGGTACCAAATTGAAGCGTTCCTTTGCCGCCTTCAGCAGTATCTTTGATAACTTGTACACGTTGGCCAGCTACTACTAAATCCCAATCCTCGCTCTTAGCGTTAGGGATAAACTCTCTTAACTCTTCCATGCGCTTTTCTTTCGATAACATAACTTGCTGGATCAGGTATTTTGTCAATGACATCTCTTTTGCGCCTGCCGCAAGCATTGTTAAGACATTATTCGGTTTTACGGAAGTTACTAAATCAAACATTGAACCTGTCTTTAAGAACTTTGGTGAGAAGCCGGCAAATGGCCCAAATAGCAGCGCTTTTTTATTATCGATAAATCTTGTGTCAAGATGCGGAACAGACATTGGAGGAGCTCCAACCTTAGCTTTTCCGTATACTTTTCCATGATGCTGCGCTATAATTTCCGGATTCTTACATACCATAAATATTCCGCTTACTGGGAATCCGCCAATATGTTTCCCTTCAGGAATACCAGATTTTTGCAGTAAATGCAGGCTTCCTCCCCCGCCTCCGATAAAGACGAAATTAGCAGTATGGCGTTCTATGCTGCCGCTATCGGCATTACGCACTTTTAATTCCCATGAGCCATCGCTAGTACGTGCAATATTATCAACACAATGTTTGTATTTAATATCGACGTTTTGATTCTTTAAGTGATCAAACAACATGCGTGTTAAAGCACCAAAGTTAACGTCTGTACCAGAGTCGATTTTTGTTGCTGCAATAGGTTCGTTCGATGGACGGTCTTGCATAATTAGCGGGATCCATTCCATCAGTTTTTCTGGGTTATCCGAAAATTCCATACCTTTAAACAGAGGATTGTTTATCAGCGCTTCAAAACGTTTCTTTAAAAACGCAACATTTTTTTCCCCTTGTACCATACTCATATGAGGTATTGGCATAATAAAGTCTTGCGGATTATTAATCAGCTTACAGTTAACGAGATAAGACCAAAACTGCATTGAAACTTGAAACTGTTCATTAATTTTAATAGCCTTGCTAATATCTATAGATCCGTCAGATTTTTCGGATGTATAGTTAAGCTCACACAGTGCAGAATGTCCCGTACCCGCATTATTCCATTCGTTAGAGCTTTCTTCTCCTGCGTTTGCGAGCTTCTCAAACACTTTGATTTCCCATTCCGGTGCTAGCGCTTTCAATAATGATCCCAAAGTCGCGCTCATAACACCGCCACCAATTAAGATAACGTCTGTTTTTTTCTGTATGCTGCTCATTATACCCGTCCTTATCCCCTATATTTGCAAAAAAGATGTAGGGGCTCCTGCTCAGATGTTACAAAAAGCCAGGCGCGACCTAGGAACACACCTTTTCTGTCTCAATTATAACTATATCATAGTCTATTAAAATTATTTATAAATTTAATTATCTACTATAACTATATTGTAAAAATATAGTTTGTGTGAAGAAATGAACTAAACCTTGCCTGCCTTTAGTTGAAGAAGAAAAAGCCATTCTTTATTAGGTTGTAGCACCTATTTTATTTGGACGATTCTTTCCTCGTTGTGCAAAAATCCCCACTTTAGGAAACTCTTTATTATTTCTTGGGTGTCTTGAGGTATATTGTATATTTTCATCTGAAACCAGGTGAAAGAGGTATATTATTTCTAAATGACTAAACGATTCTATACCATCTAGACAACTTATATCCCATTCTTTTTCTAAATTTATTACCGAAACAACTTCCCCCCATAAATCATCTTCTGGTGTTTTACGTTCGTTGGAAACTGATCCAATAGAATTTATAGTAAATATACTCATTCTCAACACTCCCTTTATAAGGGAAATATAACACTACATTTATTGAAATAGTATAACTATTTTTTTAATAAGATTAATAACTTTTTCTTATCCCTTTTGAACTAACGGGTTATGCTCAATTGGCTTTATTCCACAATCCTGCCCGATTGCTTCATTTTAAAACCAAGCCATTTGCTCCTTACTTTATAAAGTTTAATAAGGCGCACTCCTTTTTACAGAAATGCGCCCGTTTGTTTAATAAAGGAAAGGAAATCATGAAAGCGTTCGGAAACTCATGAATGAAGAAAACCTTTTACGGCAGCTAAGAAGGCTGGTAAATTAGCTTCATGCACAAAGTGCCCAGCATCCTCTATCGTCACCAATTCGCAATTCGGAATCAGCTCAGAAACTTCCTGCAATTTGTTTTGAGGAATATGACTGGACCCACCGCCTATAATAAGAGTCGGCATGGTAATGTCGGTAAGCCGCGCCCACCATTCGGGATTTGGTTCATTAAGCTGCCGCAGAATCGAAGGCACAACCAGCCAATCAAACGGCAGGGGATCAGCTGGTTTGGAAGGAACTTCGATCAGCTTATCCAGAAAAGGAGGAGGAGTGTCTTCAACAATCAGCCGTTCTACCCTTGACGGAAAAGTTTCAGAGAAAAGATAGGATACTGTCCCACCCATGGAATGACCAATTAGCGTAAACCGTTCCAAATTCATTTCATTCGCAAAATGAAGCAAGTCATCGCACATCAGTTCAAAAGTGTATGTACTTGTTCTCGCACTCCGGCCGTGCCCCCGTTGATCTAATGCTAGAACACGGTATTTTTCTCCTAATACTGCAGCCGCTTGATCCCATGATTCTGCACTTTTTCCCAGCGCGTGAAGTGCAACCAGCGGCGGTGCAGAAGGGTCCCCGCTCTCACGATATTGAAAAGTGAGTCCATTCAGCTCAATTTGTTTCACCCGTGTTTCCATCTCAAGTCATCTCCTAGGGGGGTTTCGTCATTTACACCCGTATATTTAGTATCCATACATATATATTTCAGCGAATGTATGAATATTTCCTTCATAAACACTTCTCCCTGAATATTCCTCCTCCTCTTAAACAAGATGGACCTCTACTAAAGAAGGAAGGATATCGGATTCTCAACAAACCTGCCCCATTGCTCAATTATTTCAAAATCAAGCCATTTACTAATGGCAAAACTACTTTTTCAGAAATGTGCCTTTTTTGTACCAATGATAACCCTAACTAATTGGAATCTTCTTTCAAGATTGGCTTTCCGGTTTCAATTAATATTTTGTTTCTGCCTAAAAAGATTGCAAGTATTAAAATGAGCAGCCCAGTTCCAATAAGCAGCCATTCAATTTTTATTATATCTGCGATTGGACCGAAAATGAGCATCCCTATCGGCATCATCGACGTCGATATCATCCCAAATACACCAAAAATTCTCCCCAGATAATTTTCTTCTACTCTCTCTTGTAATAAAACCATAGTTGGCGTATTAAAAAGTGGAATAGCAACTCCAAATACAGCCATACAAATTAAATAAATCCAAAAGACAGGAACAATCCCGAGCGCAAACGTACAAGCTCCCATTAAAAGACTTGCGAATGTCATCGTATAAACTTTGTTTTGAAATCCTCCCCAAGAAGCAATAATTCCTCCACCCGCCATCATACCAATCGAAAAAGCGATTTCGATGGCTGTTAACCGCCAAACACCGTCTCCAAAGCTGCGAGTAACTTGCAATGGGGTTAAAAATGCAGCAGGTGCCATCAAGACAAAGAAAAAAGCGAAAAACAGAAAAAATATCTTAAGAAAATCGTGATTATTAATGTACGTTAATCCTTTTTTAAAATCATCGAAGTAGCTCGTAGTTTGTTTTTCGCTTGCTTTCTCATGCACCGGAATATTAAAAAACACAAGTAACGTCAAAATCGCAATAGCTGCGGTAATGACATCGATCATAAAAATCATTTCGATGGAAGCCATTGTCAACAGTGCTGCACTAACGATTGGTGACACGAACATAATAATTGCCTGAAGACTTCCATTTGTTCCGTTCACTTTCGTCAGCTTATCCTTTGGAACGATTTGAGGTAAAATGGCTCCCACCGCCGGGGTTTGAATGCCTGTTCCGATTGCACGAACTGCAGCCATAACAAAGAGCAGCCAAATCGCATCATATCCCATTAAAAATACAATTGCGAGTATAAGTGTTGCGATTGCAATCAGTCCATCTGATAGAATAATCAGCATTTTTCGATTGTAGCGATCCGCCCATACACCCGCAATGGGGGATAAAATAAAGGTAGGTATGAAGCCGCAAATGATGAACAGCGTCATCATTACACCTGATTCAGTAGTAAGTGTGATATGCCACAAAATCGCATATTGAACCAAGGATGAACCAAAAAGGGATATCGTCTGACTGCTTAAAAAGAGAATAATATTTTTTTTCCAATCTTCCATTCCATTTGCTGAGTTCACTTAATCACGACCTTCTCTATTCCTGCTAAAATTAATTTTAAACATCATTAAATAATACTCATTCAAATAAAACGCTGGGATATTCAACAAAAACCAAGGCCTTTCACATAAAGAAAGAACACAATGATTACTTCTTATTGCCCCTCATTAGCTTATCAATATTACCTATAAATTTCCAGTGAAAAGTCATTCTTTTTCCCGATCAGCAGGATTATAATTCCATTTAAATAATAAGAAAAAAGCATTTCTCCGAATGCCCGGAATCCACCTTCAATTTAAGGTTATTTGCAATTTATATATTTTACATTTCGAAAACACTGCGCTTCAATGCTTCTTTAATCAAATAAGCCGTCCTCATTAAGAGGACGGCTTTATTTAATACTGTTCAGTCAGAAATCCGTTTAAACGGCCACCAATTCGCCTGCCCAAAGCTTTTCACCATCACCGGGATAAACAGCGGCAGGATAACTAGCGCGTATAAGAACAACCCTATTAGAATGATAGATGCAATCTGGAGCAAGGACAGCATTCCAGAAGGCATCATAGCAGCAAAGGTTCCGCCAAGAATAACCGCAGCTGAAATAATGACGGTTCCCATCTTTTTCATCGCCATCAGCATCGCCTCACCTACTGAGAGATCGCGGTACTCGTTGAAGCGGTCCATCAAGAAGATGCTGTAGTCGACGCCAAGGGCGACAAGAATGACGAATCCAAAGAATGGCACCGCCCAGCTGATGCCGGCATACTGCAGAATATCTACAAAGATTACTTCGTTAATAGCCATAGAGGTAAAATAAGCTAAAACCAAGGACCCAATAATATAGATTGGCATAATAATAGATCGGAACATAAAAATGAGAATAATCGAGATGCCAACAAGCATCAGGACTACTGTCCGGGAATAATCCTGTGCAGAAACTGTACTTAAGTCTGCATTTGTACTTGTAATCCCGCCAACTGCTACGATTGCATTTTCAAGTTTCGTATCATTGACAGCTCTTTCTACTGCTTCTTTGATCTCGGGCACTTGTTCAATCGCCTCATTTGAATACGGACTTGCCTCCATTACCACATCTAGAGTCATAGTTTTGCGGTCCTCTGACATGTAGGCATCAAGAGCCTGCTCAAATTCCTCACTCTCTAACACTTCCTGAGGCAAATAAAAACTTTTAGTATTTGACGACTTTGATAAGCCTGAAAGGTAATCCTGAGCTGACCCAAGTCCGTCTGAAACTTGATTCAGTCCGTCTGCACTTTGATTCAGTCCATCTGTGAGCTGACCTAATTGCCCCCCAAGATCTCCAAACCCGTCAAGCAGCTGTTTTTGGCCGGAGTTAATTCCGACAAGTCCCTCTGTGAACTTCGGCATATTATCAATGATTTGCCCCTGACCGTCAGCAAGCTGGTTAAGTCCTGCGAGCTGCTGATCAACGCCTGTAATAAGAGCACCAAGACCCCCAGCTACTCCTTGCTGTCCTGCATTAGCTTCAGCGAAGCCTGCGTTTGCCTGATTCATTCCTGCAGTCAATTGAGCTAAACCGGAGTTCAGCTGTCTTAGTCCTGCAGAAAGCTTAGGCAGCTCCTGCTGGACAGCGCCAACTGTTCCTTTTAATTTTTGATACTGGGCTTCATTTTCTATTCCTGCATATTTCATTTCAAGATAAGCAAAATCCTGCTGTGAAATTTGAGCCATAGCCCCATCCAAAGTCGACAAGCCGTTTTGAATCTGTGTATATTGAGCACTCAAGTTTTCCAATTTCCCTTGAATATCTTCGTATCCCTTAAGAAGCTCTTTATATCCCGCAAGCAATTCCTCACTGCCTGCTTTAGCCTGTTCCAGCCCCTTTTTAATTTCACTGGAGCCTGCTGAACCCTGACGAATCCCATCCTCTACCTTCGCTAAATTCGCTTGAACTTCCGTCAGTCCTGATTGAAGCTCCGAAGTACCCGAAATCAAGTCGTTTATGCCATTTGCTGCATCATTCAGCTCAGGCTCAGACTTTGAAAGCTCGCTGCCTGCTTCATTCAGCCCTTTGCTGATTTCATCCAGTCCTTCTTTTCCATCGCCTATGCCTTTACCGAGGCTCTCCGCCTGCTTGGCGACAAAGAAGTCTTCTACCTGTTCTCCTGCAGGACGTGTAACTGAGCGGACGTTATCGACCAGGTCCACTTTTTCAAGCTCCTGGCTGATTTTCTCTGCAAGTGCTGCATATTCTGCAGAATCCATTTTTTCATCATTTTTCATGACAATCTGAGTCGGCATGGATTCCCCTGGACCGAAGCTGTCTGCGATTGCATTGAATGCTTTAATCGAGGCCACATCTCCGCTGACCTCTTCAAGTGAATCAAAGGATAGCTCTCCGTCATAGACTGCTAAAAATGGAACGCAAATGGCAGCTACGATCAGAAGCGAAAGGAACGGACGTGCAAGAGAGAATCTTCCTAATACTCCCCACAGCTTGCTTTCTCCGTGCTCTGCTTTACTTTTTGACGGCCAGAAAATCTTCCCGCCTAAAACCGCCATGAAAAAAGGAACAATTGTAAACAAAGCTACTAGTAAAATAGCAACTCCAACCGCAACCGCAGAAGCAGATTGATAGAGTTTAAACTGTGAAAAACCAATCGCTGCAAAGCCTATCATAACGGCGACACCGCTGAAAAACACTGTGCGTCCGGCATTGCGGTAAGTTGCCACAATGGCTTCAGGAACGGTTTCATGAGCAGATAATTCTTCTTTAAACCTGCTTAAAATCAAAATACAATAATCTGTTCCGATCCCAAACAAGACGGCAACTAAAAAGATTTGAGTATAATTTGAAATTGGAAAATGAAATGAATCGACTAAAAACGAAACAATTGATTGTGAAGCTAAATAACTAAATCCAACTGCAAGCAGCGGAATAAGAGGTGCCACGATTGATCTGAAAACCAAGAGCAGAACGCCTAATATAAAGACAACTGTAATGCCTTCTGTCTTTTTCAGGCCCTCTTCTGAACTTTTCATCAAATCTACATTGATCATCCAGTTCCCCGTATAATCGTGATCCACTTTTACTTCATGGATCGCACTGTATAAGGCTTCTCTGACCTCAGCAGGCTCACGTTCATTCCAGGCTACATTGATTGAGGCCAATATTGCTTTTCCATCCTTGGATACAAGCTGTTCTTTTAAACTATCTTCATTAAAATGCGTGAGAATTTCTGTAATTCCAAGCTTATCTTCATTCTTCTCAAGCAGCCTGATTGCTTTTTCAGCTTCGGCTATTTCTGTTTTCGTCAGTTTTTTCTCACTGTAAAAAACAAGTGCAACGCTGCTTTCATCTCCGCCGCCTTCATCCTTCTGCACTTCGCCTAAAATCTCAGAGGCATATGAGGAAGAATACCCTTCAGGAACATCAATCTGTCCTTTTTCCCTCACTAAATCCGCCATATTCGGGGCCGCAAACAATAATCCTGCCACAACAGCAAGCCAGGCAATCAGAACAAGCCATTTGCTTTTAATAATTGTCTTCATGATCTTCCCCCAGTTATTGTTCTTTGCTTTCTATTAAAACTTTATTGAGTTTTTCATACGTTTCTATAAATTGTTTAATTTCCATCGGATCGAACTTATTAATGAAGGATTCCACAAGTTTATGAATGCGGTCTTCTGCTTTTTCATACAGTTCATTTCCTTTATCGGTGAGCGTCAAATAGACAACGCGTCGGTCATTTTCATCACGCGTCCGCTCAATCAGTCCTTTTTCAAACATTCTTGTGATAATCGCGGTTATCGCGCTTTTTTTCACATTAAACACTTCTGCCAATTCAGAAGATGTACATGATTGTGCATGATTGATATACCTGAGCATATAGTGCTGGTCATTCGTCAGATCACTCCCAATCTGCTCTTTGACCAGATTCTCGGCAATGCTTGTAACAGAAAAAGATACCGCTATGTACCGGTCTACCAGTTCTTTAATATTTTCTCCTGACATTTTTCCACCTCATTTCGTCGATTGTTCTATTGTTTAATTGTTCACTTGTTTAACTATTAACAGATTTAACTTTAATGTCCTGATAAAAAAATGTCAAGACATGAACACTGCCATTTCTTTTACCCATAAGAAAAGGAGCTCTTTTAAAGAGCTCCTTGATATTCCCGCTATTTTTTCAGATGATACGGAACGGTAGTGACAATGACATTTCTTTTATACAGCAGAAACGTCCTTATTAAGATACTTGACTGGTTATGAAGAATATTGTGCCAGCTTTTTTTTGGAATAAATTGCGGGATTAAAACCGTAACCCTATAGTTGGATTCACTTGCTTTTTTCTCTACTGTATCAATGAATTTAGTCAACGGCTGAATGATGCTTCGATAATAAGACTGCAGAGTTACAAGCCGAATATCCGGCTGCCACTTGTTCCATTTATCTTCAAAGATTTTTTCATCGACTCGTTCAAATGAAACGTAAACCGCAATGATTTGATCTGCGGATAATGATTTTGCATAGTTCAAAGAATTTTCTACTACGTGAGTCATTCCGGCTACTGGCACGATAATGACATTCCCTTCAATCGGCTTGATCGGCTCGCATGTTGTGAGTCTCAGCTGATCTCCAACGGCCACATAGTGCTTCTTAATTTGATGAAATCCTAAAACGATAAGAGGCAAAAAGATCAGCACCGCCCAAACCTGCGAGAACTTTGTTATGAAGAACATCATCATGACAAGAAAGCTGATAAGTGCTCCAGTTAAATTTATCGCAAGTTTAACCGCCCAGCCTTTAGGCTTCTCACGAAGCCACTTCACGAGCATCCCTGTCTGGGATAAGGTAAATGGAATAAACACGCCTACTGCATAAAGGGGGATGAGCTGTTCTGTCTGCCCTTTAAAAATAATGATTAGTAAAATGGACGTGATTCCAAGAGTGATGATCCCATTTGAATACCCTAATCGGTCTCCTCTCATCGTAAACATTCTTGCAATGTATTTATCTTTTGCAAGGTTGAATGCAAGCAATGGAAAAGCAGAATATCCAGTGTTGGCAGCGAGAACAAGAATCATAGCTGTCGTTCCCTGGATAAAATAATACATAAAGTTTCTTCCAAACGTCTCAGCTGCAATTTGGGAAACAACGGTTTCCTCGTGTTTTGGAGCTATCCCGAAGTAATAGGCTAAAAATACGATTCCAGAAAATAAAATGGCAAGCAATAACCCCATTGCCATCAGCGTTCTGACTGCGTTTCTAGGACCGGGTTCCTTAAAATTCGGTATCGCATTTGAGATTGCTTCGACCCCAGTTAAGGCAGAACTTCCTGAAGCAAATGCTCTCAGCAGCAAAAATAAGCTAATGCCTGCAACAGGAGTCCCTATCGGTGCATGCAAATCAGGTGAAACATCCCCGGTTATGATTTTAAATATCCCTACCCCTATTAAAATAAAAAGCGCCAAAACAAACAAATAGACTGGATAGGCTAAAATCGAAGCCGATTCGGTGATTCCTCTGAGATTTAGTATGGTGATAAAAACAACCAGCAAACAAGCAATGATGACATTATGATCATGTAAGCCTGGAAATGCAGAAGTAATCGCATCTGTTCCTGCTGAGACACTTACAGCAACTGTCAATATGTAATCTACTAAGAGTGAACCTCCTGCAACTAAACCTGCATTTTCTCCAAGGTTTTCTTTTGAAACGACATATGCTCCCCCGCCATGAGGATAAGCATAGATAATTTGACGGTAGGATAAGATCAGAGCCGTTAATAAAAATAGGACCCCTACTGCAATTGGAATGGAGTACCAAAATGCAACAGCACTTATTGTTACTAAGACAAGCAGGATCTGCTCTGGCCCGTACGCTACAGAAGATAAAGCATCTGAAGATAAAATAGCCAGTGCTTTCTTTTTATTTAATTTTTGCTCTCCTAATTCTGTAGATTTTAAGGGAGCCCCAATGATTATTCTTTTAAGCATAGATAACATTTCTGCACCACCATTTTTTCATCTGAACTTTTTCTTGGAAGGTATCATTTAAGAAAGTAAATATTTAATTAGTGAATCAATCATAATTGTCCGCAAGTCATTACGAACAGCATAATGGACATTAGGATTTCAGTCTCACCGCTACACATCCTCTCTTTTAACGCTTACGGGGTTAGCTGACGGATTCGGGACAAAAGAGTATCCCTACCTATATGAATAGGATTCACCCCTTTGCGAAAATTATCACAATTTCGGGTTCCCCGCTCCTTATGGATTAAGCGAATAATAAATATGAAACTGTTGGTTATCATACTCCTATCCTTAAGAGATGTAAATAAAAATAATTCATTTCCTTTGACTTTTTTAAACCAATAAGCTACCGGTCAATAAAAGGAGGAAATGTATGATATTGTGCCCTTGCGCTAACACTATTTTTATTCAAGCATAGGAGGATTTTAATGATTAAAGAAAACATACCGATATTATCTGATGAATTTTTAGATGAAGTGACAAAAGAGATCAATGATGTATACGGTTTTGAAAATGATCCAATAGAAAAAGCAGATCGGGAGTTTCGTGCGGAAGAAGAATGAAACTTAGGATTACATGCAAACTATTGATGTTACGCACTACTTATATAAAGGAAATTTACAATTGAAAAAACACTTAATAACTGCTGGAATGCTGGTTATGTCCTTAGTCTTCGTCATGTCGCCGATAAAAACTGATGCAAAAGACATGGCACAGGCACGCGAAGAATGCATCACAAAAGAAACGCTTGCTTTAAAAGAAAGCATGAGGAGGCTCTGGACTGATCATGCGGTTTGGACAAAAAGCTATGTGGTCAGTTCCCTTAACGATCTTGAGAATCAAAAAGAGCTGCTTGCAAGACTCTTAAAAAATCAGGATGACATTGGCAATGCCATTAAGCCTTATTACGGGGAAGAAGCAGGAAACAAGCTTGCTGAGCTCTTAAGAGAACACATTCTGATTGCAGGAAAATTGACTGCAGCTGCAAAAAGCGGCAATCAATCTGACTTTAAGAAATTTAATACTGAATGGCATAAGAATGCAGATGACATCGCCAAGTTCTTGAGCAGCGCAAATCCGAACTGGTCTGAAAAAGAACTGAAGGAAGCATTATATATTCATCTTCAATTTATTTCTGAAGATCTGTCTGCCCGACTTAAAAAGGATTGGAATGCGAGTATTGAAGCATTTGATAAAGGGCTGGATCATTTGATGATGCTTGCCGATGTTCTTTCGGCAGGAATCATGAAACAGTTTCCAGAAAAATTCTAGCTTATCTATTGAATATAAGTTTACTTCAAGATTTGTTTGTGTTTCGTATGAAAATCGCAATTTCATTAGTCTTAAATAAAAGGAAGATCCCCAAAGGATCTTCCCTCTTTTTTATTATTGATTTTTTTGCGGCTTTTTTCAGGGTGGAGGCGATTTTCTTCCCTAATACACTGCTTTGGTGTACTTTTTTCAAGGCGAGCGCGGTATGTATGGCCAATTAATATTGCTTAATTTTCTCCGAGAATGTAATACTCGCTTTTCTTCTTGCTTTCCTGATTAACGAGCGCTCCTCACCTGAATCAAATAAATATTTTTCCTCTTCTGTTTCAGGATAAACTCCCGGAACGGCTTTTGGCTTACCATGTTCATTCAATGAAACAAATGTGATAAAGCTTGTCGCTGCTACTCTGGATTCACCGCTTATTAAATCTTCTGCCGTTACTTTTACGAATACCTCCATCGATGATCTTCCCGTGAATGTGACGAAAGACTCAAGATGCACCGCATCAGTCGGACGAATCGGATGCAGAAAATCCACCGAATCCATGGATGCTGTGACACATTCTGACCGGCAATGTTTCGCAGCTGAAATTGAGGCTACAACATCTATTGAAGCCATTAATTTCCCGCCGAACAAGGTTTGATGATTATTCGTATCTGGCGGCAGTACACGGTTTGTTTGGAAAACTCTTGATTCTGAACACGGTTTGCTGTTAGGTATCTGTGTCATATTAATCTCCTTTTTAATTGCATTTTTAAGAATTTTGCTGAATTTCTTTCTCAAAGTATGGACTTCTTCTAAGCTTCGTATGCTGTTCATAAGTATATCCAAGCATGATTAAAGGCCCCTCACTAAAAGCAAAAGCCCCTAAAGCAATTCCAAAGGGCCTGCCGTTTTCCATATACTCTGCAGGTAGGACAATTGAGGATAACCGGCTTTTGCACAGATAGTTGAACAAATATACGAAGGAAGAAGGTTTGCGCCCGAGATTATATTTTTTCAATGCATAATCAATAACTCCCTGTTGGGAAAAGTATATATCTTCTAATTTTGCTTGTATATATTCAGGTGCTCTTAATGGATCCGGCAGCTTTATTCTGCTTTCAAGTTTATCCTGTCCATATTTCAGCGTTGTCTCTTTATGATTTTCATTGAATCTGATCAGCTCTGATAGAAAATGAACCGGCATTTCCGGAGGAAGTTTAGCGAGAAAATTGTCCAGGCTATGCTTTAATTCATAGAATTAAAACATTCCAGCTTCATGGAAGGTCCCCTAGTCCCTAGCATCAGGATTAATTTTCCTGCCTTTCACCCAGATGCCCATATTCTAACATATTTTCCTAATGCCCTTTGCTGATTTTAAACGTTTCAATCCTGTTACAATTCTTCAGATCGGCTCGATAAGGTTTCTTTTTCACAGGATTTCCTTTATAATGCGCACTAGATGATTTTTTTTCAAAAGAAAAAATTATACTTCTAGCTTGAAGGAAGGAGATCGATTATGAAAAAAGTAATGTTACCATTAATAACCGGTCTAATGGCCGTTGTTTTAGCAGCATGCGGAGGCAATGAAGAAAGCAAAGAAGCAAAAAATGATGATAAAGCAAAAACAGCCGAAACCGATCAGCAGAAGGATCAGCAAAAACAAATGGAAGAAATGCAAAAGAAATTAGAAGCGCAGCAAGTGGATGAAAAGAAAACTGTTGCTCTTGTGAATGACGAAAAAATCCTTGGCAGCGACTATAACAGCGTCCTGCAGTCGACTCAGGGCCAAATGCAGCAAATGGGACAAGACCCTACTTCTAAAGAAGCTGCAGAGCAAGTGAAAAAACAAACACTTGACAGCTTAGTCGGACAAACCCTGCTGCTTCAAGAGGCAAACAAAAAAGGCTATAAAGCATCTGATGAAGACGTTAAAAAACAGCTTGACGAAACGAAAAAACAGTTTAAAACTGAAAAAGAATTCGAAGCAGCTCTTAAGAAATCAGGCATGGACATGAAAACACTTGAAGCTCAAATTGCAGATGATATTAAATTCAGACAGTATGTTGAAAAAGAAGTGCCTGCAGGTGAAATCTCAGCTGAAGAAATTCAAAAAACATATGACCAATACGCTGAGCAAGGAAAAAGCAGCGGACAGGAAGTTCCAAAACTAGAAGAAGTAAAACCTCAGATTGAACAATCTCTTCAGCAGCAAAAACAGCAGGAACAGCTTGCTCAAAAAGTGGAAGAATTGAAGAAAAACGCGAAGATTGATCTTAAGATTTAACAGCTAACCCCCTGTGCCAGAAGGCAAGGGGGTTTTTTAGCTCTGTCAGTGCAAATCAGGTTTTTAGTGTAAATCAAGGATTTATCCGCATTATGCAAACCTGATTTTATCGCCTGAATTTGAGTTCCCTCAATGAATCTGCTTTTCAAATATCACATACCGATCATTATACTTCGTGATTCTATCCAGCAAAACGGCATTCACGATCAGAATCACAAGTGAGATCAGCAGTGTAATTTGTGCCCCCACAAAAAATAAACCGCTTGACTGACCAGCCATCATTCCCACAGCAGGCAGGATAATCAAGCCCCCAATGTTCTGCGCTTCCTGATATGTTTTGACACGCGAGGAGATAAAGACGTTAAGCAAGACCGTCATAAGAGACACCATTGGTGAGAGACAAAAGATCAGAGCGAGCCAATTGGCAGATGGAAAGATCATTTCTCCAAACAGCTGAAAACCCAGAATATTAATAATCAATCCGCTCACTAAAAAGCTTAAAAAGGAGACGAGAAGAGACGGAATAAAAGATCCAAGGATTTTGCTCACAAAGAGTGTTTTAATCGGCACAGGAGAAAAAAGCAGACTCTCAAGTGTACGCCGCTCCTTTTCCCCTGCAAAGCTGTTGGCGGCCACCACACTTGCCGTGATTATCGGCACCAGCAAAAACAAGGACGGAAGCATGTAGTTAATAAACAAATAAACAAATTGCTGTTCGGCTGTTTCAAGCACGAGATTCTCCTGTTTTAAATGAGTCAGGAAACTGCTGATCAGCTTCTGTGCATCATTTCCCGCCATCTCTTCGATATCAAAAATAAGAGCACTTCCAAGGAGAGCTGCAGGTATGATTGCTGAAAAAATAACCGGAATAATAATCAGCGTAGCAAACAAATTTTTGCTGCGAAAAATATCCCTTAAATCTTTTTTGATAATCGCCTTCATCATTGCGCTATTCATTGTGCATCTCCCTTACTTTAAAATAAATAGATTCTAGATCATTATTTAAAATTTCTGCGGAATAGACATGATGATTTTCTAAAATCCCCCTCAGTAAAAAAGGGATATCAATTTTTGCAGGCAGTGTGAAGATGACTTCGCCTTCTGCTCGCTGTTCACAAGGAAACTCCAAGTATTCTTTTCTATGAAGCTTCATATCTGTGTTTACTTTTACCTTGATTTCTTTTAAATACTTTTTCTCAAGTTCAGCCATTGTGCCTTGCTCAACAATGGTTTGATGCTCAAGAAACGCGAAGGAATCGCAAACAGCTTCCAGCTGATGCAGTACATGAGAACAGATTATCATAGTTGTGCCGGTTTCTTCGTTGTATTTTTTCAAATATGCGAGGACCATTTTGATGCCGTCCGGATCGAGGCCATTTGTCGGTTCATCCAGAAACAGCAATTTGGGACTGTGTAATAGCGCTTTTCCGAGCGCAAGTCTTTTTTTCATGCCTGTACTGTATGTTCCTGCAGGTTTATCTTTATGCTCAGCTAGATCAAACAGCTCAAGCAATTGAATGATTCTGGATTTATCCTTGACTCCATATAAATCTGCAAAAAAAGCTAAGTTTTCTTCACCGCTTAATTGATGATACAAACCTGCACCTTCTGTAACAATGCCTGAAATCTTTCTGATCTCATCGCCATGTGTTACAGGATCATGATTCAAGATCGAAATCGTCCCGCTGTCAGCTTTAATGACGCCGTTTAGTATTCGGATAAATGTTGTTTTCCCGGCTCCGTTTGGTCCAAGGAGTCCTACAATCTTTCCCTGTTCTGCTTTAAAATTGACGTTCTTCAGCACAGTCTGACTTCCAAACGTTTTTGTAACACCTGCGACTTCAATCATCTGTATTCAAGCTCCCTTTTTAATAGAATAATGGAATAAACAGCAGCTGCATCGAGATATGAGCAAACATGTGCGAGACGATTGCATACTCAAACCCTTTTTTCCAATAGAGGTAACCAAAAAACAAACCTCCGATACCATTCAGCAGGAAGCAGCGGAAAAGAATCATACCAGTCAAATCACCAAATACCATTGAAGTGAACGGTAAATGACCGGCAGCAAATACTAGTGAAGCAATGATGATGGCAGCCCAGATATAAAATTTAAGCAGCTGCTGCCTCTTTCTTCCAGCCGTTTTTTGAAAAATCCATGCCAGCAAACTCACTAAAAACAGCCGCATCAGGGTTTCCTCAAACACTCCGCCTGCCAGAACACCCGCGAATAATCCGAGCCAAGAGAATTCAGGCGTGCTCTCCCCTATCTGCTGAATCTGATACTGAAAATAAAAGCGGTCTGAGCCGACAATCATGAATCCCGTCACAGTTCCAAGAACAATGGAAAGCAACAGAGATGAACGGTTGAATAGCCTCTTTTTTCCTTTTTCAAAGAGAGATTGCAGGATGTCAAAAGAAAAACCAGTATTTCGTGCCAGTTTAAAACCAAGAAAAGCAAGGATGAAACTCATGATAAATAATTGAACAGATGATACTAGAGATAAAACAACCAAGGAGGCACCGCCGGTCATTTCCTCAAATTCATTTGCAGACATCGCTGATTTTAATAACTCCATTTGATATGGCAGCAAAAGAAAGCCAGATGCAAAACAGATCCCTGAAATCAACAAAGCCAGTTTCAAATCCATTCTCTTCATTAGCCTCTCCCTCTTCAGCTTTTACGTTTTTTTACTTTTGCCTTCAGGTATGACAATCGTTGCAATGTTTCTTCCTGTACGTTCGGGCGAAGGTTCATTAAGCATGGCCTTTTGCAGCAGTTCACCCATCCCCTTTAACAGTTCCATAAATTCGGAATCTGATAAATGGATATTTGCTACAGTGTAACTTACTCCATCTTTCATCAAATCTGCTTCTCCCTGCTGTAAATAATTCTCATACATGCCCATCAGCTGAGTGGTAAAATTCATGAATAATTCTAAATGCTCTTCACTTGATAAGGATAAAAAGTCTTCTTGCGACTGAACGGATGGCTGATTTAGCATATAAACTTTTTCAACCGTTCCTCTTATTTGATTTTCTTTTACAACTTGAATGATTTTGGCTTCAAGAAGTTTATTAAGATGTCTGTACAGTGTCGCCTGAGGAACATCTTTCGCCCGCTCCCCCAATTGGCTGACTGTCATTTCTTTGCCGTTCAGCAGAGATTGAATAATTTTCATTCTCACAGGATGCAGGATCAGGTTCATCTTTGATTTATTCATGTCTCTATCCTCCAGTGTATTCATTGTTATCAATATTAATAATGATAACATTTTATAAAAAAACTACCTTTATCACTTTTGATAATAATACATTATTTGATAATAATCCAATATTTTTTCCGAATTTTCTCTCTTAACCATTTTATAGAACCTTTATATAAGGAATAAGGTTATGAATGCAGCAATTTTCCAGTCAGGTTATGATGACTGCCCGTTCTGCTTTTATTGGTAACGTATGTAAATAAAAGAGAATCATGAAACAAGGCGAAGGATAACTGAAATCTTTTAAAAAGAAGGAAGCGCACGATGTACGCATCCCTCCTTCTTTACACATGAACATGTTGTTTAATAATTGTTGCCTTTTTTTCCATTTCTTTTTTCACAAGCAGCAGAACTGGCAGACCGCTTAATGTGATAATCATCAGACAGCCGAATAAAATGGCAGGATCGCTGACACCGTAAGAATCGAGAAGCAGTCCGCCGATCCAAGGACCGAGAACGTTCCCGAGCTGAGTAAATCCCATAGCGCCAAAATAAGTACCCTTCATATCGGGATTGGAAATTTCATCAATCAGGACATCCATCATCGCGAAGAGCAGGACCTCTCCAACCGTAAAGAAAATGACAACCAGGCCGATCATCCAAATGCTTTTTGCAAAAGCAAAGCTGAAAAGGCTTAAACCGACAAATAAATTCCCAAGCATAATTGATCTGATCGGAGAATAGTTCCTCGCTATTCTGACTACCGGATACTGAATGATCAAAACCACGACAGCATTCAGGGACAGCAGAATGGAAAACGTTCTGGCCCCGTCCTTAATCTCAGGAGACATGGCAAAGTATTGGGGCAATGTAGAAGTAAGCTGTGAAAATCCTGTAATGCATAAAATAATGCCTACTAAAGTTAAAAGAAGCAGTTTATCTTTTCTCGTTACATGAAATGCCTCCCTAAATGAAATGCGGGTAGTTTCGTTTGCTTCACTTGCAAGTTCCGTTTTCATAAATGTGAGCAGCAGTGAGATGCCGTAAAGGGTATAAATCGCGGCTGCAATATAAAAGGGAAAGGTCGTTTTTGCTGATCCCAAAAAGATGCCTAATATCGGTCCGAATACAACCCCGACATTGATGGCAGCATATCTCAAATTAAAAATCAGCAGCTTATTTTTCTGATCGGTAATATCCGATAACAGCGCTCTCGTGGTTGGTTCAAATACCGATCTGCAAACCCCGTTCAGAGCATTCATAATAAAAAATGAAAGCACACTGTCTGCCACTCCAAAACCAATAAAAACAAGGATCCATAGAAAGATGGATGTCAGCAGCACTTTTTTCCTTCCAAGTTTGTCAGACAAATAACCTCCATAAAAGCTTGATAAAATGCCGGCAAGTGAGCTGACGGCAATAATCGTTCCTGTCATGGACGCAGAGACGCCTTTTACTTGAGTTAAATAGATGGCCAGAAATGGTATGCTCATGGATGTTGCCATTCTGCCGAAAATCGTGCCGATTAAGATGTTCCACCCAAGCGGATGAATCTGTTTAAGCTGTTTCATGAATGTACCTCCACCTTGTGATAAAAGCTAGTTTACCACAATTTCTCATTTTCTGAATCCTAAAATGGAAGGATGAATCTCAACCTTTAGTAGGAGATTGCAAGTCTAATAGCGAATGGTAAATCGTTGAGATTTTTAAATAATTGGCAGGAGGTTTTTTTATGTCAGAAAGATATCCGGTATTAAAAGGAGCAGAACCATTTTATTTTGAAGGGAATTCGGTCGGGATTCTCGTATCACACGGATTCACAGGCTCAACACAAAGCATGCGCCCGCTTGGAGAAGCCTACGCAAAAGCCGGATACACTGTATGCGGACCTCGGCTTAAAGGCCACGGTACACACTATGAGGAAATGGAAGGAACAACTTATGAGGATTGGACTGCTTCTGTTGAAGAAGGTTATCAATGGCTGTCTGCGCGCTGCAGCACCATCTTTGTTACTGGACTTTCAATGGGAGGCACGCTTACTCTCTATCTCGCCCAAAAACATCCGGAAATAAAAGCGATCATCCCCATAAATGCTGCTATTGATATTCCGAACATGGCAGGAGCCCAGCAAATTCAGGCCAGATTTCTGGACGCAATTGGTTCTGATATTAAAAATCCTGCGGTAACCGAGCTTGCTTATGAAAAAACACCTGTTCAATCATTAAAAGAGATTAATAAGCTCATGGCATTAGTGAAAAAAAACCTGTATGAGATTACATGTCCTGCGCTTATTTTCGTTTCATCAGTGGACAACGTTGTCCCGCCGGATAACTCAAAGGTCATTTATGAAGAAATTTCTTCAAGGAATAAAAATCTGATCACACTTGAAAACAGCTACCATGTCGCTACGCTTGACCATGACCAGCAGCAGATCATTGATGAGACGCTTCATTTTATTGAAAAAGTACTGAATCAGACTGCTGTTTAATTCACACAAAAGGCTCTATCTATTAAAAGACAGAGCCTTTATTTTTTGACCATGACTAAGAAGGCTGAATGCCCTGTGTCAAAACTTGCTTTTTCAATAAATCCTGCACTTTTGTATAGACGAATGGCCCTTTTATTAAAAGAAGCCACAGTTAATCTAAGAGGCATATTGGGAAATCCCATGTGAACATGATGCAGGATGAACGAAAAAAACAAATGGCCCATTCCTCTGCCTGTTCTGTCCGGCTCAAGACCAAGGCCGATATCAATCATATTCTCTGAATAGATTTCCGGAAGAGGGCCGTTCGGAACTTGAGCCGGTTTTCCCAGGCAAAAAAAGCCTATTAATCTGCTGTTTAAGTCAACCACTGCATAATAAGAGTTTGACAGCATTCCATTGATATTGCCTTCTGTAAGCTCCATGTTATAAAAATCATAAGGCGGTTTGTAGTTCCATTGCAGAATTTCAGCAGCCATTCTTCGGTTCATCTTTTTTATTAATAACTGCATGCAATCCCCCTCTATCCAATGGTATGAAAATGTCTCTCATTGAAAATAAATTAAACGAATTCCAAGACTTTTCTCATTAATTCTGAGACTTTGCGAAATAATTCCAAGACTTTTTCCATTAATTCCAAGACTTTTCATATTAATTCCGTATAATTGTGAACAAAAGGACGTTTGTCTTAAATAGCGCCAGGCTATATAACTAGAAAAAGCTGTATCCTCATGCGGCACAGCTTTTTCTAGTCAGCCTTTTACAGTATGGCCTTTCAAAATAGCAGGCGCTTCCTGCTTCTTAATCACTAAAACAAACAGACTCGCCACCAAGCAGAATAGACCAGATATAAGAAAAGCCCACGTGTAAGAGCTGAGAACCTTATAGATCATTCCTCCGCCAAATGCGGCCGCTGCAGCACCAGCTTGATGTGCAGCAAAAATCCATCCATAAATAATTCCGCTCTTTTCAACACCAAAGACTTGCCGCGATATGCCAATCGTGGGCGGAACAGTCGCAATCCAGTCCAATCCGTAAAAAATAGAGAAAATGATTAATAGAGTTGTAGAGCCTTCAAATAATGCATATGGCAATAACAGCAAAGACAAACCTCTTAGTCCGTAATACCAAAACAGCAGCCAGCGATTATCAAATCGATCTGAAAGCCATCCGGACGCCGTTGTTCCGATTAAATCAAAGATGCCCATAAAGGACAGCAAGCCCGCAGCTGTCACTGCCGGTATACCAAAACTGATGCACACCGGAATAAAATGCGTTCCGATCAACCCGCTCGTCGATAGCCCGCATATAAAAAAGCTTCCTGCAAGCAGCCAAAACTCCTTTGCTTTTATTGCTTCGATTAAGCCCTGAAATGCCATGATGATCGGATTTTTCTTTTCGGCCGAGCTTTCTATTGGTTCTTCATTCTCTGATCCATAAGGCAAAATCCCGATATCCATTGGTGAATTTTTCATAAAAACCAGGATGATTACAAACATTCCCAGACAAAGAAATAAAACGAGGGAAATGGCTTCCCGCCATGAATAAGCTTCTGTGATCCAGGCTAAAACCGGCAGTAAAATCAACTGGCCGGTAGCCGTGCTTGCTGTCAGAATTCCAACAGCAAGCCCTCTCCTTTTAATAAACCATCGATTTGCAACATAAGGGCTCAATACTGTCAAAAACAACCCAGAACCAAGACCTATAATAACACCCCATATGAGAATAAGCTGCCAGGAATCCTGCATGAAAAAAGTGAGTACAATCCCTGACAGTAAGGTGGCCATTGCAAGAATCATCATTTTTTTTATGCCAAGCACTTCGATCAGGGCAGCCATAAATGGACCTGACAGGCCATATAGAAACAGACTGATGGCAAATGCAAGCGATATGACGGGCCGGTCCCACCCAAATTCCTTCTCAAAAGGCACGATAAATACCCCAGAGGAAGATCTGATAATTCCAGCTACAATAATAGCCAAAAAAGTGACAGATAAAATGATCCAGCTATAGTGAAAACGTTTCATATATGTACCTTCATTCTGCATTTATTCTATTTTACATTAACAACACTATTTCACAGCTGTGATCTTCAAGCTTCATCCAGCTGAAAATTCTTTTGCCCCCAAATAGCGTTCTTTAAGGATTTTTCGGTGATGAAGCTCATGACCGGCAATAATACATGCTATCGCCCGTACTGTAACACCCAATTCATTTGCTGTTCCCCATCTCTGCCAGTCTTTTTCTTTTAAACTCTTAAGCAGGAGCAGCGTTCCCTCTCGGACAACGAACAGGTTCTGAAGGAGATCTTCCATCTTCTCCTGATTAAAATTCGCCTGAGCTACATATGCATTTTCATCATAGCCAGGCAGCTGCGCCGCATCTCCCCTTGCAATGGATAAAAGACGGTATGCCATGATTCTTTCCGTATCCACAACATGGCCGATCACTTCCTTTATGCTCCATTTACCCGGTGCGTATCTGAATTCCCCTTCTGCTTCAGAAAGGTCGTTAAGCAAATGCAGGGTATCCTTTACTTGCTGCTTTAAAAGCTGTTCAATATCTCCTTCAGGTATCATGCTGATATATCCTGCATAATACTTTGCATATTCATTTTGTTCCGGGCGTTTGTTCATGCTCCTCATCCTTTAGCAAATTTTATCTCTTTTCTAATCTCTTATCCTTCATTCCAAGTCCAATTTCCATCTAACAGCATCTCTTCCAAACGGGTCAAGAGCCTAAAATCGGTTTTATTTACAGAGCCTATGTTTTCAGTAAGGTCCCATAAACGAATCTCAGATGTTTCTTTATTCACTTTAAACGGCATTAAATCCTTTGCAGAAGCAAAAAAAATTGGACTGTACTTAATTTTCCCAGTGCGCTTCTTCCTTTTTTTCAGCAAACCGGCAAATTCCAGTTCCGGAACAACTTGCCCGGTTTCCTCAAATAACTCTCTTATCGCGCATTCTTTCGGAGATTCTCCTAACTTCCTTCTCCCGCCGGGAAGCTCCCATTTCTTTTTCTTTATACTGAAACAAAGCAAAATTTTACCCCTGCTTCTGAAAATAACAAATGATCCTGCCAATGGCTGATATGAAGCTAATTCCTCTTCATCTACTATTAAAAAATCAACAAATCCTGTTCCGCTCCTGATTGTCTGTACCTCCCTGAATTCTGCAAAGAGAATATGCTTGGTCATTTGTTATGATTATGCACAGCTTTTCAGAAATGACACAGATAACCTGTAAAATGATGAACGAACCTGCTCTTTATCAATCATTACAACACCAGTGATTCTCCTCCATATCCTCAAAATACAATCGATCAAGCAGCTGATTTAGAACCCCATTGAAATATCCTGAAATACTGCGTATCTTTTTTCGCTTTACTGCTTGAAACGCAATTTTTGCTGCTTCAATTCCTATGCTTAATAAGGTCTTTTCTATGTAAATGTCTTTTAAATGAACAATATGCGCCTGATATATTCCATACATGCGGCTAATCAATTTCTGATCTTCTATAAAGCAATGGCACATGTGCTGAAATGTTTGAAAAGGTGACAGGGGTTCAATCTCCGGATACGTTTTTAATTCTGTTTTTATGCTTAAGGAAGGATGGCTTATTGGTGTGACAATTTGCAATCTCTCTTGTGTGACATTTTGCTTTTTCTGATGAGGCAGAATGACAATAGCATTTGACGTTTGCTGATTGTCGCTTTTGCGCTTAAGTGCATACTGCCTGATCATTCCAAATTCCTCTAATTTTTGACAAACACGGATAACCGTTCTTCGGCTTTTCCCTGTTAATTCACCTATTTTATTTTTTGATAAAAAAGAGACTCCCATGTACTTCAAACTGTATCTTCCAATAAGCTTTAAAACCTCAATCATTGTTTTGGTAAGCCTATTATTCTCATCTTTCAAATGATTGTAGATGGATGCGTCAAGCTCTTCGCATGTGCTGAAGAGCTGCAGCTTTTTATAAGTCTCAGGGCATGCAAAAAATTCAATCGTTTTTTTCATCAGAAAAATTTCCTCCTCATAACTTCCTGTCAAAAAAGTTATAAAGAGGCATTTAATGATGAGTAGCATTTCCTCTTATTAATAAACACTGTGTCACCTTAAGAGATAAGAAGCGTCATCAAGTAAATTGATAACGCCATGACAAAAATATTTCTAACTGCTTTTCTGCCATTCATAATAATCCTGAACATGAAACGACTTGAATCCGCATGATTCATACAGTTTAAGAGCATGAGCATTTTTAGCCTCCACTTCAAGGAAGATCGGATAGCCTGCTTCATTTTCCTTTGCAATTATTTTATGCAAAGCATTTCTTCCGATGCCCCTGCCCTGATAATCAGGCAGCACAGCAAATCCGTAAATCCATGCCTCCCCATTTGTATGAGAAACACG
Organism: Metabacillus dongyingensis; assembly: GCF_019933155.2. Classification (NCBI taxonomy): domain Bacteria; kingdom Bacillati; phylum Bacillota; class Bacilli; order Caryophanales; family Bacillaceae; genus Metabacillus; species Metabacillus dongyingensis. The sequence continues at coordinate 1,299,664 of NZ_CP082944.1, read as the reverse complement.
CATTTTCCCCACTGCTTTGTTTTCAAATTCAATTATAATAAATTCCTGATCATCTTCACGTTTGATGCAATGGCTGTAATCTGATGCATCTTGTTCCATGTATCCAAAGCAGCTTACATCCAGCTGAATCTCGAGCGGCAGATCACTGGGTTCAGATTGCCTTAACGTGACATGATTATCGGCGGCAAGTTCTTTTTCCGCCCACTTCATTTGATATTCAGAGAAGGAATATTCACATGAAATGGTTTTCAGGAAATCCTTTGCAGCAGCAGACTGTGCAGGAGCATTAAAAAGAACTTCCCTGTACTTTCGCTCTGTGCAGGCTGACAAAGCCTGTTTCATAAGCTTAGAGAAAATCCCTTTTCTTCTGTACTCTGGTTTGACCATGCCGCATAGTTCAGCTTTTTTTCCAAAGCTGTATATTCCCAAAAATGCCGCTAGCTTTCCATCTTCATAAAGAAGAAAATCACTCTGTTCATTTTCAGAACGATTTCTAAGCATCTCCCAGTTCAGTTTTAATTGTATTTTATCGTTAGCTTCGCACTCATGCTGAAGCTCCCCAATCTCGACCAGCTGTTTTTCAGTTAACATGTTGTTCCTCCAGAACCTGTAAAGTTTTGACTATCAAAGTATTATTCTTTAAGAGAAATCAAAAATCCTTTTAAAAAAGGCAAAAGAGGAGGAAAACAGGGCATAGACACGAATAAATCATATAAAGGAGTGATTTTTTCATGGAACATACAATTATGCAGCACATGGAGATTGTGAGAGGAATAACAGTAAACACACTCAGCAGAATACCTGAGGAAACAGCAGACATCATACCTGCAGGCTATAACAATAACATCCGCTGGAACTTTGGACATATTGCCTACATACAGGAAAAGCTTGTTTTTGACCTCGCTGGAGAAGAAGCTGGAGTGCCTGGGCATTACAAGGAACTGTTCAGCGCTGGGACTAAACCGTCTGATTGGAATGGCACACCGCCCTCATTTGCTGAGATCTCAGAAGTGCTGAAAAATCAAAAGGATAGGTTAAAAGAGTTCATTCCGGGCCACTTTCATCAAAAGTTGAATGAGCCCTTCACCAATCGTGCCGGCATCACATTTCATACTGTAGGAGCAACCTTTTTATTCAGTTTCTATCACGAAGCCATGCATATTGAAACAATAAAGCGGATCTACCAGGCAATTAAGAAATCTTAAAAGGAAGGATGCAAATTTCATTTTGCATCCTTCCTTTTGAGTACTTACCTGAATTTTATATCGTTTCGTCTGTCCTTATTTCATGACTGGGAGAATCATTAAAATACTGGCCGATTTGAGCGAAAACGATCTTAATTCCCGACTCCATCCAATTCCAGCAAAAAAAAAACCTTAATTCAGTGCTTTCCACTTAATCAAGGTTTACAGTCATTTATTTAAACCAGCCTTTTTCCTTCGATTGGGAAATGGCCTCTATTCGATTTTTAACTTCCAGCTTTTCAAAGATTGTTGAGATATAATTCCGGACGGTTCCCGCTTTAATGCTAAGTTCTTCGGCAATTTCTTTTGTGTTCATTCCGTCTGCGACCAGCTCAAGCACTTCTTTTTCCCGTTCCGTTAAAGGATTTTCTTCACTGTACACATCATCCATGAGTTCAGGTGCGTAAATTCTTCTGCCTTCCATTACACTGCGGATCGAGCTTGCAAGCTCTTCGCTTGGGCTGTCCTTTAATAGATAGGCACTAACTCCCGCTTTTACCGCTCGCTGAAAATATCCAGAGCGTGAGAACGTTGTTAAGATAATCACTTTACAGCCTTCCGCCTTCAGCTGTTCGGCGGCTTCGAGTCCATTCATTCCAGGCATTTCTATGTCTGTAATGCAAATATCAGGATTGAATTTTTTCACAAGGGCCACAGCCTCTTCCCCGTTATGAGCCTTCCCTACAACTTCCATATCATCTTCCAAATTCAGCAGTGATCCTAATGCGCCTAAAAGCATTTGCTGATCCTCTGCAATAACGATTCGGATCATATGAGATCCTCCTTATCCTTTTGTTTTACATCATTCGGTACTTTAATGATAAGCGTGGTTCCTATTTCTGAGTGAATCTCGAGACTTCCATTTACAAATTCCAAGCGCTCTTTCATGCCGTTCAGTCCGTTGCCTTTTGTAAAATCACCCTCTGTGATGCTTCCGATTCCATCATCACGGACCGTCATCACAATTCCGTCCCATGTCTGTTCAACCCGGAAATAACAGGTTGTTGCCTTGCTGTGCCTCACAACATTGTTCACCGCTTCTTTTAAACACATGCTCAATATATTTTCAGTAAGCAGGGAAACATTAGAAAGTGCCGCATCCTGTTCAAGCACAAACTCGATTTCAGCCGCTTTTAAAATCTGTTTTACGCGGACCATTTCTTCTTTAAGCCTGATGCCCCGCATTTGCGAGACCATCTTTCTCACTTCATTTAAAGCTGTCCTTGCTGTAGCCTGAACATCTTTTAATTCTTCGCGGGCTTTTTCAGGATCTTTATAGATTAATTTTCTGGCCAGATCACTTTTCAGACCGATAAGCGAAAGCTTTTGTCCTAACGTATCATGCAGATCGCGGGCAATTCTCTGACGCTCTTCAAGCTTTACAAACTCGGAGATTTTCTTGTTGGCATCCTCAAGCTTTTCTTCAAGCTGTCCCCTCTCCTTCTTATTATAGATATTAAAAGGAAGAAGAATGACACTGATGCACGTGATAATAATAAATGGAAGCTGCTCTAAAAAAGATGCTTCCTGTAAAATAATACTGAGGTTAATGGCAACTGTAGTAACAACTAAATGGATGATGTAAAGTGTCAAAAAAGCGATGCGGTCTCTTATATTTCCTATCAGATATGCAATATAAAACGCAAAGTAAATGTAAGTAAATAAAAACATCGACGTAAAAGAAATGGCGATTAATAGACACGTCCAAACATAAACAGGCCAGCCCTTTGAAATAAATGCAAACCTAAAAATAATAAAAAATAAAATGGTCAAAGAGATTCCAATGATGATCTCAGCCGTTGAGGATGATTGAAGGATAAAATAAAATGGCAGAATGCTGAGTACGGCCCATATATAAGGAGAAATTCCGTTATTAATATATCGTTTAAACATGATGGAAACTCCTTTTTTTAACTATTTTATCATAATAAAACACATGCAGCCTATTAAGACTGCATGTATCTTCCAATTATTCTTATATCTGATGACTGCTTCTCATTTTCGCGAGAGCTCTTATTTCTTTATATCCGACAAACTTCTTGCTTCTTTCATCCCATAAACGGAATTTTAGTGACTGCAAGCTTGTTGCAAGTGTAATCGTCGGAATGTTTTGAAGAGGTGCTGTGTTGTTGTGCGCTTCTTCAAGACGGTAGTTCGGCACCCTCGGGCTCAAGTGATGAACATGATGATAGCCGATGTTGCCTGTAAGCCATTGAAGCGGCTTTGGAAGCTTATAAAAAGAACTTCCTTCTACAGCTGCTTTTACATAATCCCAGTTTTCATCTTCTTCAAAATAAGAATCCTCGAATGTATGCTGTACGTAGAAAAGCCATACTCCCAATGATCCCGAGATTAAGAAAGTCGGACCTTGTACTAAAAGAAAGGCTTCCCATCCAATCGTGAAACACAAAGCAGCCGCTGCTGCTGCAATTAATGCATTCGTAAGATAAGTGTTCATTTTTTCACTTGTCTTTGCACCTTTTTTATTAAAACGGTTCTTGATAAGAAAAACGTAGGTTGGTCCGATTCCGAACATCACAATCGGATTGCGGTATAGACGATAGGCAATTCTGCGCCATACCGGCTCTGCCAGATATTCATCCACTGTGAGAACCCAAATGTCGCCTGTTCCGCGCTTATCTAAATTACTGCTTGTTGCATGATGAATCGAATGGTCATGCTGCCATTGGCTGTATGGAAACAGCGTTAAAACACCAGTAATCGTACCAACGATTTTATTTGCTTTACGGTTCTTAAAGAACGAGTGATGACAGCAATCATGAAAAATAATAAAAATTCTTATTAAAAATCCACCAGCCAGGACAGCAAGTCCAAGTGTCAGGAAGTATGAAATCGACAGACTCTGATATGCAAGCACCCAAAGGATAATAAAGGGTACTATCGTATTGATGATCTGCTTGATGCTGTCTTTCGTATTTGCTTTTTCATATGGTGCTACTTGTTTTCGTAAGTTTTTTTGCAATTCTTTGCTCATTTTTTTTGATTCCCTTCTAAATAAGGTAATTCAAATTATAGAGGTATTCCATTCATCTGTGCAGACATAGGTGTCATGCTGGATACATGATAAATGTCATATACGGAATGGAGATGATTTCCACATTCATTTTCTGCAGGTTAAAAATATTCTATACGTATTTTTTAAGATTTAATAAACGTTATGGGTTTTTAGAAGGAAATGAGGATCTTATGTAGAATTGTATAGGTGAACAGTACGTATGTTCTTATTTTAAATTCAAATCGGATGGGAGCTAATCACATGTATTTAACTGTACAAAGCTTTATCAGCGACTACAAAAATGAAGCAGCAGTCACACAAAAATTGCTAGATTCTTTAACAGATTCCTCATTAAAGCAGGGTGTTGCACCCGGCCATCGGTCTCTTGGTGATCTGGCATGGCATTTGGTGCCGGCTTCAGGAATGCTTGAACCGATGGGGTTAAAAGTTCAGGGGCCTCCAAACAGCGAGCATCCAGCAAAAGCAGCAGAGATTGCAGAGCAATACCGCGTGTCGGTTCAATCTCTTCTTGAGGGCGTAAGTGAATGGGATGATGAGAAGATGCAGGAAACAAAAGAAGTGTTTGGTTTTCAGTGGAAAAACGGGATGACCTTATCACTATTCGTTAAACATGAAATCCACCATCGCGGACAACTGACTGTTTTGATGCGTCAGGCAGGACTTCCAGTTACCGGCGCTTATGGGCCTTCAAAAGAAGAATGGTCTGATATGGGAGCTCCAACTTCTTAAATAGAACCGTGCAAGCGCCTTGGTCAGCTCCGAAAGGCAGATAAAAATCCGCCAGTAAAGGCGCTTTTTGCTTTTACTGGCGGATCCATTCTGTGACCGAAGAGGCGCTGACACTAGATAGAAATGCCTTCAATCCTTTATCACTCTCTGGGCCGGGCTTATATTAATGAGCTGCTGCATGTTTTTGATTCGTTTTTTTCAGCCCTTTAGTTCGTTTCAAATAATTTTTGATAGATGGAATGGCAAAGCGGTCAGCCCCATAAAACCATGCTACTGCACCTGCTGCCATTAATACCATAGCTGCGGTGTAGAGGATTGGATTTGTGCTTGTTGTCCCAGACAGCATGAAATTCAGATTCATGAATGCACCTGCCAATAGAGCCGGGAGTGTTGCAAGCCCTGCAACTAAAGCAATTCCAACAAGCGTTTCACCCCACGGAACCAGAAAATTGATCAGATCAGCATTCGGCAAAAGTGCATGTTTCAGAAATGCCGCATACCAGCCTTGTACAGCAGGATGATCCCCTCCCGCTTTTGCAATTGCACCCTGTACATAACCTGTCGCATCAAAACCGCCAGTAATCTTTCCAATGCCTGCTTCAAACCATTGTATACCAAGCCAGATCCGCAAAACCGTCCAAACAATTGCCATCTTTGTTCCTCTTAACCATGCCATAATAGACATCTCCTTTTTGTGAATTATTTCACATATCAAGTTAAAAAAAGGGAAAAAACTTAGACAAGCCAGCTTTGCCCAGAAAGTTTGTGAATATTTTCACTAACTTTCTATACCCTTACTATACTCCGGCTTTATAGGTAAATCAATCCGCTTCACACAATGTTCATGGAATTTTTTTCTGAATTTTATTTGATGTATTTGAAAACGGGTTTGAACAGGGATGATCGGAGTTCTAGGGCTCTTTTGGAACACCTTTTTTAGCCTTTACCCGGTTTTGGTGCTTCATTCTGCTCCTTTGAAACACTTTTTTCAGCCTTTAACCGATTTTAGTGCTCCATTCTGCTACTTTGGTACACTTTTTTCAGCTTTTACCCGGTTTTGGTGCTCCATTCTGCTACTTTGGAACACTTTTTTCAGCTTTCAACCGATTTTGGTGCTCCATTCTGCTCTTTTGGAACACTTTTTTCAGCTTTCAACCGATTTTGGTGTTCCATTCTGCTCCTTTGAAACACTTTTTTCAGCTTTTACCCAATTTTGGTGCTCCATTCTGCTACTTTGGAACACTTTTTTCAGCTTTCAACCGGTTTTGGTGCTTCATTCTGCTCCTTTGAAACACTTTTTTCAGCCTTTAACCGGTTTTGGTGCTCCATTCTGCCTCTTTTGGAACACTTTTTTCAGCCTTTAACCGATTTTGGTGCTCCATCCTGCTACTTTGGAACACTTTTTTCAGCTTTCAAGCGGTTTTGGTGCTCCATTCTGCTCCTTTGAAACTTTTTTCAGCCTTTAACCGATTTTAGTGCTCCATTCTGCTACTTTGGAACACTTTTTGCTTTCAACCGGTTTTGGTGCTCCATTCTGCCTCTTTTGGAACACATTTTTCAGACTTTAACCGATTTTGGTGCTCCATTCTGCTCTTTTGGAACACTTTTTTCAGCTTTTACCCGGTTTTGGTGCTCCATTCTGCTACTTTGGAACACTTTTTTCAGCTTTCAACCGGTTTTGGTGCTTCATTCTGCTCCTTTGAAACTTTTTTCAGCCTTTAACCGATTTTAGTGCTCCATTCTGCTACTTTGGAACACTTTTTGCTTTCAACCGGTTTTGGTGCTCCATTCTGCCTCTTTTGGAACACTTTTTTCAGCCTTTAACCGATTTTGGTGCTCCATCCTGCTCCTTTGGAACACTTTTTTCAGCTTTCAACCGGTTTTGGTGCTCCATTCTGCTACTTTGGAACACTTTTTTCAGCTTTCAACCGATTTTGGTGCTCCATTCTGCTACTTTGAAACACTTTTTTCAGCCTTTAATCTGTTTTAGTGCTTTATTTTGCTCTTTTGGAACACATTTTTCAGACTTTAACCGATTTTGGTGTTCCATTCTGCTCCTTTGAAACACTTTTTTCAGCTTTCAACCGATTTTGGTGCTCCATTCTGCTACTTTGGAACACTTTTTTCAGCTTTTACCCAATTTTGGTGCTCCATTCTGCTACTTTGGAACACTTTTTTCAGCTTTCAACCGGTTTTGGTGCTCCATTCTGCTACTTTGGAACACTTTTTTCAGCTTTTACCCGGTTTTGGTGCTCCATTCTGCTACTTTGGAACACTTTTTTCAGCTTTCAACCAATTTTGCTGCTCCATTCTGCTACTTTGGAACACTTTTTTCAGCTTTTACCCAATTTTAGTGCTCCATAGCTCTTATATCAGTAAAAATAGAGATTCTATCAGTGAAAATCTAAGTCTAATCATTGCAAATCAAACTTTAATCATTATTCTCAGTTGAAACAAAAAAAAAGCCTTACCGGTGCCATCACCAATAAGACTGCAGCAGTGATTAAATTTTTAATAAAATCCGGTTACCGGAAGGGTCTGCCGTGATCAGCTCGCCGTTTTCCTCCAAGACGTCTGCACCTGTCTGCTTTAATTGCTGAATAGCTTTAGTTCTTGCTTCTTCATCCGGAAAGACGAGTGTAAACCATTTTAACCCGACGCTGTTTTCGGACGGAGCAGGGGCACCTTCTCCAGCCCATGTGTTTAAACCGATATGGTGATGATAGCCGCCTGTTGACATGAATAAAGCCTGTCTGCCGTAACGGGTGACAACCTCAAATCCCAGACCTTTTCCATAAAATTCTTCTGTATCTTTCAAGTCAGATACGTGCAGATGGATATGTCCCATTACTGTTTCATCAGGAAGAACAGTCCATGGTTCACCCTTCCCTTCAGCCAGAACACTTTGAGCATCAAGCGGTTCTGTAGCCATGGAAACCTGACCATCCTGCCATGTCCACTCTGATGCTGCACGGTCTGCATAAATTTCAATTCCGTTGCCGTCCGGATCATTTAAATAAAGGGCTTCACTCACATAATGATCGGATGCTCCAATAGGATAGCTGATCTGAACCAAATGCTGCAGCACCCTGCCTAAGTCTGACCGGTTAGGCAGCAGCAGAGCAAAATGATAAAGCCCAGTTGTTCGAGGCTGTTTAGGTGAAATATTTTCCGGCTGTTCAAGCGACAGAAGAACAGTCTTGCCGTCAGCTGTTAAATTAGCATGCCTTTCAGTTTGATCAAGAATTTTAAAGCCGATCACATCCTGATAAAACGTTAGAGCCCTGTTTAAATCCTGAACTTTAATGCTGACTTGACCTACATACGTATGCGGATGCTGATGAAACTCCATAAATGAATCCCCCTTTAATATGATAATAGTTCAACTTACTTTATGTAAGTAATTATATTTTCGTAACCAAAAGAAGTCAAGCAATTATTTTACAATTGTCCAATAAGAAAATCGCTTAATTATATATACTTCCCAATTCGTTTCAACCATACTAAGAAAAGTGAGACCGCTTCGAAAGGCAGATCCGAATGCCAGGTGCGGATCTTGAGATAACATTGAGGCACGATATTTACCCCTTCACTTCTGATCATTCTTGTTTTCCTAAAGTCTTTTGTATCTTTCACAATAAAAAAAACTGTCTATTCCATGCCGCTTACATTATTCTTTTTTCTAATAGGATTCTTCATTTGGACAGCAGAAAATATTACGACTTTCTTTGGGGCATGGGTAATCCAAATCAGAACACTGGGAAATTGTCCATATCGGAAAAATCAGCTTATGGCTGCTGCTGGTGATTGTCAGTTTTATGATTGTGGATCAGTTGAAGAACATAAAAGAATTCAAAGTACAGCCTGAAACCTTATCTGCCCGACAATAAAAAAACTTGCGGCTCTTATAACGCCGCAAGCTTTTCTACCATTCGACCGGTACTTCACCATATCGTTCCCATAGCTTTGGAAACCTCTTTTTCATACCTTCCTCATCGTCTTCATCCCAGTCAAATTCTAATTCAGGCTGCTCCTCAAACCCTGCAAGCTGTTCATAGAGATCGTAATAGGCTTCATCATCGTGACCAGTTTTTTCTTCAAAAGCCATGCATGCCGCAGATAATAAATCCTCTAACTGCGGCAGATCATCAAGTTCTTCCATTTTTATAAGGAAAGGAATAAGACTTTCTGGATCTTTATTGCCATTATCGTAAACATCTTTTCCTTGAAAAATAAGCCATGCTCTAAAATAGTCAAAACAATCATCAGAACATCCGCCCAAAATGGTATAGGCAGCAGCCCACAGGTCTGAGGTGTACGATTTGTTCATGTACTGATTTAGAATAGAATCAAATTTAATCAGGTCTTTCACACTCAATTTGGATAAATAGTCAATCAGATACTCTATTTGCTCTTCACTATCTTCAGCCTTGCTTTTAACCCATTTCAAAAGATCCCAAAACGCTTTATCTATCATGGCGCTTTCTTTTATAATCCCCTCGCTTTCCTCAGAAGGAATATAGCCTTTTTTCAACTTAGACTGTATTAGTTTTTCAGCTTCTTTTTGACAAATCTCAGCAGACCCAAATGTTTTAGTTTTGACTGCTCCGCCTGTGCCTATCTTACCGTATGTAATTGTATAGGAGTTCTCTTCTGCTTTTATCTTCCAAAATTTATTGGATGCTCCAGCATTGAATATAAGCAGTATTTCCATAAATCCTCATCAAACCCTCTCATTTTATAATCTATTATTTACATTTTACAAGACTGCCAATTTCTTTAATATCTGAAAAAAACAAACAAAACAAAAAGCATCACCGATTAAAGTCATGCCGTCCATTTTCACGCTATTCTGATATCTATCTTTATATCAGGCTGTAATCCCGCATCTCCATGTATCTTTCGAGTTTTCTCTTTACCCGCTGGAGAGCATTGTCTATTGATTTAACGTGCTTATTCAGCTCTTCGGAGATTTCAACGTATGATTGTCCGTCCATGTAAAGGGCCAGTACTTTTCTTTCCAGATCACTCAGCATTTCGGCCATTTTCATTTCAATATCCAGCGCTTTTTCCTGATTAATGATCAAGGTTGCCGGATCCATTGTTTTTGTTCCTGGAATCACGTCGAGCAGCGTGTGGTTATCATCTTCAAAAAGAGGCTTGTACAAAGAGACATAGGAATTAAGAGGGGTGTGCTTTTGACGGGTGGCTGTTTTAATGGCCGTTATGATCTGTCTGGTAATGCATAATTCTGCAAACGCCTTGAATGAAGCCTGCTTGTCCACTTTGAAGTCACGAATGGCTTTATATAGGCCAATCATTCCTTCTTGCACGATATCTTCTCGTTCTCCGCCTATGAGAAAATATCTGCTCGCTTTTGCCCTGACAAAATTGCGATATTTGGTGATTAAAAAGTCGGTCGATTCTGAATCTCCTTTTTGAACGAGTTCAAGCAAAATCTCATCTGTCAACTCAGCATAACTTTCAATCTTCCTCACTTCTAATGTAACACTCATACAGATCCCTCCGCAGATTTCATGATGATAATGATCCCTCCCAAAAACTAGAAACTAGGAAGTATGTTTATATTACCCCAGATAGAACTTGAAAGATATTTAAAAATATCGACTCCTGTTTACAGCGGAAGCCATAAAATAAGAAAACATTGCAAGAATAGATGTGAAATTTGTCGAATAAAGAAGATTTCCCGCTAATTTTGTCAGTATTTTGTTAATAAAACAGGTTTAAGATAAATCAAAATTAAAAATGAAAAGGTTTTGTTTGAAGGTGTTTTTCATCTTTAACCAGAAGAAGAAATGGAACGCATTTGGAAGAGGTGATGAGGTGTTAAAATCCATGCTGCTTCTTATTGGGCCAACGATCATGATTGCTTTGGGACTGCACGGATTAAACAGTGTTCCCCTGACATTTTTTCTGTTTTACGGCTGGCTTCTGCTGATCTCCGGCGCCAGAATCCGTCAATGCCTTAAATCTGAGAGAAATCTATTATTCTCAAAAGAAGGTTTGCTGACTGGTTTTATTACTGGCATCATCTTTTTAGCCATAATCTTTGGCACAGTATCAGCTTTCTCTGAAACCTTTTTTGATTCAGCAAAGCTTCAGAAGCTGTTAATAGACTGGAATTTTACTGGCGGGCATCAAATCATGCTAATTCTGATCCTGCTGATCGTCAATCCTCTTTTGGAAGAAATTTATTGGCGGGAATTCATGTATGCCAATCTGATCCTAAAAATGAATATTTTTAATACGCTCCTGATTACATCTTTTTTCTACAGCCTTTATCACATGCTGTCTCTAATCTCTTTGTTTAATTGGCCCATTAACCTTCTAGGTGTCATACCAGTCTTCCTGGCAGGAATGGTCTGGGGTTATTTTCGCCATAAATTCCAGACGTTGATCCCTGCCGTACTTTCTCACATGCTTGCAGATTTAGGAATCATTCTCGTTTATTTTAGATTTTTACATGTCTAACGATAAGAGTTTATTATTCTTACTGGCCTTCTTATACAAAATGGCCCACTTTGGATTAGAATGCAGTCATATATCATGAAACTAGAAAAAACGGTGCCTTCAAGAAGGGCGAATAGAGAGATAAGAGGTGCCAAGCCGTGAAAAAAACGGCCCGCTTTTTTCACCTGTCATACCCCTTATCTCCTAAAAATATCTTTTTCTCCTTTTTCCCAAGCGGAATTGTTCTTGCTGAAAGGTAGACTCCAGCTATGACAGAAAGCCCCCCTGCAAGCTGATACCACATGATTTTTTCTCCAATAAATAAAACAGCAAATATGACGGCAAAGACCGGAATCAAGTTCAGAAAGATACCCGCTTTATTTGCTCCTACTCTTACAACAGCCGTATTCCAGGAGATGAATGCAACAATAGATGCAAAAACTCCTGTGTATAAAATGGTGAAAACCGAAGAACTTGACCACAGGATAGGAATCTTTAAAATGAAAGTCTCATAAAAAGCAAACGGAAGCAGTACGAGAATACCGACAGCTATACAAACGAGAAATGTACTGTATCCAGGTAAAATTCCTGTATAACGCTTTATTAAAATGGAATAGATGCTCCAGCAAACAACTGCGGCAAGGACAATGAAGTCTCCAAAATTAAAAGAGAAATTTACAAGAACTGCAAGAGATCCTTTTGAAAGAATAAAAAATAGCCCCGCAAGTGAAAGAACGGTTCCGATCATCTGATTTCTGTTCAGCTGCTCCCTGAGAGTAAAAAAAGACAGGATATAAATCACAATCGGAGTTGACGTATTTACTAATGAAGCATTAATGGATGTTGTGTAATGCAGCGCAAGATAAAGCAGGCTGTTAAATCCTGCAATTCCTGTTATAGACATTAAAATCAGGATGTGCCAGTTCTTTTTTAATTGTGCATGCTCTTTTTTTAAATGAGGCCATGCAAAGGGCAGAAAAATGATGAATGCTGTACACCACCTGAGCAGGGAGAGGGTAAATGGAGGCATGCTTTCTGTTATGGCACGGCCAATGACAAAATTCCCTCCCCATAAAATTGTCGCAAGAACAAGAAGAAAATAGGGGTTGCGTTTATTCAAAACTATTCATTCCTTTTCTGGGTTTATCGTAAGCTTTTAAACTTCTGTAAAGAGGACTGGCTTTCCTTCTTTTGATCAAAAGAATTATCTTGCATTGTTTCATAAAAAAAATCCCCCTGATTCGAAGGAGGATTTTTTTCATTCACGATCAAAAAAATACTTCTTATTCCGGAAGCTTATACTGAAAACGAGCCCCAGTGCAAGCATGTTGCTGATCATTGAGCTTCCTCCATAACTGATGAATGGAAGAGGAATTCCGGTAATCGGCAGCAAGCCGATCGTCATTCCGGCATTTTGAAATACATGAAAAGCAATCATTGAAATCACTCCTGTACATATGTACGAAGAAAAAGGGTCCTTCACATCAAGTGAAAGGCTGATGATTCGATAGATTAAAAGAAAATACAGGCTGATGACAAAGCTTGCTCCGACAAAACCATATTTTTCTCCGATGACGCTGAAAATGAAATCGGTATGCCCCTCCGGCAAATGGACATTGCCTAAGCTTGCTTCTTTTCCTGTAATCAATCCGGATCCAATCGCGAGCATGGACTGATACAAGTGATACCCGTCCCCTTCTTTAAATTCTTCCGGGCTGAGCCATGCGTAAATTCGTCCCAGCTGATATTGCTTGACTCCGATGATACTCAGAATATCTGGCTGAAACACAATGAAATAAATTAGCAAACATCCAACAGTGCTCATAAAAAGGAAGATAGGGACAATCACTTTCCACGAAATGCCCGAAACTAAAATCAGCCCGCTGAAAATGGCAATGAGCACAAGTGACGTCCCTAAATCAGGCTGCTGCATAATAATCGCAATCAGAGCAAATGTTGCGAGACCCATTTTGCTTAATAGGAGAAAATCTGATTTCAAATCTCTTAATCCATATTTCTCATGATGTGCTGAAATAAGATGACTGAGTGTAAGTATGAGGGCGATTTTGGAAAGTTCAGACGGCTGCAGGGAGCCAATACCAGGAATCTGAAACCAGCTTTTCGCTCCGTTTACCGGCCTTGCAATCGATTCTGGCGCGAGAATCAAAAAGATAAGCAGAAGCATGGCAAATCCGTAAGCAAACCATTGCATTCTCTCAATTTGCTCCATATCAAAATACATGACTGCCAATATAATTCCGCAGCCTACTATATACCAGGCAATTTGCTTCACAAGAAAATTTTCATTATATTGTCCGAATTCCTGAGCCGTGCTGATTGATAGAAAACTGATGATCGAAAATAAAAATAAAATGAAAACCAGACTAAAATCAAAAGGATGTTCGTTTTTCTCCATTTTTCGCAAACCCTCTCACATCACAATAAGGTGCAGAAAAGCGCAAGCGCTTTGATCAGATCCGGCAGTCAGATAATGGCGGAACCCTTCTGACCGAGGATCTAGGCGCTGCAAGACATTGACGCTGCATACGATATTATTTCATTAATACTTAAAAAAAAGACTGCTGATCGCAGTCGTTATGTATTTCCTATCTAAATAGGCTTACTGCCTTGGGGTGCACGTTACCCTCAAAGCTGCATTTCCCAATTCCCTGCCCTGCGGAATAGTAAGAAAGCATACATGACAGACGAGCTGCTTCAAATCATAACCTGATCAATTACTTCCCATCGCAAAATAAAACAAAATGAGTGCAGGCACACCAGTTAAAACCACACCCCAAACTGGAATCATCTTGTTTTGTTTTCCTCTCTAATATGTAAATACGAAAGATTTAGTGAAAAGGTTTCAGAAAATCATAGATTTTTTTCAAACTCTATTTCCCTATTACTTTCTCATCATCTCATCTTCAATCAATTCTAAAACTCTCTCATAATAGGCATCTTCATGAGGCACGAATCTGGATTTATCTACTTTTGTTTGCACGTTTTTTCTAGTTCCGGCCTGATCCACTTCAAAACCGTCCATTAGAAGACCAGTTCTTCTCCCAGCCATAAGGTCTTTAACTAAATGCAATTCTGCCCGAGCCATTCCCGCTACTTCTTCTTTTTGCAAGGTAAATCTTTCAAAAGGCTGATTAAATGGATAAAAAAACACATATGCAATTTCATTATCAATTAACCCTTTTTGAGATACACTATACTTCAGGACATCCAACAGGACTAGATCTGAGAAGGAGAGGCGAATGCCGATTTCCTCTTCTACCTCCCGAGTTCCATCCTCAATCGTTTCATTGGCCAGAATGTGGCCTGCAGCCGTAATATCATATAAATTGGGGTAATCCTTTTTCACTTTGCTTCTCAATTGAAAATAGAGGTACACCCTGCCATTCTCTCTTCCCGCAAACCAGCAATGAAAGGTTTCATGCCAGTAGCCTGACTTATGGACATCTGAGCGGGCAGCTGTTCCTATTGGATTGTGATTCTCATCATAAATACGAAGTAATTCTTTATCCATCTTTTGAAGACCCCTCAATTCTCTTCTTTATAAATTTCCATTATATATATAACAAAAATAGGGGAACACGCAGCTATTTTTCCATCTTTTTATAAATCATCAATGTTTCTAATAGAAAGTCTCTATCATACGCCGTTTTTTGATGAATTCGATCAGCCCATTCATCTATGGTTTCTGCATCCAGGTCGTCAAACAATCCGCTGTTGGTGCTTAAAAAGCTTTTCCAATTATAAAATTCCCAATGAGCTGTTTCATTTCCAAGTTCAATTCTTTTTTCTAAAAGCGGCTCCCGCTTGATTGTATTCTGAGATTGTTCAGCTGCTGCCATAAACAGTGTTCGATCGATTGGTATAGTCTGATAGATTTGTGCGGACCACTTTCCGTTCGGACGATAGTAAGTAATCTTCACATCATCTCCGTCCGGTTCCACCTTTATTTCTGCTGCAGGAAAAAATCCCTTTAGTTTTTCAGTTGTGAAATCCTGTGCATTGGCGTCAATCAAAATTGGATTCAGCCACTGATCTCCCAAGTCACACAAATATCTTCTGCCCGATTCATCAAGCGCGATCACAGCAGCGTGATCTACTCCAATAGGGTAAGCATCAATTCCTCCTTTTGCAAACTCATCCAGCAGCCAAATTGATAAATCAAAACAGTTGCCTGTTATGCCGTACTGCTCCTTGTGTTCCTTAATTAACGAAAGATCTCTCTGCTTTTTTGAACCGGCTTTCCCGTAATACCATACCTTAGTAAGGGTTTCCATCGGAAATTCATCAAATTTCTTCCATACTGATAAGATTTCATCTGTTGCTTTCATTTCAATCACCCTTTCTTATTTAAAAAGATAGACACTGACAGCAAATAGAAGCTGCGCCAGAAAATAAGTGCTCATCACCAGATAATCCCTGTATTTTAAAGAACTCCTGAACCGGTCCCATGCCAGCACTGCATCTGATAGGTAAAAAAATAATGCTGCTGCGATGATCAGAACTTGTCCGCTGAAAAAAGACGTCCCGGTCATCAGAGTAATGACCGTTATATACAGCGAAACAGCTGCGATCATAGCAATCCCGCCTTTTTCTTTTACTCCTTTAAAAAGAAGGCGGAAAAAGAGGAGCGCAAGGACAATCAGCACACTCCAAATAAGGGGATTGCTTTCACCTTCTGCCCACTCAGAGATAAAAGCCGCAGTGTAAAGAACATGAGCTATAAAAAAAGAACTTAACCCCTGCAAAAAACGATCAGCAGGCAGCATGAGAAAAACATCGCCTGAAAGCGAAAATAGCAATCCCGAGACAACCAGTATTCCGTAAATTCCTGCGGCTTTAAAATTAATTAAGGCAATTCCAATGATCAAAAGCATCGTTCCTGGCTTCAGTGCATACATCCATGTTTCTTTTTTATAATAAATGGCTGCCATGTAAGCCGCTCCAGAGGCAAAAACGAACATAAATAAAAGGATTGGAAACATGTTTCACCCCTTTTCTCCTTAAAAAAGAACCAGGTTTCCCTGGTTTTCATTTGATCTTGCACGCCTCTTTTTTCAGTTTACAAACTTCTCTTTTTCCTTCCAGAATTCCTTCCGAAGATGAACTTTTTGAATTTTGCCTGATGCCGTTTTAGGCAGCTCATCTGCAAATATCACTTTCGTCGGAGCTTTGAAATGGGCTAGCTTGCTGCGCGCAAAGGCGATAAGTTCTTCCTCGCTTGTCAGCAGTCCATCCTTTATGACGACTATGGCCTGCGGCGTTTCTCCCCATTTTTCATGGGGAACAGAAATGACAGCGACCTCCTGCACTGCAGGGTGATCATACAGGACGCCTTCTACTTCGATGGAAGAAATGTTTTCTCCTCCGCTGATAATAATATCTTTTTTTCGATCAGCAATTTCAATGTTGCCATCCTTATCCACAACAGCCATGTCACCGGTATAGTACCAGCCGCCGCGAATGACTTCATCCGTTCCTTCCTGATTGTTCCAATAGCCTTCCATTACACCGTTTCCGCGCACCGCAATCTCACCGATTTCCTGACTGTTGTGCTTAACTTCCTCGCCAAGCTCATTAAAAACTCTCACATCGCTTCCAATGAACTGATAGCCTGCTTTTGCTTTTAAACGATATTTTTCCTCCGGCAAAAGACGCTCCTGTGTATCACGAATAATGGAAGTTGTAATTAGCGGGGATGCTTCAGTCATGCCATAGACTTGGATAAACTCCCACTTCAATTCCTCTTCGACCCGCTTCACAAATGCAGGCGGCGGGGCAGATCCTGCTATGACAATCCGGATATCCTGCGGCTGTTTTGTGAAGCCGTTCACTTCCGAGAACTGAAGCAGGCTGTTTAGGACAGTTGGAGCCATATGCATGACGGTTACTCCATAGTCATTTATCTTTTTGAAAATATCGGCCGGCAGCACTTTTCGAAGACATACCTGTGTCGCGCCATTTGCCGTGTAATAAAATGGCGATCCCCATCCATTGACATGGAACATTGGAAGAACATGCAGAAGAACATCCCGATCAGAAACCCGAAGATGATGCATCGAAGCGAGTGCATGCAAATAGTTGCTGCGGTGTGTCAGCATGACACCTTTAGGTTTTCCGGTTGTCCCGCTCGTATAAAGGAGAGTTGCCAGATCATCCTCCTCCATCTCAGGACGGTCGATTTCATGTTTTTCATATTGACTAAGCCATTGCTCATAAGCAACCAGCCCGTCCCCACTGATTTCAAGACCGTGGACAATAATGGTTTTAACGGTTTTCAATTGATCTGCAACAGGCTCAATCTGTGAATAAAGTTCATGATCAACAAACAATGCTTTTGTTTCACTGTGATTTAATATATACACATAATCATCCGGAATCAGCCTTGTATTCAGAGGAACAATAACAGCTCCAAGCTGAAGAACCCCATAAAACCCCTCGTACATTTCAGAAGAATTTGGTGCAAGATACGCAACGCGATCCCCTTTTTCAATCCCTAATTCCCTTAGCCCCCGCGAAAGCTGATTGACTCTTTCATTTACTTCTGCATATGTAAATTCTTTTAACTCATCAATCACAGCTGTTTTCTCCCCGTAAAGCTTGGCAGCCCGATCCAAAAACTGGGGCAGCAGCAATGGCACCTTCATCTCTTCATCCCCTTTTAGTCGAAATATTCAATTATTTTTCACAGTAATTATAGCACAAATGAGAGAATGTGTTATATAACAATGAACATTATGACTGGTTAGGGCAGGCTCTCACATTGGGCTTCCCCACCATTATGATTTTTCATGAATGCAGCTTAGATTGTTAATTTATCTGTATGTCTTCCGATAAATAAAAAGGATGCCTTTTCAGCGATTCTCTTAAACTGCTCCTGCTTTCAGGCGAAGATTTTCATATATTATTTAAAAAAACGCCTTTATAAGGTTATTCCATCAAATTTTTTGGGTACATCTACTATGTTGCACACCAATTTAATAGAGGAGCCACAACCATGTTCATCAGAATTCTTAAATCTTACGACTATTCATTAATAGCAGCCATTTTTATTTTAAGTACGTTCGGGCTCCTTATGGTTTACAGCTCAAGTGTGATAACATCCATCTTAAGATACGATGTGACGAGCAGCTATTTTTTCAAAAAACAGAGTATTTCTCTGCTGATAGGGTTCATTATGTTTGCTGTCCTATCATTTTTCCCTTATAAAATCTTTTTTCAGAAAAAAATGATTAAGCTCTTATTTTACATATCCATTGGTTCTTTATTGTTTGTCATCGTTTTTGGGCATACAGCTGGAAATGCTCAAAGCTGGGTGAAATTCGGCGGAGCAGCTATTCAGCCCGCAGAGTTTGCAAAGATGTGGGTGATTATTTATTTATCAGCTCTGCTTGCAAAAAAGCAGAGATATATGGATGATTTCGGCAACGCCATTTTGCCGCCTGTTATTTTTGTTGTGGTGATCTTTATTTTGATTTTGCTTCAGCCCGATTTTGGAACAGCACTCATCATTTTATTGAATGCAGCGATCATCATTCTTTGTTCCGGTATTACGTTAAAAAGCTTTATTAAATTATCGGCCTTTACAGCGCTTGCAGTGACGCTCGGGCTTTTGCTTTTATTTGTCACAAATAAATTAGCAGATGTCTTCTCATCTGAGAGGATGTCGAGATTTACAGGTTTTATGGATCCCTTTGAAAATATCGCCGATTCAGGCTATCAGCTGGTCAGCTCCTACTATGCAATCAGCAGCGGCGGCATGGTCGGGCTCGGCCTTGGAAACAGCATTCAAAAATATGGCTATTTGCCTGAAAGTCATACGGATTTTATTATGGCAGTCATCAGTGAAGAGTTAGGGCTGTTCGGAGTACTCTTTGTCATCGGGCTGATTGCGTTTATCGTGCTAAAAGGCTTTGCGATCAGCAAAAACTGTCCGGATCCATTTGGCTCACTCCTTGCGATTGGCATTTCATCCATGATCGGGATTCAGGCAATCGTCAACCTTGGAGCGGTAGCCGGACTGCTTCCGATTACGGGCGTTACCCTTCCATTCGTAAGCTACGGGGGATCATCGCTGATCCTGCTCTGCATCTCTGCTGGAATACTTGTGAACATTTCCATGATGAATACATTTAAACAGACATACAGTAAGCCTCAGGCTGCATAAAAAAAAGACCCACTCCCCACTCGGATTTGGTCTTTTTCATCCTTTTACTGTGTACGCTTCGTTTGCCGTCTGCGAATAAACCAGATAATAAATACAACTGCGGCAACTCCAAGGACTGCATAAATGACTGACGAATAGACACCTACATAATCATTGATTTTAGGCCAGGCCTCACCGAGTGATGCCCCCAGCATAACAAGTGCAATATTCCAAATTAGGGTTCCAAAGGTTGTAAATAGAACAAATTTCAGAAAATTCATATTCGACATGCCCGCCGGAATGGAGATGAGGCTGCGAAGCAGAGGAATCATACGGCAGAAAAAGACGGTCCATATGCCGTATTTATCAAACCATGCATCTGCCCGGTGGACATCCTTCTTCTTTACCCTTAGGACATGCCCCCACTTATCAATGATTTTTTCGAGCCGTTCAACATCCAGCTGCAGTCCAATCCAGAATAAAATGACTGCACCGACAACAGAACCTGCTGTAGCAGCGAGTATGACTCCAATCACATTCATATCGGAATTGGTTGTCATGAAGCCTCCAAAAGGCAAAACAACTTCTGAAGGAATAGGAGGGAATATGTTTTCTAATGCGATCATCAGGAAGATGCCAAAGTATCCATATTGCTCCATAAAATCCGTAATCCAGTTCTCCAATTACTTCACTCCTTCACTGCGGCCTTTTCTTTAAAATCATTTCCCTTTGCTGAATCTTTTAAAACGCATGCGCCCGTTATTAAAAACACGGCATCCCATACAGAGATACCGCGTCAGGCTATCCTCCATTTATCTGTTCAAATCCTATATATTTCAAGGCAAGATGCAGACTTGAAAAGGATTTTGCATCTTTAAAATCAAGACCGAGACTTATCATAGTCTGGGCAATTTCAGGGCGGATTCCGCTCAATTTTGTTTCAACGCCCAGCAGCTGAAGAGCATCCAGCACTTTGAAAATTTGGTGTGCCACCATCGTATCAATGACAGGCACGCCCGATAAATCAATAATCAAATACTCATATTCACATTCAGCACTTTTCGTTAAAGCAACGTCCATCAATACTTGTGCACGCTGTGTATCAAGGTCTCCGATTAAAGGAAGAACCCCAATTTTTTCTGATACATTCACGATTGGCACAGATAACTCATCAACTGCATTTTTGGCAGATTGAATGTTTGTTGAGTATTTTTTCATATAAAATACACTGATCAGATGAATGGCATGATCCACCACATGATCAAAAGAAGAAAGCAGTTCGTAAAATTCATCCAGAGATAAACTGGCGGCCTTCGCCTGTTCTTTAATAATGCCGCCAATCATATCCCGGTAAAACTTGATTTCTTTCATGGCAAGATCCAGCGGAAATTGAATCGCAATCAGCAAATCAGCCGTTTCTCTTCCCCAGCTGTTTAAGAAAACAATGGATTCCTGCTTCTCAAGCAAAATCGCTTCAGCATAAACATTCACCAATTTTTCTCTCCAATTTGAAAGCTCCCCGCTGTTAGACTGATTGAAATTCGGATATTTGATGCCCTTTTCTCCTTTTATTGCTTGGATCAGTTCTTGTTTTTGATCTATAATCTCTTTATTTATTTTCTTAAGGGTTATGTTTAATTTGTTTTCAGTCTGCATGGCTCTCCTTTCCAAAACGATGTTCTATCTATAAGGATAGTACTATACGGTTAGAATCTCAAACCATTTGTGTATAAGCTTTCGAAAAAAAATTTCCAATCGTGACCTTATGTGGCCCAGGTAATCATACTGAGCGTTTGATTCCCTATAACTGCGCAAAAACATGAATCTGGTAACCATTGGAGGTGTATGATTCCTCAAATCAGCTCTAAACCCATTTTACAGATTTCTGTCATCAAAAAACCAATTCTTCTCGAAAGAATTGGTTTAATAAACAGGAATATAAATATTTATCTTCATTTTGTCAGGGTAGCTTGAGCCCAGTACATCCGTTACCTCAAAATCCGGTCCCTCTCTCCGTTCAAAATTGGATTGAGGCAGCCAAGTGCCGTATATGTACCTGCGGTTATTTTGAACCGAGTCGGCGGAGCCGTTCACTTTGAATTCCGCGTATTTCCCTTCAGGAATTTTAAAATGAATAAGGGGCTCATGTAATATAGCATTTGATTCTTTTGCTTCCTCACCAATGATAAATGAAAAACCTCCATCATCTTTAAAGCTGCAGGCGATACCGTAGGCCATGCCCGGCGCGAGTTTATCTGCTATTTTCATATAGTATTCATTCATGCCGAAATCATGATAGAATCCTGGTATTTCTTCATAATGGGCATCATTGTTTAAGTTTGTTTTGTATTCACATCCGATGATATGAATAGGTGAAAGGTTCACAATCTGAGGCTTGTTCACTTGAAATTCACCTCTAATCCTTTGCTTGAAATCCAGAAAATTCATTTTAGGCTGCAGCTTTAGGGATATCTGTGATTTACGGTACTTAGATGGCGGTATTCCTGCGAAAGCAGAGAATGATCTTGTAAACGATTCTTGCGAGCCATATTGGCAATCGAGTGCTATTTGTAATATAGGTATGTCTTTTTTCAGAAGAACAGCTGCTTCAGACAGCCTTCTGTTTCGAATATATTCTTGAACAGTAAATCCTGAAATTGCCTGAAACATTCTCTGAAAGTGAAACGGAGAGAAAAAAGCCTGAGATGCAACGTGGTGAATCTTTAAATCTTCAAAGAGATTTGTTTCAATATACTCAATTGCATTTTGAATCCGATGATACGTATCCATGTCTTCACACCCTTCGTCGTCCCTATACCCATATTTTACAAGATGCCTGTATTCCTTTTTTGATTTTTCGTGCTATATTTCGAATAATTACTTGCATCATGTCATTTTGCTCTCACCCAAGACCGACCTTGTCAAATTTTCAGCCGTCATTCAACTATTAAATCCGTTTTCCTGATTTGTTCTGCTAAAATCAGAAATCTTCAGACTAACAATAAAAACCTGCAGCACACATAACCGCAGGATCTAATCTTCAATCTTAGTATAGTAGTACTCACTCAATGCTTCATGCATCAGCAATCCTTTTTTTCCGGTTTCACTCAAGGTATACGTCCCTCTCTCTACCCTCTCAAACCAGCCATAGTAATTTTTATTTAGGATCGAGAGCGTTTTATCGCCCGTTCCCATTTCTCGGAGAATTTTAGGACTGAGCTGACCTTTCCGCTCGAGGCAGCAGGCAATGTGAATGCATCTTTCCTTGTAAGCTGTCATGATTTTCGTTTTGTTCACTCCGCCGACATTATGATCTCCGCTTCTCCCGGCAATTTCAGCGAGTATTCTGTCTCTCTTTTTCTTGCTTTGCTTCATACTTTTACCTCTATCGAAGGAAGCAGGCTCCATTTTCATTTCAGCATAGCCTTTTCCTTGACGAAAAGACACGATAATCAGACCGAGCTCCAGCCGCTTCACCAAGTAGCAAAGATCCTTCCATTTTTTTGAACGCAAACTGTATGATGGTTTGGGAATAGCAATATAAACTTGCTCAGTATACCGCTGTCTTTTTGCAGCCTGAATGAGCAAGTCTACGTTTAACCTGAGCTTCAGTTCAACTAAAATCAGTTCTTCAGCCTTAACCGCAGCCAGATCACAGTCATTTACTTCTCCATACACCTCAAATCCCTGTTTTAAAAAATATCTTTGTATTGGCAGATATAAATCCTTTTCTAAAATTTTATCCTGTTTCATTCCTAATACCCCGCATTTTCATTTAATCTAACACTATCATAAAATGCGTATCAAAAAATGCATCAGTACTAAATGGATGAATATAATCAGACAAGAAAATAAGCTCAATCATATCAATTGATGGAGGGAGGGAGGGAGGGACCTTTCTTGAGAAAAAACGCAAATCAGTTCAGAGGTAACCTGTGATGACGAACCAGGAGCGCTTGGGGCACCGGAAATTCAAGAAACACTCAAAAATGAAACGATAACTGAACCTGCACAATCTAAAAAGCTTTGGAAAAGATGGTTTGGCAAGTAGATTCGTAATTATGTGAGCGGATGTTAAATTTGCAACAGCCTCGCCCTTTTACAAAAAACACTCCAAATAAATCAGGAGTGTTTATCTTATATCATCTTTTATGCTTTAACCGGAATCCAAATCTCTGAATAATAGTCTGAACTAAATGGATCATCATTTGAATACACTTCTAAATCAGGTGTGCCGGCATGCTCATATCCGCTCGTCGGGAACCATTCTGAGAAAATTTGCTTCCACGCATTTTGCATCGCTTCCGGCATAGGGCCATGAACTTCAAATACAACCCATTTTGCCGCTGGAATTGTAAGCTTTGACAGGCCTTCAGGCGGTTCACCGTCATACTCTGCAGCTACCCAATAATCCATCATCTTGTTGCTGCCTGCTACACAAATTCCCATCACGCCTTTAATTTCTCCATTGTTCAGATTCATCAGCTGCTCATTGGTTCCATCCTGATTTACTTCATTCCAAAGCTTAGGAATTCCAATCAGATTTTCCTCATTCTCACAAGAAAACTCACGTTTAATCCCGACTGCATCAAACCCTTTTCGTTCTGCCACTTTGTAATTCAATGGATCTGCCCCTTTCAAACTCACCTGAATGGTCAGGCGGCTGTAGAATTTTAGTTTACACGTGCTTTTTCTGGCATCACTAGGTGAAATCCCGTGCTGCCGCCTGAAAGCCTTTGTAAACGATTCGGGAGTGTCATAGCCATACTTATAGGCAAGATCAATCACTTTAGAGCGGCTGTTTGCAAGTTCCTGGGCGGCTAATGTTAAACGTCTGCGCCGGAGATATTCCCCAACAGAAATGTCCGTTAAGATGGTAAACGTCCGCTGAAAATGAAAGGCTGAAGCATTTGCCTCTTTAGCAATCTGTTCAATTGAAATATCTTCAAGCAAATGTTCTTCCATATAGTCAATCGCCTTCTGTATTGACCTAATCCATGTCATATCGCTCACTCCTTGAACCAATCTTACCAATTCAGATTCTTTAAATCCTGTCATTTTATGCTTTGCGGTGACTGCTCTTACAAATGCCTTGTACAATTATATAAGTCGCAATCCCACCCTTTTTCCCCTTTGACGATTGTCGAGATCGACGTATTTCTCAGTGCATCCTTCATTTCTAAATGAGGCACCGCCTGTCTTAAAAAGTGGGAGATAAACATTCCGTGACTGACAATCAAAATGTTTTTTTCAGGGTGCTTCTTTATTAATTCTTCAAAAAACAACTGACCTCTTTTGATGACAGCTTCAGTCTTCTCAATTCCAAGATCGAGCTCCCTCCAGTCAGCTCCCCATTTCTTTATTCTTTCCGCTTCTGTCGTTCCTTCGATTTGACCTCCATCCACTTCCTTTAGTCTTGCATCGAATTGAATAGGCAGATTTCCAAGCTTTGCTGCTATGTATTCCGCGGTCTGTTTTGCCCTTGCTAACGGACTTGCATAAATCAGATTCCAGTCCTCAGAGCTTAACCTTTCCGCGAGCTTCACTGCTTCTGCCATTCCATTTTCATCAAGCGGAATATCTGAGCTCCCTTGTGCTCTTCTCTCTACATTCCAAGCCGTGCGTCCATGTCGGATAATCCCTATTTTCGTCATGATTGGATCCATTCCTTTCAATTAATTTCTATCATTCTCTAATTCTTCCATCTAAGATTATGATACTCTAAAAGTGAGGTGAAGACGATGAAAAGAAAACCAATTTACGTAGAAATACTGATCGGCTCAGACATGGAAAAACTATGGAACGCAACACAAACTCCAGACTTGCATTCGAGCTGGGATTTGCGTTTTTCATCGATTACATACCTTCCGAAAAAAGAGAACGAACCTCAGCATTTTTTATACAAAACCAACATTGGCTTTGGGCAGAGCGTCCAAGGATGGGGAAAAAGTGCAGGGACCTTTCATGCTGAAGATGGATCGAGGACATCTTCCCTTCATTTCGGAACTGATCAAAAAATGTCCCTTATCAAAGAAGGCAAGGGTTACTGGAAGTACAAACAAAAACAAGACACACTTGTTTTTCTGACACAATACGATTATAAAGTGAACTTTGGCCGATTAGGAACGTTCTGTGATGGAATGGTCTTTCGGCCGTTAATCGGCTGGGCAACTGCCTTAAGCTTTGATGTCCTGAAAAGATGGCTTGAAAAGAACGAAGCGCCAGCCTCCCAGTATTTACGCTTTTTTAGTACATGGCTTATTTCTTTTCTTTTCTTTTTTATATGGACCTATCATGGCACAGTGCCTAAATTGCTTTTCCAGCAGCCTGAAGAAGTATCTATGACACAAAACTTGCTGTCCATTTCAGTGAGACAGGCTTCCTCAATCGTATCTGCGGTTGGCATAGCTGAAATTCTATTCGGACTGCTGTGGCTTTTGCCGATTAATAAAAGAAGGTTATTTGGCGTGCAGATCATGGTTTTTCCGCTTCTATCGCTTTCAGCCGTTTTGGCGGAGCCTGCAAACCTGGTTCATCCATTCAGTCCAATTACCTTCAATGCTGCTTTATTCATCCTTTCTATCATTGGATTTTTCCAAAGCCGGGATCTACCGACAGCAAGCAGCTGCAAGAGAAAGAGAGTAGGAGATAACGATGTCTATTTATAGAAGTGTTTTAGGCGATCAGTATAAACGGCTCCATCCCAAGCTTCAAAAAAGGCATGAGGTTCCCTTTACAGCTAAAGGGGTGATGAGAACAATAAAAGGCGGTCCTAAATGGTTATATCCCTTCTTTTTAGCAGAAGTCCGCTTTAAAATCCTGTTTCCGGAGTATGGGAAAGATATTCCGTTTACGATCAGGAATACACCGTGCACTGGTTCAAACGGAGAAGAACAGGTTCACTGGGAACGGATCTTTTATTTTAAAAATAAAAAAAGGTACTTCAATGCATTAATGAGTCTGGATTCTAAGAAAAACTTGATTAAAGATTACCTGGGTGAGCCGAAACTGTTCTATTCAGATTTAGCTTTCCATGTGAATGATAGCGGGCAATTAAAAATAGAGTCCAGATGTCAGCGGCTTGTTCTATTAAATCTTGAGATTCCCATGCCGAGAATGCTTCAGGGATTGGCCTCGGTTACAGAATCATATGACGATGAAAGAAATATCTTTTTAATAAAGGTTGCAGTCAAAAATCCTGTCATTGGCACTGTTTTTACATATGAAGGAGAGTTTACAGCAGATGAAATTTCGTAGCATAGCTATTATTCACATTGTTTTATTTCTATTATCCGTGCTTTTCCATGCAGGTCCATGGTATTTTCTACTGCTTACAGCAGCACAGCTTGTCTATGTTCCGCTTGTTTTGCAGCTCGTTATGAAAAAAGGGGACTGGTTTTATAAGCTGTATCCTTATGTTTCGATTCCTGGCTATGCATCTGTATTTATCTTGCAAATAACGGGTGAAAACTCATTTGATGTCTTTTTTGCAGGTGTCTATTTGTTCTTTACGATTATCGCAGCAGTTTATGGATGCTCACGTTTTTTAAGCCGGGGTTTTATCCATTTTGAGGAGTTTTCCGTGGATATGGGTCTGTTTTCCTTAATGGTCGGCGGTGCCTGGTTCTTTGCCCATACAGCAGACATTGAAACTGGCTTTTCCCCTATCATCAGGTGGCTTACAGGCATTCACTTTCACTATTCTTCCTTTTTGCTGCCGATTTTTGCAGGGTTTTTGGGGAGAATTTATAAACCTCCATTTTACCGGCTTTCGACTTCCATCCTGATTGCATCGCCAATTATAGTAGCTCTGGGAATTACTTTTTCAGTCTGGCTTGAGCTATTGTCTGTCCTATTTTACATTGTTGGCATTTATGGTTTGATCTATCTCTCATTTAATGTGCCGCTTCATCAAGCGAAATGGCTGATCAGACTGTCCTTTTCATCTCTTGGGATCACGATTCTTTTTTCTTTGGCTTATGCCCTGGGAAATGCATGGGGAGATTTCACCGTAACCATTACCTTTATGCTTACTTTTCATGGCATCCTGAATTGCGGCTTATTTGCTTTACTTGGGGTGATTGGATGGTCCATTTTCACGCCTTCTGCCCCAGAGGCTGCGGCCTTTCCAATCAGCAAAGTCAGAGGAAAAAAAGTGATTGGCGAAAAAATACTGGATAAGATTACAGACAAGAATTCAGCTGAATACGATGGACTGGTAGATAA
The DNA here is from genome assembly GCF_019933155.2 of Metabacillus dongyingensis. Lineage (NCBI taxonomy): Bacteria > Bacillati > Bacillota > Bacilli > Caryophanales > Bacillaceae > Metabacillus > Metabacillus dongyingensis. Next base: position 1,271,793 of record NZ_CP082944.1, on the reverse strand, counting down.
TATGGGAATCTATGAACCTCACATTTCTCTGAAAACACTGTCTAAAGACATTATCAGCTTTTATGAAAATACGAATCAATACCGCCTGCTTGCAGAGGTGAAATGGCACAACTGGTTCAAGCCATTCGCAATCCTCTACCGACTATTCAGCCGGCAAGTGAAACAAATTAATCTGCCGGTATCAAGCAAGCAGGCTGAAATGACCGGAAACATCTATCCGGTAAAAAAAGAACACGATGAGAGAGAATCTGCCCGGGCATGGGTGAGGAAAGTAAATGGCGAAACTGCCTTTGTAGCCCTCTATTCGTATCACAGAACAAATGAAATAACCTATATGAACATTGCGCTTCCTCTCCCCCGCTCAGCTATGATTGGGATACTGGAACTCAAGCAGAATGGGCAGAACCTTCAGCTTTCCAGCAAAAGAGAGAAGCCTGATTCAGATGCGGGTGTCTACTTAGCTTACAAACAGTATCTTTTTAAGCTCCCAATTGAAGAAGTTTTTCAAGTTTTGGAAGCACCGCGGGGGGGTTTGACCGCCAAGCATAAAATGTGGATTTTTTCGATTCCCTTTTTAACCATTCATTATTCAATAGTAAAAAGATACCCGCCTCCGTTAATGGAACATGATCGCTGAATTCGCCTTGTCCATAAGGTTACGGGTCTATGCAAATCTAAAATGACCACAAAAAAAGAGAGCTTGATTCAGCCCTCTTCCCTATTATTGTTAAGCAATCTCAGATTCTTTCGAATGCACTTTTCTCATAAAGTCGTTTACATCAGATGGAACTTTACGGTCAAGTTTCGATACAATGTAAACAGACAGGAATCCGATTGGAACGGTAATCAGTCCAGGTACTCTGAATTGAAGGAATTCAGGCAGTGTCGTCGGGAAGAAAATCATATACATGGAAGAAAGCAGCCCGAGAACCAGTCCTGCAATTGCCCCTTTTTCTGTCATGCCTCTCCACCAGATACCGAGGATGAAGATAGGTGTAAATGTACTTGCAGCAACAGTAAAGGCCAGTGCAACAAGGTGACCAATTGATGCTTCTTTTACAAGAAGACCAAGAGCTCCATATAGAACGCCTAAAACGAGAATTGAGACCTTACCTGCTATAACGCGTTCTTTTTGAGTGATATTTTTTCTTAAAAAAGTAGCATATAAATCATGTGCCAAAGCACCAGAGCTTGCGATAAATAATCCGGACAAGTTTGAGAATACTGCTGCAAATGCGCCTGCAATAACAAGCCCAAGCAGCCATTCTCCGCCTAGAGCCTGTGCAGTTGAAGGAATGACCATGTTGTTTCCACCGGCTACAAGATCTTTCATCACTTGAGGATCCGCTGAACCGCTTAAGAAAATAGATCTGCCAACTGCTCCAAGGTAAACCGCGAAGAAAAAGAAAACGCTTGCAATTAGGATCGCCATAAGAGCTGATTTACGAGCGGCCTTTGCACTTGGGTTTGTATAAAAGCGCAATAGAATATGCGGAAGACCAATCGTACCTAACGCAAGTCCGATTGTCATGGAAATAGTCTGCCAGAAGGAAGGAAAGTAGTTTCCGGTGCCAATCCAAGTTTGACCGTCATGAACAACGTCTTTTCCGTCAGGGGCAAACGTTGCAGTTCCGGCAATGGTTCCTGTAAATTCTGTAACGGATGCAAGAATTCTTTCATAATATAAACCGCCGTAAATGGCCGCTACTACCATTAAAATAAATGCGCCAAGTCGAATCCATAATTCGAGCGCCTGGTTTAAAGTAGTTCCTTTCATTCCGCCGATTCCAACATAGAAGATCATGACACTGCAAGTAAAAATAATTCCAAATTCATAGCTTGTACCAAAGAACATGCTTAAAATTTGTGCCGCTCCCAATAATTGCGGTGCAGCATAGAAACCTGAAATAGCCAATACGACGGCAACCGCGGCCAGTCGGGCCCGTTTGCTGTGAAAGCGGTAGCCAAGAAAATCCGCAACCGTATAGGCACCAAATCTGCGCAGCGGTCCCGCAACAAAGATTGCCAGAAGGGTCAATCCGATAGAGAAGCAAAAAGCATAATAGGCTCCATCATAGCCAAGCTGAAACGTCAGGCCTGCAATCCCGAGGAATGTGGCAGCACTTAAATAATCCCCTCCGATGGCAGATCCATTTGTAAACCATCCGAAGCTCCGGCCGCCTACAAAAAAGTCAGAAGCCGTTGTGTTCCGCTTTGAAAGATACGTAATGTAGACAATCGTTCCCATCAGAAAAATGGTGAGCAGCATTTTTGGTTCGAATAAAGCAGCCATCAGTTGACACCTCTTCCGTCAGAAGGATGAATGGAGCTTTCTGTCGTCTGGCTCTTTCTCAATCTCTTCTCATATAAAGCAGTATGAATATAAGCAATAATAAAGGCCATTCCCATCGCAACAATCCCTGTAAAAAACCAGGCATATGTCATTCCGCCGTAAAAACTTGAAAACATAAACTCGGGTGCAAACCAATTCAGAATCGGCATCGCAAAAATAAAGGCAAAATAAAACAGTGTGAGTTTCGAACCTGTACGAAATTCACTTTTCATCAAGTGGCGTGTCTGCTGATCAAGCGGCGCAAGCTCCCGAACGTCAACTGTCCCTGCTTCTACATAATCATAGTCTTTAAACTCAGCGGCCAAAATCCGTTCCCCCTTTGTTTTTATCTATTTTCACTGCATGCTTGTATTTTACAATAGAAGGAAACGGCATACCTTACAATAAATTATCAGAAATGTATAAATATTTAATATATTCACCATTTCATGTATACTAGTACTAGAGACATACTGTAAGGGATGGGGAATTACGCGTGTACAACGTTACATTCATAGTGGAAGAAACAGCAGAAAAAGATAAAATGGCTGCATGGATACATGAAGAATTAGAGGATTCCCTGCAAACAGATGAAGGCAATAAAATCGGTTCTCTTACTATTGCCGTTGTAGAGATTGCCAAGCTATTTGACTGGGTCAAAATTCACCGGCTGCAAAAACAGCACCATGACTGCATCATCTTTCCGCTTCTTGACACATCTATGCTGAAAACATCTCCAATTGCCATCGAACTGCAGCTGCAATCCATGCTTGTAAAACCCGTCAAAAAACATACATTTATTAAAAGCTTAAGAAAAGTGATTACGTCCAATAAAAATGAAAGCGCAGTCATAACAAATTATGATTCGATCGTTCAGCAGATGGAACAGGACCGCGGGACTGATGCCCGTCTCCTTCCTTTTCAAGAAGCTTTCCTGCGCAGACTGCTCCGTGCCGAAGTAAAATCAGAAGAAGAGCTGTTTGCAGCACGGTCCTATCTTCCTGATAACTCAGTCCCAAACGCAGTTTGCTTTATACAGGGATTTATTCACAATCAGAGCAGGGAAAAAGCAGAATCTGCCCCTCTTCTCATTCAGACAGTCTTTAAAGAGCTTTTTTCCCAAGTGGGCCAGCAGCCGTCTTTTCTTGCTTACAAAAAACATTTGCTTATGCTCATCCAGGTTCCGCATGGCTTCTCTTCCATTCGGGCTTGGCAGGAAGGCGAAAGCAAATTGCTCCATGGTATAGAAGTACTGAAAAATAAACATGGCATTCATTTATATATAGGTGTCGGTTCCATTTACAGAGAGCCTTTGCTTTTGTCCAATTCTTACCGGGAAGCACGCAAAGCAAGACGTACTCCGCATTACAACCGGCTCTCCCTTCGCTATTTTGAGGAAATAACCGATCATCCTCAAATCAATACATGTACAAGCTTTATTGCTGAACACTGTCAAAGTGATCTGACGACTAAAATTGTTGCAGATCAAATTAACATCAGTGTCCCTTATTTCTGCAAACTCTTCAAAAAGGAAACCGGACGCAGCTTTGTAGAATATGTAACCTTCGTCAGGCTGCAGCGCGCCGTCTGGATGCTCCGGCATACGGATCAGACAATTGAGCAAATTGCAGATGAACTTGGCTTTAATACCCCGAACTATTTCAGCTCTACCTTTAAAAAATATGTGAGCATTACCCCGAGCGAATATCGTTTGACGGATGAAATTCTGTTCGTATAAAGTTCAGGAAACGCATGGAGCTTACATGCGTTTTTTCAGACATTCACATAATGATTCTGTACAAATTCCCTAAACTTTCTGGTGCTCTTCAGCTTTAGCCTGATTTCAGGATTATTTGTCTTAAACAGCGGAATGCCATCACCTAAAATAATTGGGGCAGTCGTGATGATGTACTCATCGACCAAATTTTTTTTCATAAAGCTGTCCAATAGTCCGGCTCCTCCAACAAGCCATATGTCTTTGCCTTGCTGTGATTTTAATTTTCCAGCTAACGAAACAGGGTCTTCATTTGTAAAATGAATATCTGAATTTGTGCTGGTTTCTTTTCTTGTAAATACATAGCTGGTTTTTCCTTCATACGGATACTGATTATTGGTTAAAACAAGAACATGGTCATACGTTTTTTTCCCCATCACGACCGTATCAGCGGATCCGATAAACTCACTATAGCCATTGTCCCCTTCACCCTGAACCTCATCTAGCCAGCTGATATCCCCATCTCATATTAAGTGCAGCAAATTCGGCTATGAAACACTTATCTGGTGTGCAGCAAATTCAGTTTTGAAGCACTTATATCGTGTCGGAGCCACATTAAGTGCTGTAAATTCAGTTTTGAAGCACTTATCTGGTGTAGAAGCCCGCATTAAGTGCTGCAAATTCAGTTTTGAAGCACTTATCTGGTGCTGAAGTCCGCATTAAGTGCTGCAAATTCGGTTATGAAGCACTTATATCGTGTCGGAGCCCATATTAAGTGCTGCAAATTCGGTTATGAAGCACTTATATCGTGTCGGAGCCCATATTAAGTGCTGCAAATTCGGTTATGAAGCACTTATATCGTGTCGGAGCCCATATTAAGTGCTGCAAATTCGGTTCTGAAGCACTTATCTAGTGTTGAAGCCCGCATTAAGTGCTGTCTTCGTGCAATGTATCCATCAAGACTAATTGCAATGAATAAAACAATCTTCCGGCTCATATTTACATCTCCTTTAGTAATTAGGATTGACTTTCGCTTTCATAGTAACAGATAATGACGACAAAATTAGTCGTGATCAGAAAGGAAAAAAACATGTCAAAATTTCAGCGATTATTCAGTATCCTGTTCTACATAAACCGGAACAGAAAAGTAACGGCAGACGAATTATCTAATGAGTTTGGAGTATCTGTCCGCACTATCCAGCGTGATTTGGCCGAGCTTGAACAATGGGGCATGCCTCTATATAGTAAACAAGGACCTCACGGGGGGTACACTGTTTTGAAAAATAACATTCTTCCGCCGCTTTTCTTTACTGAAGACGAAGGACTGGCTTTATATTTTTCATATGAGCACCTGATGCACTACCAAACCCTGCCGTTTCAAACTGAAATTAAGGCCGCTTCCGATAAACTATATTTATCATTTAATGACGCAATCAAAAAGAAAATAAACGAAATAAAGAATCACATTTCCTTTTGGACTCCTCCTCAGAAAGTTTCCGCGCCTTTTTTAAATGATGTTCTCGTCAGCGCCGTCAGCCAAAAGCAGATCGAGATAGAATATGAGGGAAAAAAAGGAAAAGCCTTTCGCAAAATTCTTCCATATGGCATTTATGCATCTAAAGGGTTATGGTATTGTCCAGCCTATGACTACAGCCATCAGGAAGACCGATTATTCAGAGTGGACCGAATCTGCGGCATTAAGTTCATGGATGCAGAAGTATCTATAAGAACGAACCTGTCAGAATGGGTTTCTAAAATGGAAGAGCGGGAACAGATTCCTTTTAAGGTTCAATTGACCAAAAATGGAGTGAGGGAATGCAAGAGCATACCATCCCTTGCTGATCATATCACTCTGCATAATGATGGAACAGGCAGCATCTCTTCCAAAATCCCTATTGATGAAATCAACTATATGGCGAGATACTTTTATTTGCTTGGAGGGGATGCTTTCGTAGAAGAACCGCAGGAACTGATAGAGGTGATATTATCACATGCGCGTGCCATGCTGGATCGGTATAACCATTAAAAAATTCCCCTTTCCGGGGAATTTTCATTTTAGCTTAATTTTCACTTCGCGGTTTGGCGCCTTATCGTTTTTCACAGGCGGAAGTCCATATCCATACCCAGTTGCCGCCTGTTTTACTGTATTCGTTACACTGTGGATGACCTCGCCCATATCCTGAGCAGATTCAAGCAAAGGTTCTACCGATTTCATCTTGCTTTTCACATCGACTGTAATTTGATTGGCAGAGTGAATCAGATCCTCAGCCTCTCCAGTCAAATCATGAACAGCCTTTCTTACCTCAACTAGCGTCTCATTAGTCTCTTCGAGTGTAACCATTCCCCTTCTGAGCGTTTGAATCAAATACCCGACAAGACAAATAAACGCTAAAGCAGCTCCGACAGCACTTAGCTCAATTAACATATAGCACCCCCACGGCCGATTATGTACAAGACATGCTGTACATTGGTAAATTATATGTTTCGGCCATGGCCAGTAGAAGCTTATAGTTTCAGCATTTCACCTTTTCGAAGAAGCGGTGCTTCTGCATGAACAGTTTCCGGATATTTGATTCCCTGCCCTGTATTCAGGCAGACTACTGTCTCATCTTCTTTAATCCAGTTTCTTTCTCTTAAAATACGTGCCGCTGCAAAAGTCGCCGCCCCCTCGGGACAAATAAAACAGCCTTCTAATTCAGCAACATGTGACTGCTCCTCTTGAATCTCTTTTTCAGAAACAGCAATTGCACAGCCATTCGTATCATAAATTCCCTGAAGAACCAGAAAATCACCTATCGCTTTAGGAACATTAATGCCAAACGCATCCGTCTGCGAGTTTTCCCAGAACTCTGATTCCGTTTTGCCTTCATCAAAAGCTTTCACAATTGGTGCGCAGCCCTCAGCCTGAACAGCAACAAGACGGGGAAGCTTGTCCTTGCTGATCCAGCCAAGCTCCTGCAATTCAAGAAGTGCTTTGTAGATTCCGATTATGCCCACACCCCCGCCAGTCGGGTACAAAATAACATCAGGCACACTCCAATTCAGCTGTTCCGCAATTTCATACCCCATCGTCTTTTTCCCTTCAATGCGGTATGGCTCTTTTAGAGTAGAAGCATCGTAAAAACCCTCATCACTTACAACCTGCGCTACAACTTTGCCTGCATCACTTATTAATCCATCAATTAAATACAAGTTCGCACCGGATATTGCTGTTTCTTTTCTAGTAATAAGAGGCGCATCAAGAGGCATGATAATATACGGCTCAATTCCCGCTCTTGCTGCATAGAGTGACCACGCTGCACCCGCATTCCCGTTTGTCGGCATTGCAAATGTTTTCACACCCAGTTCCTTCGCTTTGGAAATACCGACAGCAGCTCCTCTCGCTTTAAAAGAACCGGTTGGAATGAGACCTTCATCTTTCATAAGAAGATGTTGAATCCCGAGTTCGCCTCCGATTCTGGCCATCTTAAGCAGCGGTGTCATGCCCTCTCCCATCGAAACAATATTGTCCGGATTTTCTACCGGCAGCAGCTCATGATATTTCCATAGACTGTTCTCCCGATGACTTACCTCTTCTTTCGTCAAAACAGATTTAATTTGATCCAAATGATAGTTTACCAGTAACGGCGATCCGCACGTGCAAAGCTGCTGAATCGTTTCTGCTGAATACTCCGCCCCGCATTTCGGACAGCTTAAATGTGATAGATAACTATAGTTCATGAACAAATCCCTCCTAAAAGAAAAAACCCCTAACAAGTGGATGTTAAGGGCCTTCGGTTTTCCGATCAGCATATGTATAGAAAGATAGCTTATCTTTTTTTTATAGTCAAACTTAACGGCTGCTTTCCCGATTATGTCTCCGTCTGAGAATCTGATTGATCATTTTATAATTTAAAACATTAAACCACAACAATGCATCGATAAAAAAACTGCCGGTCTCAACATCATCATTTCTCATTTTTTCCTCAATGAACCATCCAACAAAGTAGCTCCCCACAAGCCAGATCAAGTATATCTGCAGGAATTCACCGAAGGTCCCCTCAAAAGGAATCGCAATAAACTTAAAAATGGCAAGCACTCCTGTAATCAAAACAAAAAATGACGCACCTAAAAGAAAAAAGAGTCTAAACAAAAAACCTAAACACCCCACTGCATCTCACACCTCTCTCTAAAATAATATCATTCATCTGGAAGTTCGAGAATGTATTTTCTGTTTTTTCAGCTGCCGGTTAAGATGCAGTAATGAGAGGCAGGCGGATACCTGTATTTTAGTCACGAATGCTTGAGGTGAGTTATTTGCACTCTTTTTGGCAGAAGGATTATGCCAAGTTTTTAAACGATTTCCTCTGTTAATGAATTCGAACGTTTTTGGAGGCTATCAGAAAGCAGACTGTAGGCGGCTATTTTCTTTTTGTACTGTTTTACTACATAAACGTGATCTTTGTAACTGTATACAAATAACCTAACATCCTTTTTTCCTCTTTTAGTATCAATAACTATTGGAGTCCCGCTGTTATCTGGATGTAAAAATAATTTCTCGCTCCCTGGATAGATATAATATTTTTTAAAAAATGTAGCTTCGTTAAAATAATTAATAACTTGAATTTTTTCTTCACCTTCCAATAAATTCCCATTAATAGTTAGTGTGGAATTTGAGTCACTAAGTTTTGAATGAATCTCAAATTTGCTGAGAAGCCATTCAACACCAAACGTTGGAATACAGGTTATTACTATTTTAAGAGCACTCATTAGAATTAATGAAATCAAAACTGCCCAAGTCATATTTATCATTCTCCTTCCTTTAATAGTTGAACTTTTAAAACACTATAAACCTAATAATGTGTCCTAAATTCTTTAAATACCTAAATCAATATTTTCTTCTTTTTCCACAGGAAATGTACACCTGACAAAATTATTATCACGTTCTTCTGATTTATAGCTTCATTAGGTTATTGACATGATCTAAATTAGGCAAACCATGATACATATACGCCTACTGCAATAAGAGAAATAAAAATAACAATAACGTAAATCCAAGTTAAATTGGAAGTGTTTCGTTTTACTGCGTTCCTATAATCTTTATCTCCTTTTCCAGCTATTAATAAAGTGGAAATAAGTGAAACGATTCCAATAATTATCACTAAACCTATTGCAAGTTCCATGGTATACACCTCATTATCTGCACAGGCAGCTTCTCAGCTTATCTGCGTTACTTATAAACTCTACCGTATTATACAATTAAGAACAAATGTAATAACCGTCCAATTTGGAATAATTTTGACCATCCATTTCATAGTTGTCTTGCGAAAGTTTCTATACAACACGAAAAAAAAACGATTCCCCACAAAGGAATCGTCCTAAACTCTATCAAGCTCTCAATTTATTAATAGCATGTGCAGGCAGCTTCGCCAAGGCCTTCCCAAAATCTTTGATCAAGTCGTCTGCATCCTCAAGGCCTACGCTGATGCGCAATAAACCATCCGAGATCCCGCGGCGCTCCCGCTCTTCTTTTGGCATGGCAGCGTGAGACATTCTGGCCGGATAGGAAAGAATAGATTCTACTGCGCCGAGGCTTACAGCAAATACAGGGAGCTCCACATTTTTAACAAGGGTGCGGACAGCGTCTTCATCGGCTAATGTGAATGATAGCACGGCACCTGGTCCGTCCGCCTGGTAACGCTGAATCGAGTGGCCAGGATGGAACGTTAATCCTGGATAATAAACGTTTCGGACAGCTTTATGCTTAGACAAGTACTCTGCCAGCTTCCTCGCAGATGCTGATGATTGCTGTAGTCTGACGTTCAGTGTTTTCATTCCGCGGAGCACAAGCCAGCTGTCCTGCACGCCGAGTACCGCACCGAATGCATTTTGCAGTTTCCCTACCTGTGCAGCAAGCTCTTCGTCTTTTACAACCGCGAGTCCTGCAAGTACATCACTGTGTCCAGCCAAAAACTTGGTTGCGCTGTGAAGCACGATATCGACTCCTAGCTCGAGTGGACGCTGAAGGACTGGTGTTAAAAACGTATTGTCTAAAAATGTTAAACAGTTATTTGCTTTTGCAAGTTTCGTAATGCCCTGGATGTCGGTAATTTTCAAAAGCGGATTTGACGGTGTCTCAACATAGATAACTTTTGTATTCGGCTTGATGTGTGACGCCACTTCATGCAAATCGGTCATGTCGACAAAGCTGTATTCAATGCCGAATCTGCTCAATACATCTGTGATGATCCTGTATGTTCCGCCGTATACATCTTCAGTAATTAGAACGTGGTCTCCTTTAGAAAGGAGCAAGAAACAGGTTGAAATGGCCGCCATTCCAGAAGCAAAGGCAAATCCTTTGGTACCGCCTTCTAGTTCGGCAATTGTTTCTTCTAATGCCTCGCGTGTCGGGTTCCCCGATCTGCTGTAATCAAATTTTCCATAGTCATCAAAGTCAAATTGGTGAAAAGTAGAGGAATGATTGATCGGCACGCTTACCGCTCCTGTTTCCTTTTGCACCTTTTGACGATTGTGGAGCAGCTTCGTCTCGAATTTCCAATCATCGTTGCTCAACTTTCTCCGCCTCCTTCATCAGTTCAAATGCTTCTGTTAAATCCTTTTCCAAATCTCCTGCGTATTCAATTCCGACAGAAAAGCGCAATAGCTTGTTGCACACGCCATTTGCAACGCGAATCTCTTCAGGAATATCCATATGAGTCTGAGTCGCTGGATATGTGATAAAGCTTTCCACTCCGCCCAGGCTTTCTGCAAATGTGATCGTCTTTAAGGCTTTCAAAAATGGATTCACCCATTCTTCCTTCTGCAGCCTGAATGAAAGCATTCCGCCTTTGCCAGGATAAAGCACCTCTGTCACTTCTGTTTGATTTTCAAGAAATACTGCAAGCTTTCCGGCATTTTTTTCATGCTGGTTCATCCGCAGGGCCAGGGTTTTCATGCCGCGGATCAAGAGCCATGAATCAAAAGGAGAAAGCACCCCCCCGATCGCGTTGTGATGCTGTGCAAGCTCTTCACAAAGCTCTGTTCCCTTAGCAACAACCAAACCGGCAAGCACATCATTGTGTCCGCCCAAATATTTGGTGGCACTATGTATGACAATGTCCGCTCCATCTAAAATCGGCGTTTGCAGGATCGGCGTGTAGAAGGTGTTGTCGACAATCAGCAGCAGATGGTTTTCACGGGCTATTTTAGCAATCTTGCTGACCTCTGTTTCCTGCATCAAAGGATTAGTCGGAGTTTCCAGAAAAATGGCCTTTGTGCGTTCATTGATCAGCTGCTGCGTACAGTTTTCGTCGTTAAAATCAGCGTAATGAAAAACAAGTCCGTATTTTCTCCATTCCCGTTCGAATAAACGGTAGGTTCCCCCGTACAAATCTGAGGATACAATGAGCTCGTCTCCGCTTTTAAACAATGCCATCAATGTCTGAATCGCTGCCATTCCTGAACTGAAGGCATATCCCTGATCTCCATGCTCAAGCTCTGCAATGGCTTTTTCAAGTATCGCCCGAGTAGGATTTCCAGTGCGGATGTAATCAAATCCAGTTGATTCCCCAATTCCATTGTGCCTGTATGCTGTAGAAAAATAGACGGGCGGATTCACTGTTCCCGTTACGTTTTCACTTCGATTTCCAATTTGCGCCAAGATTGTTTCAATGCGTTCTGACATTTCCAACACCGTCCCATTGTTTTTTCTAAAATAAAAAACGTCTTCCTCATTTAAGAAGAAGACGTTGATATCGAATGATTGCTTCTCCTTATCTCCCAAGCTTATTACCTGCGCTTGCTGGATTTAGCACCTTGGTTCGAACAGGAACATTCTCTGTTCTTTTCCGGTTGCTGAGATTTCACAGGGCCAGAACCCTCCATCTCTCTGGATAAGAATAAATAGTATGAACTTTTTGAATTGTTTTTATAACCTTATCTCATTATCAAATATTTTGCAAGGGGTTTTTTATGAATATTTACGATTCACAATCATCACACCTGCAATAATCAACAAACCGCCTGCCCCGCTCATTAATAAAAAAGGTTCATTCAGCAAGATGACTGCCGCAATAACAGTTGCAAGCGGTTCAAAGTAAAGAAAGGATGACACTTTAGCCGCCTCCATGACCTCCAGGGCTTTTCCCCAAAACCAGTATGCGACTGCCGAGACAAAGATTCCGAGAAACAGCAAATGAGTCCAGTTTTCCTGTGTCAGCACAGTCAGCTGAACCCAGCCGTTATTTCTCATAAAGAATGGAATTGTCATCAAAAAACCAATAAGGCTTGTATAAAAAGTAATGGTTAATGCAGGATAAGGGATTTTTAATTTTTTTATAAGAATGGAATAAACCGCCCAATTTAATGTACTTAAGATCATCAGTGCATATCCCATATTAGCATGAAAGGTTAATGACCCGCCTTGTCCATAAGATGTAATCAAGAGAACGCCAAGTACAGCAATTGACATGCCTGCAGCTTTAAAAAGCGTAAACGTTTCTTTTAAAAATAGAGATGCCAGAACTGCTGTGAATATCGGGGAAAAAGAGATGATCCATCCTGCTTCCGATGCCTGAATGGACTTCAATGCCGCAGCCTGTATGACTTGATGGACAAAGATTCCGAGTACGGCAAGTATAAAAACCTCAGGGAGATAATCCATTTTTATTTTTAAAGGCTGACGAAAAAGGAAAAGAAGGAGGAATAAAAAGAGAGATGCAATACCAAAACGCAAAACAAGCAATGTAAAAGGTTCCAGCTGAACTAAAACAGCTTTTGTTGATACAAAGGAAATTCCCCAGAACGAAATTGAGACAGCTGCATAGATACCTGCTGTAACATGAATTGATTTCCTCATTTTCAGGCATCCTTCCCTTTATCAGGCTTGTCTTCTTATAAGGAATATGTACGGAATAAAGGAATTATGACGGGTTTAAATCTGTCAAAAAGTGTTCAAATGAACTGTCTTTTTTTTACAGATTACCTTGGTATATTTATCCTATAAGTGAAAGGCGGCAATACGGATGACATATTCATTAACAAAGCCAAAATGGGGTCTTTTTACAATCCTTGTTCTTCTCATAGCGGGATCAAATGCGGCGATTTACCGATTTCCATTTATGCAGCCTGTTCCAGCAGGAGCAAAGAACGCAAATGTTATTCTTCTGAATGCGGATGAGGCCCGTCAATTCATTTCAGACGTATCAGCAAAAATCAATCGTGCATGAAGCAAGAATTTTGTCACAATTCATGCTAAAATAAATGGAAGCGTTTTTAATAATGGATGTGACAGCGTCCAACATCTTTGGAGGTATTTGTGATGACAGCAAAAGCAGGAATTGTAAAAGAGACGCTGCTTTATTCAAAAGAATTAGAAGAAGAAGTAACGCTCCTGATTTATCTGCCGAAGAATTATTCGCCGCTTTATAAGTATAGCCTGATCATTGCACAGGACGGTCAGGATTACTTCAGACTCGGGCGCATCTCAAGGCAGACAGAAGAGCTGTTAAGTGAGAAAGAAATTGAAAATGTGATCATTGTCGGCATACCGTATCGTGACGTGCATGACCGCCGTGATAAATATCATCCTGAAGGGCCGAAGCAAAAAGCTTATATTCGCTTTTTGGCTCATGAAGTTGTTCCTTTTCTGGATAAGGAGTTTCCAACCTATCAAATGGGTGCCGGGCGGGCTCTAATCGGAGATTCTCTGGCTGGAACGGTATCCTTTATGACTGCTCTTACTTATCCGAATACGTTTGGTAAAGTAATCATGCAATCACCTTATTCAGATGAAACGGTTCTGCAAATGGTAGAGGACTTTTCTTCTCCTGCCTTATTATCGGTCTATCATCAAATTGGCACGAAAGAAACAGAAGTCAAAACGACTGACGGCGCAGTTCAGGACTTCCTTGCCCCAAACAGGAAACTGCACGCGGCCATTGACGCTAAAGGAATTCCATCCGTCTATGAAGAATTTGAAGGCGACCACAAATGGACTTTCTGGCAGCCGTCTTTGAAAAAGATTTTAAAAACAATGTTCTAATTGGCTCATATGCTTTAAACCGTAATTTTTGATATACTATGAATACATATTTATACATGGGAGGGAACACTTATGAAGTACGGTATTGCCATTTTTCCATCAAAAAAACTGCAGGATTCAGTCAACTCTTACCGAAAGCGCTATGATCCCAATTACGCTTTGATTCCGCCTCACTTGACGCTTAAACAGCCATTTGAAGCGACAGAAGAGCAGCTAAGGGACATTTCAAGAGAACTGCGTCAGATTGCACAAAGAATGCAGCCGCTCTCACTTTCTATCAGAAAATTCAGTTCCTTTTCACCAGTAAACAACGTCATTTATCTTAAAGTTGAACCGACAGAAGAAATCCTGAATCTGTATGATGCTCTTCATGGAGAATATTTCTCACATATTGAGCCTGAATATGCCTTTGTTCCTCATATTACGATTGGTCAAAATCTGTCTGATGATGAGCATTCAGATGTGCTTGGCCGCCTGAAAATGACAGATTTTCAGCATGAAGAAACTGTTGACCGCTTCCATCTCCTCTATCAGCTGGAAAATGGATCATGGACGGTTTATGAGACATTTCTTCTTGGAAAGGAAGGTCTGTAAGTGATCGCAAGAATTGTGAAGTCAGATGAAGAATTGCAGGACGCCTATGATGTCCGAACAAAAGTATTTGTAGAAGAACAGCATGTGCCTGAGGAAGAAGAAATCGATCAGTTTGAAAGAGAAGCTTCTCACGTTGTTTTATATGACGGAGACAAACCAGTTGGTGCAGGACGTTTTCGCATCCTGAACGGCATCGGCAAAATTGAACGAATTTGCGTGCTTCCTGATTACCGTTCTAAAGGCGCAGGCAAAATCATCATGGAAAAACTTGAAGAGATCGCTGCTTCAAAAGAAATGCAGACCCTAAAGCTGAATGCACAAACACATGCAGAGCCTTTCTATGAGAAGCTTGGCTATAACACCATTTCAAAAGAAACATTTTTAGATGCAGGCATTCCGCATGTTACGATGGTAAAAGAAATAAAAGCTTAAAAAACAGCTAACGGGTTGAGTTTTTAAGGCGATAAAACAGCAAAATAAAGAAGAAAACGGGTACTACATTGCACTGTGCAAGTGGTATCCGTTTTTTTGTTGTGATTATTTGTTCTTAGGGTTTCTTTGAGTACTCAAAACCATGGAGTGAGATCTTTTGAGGAATCATTTACCTTCTTTGAGTACTCAAAAACAAGGAGTTGACTTTTTTGAGGACTCATACACCTCCTTTGAGTACTCAAAACCCTGAAGTTGGCTTTTTTGAGGAATCATATACCTTCTTTGAGTACTCAAAATCCTGGAGCTGGCTTTTTTGAGGACTCATACACCTTCTTTGAGTACTCAAAACCCTGGAGTTGGCTCTTTTGAGGACTCATACACCTTCTTTGAGTACTCAAAACCCTGGAGCTGGCTCTTTTGAGGACTCATACACCTTTTTTGAGTACTCAAAACCCTGGAGTTGACTTTTTTGAGGAATCATACACCTTCTTTGAGTACTCAAAACCCTGGAGCTGGCTTTTTTGAGTACTCATTCACCTTCTTTGAGTACTCAAAAACCTGGAGCTGGCTTTTTTAAGTACTCATACACCTTCTTTGAGTACTCAAAACCGTGGAGTTGACTTTTTTGAGGAATCATACACCTTCTTTGAGTACTCAAGACCATGGAGTTGGTTTTTTTGAGTACTCATTCACCTTCTTTGAGTACTCAAAACCTTGAAGTTGACTTTTTTGAGGACTCATACACCTTCTTTGAGTACTCAAAACCCTGGAGTTGGTTTTTTTGAGTACTCATTCACCTTCTTTGAGTACTCAAAACCTTGAAGTTGACTTTTTTGAGGAATCATACGCCTTCTTTGAGTACTCAAGCCCATGGAGCTGGCTTTTTTGAGGACTCATACACCTTCTTTGAGTACTCAAAACCATGGAGTGAGCTCTTTTGAGGACTCATACACCTTCTTTGAGTACTCAAAACCATGGAGTGAGCTCTTTTGAGGACTCATACACCTTCTTTGAGTACTCAAACCCATGGAGTTGACTTTTTTGAGTACTCATTCACCTTCTTTGAGTACTCAAAACCCTGAAGTTGGCTCTTTTGAAGAATCATACACCTTCTTTGAGTACTCAAGCCCATGGAGATGGCTTTTTTGAGTACTCATACACCTTCTTTGAGTACTCAAAACCCTGGAACTGGCTCTTTTGAGGAATCATACACCTTCTTTGAGTACTCAAAACCCTGGAACTGGCTCTTTTGAGGAATCATACACCTTCTTTGAGTACTCAAAAACCTGGAGCTGGCTTTTTTAAGTACTCATACACCTTCTTTGAGTACTCAAAACCATAGAGTGTTCTTTGAGTACTCAAAACTCTGGAGCTGGCTCTTTTGAGGAATCATACACCATATTTGAGTACTCAAAACCCTGGAGCGGGCTTTTTTGAGGACTCATACACCATATTTGAGTACTCAAAACCCTGGAGTTGGCTCTTTTGAGGAGTCATACACCTTCTTTGAGTACTCAAAACCCTGGAGCTTGCTTTTTTGAGTACTCATACACCCTCTTTGAGTACTCAAAACCCTGAAGTGGGCTTTTTTGAGGACTCATAAACATTCTTTGAGTACTCAAAAACCTGGAGCTGGCTTTTTTAAGTACTCATACACCTTCTTTGAGTACTCAAAAACCTGAAGTTGGCTCTTTTGAGTACTCATTCACCTTCTTTGAGTACTCAAAACTCTGAAGTTGACTTTTTTGAGGAATCATACGCCTTCTTTGAGTACTCAAAAACAAGGAGTTGGCTTTTTTGAGTACTCAATCCCATGGAGAGGCTTTTTTAAGTACTCATACAAGCTAATACTTGATGCTGTCTTGTTTTTTAGAATTTAAATTCCAGCAGCATCAATTAATACCGATGTTTTAAGATTTCTTCTTCAATAAAAAAGGCCAAACCTGCACATGCTAACTTCATCTAATACGAGACAAGGTGACGCTATGGAGTTTTTACATACAGGTGTTGATTTAATCGTTGGTTTTTTCGGATTATTTTTTTTAACAAGAATTTTAGGTAAAACCCAAATTACCCAAATTACTACATTTGACTTCATTTCTGCTCTAGTACTTGGGGAGCTTGTAGGAAATGCCGTATTTGACGCCGATACCGGCATACTTAAAATACTCTTCGCCATTTCTGTATGGGGATCTCTTATTTATCTCCTTGAAATTATTACGCAAAAATGGAAAAACACGAGAGCCTTTTTAGAAGGAAGACCCACTATTATTATTCATCAGGGCAGAATTATTCGTGAGAGTTTAAAAGCAAGCAAGCTTGATCTCAATCAGCTTCAGCATCTGGTAAGAGCAAGAGGCGCATTTTCATTGAGTGAAGTAGCTTTTGCTGTTCTGGAAACAGATGGGACCGTAAACATCTTAAAAAAACCCGAATTTGAAATGCCGACGCGAAATGATTTTAGCATGTCGCAAGAAAAGGCTATTTTGCCTTTTTCAATGATTCTTGATGGTGAAGTCCTGCTTGATAATGTACAGGAAGCAGGATTTTCAGAAGAATGGCTGCAGGAAGAGCTCAAGAAGCAAAATATAAAGACCTACAAAGAGGTCTTATACGCTGAATGGCTTGAAGGAGAAGGGCTTTACCTTCAAAAAATGAATTAACTTTTTAAATAAAGGATGGCATCCTCAATCACCATTTCGGCTTTTTGATCTTTTATCAGCATCGTCGCGTATGCCATGATTGCCGTTCTAAACAGCAGCCATGATGAAAGGGATGATGGATTAACGCCAAAATGACGGCACATTTTTTGGATGACTTGTTCATGAGTATGAGGACTGCTTGAGAGAATGTCCAAAAGGACGGAGAGAACGTAATGATGATACTCTATATTTAGCTTGACCGTTTCTTGAAACGCTTCCTCATAATTCCCATGACCCGGCACCGCTCCGAGACATTCGATGGTTAAAAGTTTTTCTAAGGATTTAAGTGTATCTTCGGCGTCTATGATGTAAGGAATCTTATGTTTTTTTATCTGTTCTGCACCAAAATAGGCGTCCGCAGCAAATAATATGCCGTCCGCTATCACGCCAAACTGCATAAGACTGTGACCGGGGAATGCCATGCATTCAAATAATACATCGCCAAATTGGTGTTTTCCTTCCGTTACCACTTCATCAATGATAATAGGTGCCCCTTCCAGAAATTTGTTCCGCAGCTCAGGGAGGGGCTTGTTGCCTTGAAATAAATAAAGCGGTTCTAATATCGGATTGGTTAATATGGCTGCCTCTTCTTTTGAAGCGTATGTATGAACTGGATGATTTTCCTGAATATATGCAGCGCCGCCGTAATGGTCGGCGTGAGCATGCGTGATAAATAAATGGCTTAATGGAAAGCCTTGGGCTGTTAATTGCCTGCAGACTTTTTTTGCTGTTTGAGGATCCAGTCCTGCGTCAATAAGCATGCCATAATTGCTGCTCATGATATAGCCGATATTAACGGCACCTTGAAAATAAAAGCATTTTTCCGTTAGTTTGATGCATTTCATGACATACCCCTTTTGACTAAGTCTTTTCAAATCGATTCGTTAAACAGACGTCCATTCCCTGTCAAAGTTTTCAAATAAACCTCACTTAGCCGCTTTGTCCGTTTTGACTGATTCAGCATATGGTCAAATTTCTTCTCTTCCTTCCTCGATCTGGTGTTTAGTTCAATTCGCGCGACAGTTGATAATTCTGCATAATCCGGCTTTTGCCTGACCATCCGATTGGTGTACTGCACATATTGATCTATAAGAATTGGTGCTGCGTAACTCACCTTCATCACCCCTGTCAGTATCTATTCCCATTATTTCGTGCTCTAAAACGAATGTTCCTTCCCCTTTTTTGTTTTGCTTCCTTTTGATAAGATAGAGCTTGTGTGTCTTTATTTATAAAGGTACGCATTTTACTGTGAAATTATGGGAGGACTTTCGTTGATTTGCGGAAAATTTAAAGATGAATTTATACAGCTCCCTTACTTGGCCAGAGAACGTTTTCAGCAGGTCTATGAAGCAAGCCTTCATGGAAAAGTAACATGCGCATGCTGTAATCAGCCATTAAAGCTATACTTAGGCATCAAACAAAAACCTTATTTTTATCATGCTGATCATGCGATACATGAACAATGTGAACAATACAGCGAAACGATTCAGCAGGCTGCTGCCTCAAAAGAGATCGTTTATAAAGAAACAAACGGTTTCCGTATGCCTGCCCAAAGAGCCATAGGCGGGGATCAGCCTAAAAAAGAAACTGCCTGGAAGCCTTACCAGCTTGCAAAACTCGGACAAACACCCTTGCGTGCAAAAGAAAAAACGGCTGCAAAAAGCATTCTGGAAGTAAAGCTTGATGATACACAGCTTGAAGCTGTTACTACTATTGACGGTCCGCTTCTTGTTCTCGCTGGCGCCGGGAGCGGCAAAACCCGTGTTTTAACCACACGCGCTCTTTACATGATGGAGGAACAGCAAATAAACCCAGCCTCCATTATGCTTGTCACCTTCACTTCAAAGGCCGCACAGGAAATGAAACACCGTTTAAATGAATATGCCGCATCGCCTTCATCAGGAAGGCTGGTTTGCGGTACCTTCCACAGCATTTTTTACAAAATATTGATGCACAGTGATCCCGAAAGATGGAATGGTCAGCACTTAATTAAATGGGACTGGCAGAAAGAGCAGTACATAAAATCCGCCGGACGCGAGCTTGGTCTAAATGAAAAAGAGTTTCCATACGATCAGGCTCTGCAGCAGATTAGCTTTTGGAAAAATACGTTTCTCTCTAACCGCGGCATTAAGCCTGAAACAGAATGGGAAGAACAGGCCTTATTTCTATACGAAAAATATGAAGAAATGAAGAGCGCTCAGAACCAGTTCGATTTTGATGATATGCTGATCAAATGCTACGAGCTTTTAGCAGAAAATCCTGATCTGCTTGCCCAATATCAAAACCGATTCCGTTATTTTCTCGTGGATGAGTTCCAGGACATTAATCCCGTTCAGTACGAGCTGCTAAAAATGCTGTCATCTCACACAAATCAGCTTTGTGTTGTCGGCGATGATGATCAATCTATTTATGCATTCAGGGGCAGCGATCCTTCTTTTATTCTGAATTTCAAAAGTGATTTTCCTGACGCGAAAATTGTGACACTTGCAGAAAATTACCGGTCAAGCCATGAAATCGTTTCAAGCGCCAATTCTGTTATTTCTAAAAATAAACAGCGCCACCAAAAAGCCATGAACGCACAATATCAAAATGAGGCACCTCCGCTCTTCTTTTTTCCTCATGATGAAGAAGAGGAAGCGACGCTAGTTGTGAATGACATGAAGGAAAAGCTTGAAAACGGAGCAAAACCGGGTGAGTTTGCCGTCCTGTACCGGACCCATACGGCAGGCCGCGCCATTTTCGAGCGGCTCGCTCAATCGAGCATTCCTTTTACGATTGAACAGGAAGGCCTTTCTTTTTACGAAAGGAGAATGGTTAAGGGGCTGCTTGCTTACTTAAGGCTTGGGATGAACCCTGATGATTCTGCAGCCATCGTCCATGTGATGAGCGCCCTGTTCATAAAACAGAGTGCCCTGAACGACTTAAAGGCTTTTTCCATCACACACGATTGCACATTTGTTGAAGCGCTGACCAAACTAGATTCCCTTCAGCCTTTTCAAAAGGCAAAAATCAAGCGGATTGTCCCTATGTTTGCAAAATTGAAAGCATTAAAGCCGACAGCTGCCATTGATATGATTGAAAAAGATATGGGGTTCTCTGACTTTTTGAAAAAAAGAGGCAATGAAGGGAATGCCATTGAAAAAGGCTCGGACGATCTGAAAGATTTAAGAGTGCTTGCCAATAAATTCGATACGATCGCAGAACTTCTTGCGCATGTCGAGCATATGACAGCCAAATCGAAAGAATGGAAACAAAAGCGGGAACCCCATGCCGTTCAGTTGATGACGGTGCACCGGGCGAAGGGCTTAGAGTATGAACATGTCTATATTTTAGGTGCTGTAGACGGAGGCCTTCCGCATGATTTCGCCCTGGACTCCTTCCGAAAAGGCGATGAAAAGCCAATTGAAGAAGAACGCCGCTTAATGTATGTCGCCATGACACGTGCTAAATCTTCTCTGTCTGTTTCTGTACCTCAATACAGACGGGGACGGAAAGCGATTCCGTCACGCTTTATCAGAGGATTGATGGTTTAGAGTTTGAGGCAATCAGCGGAAAATCATGATTCTTTCAGCCAACCCGCTAATGGAACGGCCTCTCCAGATTTGGAGAGGCCGTTTTCTTATTTCTTATTAATCATCTTAGAAATTGTTCCAAAGTCCAGCTTCTCTTTTCCATTCACAATGCTGTTTACGATTTTGTCTTCCATTTCTTTATTAACTGGTTTATTAGCAATTTGAGAGACGCGGCGAATGACGCTGCGGACGGTTTGTTCATCTTGGAAATTGGCATTTTGAAGGGAGTTTGCAAGATCCAATACTTCCTTCATATTGACGCCTGTTTTCTTTTCAAGATTTTTAAAGAAGTGATTATCCATGTTTGTTGCCTCCTTTACGATGATATATCCTATGAAGCTCTGTATCTGATGTGCTTATCTTTTTTAAAATAGGAAAGTACGGACAATAATGCCCGTACTTCCCTTTTTATCACGTATAGAATTGCTTAGCAGTGGAAGAAAGAAGTACCTACGATGATCAATAAGATGAACAACACTACGATTAAAACGAATGTTGAACCGTAGTATCCTCCGCCTTGGTAACCTCCGCCGTAGCCACATCCGCCATAGTATCCGTAACCCATATCTTAGCCACCTCCTTCTATCTTTCGTCTATACAGCATATGACAGTGATACAGTTTTGGTTGGACAAATGAGCAGGTCAAGTGCGGAAATTTAAGACTTTAGGTGCTTTTCCTGAGCTGTCATCCATCTCTCTGCTTCATTTGCCATCTGTTCCATGCGTTTTTCAAAGCAGCCTGCAGATTTTTCAAGATCTAATAGATCCTTTTCCTTCTGGTTCATCCATTTTGAATGCTTTACCTGGTTCTCATCATGGCGGCCATACATCCCATCAAGAAACTTTTCGAATTTCCCGCTAATCTTTCCCAAATCACTCACCTCATCTATTAACCTATTCAGGATTTAAAGGATTTGCTTTTGGTTTAAAAGCCGCTTGCCTGCAGAGTGCTTAAGATTTATTCCAGAAAATAAAAATCCTCTGCAAAATGCAGAGGACTTTTATCATTTATTTAATCTCTGACAATCATCTTCTTCTTGCCGCAGCCGCAGCCTGTTTTCTTCATGCTGCCATAAGTCTGCTGATTATAGTGGGAAGAGCCATAAAAGACGGCTGAATTTGATTTTGGCGCTTTCGTTGCTTTTTTATTTAGCATGATAATCCTCCCTTACGTTTCTTGCTTATAATCTATGTCACAAACCATCCCTTTGACTTCAGCAAAAGAACTAAAATTAAAAGCGGGACACCAGGTAAGTCATTTATTTAAGAGTATGTTATTCTTTCGGTTTATCGTCATCTTTTGAAGCTTGATTTTTCAGGTTGCTGATAAACCATGAGTCATAATATTTATCTTCCTGCGCAGAATCTGTTTTTTCTTTTGCATCTTTATTTTTTGTAAGCAATTCAAATAGAACGAGATTTTCTCCTTCAAGATGATTGAGTTTTGCCTTTAGTTCTTTATTTTCTCTGCGCAGTTCATTGTAAGAACCATCCTCTTCATAATCCAGCAGCTGGGCCCGCGTATGTGAAAGTTCTCTTTGCAAGTAAGAGATCCGCGCTTTTAGAGCTTTTACGTTTTCTGTCTGTTGATTTGTCACAATCCTCTCTCCCATCCATATATTAAATTATTCCCTTACTACTAAGAGATTCAGCCTTCAGAGGTTTTATGCAGGAAACTGACATTCACCTAAAATTCCGCTCATATCACGGCACACAAATTGGGAAAAAACATACTATACATTAGTCCCGACACCTAATGTATCTGTTCATTAAATTGGACGGGAGAAATTAAGATAGGAGGAAAACAACAGTGAGTCAATCTAGAAAAGAAAAAGTTTGTATTAAGACGCGTAAAGTTTACGACTGGGTTACACGTCCAGTAGAGCTGCCTCTAATCAGTGTGAACGATAATGAATTAGATAAAATATTTGACTGCGACGGCAAAACAGACGATATTTGCAGGTTCTTAAAGAAACAGGGCCATACAAGAGACGTAACAGTAAACTGCTTCCTAAGTGATAAAGACGGTGATCGCATTGATCCAAACGAGAAAAGCAAGTCATTTCTCTGCATGGAGATTTCACCGGTTGACAAACGACAAGATGTAACAGTAAACCTTCCAAACGGGGACGAAGTTACTTTGCAGAAAGTAAAAGTTCTTGTTAAAGGCTTTGTAACAGTTGAACTCTTAGATGCAAATGACATGGTTATTTGTGAATCAAAACCAATTCCGTTTGCTACAGCTCAAACATTCATCCTTTGTGCTCCAGAAGGAACTGAACTTGACTGCCATGTTAACTTCTTTGAGTGCGATGCAACTTTAGTTTGCACAGACGTGTTCTCACAACTTGATGTATCCATTTCATTCTGCTTAGATATCCAAATGGAAGCTGACGTGAAACTAGAAGTGGAAGCTAAAATCTGCAAGCCGCGTGAAGAGTTAACAGAAGCAATCAATGCATGCGACAACAACAAATTCCCGCCGCAATGCCCTGAAATCTTCCCAGTACACTAATTAAACTAAGATGGCTGTTATCACATACAGCCTCTTATTTTTTTGTTTTATATGCAGGTACCAAGAAATGATTTGATGCTTTCCTTCATACATATGCTTTAGGGAGTTCAGAAAGGAGCTGCAAAAATGAAAAAGCAAGAAAAGCCCAATTCCGGTGAGCGCTCTCTTCAGCTGCAGCAGCAAATTCTGCATTACCGTTCTGAACTAAGCCGTATGCAGCAGCTTGTCAATGATGCAGAAAATCAAGTAAAGAAAGAGCTCATCCGGAATCAGTATTTGCAGGAAAAACTCAACGAAGCACTCCATACCCACACCGATCAGTTTGAAAAAGAGGTGTTTAAGCTTGAGAAAAAAGTGCTCACACTAGAAGTCGCTCTTGAGGAAGAAAAAAAACGGACAGCTGATCTGCGCAAAAAAATACTGATGCAGGAAGATCAGGCAAAACCAGCTGTCATAGAACCGGTTGTGCAAGCAAGCGCCCACTTTCAGGCTTCCATCCTCCTTCCTCAGGAAGAAGATGACAACTTGACTGTATTTGGAGACTTCATCATAAAAAATACCGGCAATCAGCCTCTGCATCAGCCGATTATCTGTATACAAATTACACCGCTTCTCTTTGGATCATTAAGCGGAAAAATCATCCTGCAGCGAAAAATGGATGATACAAAAGTTTACGAAGATGCTGCAAATAATCATTGGAAACACGTCCATGAAAATTGGCGTGAGCGAATCCGCAGCGACAATCAATACTGGCTCCAGCCTTTAAGCGATGCACCAATTAAACCAAATGATCATCTAGTTTTCTCAAGTTTCGAAATATCCTTCCCAAAACCAGACAGCCGTCCCATAACCGTAAATGGCTTTGTTTACACCAAAGAACTGCAGAGAGGAGTGCCCTCGTTAAACAAAATTTCGATTCAATAAAGAAAAGCGGAGCCGACTGATCAGACTCGGGCAGACAGATAAGAATTCTCCCGAAAAGTCCGGGTTTGACTTTTTGGGGGAATTTGTTCTGGCCGAGGGGCTAGGAGGCGGAGCTGGACAATAAAGAAAAGCGGAGCCGCCCGTTTAGCGCAGGAAGACAGATAAGGACCAGACAGGAAAAATACTCTTTTTAGCCCGCCCCAAGGATTATGTGCAAAGAATACAAAAAAGAGTCTAGCGGCATAGACTCTTTTTTTAGAAGATTAATTTTTCAATGATAGATTCAAGAATCGCTGCACAGCCTGCGATCGCCAGTATGAGTATTAGCGGAGAGGCGAGGTCCTGCATGTTAATGAAAATAATATACAGAAAGGCAGAAGTCCAAATACCCGTGCACCAGTAACAGCTGAGCAATTCGCCGATCCACCTCTGCAGCCCCTCTCCCTTTATTTCAATATAGGAAAATTTGCTTCCATCCGGTAAAACTTCTTCTGCTTCCTTATGAAAGGGCCTTCTGATAAAAGCTGTTATTTTATCATAAACAAGCAATCTGGTAAGCCTGAAGCTCGCTAAAAACAGTAAGATAAAGTCGATCCATCCAATCATATATTTCTCCTTCTCTGCATTGAATAATGATACATTTTATGAAAGGTCAGGGTGTTTATGACTGAAGTTCGCGTTTACTGGTTAAATATCCATACTTTCTGGGGAGGTGTTACATATACTGTTTAATAAATGAAGCATCGAAGGAGGATATTATGAGAAAAGTAATCTTTTTTAACTTTGAAGAATCAAATAATATAAAACAAAAATTGGCCGGATTAACAGAGGGAGATGAAGTAAATGTTCATCTCGGGGAAAAAATTCATTATGAAGCTGCCTTCAAATCATACAATTCAAAAGATGAAACAGCAGCTTTTATCATCGACCGTTTTTATGAAAATGGAGGAGAACTCGTTACTTTCCATTTAGATGAAATTACTGGACTTGAGCTTCCGCTCAGTGAAGATGCTGTTGAAGGAGAGGATGAGTAAATAGCTGTAGATAAAAGCTCTACCTAGTATGAGGGGGATGGATTCTTGTCAGATAAAGAGATCATACCAGTACAATACTTAAAAACATTGGAAGGAAATTATGCCCAGCTGTTTTTATTCAGTGATGGGAATCATTATGTGGTTAAATTTCATATGGTGAGGAAATACCGCAAACGGGAAATCGTAAATGAATGGCTTACAGCAAAGCTTGCCCATCTTCTTGATTTGCCTGGTTTGCCTATTAAGGTTGTTCATATTCCTGAAGACTCTCTGGCAGATATACCTCCATACCGCTATTCCTCATATAAGCCAGGTAATCATGTGGCTTTTCCATATCTGACAAATGTAAAATCTTATGCAGAGCTTGCGATGCCTCCGCAAAAAGAAAACCTGGTAAATATGAAGGACCTGGCGGGAATGCTCGTGTTTGATCAGTGGGTGAACAACAATGACCGCAGCCGGACAAATATACTGTTTGAAGAAAAAGAAAACGGAACCTATTTCTTCTGGATGATTGATCATGGCAGATGTTTTCCGGGCATGTATGAATGGAATGAAGAAACCCTTTCTAAAGAGCCTGTTTACCGCGTTAACATGCCTGTATACAAATGGGCTAGTTCTCTTCTTAAGGATCCCTTTTTGCTTTATGATTTCAGTGAAAAAATGAGAAATGTAAAGCAAGAGGAAATTTGGGAAATTCTCGCAGAAATCCCATCAGATTGGAATGTCACGAAGCAGGAAAAAGAGAAGCTGCTTGCCTTTTTAAAAAGAGAGGGATTGCATGAGGTTCCTCAGCTTATCATGGATGCAAACAGCAATTACTTTGGCACCTAGTCAGGTGTTTTTTTATTGGGTAAGAAAGATAGCCGCACTCGGCGCCATAATCCTCAGACTGAATGGATCCTCCATGCCTGCGCTTGCCAAGGCACTTGGGCTTTTCTTAACGGCAGCAGAAAAAAACGCAGATTTCTCTCTGCGTTTATTTCCAATTCCTCTTAAGAAATTTTTCATACATTTCATGCTGCTTAATCAGCTGTTTTTTCAAGTCGAATTGTTCTTCAATCACATGTCTTGCAGCATGGGTATAGTCACTCCATGTTTCTTGTGAACGGAGGAATGATTCAATTCCGTCCGAGAGCTGCTGAACATTTCTTTCTTCAATTAAATAGCCTGTGCGAAGATGAGAGATTAGCTCAGGTATTCCTGCATGCCTGGTTGATATCACTGGCAGACCAATCGCCATCGCTTCTTTAATAGCATTTGGAATGCCTTCCACATCTCCGTTTTGGGCTATTTCACTCGGCAAACAAAAGAGGTGTGCTTTTTTCAGTTCTTCAGCTATATCAAACAAGCTCATTTTTCCTAATAAAAACACAGCATCCGTTAGATGCAGTTCCCCGATCAGCGCTTCGAGATTAGCTCTCTCCTTTCCTCCTCCGATGATTTTAAGCTTAATATTCGGATATGTTTCATGGACCGACTTAAAAGCTCGTATCAGTATATCATGCCCCTTTTTTTGAACCAGTCTTCCGACTGAAATGATGACAAATTCCCCATCAGCAGGTTTGCGTCGTTCTTGAAATGGAAAAACATCCAGGTCAATTCCTCCATACAGAACATTTATTTTGCTGCTTGGAACCCCAAGCTTCAGAAGCTCATTTCCAAGATATTCACAAACCGGCACGAATAAACTGTCATGATTGACAATTGAACGGTAGCGCGAAAAGTTTCTATTATACAGCGCTTCGCTTTGTGCTGAACCGTCAGAACCGCGGATGCTGACTATAAATGGAAGGTTATGCTGCATAGCAAGCGGAAAGACATCAACGGCATGCTTGCCATGA
Source organism: Metabacillus dongyingensis (assembly GCF_019933155.2). Lineage (NCBI taxonomy): Bacteria > Bacillati > Bacillota > Bacilli > Caryophanales > Bacillaceae > Metabacillus > Metabacillus dongyingensis. Next base: position 1,244,109 of record NZ_CP082944.1, on the reverse strand, counting down.
TGTGCATGAATGGCTGCTACCCTCTGTTCTTTAAAAAAGGCATTCAGATCCGGAATCTCATTTATATTATAAAAAGAATCTAAGGGGAAATCCGTGTCCTGCTTCCTTTGAAATGGACCGATTACAATAGTGCGGTACTGCCCTTGATAAACCATTTGATTATATATAAAGCGCTGATTGATTTTCACATCTTCCATTAAATAATGCGCAATTGTTTCCATCTGAGAAGATTCACTCCTCTGCTCAAGGTAAAGATAAGAATTCTTCTACCTCACCGCTCTTCATTTTTTTATGTTGTAGCCTATTCACAAGATGCCCTGAATGTAATTTGTCCCTGTGAAAAGGCCCTTTTATGAGTTTTTTCTCATCAGCTGTAACCTTTCATGCTTGTTTCATAATAGGCTATGGGAGATGGTGTTTAGAAAGGGGTTTCTACTATGAATGTTTGCGTGATTGGCGCTGGCTATGTTGGCTTAACAACTGCAGCAGTTCTCTCAGATCTTGGTCATCACGTTACATGCATCGATCAGGACACTGATAAGATTGCATCGTTGCAGAACGGCTCTATTCCAATTTTTGAACCTGATTTAGAAGATTGCGTCCAGAAAAATAAAAGCAGGCTCCGCTTTACTGACGATCTTTCATCAGGCTTAAGCAATACAGAAATCATTATTATGGCAGTAGGAACACCGTCCCTGCCGGATGGCAGCTCTAATTTAAGCTTTCTTTATAAAGCGATGATTGATGTGATGGACCATCTCGCTTCCTATAAAATAATCATGATAAAAAGTACAGTTCCTCCGGGCACCAATGCCGCAATCCTGAAATTTCTGAAAGAAAAAGGATATCAGCCTTCCCTATTTGATCTTGTTTCAAATCCGGAATTTTTGAGGGAAGGATCAGCTCTTCATGATATGAAGTTTCCTGATCGGATCGTTTATGGCTTAGCGGAAGAAAACGAGGATTTACTTGGTAAATTAAATGAACTCTATAAAGGAATTGAAGCGCCCGTCATCGTAACAAATTATGCTGGAGCAGAATTAATTAAATATGCTTCTAATGCATTTTTAGCTGCTAAAATCAGTTTTATAAATGAAGTCGCCCGGGTTTGTGAACTTTTTGGCGCGGATGTAACACATGTAGCTAAAGGGATCGGCCTGGATGCGCGAATTGGCCATTCTTTTTTGCAGGCAGGCATTGGGTACGGAGGCTCCTGTTTTCCAAAAGACTTAAAAGCGTTAAGCTTTACTGCTAAAAATAACGGGCTGCAGCCGCTCATACTGGATGCTGTTCAATCTGTAAATGCCACACAAATCAACGTCTATTTTGAGAAAATAAAAGCTTTGTTTCCGGCTCTGTCCTCTATGAAAATTGCCGTTCTTGGCATTTCTTTTAAGCCAAATACAGATGATATCCGGGAATCCCCAGCTGTTGCATTCATTAAAAAACTGCATGAATATGGATGTACAGTGTCTGCTTATGATCCCAAAGCAGCTTTGCCAAAAGAGCTCAGTATGGTTGAGCAGACTGAGACTCCTTATGAAGCTATTCTGAATGCAGATTTAATTGTTGTCGCAACGGATTGGAAGCAAATCATCGGCCTCGACTGGAAGCAGGTACGGCATATTATGAAAGGCAAAGCAGTAATCGATGCAAGAAATTGTCTTAATCCTGCTCTCATCAGGAATGCTGATTTAGATTATATTGGAGTTGGCCGACTATGAGAATTATTGTGACAGGATGCGCTGGATTTATTGGCTCTCATTTATGCGAAAAGCTGCTGGAACAAGAAGAAAATACAGTTATCGGGATTGATTGCTTTATCGGTCCCACACCAGGCTCTTTGAAAGATTTAAACGTATCTAATCTGCTGCCTCATCCTCGCTTTAAGCTGATTAAAGAATCAATCATGAATATTGACTGTGCCGACCTCCTGAAAAAAGCAGATATCGTCTATCACCTTGCAGGTATTCCTGGAGTAAGAGCAAGCTGGGGAAGGGATTTTTTCCCTTATACTGAAAATAATATCCTTGCTACACAGCGTTTATTGGAGGCTGCTAAGTCTGTAAGTCTCAAAAAGTTCATCTATGCTTCCACCTCGTCTATTTATGGATACAAACATGGAATGGTCTCTGAAGATGCGATGCCCGATCCGCTCTCGCCTTATGGGGTAACAAAGCTTGCAGGCGAGCATTTATGCTCCGTTTATCATCAGAACTTTAATGTTCCTGTTACGATTTTGCGCTATTTTACCGTGTACGGTCCAAGACAGCGGCCGGACATGGCCTTTCACCGCTTCTTTAAACAAATTCTAACGGATCAGCCGCTCACTCTATTTGGCGACGGCACTCAATCCCGTGATTTCACGTACATTGATGATTGCGTTAAAGGAACAGCCGCTGTCATGAACGCAGAGAATACCATCGGAAAAATTTTTAACATCGGCGGAAAGGAAAGAGCAGCCATTCATGAAATCATAAGTGAAATGGAAAAAATTACAGGAAAGAAAGCTGTCATTCGGTATTTAGATGCAGCTATCGGAGAACCGAAACACACTCATGCAGATATCTCTCACGCAGCGAGGGTGTTAGGCTATTCACCTGATATTTCCCTTAGCGAAGGGCTTATAAAAGAATTTGACTATATGAAGGTCATTTTAAAAGGAGAATCGCCATGAATCTCGCTTTTATCTGCACGGAAAAACTCCCCGCACCAGCTGTGAAAGGAGGTGCCATTCAGCTTATGCTGGACGGCATCTCCCCTTATTTCAGCCAAAAGTACAGCGTCACAATTTATTCGATTACAGACCCTCTTCTACCTGCTGAAAATACTGAAAATGGCATTTCATATATTCGTTTTCCAAGGTCATCCTTTCATGAGGAGACAGCACATAATCTAAAGGAAAAATCTTTTACACATATTCATGTTTTTAATCGCCCGAACGAAATTTGGAGATATAAACAGGCTTCCCCAGACAGCAAACTGATTCTCAGCCTGCATAACGATATGTTCTCAACGAGAAAACTAAAACCCAATCAGGCATTGACAGCCATTCAAGACTGCGATGCAATCACAACAGTGAGTGAATACATTAAACGCACTGTCACTGTCCGCTATCCGGAGGCAGAAGAAAAAACTCATGTTGTATACTCTGGTGTTGATTTTTCAAAGTTTTATCCAAGCGGGTCTCCTGAAGGCATCAAAATTAAGGATTTATGGAGGAATAAGTACGGACTGCAAAATAAAAAAGTGATCCTTTTTATCGGCAGATTAAGCCGGACTAAGGGACCCCACCTTTTAATAAGAGCGATGGAGGAAGTCATTAAAGAGCACCCTGACGCCGTTTTGGTCATTGTCGGAGGAAAATGGTTCAGTGAAAATGGAATAAATGAATATGTTCAGTACTTATACGATGAATCAGAGTCTTTAAAAAAACATATCCTATTTACAAAATATATACCTTCTGAAGAAATACCAAATGTACTTCTCATGGGAGATATGCTCGTATGCAGCTCGCAATGGCATGAACCTTTGGCGAGAATTCATTACGAGGCCATGGCAGCCGGTCTTCCAATCATAACGACAGATCGAGGAGGAAATTCAGAAGTCATTATCGATGAAATGAATGGCTATGTTATCAAAGAGTATGATCAGCCAAAGGCATTTGCAGCACATATCTCAGATTTGCTTACGAGCACTGCACTCTCTGCAGCTCTGGGGAAGAATGGCCGCCTTTATGCTGAAATGAATTTTTCATTTTTAAAGACAGCAGAAAAATTGGAGCAAATCTATTTAAATGCTTAAAAGAACCGGCTGAATGGCTGGTTCTTTTCATTTAGGGACGGCTTATTAATCTAATAATAAAAAAGATATCAGCTAGCTGATATCCAAACTTCATTGTTTTAATCTAAAAAAATGATTCTGTTTTTGCGCGTCGAAGACACTGATTTTGATTTTCTTGAGGAAAAGCGAAGCGCTGTTCGATCTTGATTTTTGCTTGATTGATTGGAATCCGAGTTGACTCCATTAAATATATCAATTAATTTGTCATAGCTGTAAACTTGTTTATCTCTGCTTCCGGCAACTTTTAAAGATTCGGTTAATGACGGTTCTGATGCCTCCGCCTGCTGTTCTTGTTTCGTGTCAAGCCTAGCTGCAGGGAGCATTTCTTCAGCTTCAGCTAATGCAGCAGGCTCTTGCACCTCTAATTTCGGCATCTCAGCTGCAGGCTCAGATGCAATCTGCTGTTTTTTCACCTTCTTAGACTTTTTCCCTTTTTTTACTGCAGGTTCTTCTGCTGTCTCTAGTATTTCTTGAACCGGCAGTTGAACGATTTCCTGCACCTCTTCGTTCAATGGCTCTACATTCAGATTAGTTGCTTGGAGCTTCCGTTTCTTAATTGGCAGTTCAACCAGCTCTATATTTCCAGTTGCAGGCTCTTCATGCCGTACTTTATACTTTGACAAGAAAGTCTCTGGATCTTCAAGCATCGTTTCATATTCAGCTGAGCTCCATCCCATCGGACCAGGAGGAGAAAATGAAAAGTTCACTAGTTCCACTTTTGGAATTTCACTGAATTCAGAGTGATTCATACTCATCTTGCTCACCCTCCTTTATGCTTTAATTTTTGAAAATAACCCATCGAAGTCAGTTAAAAATTCATGCTTTGACTGCTCAACAGAAATAATGTTCTGCAGGGCCCATATATATTTCTCATCTGACCAGGATGTTTTTTGACCGAGGAAATACTTATGAACAATCGAACAGTATAAATGAGGAAACTTCAAATCTGTCCATAAAACCCTGTACTGATCTTTTGTAAGAGGATTTATTTTGTCATATGTTCTTAATAGCTCAATGACAAGCTCAGTATCCCAGACTGACATTTTTTTCAGCACTTTATTTAAAATAACCCGTAAGTCCCTTGATGGAAGATCGGATGTAATCGAATGCAGTTCTTTCATAGCAAGCCCCTCTTCCGTCTCAATAAAACGGGCAAGGGTAAAATCCTGCTGGCAAAACATTCTGGATTCAAGGCATTCCAGAGACCATTTCTCATAATGCCCTTCATCAAGTTCCAGAAGAGCCTGCTTGCCGCGGAGAATCATTTCATCAATTGATTCAATCACCATTTTTGAGAAGGGATCCTGAAGCCATGTTTGTTCTGCATCAGGTTCGATGACAGCCGGAGCTGGAAGATTGTTTTCTTTATCCGATTTTATAGCGAGCATTTTATTTCCTTCAAGTTCCTGCAGCTTCCATCTGAATAATTTATGCCATTTGCCGAGACGGCTTCTTTTTTTGCTCATTTCATCCGGCATATAGCCTGCTGAGGTTTGATGGAACTTTCCAATGAACTCCATGATTTGAAGCATTTGTTTTTTATCATAATAGAGCACTTCTTTTCCTTCCTGCAAATCATACAGGACATATGCTGAATTATCAGCTCCGACACAGATTGCTCCTGCTTTTGTGCGGTGTATGCCTGCAATCGGCAGACCATTGTCCTGCAGATGCTCATGTCCTTCTGCAATCAGAAGCATCCTTGCAGGCTTCATGACAACTCTCTTTAAAATCTTCACACCCTGACCCGTCTCTACTTTCCAAGTCGTACGCCCGCTTTTGTTGGTTAAAAGGGTTATCGACTGCACATCAAAAGGGTACAAGTTTAGGATATTCATTTGGAGCTCATACTTGTTTAGTTCTGTATCCAAGATGTTTCACCCTTTCTATCTTCCATTTTCATAAACTCTAAGTAAATTCCCGGCTACTGTGTTCCAGCTGAATTCACGTTCTGCTTTTGATCTTCCGTATCTTCCCATTTCATTACGTTTTCCAGAGCTGTCAAGCAGGGAGTTTATGGCTTCAGCATAAGCAAGAGGTTCTTCAAAATTATTGATAACCTTACCGTTTCTGCCTTCATCAATGACTTCGGGATTACCCCCGCGGTTGCTTGTAATGATTGGAAGACCGCAGGCCATCGCTTCGTAATGAACACGTGCCAGCGGTTCCTGCCATTGCGATGAACATACAAAAATGTCTGACATGGCATACAGAGTGGGTATATTTTTAGGCTGAACGAACTGAATGAATTGAACATTTTCAGGATACATGGCCCCGAGTGTATATAAATGTCTGACATAGTTGTTGACTTCATTGTCGCCAAACCATTTCGAGCCAATGAAAACCATAACAGCATCAGGATGTTTTTCAAGGATCTTAGGCATTGCCTGCAGGAGGATATGAGGCCCCTTTACCTTACTTAAACGTCCTACAAATAAAATGATTTTCTGATTCTTCAGATTTAATTCAGAACGCACTTTTTCCTTGAGCCTTCTGCCTTCCTGCGTCCAGTCGGGAAAATAAGTCTGCAGGTCTACACCTGAATAAACGGTTTTTACCTTCCCTTTTGCTTCAGGGAATCTGTCTGTAATGGTACGGCCAATATAATCACTGACCGTTACGATTTGAGCAACGGCTGCAATACAGGCTCTGCCCTCTTCATCCGTCATTTTTTCAACCGCGAACATCTCATTGTGAACACTTAAAATCCATTTCGTATTCGGCGACTGGGCATGCAGGGCAGGAATCCAGGCTGGTCTGTTGCACAGGTGAACCACATCGTACTTTGTATTCTTTAAATGATCCCCGAGAAAAGACAGATATTCGCTTTGTGCAAAACGTATATAATGAACACCATTTCTCGTTTCATTTTCAGGAAGATCTGGATGCTGAATTGAAAGGATTGTCACTTCATGTTTTTGTGCAATAAGCGGGGCAATGGAATCCAGATAGATCTGGATGGCTCCTCCTTTAATTGCGGGAACAGGGAGTTTTTCAGTCGCTATTAATGCAATCTTCATACGTTACCTCCATTCGTCTAGTAAGCCCTTATCTTAAAATACGAAAAAACTGGGAGTATGTGCTATTCTTCATGTAACATTTTCAAAAAAGGCGATATGATTATTTTTTAATCTTTTTTCAGACGGCGGCATTTATCCTAGGACAAAAAACAACCTTTTCTCATAATCTATGAAGTAAAAGGATGGGATGGTGACCATATTGGAAGAAAACGCAAACACAGGATCCTTTCATGCTTCAGTAAAGGATACGGTAAATATTTTTTCACTTATTGATCAAAAAAAAGCTGCTGACAATGTACCTAATCAATCAATAGAAGCACCAAAGCAAACAATAGAAACAGATTCAGCTGAACAAGTCGTGCTAAGCTCAAGAAGGCGCCAAAAAAGCAGGAACAATTCAAAGAAAAAACATGCTTCTGTCAAATTTTTATCTGAAGCGACGCCAGAACAAAAGCCAGGCAAAAAAGCATTGGAAGAAACTTCGGCAAAAAGAACAGAAAAAGAAACAGCAGCAGAGGAAGAAAACACTGTCTCTGCAAAGCAAAGTGTTCCAAAATCAAAGAAGGAAAAAAAGAAAAAGAAACCGATGTCATCTGAGGCAAAAGCAAGAAAAGAAAAACTAAAAACGACAGATGATTTTATCGCACTTGACCCATTTACTGAAAAAATATTCAAAGAAGCGAAAATGAAAAAAGAGGATCGCAAGGAAGCGAACGAAGAAGAAGAAGTATACGTTCTTACTCCTGAAGAAGAAGCCAAACTTGTTAAGCTTGCGGAATACATTATTCAGAGCTGGGACGTTCAGGTTGACCGGATTGAAGTCATTCAAGGCGGGCAAATGGCACTCGTTTGGAAAATTCACACGAGCAATGGACCGGTCTGTTTAAAGCGGATTCACCGTCCTGAGAAGAAAGCATTATTCTCCATTAATGCACAGAATTACTTAGCCGAAAAAGGCGGCAGAGTACCTGGAATCATCCGTAACATACACAACGATCTCTTTACAAAACAAGGTCCTTTTTTATTCGTTCTTTATGACTGGATTGAAGGCGGCGTATTTGATTTAGCAGTGGATCCTGATTTGGAAGTAGTTATGAAAGGCCTGGCGGAGTTTCATCTTTGGTCTGAAGGTTATCATCCGCCAGAGGGCATTCCTGTGTTTAAAAAGCTCGGACGCTGGCCAAATCACTATATTAAAAGATGTCAGCAAATGGAGTCATGGAAAATCATCGCCCAAAATACTCCAGATAACCCGTTCTCTCAATTGTATCTGCAGGAAATTGACTATTTCATCGAACAGGGACGCCAAACCCTTGACCGTCTGATGAATTCAAAGTATGTCCCTTGGATTGAAGAACAGTCTGCAAATCCAACCCTTTGTCATCAGGATTATGGCGCAGGAAATACTGTGCTTGGGAATGACGGCAAGATTTGGGTCATCGACTTAGATACGGTCTCTTATGATCTTCCTATCCGCGACCTGCGAAAAATGATTATACCTTTACTTGATACAACAGGAGTGTGGGATGAAGCAAGATTCCAATTAATGATGAATGCTTATGAAAGTGTCAATCCTTTAACATCTGAACAAAAAGAAGTGATGTATATCGATATGCTTTTCCCTTATGAAATGTATGATATTGCTCGGGAAAAGTTCGTCAGAAAAACAGATATGTTACCAGAAGAGCTTGCTCAGGCTTTCCAGTATGAAAGAATCAAAGAAGCACATTTAAACAGCTTAATTAATTCATAAAGTTAATCAAAAGATGATTTCAGCTGCTGGCTGCTGTCATCTTTTTTTATTTAAAAAAAAGACAAAACCATGCTGAGTTAAACCATTAATCTTGGTACAAATCTATATCCTTCCAAGTCATTCATTATTTAATTACTAAAGGAATACATTCGTAAGAGACTAAAATAATGAGAGGTGTAAGAAAATGAAAAATCAGGAATCTTTCTCCACGGTTAAATCCTATATTCCTTTTCACAGCCAATTCGATCCCTGTCCGCCGATCGGCAAAAAATACTACTCGACCCCCCCAAACTTATATCTGGGATTTCAGCCGCCCAATCTTCCTCAATTCTCCCCATATGAAGCCTTAAAAAAAGGTACATTATGGCCTGTTTTTTATGATTATTATGAAAATCCATATAAAAAAGGAGGAAGCTGAAGATGGCTAAAACACTTCCGCCCGAATACTATCAGAAGTTAGAGGAAATCCAGGCGGTTGATTTTGTTCTTGTCGAACTAACCTTATATTTAGACACGCATCCTGATGATGCTCAGGCGATCTCCCAATATAACCAGTATGCACAATATGGCAGACAAATCAAACGAACGTTCGAATCTCAATTTGGACCTCTCAGTCAAGGAAGTCCTAATCCTTCTGGAGAATACTGGACATGGAAAAGCGGTCCATGGCCATGGCAAGTATGACGAAAGGAGTGGATCAGTTTGTGGACATATGATAAAAAGCTGCAATACCCTGTTAGAGTCAGTACATGCAACCCTACTTTGGCCAAATTTTTAATGGAACAATATGGAGGAGCGGACGGTGAGCTTGCTGCTGCATTGCGTTATTTGAATCAGCGCTATACCATTCCTGATAAAGTTGTTGGACTTCTTACAGATATTGGAACAGAAGAATTCGCTCATCTAGAAATGATCGCTACAATGATTTATAAATTAACAAAAGACGCAACCCCCCAGCAATTGAAAGAAGCAGGGATTGGAGATCATTACGTAAGTCATGACAGCGCATTGTTTTACCAAAATGCTGCTGGAGTTCCTTTTACTGCTTCATATATACAGGCAAAAGGAGATCCTATTGCTGATTTATACGAAGATATTGCTGCAGAAGAAAAAGCCCGCGCTACCTATCAATGGATTATTGATATGTCTGATGATCCTGATTTAAATGATTCTCTCAGATTTCTAAGGGAACGGGAAATCATTCATTCTCAGAGGTTTAGAGAAGCCGTAGAAATTTTAAAAGAAGAAAGAGACAGAAAAAAGATCTTTTGAGAACATAAAAGAACCCCGGAAAACCGGGGTTCTTTTATAAATCTTTTAAAGTGATAGCCTGAATCTCGTTTAACGGAATCTTCTCCCCATTAATCAAAATACACTCATCTTTATATTCTGTTACTTTTCCAATATGAGTCTTTACATTTGTACTGATGCTGCAATTTAAACTGGAGAGTCTCTCAGGTAAATTTAGAAGCAGCTCAATTTTCTCTTTATTTGTAAGATCGTTAAACGAATGCAGAGGCTTTGTCAGCCTTTTTTCTTTTAGCACAGCAGGCTCTGCTTTCACTTCCCCGCTCAATACTGGCTCTTCAGGTACCGCTGCTGTTTCTGCCGGCAGATCTTTTCTTAAGACATATGTTTTTTGCATAGATGTTAAAACAGGTTCCAATTCCGGCTGAACGATATACAGCAGCGGAGGATTTTTAACAGATTGATGCTTTTTCACAGACGTCCCTCCTCATGTTCATGCTCTACAAAGAAGTATATGCAAGGAGATCAGTTTTATGATGAGAGGGTTATAGAGATATTTTCATAAATTTGCTGACGTCTTTGAATCCCATTTGTTCATACAGTTTCATTGCTTTTTGGTTATGTGCATACACATTCAGCCTAACATCGCTGTACCCGCTATTTTTGAATTCTTTTATTGCTTCCTCCATCAATAACTTGGAGTATCCCTTGCCTCTGTATGGCACTTTTACATATAGATCATTAATCCAGCCAATTTCATCGCCCGTTAAGAAATCGAATGCTTTATCAATCATGATCCAGCCAAGCAGTGTGCTGCCGTCCATCAAGCAAACAAAATAAGCCTGATATTTTGCGGAATGTTCATAGACTTCAATCATTTTTTCCTTATTATCGTCCGAAACGTGATTGGTTGCTTCCCTGCGGTTTTCGCCTGCTAATTCGTAAATTTCTTCTAATTCGTCTGATGCTGCCAGTTTAAATGTTAACCCCATAATTGGTCACTGTCCTTTTTTATCTTCTGCAGCCTGAGCTTCCAATGCTTTTTTTAGATGCTGAAGATGATCTCCGTCTTCTTTTTTCATAATCTTCACAAATACCGGCTTAATGAGTTTCATTGTGAATTTTTTCGCATTGATTTCACATTCAAAACGGATTGTCGTCTGATTGCCTGATGCAGAAAACATGTAATGATAGATGGCTTCCATCCCTTTCATTTCACTTTTAACTGAGTACTTTGCGCTCGGAACATACTCTATAAATTCAATAACCGCTGTAGCCTCTCTTCCCCTTATTTCACGGGTTTCTCTGTATTTCGTGCCTGCTTGAACAGGTCCATCCGTCAGCTTCTCTACTTTCGTCACATTTTGCATAAACAGAGGGGCATTTTCAACGTCAGCGGCAAAATTGAATACTTGGTCAAGCGGTGCATTTACAGTGACTTGATCTTGAAATTCACTCATGCAATAATTAATCCTCCTTATGATTAGGATTTATTCCTTATCCATATTTTATCAGAATTGGAGACACCTCATAGACAAGCAAAAACATTTTTGTTTCAGATCAGGAGGGTAGTTGATTCCTTTAAACGCGTTCTTTTCTGGGTTTGGGGAATTATACAGGGATTTTAGATCCTTTAAACGCGCTCTTTACTGTTTTAGGGGAATCATTCAGGGCCTTTGAGTGCTCTAATCGCACTCTTTCCGGGATTTTGGGAATCATTCAGGCCCTTTGAGTTCTCTAATCACTCTCAATCCGGGATTTAGGGAATCATTCAGGGCCTTTGAGTCCTCTAATCACCCTCTTTCATGGATTTGGGGAATCATACCGAGCCTTTGAGTCCTCTATTCACCCTCAATCCGGGATTTGGGGAATCATTCAGGCCCTTTGAGTTCTCTAATCACTCTCAATCCGGGATTTGAGGAATCATTCAGGGCCTTTGAGTGCTCTAATCGCACTCTATCCGGGATTTGGGGAATCATTCAGGCCCTTTGAGTTCTCTAAACACGCTCTTTCATGGATTTGGGGAATCATACAGGCCCTTTGAGTCCTCTACTCACCATCTTTCCTGGATTTAGGGAATCATACTGGCCCTTTGAGTTCTCTAATCACCCTCTTTCATGGATTTGGGGAATCATACAGGGCCTTTGAGTCCTCTAATCACCATCTTTCATGGATTTGGGGAATCATACAAGCCCTTTGAGTCCTCTAATCACCATCTTTCATGGATTTGGGGAATCATACGGGGACTTTGAGTTCTCTAATCAGCCTCTATCCTGGATTTGGGGAATCATACAAGCCCTTTGAGTCCTCTAATCACCCTCTTTCCTGGATTTGGGGAATCATAAAGCCCTTTGAGTCCTCTAATCACCCTCTTTCATGGATTTGGGGAATCATAAAGCCCTTTGAGTCCTCTAATCACCCTCTTTCATGGATTTGGGGAATCATACAGGGACTTTGAGTTCTCTAATCATCCTCTTTCCTGGATTTGGAGAATCATACTAGCCCTTTGAGCCCCCTAAACACACTCTTTCCTAAATTCAGGAAATCACAGCTTGCCAATACTCACCCAAACAACAAAAAAACGGGCAAAAATTGCTGTGCAATTCATTACCCGTTTTCTTCTGTATTTTGTTCTCTCCATTAAAATTAAAGAGACTGAAGGCTTTACTTAACCTAAGATATGATATCCAGAGTCTACATGAAGATTTTCTCCAGTCATCCCTCTTGCAAGGTCACTGAACAAGAAAAGTGCTGTATCCCCAACTTCTTCTGGAGTTGTTGTACGGCGCAGCGGCGCGCGTTCTTCGATATCTTTCAGGATGGAGTTGAAATCGCTGATTCCTTTAGCAGAAAGCGTACGGATTGGGCCGGCAGAAATCGAATTCACGCGAATGCCGTCTTTTCCTAAATCGCTTGCCAGGTATCTCACACTTGCATCAAGTGATGCCTTCGCAACTCCCATAACGTTGTAGTTAGGAAGGACTCTTTCTCCGCCAAGATATGTGAGTGTCACAATGCTTCCGCCCTCTGTCATCAAGCCTCTTGCAGCTTTTGCCACAGCTGTCAGTGAATAAGAGCTGATATTGTGAGCAAGCAAAAATCCGTCGCGGGTTGTATTCATGTATTCTCCGCTCAGTTCTTCCTTTTGTGCAAACGCGATGCAATGTGCAATTCCATGAATAACGCCTACTTCATTTTTAATCGCTTCAAAACAAGTGTCAATTTCAGCATCATTTGTTACATCACAAGGAAGAACAATCGAATCATTGCGGTCAAGCGTTTCAACTAAATCCCGCACTGATTTTTCAAGGCGTTCACCTGCATATGTAAAAATAAGACGCGCTCCTGCCGTATGAAGAGAACGGGCAATTCCCCAGGCAATGCTTCGTTTGTTTGCGACGCCCATTACGACTACATTGCGTCCAGCTAATGATAAATTCATTTGGAATCCTCCTAATTAATACATGTTATTAGTACCTGGTTATAATTATAGCATGCTATTTGCCGTATTTCTAGACCGCTGCTGGATTTCATGAATGAACCTGGATCATTTCAGCTAATTAAAAGAGCATTTTAAGTCCCGTCAAAACGATACCGATGAAAAATCCGCACACCGCACCGTTCACACGGATCCACTGTAAATCTTTCCCTACATTATTTTCTATCATATCAATTAATTTCTCATCATCCAGTTTGTTTAAATTCTCTTCGACCAGTTTACCGATTTTTGAATGATTTTTTTCAATGAAAAGAGTAATTTGTTCCTGTACTTTGTTCTCGATTGCATCCGTTTTTTCCTTGTCACCACTGATATTTTCCAGTAATCGAGCAGCAAAAGGCATGAGATGATCCTCAATAAAAGAACCTTCTTCTATATAATTTAGTGCTTTTATTTGAGTTTTCTTTAAAATTGTTAGCAGCTTTCCGGAAGGGTCCCACTCTGAAACCACGCGGTCTATTTCCACTGCCAGTGCTTGATTTTCCTGAATATTGAGCAATTCTTTTCGAATATGATCAAGGATTGCCTGACGATTTTCACTATCTGGTCTGCGCAAACCTCTGATGACATTAAGAATAATATCTTGAAGGATCTTTCCGAGCTTTTCTTCATTTACAATATTTTGAAAGGATTTTAAGGCGAATTGCAAAAATCCATCTGCCTCTACATGGTCCATTGCTCTCATGGCAAATCTGCCAAATTCCTCTCTTTGATCACGTCTTGATGCCCATTCCTCAGTCTTTAAAAGCAGATAATCAAAGCACTTTTCATCATATTTCCGCTCAAGTACTTGATGAATGAGAGCTTGAAGCAGTTTCATTACTTCATTGGATGTAAGGTATCCTTTTAGCTGATTCTTAATAAGAGGAGCAATCTTTTCCAAATCTGCACTTTCAATCATTTGCATGATGAGAGATTTCATTGTTTTCTTGAAAGAATCGGAATGAAGCTCTTTTTCAAGTATTGGCAGCAGCTTTTCTGTCAAGTTTATTTGGGCTAATTTAGTTTGAATACTCTCCTTTGACAGCCAATCATTTTCAATTGTGTTAACGAGAGCCCTAATCATTCTGTTTCGATTTTTTGGCAATAAAGCTGTATGAGGAATAGGCACGCCGAATGGGTGTCTGAATAACGCTGTAACGGCAAACCAGTCAGCTAATCCCCCAACCAGGCCAGCTTCAAATCCTCCCTGCAAAAATTCTCCAGCAATTGTTCCTTGAAAAGGAATTGTTGCTGCAAACCCCGTTCCCATAATGGCAAGTGAGATTCCTGCCAAATGTTTTGATTTATTAGACATGTTCGTACCCTCAATCTTTATAAAATAAAATGAAAAAGTATATCTTTTTATCCATGCTAGTCTAAAAAGAGAAATAAATCCAATCATATCATATAAAAAACTGGCCAAAATCATGGCCAGTTTTTTTATTCTATATTCTTATCCCAAATAACGCTGATAAATACGTTTTGCTTCAGCCATATCTTTCGTCCCATGAATCAGGGCTCGCCCGTCTTGGAACACAACGACTCTGTGATGTTCGGTTTGAAAAGAGAGCAAATACGGATTTGCAGTTATATCATTTACTGCTCTTCCAAGTGCTTTTGCAAGCTCCTTAAAGTTCATTTCTTTAGAGACTGCCGGCCTTATTTGAACCGTATCTCTGCCGCAGAGAACCGACATTTTCACACTATTACTGCGTGATAAAAATGGATAAACGGCAGAGTCCCCGCATGATGGACAGGCTTCGTCTTTTAGTGCATGCACTTTTATTTGTGAAAATTGATTTCTCCAAACGTCAAAAGAAAGCAATTCTTTTCTCACCTGATCCGCTGCACCGGTTAACAATTTCAGCACTTCCCCTGTTTGATAAGAGGCAACCATTTGGACCGCTGGACTAATAATGCCAACTGTATCACACGTCTGGCCTTCCATTGGAATTTGCTTTAAAAGGCAATTCAAACATGGCGAGAGTCCCGGTATAATTGTATAAGTCAGGCCGTAGCTTCCGACACATGCGCCGTAGATCCACGGAATACCCTGCTTAAGCGCTGCATCATTTATAACAAGACGAGTTTCAAAGTTATCCGTCGCATCTACAATAACGTCTGCATGCTGACTGAATGCAAAAATATTTTCAGCTGTTACATCTTCAATGACCGCCTGGACTTCCACTTCATGATTAATCTGGGAAAGTCTTTGTTTTGCAGCAGCTGCTTTAGGAAGACGCAAAACCGCATCTTCTTCAGTGTAAAGCTGCTGACGCTGCAAATTGCTCCATTCTACGTAATCACGGTCCACAATCGTCAGTGTGCCGACACCCGCACGAACAAGCATTTCCGCATTTGCTGTCCCAAGAGCTCCCGCACCGATGATTAACACATGACCATTTCGAATGTTCTGCTGTCCTTTTTCTCCTATTGGAGAGAATAAGATTTGCCTAGAGTACCGTTCCATTTAGGATGTAATCATTCCTTCTTCAGGGCTGCTTGCAGATGCATAAGATTTTACTGGTATTCTGCCTGCCTCAAAGCTTAACCTTCCTGCTTCAATGGCAAGCTTCATAGCAGCTGCCATTTTTACCGGATTGCCTGCAGCAGAAACAGCAGTGTTCAACAGAACACCATCCGCTCCAAGCTCCATCGCTTTTGCTGCATCAGCAGCTGATCCAATCCCTGCATCCACAATAACCGGCAGATTCGTTTGTTCGATAATAAATGATAGATTCAAAGGGTTGATAATGCCCTGTCCTGAACCGATTGGAGACGCGCCTGGCATAATCGCATGAACGCCTGCTTCTTCAAGTCTCCTTGCAAGCACGACATCATCAGACGTGTAAGGAAGTACAATAAATCCTTCCTTTACAAGCTCCTCACTTGCTTTTAAGGTTTCAACAGGATCGGGAAGCAATGTTTTCGCACACCCGATCACTTCTACTTTAATCATATCACATAACCCTGAAGCCTTAGCGAGTTTTGCGATTCTGACAGCTTCTTCAGCCGTTTTCGCACCAGCGGTGTTCGGCAGCAGCGTGTAGCGGGAAAGATCAAGCTGCTCCAGAAAATTAGGCTGAGACGGTTCAAAAATATTCATTCTTCTCACAGCGAATGTTAAAATATCTGCTTCAGCCGCTTTTACCGCTTCTTTTTGAATATCAAAAGAGGGATATTTTCCCGTTCCAAGCAACAGTCTTGATTGAAAAGTTTTTCCTGCAATCGTTAACATAAATTATCCTCCTCCTACAAATTGAACAATTTCAAAAACATCCCCATCATTAATAACTGTTTTCGCGTATTCTTCTTTGGCTATTATTTCTGAATTATGTTCCACGATGATGATTCTTTTGCTCACCTCATAAAAAGCAAGCAAATCTTGAACGGTGCGCACTGAAGACTGCATTTCTATCATGCTGCCATTCACTTTTATGTTCATAGTTTCACCCCTGCCGCACGGTCCATTCTAAATGCATGAACGTATTCTTCAGCTGCCGGTCGATTAAAAAATAAATCTCTGATCATTTCACCTGTTTTGGGAGCGAGCAGGATGCCATTTCGGTAATGCCCTGTTGCCACAAAGAGATTCGGTATGCCCTGATGCTTGAAAATAAATGGCTTGCTGTCGGCTGTTCCCGGCCTTAATCCTGCCCATGCACGCTGAAAAGAGGCATCTTCAATTGCCGGCATAATTTTAACTGCTTTATTCATGAGAGCAGCGATTCCTTGTACGGAAGGCTCTGTATTCCAGGTTCCTTCTTTCATCGTTGCCCCAATAACTATTGTTCCATCAAGCTTTGGCACAAGATAACAGCTTTCATGAAAAACAGTAGAAGATAGTTTTCCATCTTTCATTGTCACAGACAAACATTCGCCCTTAACAGGATGTACAAATATATTGCGTGTGAACTCCTTTATCAGCCGGCTGCTCCATGTGCCATTTGCAAGAATAAGAGCTTCGCAAAAAAACGTATCTTGAGGCGTTTCGATTTCATAGTGTGAGCCTTCAAATCTGCTGAATTTGTATACTGGTGTGTTTTCAAAGATTTTTCCGCTCATCAGCTGAATGGCTTTTGTAAAGGCTTTGCACAGCGCGGCTGGAGTAAGCTTTCCATCTTTTTCAATTTTCAGAGCCCCGTAAATCGCATCTGTTATGCCTTTTTCATATTCTTGGACTTTTTCTTTGGAATGCCATTCTACGTCCTTTTCAATTTCTGCTCTTTTTTTCAAAGAATCGGCTTCCTCAGCCGTCATTGCCAGTTTGTACATTCCATTGTATTGAAGCTGTATGTCAATTCCGCTTTCCAGCAGTAAATCATGAGCTAATTTTGGATAAAGCGCCTGGCTTTCTTTAGCAAACCTGAAAAAAGCATCATCCTTTTCAGTTTCAGTATGGGCGCCAAGCATACCCGCCGCAGCACTGGATGCTCCGCTGCCTGTTTTTCCGCTTTCAAATACCGCAACTCGAAGTCCGGCTTTCGCTAAATAATAGGCAGAGGCAAGCCCGATGACTCCTCCGCCGATAATGCCGGCATCAAATAAAGGCTTCAATGGCCCATCCCCCTTTTTAATTGATCAGCAAGTTCAAGTGCCGCATGACTTGGATGCTCCGCTGAAAAAACATAGGACATCACGGCTGCTCCCTCAATCTTTATATCTCTTAGATCAGGAATGACAGCAGGATTGATTCCTCCAATTGCAATGACTGGAATGCTGACAGATTCCGCTATTTCCGCAAGCTTGCTTATCCCTCTTGCTTCTAGACCATTTTTTGATGATGTTTGGAATACATGCCCGAAAAGGAGACGATCTGCCCCATTTTCAGCACAATATACTGCTTCAGCAGCAGTGTGGACTGAACAGCCTACCTCAAGATGCGGGAAGCGCTGTTTCACCAGTTTCACATTGAAGCTGTGCGATGGGAGCTGAACCTGATGCAAACCAGAAAGAACAGCTGCATCCACACGGTCATTCATGACAAGCTTTGATTTCGGAACCCCATTTTGATGGAGCTCTTCAATTAAGCTGATCAGTTCCCCAGCTGATTTATTCTTCTCTCTAATATGAATGGCATCTGCAGAGGTATGTATATCTGTGATGATTTTTACGAGCTCTGCAGCAGAGTGCCGTCCATCTGTGACAAGGTGCAATTTCACTTTTGCATCAGCATGGTTTGTGTCTCATCCCACGCTTCCATCTTTTCCGCCATATCCCAAAAACGATATTCATACATCGAGCTGATGAGGAAGTTTTCCTTCATCATTTGTCTCTCGTGATCGCTTGCACGCAGAGCAAGCTCGTCAAATCTTGCAATCTGCTCGAGGACAAGCTCTTTAAACCAATCACCGTGATAAGTCGCAATCCATTTCTCATAAACTTCATCACCAGGCTTGCAATCTTTCAGGTGCTCCCCGACTTCATAATAGAGCCAATAGCATGGAAGCAGAGCTGCAATGATTTCACCAAGATTTCCTGTCGCAACTGAACGGTACATATGGGAGGTGTAAGCATACGCAGTTGGCGATGGCTTAAACTCCTTCCGTTCGGTGTCTGTGATTCCAAGCAGGACAGAAAATTGCTGATGCAAAGAGAGCTCTGCTTCATAGGTTCCCTGTGAATGAACGGACATCCGGTATGTTGTATGAAGGTCAGGGGCCATCGCCCCTGCAAAAGCCTGCACTTTTGCAAAATGCGTTAAGTAATAAGAATCCTGCATCACATAGTATTTAAATTTCTCCTTTGAAAGGCTGCCTTCGCCAATTCCTTTTACAAAAGGATGTTCAAAGCTTCCTTCCCACCATTTATCTGCATACTCCCGGCATTCTTTTGAAAATGACATGTTTTGTTCCTCCTCATTTTTAGTATAAAAACGGCAAAAAACCACTTTTCGCATAGAAAAGTGGTGTATGAATAGACCTTTACACCACTTCCCTACGCTGGTTTTAGCCAGATCAGGTTCGGAGGGTCTTGAAGGCAAACTTCAATCTCAGCCCTTCTAAAAGGGCTCCCCTAGCGGTTGTTTATATATTATTTTAGAAATATTTACATGTACATCATACCATGCTCAAAGAAACTTTCAAGTCAAAATTATCAACTTTTATGGAACTCAAGCTCTTGCCTGAGCTCATCCACATATTCAGCTGATCCAGTCAGAATCAGTAAATCTCCGCGTTTCAGCTCTGTATCGCCATGCGGCACAATCGATTCATTTTCCCTGAAAATACGGACAAAAATAACGTCGCCTGTAAATGGAAAGCTGCGGAGCACCATGCCATCGTAGTGTCTGTTGTTCATTTTTATCTGATAAAGAGCTGAATCGTTATTGGTCAGAATCTTCATGATGCCAGGTGCTTCAATAAGAGCCCTCAGCAAGGTTTTGGTAGAAAGCAGAACAGAGAAGACATCAATGTCTTTCGCTCTTAGCTGCTCGTCTAATAATGGTGATGAGATGCTTGCAATCACCCGTCCAACTTCAACCTCTTTTGCAAACATGGCGATTTCAGCATTCGTATCCTCATCTCCTGCAGCAGCAATAAGGATATCAGCTTCAAATACTCCCTGGGACTGCAGGGTCTCAATTGAGTAATCTTCAAGCTCCTCAATATGAAACAATGATTCAGCGATCTGCTGTTCATTTTTATCGACATAAGTATGATACACCGTCGTATCGTACATCTTCGGATTTAACTCGCGTGTCACCGGCAGTGTCATTTGATTGGCTCCTATAAAAGCTACCTTCAGCTTCTTTTGCGAAGACAGCTGTTCAGGGAAAAGCTTCTTAAATCCAATCGGAGTAAAAATACTCGTCAGAACAGCCGTTAAAATGAGCGCACCTGACATTTGTGCATCAATCACATTTACTCTTTCTCCAATGGTAGCTGCCGCAATAACAAGGGAAAGGGTTGATGTCAGCAAAAATCCTGAAGCAAGCGTTGTTTTTGTGTCATACCATCTCTTCAGTAAATAAATCGGCACAATTTTAGAGATCAGCAAGGCAATAAACAGCAATGGGATCAGCATTAAAATTTTTGGATCCTTAAACATCGACCATACATCAAGATCGACACCAACCATAACAAAGAAGATCGGTATCAAAAATCCGTAGCCGAAGGAATCCATTTTCTGAACCATTTCTTTGTTTGGGGACAGCAGTGAGACCAGAACACCCGCTAAAAACGCTCCTAATATGTTTTCTGCCCCGATTGTTTCTGATAAGGCAACAAGGACAATGATCAGAGTGAAAATAGCCCTTGTCCCAATTTGAATCGTGCCTTTAGACATCGTTTCAATAAATGATCTGCTCTGAAAGGTTTTGCCGAGAAAATATAAAACAATTCCAGCACCAAATAACAGCAGCAGCAGCCATGTATTTGTATTTTCTCCTCCATAAATCGATGCAAACACGGCAAGCAGAATCATCGTCACTAAGTCTGCTATGACAGCAACGAGCAAGATAATCTGTCCGATATTCGACTTCATAATGCCTGCATCCTTCAGTGTAGGGACCACCACCCCGAGCGATATGGTGGAAATGATCAGCGTCATCAAGAAGGCATTTTCTATAAAACCAAAGAAAACAAACAAATACGATAAGAGCAGAGACAAGATAAAGATGCCAACAAAGACAAGAAAAGAAACGGCAAACGTATTTGGCGCTTCCTTCCCGCTCGGCAGCAATTCTTTCTTCCGTCCACCGATAAAAGCAGTGAAATCAATTTCAAGTCCGCTCAAAAACATAAGAAAAATAAAACCGAGCATGGATAGCGTTTCGAGCCACATATCCTCCTGAACAAGATTAAATCCGCTTTGCCCGATAATAATCCCCATTATAATCTCGGCAACTACAACAGGCATGACTTTAATTTTAAAGCGATGCAGCAGGAGAGGGGTTACAAAAGCGGCTAACAGTACGATAACTAGTGATGAAAAGGAATCTCCATGCACAGTATTTCCCTCCTAACTAAATCTAGATTAAATATTGCATGAACAATGTAGCCATACCAAAATAAATAAATATGGAAATAATATCATTAATCGTTGTAATAAATGGACCTGATGCAACAGCAGGGTCAACTTTGAGCCGGTGCATCACCAGCGGGACAAAAGCGCCCGCGATTGTCGAAACAGTCAGGGTTGCAAGAATGGAAATGCCTACTAAAAGTCCCAGGAAGAAATCATGCTGCCAAAAATAGACGACGCCTGTCACTAGAACTCCGCACACGGCACCATTGATAATTCCTGTACCAGCTTCTCTGGCAATAATTTTAAAATTACCGCCTTCTTCAAGGTCGCCCATCGCTATTCTTCTGACGGCTACCGCAAGTGCCTGAGTACCAGTGTTCCCCGCCATTCCGGCAATTAACGGGATAAAAACAGCAAGAATGGCCACTTTATTAAGCGTTTCTTCAAACTGTCCTATTAAATTTGCCGTTAACATTCCGAGAAATAATAGAATCACAAGCCAGGGCAATCTTTTTTTAGCGGCTGACAGAGGACCCCTGTCTATGGAATCCACATCAGATACAGCTGCAAGCTTCGAATAGTCATCAGATGCTTCTTCATCGATAACATCAACGATATCATCAACCGTTATAATTCCTAAAAGATGATTCTGAAAATCAACTACCGGCAGTGCAAGGAAATTATAATCTCTCATTTTTCTTGCTACATCTTCCTGATCTTCTCCTACAGATACGGAAAATACCCGTTCACTCATAATTTCGCCAATCATGAGATCATCATCGCTGACTATTAAATCACGAAGCGAGATAACGCCCACTAGATGCTTATCTTCATCGATTACATAAAGATAGTAAATCGTTTCAGCGTCAGGAGCTTCATGCTTTAAAATATGCATGGCCGATTTGACAGTTTGATTTGCAATAATGGCAATGAATTCCGTGGTCATGATACTTCCTGCCGTAAATTCTTCGTAATGCAGAAGTTCACGAATTTCCTGTGCAGCTTCATCATCCATGATGGTCAGATAGCTTGCTACCTGATCTTTGTTTAATTCGTTAAGCACGTCTACCGCATCGTCCGCGTACATGTGCTCAAGCATTTGTGATGCAAAACGCGGATCCATTTCGGATAAATACATTTCGTAATTGTACTCTTCATCTTCAATATTCTCAAAAAGAGCAGCCATTTCTTCAGGAGACAAATAATGATAAAGCTTCATTCGCTCCTCTTGCTCAAGCTTCACAAAGATTTTCGCCTGATCATACGGATGCTGCTCCAAAAACATGGAGCGAAACCCGTCTAAGTCTTCATTTTCCAAAGCTGTTACCAATTCCGCAGCTTCAATCTCTAATTTTTCTCTTTCATCTGACATCCAGAGTCTCCTCCTTCCCCAATCCGTTCCTATATTAAAGCCAAGACATCAAAATGTCATCAAATTGTGATACATTTTATATACATGCAGAAAACATGCGCAGCACTAGCGTTTGCGCTCTGTACTGTCGTTTTTTCCTTGTGATAAGGTAGCATGTTTTGCGATGTTTTACAAATGAATCCTTTGCAAATTCATTAATTTTCGCTAAGATTGATAAAGTGAAACTTCACTCACAGGGAGTTTATTCCCCACTGTTTGGTGGTTGAGAATAAAAAATATCATTCATTGCATTATTAGTTTTTTAATAGAAAGGGATCCATAATGAACACAGATAAATCCCCACAGCAGCAGTTAGACTACACACTTATTTTTATCATGTTTTTAATGGCGCTGACCAGTGCCATTGCGATAAGCAGTGCCCAACCTACTCTACCCGAAAAATTGCAGAATATAAACTTTGCCTTTCTTCAGCTTAGATGGTACATCATCGGTATTATCGCAGTCATCGGAACAATGGTCATTGATTTTGACCGCTTCAAACAGCTCTCATGGTATTTATATGGATTTGGGATGATTTTGCTATTGGGACTTGAAGTTCTGCCGTCGCCTATTGTAGAGCCGATTAAAGGTGCAAAAAGCTGGTATACCCTTCCTGGAATCGGTAATTTCCAGCCATCAGAACTGATGAAAATTTTTATGATTATTGTTCTTAGCAAAATCATTACTGACCACCGGGAAAAATACGCCACAAATACAGTCAGAGATGACCTGCTCCTGTTAGGTAAAGTATTTGCCGCAGCGGCACCTCCCATACTCCTGCTGATGAGACAGCCGGATACAGGGATGACAATGGTCTTTTGCGCTATTATCGGTTCATTAATTATTGTCTCGGGTGTTAAATGGAAAATCATCTTCAGCTTTATATTATCAGGTGCGGGAATGGCTGCTATTGGCGTATTTATTTTTTTCACATTTCCGGATTTCTTCAACAAGTACATTTTAGACACCAATTCTTATAAACTAGATCGTGTTTATGGCTGGCTTAATCCGTATGAATATTCCAGCGATATCGGATTTCAGCTTATCAAATCTCTTCTTGCAATCGGTTCGGGTGAGCTTTACGGAAAAGGATATCAGCAGCTTGAGGTTTACTTGCCTGAGGGGCATACAGACTTTATATTCGCCATTATCTCTGAGCAGTTCGGATTTATCGGCGGCAGTATCGTGATTTCTCTTTTCTTCCTTCTTATCTACCGGATGATTCATATTGCACTTGAGAGCAACGACCCATTCGGAAGCTTTTTATGCACAGGAGTCATCGGCATGATCACGTTTCAGGTTTTCCAAAACGTCGGCATGACCGTTGGCCTCCTTCCAATTACAGGACTCCCGCTTCCTTTTATCAGCTATGGAGGAAGTTCACTTGCAACCTACATGATTGCCATCGGCATTGTGTTGAATGTCAGATCACGAACCAGAAAGTATATGTTTGACTAATGATGAAACCCGTTTTTATAACGGGTTTTTTCTTTTATCCTGAATTCTTTTCTTTCTTTAATGGAACGATGAAGGTATATGATATTTTTGATTCTTTAAAGATATCTGCTATCATCTTAGAAAAAGAGACAAATGAGGACGGATTCAGATGAAAATTGATATTATCGGTGATATTCACGGCTGTTTTGACGAGTTTTGCGAGCTTACGGAAAAGCTTGGCTATGATTGGAATAATGGGTTTCCTGTTCACAGCACCAGAAAACTTGCTTTTGTAGGAGATCTGGCTGACAGGGGACCCCATTCTATAAAAGTAATCGAGGCCGTTATAAAAATCACTTCGAACCAAGCAGGATATTATGTGCCAGGCAACCACTGCAACAAACTTTACCGTTACATGCTCGGAAACAAAGTCCAGGTTGCACACGGTTTGGAAACGACAGCGGCAGAACTTGAAGCATTGGGAGAAGAGGAACGAAAGGATGTCTATCAGAGTTTTATGAAGCTCTACGATCAATCTCCTCTCTATCAGGTATTGGATGAGGGCAGACTGGTCATTGCCCATGCAGGAATCAGGGCTGACTACATAGGTAAAACGCACAAAAAAGTAAAAGAATTTGTGCTTTACGGGGACATAACCGGCCAGACTAACCCTGACGGAACTCCTGTCAGAAGAGACTGGGCAAAGCTTTATAAAGGTAAACCGTTCATTGTCTATGGGCATACACCAGTACGGGAAGCACGGTTTGTCGGCAATACGGTGAACATTGATACTGGAGCAGTATTTGGAGGCTATTTAACAGCGCTCAGATATCCCGAAAAAGAGATTGTCACAGTCAAATCATCTTTGCCGTATGACGAATCTAGGTTCCGGGAGATGGATTGAAGAGCCTGATATTAGGGTAAGAGTAAATCTATTTTCGATATCATCGGATTTATTTCCGATCACCACTTTTAAATATCAAAAAAACTCATGCCGTACTCAGCATGAGTCTTTCTTATTTATAACCGATTGGATATCATTCGGCAAATCAATCTTGAAGTTCATTTCTTTTTCCAAAAACGGATGAAAGAATGAAAGTTCAGCACTGTGCAGCGCCTGCCTTGATAGAAGCTGATGACTTCCCCCATATAAACTGTCGCCGCTCAGCGGATGGCCGATGTGGGACATATGAACTCTTATTTGATGCGTTCTTCCTGTTTCAAGCTTCAGGGAAACTAGTGTATTGCATTCGGAAAACGCAATAACATGGTAATGGGTAACAGCAAGCTTGCCATCATCTCTGACGGTCCGTTCTATAATGCTGTCCTCTTTCCTGCCGATTGGCGCAGAAATTGTACCCTGCTTCATCAACACTTTCCCTTCAACCAAAGCTGCGTAAGTCCGTCTGATTCCGCCCTGCTTTTGAAGAGAGGAAAACAAGGAGTGTGCGAAACGGTGCTTTGCGACAAGCATTAGCCCGGATGTATCCTTATCGAGACGGTTGACAACATGAATAGTTGCATCGATCCCTTTTTCCCCGTAATAAAAGAGCAGACCATTTGCAAGCGTCCCGCCTGGATGTTCACGCGAGGGAATTGTTGGAAGATAAGGCGGCTTATTAATAACAAGACACCATTCATCTTCATACACAATATCAAAGTTTACTTTTTCAGGAAGCATGCCTGAACTTGGCTTTTCAACAGGAAAGATGACTTTGAGCACATCTCCTGACTTAAGCTCGAAGCGGACGGTTGCATGTTCACCATTTACTAAAATGCATCCGCCTCCGAACTTGATATCGGTTAAAGCGCGCTTTGATATATTCTTTTCCTTAAGATAATCCCTTATGAGCATGCCTTCTTCAGCAGCAGGGATTGTCCATGTTAATTGAAACGCGTTCACAACTATCTTCCTCTCAGGATCCTATTCGGAAATAAATGAGTCGCGGACTCTTTTCCAGAATGGAAATGGCCTGAATCTCGCAAACCTGATTTTTTCATTGGCAACACGGCATTGAATCGATTTTACGTCTTTATGCAGAAGCGTTAAATGATCGATGGTGATTTGGAAATCAACATCATTAACCGGCTTTAATAAACAAGTATGATGATCCGGCAAAACAAGAGGAGAACCTACTGTTCTGAATACCCGGTTATTGATAGAAGCCATTTCCGCAACCTGAATCGCAGGAATTGATGGATGCAAAATAGCACCGCCAAGTGCCTTGTTGTAAGCTGTACTTCCTGATGGTGTAGATATGCAAAGACCATCTCCGCGGAAGGTTTCAAAAATCTGCCCTTTGATTTCAAGATCCATGACAAGAGAGCCTTCAATCGCTTTCACGGTACATTCATTTAAGGCAAGATAGCGTGCTTCCCGTCCTCCGTCATTATGTCTGATGATGACTTCAAGCAGCGGATATTCAACAACCTGATACGGTGTCTTTGCAATCGCAATCACAAGCTTCTCAATCTCATCCGGAACCCAGTCGGCATAAAAACCCAGATGACCAGTATGTACTCCTACAAATGCCGTTTTATCAAGCCTGCTGCGGTAGCGGTGAAAGGCATATAAAAGTGTCCCGTCTCCTCCGACTGAAATCACAATATCAGGCTTGTCCTCATCATATTCGAGATGAAAATCCATTAAATAGGCTTTCATCTTATGCATTAGTGTATTTGAAACGGTATCTCCTTTAGAAGTGACCGCAAATTTCATAACAGCATGCCCCTTTATTCATCATTTATCTTTCGTTTCTGTTTTCCTTGAAAAAATGACTTGTGCATCTCTTATTTCTCCGCGAATCTTGGACATCTCTTCATCTAAAAGAAAAGCTGCTTCTGCTGAACTTTTCAGCCTGATCTTAATGTCTTCGGGGAAATTCCCGCTGTACTTATAATTAAGAGAGTGTTCAACAGTTGCCCAAAAATTCATCGCAAGCGTTCTGATTTGAATTTCAACCAAAATGCTTTTTTCACCTGAAACTGTCTGAACAGGATATTTGGCCACTACATGGTAGGAGCGGTATCCGCTTGCTTTTTTTTGCGAAATATAATCACGTTCTTCAATGATTTCAAAATCATTCCGCTGTCTGAGCATTTCGACGACAAGCTTTATATCATCTACAAACTGGCACATCATGCGAATTCCAGCTATATCCTGCATTTCAGTCTCAAGCGCATCAAGCGAAATATTTTTGCGTCTTGCTTTATCAAGAATACTGGCAATGGGTTTAACTCTTCCTGTAACAAATTCAATCGGCGAATGGCTGCCTTCTAGTTCATATTGCGCTCTCGTTCCTCTAAGCTTTACTTTCAACTCATCAACCGCTTGATGATACGGTGCTAAAAATACTTCCCATTTTCTGCCGATCATAGCCTTCCCCCTCGTCATTTAGAAAAGCAGAAGCGCCCGATTAGCTCTGACATGGCAGAAGTATCCGGCAGAGAAGTCCGGGTATGACTTTTTTGGCGGATTTGTTCTGGCCGAGCGAGTTGGGCCACTCCGCTTGCCATCAATGCGCAAACTTTATCTTATTTATAAATCAACACTCTTTTATGTATTAGTCATCTAAACCAAATGCCTCAACGACTTTCTTTTCCATTTCTTCCCCATAGTTTGCGTTATCTTTAATATTTTCAAGCAAATAGGATAATTCATCATGGATATCTGTCAGCTCAATCGTCAATCCGTTTACATTCAGATCTACGGGGATTCCGCTGTCTAATGCAGTTTTCAGCTGCGGCCAAACTTCTGCTGGCAGGTTTGTATAAATAAAGTCTTCCTTATTATCCATTATGTAAATAAACGCCAATTGATCGGAGTCGACCAGCATCTGTCCCTTTGCAGTCAAACCATTCAAATCATTTTCTCCAAAAGGCATCGCTTTAAGTATCATTCTTTCTTGATCAAGTACGGCTTCATTCACTTCAATTCTTCGTTTCATAAAAATCTCCTTCCAAATCAATTCCACGTCTATTTTATCATATTCACCCTGTGCATGATAAATATTGAAAACCGTTTTTTTAATTGCCATAATAAATAGAAATGAGGAATCGCCCGTTCTGGGGCTGGACAACACCGAAAAGCGGAGCCCGAATGCAATGTTGCTTACCATATTAATATCTGATAACCGAAAGGACGTTATAACCATGACCCAGGAAATTGAAATTGAATATAAAAATCTGCTTACTGAAAATGAATTCTCCCGACTGACTGATTTTTTTCAAATCTCTGATGATGACTTCAGACACCAGGAAAACCATTATTTTGATACGCCGGAATTCCATCTTAAAGAGCTGGGTGCGGCCCTTCGCATTCGCTTTAAAAACGGCAGGTACGTACTGACATTAAAAGAACCTGCACCTGTCGGCCTGCTTGAAACTCACCAGGAAATTACAGAAAAAAAAGCAGCTGAGCTTCTTTCATCCGCTTCAGCTCTTCCAAAAGGCCAGGTTTTAGAACGGATACTCTCACTCGGAATCCTTTCTGAAGGCATTTCCTTCTTTGGAACTTTATCCACAAATCGTGCAGAGAAAACCTATAAAAATGGCTTAATTGTTCTTGATCACAGCCGATATATAAATAAAGAGGATTATGAGGTTGAATATGAGGTCTTGGATGCAGAAGAAGGACTGCTTGCTTTTCACGAGCTGCTCACCTCCCTGCAGATTCCTCTGCGCACAACACCAAACAAAATTAAACGTTTTTATGATCATAAACGTCAGATCGCTAATGAGAAGGAGCATAATAGTGGAAATTAACCATATGAAAGCAATGATGCAGCTTCAGGCTATACGGAGCCTGTCCCAAACGGATGAAACGTCCGAGTCCTCATCTGCGTCCATGTTCAAGGATATCTTTCAGTCTTATATTGACGGTCAGACTGAAGAAGTCCCGCCTCAATTTAAGCAAGCTGCCGTCCCCTTGACAATGCCGCACGCAAACGTAAATGTCCGTACGACACCTTCTGAACCGGCAGGCAGCAAGGAAATTGACAGCCTCATTTCTGAAATGGCAGCCAAATACAGCTTGGATGAGAAACTGATCAGAGCCGTCATTTCTCAAGAGTCGGGTTTCAACCCTAATGCCAAGAGTGCTGCAGGGGCTGCAGGACTTATGCAGCTTATGCCAAAAACGGCACAGTCACTTGGCGTTTTGAATTCTTTTGACCCCGCTCAAAACATTGAAGGCGGAACAAAGTATTTAAAGCAGATGCTAACGAAATACAATGGTGATATCCCACTTGCTCTTGCAGCATATAACGCCGGGTCTGGAAATGTTGATAAGTACGGCGGCATTCCCCCGTTTAAAGAAACACAAAACTACGTACAAAAAATTACTGCTTCCTATTTTGCTTAATAAAGGAGCTGATTTAAAGCGAAAGCGGCTTTAAATCAGCTCCCTTTATCATTTCATAGAAAGAAGCCCTGCACATATACTAAGAAAAGCGGTAGCAGCGTCAGATCCCATCTGACCTTTGATATAAGCTATGGAGCTGGAGATATACTCCTGGAGACTAAATAAATACTGAGACTAAAAAAAGGCTTATCGCCCATTTTCCATCTTGATTATATGGATTAGAATATAACATGACCTGTATTATCTTAAACAAGATATTCTTTTCAAGGCAGTTTGTTTGAGCAATGTTAGGTCAATTGTTACAATAAGCTTATCTTATTAATAAAGGAGATCACAGGCATGGCTGATCAATTTGCAACACCATATGAAGCGATTGGGGAAGATACACTTTCGCAGCTGGTTGATGCCTTCTATCATAAAGTACACAAGCATCCTCTGCTCTCTCCGATTTTTCCAGATGATTTGTCGGAAACAGCTAGAAAACAAAAACAATTTTTGACGCAATACTTAGGCGGACCGTCTTTATATACAGAAGAACATGGACATCCCATGCTGCGGGCAAGACATTTACCCTTTCAAATTACCCCTGCAAGAGCCGGGGCATGGCTTTCTTGCATGGAAGAAGCTATGGATGAATTAGACCTTGATGAACGATTTCGGGAATGGTTTTTTGAACGGCTGGAACTGACAGCCCAGCACATGGTTAACACTCCAGATGAAAAACAGCAGCCGAAGGGTTCTCCGCAATGATGATTCAGCACAGTGAGAATCAAAAATCAGCTCCATTTTTCTCTCACTGTCAGGGCAATTCAAAAAAACCGCTCGAAATCTATATCTTCATCGACCCACTATGCCCTGACTGCTGGGCACTTGAACCGATCATAAAAAAACTGCTGATTGAATATGGGAGATTCTTTACACTAAAACATATTATCAGCGGACGCATCAAAACGCTTAACCAGATAAAACGGAAAAATCCGGCAAATCTTGCGCAAGCCTGGGAAAAAACAGCCAGTTTAACTGGGATGTCCTGTGATGGGATACTAAGATCTGAAAGTTCGATTTCATCTCCATTTGCAGCTTCGCTTGCGATAAAATCAGCAGAACTTCAGGGCAGAAAAGCAGGTATCCGCTATTTGCGGAAACTTCAGGAAGTCTTATTTCTTCAAACAAAGAATATTGCAGAAGAGAAAGTTCTTGTACAAATTGCACAAGAAGTCGGCCTTGATGCTGATGAGTTTGTAAAAGATCTTCATTCAGCCAGTGCCGCCAAAGCGCTGCAATGTGATTTAAAAATATCTGCGGAAATGGACGTTCAGGAAAATCCTACACTCACTTTCTTTAATCAGAATGTTGATCAGGAAGGGCTGAAAATCAGCGGGTATTATCCTTATGAAATGTATGTTGGCATCTTATCAGAAATGCTCGGGGATGTACCGAAGCCATCTCAAGCACCGCCGCTTGAAATCTTTTTAAGCTATTTTCAATTTGTCGCTACAGCCGAGATTGCGGCAGTTTACAATATGACGGCAGAAGACGCGGAAAAGGAAATGAAAAAGTATTTGCTTGCTCAAAAGGTTGAGCGCGTGCCAGTGAAGCATGGTACGTTCTGGAGATACATTGGATAAAAAAGAAAGAAATCCGGTACAATTTCCTGTACCGGATTTCTTCTTTTTTAACCTGAAAACGTTTACTTTATTATTCTTAAAAAGACTCCGCACGGGTAATACGGAGTCTTCTGTATGTCTTAACGACAACAAAGGGGATGGGAGAAATTTTTCACGGTCAAACAAAGGGGTAAATGTTTGTTTGTGATTGATTTCACATCTATAATATATCAGAAATTGTCGAGTTATGACAACCCATTGAAACTCATTTCACAAATTTGTCACAAACATAAATACAGAATGGCTTTCATATTTTTTAGAAAGGACAAACAAGGAGGATTTCAAATTGAACAGCAGCCTTCCCCTGATTATCAGTATCATTCTGCTTATTATTAGTTTTTTTCTTAATATACTTGGATTAATGGAGATGTTTCCATTGCTGGTATCGTCCCCGCTTTTGTTTATTTCAATCTTTGTGACACTATATTTAATGAATCACCGGAAAACTTTTAAGGGGTTTTAGCCGCGGCTCTGTATACTGATTAAATTCAATCGATACCAGTATTTTGGCCAGCTCTTTCAAGCCATCATTTTCAAGCGGAATTTGTTAATTTTTTAGCCGATTATCAAGCTTCTCCCAGAAATATTAAGTAACATTTAGCTGAACCGTTTTTTGAACAGAAAAACAGCGGTCATTTAATAGTACTTTTAAGGCTTTTTTATTCTCTTCCCGCCTTCTGCAGATACTAAAAAAGAATGCAGCTCCCAGGCTGCATTCTTCTTATTTTACTCTGACAAAAGCTGCTCCATCTCATTCAGCTTCTCTTCAAATACCTTCAATGCTTCTTCAATTGGCTGGGGCGATGTCATATCCACGCCTGCTTTTTTCAGCACTTCAATCGGATAATCCGAGCTTCCTGATTTGAGGAACTCAAGGTAGC
Organism: Metabacillus dongyingensis; assembly: GCF_019933155.2. Lineage (NCBI taxonomy): Bacteria > Bacillati > Bacillota > Bacilli > Caryophanales > Bacillaceae > Metabacillus > Metabacillus dongyingensis. The sequence continues at coordinate 1,212,038 of NZ_CP082944.1, read as the reverse complement.
GCCGGACCGCAGGCTCTCCTTCTTCAAGGATCTGCTTGCTGAGTGCAGTTGCTGCACTGTATCCAGTTGCATACTGATACACGTAGTAATTGTAGTAGAAATGTGGAATTCTTGCCCATTCCAGGCCTATTTCTTCGTCCACTGCCAAGTGTTCACCAAAGTATTTTTTGTTCAGATCATAATATAGCTTCGTTAATAGATCTGGGGTCAGCGGTTCGCCTTCCTGTGCTTTTTTATGAATCGTATGTTCATACTCAGCAAACATCGTTTGACGGAATACTGTGCCTCTGAATCCTTCTAAATAATGATTTAAGAGATAAAGCTGTTTTTTCTTATCATCAATGGTTTTTAACAGATAATCATTCAATAACGCTTCGTTGCATGTAGACGCAACCTCTGCTACGAAGATTGAATAATGTCCATATTGATACGGCTGAGATTTTCTTGTGTAATAACTGTGCACGGAGTGACCGAATTCATGGGCCAATGTAAAGAGATTGTTCACATTATCCTGCCAGTTCATCAGGATATATGGGTTTGTTCCGTAAGTTCCAGAAGAGTAGGCACCGCTTCTTTTCCCTTTGTTTTCGTGCACATCAACCCAGCGGTTTTCAAAGCCTTCATTCAAGATAGCCAGGTAATCCTCGCCAAGCGGAGCAAGACCTTTCAGCAAATAGTCCTTTGCTTCAGCATAAGGAATTTTCATCTTGACGTCTTTCACAAGCGGTGTGAAAAGGTCATACATATGAAGCTCATCAAGTCCGAGCACTTTTTTGCGGAGCTCGATGTACTTATGAAGCAGGTGGAGATTATCGTTTACCGTCTTAACGAGATTCTCATACACTTCTTCAGGAATATTATTATTGCTGAGGGCTGCTTCGCGTGCTGACTGATAATTTCTTACTGTTGCGTAGAAGTTATCTTTTTTAATCGCTCCGCCAAGCGTGCTTGCAAATGTGTTCTTATATTTATCATATGTGTTGTATACCGCTTTAAAAGCATCTTGCCTAACTCTGCGGTCTTCACTTTCTAAAAATCGGATATAGCGGCCGTGGGTTACTTCTACCTCTTCGCCGTCCTCATCTTTTATTGAAGGAAATTCAAGATCTGCATTATTCAGCATGCCGAATGTATTGCTTGATGATCCCAATACATCTGAAGCCTGCGCTAAAAGGGCTTCCTGCTCTGCAGATAATACATGCGGACGCTGGCGGTTAATTTCGTCTAACGTATGCCCGTAAACCTTCAGCTCTTCTTTTTCATTTAAGAAGCCTTTAATTTTCGCTTCATCCATTGATAGGATTTCAGGTATAATGTAGGACGAAACACTGCTCGCCTGTGTGTAAAGGTTTGATGCACGGTCATTTAAGCCCTGATAGTGTGAATCCCCTGTGTCTTGATCGTATCTCATGTGGGCATATGTATAAAGCTTTCCTAATCTCTCCATCACAGCATCCTGATATGTAAGTGCTTCTAGAAAACCATCAGCTGAATCTCCGAGTTTGCCCTTGAATTCTCCAATTTTAGGCAAGGAAGCTTTCACTTCTTTAAACTCCGCTTCCCAAGCTTCATCATTTTCAAAAATATCCTCAAGTTTCCATGTATCTTCGACGGCGATGTCCGTTCTTTTCGGCAATGTTTTAACGGCTGTTTGTTCTGCCATAGTTATCCAAATCCCCCTTTTAACATGATTAACCCAATAATATTCTATATTTTCTTGCAAATCAATCTAAGAGTCTTGCTATTTTCCCTGCATATCAGACAAGTCCTGACGGCTGTCGACATCCTTCTCTCCATTTTCGCGCATCGACTTCGTCATCAGGTATGCAATGGCTCCTGTGCTGACAGCTGTTAAGGTGTAATCAAACAAATTGCTTTTCCTTCTTTTTTTATAAAACATCATCATTCCTCCATTCATATTCACTCTTTCATAGGTTGCTTCGTCCTTACCCTGTTCATACAAATCATTTATATTGAGTAAATAGCTTCATAACAAGCTCATCTCTCTTTAATAAATCAGCAGGTTTACTCTGCCATGTAATTTCTTTTTGTTTCACATATTTGTTTTTATTTACACGCTGAAGCATGCCCATAAACGATAATGCCTCCAAATATTCAAGAATCGGTGCCCCAATAGTAAGATGCTTTAAATGTGTTAGATCACGGACTTTAGTTGAAGGATCTGCCCTTATTTCCCTTGTAACCTCTTCAAGAGTAAAAACTGTGTGTGTTTGGATCTGATCTATGAACAAGAGAATTTTGGTTTGCCAAAGGCAAATGCGGGAATCAAACAGATAGCTGGTTTTGATTGGAAGAAAGGCTTCAGCAGGAAGGTGGGAAAGCGGAGTCTGCTTCTTTTCATAAAGTTCTTTCTGAAGCAGGATCATTTCCCTCTGAAGATGTACAGCCGGTTTTAAACGATGTGATTTGATGAGGTGAATCCACTTTGAAAGATGGGACTTAATAGAATGCGTTTTTGGACTTTGAAGATCAGAAATGGCGGTTTGATTTAGAGGCAAATATCTTGGAATGGAGAAGAAGACTTGTTTTGAAAAAGGAATGAGGTGTTCAATCAGAAGGAATGCCTGCACTTTTGAACAATACGTAGGGATAAACGGCGGATCGAGCGGGTCTTCACCTGCTCTTGCAAACAGCCACTGAAAAGGGGAAATGCGAAAGGTATGACTGCTTAACCGTGCAGTATTTTTACCGCCTAATATCCACATCTCATTAATCCCTGCTTTTTTATATTGGCTGGTTCTTTTTGAAAAAAGAGAAGCAGGCATCACTGAGCATTGATATTCTACAGCTGTGTATTTATTCCTGTTTTTAAAAAGCACATCAGGGCGCTGAGAAATACTTGGGAGGTATTGTTCGAGCTCTGCACTTTGGACTCCTTGCCCCTGAAGCCACTTATAAAGCTGGAGCTTCCCATACAGATGGTACTCGCTTTCAGGCTCAGTCTCTATGGAACACGTTTTATTTTTTTTGTGTGCAAAATGATGGACTTTAATGCTGCCAATCTTTAAATCAAGCGGATTTTCACACACTGTACAGTAGAAGGCTTCTTTCCTTCTTAATTGCATAAGGATCTTTGCTTCCCATTGCTTGTCCGAAAGATTAATCATAGTTCCTTTGCCGGTTTTGGCAACTAGCATAACTTTGCATCAGCTCCTTTGTTATGATCTTCTTCATTATATAAAAAGTTTCCTTATTAAGGAATCTGTTTTTATAACAAAAGCGCAAGTTGGCCGATATTTTCTGGCCGGAGATCTGCGCTTGCGCTAGCCATATAAGCACGTAAATTTTATCAATACGACCAAAAAAAGACATGCCATTTACGGCATGTCTCCTTAAATTATAACAAGGGGGAAAGCAGTCTGGACATTGATTCATAAAGCTTCTGCCTGAATGGGCGATTGTTGAATTCATCCATGATAATTTCATGAGATACTTTGAGATCACGCTCATACTCATCGACAAGCTTTTGCGTGCTTCTTGTCCGGTAAAGAAAGGCATTCACTTCAAAATTCAAATGGAAGCTTCTCATATCCATATTTGCAGTTCCTATAGAAGCAAGCTCATAATCAACAATGACAATCTTGCTGTGCATAAAGCCTTCTTCATATTCGTAAATTTTCACACCAGCTTCAAGCAATTCCAGGAAATAAGACCTTGAAGCATAGAAGACAATTTTTTTATCTGGACGCTTCGGCACAAGCAGCCTTACGTCTACACCGCTCAATGAAGCTACCTTTAAGGCTGAAAGAATATCTTCATCCGGTACAAAGTAAGGAGATGCGATCCAGATGGAATCTTTGGCAGATGTAATCATCGAGAAGAACAGATTCTTAATGACCTCCCATTTGTTATCAGGTCCGCCAGCAATTATCTGTACGCCTCCTTCATGCTCTTCAAGCTTAACAGAAGGAGTCATATATTCCTTCTTCACAATATTTTCTCCCGTCATGTAATACCAATCCTGAAGAAAGATCATTTGCAGCGTGCGGACGGCTTCGCCCCACACCATTAAATGGGTATCACGCCAAAAACCGAAAAACTCATTCTTGCCTAAATATTCATCACCGACATTCAAGCCGCCGACAAACCCGACAGTTCCATCGATGACTATGATTTTTCTGTGATTGCGGAAATTGACTTTGTTATTCAAAAAGGGCATTTTCACAGGTAAGAATGAAACAACATCAATGCCTGCCTGCTGCATTTCTTTAATGTACGCCTTTGATAATTTCCAGCTTCCGACTGAATCATATAAAAAGCGAACCTCTACGCCTTCTTTCACTTTCTTTATCAAAGCATCCTTTAATTTGTTGCCGACTTCATCGTGCCTGACAATATAATATTCAAGATGGATGTGATGCTCAGCCTTCTCAATTTCCCCGAAAATATGATTAAATGTCTCATTGCCATTCGTCAAGGCTTTCGTCCTTGTAGCAAATGAAATTGGAGTATGTCCAAGGCGATGCGCTAAATTAAAAAGCATTTGCTGATGGTCGCCCATTAAATCAATCTTATCCTCATAAGACGATTGATTACCTTCAATTTCAAACATGATTTTTTCATCAACCAGCGCTTTTCGGTCAAATAACTTCTTCTTTCTCACATTGCGTCCAAATACAAGGTAAAATAAAAAGCCGATCAGCGGAAAACTTCCAAGAACGACAAGCCATGTAATCGTTTGAGAGGGTTTCCGGTTTTCAAGAAAAATGACAAATCCGATAAAGATAACTGAAAATGCAAAGAGAACAGTGGTAGCTGTAATCATCCATTCACTTGAAATACTGCCCGTAAAATTTTGAATTATGTAGATAAAAAAACCAATAATAATTGCAAACAAAAGCACTCGAACCGTATTTTTCATGTTTTACCCCTGACTTTTATAAAAGGTTCTTTAGTATTAGCGATAACTGCGGATGCTTATACAAAAAAATTGTCCGAAAACAGCCTGTATAAAATTTAATGCTAAAAAAAGCCGACTTCAAACTTCATGAAATCGGCATTTCTTACTTTTTAGCTAAAATGTTTCTTAACAACGTCAAGAGCTTCATTCGCAATAATTTCCTTGCCGTATTCCGTGACTCGGTGAATGGTCATGCGCGATTCTTGTCCATACTCGAGAATAATACTCAGCATATTCTCAATGTCTTCATCTGAATGCTGCTCATCAAACTCTACATATAGGTAGTAGTTTTTATCCAGTGAGTAAAGTGAATTGACAAATCCGCTAACAGGAACTTGTGCTAAAGCAATAATATGTTCAAAATCATTAAATTTTATCAGAAATTGCAGCTGCTGCTCTTCTTCCTCCGCCGAACCGTCTGATTTATCATCAAGATCATCATTAAAGTGCTGATCTAAAATAGATTCAATGTTCTCATCGACCGGTAATTCCCTCACTTTATCCTCAGATAAAGGAAGTTCAATTTTCTGGCCGTCTTTTGACAGCTGAGCTCTTGTTACAATGACTTCTAAGCCTTTATCGAGAGCCTGAACCTGAATCCATAGCGGCCCTTCCACCATGAAGTCTTCCTCGTCGTGAACTTCATCCATCATTTCCCAAAATAACTCTTCACTTCTTTCGCGGTTGTACCAGATTTCATCTCTGTCAAAACCGCGTTCCTCTATATCAAGATATGAAATATAAAACTTTACGGTATATTCATTAATACGTTCTATCTCCATCTTTACAACCTTCCCTTCTATATATGATGGTGAAGGGACAACTAAACCCCTAAATAAGTTGCACTTTTCTACACTTTACCCAAATCAGCAGCTATTTAATCGTCAGCGCAACGCATCATTAGCTTATAAAACTTGTCTTGAAAATGAGACTTGCCTTTCAAGATTCTTGTACTCCTATTTTATGATAAAACAGCTCCGAATGAAATAAAAAAACCTTGAATTTACAAAAACAGTTATTTACCTATATAGAATGGCTCATAATTCAAAGATCGCTTCATATATATGGTACGAGCAGTCAATAACAGGGAAAGAGGTACTTAAATGGAACAGGAATTTCTCATGTCTTTGATTATGATTATCGGCATTGATTTGCTCCTTGGAGGAGATAACGCGATCGTTATTGCAATGGCAAGCCGAAATCTGCCCCCTAAACAGCGAAAAAAAGCAGTCATTTTAGGAACGGTCTTCGCAATAGGGGTTCGCATCATGCTTACTTCAGTCGCAGTCTATTTATTCCAGATTCCTTTTGTGCAGCTGATTGGCGGGATTCTGCTCCTCTATATCGCCTATCACTTAATTGTAGGAACTGAGGAAAAAGAAGAAGAAATAAAAAGCCATCAATCTTTGAGAAAAGCGGTTCAGACGATTGTACTGGCTGATATGCTGATGGGAATGGATAATGTCATTGCGGTTGCCGGGGCAGCTAATGGCCAGACATTCCTAGTGATAATCGGCTTGTTAATCTCGATCCCGATCATGATTTGGGGCAGCAATCTCATTCTAACAATATTAGACAAATATCCTGCTCTCATTTATATCGGTGGAGGAATGCTTGCTTATACGGCAGGCAAAATGATTATCCATGAACACAAGCTTGCGCCAATATTCCATACTCATCCAAGCATGGGGGTCATGCTTCCTTATTTGCTCATTTTGTTTTTGATTTTATCTGGCTTCATTTATCAGCGCATAGAAAAAAACGAAAACCTTCCTTAACAGCTAAGGAAGGTTTTCTATGGGTTATGATTCATTAACTGAAATTCACTAAACGCTGTGCTTCACGCAGCTGATATGTGCGTACCTTTCTAGGCAAGAAGCGTCTGATTTCATCTTCATTGTATCCGACCTGCAATCGCTTTTCATCAATGATGATAGGGCGTCTTAATAGGCCTGGGTGCTCCTGAATCAGATCATAAAGATCTTGAAGAGGCATTGTTTCAACATTTACGTTCAATTTTTGAAAGATCTTTGAACGAGTAGAAATGATTTCATCTGTTCCATCTTCAGTCATGCGCAAGATTTCTTTAATCTCGTCAACTGATAGCGGCTCAGAAAAAATGTTGCGCTCTGTATATGCGATTTCATGTTCTTCTAACCATGCCTTCGCTTTACGACAAGAAGTACAGCTTGGTGAAGTATATAACGTTACCATAAACCTTTCACTCCTTTTTGTGTAAAATGAGCAGACTGCTTATAATAGTAATAAGTATTACTTTGCTTTTAAATTGAAATTACTACAATTAAGTAATATCTATAACGAATTATACTATAGAAAAGTAAGTAAGTATACACTTTTTAAATACAAATGTTTGACAAAACAGTTACAATTCCGTAAATATTGGAGGATTATATGTAATACTTTTATCAAATTCACTCAGAATCCCTGTTCTTTCAACATTATTTATCCCTCTGAATTCGGTCATCTGATTCTCAATTAATCCAGTCCATCGAAAATATCTTTCTGATTATCCTGCTCCTGCATGGATAAAACTTCCTGTACATCCTGATATTCTTTTCCGTAAAATTCTTTATCTTTATAAGTATGAATCATTAAGTATGTTTTTTTCATTGCTTCATAAATTAATTCTTCTGAAGAATCTTCAGGGGACCAATAAAGAATTTCCATTGCATTCACTTCGTTTGTAGCAAGCGACTTTCTTCTGTATCCGATTGATTTTGCATGCTGAAATCCTTCTCGCTGATAGAACTTTAAGCGCTTGCCCGTATCAAGAATATCTTCATCCACGGGTTCCACCTCTAGAATAATTGGTTTTCCTAATTCTTTTAAATTTGAAATAAGCTTATGTCCGAGACCCTGTCCTCTTGCTTTTTTCGATACAAACAAGTAATCAATAAAGATGAAATCTTCTAATTCAGCATACATAAGAACATGATATTCCCCTTCATCTTTATGATAAATATCACCCCGCTCTTTCAAAAGAGTTTCAATGTGTTCTTTAGATTTCATTTCCTCAATAGGAAAGTATTGATTTAATTTCTCATACCAGTTCATTGACCCGCTCCTTGCACGTTTTTACGTTCATTTCTTTCTAATTTAGATATACCCTCTTTTCTTAGTGTTAAACATGAGCTACTATAAAATTATAAGTAAATAATGGGATGGTGAGGATTTTGTTTGAATATGCGTTCGATTTTCTGCTTGTTGCTGTATTGGTTATTGGAATAACAGCTTTAATGGGAGTCATAACGAATGGAATCGGAGAAACCATCTTCAGCGGAAAAAAGAAAAATGAAAACGTTGAACACACTTTAAAAACCCAGGCAGGATGGCGAAAAGTCGGCGGCAGACGAAGTTAATATTTAATGAAGAAAAGCGGTCATTTTTGACCGCTTTTTTTGTTTTGATTTGAAGTGAGAGAAATCCGATTGATGGGAATCTTAGACGGGCTTTGAGTGCTCTATTTGCGCTGAGTCTGGATTTTGGGGAATCATAAACGGGCTTTGAGTACTCTAATCAGGTTGAGTCTGGATTTTGAGGAATCATAGCGAGCCTTTGAGTACTCTAATCACGCTGAGTCTGGATTTTGAGGAATCATAGCGAGCCTTTGAGTACTCTAATCACGCTGATACTGAATTTTGTGGAATCATAGCAAGCCTTTGAGTACTCTAATCACGCTGATACTGAATTTTGTGGAATCATAAACGGGCTTTGAGTACTCTAATCACGCTGAGTCTGGATTTTGAGGAATCATAGCGAGCCTTTGAGTACTCTAATCACGCTGAGTCTGGATTTTGAGGAATCATAGCGAGCCTTTGAGTACTCTAATCACGCTGATACTGAATTTTGTGGAATCATACCAAGCCTTTGAGTACTCTAATCACGCTGAATCTGGATTTTGGGGAATCATAGCGAGCCTTTGATTACTCTAATCACGCTGATACTGAATTTTGTGGAATCATAGCAAGCTTTTGAGTACTCTAATCACACTGATACTGAATTTTGGGGAATCATAGCAAGCCTTTGAGTACTCTAATCACACTGATACTGAATTTTGTGAATCATAGCAAGCCTTTGAGTACTCTAATCACACTGATTCAGGATTTTGAGGAATCATAGACGCCCTTTGAGTACTCTAATCAGACTGAATCAAAATTTTGAGGAATCATAGCGAGCCTTTGAGTATCCTAATCACGCTGATACTGAATTTTGTGGAATCATAGCAAGCCTTTGGGTACTCTAATCACACTGATACTGTATGGAATCATACAGTTCATTTACTCACCAAAACCGACCAAACACAAGTTTTTTTGGAACATAGAATGCACTTACTGCACAAAACCAACAGAAAAAGGATACAAATTGCAGTGCAATTGTATCCCTTCAAAAAGAATCCGGTTATTTAAATAAGCAGTTGCTGATAATCAAGGCGTGTAATCTACGCCTTTTGTATAGTTATTTCCGGCATTCCACAGAAGGTACTCTTTTATACCCTGATCATTCAATGCCTTGATTTGAGCTTCTATATCTTCTTTTCCATACTTTTTGTAGTTTCCGCTGCCGAGCCATGAAGCCGTAAAATCCTGAAGCCATGGCCGCGACACTGGTCTTGTTTTCAGCTCATCAAGCTTTTTATTTTCAAGCTTGGCATATTCTGTAATGAGTTCGTATGGTTTTAGGTCGGGCTTCTCAATTCCAAAATAGGCCGTCCAGTGACTAGGATAAATCATCGATGATATGACATCAACATGGTCAGAGATCTTTGTAAAGTTTTGGCCAATACCCGGTGCTTCGGGCAATGTAGCTGTATATCCAAAGATATCAACTGAGGTTTTAACGCCATAAGGTTTCAATTTTCCCCTCGCGTATTCAACAAAGTCCGTTACCGCTGTTACACGCTTCTGAACATTATCTTGTTTGGTATCTGTATAATCACCATGGCTGTATTTTAGCGTAGCATCTTTATTCTCAAATCCTTCAGGAAAACGGACGTAATCAAATTGAATTTCCTGAAAACCGAGCTTTGCAGCTTCAATGGCAATTTGTACATTGTAATCCCAAACTTCTTTTACAAATGGGTTTACAAATGACTCTCCCCGCCCGTTCTTCCAGACGCTGTTTCCATCTTTAAAAGACCATTCCGGCTTTTTGTTTGCGAGAACCGAGTCCTTAAATACAACAACTCTCGCAATCGGATAGATTTTCTTTTTCTCAAGCTCTTTCAGCATCGCCCGCGGATCTTTTATGTATTGATGACTAATATCGTAATAAGGAGAAGATGGATCAGGGCGGTAAGTTAAATTTCCATAATCATCTTTCACATCAATAACCATTGCGTTTAGGTCGGTTGAATCCATTAGCTTTGTCAGCTGTGCAAATTTACTGCCGCCGGCAGAGTGGCCCGACACGTAGATTCCTCTGATTGCATCTGGATATTCAAAGTTCAGTCCCGAGTCAAAAACAAAACGGGGCATCGATTCCGGGAGTTCTTTCTTTTGATACACAAGTGCTTTACTATCGTGTGCAGATGCAACTAAGCCTGTTTCTGCTTCTGTCTGACTGCCTGCTCCTGCTGCAGCTATAGAACCTGCTACCAGGCATGCAGGTACAATCTTTTTAAAAAAAGCCACGGTTAACACCCTCCATTTGCTGATCTGTCCTCATTATAAATGAAAAATCAGGATGTTTATACATGTATTGGGACTTATTTTGACAATTTCCAACAGCTTTCTGCTGTCATTTCTCATTCTTTTCAAAAAAAAAGTGATCTCAGTTCATGAGATCACTTTTCATTATTTTGCATATAAAGTTTTGTACTGCTTATATTCAGCTTCTGAACACATCACGAAATGGCCTGGTTTTACTTCGCGGAACTGCGGCTCATCTCCTTCTGTATACTGATGCTGAGCCGGGTCGTATTTCTTTCTAATACGAGTGCGCTCATAATCAGGATCCGGAAGCGGTATAGCAGAAAGCAAAGCTTGAGTATACGGATGAATCGGATTGTTATAAAGCTCTTCTGCGTCTGCAAGCTCAACCAGCTTGCCGAAATACATTACACCGATGCGGTCGCTGATGTATTTTACCATTGAAAGGTCATGCGCAATAAATAGATACGTAAGTCCTTTTTCTTTTTGCAGATTCTTCATTAAGTTTACTACTTGTGCCTGAATCGATACATCTAAAGCAGAGATTGGCTCATCTGCAATAATGAAGTCCGGATCTACTGCAAGTGCACGCGCGATTCCGATACGCTGACGCTGTCCGCCGCTGAATTCATGAGGAAAACGGTTTGCATGCTCACGATTCAGACCTACTGTTTCAAGAAGCTCGTACACTCTTTCCATCCGATCTTTATCGGACTTTGCCAGACCGTGGATATCAATTCCCTCGGCAATAACGTCAGATACCTTCATACGAGGGTTTAAGGAAGCGTATGGATCTTGGAAAATCATCTGCATTTTGCGGTTAAAGGTTTTCAGCTCGCTTTTGGATTTTTTTCCGTGAACATTTACGCCGTTAAACTTTACTTCACCGTCTGTAGCGTCGTATAAACGGATAATTGAACGGCCGGTCGTTGACTTTCCGCAGCCTGATTCACCTACAAGACCAAGAGTTTCACCTTTATATATATCAAATGAAATATTATCAACTGCTTTTACTTCATTTGCTTTTCCTACATTAAAGTGCTGTTTTAGGTTTTTAACCTCAAGAAGTTTTTCTCTTTTCATCTTCTACTTTCCCTCCTTCATTTCAGGGAACTTGCGCTGGCGAAGTTTTACCGCTGCAGGCGGTTCAACCTTTGGTGCATCAGGATGAAGCAGCCATGTTGCAGCATAATGTGTATCAGATACTTTAAACATTGGCGGCTGTTCTTCTAAATCAATTTGCATCGCATATTCGTTACGCGGTGCAAAAGCGTCACCTTTTGGAGGATGCAATAAGTTTGGAGGCGTTCCAGGTATCGCATACAGCTCCTGATCTTGTGAATCAAGGCTCGGCATTGAACTAATCAGGCCCCAAGTATATGGATGCTGCGGATTGTAGAAAATCTCATCTACGGTTCCGATCTCGATGATTTTCCCGCCGTACATAACTGCTACACGATCAGCTACATTTGCAACTACTCCAAGATCGTGGGTAATGAAAATGATCGATGTGTCAATTTTCTTTTGCAGATCCTTCATAAGCTCAAGAATCTGTGCCTGAATCGTAACATCAAGTGCGGTAGTAGGCTCGTCAGCAATTAAAACTTTCGGATTACATGCAAGCGCGATGGCAATAACAACCCTCTGTCTCATACCGCCCGAAAATTGATGAGGATATTGTTTGAAGCGCAGTTCAGGCTTTGGAATTCCAACGAGGCGCAAAAGGTCAATCGCTCTTTCCTTTGCCTGGGCTTTGCTCATATTTTGGTGCTTTACGATAGGTTCCATGATTTGCTTTCCAACAATCATCGTCGGATTTAAAGAAGTCATAGGATCCTGGAAGATCATCGAAATATCTTTACCGCGGATCTTCTGCATTTGCTTATCCGTTAAGGAAGCTAAGTTCTTTCCATTAAAGAGGATTTCCCCTTTTTTGATTTCAGAGTTGCTCTCAGGCAATAATCGCATGATGGACTTTGTTGTAACTGATTTACCAGAGCCTGATTCACCTACAATCGCCAGAGTTTCCCCTTTCTTCAAGTCAAAGTCCACACCGCGAATGGCTTGTACTTCACCTGCAAACGTGTGGAACGATATATGCAAATCTTTTACTTCTAATATTTTTTCCATCTTTGGGTCACCTGCCTTTTTCTAGTCTCTCATCTTAGGATCCAGCGCATCGCGCAGTCCATCTGCAATCATGTTAAATGCAATCATAATGACACTGATTACGATCGCCGGGTATATCATTTGATAAGGGAACGCTCTCATTGATTTAAACCCTTCGTCAATTAATGTTCCTAGAGAGGCAAGAGGATCCTGTAATCCAAGTCCGATGAAGCTTAAGAACGCCTCGAAGAAAATAGCATTCGGTATGGTAAACATTGTATTGATGATTATTACCCCAACTAAGTTTGGAATGAGATGTTTAAAGATAATTTTTCCATGACTTGCACCAAGTGTTCTCGATGCCAGTACGAATTCCTGATTCTTAAGTTTAAGAACTTGTGCACGAACGACCCTGGCCATTCCAACCCATCCAGTTATGGTTAATGCAACTGTGATGGAGATAATACCAGGTTTTAAAATTAATATCATGAGTATAACGACAACAAGGTTCGGTATCCCCATCAGAACTTCGATGATACGCTGCATGACGTTATCAATTCGTCCTCCAAAGTAACCGGAGATTGCACCGTAAGCTACACCGATGATCATATCGATGAATGCAGCTAAAAAGGCAATATAGAGAGAAATTTGTGTCCCTTTCCAGATGCGGGTAAACTGATCTCGGCCCAGGTTATCTGTTCCAAGCCAGTAATATTCTTTAATTTGTTTTTGTTCATAAATTTTTATTTCTTCACCATTATTAAGAGTTCTTGTTCCATCAAAAGGCAGCCAGCTGATGTTTTCAAGTCCTTGAATACGTGGAGGCAAATTAGCATGTGTTGCTTTTTGACGGGCTGAGTCGTATCCGCTGACAGCAGGCCCGATAAATGCTAAAAGAGTTAATAGAACGATTACAATTAAACTGAAAACGGCAGCTTTATTCTTTCTTACTCGCAGCCATGCATCCTGCCAATAATTGAGACTCGGTTTATTTATTTCTTCACTCTTTGAAGAATCAATTTTAGCGGGTTGAAATAATTCTTTGTTGATTTCTTTTTGTGCCATTATTTTTTACCTCCCGCTAAACGAATTCGTGGGTCAATGATGCCGTATAAAATATCGACAACAAGAATAATTAAGACAAATAGGAAAGCAAATAAAAGGGTTGTACCCATGATGACTGGGTAGTCGTTCACAGTAATTGACTTAACAAACTGTTCGCCAAGTCCAGGAACGGAGAATATTTTCTCAATAACAAGTGATCCTGTCATGAGTCCTACTGCAAGCGGTCCTAAAACCGTTACAACTGGAATTAATGCATTTCGCAGGGCATGTTTAAAGGCAATTTCAAAGTAGCTTGCACCTTTTGCTTTTGCAAGTGTAATGTAATCAGAATTTAAAACATCGATCATTTCCGTTCTCATAAAACGTGCAGCAATCGCAATTGGGAACATAGCAAGAGCTATTGTAGGCAAAATGCTGTATTCAGGTCCGCGCCAGAATGCAACTGGCAGCCATCCGAGCTTGACTCCGATGTAATATTGCAATAAACCGGCAAAAACAAATGAGGGGATGGATTTACCGATTACAGCAAAGAATGTTGCACCGTAATCTACCCAAGTGTTTTGGCGCAGTGCACCGATAATACCAAGAAATATTCCGAATAACGTTCCTACAAACATTGCCTGAAATCCGAGGATAGCAGATGGGGCTATACGAGCAGCAAGCAGCTCTGATACCGGAGTGTTGTCAAATTGGAATGATACTCCAAGATCACCTTTAGCCAAGTTTGTCATGTAAGTAAAATACTGCACGGGTACAGGCTGGTCCAACCCATACTTGTCTTTCATAATTTCCACCTGTGCATCTGACAACTTACCGTTATTAAATGGAGTACCGGGGATCAGTTTCATAAGGAAAAATGTAAATGAAGCAATTAATATAAGAGTAATAAGCATGTAAATCATACGTTGGCCTAAATATTTAACCATGTGTGCACCTCCTAGAACTATATGGAAAATTCAGAATCATCTACATAATTCGACAATTCTTTAGCAGGTAAAAAGAGAGTATATACCATATACTCTCTTTTTATTCTTTTTGATTATAATCATTTGCCTTAATTTCGTAAATAATTATTACTCAGCGTCAGTGATTTTAATCCACTTGTAGCTGTATTCAGGTCCTACAAGGTGATAAGTGAAACCTTCAACTTTTTTGTTGATAAGAAGGTTAGAAGCACGCTGATACATTGGAGCGATACCTGCATCTTCATCTAATACAACTTTTTCAGCTTCTTGAAGTGCTTCGAAACGTTTAGCTGGATCGTTAGCTAAAGTTGTTTGAGCATCTTTCAACAACTTGTCATACTTTTCGTTAGAGTATGCCATTCTGTTATTTCCGCCATCAGTTATCCATAGATCTGAGAATGAAATTGGATCTAGATAGTCAGGACCCCAGCCTGCAGCCTGGATATCATAATCCATTGTTTTGTCACGATCTAAACGAACACTGAAAGGAACACTTTGTACATCAATCGTTAATCCTTCAAGTGTGTTTTGAAGCTGATCTTTCATGTAAGAGTCAACTGTTTTAGACGTTTCAGTATCTCCGCCAAGGTAAACTAATGTCACTTCTTTTTGGCCAATTTCTTCTAAGCCTTTAGCCCAAAGTTTTTTAGCTTCTTCTGCGTTATAAGTTAGTAAGTCTCCATTAGCTTCACGGAAGTCTTTGCCGCTTTCAGGATGTGTAACGAATTCTTTTGGTACAGCATAGTTTGCTGGAATAGAACCATTGTTTAAGATTTCATTTGTTAAATCTTCTTTGTTGAAAGCCATAGCAATTGCTTTACGGATGTTAACGTTTGCAAGCGCCTCGTTCTTTTGATTTAATTTAAGCCAGAAAATTGTAGGCTCTAACCATCTTAACAGGCGGTCGTCACCTTCATATTGTGCGATAACTGCTGGTGTTGAAAGTTTAGGAGTCACATCTGCTTCTCCAGCTTCAAATGCGTTTGCTGCAGCTTGAGGATCTTTTGAAACGTTAAATTGAATTTTCTCAAGGCTTACATTTTTTGCATCCCAGTATTCAGCATTTTTCTCTAAAGTCCACTCAGTATCAGCAGGTCCTTCCCATCCTTGAATCGTGAAAGGTCCATTGAACACTAAATTTTCTGATTTTTTACCGAAATTTGCAGCCTGTTCTTCAACAAACTTTTGGTTTTGAGGATAGAATGTCGGGAAAGCCATTAATGATTTAAAGAAAGGAATTGGTTTTTCAAGAGTAATCACCAATGTTTTTTCATCTTTAGCTTTAACACCTAAATCTTCTGGTTTCGCTTTTCCATTATATAATGCTTCTGCATTTTTAATCTTACCCATCATCATGTATGGACCATATGCAGATCCTGTTTCAGGATTAAGAGCACGCTGCCAAGCAAATACGAAATCGTTTGCAGTAACAGGCTCACCGTTAGACCATTTAGCATCTTCTCTTAATTTAATTGTATATTCTGTGCCGTCTTCATTGGCTTCAGGCTCGCCGTCAGCCATACCAGGCACTGGCTCTTGGTTTTCATCAATACGGTATAAACCCTCGTTCGTATTGTTTAATTGAGATAAACTGATAGTATCTTCAGCTAGTACTGAGTCCATCGATGGAATCTCAGATGATTCTAAAACTTTAAGCTCCTGTGCCACATTTGATTCTTCTTTAGAGTCTTTATCTTTGTCTCCTCCGTCAGAAGAACCCTGATTGCCTCCGCCGTAGCAAGCCGTTAAGAAAACGCTTAAAACAAGCGAAAGAACTAAAAGCAATGAAAATTTTGACTTTTTCATTAATAACCCTCCCTTTTATTTTTAAAAAATTCTTACAAACACTATTATACAAGCTTTCGAATTTTTGTACATTCATTTTTTTAATAAAATTTACACAAATGCAATAAAATTAAGACTATTTTGAATGAAAAATAGTTCTTTATACCTATATAAAGTGTCGGAATTAGTCCTGATATTTCATTTGAATAACACAGCGAATACTAAAGGCTTAGTCTTTGTAAAGAAGTTAAATAGTGTGTAAAATATAAAATGTATACAATATACAACAATAGCTAATAAACTATTTTGCGGGCATAATGAAAAGATTCTGACTAGTTTTATTATTCTTGCTATAATATCTTTCGTATATTTCTATACAAAATTACTATTTAACGGATTGCACTTTAGTATAATTAGTTAAAAAAAGAGGGTATTTATGAAACGAAATTTATTTTTATTAGCGTTTTCCGTGTCGTTTGTTCTAGTTTTTATGCTTTCCCTTTTATTTTATGGAGAAATTACGCTTCTTCACTATATCAATATTTCTTTTTATCTATCTGGAATCCTGCTCTTCATTTCGATGTTCCTGCTTGTAGCTGAGGGCGGATTTTTTGATGGAATTACCCAAGGCTTCCGAAGAACCTTTCAATCAAAAGGCAGAGATTTAGAAAAGGAAGAAGTTGAGGAAATGAGGCTGTTTTCAGAGCTGCTCAGAGTTGAATATATGCCCTTCCTATTAGCAGGACTTCTTCTTGCCGCCACCATGATTACAGGGTTGGTGTTCTATTACCTCTAATGCAGTTGATTATCTTGGTGTAAGCTTTTATAATAAGAAAAGCGGAAGAGCCTTGGTCAGCTCCGAAAGGCGGATCCGTTCTGACCGGAAATCAGGCACTTTTGCTGGACATCAATGTGCAAAACTTTAAACTTTCCTATATCTTTAATAAAATCTTTATTTAAAAAGCGATGATAAAGAGTAGTACATAGTGAATTCATTTATAGAGAGCCTGCTGCTGCTGGGATGCGGGTAATGAAAACTGTGGAATGGACTTTTGAGCAGCTGACTGAAAGTTAGTAGGATCAGCCGTTTCGTCTTGCGTTAAAAGACGTTAAGTGATTTCTTTTAGAAATAATTAGGGTGGCACCGCGGTCCATTCGTCCCTGTTCAGCAGGACACGAATGGGCTTTTTTGTATGTAAACCAATATAGGAGTGATAAAATGAAAACCATTTTTTCGGGCATTCAGCCCTCAGGACACGTTACATTAGGAAATTATATCGGGGCATTGAAGCAATTTATTGATCTGCAGCATGATTACGATTGCTACTTTTGCATCGTCGATCAGCATGCTATAACTGTCCCTCAGGACCGCCTCCAGCTGCGCAAAAATATCCGCAGTCTTGCAGCACTTTACCTCGCGATCGGCATCGATCCTGAAAAAGCAACATTATTTGTACAGTCTGAAGTTCCGGCGCACGCTCAGGCAGGGTGGATGCTTCAATGTGTTGCATATATCGGGGAGCTTGAGAGAATGACGCAATTTAAGGATAAATCTACGGGAAAAGAAGCTGTTTCTGCTGGATTATTAACTTATCCTCCACTAATGGCTGCCGACATTCTACTATATAAAACGGACATCGTTCCTGTCGGAGAAGATCAAAAACAGCATTTAGAGCTTACACGTGATCTGGCAGAGCGCTTTAACAAGAAGTATAACGACATCTTTACAATCCCTGAGGTCCGAATTCCAAAAGTCGGCGCTAGAGTCATGTCGCTTGCAGACCCTCTGAAAAAGATGAGCAAATCAGATTCAAACTTAAAATCGTTTATTACTCTCTTAGACGAACCTAAGTCGATTGAAAAGAAAATAAAGAGCGCAGTAACTGATTCAGAAGGAATTGTAAAATACGACAAAGAAAACAAGCCAGGTGTTTCGAATCTTCTTTCTATCTATTCCATTCTCTCTGGAGAATCAATTGCTGATTTAGAAAAAAAATATGAAGGCAAAGGCTACGGGGATTTCAAGAACGATACAGCAGCTGCTGTGATTGAAGTGCTGAAGCCAATTCAAGAAAAGTACCATGCTTTATTAGAGTCAGAAGAATTGGATCAAATTTTAGACCGGGGCGCAGAAAGAGCAAATGCTGCAGCTAATAAAATGATTAAAAAAATGGAAAACGCAATGGGACTTGGCAGAAAAAGATAGCAAATATAAAAAGAGCATCTTGCGATGCTCTTTTTATATTTGCTGTTCAATTTCCAATCCTTTTTGACTCATTAAATATTGAAGGGCTGTCCTGAACGTCAAAAATGACTGAATATCATTGTAGTTTGTTAATCCAGAAGTGACAAGCAGCTGGGTTAAAGCCGGTCCAAAGCCTACATATAATATCTGAATGCCCATCAGCCTGATTGCTGACGTCATATTATGGATATAGGCTCCAAACAGATCAAGCTCCCATATTTCTTTCTCTGAGATTGCTGAAAAATCGACAATAATATTAGAAATTTCATCTGAATGGGAAACCTCTAATATTTTTGAGATAATCTGATCAAACCTTTCAGAAGAAAGCCTTCCTGTTATGGGCACCAGTATAGTATCAGGAATAATGGACGGGATAATCGGAACAGAAATCTCCTTTATTATCTCAGCACTTGCTTCTAATTGCTTTTTAAGTTCGAGAATTTCCTCCTGTAAAGCTGCAATTTGTTCTATTTCACTGCTCATATATGAACCCTCGCTAATCGTTAATAGTCGCATACTGTTTAGTTTACCATTCATTTTCAGTTCATACCGTTTTTTCACATAAAAAAAGAAACCATATTCTATATATAGAATTGGTTTCTTTCATTAAAGCTTGTCCTAATTCACTTTTGATTCATGCTCCATTTCCCACAGCTTCTCAAAAAAAGGCTGCCCTTTTATCAGATGTTCACATAGCGTCTTATGCTTGGGACTCCAGCCGCTTACCGTTTCATCGTAAAGCTTTCTCCATACGTCCTCAAAGCTCAGTTCTTGAATCGTTTCATACATTGTCGGATTCCACTCTGTGTACCAGTATTTAACCTCAGCAGCATTTTTTGTTGACTGCAGCTGATCCAGGGCCATAAACAGCAGCTGTTTTAACTGGCGTTCTTTTCTTGTTAAACCGCTCATATGTGACGGACTTGGCGACAGGATATGAAATTCCTTTTCCATCGATTCCGCCTCAAACAAGTATTCCTCTGCCTCAACATCTTTAATCATTTCATAGACAAGCTGTTCCTGGCGCGGAATTAACCGGCTTTTGCGGACTGGTATGCTGTAGCCGATCGTATCGACTGCAAGTATACCCTGTCCGTCTGTTATGACGAAACAGTAATCCAGCTGAATGCGCTCATGATTTTTGCGAATATACGCTTTTTGGAAGGCATCTTTTAACAGTCCCTGCGGCAGCTCCGACAAATCATTCTCAATATAATGGTATAAGACCGAGTTTACTTTAAATAGAGGAACTTGGTCCAGAAGCTCAACACTGTCATCTTTTCTCCATTCATGAAAATGACACACATTGTACCCGTTTTCTTCTCCTTCAAACCAGTTCACCCATACATCATGAAGAAACAACATTTATTACCCCTCACTTCCGATGCTTTTGTCTTTCAGTATAGGCAGGGAGAAGAAAATATATTCCATTCCATTCATTTTATGGATGTTTTCTTTCGACAATTTTTGAGCAAGGTCTGTTATTAGTCTTTTACACTTAGAGTTTTCCTATCAGTGTTTTTTGTGTTTTCTCAGTAAAAATGAAATTGTATCAGTGTAAATCTATGTTCTATCAGTCTAAACGAAATTCGTGGCAGGAAGTGCGTCAAATAGGAATTTGCAGCACAAAAATGGATCTCTGGCCCGATGGAAGTGCGTCAAACCGAAGTTTGCAGCACAAAGATGGATCACTCACCCGAAGGAAGTGCTTCAAATCGGAGTTTGCAGCACAAAAAAGGCTCTCCTACCCAAAGGAAGTGCGTCAAACTTGGAGTTTGCAGCACAAAGATGGATCACTCACCTGAAGGAAGTGCGTAAAACTGGAGTTTGCAGCACAAAAAAGGCTCTCCAACCAGGAGAAAGTGCGTCAAATCGAAGTTTGCAGCACAAAAATGGATCTCTCACCCGAAGGAAGTGCGTCAAATCGGAGTTTGCAGCACAAAGATGGATCTCTCACCCGAAGGAAGTGCGTCAAACTGGAGTTTGCAGCACACAAAAGGCTCTCCAACCAGGAGAAAGTGCGTCAAATCGGAGTTTGCAGTACAAAGATGGATCTCTCACCTGAAGGAAGTGCTTCAAACCGAAGTTTGCAGCACAAAGTAGGATCACTCACCCTAAGGAAGTATCACTCACTCGAAGGAAGTGCTTCAAACTGGAGTTTGCAGCACAAAAAAGGCTCTCCAACCAGGAGAAAGTGCGTCAAATCGGAGTTTGCAGCACACAAAAGGCTCTCTTCCCCGAAGGAAGTGCTTCAAATCAGAGTTTGCAGCACAAAAAAGGCGCTCCCATCAGGAAAAAGTGAGTCAATTTTACAAGAGAAAAATAAACTAACCTTTATCATCGTATATCCACATAAATAGTAGTTTTTCCATGCCCGACCCTAATAAAGTTCTCCCTGAGTATTCTTTGAATCAATCTTTATTCTGTTCAAACAGTTAAAGGCAATTCTATCAGCGAAAATACGTTTTTATCCGTGAAGCAGTAAAATCGCTCAATACTTTGAGCTGAACAAAGCCATAAAAAATAGTCAAGAATAAATTCTTGACTACATTGTCTTATTCATTCACTTTTGGATCGAGTGCATCCCGCAGCCCGTCTCCTACAAAGTTAAAGGCAAGGACGGTAAAGAGGATCAGCATACCCGGTAATAACGGATACCATGGTGAATTCAAAAGAATAGTAAAGTTCTGTGCGTCCTGAAGCATGTTGCCCCAGCTCGCCGTTGGAGGCTGAATTCCAAGACCCAGGTAGCTCAGCGTTGATTCAGCAAGGATTACTCCCCCTACAGAAAGCGTGGCAGATACGATGATTGGTCCAATCGCATTGGGAAGAATATGCGAGAAGATAATTTTAAAGCTTTTCGTCCCAATTGTTTTGGATGCAAGGACAAATTCGCGTGTCCGCAGCGACAAAAACTCACCTCGTACAAGACGTGCAGTTGTTGTCCATCCCAGTACAGCAAAAATAATTATCAGCTTGTCTACACCTGGTTTAAAGATTGTCACTAGTGTAATAAGAAGAAAGATTTGAGGAATGGAAAGAACAATATCAACAAATCTCATTAAAATAGCATCAATGATGCCTCCAAAGTAACCAGCAATAGCTCCTATTACCGTACCGATTGTAATGGAACCGAGCACAGAGGCAAATCCAACCAGTAAGGATACTTGGGCACCGTACAACAAACGCGTCAGCAAGTCCCTTCCAAACCGGTCCGTTCCGAGAATGTTTTCACTGCCTCCAGGAGGAACCAGTTTTTTAGTCAGATCCTGAGTATCGTAAGCATATGGCGCAATGACAGGCGCTAAGATCGCTGTAGATATAATGAAGATTAGAAAAACAGCGCCAGCTATAGCCAATTTGTTTTTGCAGAATTTCCTGAAAAATATTTTCGTTAACGTATCAGGGTTCTCTTTTAAATTCCCATGAATCGCCAGCTGATTAGAGGTTTCCGGTGTTAGGTTTGTTTGTGCCATTTTGCTCCCCCTTCCTAATACTCAATTCTCGGATCAAAGATTGCGTAAAGAATATCCGCAATTAAGTTTCCGATGACTACAAATACAGCTGAGATAACTGTTAAAGCCATTATGACCGGATAATCACGCTGGAATGCTGAATCAATGAACAATAGACCAATACCAGGCCATGAGAAGATTTTCTCAACGACAACGGCTCCCCCAATAAATGAAGGAATCATCAAACCAAAAATCGTGATAATTGGAATTAATCCGTTGCGGACACCATGTTTGATGATGACCTTCGATTCTTTGAAGCCTTTTGCACGGGCTGTTCTCATGTAATCCTGTTTAAGGACATCAAACATACTGGACCTTGAATACCTGGTTAACCCTGCCATATCGGCTGAGGCCAGTACAAATGCAGGCAGCATGAGATGATGGATTCTGTCCCACACGCTGAATTCAGCATTCAAGGTGGAGGTCCCTCCTGTCGGGAACCAGTTAAGATGGACTGCAAATACCATAATTAAAATCAAACCGAGAAAAAAATTGGGTGTAGCTAGACCTAAAAAGGAAGTAACCGAAACAGTGTAATCAACTTTCGTATACGGTCTAGCTGCAGAAATAATTCCAAACGGGATGGCAATAATTAAAGCAAGAATAGTTGATACAACCATTAACAGCAAAGTGTTTGGCAAACGGTTCATAATCATTTCACTTACAGGTACCCCTTTACGGATCAATGATGTGCCAAAGTCTCCCTGCACCATGCTTCCAAGCCATTTTAAATATTGAATGTGCACAGGATCATTTAATCCGTATTTCTCCATAAATTTCGCTTTATCAGCAGGACTTATTGATGGATCCATCAATAAGGTTGTAGGATCTCCTGGAGCTAAACGAATGATCGCAAAAGAGATAATGGTGATGCCTAATAATAAGGGAATAGCCATTAATGTACGGCGGATGATATAAGAAAGCACAGCTAGTTCTCCCCTTTCCTTCTCATTTTTCTATAAATAAAAACAATGTCCAAAATACTCAGCAGACCCGTTCAATTTTCAAATTCATAAAAAACGAGGGAAGGGAGTATTCCCTTCCCTCTGCATGTTTCCCCGAAGTGTTGCAGCAATCAATGAATAATTACTGTTTTAACCACCATTTGTGGATGTTGTAGTATTCGCTCTTAGCGTTGAACTCATAGCCTTGTAAGTTTTCAGGCATTACGCGGTGAACGTTAGGATAGTACAAGAATGTGTATGGCTGATCATCAGCAAGAATTTTATAGATGTCAGCATGTTTTGCAGCATACTCATCTTGATCAAGAATTTGTTTCGCTTCTTCCATTAACTTATCTGCTTCTTCGTTTTTGTAATCAATCATGTTTAAGCCTTCAGCAATTTGGCTTGAGTGGAAAATGTCATATTGATCAGGGAATGTTGACAAGCTCCATCCTAAGATCATTGCATCAAAATCCCAGTTTGGTGCAGACACTTGCTCGATGAAAGCAGAGAATTCAATGATCTCAGGCTTTACTTCGATGCCGATTTCTTTTAATTGCTGCTGAACAACTACAGCGATGTCTTCACGGATTTTGTTTCCTTGGTTCGTTTTTAAAGAGAATGAGAATTTTTTGCCGTCTTTGTCTAAGATTTTGTCGCCGTCAGTATCTTCCCAGCCAGCTTCTTTTAATAATGATTTAGCTTTCTCCTGGTCAAAAGAGAATTTTGTTACATCGTCGCTGTAAGCAAAAGATAGCGGGCTTTCAGGAACGTGTGCAACTTCTCCGTCACCGTTCATAACAGAAGAAACCATTGATTCTCTGTCAAGTGCCATTGTTAAAGCTTGACGCACTTTCACGTCTTTGAATAGGTCGTTCTTTTGGTTCCAGCCGATGTAAGTGTAAGAAAGACCTAAGCCAGACTCAACTTTCACACCGCTGAATGTGCTTTTAACTGTTTCAATATCTGTTCCTGGAACTTCAGTGAAATGAACATCGCCAGCTTGAAGCTGTGCCAATAAAGCATCCTGGTCAGGAACAATTTTATAAGTGATTGAATCTAAGTAAGGCTCGCCCAAGAAATAATCAGGGTTTTTCTCCACTTTTACATATTCTCCGTCTTTCCACTCAACGAATTTGAATGGTCCTGTACCGATTGGAGATTTTGTATTGAATTCGTTTTCGCCAAGCTCACCAACCGGAACTTTTCCAAGGATGTGCTCAGGCAGGATTCCGTAGCTAAGAGCTACAGGGTAGAATGAAGCATCTTTCTTAGAAAGCTTGAATTCTACTTCATAGTCTCCTTTTTTCGTTACAGACTCTAAAGATTCAAAAGCAGAACCGCGCTCACCTACATAGTCAGGGCTCTTAGGGATGCCGTATGTAAATACTACGTCATCAGCAGTAAGCTGTTCTCCGTCATGGAATTTAACATCTTCTCTGAGTTTTACAGTGTATGTTAAGCCATCTTCAGACGGATCAATTTTTTCTGCCAAGTTCAAAGTCGGGTTGAACTCAGTGTCTGAGCTTACAATACCGTCAAAAATGAAGCCTTCGATATCAGAGCTTGAAGCATCTGTAGAATACATAGGGTTGAACAATGTTGGTCCGCCAATTGAACCAACAACTAAGTCTCCGCCCATTTGCGGTTCGCCTGCATCTTCAGCCGGTTTATCTTCTTTTCCGCCTGACCCTGAAGCAGGTGTTTTTTCGCCTGCGCCACTATTGCAAGCAGCTAAGAACAAAGAGAAAACTAACAATAAGCTGAGTAATGTTAATAAACTTTTACGTTGTTTCACTTCGTATTTCCCCCTTAAAAATTCGAATTTATAGTTTTCTTAACATGCCTATTATTGTTGGTCCATCTCCTCCCTTCAAGAAGGTGATTATATGCTGATCCTGCCATCAGTATAGATGGCAGGCAACAAAATGATTTTTCTTTACTTCTTTAAATTGAGGCACCGCTTCGCGGCATACGCTTGTAGCAGCAGGACATCTTGTATGGAAAACACAGCCCTGCGGCGGATTGGCCGGGCTTGGAAGCTCTCCTTTTAAAACGATGCGCTCACGTCTGGCCTGACCTGCTTTTCTTGGAACTGGCACTGCGGACAAAAGGGCTTGAGTATAAGGATGCAGTGGATCTGAATAGAGACTGTGCTTGTCTGCAAGCTCCATCATTTTACCAAGGTACATAACGCCCACACGGTCACTGATATGGCGGACTACACTTAAATCATGCGAGATGAACATATATGTTAAGTTAAACTCATCCTGAAGATCTTCAAGCAGGTTAATAATTTGAGCCTGAATGGAAACATCAAGCGCTGAAACTGCTTCATCGGCAATAACCATTTGCGGATTCAGGGCGATGGCTCTTGCAATGCCGATTCTCTGCCGCTGGCCACCGGAAAATTCATGCGGATAGCGGTTAATGAAAGAGGCGTTTAAGCCTACTTTTTCAAGCAGCTCTTCTACTCTTTCTAAGCGCTCTCTTCCTTTATATAAACTATGTGTATCCATTGGTTCTTTAATGATGGAACCGAGTGTTTTTCTTGGATTCAATGATGCAAATGGATCCTGAAACACCATTTGAATATTTTTGCGGACAGTTTTGCGGAGTTCACTTTCGGGCAGATGTGAAATATCCTGGCCGTCAAAAATAATTTTGCCGCCTGTCGGTTCATACAGGCGGATAATGGTGCGGCCTGCTGTAGACTTTCCGCAGCCTGATTCTCCTACAATTCCAATGGTTTCACCTTTTTTTACCGTTAAATTAATGCCGTCAACAGCTTTTACATGTCCTGCTGTCTTCTGCAGAATCCCTGCTTTGATCGGAAAGTGCTTTTGAACATCTATCAGCTGGAGGATGGTTTCATCCGGTTTCAGAAGCTGTGATTTTTTTTCTGCGTCTACTACTTTCATTAAACAGCGGCCTCCTCATCATCGTATAAAAAGCAGCGGACAGAGCGATGAGCTGATTTTTCCGTTAACGCGGGAAGTGCACTGAAGCATTTGTCAAATGCTTTCGGGCATCTTGGAGCAAATCGGCATCCCGCCGGCAGATTATCAGGAGTCGGAACGTTTCCCGGAATCGAATTAAGCTTTTCTATATCTCCATCAATGGAAGGAATGGACTCCATTAATCCTTGTGTATACGGATGGAGCGGCTCATTGAACAAGTCATCAACAGAAGCTTCTTCTACCACCTGACCGCAATACATAACAACCACCCGCTCTGCAATTTCAGATACAACCCCCAGATCATGAGTGATTAATAGAATACTAGTATCAAATTTTTGACTGACGTCCTTCATTAAATCAAGAATTTGCGCCTGAATGGTTACATCCAGTGCTGTTGTTGGCTCGTCTGCTATAAGCAGCTTCGGATTGCAGCTCATGGCAATGGCGATCATCACACGCTGGCGCATACCGCCTGATAATCTGTGGGGATAATCATGGATGATTTCATCAGCACGAGAGAAGCCTACTAATCTAAGTAACTCAATTGCTTTTTTAACTGCTTGATTTTTTGGAAGTTTTTGATGATACATAAGCACTTCTGTAATCTGATCTCCGATTGTAAGCACCGGATTTAAAGATGTCATCGGCTCCTGAAAGATCATCGATATATCATTTCCGCGGACTTTGCACAAATCTTTTTCAGGTAACTTCACCAAGTCCTTGCCATTTAATAAGATCTCGCCATCAACAATTTTGCCTCCAGGGCTTGGAACAAGTCCCATAATCGATAAAGAAGTGATACTTTTACCTGAACCAGATTCTCCTACTAATGCAACCGTCTCGCCTTTATGTATCTTTAAGTCAACACCGTCCACAGCCGGGACAGCTTGTTTCTTTTTGTAGAAATATGTTTTTAGATTTTTAACTTCCAACAGTACTGACAATACCCTTCACCGCCCTATGATGTAAAAGATAAAACCGCTTAAAAACTTAATTTTACAAATCATCATAACTTTTTATATAAATAGAATAGTCAGAAAATATATATTTGTATAGTATTACAAAAGTTTTACAAAATCAAGCTAATTTTTAAAAAAATGTAATTTTATATTAATAATACGACCATTACTAGGAAAAAATACCAACAAAAAAACCCTTAATCGGGTTTAATCAATGACTTTTTCACTATTTCATCTGATGAAACGGCGAATAAATCTTTAATATTCGTTTTTGTCATCTCCATGTAACATTTAACCATATGATATCCTGCGGCATACCCCAGCATTTTTGGATAAAAGCCGGTTCCAAACATCAATTGAGAGAACTTGCGGGAATCTCTTTTTAAATCCTGATTAGGTTCAATGATTGATTGATAAAATTGAGAGATTTGCTCTTTTGAATAACGTTTTGTCCATGAACCGGCAAACTCTTCCCCCATTCTCTCCCGCACAGCATTCTCAGCGAGACCTTCAAGAATGACGGCATCAATCAGCGTATAGTCCTTTTCTTTTTTAGGGTCCTTAGCAAGTCTGCATACATGATGGTACTCATGCGTGAGGATGACCTGAATCTCTTTTTTGCTGTTATCGGATAAAAATAAAAAAAGCTTATCATGAAAAGCCAGGCCTGATTTTCCTCCAAATTCATTTCTCATCTTCCGGTTACCTGCATCTGCCGGCAAAATAAAAATCGGCACGTCTGGGCCGCCCCACTCTTTTTTCAAAAAAGCTTCATCTGATTTTACAAACTCCCAAACTTTGTTCTTCTTTAAATTTGAATAAAGGCTTTGACCAGTCTGCTCTCCTCTGAACATTCCAAATGCATGAAGATATTTGCTGATGTCCTCAGGATTATTCTCATGAAAGTACGGTTTCAGCCGCTCGCATATTTTCAAATGATCTGCGGATTGTTCGAGCCATTCGTTTGTTTTGACGACCGTCATGGAACCCCCACACTCCCTCCTGCCGTATTCTATGAAGGTGTATTTAAGGAAGTGAATGGATGAGCAGCCCCCATTACATGATTCCGTGAATAAAAAAAAAGCCAGCTATGCTGACTTTTCTGTTTTACTGCTCGTATTTTTTGAAAATAATCGTTGCGTTATGTCCGCCAAATCCAAGTGAATTGCTTAAAGCCACATTCACTTGTGCTTTTCTCGCTTCATTCGGCACATAATCCAGGTCGCACTCAGGATCTTTTTCGCTGTAATTTATCGTAGGAGGGATGATGCCCTCTTTAATTGCAAGAATAGAAAGAATCGCTTCAACTCCGCCGGCTGCTCCAAGCAAGTGGCCTGTCATTGATTTAGTTGATGAAACCGCAAGCTTATAAGCATGTTCTCCAAAAACCTCTTTAATGGCAAGCGTCTCAAACTTATCATTGTAGGATGTGCTTGTTCCATGAGCGTTCACATAATCAACGTCTTCAGGTGAAAGTCCGCCGTTTTCCATGGCCATTCTCATTGCACGTACTCCGCCTTCCCCGCCCGGAGCAGGAGCTGTAATGTGGTGGGCATCGCCTGTTGCGCCATAGCCGACAATTTCTGCATAAATTTCTGCTCCGCGGGCAATGGCGTGTTCAAGTTCTTCCAGGACTAAAATCCCCGCTCCTTCACCCATGACAAATCCATCGCGATTTGCATCGAATGGTCTGCTTGCTGTAGCAGGATCCGGATTTGTTGAAAGAGCTTTGCTTGCACAGAAGCCTGCAAATGCCATTCTGGTAATTGGCGCCTCCGTTCCTCCGGAAATCATGACATCAGCATCTCCCCGTTCAATAACTTTAAAAGCATCACCAATGGAGTTTGTACCAGTAGCACATGCTGTCACTGTACAGGAATTAAAGCCTTTTGCGCCTAGAGCAATTGAAACCTGTCCTGCTGCCATATCAGGAATCATCATTGGAACGAAAAATGGACTTACGCGTCTTGCGCCTTTAGTAAGAAGTGTTTCAAACTGATTTTCAAAGGTTTCCATTCCGCCGATTCCAGAACCGATCCAGACGCCAACGCGCGGAGCGATTTCTTCAGTAATTTCAAGATTGGCATCACGTACGGCCATGAAAGATGCAGCTACCGCATACTGAGTGAAGCGGTCCATTTTTCTGGCTTCCTTCTTATCCATAAATTTCTCAGCATCAAAATCTTTTATTTCCGCAGCTACCTTAGCCGGATAGTCATTTGAATCAATGCGGGTAAGCGGACCTACGCCTGACTTTCCATTTACCGCGCTCTCCCATGTTGATGCAACATCATTTCCAATCGGAGTAATTGCTCCCATACCCGTAATGACAACTCGCCTTTTACTCATATAAAAACACCATACCTTTCTCTAGCTGTAATATTTATTATTTGCCCCATCTCATAGCAATGGCACCCCATGTTAAACCTCCGCCAAAACCAACCATAACAAGGACGTCTCCGTCTTTAATCGTTCCTGCTTCCAGTTCTTCAACAAGAGAAATAGGAATAGATGCTGCAGAAGTATTCCCATACTTGTGAACCGTTTTTGACATTTTTTCCACCGGAAGCTCTAAACGTTCTCTGGCAGCTTCCATAATTCGGATGTTTGCCTGATGCGGAATCAAGTAATCAACATCTTCCTTTTTAAGTCCTGCCTTTTCAATAACATTTACGCTGGATTCACCCATTTGTCTGACCGCAAATTTAAACACCTCGCGTCCATTCATAATAAGCTTCTCATCCTGATAGAGATGCTTTCCGCCAGAACCGTCTGATCCAAGCTCAAATGCAAGGAAACCTTTGCCCGGTGTAACTTTACTGACGACTGCTGCTCCTGCGCCATCTCCAAAAAGAACAGCTGTATTCCGGTCATTCCAGTCTGTGATTTTTGAGAGTTTTTCTACTCCTACTACAAGAACATTTTGATAAGCACCTGTTTCAATAAATTGCTGGGCCGTAATTAATCCATACATAAAGCCCGCGCATGCTGCGCTCAAATCCATCGCAGCCACTTTTTTTGCTCCCAATTTTTCTTGAAGCATACACGCTACAGATGGGAAGGCCTGATCAGGTGTGACAGTAGCCACCAAGATCATATCTATATCTTCAGCTGTTATTCCCGCATTCTCAATTGCTTTTTTTGCGGCATAATAGGCCATATCAGAAGTATCTGTTTCATCATTTGCAAGTCTTCGCTCTTCAATACCAGTCCGTGTGCGTATCCATTCATCCGACGTATCCATTATTTTCTCCAAATCCGCATTTGTTACAACGCGTTCTGGATTATACCGTCCGATTCCAATTATCCCTGCACTCATATACGCAGCTCCTTTAATCTTGTATTTAGAATCAATTATTATTACCTGGTACTAATTTTATCCTATCTATTTTAAAATTTCAATCAAAAATCTGTGCACATGCCCCGTACAAGTTATTAAACAAAACATACAGTATGAATAAGGAAGAATAAGCGAGGTGTTTGTGTTGAGCGAAAAAAGACGATCTGAAGAGTCAGGAGATTTCTTTTCATCCTTTATGTTTGGAGAAAAAAGAGAGCGGAGCATAAAACAGGAGGAAGCTGAAGAAAGCCCCGCTCTAGATGAGCAGGAACCTCAGTCAGGGACTGATTTTTTTCAGATTTTTATGCAAATTGATGATATTATGGACTCTTTAAAAGAATTAAAGCCAGTGATAAAGGAATTTTCTCCTATTTTGGACTATTTCAAACAAAAATTAAAATAAACGTTTACAAACCCGAATTATTTTCATATTATGGAATTATTATCCAAGAGAGAGCGAGGGATGTTTTATGAAAATGTTAATTGTACTGATGCCGTTAATTTCATATACACAGCCCGCTGTTCATCTTCCGGAATGATGATCATTTTCTACCTGAATTGATTGATCAAGGAACTATGGGCTGTGTCTGCTCATGGTTTTTTTTCATATTCAAAAACAGTTCAGGAGGAACAATATGAATTTATTCAATGGCAAACAGCATTTGGGCTGGAACGATTATTTTGAGGAAATAAGTGTTTCTTATCAGCCGCTTATATTCGGGCGGATCTCATTAGAACACAAACACTTATATCGAGTAATGACTGCTCATGGTGAGGTTTTAGCGTCTTTATCCGGTAAGTTCCGGTTTGAAGTTTATTCGGAGGAGGATTATCCGGCAGTCGGGGATTGGGTAGCCCTATCAATGAGAGAAGAAATGAAGGCTACGATACATCACGTGCTGCCAAGATTCAGCAAGCTATCGAGAAAAGCTGCAGGAACAAGCGGGAGGGAGCAATTAATAGCCTCAAATATTAATAATCTCTTCATTGTTATGGCTTTGAATCATGATTTTAACCTAAGAAGACTTGAGCGTTACCTCGTCATGGCGTGGGAAAGCGGGGCAAACCCTGTTATCTTATTAACTAAATCAGATCTTTGCAGTAAACTTAACGAACTTGTCAGTTCTGCGGAAAGTATAGCGTTCGGAGTCCCGGTACATCCGGTAAGCGCGCTTGAAAGAAGCGGTATTGAACAGCTTTCAACTTATCTTACCGAAGGTTCCACCTCTGCTTTTGTTGGTTCGTCAGGTGCAGGTAAATCAACATTGATAAATGCCTTAATAGGAACAGAAAGGCAGCAGACCGGAGAAGTGAGGGCAGACGATAGCCGCGGCCGGCATACAACAACGTACCGCGAATTAATAGCCGTTCCAAAAAAAGGACTTCTGATCGACACACCTGGTATGAGAGAATTGCAGCTTTGGGATTCAGAATCACTTCAGCATAGCTTTGAAGACATTGAGTCACTTGCTTCAGCCTGTTACTTCAGAGACTGCGGCCATCAGAACGAACCTAAATGCGCCATTAACCAGGCAATAGAGGAAGGGAATTTAACTGCCTCCAGACTTCAAAGCTATCGCAAGCTGCAAAGAGAACTCGCCTATATAGAGAAAAAAGAGCGAAAAAAAGCAAATAAGAAATAATCTATGAAACCGGATAGCATATCCGGTTTTATTACATATTAAAACCGCAGCATGTTCTGCTGCGGTTCATTCATTATTTGCCTGCTTCATTTTTTCCTAATTCGTAAGCATCATTCATAACTTTTGTGAGCAGTTCCATCATCGGCTGAAGATGGTCAGCCGTAATTTCTATGCCTGCTTCATCAAGCTTTGCTTTGGCTTCCGGAAGATATTTCATGGCGATTTGCATAAATTCTAATGTTTTAGGTTCGTTGTTCATATGTATTCTCCTTTTTTAAAATTGATTAGGCAGCTTATCTGTCTGCCTGTATATTTCTATATGCTCTTGGATTTTATTTTGAAAGGACTTGTCCACATTTGGACTGTACTTGCCGAGTTCAATGACATCATCCTGAAAATCAAAATACAAATTTCCGCTTTCAAGCTCACCATTCAAATATTTTTCAGCAACAAGCTCATATAAAAGGTCTACATGCTGGATCGTACTTGTAAGGACAGTTGCTTCGCCAAGATCTGACTGGTCGGAAACAAAACCAATTGCATACAAACCTTTCTCTTTTATCCGCTCAATGACAGGTACATTATACCCATCGCCTGCAGGATATACAACATCTATGCCTTCTGCAAGCATTTCATCTGTATGATTAAGGGCGCTTTTTACATCATCCCAGCTTTGCACATACTGGATTTCAACCTGAACATCAGGATTCTGATAGTTCGCACCCTCATAAAAACCATCAATTTCAGGCTGCCATTCATAAGCTGCCAGTATACCGACTTTATTTGTCTTTGTCATTTCACCGGCAATCATCCCCCCGAAAAAACCCATAGCATTTGAGTCAAAATTAAGGCTTGTCATATTATCTCCCTTTGCCTCTCCATTGAAAAAGACAAAATGAATATCATCATATTCTTCATTCAATTCTGCAAAAAAAGTTTCATATTCACTGCCATGACCGAAAATGAGATTGACGCCTTTTCCCGAAAACTCTTTTACCGCTTCTCTAACTACTTCTTGGTTATTCATCCCTTCTTTATAAAAAACTTCAATACCGTAACGTGATTGTATTTTTAATAATCCTTTGTATCCCTTCGTGCCCCATACTTGATCGCTGATTGTATCCGGGACAAGCAAGCCCACTTTCTCAAGTTCATTCTGCCTTGGTTGTCCGCATCCTGTCAGAAAAAAAAGGCATATGGCAAAAAGAATACTTTTCTTCAGCATTACAAGCAACTCCTTTTGGCTTGTGCAAGTCATGATTACACCTATATTTTAGACTGTAATCAATTCATCGCACAAGGATATATTTCCCAATAACGATTAAAACTTGAATTTTATCTAAAATTATTGGTAAATATACAGGTTTTGCTTGACCCATTCTGTTTGTATCTGTATTCCTCTTTCTAATGAAACACTATTTTTAACTGGGTGGATGATATCCTTCGATAACTTATAAGAAGGGTTTCTCTCGGCCTTTTCAGAAAATAATTCAACTATTTCACTCCACTGGCCCTCTTTCATGGATGAGAGGTGAACAACTGGTTCCTTAAAAGGAGATGTGGCTGCAATATCCAATAGAGTTCTGACAGCATCATCGATGTAAAGAATATCTCTTTTTTCTTCGTTTGCATCAGCTGCTGATTTTTTTCCCGTTAACTCTGAAATGATGGACTGGTGAATAAAGCTTGACTGCGGCTGCCATGGTCCATAAAGTCCAGGAATCCTGACAATCTTAAATTGCTCCGATTCTCCAAAGAGCTCTCTGATTTCTGACTCCTGCTTCAGATGTGCCTTCCCATTTTCGGTTGAAGGAACGGGAACTGTGTCCTTTTCAATCTCCTTTTGCATCTCGCCGAATACTTCAGCAGATGATATGAGAATAAATGGGATTTTTTGTTTAATAGAAAGATCAGCACAATCCCTTAATAAATTCAAATCGAGTCTATTCTCCTGATCTGTTGGATCCTGAATGCAATAAAATATGACATCATTTTCTTTCGCTTCTGTGATTGAGGATATATTTTCAAACAAAGCGTTTCTGCCAATCAGCATCATTTTTTCTTCGGCTATTTTTTGTTCTTGATCATCTTGATACTTATTCATATATCCATCAACCCCGATGCCCTCTTCGAGCAGACGGCTGCATAGAGCAAAACCTACAAATTGTCCGAATCCTGCAATTAATGCTTTTCGCATAATTCCTTTCCTCCTTTTAGAAAGCGTTATAGTATCGTATGCAGCATTTCAGCACAAAAGAATCGTCCCCAGTATCATCAGGAACGATTCGTTTATAATTTTTTTTCATTCTCTTTGAAAAATTTCACTACGGAATGATTTAGCCTGTATTGGTTATCAGCCAGGTGAAAGGTCAAGTCGATCGGGGAGCCCTGCTTGCTTCTGAAGTCTTCATAAATTTTGCTGTGATCATGATAAGGGTATGTGATGCTGTTCATTCTCTGCCATATATGAACGGGGAGGTTTGAGCAGTCGAAGCTTGATTCAAAACTGCAGTCTTTAATCTTTTTTGAGTCTATCTCATATGCATTAGCTATTTCTTTCGTCAGTCTCTTATAAAAAAACATATTCTCTCTTTCTTTTTCAAGGTGGGCTTGCAGATTTAAACATGGATTAAACATTGCGACAGAACGAATTTTTTCGTTTGAAAGCTTCATAAATTCTTTTGCTATCAGAGCTCCCATTCCTTCACAAAGAATATGAACCCGCTCATTTAAAATTTCTTTTTTCATGACTATATGATAAATCTTCATTGTAAGATTCAGCGCTTTTGGACTGCCCCAATTCGCACCGTAAAGATTAGATGTGAAAACTGTATAGCCTGCGTCAAGCAAGATTGAAAGGAGCTGATTTCTGCCGTAATGCTGCAGCCAAAAGCTCGTTTCTCCATCCACAAAATGCGTTTTGTCGCCTAAGATAAAGACCGCGAATCCATTTGGTTTATAAGGGTAATGGATGACGTTCCATTCTGATTCCAGCTGAAAAAACCGCTTTGTAATTCCCATCTTTTGCCCACCACCTTTCATTCGTACTTTGAGCACTTTATATAAGATATGTTCGGTCATGTGAAAGCGAATGGATATATACCTAATTATTCAGCAATGAACGTTCAAGAAATAGTCAACATTAAGGGTAAATAAAGCTTTTATTCCACAATCTATGTATGATAATATGGACATAGAATTGTTTGAAGAATGAGGTGAACAGATTGCGCTATTTTTGGACATTTTTTTGGACGTTTTTATTAATGCAAATGATGGCTTACGTCGTTTCTTCAATGACAGGTGTTGCATATAACTTTGTTACTGCTTCTATTCTTGCTGTTGTTGCAACCGTTCTCATCCTGATCCTCGGGGAAGTTGTGCCGGACCGAACTGCAGATGGACATCATTAATACCTAATTTTCGACTCTGCACACAAAAAACCCTACTATAGATAGTAGGGTTTTTTTTTGGTTTCACTATTAAGGTTTTCTTTGATACGTCCAGTGCCGGTCATCATTTGACGTTTCAGGGAAACGATCTCCTGCCTGAAGCTTAATTTTTTGAGGATTTTTGACCATTGAACCTGTTTCTCCAACTTCTACGTAGATGCCATTATTAGGTGCTTTTTGACCTGATCTAAAGCGATGCTGCTGCCCCAAAATAAGATCCCTCCTTAAGGTTCCTTCTTTAACTAGTATGGCAAATCTCTTATGATTACATGTAATTTGAAATAGAAATTTAACCTGCAAGGCTGCTTTTAATGTTCTCGCATGACAAAACGGATGGATCAGACCGCTGATCCATCCGTTTTTTATTTGCAGGGTGCTATTTCAAAATTACATTTCAATGACAGCCTAGAAGTAACTACCCGATCAGCAGCTCTTTCAGGAGCGCTTTTTGAACATGCAGACGGTTTTCGGCCTGCTGAAAGACGGCAGATTGGCTTCCGTCAATAATTTCCGCTGTAACTTCTTCTCCCCGATGAGCCGGCAGACAGTGAAGAAAATGACTGTCTTTTTTGGCGAAGCTCATTAGCTCTTCGTTAATTTGATAGGCGTTAAAAGCCGAGAGGCGGATTTCATTTTCTTTTTCCTGCCCCATACTCGTCCATACATCTGAATACACGATATCTGCTTGATGAACAGCCTCTTGCGGATTCGTTACGGCTGTGATCACAGCACCTGTCTGTTTGCAGATCTCAGCTATTTTTCCCATCACTTGGTGATCTGGCCCATAACCTTCTGGATGAGCAATGACTGCATCCATTCCTACCTTCGCACATGCAATTAGTAAAGAGTGCGCAACATTATTTCCATCGCCAACGTAAGCTACCTTTGTTCCTTTAAACGATTTTTTCAGCTGCAGAATCGTCATTAAATCTGCAAGGGCCTGGCATGGATGGAAGGTATCTGTCAGTCCATTAATAACAGGAATCGAAGCATGCAGTGCAAGCTCCTCTACTTTTTCATGCTCAAACGTGCGGATCATAATGGCATCTACATAACCTGACAGGACTTTGGCTGTATCAGCTACGCTTTCTCCCCGGCCCAATTGAAGATCCTGACTGCTTAAAAAGAGCGCGCTGCCTCCAAGCTGCTGCATTCCCGCTTCAAACGAAACCCGAGTCCGAGTTGACGATTTTTCAAAAATCATTGCCAATATTTTTCCGGACAGAATGGATTGAATGGGAAATTTCTTCATTTGTATGCCTTCTTCAACAAGATGCAGAATTTCCTCA
Organism: Metabacillus dongyingensis; assembly: GCF_019933155.2. Classification (NCBI taxonomy): domain Bacteria; kingdom Bacillati; phylum Bacillota; class Bacilli; order Caryophanales; family Bacillaceae; genus Metabacillus; species Metabacillus dongyingensis. Next base: position 1,175,180 of record NZ_CP082944.1, on the reverse strand, counting down.
GTCGTATAATCAAGCAGGGTCAAACAATCTTTTCCCAATAGTGCAGATTTAGTTTGTGCCACTTTTACAGAACTCATATCATGTTCACTCCCGTTCTTGTTAATTCTCTGATTGAATAAACCTCGTAGTCAGGTGCCGCTTTCAAGTAAGCCTTAAAGGATGATGCATCTGAAAACACCTTTATTCCTTTTTCAGCAGCAAGCAGGCGTTTTTCTCTGGATTCTTCACTTTTCAGACTGACAAACACACCGTTCTCAGCAGTGTCAGCCCATTTTTCAAAGGATTCAGTTTCTGTTTTCAGTCCAGCGGCTTCTGCTTTTTGAAGCAGGGAATAATCGATTTCATCCATAAAAATACTGATGCTGCTTTTATCACGATCTTCATCAAATACTTTTCCGAGTGCTTCCTTCAATGTAGGTGCAAGGCACAAGCCTTCCCCTGTTGATCTCATTTCAGGACTTAGCTTAAGATCTACATTCTGAAGGGCATGACTGGAAAAAACGGGATATTTTACAGCCGTATATGGTCTTTCGTCTTCTATATAAACATGTGTCAGCTTTTCGCCATTCAGCATCCCAGCTGCTAGTTCAATCATAGGGACATTCATCACCTTGCTGACAATCGGTGCTGTCCGGCTTGCTCTTGGATTGACTTCCAGAACATACAGCTTTTCATTTTGAATCAGGAACTGAATATTCATGATTCCTTTAAAGCCAAGCTGCTTCACAATCTTCTTAGCCGCAAGATGCATTTCTTGCTTCAACTCGTCACTTATATTCTTGGAAGGGATAATCGCCATGCTGTCTCCTGAATGCACACCAGCTGGTTCAATATGCTCCATCACTGCTGGAATAAGGATGCTTTCCCCATCTGCAACGAGATCAATTTCTGCTTCCTGGCCTAAGACATAGCGGTCAATTAAGATGGGATAAGATTGATTGCCGGCTTTTTCAACCTGTTTCTTAAGCTGCTCTTTATTCTCAAGCACAATCATGCCTTTCCCCCCGATGACGTAAGAAGGTCTGATTAACACAGGATAGCCGATTATTTCTGCTTCCATGATAGCTTCATCTGCGTTATGGGCAGTTGTCCCCGGAAGATGAGCAATATCTAATTCGTCTAATAGGTGATAAAATTTCTCCCGTTCTTCAAGAATATCAAGTGTTTCTGAATCTGTTCCGAGAAGGACTGCTCCGCTTTCCTCAAGTCCAGCTGCAAGATTGATGGCGGTTTGCCCTCCAAATTGCACGATCGTTACGTCTATCTGTTCAGCTTCAATCACATTCAGTACGTGTTCGACTGTCAGCGGCTCAAAGTACAGACGGTCTCCAGTTTCAAAATCTGTGCTGACTGTTTCAGGATTATTGTTGATCATAATCGCTTCATAGCCAAGCTTCTGCAAGGCTTGTATTCCTTGCACAGCGCTGTAATCGAACTCAACTCCCTGTCCGATGCGGATAGGACCTGATCCAAGGACCAGTGCTTTTTTTCTTGGGTTTGCAGCTTTTTCAAGCTCGCATTCTCCGAAATAAGTCGAATAATAATAATTGGTTCTTGCTTCAAATTCCGCTGCACATGTATCAACCAGCTTAAATTTAGCTGTGATGCCGTATGATTTTCTCAGAGTTCTAACAGCTGATTCATCTTCATTTAAACAATGTGCGAGGTACTCATCTGAACAGCCTTTTTCCTTTGCATATGAAAGGAGGTCTTTTGTCAACTGATGCAATGTTTCTGATTTAAGCTGTTTTTCCAATGTGACAAGTGAGAGAAAGCTGTTTAGGAAATAATAATCAATTCCTGTTTCATTATGAATGAGGTTTAAGCTTTCTCCTCTTCTTAACAGCTCTATAATGGCAAAGAACCGCTGATCTGTTGCCTTTTTAATAATATTTAAAAGTTGAAGATCTGACAGCAGTGATATCTCTTCAAAGTATATTCCTATATTTCCGAGTTCAAGTGATGATACTGCTTTTTGAATAGCCGCTTCGAGATTTCTCTCAATCGCCATCACTTCACCGGTTGCTTTCATCTTGGTGCCAAGTGTGCGGTCAGCGTCTTTAAATTTATCAAAAGGCCATCTTGGAAATTTCACGACCACATAATCAAGAGCAGGCTCAAAGCTTGCAAATGTAGACTGTGTCAATGGGTTTTTAAGCTCGCTTAACGCATAGCCAACTGCAAGTTTTGCTGCAAGTTTTGCGATTGGGTAGCCAGTCGCCTTTGAGGCAAGAGCTGATGAACGGCTGACACGCGGATTCACCTCTATGACGTAATATTGCTTGCTTACCGGATCTAGAGCAAACTGTATGTTGCAGCCCCCAACTACATTTAAAGCAGAAATGATGGTTAATGAAGCACTCCGGAGCATTTGATATTCATGATCAGTCAAAGTTTGTGAAGGAGCTACAACAATTGAATCCCCAGTGTGAATCCCGACAGGATCGATATTTTCCATATTGCATACAGTTATACACGTATTGGCTGCATCCCTCATGACTTCGTATTCAACCTCTTTAAAGCCTGCGATGCTTTTTTCAACTAGGCATTGATGAATCGGACTTGCACTTAACCCGCTTTTCATCAATTCAATCAATTCCTTCTCGTTATCCGCAATTCCGCCTCCCTTACCGCCAAGTGTGTAAGCTGGGCGGACGATGATCGGGTAGCCGATTTCCTTTGCAAAGGCCAACGCTTCTTGTGCACCTGTTACAATTTCGCTCGCAGGTACAGGCTGTTTCAGATCATACATCAGTTTTCTGAATTTTTCTCTGTCTTCTCCCATTTGGATCGACTGGACGGATGTACCGAGAACTTGCACGTTATGTTTTTGCAGGACACCGGCTTCATGAAGCTTTACAGCCAAATTGAGTCCCGTTTGACCTCCAAGAGTTGCAAGCAGGCCATCCGGTTTTTCTTTTTCAATAATTTTCGTGAGGCTCTTTACCGTTAATGGTTCAAAGTAGACCTCATCTGCATATTGATGATCCGTCATAATTGTTGCCGGATTGTTGTTCACAAGAACGACCTTGTAGCCTTCTTCTTTCAAGGCAATACAGCCCTGGGTCCCCGAATAATCAAACTCTGCAGCCTGGCCAATGATAATTGGGCCAGAGCCGATTACTAAGATGCTATTTATATCATGACGTTTAGGCATATACCATTTCTCTCCTTGTGTTTAGAACCATTTCCAGAAATTCATCAAAGATATATTCACTTTCGGCAGGTCCGGGATGTGCTTCTGGATGAAATTGAACAGATAGAATCGGAAGTGTCTGATGAAACATGCCCTCAACCGACTGATCATTCACATTCACAAACCTGACTCCGAACTCTTTATGATGACCCGACGTCACCACATAGCTGTGATTTTGGGATGTCATAAAGACTTTTCCTTTTTTCCGGTCCATGACAGGGTGATTTGCTCCTCTATGACCAAACGGCAGCTTCATCGTGTCTCCTCCATAAGCTAGAGCAATGAGCTGATGCCCAAGACAAATGCCGAGAGTTGGATAGCTGCCGGCAATCTTGTTTATTTCAGGCAAATAGTTTTCAAGTTCTTTCGGATCTCCAGGACCATTTGAAAGAACCACTGCATCAGGCTGAATACGTTCAAGTTCCTTCAGCTCTGTATAAGGAATAATTGTTACTTTGCAGTTTCTCTTCAGAAAAGATTGCAGGATTGATTTTTTGAATCCGAAATCAAGTAATGCAATGTGGATGGATCCTTCTCCAAGAGTAGTGATCCCCTGTTCGATTTCAGGCAATTTCTTCTTTATCGGCTGACTCTGTATTAGGTTTGAATAATCCGCCGAGAGCTGTGCTTTCATCGTCCCGTTTTTGCGGATCTGCTTGACGATGGATCTAGTATCAACATGACTGATAAATGGAATATTCCATTTGCTTAAGTATTCTTTAACACTATAAGCGGCCTCATAATGAGAGAAATGTTCACAGCATTCATAAAAAACGGCACCTTTTACTTGCGGTCTCTCACTTTCAAAATCAACTGCATTAATGCCGTAATTGCCGATCAAAGGATAAGTAAATACGATGATTTGATTTTGATAGGAAGGGTCTGTCAGCACCTCTTGATAGCCTGTCATGCCTGTATAAAATACGATCTCGCCCTCACTGTCGCCACCGTTCAGATTTCCTTTGTAGCTTGTGCCATCCTCAAGAAGCAGGTAACCGCTCATTTTCATTCACCTCGTAATGAATTTTTATTAATATATAAGTATAATTATACAATTTATCACAAAAAAATTTATGTTACTGACTTACTGTCAGTGCTGTGTGCTTGATCGTTTTTTCAATGATAGCAATCGCTTCATCTATCTCATCAGCCGTTACAGTAAGCGGAGGAAGAAGACGGATTACATCAGGACCTGCAGGGAGTGTTAATAAACCATTGCTTCTCAGTTCAGAAATAATTGGGGCTGATTCTTGATTTAATTGAATACCGATCATAAAGCCTTTACCTCTAATCTCAGTTACAGCAGGAGCATGAAGCAATGAATCTTTAAGCAAATCGGCCATTTTCTCTGATTTTTTCACAACTTCATGCAAGAATTGGGGCTGAAAAATCTTTGTGAGCGTGGCTTTTGCTGCAGCCATAGCAAGTGGATTTCCCCCAAACGTCGTCCCATGTGAGCCTGGCTGAAAGGATGCAATCAATTCTTTTTTTCCGATCATGGCTCCAACAGGAAATCCGCTGCCGAGTCCTTTGGCTGCTGTAATAATATCAGGCTCAATTTGAAAATGCTGATAAGCAAACGGTAGTCCCGTCCGTCCAATGCCAGTCTGCACTTCGTCAATAATCAGGAGGGCGGAAAGACGTTCACATGTCTTTTTTACTTCTTCTATAAAAGAGGCTTCTGCCGGTACGACTCCTCCCTCTCCCTGAATAACCTCAAGCATAATAGCAGCATAACCATCTCCTTCTAATTGCTGAAGAGACTCTGTATCGTTATAAGGCAAATATTCAAACTGCGGCAATAATGGTCCGAAGCCATCATGAATTTTGGACTGGCCTGTTGCAGACATCGTAGCAAATGTTCTTCCATGAAACGATTGCTTAAAGGTAACAATCTTCGTTTTGCCCGTGTGCTTTCTCGCAAGCTTTATCGCAGCTTCATTTGCTTCAGCGCCGCTGTTGCAAAAAAATACTGCATCACCGCAGCTGTTTGCTGTGAGAATTTCCGCAACTTCCTCTTGCAATGAATGCTGAAAAAGATTGGAAACGTGCCAGACTTTATCAAGCTGATCTTGAACAGCCTGCTTCACATCTTTATCTCCATGGCCTAAATTACAAACAGCAATTCCAGAGATAAAATCAAGATAGGTTTTGCCATTTTGATCGGTGGCGACTGAACCGTTTGCTTCCTTTATCTCCAAATCCCATCGCGCATATGTAGGAAATACATGACTCATTTTAATGCAGCCTCCTTGTTTATGGTAATTTTTGTTCCCAAGATGGATTGTTCTGCAACAAACATTGATTGACCGCTGACAATCATCACTTCTTTTAAAGACTGAGACAATGACTTCATCGCTGCCTGGACTTTAGGAATCATCCCGCCGTTAATAATGCCTGCACCAATCATTTCTTCGATTTCATCTGGCGTTGTATGATTAATTACTTGTTTTTCCTTCAAAATGCCTGGCACATCTGTAACAAACAGCAGTTTTTGGGCACCAAGTGCACTTGCTATAGCTGCAGCTGCTGTATCAGCGTTAACATTAAGAGTTTGATGATCTTCTGTTCTCGCTATCGGGGCGATGACAGGTACGTAGTCGCCGTCAATCAGAGTTTTAATCAGGTGAGTATGGACGTTAGAAATTTTTCCGACGTACCCAAGTTCTGTTTCATTCAAAAACTCGGCAGTCAGCATTCCGCCATCAGAGCCCGCAATTCCTGCTGACATGAGATTATTTTGTTCCAAAGCTCTTACAATCTGCTTATTGATTTGGCCTGCAAGCACCATTTCAGCGATATTCAGGACCTGCTTTGTTGTTTTTCTCTGCCCATTAATGAATTGAGTCTGAACGTTCATGCTTTTGAGAACGCTGTTGATTGCAGGTCCGCCGCCATGGACAATGACGACTTTATAGCCTTGTTTTTTCAGCTCGTGCAGGCTTCCGAAAAAAGCCTCAGACAGTTCATCAACAATACTTCCTCCGCACTTCAACACGACAACTTTGCTCATGATTCTCTCCTTACGTTCTGTAGCTTGCGTTAATTTTGACATAATCATATGTCAGGTCACAGCCCCAGGCTTTTCCCTCTCCGTTTCCGATTCGGAGGTCAATATGAATATTCACTGTGTTTTTGTCCAGCACTTCTTTTGCCTTATCTTCTGAAAAATTCTGAGGCTGGCCATTATGATACAGACATTGATCACCTAAAAAGATGCCGATTTTATCAGGATTCACTTCTGCGCTGCTGTGGCCGATTGCACCGATAATTCTTCCCCAGTTTGCATCAGATCCATAAACGGCTGTTTTAACAAGACTTGAACCTACCACTTTTTTTGCTGTAATTCTGGCCTCCGCATCATTTGCTGCTCCCTCAACTGTCACTTCAATCAGCTTCGTAGCGCCTTCACCGTCTCTTGCTATGCTCTTTGCAAGATCCTCGCATACAAGTTTAAGGCCTTGTTTGAAGGTAACCCAATCATCATGCTGCGGTGTCAGAGGTTCATTATTCGCCAAACCGTTTGCCATGACTAAAACCATATCGTTCGTTGAAGTTTCGCCATCGACCGTAATTTGATTGAAAGATACATCTGTTAATTCACTGAGGGCCTGCTGCAGAACACTGCTTTCTATGGAGGCATCAGTTGTAACAAATGCAAGCATTGTCGCCATGTTGGGATGGATCATCCCTGAGCCTTTTGCACAGCCGCCGATTGTGACTTTTCTTCCGTCAATCGTCATCTCATAGCATGTTTTCTTCGTCACTGTATCGGTCGTTAAAATCGCCTCTTGAAAAGCCGGTGACCCGTCTTTTGAAGGAGAAATATCATCCACACCATTCCGAATGCAGTCCATTTTCAAGTATTCTCCGATAACTCCTGTTGAAGCAACAGCCACATGCTCTTCTTTTAATGCAAAAGAATTCGCGCACAAAGCTCTCATCTCATATGCATCTTTTAATCCCTGCTCTCCTGTACATGCATTGGCAATCGCACTGTTCACTATAAGTGCCTGCAGTTTGTGATCCATTTCAATGCTTTCTTGTGTTATTTTCAGCGGAGCTGCCTGAAAATGACTTTGCGTGTAAACTGCAGCACAGCTTGCCGGAACTTCGCTTATCAAAACGCCTAAATCTTTTTTTGCATATCGCAACCCGGTATGTACGCCATCTGCCGTAAATCCAGCAGGCGATGTAACCGATCCTTCATCTATTTTCCGGAGCCCGATTGACTCTTTAACTTTCAGCATAATACAACCTCCTATGGATATAGCGGTGTGAGCTCAAGTCCCATTGTTTCTTGATATCCATTCATAATATTAAAGTTTTGCACTGCCTGGCCTGCAGCGCCCTTCATTAAGTTATCAATCACTGAAACGATCGTGATTCTTTCTGTCCGCTCATCATAAGAAAGACCGATGTCACAAAAATTTGAACCGTATACCTCTTTAGTTGATGGAAATTCCCCAAGCGGCCTCACTCTTACAAAATAGGAATCTCTGTAAAAAGCTTGATAGCATGCAAGTAATTCCTCTGAACTCATTTTTCCTTTTGTATTCGCGTAGATGGTTGCCATTATACCCCTTGTCATTGGAACTAAATGCGTTTGAAAGGTAATAGCTGAAATGTTTTCATTCATGCACTGAAGCGCTTGTTCAATTTCAGGAATATGCTGATGTTCATTCACTTTGTAGACTTTCAAGTTTTCATTTACTTCTGAATAATGAACACCTGCGCCTGCTTTTCGGCCTGCACCGGAAACACCTGTTTTCGCATCTATAATAATGGAAGTTTCCTTGATCAGCTCACTAGATACAGCCGGCGCAAGGCCGAGGATGGAAGCTGTCGGAAAGCAGCCTGGATTTGACAGAATGGATGCGTTCATAATGGATGGTTTATTCAGCTCAGAAAGACCATATACCGCTTCATCAACAATCCTCTGGTCTGCAGCCTTTCGTTTATACCATTTCTCGTATAAAGCAGAATCTTTTAATCTCAAATCTCCTGATAAATCAATTACCTTTACCTCATCCAGGTTGATTTGAGGCAAAATCTCAGCAGCAGCTCCAGGCGGAGAAGCCATAAAAAGGGTATCAACCTCTTTTTCAATCCTTTTACTGTCTATACTGACCAGTAATTCATCACTGATGCCGGTTAAATGCGGATAAGATTCCCTGTATGGCTTTCCTTCTTCAGAAGATGTATAAAGAATACATTTATTCACTTTTGGATGTTTTGTGAGAAGCCGGTATAACTCATTGCCTCCGTAGCCCGTTGCGCCTATAATACCTACATTCAAATGTATCACCCTTTAATTTATATCGTTCTGCTGTTTGAATTAGTACCCATTATAATACTGCATAAAAATAAAATCAATTGTATATTTAAATATTTTTAAGTTTTATAGATTGATTGCGAAAAGGAAAAGAACAAATTCCGAAATATGCCGATTCAGAAGATTTTGGCAATTTGGAATAAATCCAGTCTGGACGAGTCTAAATAGCTTCAGATGATTCCCGATTTCAAAAAAAAAAAATCCCAGCCCTATAAATATAGAACTGGAATTTACTCTCACTGCACGCCTAATGCTATTTTTGCGATTCGGCTCATTCTGTCTTTTGTCCAAGGCGGATTCCAGACGATGTTTACTTCTGTTTCTTTAATTTCAGGAATATCACGCAAGGCTGTTTTTACTTGATCAATGATTGTCCCGGCAAGCGGACAGCCCATTGAAGTTAAGGTCATCGTGACAAGCGCTGTGCCGTTCTCGTCAAGCTCTACATCATAAACAAGTCCAAGATTCACAATGTCAACACCAAGCTCCGGGTCAACGACAAGTTCAAGCGCTCCATATATATTTTCTTTTAATGCTTCTTCCATAGCAATCACTCCTCATAGCAAAGTATATCGAAACCATGCAGCAATCTGAAATTATCTGCTTTCAAGTAAAAAATCGGCAAACCAGTCGACAGTTGCAATAAGTCCTTCTCTTGAAACTTTATGATCTGCATTAGTATCTGCGATAAATTTCAGATATTCAGGCTTTTCCTCATAGGACGATTTGATTTCCTGGAAAAACGTGTAGGTCGGATCAAAAGGAACGACCTGATCCTTCTTACCGTGCCAGAATAATAATGGACGTGCTGCGAGCTTTTCAGTATGTATACTTAAATCATAAGCCTGCAGACTTAAGAAGTGCTGCTCAAGCTCTTCATCAGTGAGCGGAACTTTAATGCCCATTTTTTGTATATATTGTATTTGCTGCCGGGAAAACTGTTCATAATAAGGACTTCCCATTAAGCTTGCAGCTGCTTTGATCCATTTGTATTGCGTCAATGCTCCAAGGGTCACAATCCCGCCCATGGAAGTTCCTGCAACACCGATTTGACCGGGATCAATCAGTTTTTCATTTTCAAAATAGTCCTTAATTATCTGCAATTCATTAATTTCATTTATTACAATGCTCCAAAATTGCATATTTAACTCTAGTCCTGCAAGATTTTCACTTCTTTCTCCGTGATGCAGGGCATCCGGCAGTACAACACGAATTCCTTTTTCAGCAAGCAGGTAGGCATAGTGCAGGTTATGTTCCTTCGCGCTTGTAAAACCGTGGACAAAAATGACAAACGGCGTTTTTTCATTTTTGGCAGAATCCTTTACCACATGAAGTAATGGAATACCTGCTGCATTCATTTTTTCAACAGCGATCATGTTTTATGCCTCCCTCTTTTTCTTTATCTTAAGTGTAACATGTAGACAATAATCTTGGAAAAAAGATACACTGTTAGTAGGACTGGTTTTTTAATTCAAAGAATAAAGGAGCTTCTATGACAACAAAACCTTATTTAATCGCCCTTGATTTAGATGGTACTTTATTAAAAGATGATAAAACGATTTCTGCTTATTCAAAAGAAATCATTAAAAAAGCAAAAGAAGCAGGACATATTGTCTGCATTTCAACAGGACGGCCGTATCGTGCCAGTTCAATGTATTACGAGGAGCTTGGACTCGATACGCCAATCGTCAACTTTAACGGAGCATTCGTCCATCATCCAAAAGATGATAAGTGGGGAGCGTTTCACACAACTCTTTCCTTAGATGTTGTAAAGCAAATCGTTGAAGTGTGCGAAAAGCACAACGTCAATAATATACTTGCTGAAGTAATGGATCATGTGTATTTCCATTATCACGACGAAAAACTTCTGGATATTTTCACAATGAATACTTCAGACATCACAGTTGGAGACCTGCGTAAAAATCTTGGAGATGATGTAACAAGTATTCTAATCCATGCTTCTGAGGAAGAAGTGGACAATATCCGCAACTACTTATCAGATGTTCATGCTGAGCTTGTCGATCACAGACGCTGGGCTGCCCCGTGGCACGTTATTGAGATCATCAAGCACGGAATGAATAAAGCCGTGGGATTAAAAAAAATTGCTGATTCGTACAACATTCCCGCAGAAAGAATCATTGCATTCGGCGATGAAGACAATGATCTTGAAATGCTGAAATATGCTGGTCAGGGTGTTGCAATGGGTAATGCCATTCCTGAACTCAAGAAGGTTGCGAACAGAGAAACGAAAACAAATGAAGAGGATGGCATTGCCATTTACTTAAAGGACACCTTGTCGCTATAAGGGCGTCCTTTTTTAGTGAAGATTACCATCCATAGAACAAACCCCAATGAGACAAAATAAAGAAGACGCATCAGCAGCGTCAGCAAATATTCTTTTAGGGGGAATTTCGCATGAGCAGCAATAAATCTAAACGCTTTGTACAGCAAGGTAAAGATTCCGTTACGAAACATGATGAACGTTTCCCTTATCACACAACAATGGCTGAGTCAGAAGAGCGCAAAGCTCAAATGGCAGAAAAATCCTCTTTAGGAGGCTTTTAATATGGGCAATCAACTATTTCAGGCAGCAAGAAAAGCGGTAGAAAAGGCTGGCGAGGTTTTAAGCGGCAAGATGAATGACGATCATAATCATCAGCAGAACCAATTCAGCCAGCATGATGACAGTCAGCAAAATCAGTATTCAAGTCAGCACCAAAGCCAAAATGGCGCACAGAACAGCCACCAGGGCGTAGATGCAGACGCAAAAGCAAAAGCAGAAGGTGCACTCATGTCCGCCTTTGCAAACGCTTCTCCTGCGGAACAAAAACAGCTAAGCGAACTTCAAGACGAATTGAAGAATATGTAGTAAAAAGGGCTAAAACGGCCGGTTAGCAGATAAGCAGAAATAGCCGTTTTTCTTTACTGGCAGATCCGTTCGCACCGAGATGTCAGCAATGAAGCAGGGCATCATGATTAGCCCATAGTAATAAAAAAGCTGCGGAATTTTCCGCAGCTTTTCTCTTTATTCAGTTACCGTGAATTTAGCTTTTGCTTCTAAGGCTTTTACACCTTCTGCTTTTCCGGTTAATAAAACCTTTACTGTGTATTCACCGGCTTCAATTTTATTCCCTGCACTTTTCTTGTCCCATGTTTCCTGCCAGGTTTGACTCTCTCCTGAAGGCAGCTTTAGATACTGCAGTGCTTGAGTGAACATTCTTCCCTTTGAATATTTGTACACTTCTGCTCCGTTTGGATCTGTAATGATAATTTCATATTTCTGTCCTGATGAGAACTCGAAATTCTTTTCTTCATCTGTATTGTTTTTTAGAGTGATATTGATTTGCACACTTTCAGGGCTTTCCTTCGTCTCAACAGCTAATTGAACTTCTTTCGTTTCCACGTCACCGGACACCTCTTCCGCTTCATCCTTATTTTCAGCAGTTTGACCGCAGCCGACAAGAAATAATAAGCCCAGCATAATGAATACAAGCTTTTTCATATCGTGCACGTCTCCTATTCTTTGCGGAAGAAACCAAAGATTCCTGTTGTTTGAATGATATTTGTAAATGCCTTTGGATCAACTTCCTTAATGATTTTTTCTAAATCATAAAGCTCATAGCGTGTGATCACAATCATCAGCAGGTCCTTTTGCTCGTTTGTAAAAGCACCTTTAGCAGGAACCATTGTAATCCCTCTTACCATTTTAGCATGAATGGCCTTTTTTAGATCATCAGCTTTTTTTGTAATGATCATGGCTGTCAATTTTTCATGTCGTGTATGAATTGTATCAATAACACGTGTTGAAGCATAAAGCGTAACAAGAGTGTAAAGCGCTTTTTCCCATCCATATAGCAATCCCGCTGTAAAAATGATAATTCCGTTTAAGATAAAGAAATAAGTGCCGACAGGTTTATCCTTCATTCTCGAAAGGATCATAGCTACAATATCGAGTCCGCCTGTTGAAGCACCATATTTAAGCGTAATGCCTACGCCAATCGCAACAATGACGCCTCCAAATACAGCGTTAAGCAAAATATCCTCCGACAAAGGATATAAAGGGACGATTGATAAGAATACTGTGGTGGCTGCTACACTAAGTAAACTGTACAGCGTGAACGATTTCCCAACTTTTCTCCATCCGAGAATGGCTACTGGAATGTTAAGAAGGAGCAGAAGCACCCCTGTCGATATGTAAAGGGGGGTGTATTCTTTAATTACACTTGATAAAAGCTGGGCGATGCCGGTAAATCCGCTCGCATAAACATCAGCAGGAATCATGAATAAATTCAGGCCGACAGCATTCAGCAGCGCTCCAAAAATAACGACAACCGTTTTTTTTACTTCATCATAAACCATTTGCAGAAAATCCTCCCGGGCTATAAGATAATGATAGTATTTCTGATTTACCCCAATTTCTTGCAGATCAATACAAATATTGTGTTTTAGGACAGCGTAACATTCTTTACTTCTTTTTGGCTAAGTGCTAATTTAGAACTATATATGAGGCTATTATCCCGTTTTGCGGGTAAAACCAGATGAAATGAGGTGTCAAAATGACGGTCCATATCGTCGCAGACAGCGCATGCGATCTGCCGCTTGAATTTTATGAGAAACACGGCGTAACACTTCTCCCTCTTGGTGTACATATTGAGGAAAATGACTATCGCGATTTAGTCACGATTTCCCCTAAAGAAGTATACGACGCGATGCGTGAAGGGAAAATAGCTAAAACGACTCAAATCTCTCCTCTTGATGTAAAAGAGACATTCACTGAATTTGCTAAGAAAAAAGTGCCGGTATTGTATGTTGCTTTTTCATCGGAGCTTTCCGGAACCTATCAGACTGCTGTCATGATTGGAAACGAAGTCAAAGAAGAATATCCTGATTTTGAGCTTTCCATTGTGGATTCCAAATGTGCTTCCCTTGGCCTTGGACTTTCAGTTAAATATGCAGTTGACCTGGCCAGTAAAGGAAACACTCTGCAAGAAATTGAAGCTTCTGTAAAAGACTTTTGTGAACATACAGAGCACATCTTCACCGTCGACAACTTAGAATATTTAGCAAGAGGCGGCAGAATCAGCAAAGCATCTGCCTTTGTAGGCGGTCTTCTCAACATCAAACCGCTTCTGCATGTTGAAGGCGGCAAGCTGATTCCGCTTGAAAAACTAAGAGGCCGGAAAAAAGTTTTCCGAAGGGTCATCGAGCTGATGAAAGAGCGGGGCGTAAATCTTGAAAGTCAGACCATCGCCATCAGTCACGGGGATGATGAGGTCTCCGCCAAGGAAATAAAAGCAATGATTGAAACTGAATTTCATCCGAAAGAAGTATATATAAACACAGTCGGCTGTTCAGTTGGAGCGCATTCCGGACCTGGCACGATTGCCATTTTCTTTTCAAACAAACCGATCTCATAATATTATACTTACAGGGCAACATAAACGTATCTTTTCAGTAAGGGAGTTTTTATGATGCCGCATACAAGCGATAACGACAAAAAAGCAAAAGACAATAATGCCAAAGAACATGAAAGAAACATGATGCGCGAGAAAAACCGCCAAAAAGGCGAAAGACAATATTCTAAAAAGACCGACCGTTTATAAGAGAAGCAAAAGCGGCCTGGTTTGCTCTGAAAGGATAAGAATCTGCTGGAAAAGTTCGGGTTTGACTTTTTTGCGGCGGATCCTTTCTGACCTGGGAATTAGGCCTGAAGCTAGACATAAATGCGCAAAATTTCTTAATTTCTTATATAAAAACAGCAGCGATTTTCCGCTGCTGTTTTTGTTTTATTGAAGCTTAAACTTCGAAAGCGTCTGATTTAAATCATCTGTCAGCTGTCTGAGTTCAATCACTTTTTCCACCATTTTTTCGAATGCGAGGAGCTGTTCAGTTGTCGAAGCAGAAATTTGCTCGCTTCCTGCTGCTGTCTCTTCTACAACGGCACTGATGCTTTCTACATTTTGCAGCACTTGTTCTCCAAGTTTCTTGGAATTCAATATACCTGATTTTAAATCATTCAATTCGGATGTAATTCCTTTTACTTTATGATCGATAGCTTCAAAAGCACTTGTTGTATGATCCATTCCGTTCTGCTGTTTTTGAGCAATCGATACCCCATTCACAACAGATTCTGAAATACTGGATATTCCTGACTGAATTAAACTTACCATTTCAAATATTTGAGATGTTGCACCGGTGGATTCTTCTGCAAGCTTTCTCACTTCAGCAGCAACAACAGCAAAACCTTTGCCTGCCTCACCGGCACGCGCAGCCTCAATGGCGGCATTTAAAGCGAGCAGATTCGTCTGATCCGCAATATTTGAAACAACCTTAGCCATATCTTCTATTTTCGTCATATACCCAATAAATGTTCTTGTTGATTCTTCAATTTGCCGGGTCGTATTCATATTCTCCTGAATAAGCAGCCGCTGTGCTTTAATCGCGCTCTGTCCTGATGTGATGGCATTCACCGTTTCTTTTCCATATTGAACGGATTGCTCAGACCGGGTTACATTTACGCTGAAATCAAAATCCATTCTCTCAATCAAAGTAACCGCATCTTGAAGATCGGAGGAGATCGATTGTGATCCTGCAGATAATTCATCTGTAGAAACAGCTACCTGATTACTGATTTCAGTTAATGCTCTGTTCTCTCCCTCGAGATCTTTTGCAAAACCTTCTACTTCTTTACTCACGCTGTCGATTGAGAATAGAAGTCCTTTAAGCTGATGTGTCATTGAAGTGAAAGAATCATTCAGTGCTGCTATTTCATCTTTTCCCTTATAGGAAATAGCAGCCACTGCCAAATTTCCATTTGCAATTTCACTTGCCTGATGGGAAAGCCCTTTGAGAGGCTTTGTAATGGCATTTGTCATTCGAATCACAATATAAGAAGATAATAAAATTAAAAGAGCTGTACCGATTATTGCCGATAATATAACGAATTCGATTTGTTTTTTCAAGTTCTCCTGAAGCATCTCATATCGTTCATTCGAATAAAAATTCATCAAGTGCACATCATTGGAAATCCCATCAACACGAACAGACTGGCGCTTGGCTTCTGCTTGATTTTTTTGATTCAGAGCCTGGCCTGTTTCTTCTTTAAAAGCTTTAAATTTAATTGAAGCCTTTTGAAATGCTTGTTTTGTATTTTTATCCTTCGCGGTTTGATTTATTTCTTCAATCAGTTTTTCATTTCTCTGAAGTGATTGAAGAGTCTCTTCTTTTTGAGCATCTGTCAATGAAAAGGCAAAGTTGTTCAGACTTTGTTTTGTTACAGTAAGCTCTCCCTGCAGCTTTTCAATATTTAGCAGAACAGGAACCTCATTTTGATTAGATGATTGAATGGAAAGCATATTCACGATAATAAAACCAATCATCAAAGTTGCCATAATAATGATGCTGAGTGAATTCAGCAAAAGTTTTTTCTTAAGTGACACAAGTCATCCCCCTAGTTGCCTTCTGCTAATTTTTTCTGCCATTCATCAAGAGTTTTCCGCTGTTCATCCGTAAGCGAAATAACGCGGATTGGCGCCAGCTGAACACCATTGTCTTTTAAACCTAATTCTATATGTCCTTCAGGAACCTTATTTTCTCTTGCATACTCCTTAAGCAGCTGGTAGATACCCACGTCTACATTCTTGAGCATAGAGGTTATCACTGATTTCTCAGCGTAAAAATACTGATCGCTGTCAACTCCAATTGCGTAAATACGGCTTTCTTGTGCTGCTTTTAGTGCCCCTACTCCGGTAAAGCCAGCAGCAGCATATAAAACATCAGCCTTATTGCCAATCATTTTTTTCGCTATTTCACTGCCAAGTTTATCGTTGCCGAAATCATTGGCATATTCCGTGATAATGGCAATATCCGGTTTAACCGCTTTAGCACCTTCTGAAAATCCATCTGCAAACTTATTGATAAGCGGAACATCCGCTCCTCCAATAAATCCTACAGTATTCGATTTTGATGTCATGGCGGCAACAACTCCTGCCAAAAAGCTTCCCTCATCCTCTTTAAACGTAATCGACGTGATGTTATCCAGCTCTGAAATCGCATCAATTAATATAAATTTCTGTTTCGGATATTTTTTCGCCGTCTTCTCAAGATCCTCCTGAACCATAAAACCCAGTCCGATAACAAGGTCATTGCCTTCTTCAACTAATTCAGTCAACCCCTTTTCATAGGTGCCAGTATCTTTAATTTCCCTATAATCAAATAAGATTCCAAGCTCATCACGGGATTTAATTAGTCCGCCAAATGCTGAATCACTAAATGACTGATCTCCCAGTCCGACGTCAGACAGCATAATCCCAACCTTTATCTTTTCATCTGCATTGCTTTCCATTGCAGCTTGTCCGCAGCCTGCAAGCAAAATCGTGATGCAAAATGAAAGCAGCACAGCAATATGTTTTCTTTTCATTTGATGTATTCTCCCCTTTAAAAGTATCTCCTCATGTCATATCGACTGATTTACGGAAATCTTTATTGCAGGAAGGGTAAAGCGAGTAAATTTTTTTTGAGATAACTGAGACGCATAATGATATTAATTAAATTTCAGAATTTATCCGCAAAAAACCTGAAATTGCTCAAAAAAAACAGCAAGCGATCAACTCGCTTACTGTTCCTTTTTGAAATATGTCCAGCCGTCTTCCTGATAAACTTTCCCAGCTTTCATTAATGATCCGATTGCACGCTTGAACGCGCCTTTGCTCATGTTAAAGCGTTCTTTAATATCCTCTGGGTCGCTCTTATCGAAAAATGGCATCGCTCCGCCTCTTGATTCCATGTAATCATAAAGCTGCTGTGCATCCTCATCCAATGCTTCATGCTTTCTGGGAAGCAGAGATACGTTGATTGTTCCATCGTCTTTCACTTCAATTACACGTCCTGTTACCAGCTCGCCTAAACGAGGCTCTCTTTTACGCTGCGAAGAGTGAATAAATCCTTTGTAGCCTTCTTCTGTAATAATATATGAGCCGGCAATAATCATTCTGTAAACTCTGCCTGTCACAGTTTGATTGTTGGCTGCACCTTCTGCTGATACGATATTCTCCTGCATGACATCTTCCGTTGCAAGCTTCGTGAAAAACCTGCCATTTTTCGTTACCTTCAAAGAACAATAAAGCATGTCCCCCTCTTCAGGCCAAACCTCGATAAACGCTGGAAGGATATCGTTTGCTACTAGGGCATCCTTGGATAAACCAATATCAACAAACGCTCCCATGTCTTCTCTTACGCTTACAACTTCAACCCAGTCGTAATGATCCTCGGTAATTTTCGGTTTCTTCATTGTTGCAGCAAGACGGTCTTCATGATCAACAATTAAATAAACCTCTACTTCTTCTTTGTCATCAATCGGTTCCGTGATTTCCGTTTTATGAAGGAGCACACGGCTTTCCCCATCTGTTAAATAATAGCCATAATCTAATTTTTCATCTATCGAAAGCGTCATAAACGTTCCTGGATTCATCAATTGTATTTCGTTCCTTTCTTTTGCAGGTTGCATCTGCTGTTAGTTTTCAAATTGAAGCGGACATTTATGTATGAATGCGCAGCTAAACGGCTAATCTCCTGGGCTAATCGGGTGCTTAATTGCTGCAGACTACTCCAACTTTTACGTTTTGTACTTCGTATTGTCCGGCTCCATCGCCCAACTCCTCGGCCAGAACAAATTCCCCCAAAAAGTCAAACCCGGACTTTTCGGCGGAATTCTTATCTGTCTGTCGGAGCTAAACGGGCGATTCCGCACTTCGTTAGTTGTTATCCCCTGTTCATTCTACTATAATCTATAGATAATATAAACTTTTGGGAGGATTCTTATGGCGAAAGACAGTTCTTTTGATATTGTTTCAAAGGTGGATATGCCTGAGGTGACGAATGCAATTACGATGACAATGAAGGAAATTGGCACCCGCTATGATTTTAAAGGGAGCAAAAGCAGCATTTCTCTTGAAAAAGAAGAGATTGTTTTAGTTTCAGATGATGAGTTTAAAATGGATCAGTTAAAGGATGTTTTTATTTCTAAATTGATAAAGCGCAATGTAGCGACACGAAATATTGATTACGGAAAAATCGAAGGTGCATCGGGCGGAACGATTCGCCAGCGCGCTAAGCTCATTCAGGGTATTGATAAGGATAATGCAAAAAAGATTAATGCCATTATTAAAAATTCCGGATTAAAAGTAAAAACCCAGGTTCAGGACGATCAGGTCCGTGTGACCGGCAAAAATAAGGACGACCTTCAGCAGGTGATCGCAGCCGTTCGCGGAGCCGACCTGCCGATAGATGTTCAATTCATTAATTTCAGATAAAGTGAACAAACACTCGGGCTATCCTCTGCTGAGTGTTTTTTTCGTTGTTCTGCAAGTATCTGCTTCGATTTCCCCTCAACAAATTCCCCGTCTATTCAGAAAAGTTTTATTTTTGTATTGAATCTATCCGAAAAAACATGTAAATTAGATATAATATCTTTTTCTAAAATTTCATATTTCACCATTCTTATCTAGAGAAGCTGAGGGACTGGCCCTTTGAAGCTTCAGCAACCTGGCATAATGAAATCATCTGTCTTCATCAGAGATTTCAATCCAAGGTGCTAATTCCAGCGATGCATCCATCGAACGATAAGAAGAAGTCCTGAACGTTCAAAAGTCTTCTTCTTGGAAGGCTTTTTTTGTTTTTTTATTGCACTAAGGAGGTTTGGAGTTTGACACTTTTAAACGATTTACAGAAGAAGATCCTGATTGGCGACGGAGCAATGGGAACATTGCTTTACTCACACGGAGTTGACAGGTGTTTTGAAGAATTGAATTTATCGAAGCCTGATGAAATATTAAATGTTCATAAGGCGTATATTGCAGCCGGTGCAGATGTCATTCAGACAAATACTTACGGTGCAAACTATATTAAACTATCAAGATATGGACTTGAAGATGAAGTGAGAGCAATTAACCGTACTGCCGTTCAGATTGCTAAAAAAGCAGCAGCCGGCAATAACACCTATGTTCTTGGAACAATAGGCGGCATCCGTGCTTTCAAGAAAAATGCCTATTCCCTTGAGGACATTAAACGAAATTTCAGAGAACAGCTTTACCTTATGCTCAGTGAAGAGGTAAGCGGTCTGCTGCTTGAAACCTATTATGATCTTGAAGAAATTAAAACCGTATTAGAGATCGCCAGAAAAGAAACGAATATCCCGATTATTACAAACATCTCCCTTCACGAAATTGGAGTCTTGCAGGATGGAACACCCCTGCAAGAAGGCCTTTCTCAGCTTGAGGCCCTTGGTGCTGACGTTGTCGGTCTGAATTGCAGACTTGGTCCTTACCATATGCTTTCATCACTTGAAGAAATTCCGCTCCCGGAAAGAGCGTTCTTATCTGTTTATCCCAACAGCAGCTTGCCTACTCTTGAAGAAGGAAGACTTGTCTATGGCTCTGGAGAAAAATATTTTGCAGAAAGCGCTCTAGCCTTCAGAAATCAGGGAGCAAGACTAATTGGAGGCTGCTGCGGCACAACCCCAATCCACATCGAAGCAATGGCAGCAGCGCTTAAAGGACTCCCTCCAGTTACAGAAAAGAAAGTTAAAATAAGAAAGAAAGAGATTTCTGTCACGTCTGCAGCGGAAAGAAAGTACCCTCCCCTGCCGGAAATAGTCAATAAAAAGCGCTCTCTGATTGTAGAACTCGATCCTCCTAAAAAGCTTGGGCTGGACAAATTTATAAAAGGTGCAAAAGCACTGCAAGCTGCTGGAATCGATGCCTTAACACTTGCAGACAACTCACTTGCATCACCGAGAATAAGCAATGTGGCTGTAGGGTCCATCGTTCAGCAAACACTTGGACTCAGGTCCTTAATTCATATTACATGCCGCGACCGCAACTTAATTGGCCTTCAATCTCATTTAATGGGTCTTCATACGCTGGGACTTACGGATGTGCTGGCGATTACGGGCGATCCATCAAAAATCGGGGATTTTCCGGGAGCTACTTCCGTTTATGATCTTTCATCATTTGATTTGATCAGCTTAATTAAACAATTTAACGATGGTCTTTCTTATTCAGGAAAACCTCTTGGGGAAAAAACCAATTTTTCAGTTGCCGCTGCGTTTAATCCCAATGTTAAATATCTAGATAAAGCGGTAAAAAGACTGGAGAAGAAAATTGCCTGCGGTGCAGATTATTTCATTTCACAGCCAATTTACTCAGAAAAACAGCTGATTGATGTTTATGAGGAAACGAAGCACTTAACCGTTCCGATTTATATCGGCATTATGCCGCTCACAAGCAGCCGCAATGCAGAATTTATCCATAACGAAATTCCGGGCATTACTCTTTCTGACAGTATTCGTGAAAGAATGGCCCGGGCAGGCGACAATCGGGAGAAAGCCTATCAGGAAGGATTGGCGATTTCTAAAAGACTGATCGATGCTGCCTTTGACTTATTTAATGGAATCTACTTAATTACACCATTTTTAAACTATGAATTAACCGTTGAACTGACAAATTACATTCACAAGAAACAAATTGAGGTCAATGAAAGGAAGATTACGCATGTCTGATATAAAAAAGCAGCTTGAGAAAAAAATCCTCGTTCTGGACGGAGCGATGGGCACCATGATACAGGATGCAAATCTTTCTGCAGATGATTTCGGCGGAGAAGAATACGAGGGCTGCAATGAGTATTTAACGATTACTGCACCAGAAGTCATCGAATCCATTCATGATGCTTACCTGGACGCTAAAGCAGATATTATTGAAACCAACACATTTGGCGCTACCAAGATTGTTCTTGATGAATATAATCTCGGTCACCTCGCTTTTGAGTTAAATAAAAAAGCGGCGGAGATCGCCAAAAAGGCAGCTGAAAAATATTCAACTCCTGACTGGCCGCGTTATGTTGCGGGCTCAATGGGCCCTACGACAAAAACACTTTCTGTTACAGGCGGAGCAACGTTTGAAGAGCTTATTCAAAATTACGAAGAACAGACACTCGGCCTGCTTGCAGGCGGAGCTGATTTGCTTCTTCTTGAAACGAGCCAGGACTTATTAAATGTGAAAGCAGGCTTTCTCGGCATTAAACGCGCCTTTGAACAAGCAGGCAAAGAAATTCCGCTGATGATATCAGGGACAATTGAACCTATGGGAACGACGCTTGCCGGCCAGGATATCGAAGCCTTTTTCATCTCGCTTGAGCACATGAAGCCTTTATCTGTAGGTCTAAACTGTGCAACAGGGCCAGAATTCATGACCGACCACATCCGGACGCTATCAGGCATGGCCCATACAGCTGTCAGCTGCTATCCTAATGCCGGCCTGCCTGATGAGGAAGGAAATTATCATGAATCTCCCCGTTCTCTTGCTCAGAAAGTAAAAGGATTTGCAGAACAGGGCTGGCTGAACATTGTCGGAGGCTGCTGCGGGACTACACCTGCACATATTACCGCCATTGCTGATGCTGTAGGTGAACTCGAGCCCCGCTCCGTTCCGGAACGTGATCCGGCTCATACTGTTTCTGGCATCGAGCCGCTTATTTATGATGATTCCATGCGGCCTCTCTTCGTCGGAGAACGGACAAATGTAATTGGCTCCAGAAAGTTTAAACGACTAATAGCGGAGGGGAAATTTGAAGAAGCAGCTGAAATTGCCCGAGCTCAAGTTAAGAATGGCGCCCATGTAATCGATATTTGTCTGGCTGATCCTGACCGCGAAGAAGTAGAAGATATGGAAGCCTTCATAAAAGAGATTACGAAAAAAGTAAAGGCACCTCTTGTCATAGATTCAACGGATGAGTTAGTCATTGAAAAGGCACTTTCCTATTCTCAAGGGAAAGTGATCATCAATTCCATCAACTTAGAAGACGGTGAAGAGAGATTTGAAGCAGTCGTCCCGCTCATTCACAAATACGGGGCAGCTGTTGTTGTTGGAACGATTGATGAAAAAGGAATGGCGCTGACTGCTGAGCAAAAGCTTGATATCGCAGTCCGTTCCTTCGAGCTGCTGACTCAAAAATACGGGTTAAATCCATCAGATATCATCTTTGATCCGCTCGTATTCCCTGTCGGAACAGGAGACGCGCAATATATCGGCTCGGCAGAAGAAACGATAAAGGGCATCCGTTTAATTAAAGAACGCTTGCCGGAATGCCTGACAATCCTTGGAGTCAGCAATGTATCCTTCGGCCTTCCGCCTGTTGGACGCGAAGTACTGAACGCCGTTTATTTGTATCATTGCACTCAGGCAGGACTTGATTATGCAATCGTCAATACGGAGAAACTCGAACGATTTGCATCGATTCCAAAAGAAGAAATTGAAATGTCAGAAACTCTTCTTTTCAATACGAATGACGAAACATTGGCTGCCTTTACAAATCACTACAGAGGCAAAAAGAAAACCGTAAAAAAACCGGTTCAGTCTCTTCCTCTAGAAGAACGCCTTGCTCAATATGTGGTCGAGGGTACGAAAGAAGGACTGCTTGCAGATCTTGAGATTGCCTTAAAAGAGTACGCAACACCGCTGGATATAATAAACGGTCCACTTATGAAAGGCATGGCTGAGGTAGGAGAGCTGTTTAATACAAACCAGCTTATTGTTGCCGAAGTGCTGCAAAGCGCAGAAGTCATGAAAGCATCCGTCTCCTTTTTAGAGCCACACATGGAAAAAAAGGATGACAGCGGGAAAGGCAAAATTCTGCTTGCTACGGTAAAAGGAGACGTTCATGATATCGGCAAAAATCTAGTCGATATCATCTTGAGCAACAATGGCTACAAGGTTGTAGACTTAGGCATAAAAGTGACACCTCAGGACTTAATTCTGGCTGTCAAAAAAGAAAATCCCGATATCGTCGGACTTTCGGGTCTTCTCGTAAAATCCGCCCAGCAAATGGTATTGACTGCACAGGATTTAAAAGAAGCTGAAATCTCCGTGCCAATCATGGTTGGCGGTGCTGCCTTATCCAGAAAATTTGCTGACGGAAAAATTGCTCCACAGTACGGCGGACCTGTCATTTACGCCAAGGATGCAATGGATGGACTGTCCCTTGCAAACAGAATCAGAATAGATCCTACACAATTTAAGAAAAAAGAAGCCGTTCCTGAAAGATCTGCTGAAAAGAAAGCAATTCCGGCAGTAATAGAGCTGCTGGAAAAAAGGGCTGCACTCACTCCCTCTCCTTATTTTGTGCCAGAGGATTGCAGGCGGCATATTATTAAAGATATCGAACTGTCACATCTGATTCCTTACATTAACATGCAGATGCTGATTGGCCATCATCTTGGCCTAAAAGGAAAAGTAAAGGAAATGCTTAAAAATAAAGATCCGAAAGCTGTTGCCTTAAAAGAAACAATAGATGAGCTTCTTAAACAGGGCTACGCGGAAAAATGGTTCCAGCCTGCAGCCGTTTATCAATTTTTCCCTGCAGAGTCAGATGGCAATATGCTTCATATTCTGGATCCCGAAACGGAAAAAACCTTGCAGACATTTGAATTCCCAAGGCAATCAAAGCTGCCGCACCGCTGCATATCTGATTATATCCGTCCAAAAGATGAGAACAAACAAAGAGATTATGTCTCCTTCTTTGCGGTAACCGCCGGAAAAAAAGTAAGGGAAATTGCCAACCGTTTTAAAGAGCAGGGAGATTATTTAAAGAGCCATGTTGTACAGGCACTGGCACTTGAGCTTGCCGAAGGCCTTGCAGAACGGACTCACCAGCTGATCCGTGACCAGTGGGGCTTTCCTGATCCTCCGGATTTTACTATGGATCAGCGCTTTTCTGCGAAATATCAGGGTCAGCGTTTTTCTTTCGGATACCCGGCCTGTCCGAATCTGGATGACCAGGCTAAATTATTTGACCTCATATCTCCGGAAGATATCGGCGTGAACCTGACTGAAGGCTTCATGATGGAGCCGGAAGCGTCAGTAACGGCACTCGTTGTTGCCCATCCAGAAGCAAGATATTTCAATGTATTGAACTAAAACTTAGGTTTTAGTTCTTTTTTTATGGGGATTTTTACGTTTCATCTCATTTATTCAGGGAATATATTCTAAAGAACAGCTACATATTCAACATACTTTTCACCATACTAATCATGATTAAACCATGGAGGGATTTGGATGAGTCAAGATAATCAAAGCAAAAAAACAATGCCAGCACAGCATCAGGATGTACAGCCGGGACATGAGAACTTAATGAACCCTCTGCCTGAATTTGATGCACTTCAATATAAGGGCAGTGAGAAGCTGCTTGATAAAGTGGCTATTATTACAGGAGGAGATTCAGGAATTGGACGGGCAGTTGCAATCCATTACGCAAAGGAGGGCGCAGATGTCGTCATTTCTTACTTAGACGAGCATGAGGATGCAAATGAAACGAAACGGCTTATTGAACAAGAAGGCCGAAGATGTATTCTTATGCCGGGAGATATAGGCGAAGAATCTTTTTGCGGACAAATTGTTTCAGAAACCATCAATCAGCTTGGAAAACTCGATATCCTTGTAAATAATGCCGCAGAGCAGCATCCTCAGGCAGGAATTGAAGAGATATCAAAAGAACAGCTCGAACGGACGTTCAAAACGAATATCTTCTCCTTTTTTTATATGGTGAAAGCAGCACTTCCTCATCTGAAAAAAGGAAGCAGTATAATCAATACGTCCTCCATTACAGCATATGCGGGCAATGAGCAGCTGATTGATTATTCATCAACGAAAGGTGCAATTACAACATTTACAAGATCTCTTTCCATGTCCCTTGTAAAAAAAGGTATAAGGGTAAACGGAGTGGCCCCTGGCCCAATTTGGACCCCTCTCATTCCATCTACCTTTGATGCAAAAAAAGTTTCGGAATTTGGGGCTGACACTCCTATGGGGCGTCCCGGCCAGCCTGATGAACTTGCTCCAAGCTACGTTTTCCTTGCCAGCAACGATTCTACTTATATAACGGGTCAGATGATTCACGTAAATGGCGGAAAAATCATTAACGGATAAACCTAGTTTCAGGAACGCCTGAGTTTGAAGATTCAGGCGTTTTTTTGTTTGAAATTTTATTTTCCCCCTCTATAAAATGTGTGAATGACTAATACTTTTTTGGAAGCGTTTACATATAATGTACTAGGAAGGGGGGAAAATCATGGATCGATTAATCTTCTTATTCTTAGCTGCTATTCTTGCCGGCTTTGCTTTAGTTGAAATGCCGTTAGCAGGTACATTCTTGGCAAGCATTGAGCCTTTCACAACTGTCGTGGGCGTTTTAGCAATTTTAGTTTTTTCTTTTGTTCTAATCTTTCACGGCGTTAAAAGCTTATTTAATAAGTAGTCATGTTTTTTGGCCGGCAATTGGATTGCCGGTCTTTTTTTTATACATATTGAAGCTTTTGACTAAACCATAAATAGGCTAACATAATTCTTTATCTGGCATACCTTAACTTTGAGTCATGAAAATGCTCATCATCTCGATTTAAAATTAGGAGGAATTTTTAATGAGTAAAGATGGAAATTGCGGCGGCGGCTACAATAACGGTTTCGCGTTAATTATCGTATTGTTTATTTTATTGATCATCATCGGTGCTTCTTTTGTCGGCGGAGCTGACTACGGCGGCCACGGCTGCTGCTAATAACAAATGAACGGCTTGCCTTATAGGTAAGCCGTTTCTGATTTTCCATATAGAAAAAACGCATGAATTGATTAGAATCCATGCGTTTTCATATTAAACTTGTGTACTTGTTAAAATGTCTGTAATGACTGGCACGATTTGTTTTTTGCGGGAAACGACACCTTTTAAAACAGCTGTGTTATCCACAAGCTTTACATCATATGCCTGTTCTACAGCACGTGTTTCGCGTCCAAGAGCCAATGCTACGGAATCATTAATTAAAATGTCTGTTACAACGAAGATGAATAAATCCAATTCTTTTTCAGCGATAACAGCAGAAATCAATGCTTCAATTTCTTCTTTATGAATTAATACATCGTTTGGATCTACAGCGTTTACTTGCGCTATTTCTACTTTATAGTTACCCATAGAAAATTCCTTAGCATCAAGTGAAATCAGCTCAGCTACTGTTTTGTCGCTTAAGTCTGCACCTGCTTTAAGCATATCAAGGCCGTAGACCTCCGGATCAACGCCTGCAATTTCCGCTAATTCGCGGGCTGCTGCAATATCTTGCTCTGTACATGTAGGAGATTTAAATAATAAAGAATCTGAAATAATGGCAGAAAGCATCAATCCAGCAATTTCTTTAGAAATGCTTACGCCATTTTCTTTGTACATTTTGTTTAAAATGGTAGCTGTGCAGCCAACTGGCTCTGCACGATAGTACAATGGATCGCTTGTCTCAAAATTGGCAATGCGATGATGGTCAATAACTTCAAGTACTCGGACATCATCAATGTCACTTACACTTTGCTGACGCTCGTTATGATCAACTAAAATAACCCCGCTTACTTCATTTGCCACCGTTTCTACAAGGCGGGGAGTTTCGATTCCAAATGCATTTAATGCGAATTGAGTTTCACCGTTGATTTCACCTAAGCGCACCGGTTCAGCATTTAATCCTAGTTTTGTTTTAAGATCAGCATACGCAATTGCAGAGCAAATTGTATCTGTATCGGGATTTTTATGACCAAAGATTAAAACTTTTTCCATCTAAAAAACTCCTTTGCTGTAAATACTATAGATTTTTTGCCGCATCAAAGGGCGTATATTTTCTTATTTTAACAGAAAATTGTGCCGTTTACTGTCTATTTTTTTAAGTTTATTTGAAGATACACTTTATTATTAACCGTTTTGCTTACTTTTTCAAGTGTGGTCTTATGATTACAGGCAGCTGTTGCATTTCATGTTGCGGAGTTGGCACTGAAAGTCTGGCTGCAGCTAAAGGCAGTTCCAAAAGCCACAAGCTCATAAGCTTCCGGAATGCTGATTCAAGTAGCTGTTCACTTGAAATTCACAGTGAATATCAGGTGAATGAACTCTATAAATCTTCACAGCCTTATCTTTTCCATAAGAATATATAATGGCTGTAGAGCCTTCGCCGACAATGTCCATCTCATTCATTATTATCTCTTCAGAAGCGGATTCATTGGAAAATATCCCGCTTCCTTCAACGGTTCTAAATCTTCGTCTTCCTCTGCCATCTCAGTGAAAATAAATGTTTCATCAAGCTCGTATAGAGATTCAAGCTGCTCGCCAGATTCTTTGTATCTGCCCAAAGCTGAAAGATAACAAGCCCTGTTATATAAATTGATTAAATCCTCCGGCTCCATTGAAATAGCTTTCTCAACTGCTTCTAGTGCCGGTTTTAGTTTATTTTGATGTCTATAAATCAGGCCGAGCTGATTATAGTTGTCATGATCGTCTGGATTTACAGCGATTGCTTGCCGGATTGCCTCTTCTGCTTTGCTGTATTTATCTATAGCTTCATAGACTCTAGCCAGGTGAAAGTATCCTTTTTCCACAGCAGGCTCAATTTCTAATGCACGCATGAGAGCTTTTTCTGATTCTTCATATTCGCCAAGTTCAAGTAAAGCCATTCCAAGCAAAATGAGATAGTCTGGATCCTCGTTTTCTTCAAGCAGCGTTTCAATTAGGCTGCATGCTCCTGACAAATACTTAACTGCTTTTTTCTCTGGAACATTTTCAAATTCATTTACATAAAGAACAGCAAGCCTGGAGGCAACATCAGGCTCCCACTGATAGCGGAGCCACTGTTCCAGAATTTTAATGGCATCCTCTGCTAATCCTGCCTCTAAATGAAAATCGACGTACCACATAACGGCTGTTACATTTTCACGGTCATGCTTCATCGCCTCTTCATATAGTCCAATTACCATACCGAATTTCAGACTCATCTTTGAAAAATTCGTGAACCTCTTCAGCCATCCTTTTTGTTCTTCCATTTCTTCGCAGGCATCACGCATGGATTGCATTTGACGTTCATATGCAGCTGCTGCATTCATAAAGACTACGCTTTTCTCTTTATTGGAAAGCTTCATTTTTTTAATTTCAGTCTCAATTTTATGCATGGACTTTGTGCTCAGCATCAATTCAATCCATGTATCATAAAGAATTTTATTCTCTTTGTTTTCCATAAGCAGCGTGTGAAGCTGGGATTTTGCTTGTTTCGTTTTTCCCTGCTTTATCCAGAGTTTGACTTGATGATGCAGGATCTGGAATTGGGATGGCGCAAGTTCAAACGCTTTAATCAAGTTTTCTTCCTCTTCTTTCAGATTTCCAAGCTTTCCGTGTATATAGGCAAGAGTATCATAGAGGAAAGCTTTCTCAACTTTCACGCTCATCAGAAGAGCTTTAAACGCTTCAACTTCCTGCTCAGACTCCAGTACTCCAAGGACTGCTTCTGCAGAAATGCAATATGGATCGAGTTTAAATGCAGACATCAGGTATTCTTTTTCTGCTTCCCTGTCCTCTCTGGCATTTGCTATGGAAGCGAGATCCAGCATCGCCTGCTCATGTGCAGGATCAAGCGCGAGCACCCGTTTGTACTGTTTTTCTGCCTCAACAAAATTTTCTTGTTTTAAGGCGATCTCCCCAAGCCGGTAAAACGGAAGAACATCATCATTATTTAAGGAAATAGCCTGCTTTAAATACTGCTTTGCTTTATCCAAAAGACCCTGAGACTCATATAAACAGCCGATATAGCTGATAAGAAAAAATTCGTCTTTTTTTCCTTCTTTCAAGCTTTCTAAAAACTCCACCCCTCGGCGTGAATATGGCGTTTCAGACACCAGATCAACATAAATCTCAACGGCTTCCCCTATATTTGAATCTGCATATAAAACTCCTTTTTCTACATAAGAAAGTGCCAGGTCCATATATGAATCCTTTTCTTCCATTTCAACACTAGCAGCAAACATAAGCTTTCCGGCATTGATTAGAAATTCACTGTCCTTTTGAAATTGTTCAAAATCAAGGTGAATGGTCTTGAAAAATTGATCTGTTTTACCTTCGTCTTTATAAAGAGCTGCAAGGGAAATACGAGCATACACATCTTTCGGGTTCAGCTCAGCTGCCTGTTGATAGAATCGCCTTGCTTGATCAAATTCTCCGGCACGCTCAAATAAATCTCCCGCTTCATGGATCAGCATCTGTTTATCTTCAGCAGCTTTAATCCCCTGCTCAAGTATCTCTTTCGCTGCAGGAACATCCTCATATACAAATTCATAAAGCCCTGCAAGCTCTTTATATCCAAGCGGTGTTTCCGGCTCCAGTGCAATAGCAGTCTGAAATCCTCTCCTTGCAAGATGGTATCTGCCTAATTCTTTATCGCACAACGCCCGCTGAAACCATACATACCCGTCCTGCTTTTCTCTTTTCAAGAAAGTGTGGAAGAGGTTTCTCGCTTTTTCATGCTCGTTCATATCCATTAGAATAATTCCATGGTTGATTTGTGAAAACCCATCTTCCTCATTAATATCCATCGCAATCTCCGAATATCTCAAAGCTTCCTTTACACGGTCTCTATTTAGTTCAGTCAGAGCAAGATAGCCCCAAAGAATATGGTCATCCGGTTCAAATTTCAAGGCTTCAGTAAATGCCGTAAAAGCACTGTCATAGTCATCCTTGTTATAGCATAATCTGCCTTTTGCATACCAATAAGCAGCAAGGTTATGCCTAAAAGGAATTTGTTCCAAGTATTCCACTGCGCGGTCATTGTTTTTTACGCTGAAATACGCCATGGCTGCAGAGAGGCTGCGGTATTCTGACTCCTTCGAATGCTCAAAAACATGCTTTGCCGCTGCATCCAAAATCTCTTCTGCTACTAAATCAGGAAGATATTTAATGATATAGGCAGAGACAGCCATATTGTGAAGATTTTCTTTTAAAAAGGATTGTTCAGAATCACTCAGCTGCCCGTGAGAGATCTCGGTCAATGAAAAGAGTTTGATTGCTAATTCGTGTTCATTGTCAGACAAAACCTCCAATTTTGCAGTTTCATTTTCAGGAAGAATAGCTAATGACAAAGCTCCGTTGTTCCCATACTCCCGTTCAAGGTCCTCATACATCACTTCATGTGTGTCTCTGAGATTAGGATCCTGAACGTGGAAGACTTGTAAATTGTCATCGTAGCCCGCAAGAAATTGAACATGGGATGTCGTTGGAAAGTCGATATTAATCATAACAGCCGTATTTTGGTCAATCAGGGTTTTGAAAACGTCGGGATTTCCAAAAAAGTATTTGCCTGCAAACTCTTTTTCTTCAAAATACTCGATCATTTTGGAGAGTTTTGAACCTGAAACTGAATAAACAAAGTCTGCGATTTCATCCTGTTTATATGATTTGCTGTACATGCTGAAAATCATTTCGGCACATGCCGGGACACAATAATTATATTTTTGTACAACCGGCTTAAAGTTCAGCATTTTAGCAGCATCGTCCGTTCGGCCAGTAAAATTTTTATAATGGGATTCTTTTTTAAATTCACTATGCTCTGCCAAAAATGCTTGAAGTTTCTCAAATTCTTTCTGGTCATATAAGGAATCAGCCGTGTAATACTCTGCCATTCTTTTATATTCATGAAAAGGAGCCAGCTGATTTAAGTCTGAGATTGCTTTCTCCATCTCCGTCCAGCGCTTCTGTTTATAGCTAAGTCTAATTTTTTCAAGGATCAGTTTTGGATAGGCTGGATAAAGTAATAGTCCTTCTTCCAATAGAGTCTGTGACTTTCCGGCTTCGCCTTGAATGGCATAATGCTGAACAAGCAGCAAATAAGCGATCACACCATCTTTTTTATCTTTTGTACCTGCTTCTAAGTATGAAACAGCCTTGTCCCATTCTCCGGTCTGCAAATAAAAGTACGCCCAGCGTGTATCCATCGGATCACCTGCTGCAGATTCGCACTTCTTCAGATAAGCCTCGGCAGCCTTTAATCGCCGCATCCCAATAAGTGCACTTGCCATTGTAAAATAAAGCTTTTCCCTCAGTTCACCGGGTAGTTCCTGCTCTTCTAATTCCTTTAAAAGTTCTTCTGCCTCAATCAGCTTGTTCTCATCAATCAGCTGCTCGCAATACCATAGAGCCGTTTGAGGAGATTTTAATCTGCGGTAACTGTCTCTTATAATGATACCGCTTAGCTGGTCCATTAATGATGCATCTAAAACTTGAAGCAAGTATTTTAGTTGGCTTTCATCCAGGAATGACCGGATGAAACCGCGGAAACGCGTAAGCTTATTCTCCTCCGCGACTTCCCTGTATCCTTCTAAAAAGTGACGGATTGCAGCAGAATAGTCATGTTTTTTCAGCATTTCTTCTATGTATGAAATCTTCATTTTTACCCCTCGCCAGATTATTCAGAATGTAAATTTCTTCTCTTTAAATATACTTTGTTTTATATAGTTTGTAAGCCGTTTTTTTCTAATAAAAAAACCTGCACACCAAGTACAATATGCAGGTTATCAGAGCATACAATTTGCTTACCTAAGCGGTGAAGACATAACTTTAATAAAATCAGCCAGGAAGTCCTGATACTGAAAATTAAGGGCAATGGTATGCCTTGCACCTGGCTGCATCTGATTAGTGCGAAAATCAGCATAGCTGAGTCCTCTTGCCGTTTCTAAGACAGATACCTCTACATCTTTAGTAACAGAATAAATCTTGTCTTTATTCAGCATATAGTAAAGCGTAAACACGTCATGGATAGAGGCCCCTCTCCCTCCAGGCCTCAGTTTAGCATAAGCATCTGCATAATAGTTTGTTATGGACGGAATAAGCTCTTTGAAAGGATTTGAGGCTATTGAATAAATATAATTAGCAATTTCTCTTGTAACAATAGCTCGGTTGGTGACGTTTAAAGGTGTGATATAGACTTCGTTTGCATAGTCTAAGACAACATTAACTGCTATTGGATCTCCATAAAAATTTGCTTCTGCAAGAGGGGTTACATTTCCCGGTACAAAAAAAGCACCTCCCATTAAATAGATTTCTTTGATTTCTTTCATCAATTCAAGTTTTAAATTAAATGCATTAGACAGAGAGGTAGTTCTGCCGGTATCAACTATGGTGATATCTTTGTTTTGTTTAATGATATCGAAAATATAACTAAAATCCCTCACAACTACATTCAATCCCTTTGGAGGTCTAATCGGGCCCAGTCCTTCTTCTCCATGTATTTCAGGATAATAGACCGAAACCTCGCCGCTCAAAGGAAAGGTCGCCCCCTCTATCACTGGAATATCTTCTCTTCCTGCGAGCTTAAGCAGATATGCTGCGTTTTCCGTTGCCTGCTGTTTCGTTACATTTCCATAACTTGTAACAATGCCTAACAGCTCAATCTCGGGGCTTAATAAAGCATAGATAATAGCTAAAGAATCATCAATGCCGGGATCTGCAAACAGTAAAATCTTTTTCATTATGAATCCACCTATTTTCTATTGTCAGTTGGTTATATATATGGATTTAAAAAAGATTGAATGATACGTTTTCCTCCGAAAAAAGAGGATTAGTTCAAAATTTTTTTAGCATACAGGATTTTCACGAACAGAGTGTAATATATTCACTTAACTGATATTTGGAGTGTGAGAATCATGGAGGCAAAGGCTGAACGAAGATTTGAACCTAAGCGGCGAAGGAGTTTATGGATTGGACTTGGTGCACTTCTCTTTCTATTAATAAGTGCATTTATTTTTGTAAACCTTTTCATTGAGAAAAGTCTTCCCCAACTAAAGGGAGAAGTAATTGTAAGCGGAATGACCAATGCAGTTGAAGTAACCAGGGATAAAAATGGAGTTCCGCATATTACCGCGCAATCTGAAAAGGATTTATACATCGCGCAGGGATATGTACAGGCTCAGGATCGCCTCTTCCAGATGGATTTAAGCAGGAGACAGGCATCAGGAATGCTGAGTGAAGTGGTAGGCGCGGCCACTATTGATAAGGACAAGTTTTTCAGAACGCTGGGCTTAAGAAGGGCAGCTGAAGCTTCATATCCTGAGTATGATCAATCCTCCAGAGATGCTATGCAGTGGTTTGCAGACGGTGTAAATGTTTTTATGAAAGAAGCAAAAGCAGAAGGTACGCTGCCTCTTGAATTTAAACTGCTGAAATATGAGCCGGCAGAATGGACACCAATCGATTCACTTACAATCGGTAAATACATGGCTTTTGATTTAGGCGGTCACTGGTCCGGGCAGGCGTTTCGCTACTGGGCTTTAGGTACGTTTTCAAAAGAGAAAGCATATGACTTATTCCCTTCCTATCCAAAGGATGCACCTGAAATTCTGTCCGCTTATGAGGAAGTGGATATGAACTTGGAAAAAAGTTTTGCAAGTGCCGTTATTCCACCTGAATTTAACGGAAGCAACAACTGGGTTGTAAGCGGTGAAAAAAGCGAAAGCGGAAAGCCGCTGCTTGCAGATGATCCCCATCTTTCACTCGCCACACCGTCGATTTGGTATCAGATGCATCTGCAAAGTGACAGCATGAATGTCAGCGGCGTTGTCTTTGCCGGGGTCCCGGGAATTATTCTTGGACACAATGATCATATTGCCTGGGGGGTGACAAATACAGGACCAGATGTACAGGATTTATATATTGAAAAACGAAATCCGGTTAATCCGCACCAATTTTTATATAACAACAAATGGGAAGATGCGAAAGTGTTTAAAGAGCCAATTGCGGTTAAGGATGAAAAGACACTTGAATATGAGGTTATTGAAACAAGACACGGTCCGATTATGTCTGAATTTGCATTTGATAAAAAACAGAATACAGCACTCTCAATGAAATGGACAGCCCTTATGCCGTCAACAGAATTCCAGGCAGTGCTCTCAATGAACAAAGCTAAAGATTGGAACGAATTCGAACAGGCACTTGAAGATTTTCACGTTCCAACGCAAAATTTTGTTTTTGCCGGGGCAGACGGAACGATTGCCTATAAAGCCAACGGGAAAATTCCAATCAGGAAAAAAGGAGACGGCATGATTCCTGTACCGGGCTGGACAGATGAATATGAATGGGAAGGATTCATCCCCTATGACGAGCTTCCCCGTTCGGTCAATCCCGAAGAAGGGTTTGTTGCTACGGCAAACAATAAGGTGATTGATGATTCTTACCCTTACCATCTCAGTCATCATTGGGCCCAGCCTTATCGGTATATGAGGATAAAAGAGGTTTTAGAGAAAGAAGAAAAGTTCACTTTAAATGATATGAAAAAACTGCAGATGGATCAGCGGAATTTATATGCCGAAGAATTTTTGCCTTTTATTCTTGAAAGGATTAGAGCGGGTGATCTGAATAAGGCCGAAAAAGCTTCTGTGAATTTGCTTTCAAAATGGAATATGACAGATGATAAAGACTTGGCAGCTCCTCTTCTCTTTCACTTGCTGATGAAAGAAATTCCGCTCACCCTTTTTAAGGATGCTGTACCAAATGAAATGGATGACTTATTTGAAGGAAAACAGGGAATCGTTGATGAACTCCTTAGACGTGCATTTAACGGCGATGAATCTGAGTGGTTCTCAGATAAGGGCGGCCTTGATCAAGTATTGCTCACTTCTTTTGAGAATGTGGTAGTTTCTCTTAAAGAAGAATACGGGGATAACCCTAAGGCATGGAAATGGGGTGACTATCATCAGCTTTATTTCGGACACCCTCTCTCAAATGCCTCCCCAGTTTTAAAATGGCTGTTTAATCATGAGAAACCAGTGCCTGTCGGCGGCAGCCAAATTACGGTGGGCGCAGCAAATTACAATGAAGAGGGAATTGTGGACCACGGCGCTTCTTGGAGGTTTGTCATTGATGCAGCAGACCTCGCCAAAGGACATCACATTGTCGGACCGGGCCAGTCAGGTCATGTCAGAAGCAGCTGGTATCAGGATCAGCTTCAGGATTGGGTAAACGGTACTTATCATGTGACGGATATACAGCCTGAGCATGCGGGAGAGAAATTGACATTATTGCCGGAGAAATGACCGGAATGATAAGAGCAGACATCATGCCTTTGCATGCTGTCTGTTTTTATTCAGGATGTTAGCTTTGAAGATTTTTTTGTCGGCTGCGGCTGACGAATTTACTTCATTTCCTGCGAAATGTTCCATATTAATGATACAAAATGTTTATAAATGAGGGCTTGGATAAAAAATTACCGTCTTTGGCTAAATAATTCAACATTTCCGCTAATAAAAATTCACTTCCAACTAAATGCAGTTTGGGAATGATTGAAATTAGTTCCCGTCATCCGATAAAAGAAAAAAGCCGCCTGAAATTTTCCGGGCAGCCTCTAACCATTATTCCTGGTGCAGTTTTTTCTTTGAGTGATATTCTATACAGGATTGACGCTTCATCAATTTATGAGGAATGATAATCCGTTTTATCGGGTCCAGTGGATCTTCAACCAGCTGGATCACATGCTTGGCAGCTTCATAGCCTAATTGAAAAATATTAATATCCACAGTCGTAAGCGGCGGTCTTGAAACTTCTGACAGCATTACGTTATTAAACGATACAACAGAGACATCATTAGGAACATTGATGCCCATGTCATCAAGCATGTTCAGCACTCCGAGTGCCATCAGATCATCGGCTACGACAAGTGCAGTTGGCGGCTCATTCAATTTAAACAATTCCTGAACCGCAGCCTGTCCGCCTTCTTTAAGAAATTGAGCATGTACAATATAGTCATCGCGGTATTCCAAACCTGCATTGCGTATGGCCTTTTCATAGCCTAAAAGGCGTTCAACGGTTACCACCAGCTTGAGATTACCGCCAATAAATGCAACTCGTTCGTGTCCAAGTTCTATCAGATGTTCTGTTACTTCTTTTGCAGCCCGGTAATTATCGTTGTCTACGTGTGTGATTAACTCAACGTCCT
The DNA here is from genome assembly GCF_019933155.2 of Metabacillus dongyingensis. Lineage (NCBI taxonomy): Bacteria > Bacillati > Bacillota > Bacilli > Caryophanales > Bacillaceae > Metabacillus > Metabacillus dongyingensis. Next base: position 1,138,837 of record NZ_CP082944.1, on the reverse strand, counting down.
TAAATGGTTTTCCAACGATTACAAACGGGAAATTTTTCAAAAGAAGATATTTAGTCAGTTTATCATCTACTTGTGAATATAAGAGAACAATGCCGTCGACCCGTTTTCCTTCAACCATCTGCACGACACCTTCCATAATTTCTGCATCGGTTTCACCAGTTGACATATGCAGGGCATAATGTTTCTGGTGGGCTCCTTTACTGATGCCGCGAATGACTTCTGGGAAGAAGGGATTTAAAAACGCTTTGTCAGCAGAACCTGGAATCACAATTCCAATTGCCTGAGTTGATTGATTTGCAAGACTTCTGGCAATGAAATTAGGATGATATCCAAGCTCAGTCATTGCTTCTCTTACTCTTTCTTTTGTTTTCTCACTTATACGCGGGTTATTAGCAATCACTCTCGAAACAGTTGATGGAGCTACATTTGCTAACCTTGCGACATCTTTTATTGTTGCCACAATCCCATCCCTCTCTTACTTTCAACTTGTTTGGAGCCGTTTTTTCTCCAAATTGAAAAGTCTAATTTAACATATTTTATTAAAATAGCCAATTTTGTAAACGCATTCAGTTTAAAGACTTTATAACCAAAGGGACTTAGATCATTCCCTTTGGAACACTTGCATTATGCTTGCTTCTTTCTTCTGTTCATATATAAGAATCCCGCAAATACTGCTGGAACTGCCACGAATACACTGATCAGCGGAAAGTTTGGGCCTGTTTTTTCCCCAACCTCAAAGATCTCAGCAGTTTCACGGTCGAGAATAAATTCATACTCTCCATTCTTTTCTTCCGTTATATCGCCTGTGAGCAACCCGAGCAATTCTTTATTTTCATCAAGAGCTTTTGCAGGGACAATAGCATTTCTTGATTCAGCGGAGTTATTTAGGGCAATAACAGTTACCTCGTTCTTATAGGATCTTTTAAGAATGGTCATTCCTTTTTCATCATATAAAACATCCAGGTCACCGCGTCTTAAAGATGGAAATTCAGAGCGGATTTTCCCAAGCTTTGACACATACTTGATGAGATCATCATTGGCACGGAAGTTCATCATCCGGCGATTGTCCGGATCATTGCCGCCATCCATCGCAATCTCTGTCCCATAATACACAATCGGCATACCAGGTGCAGAATACATGTACGTCAATGCCATTTTCAGCCGGGTAACCGGATTTTGATTATTTGTAATAGCTTTCCTTGTAAATCGTTCATTATCATGATTATCAATAAAATTTCCTAATAGATAAGGATCCTTATAAAGAACTTGATTGCGCTTAAACACGTTGGCAAGCATGCCTGTTGAGCCTCCTGCTTTTGAAAACACATTGGAAGCATCTTCATAAAAAGGATAATCAACCACAGAATCTAGTCCTGATTCCGTATAACCCGCTACGTAGCGCGGATCTTTATCCCATACCTCTCCCATCAGAAAGAAATCTTTCTTTACTGATTTTACTTCTTTTGAAAATTCCTCCCAAAAGGCTTTTGGTACATGACGAACAGTATCCAGGCGATATCCGTCGATGTCTGTCTCGGTAATCCACCATTTGGCAGCATCCATTAAATAGGCTTTCGTTTCAGGATTTTCGGTGTTTAAATCAGGCAATCCAAACAGCCAGCCATTTTCTACTTCCTCTTGATTTTGCCAGTTGGCAATGTCCTTTTTTTCATGGAACCAGTCATTCTTTTCCGGATCATTCAGCCATGGATGCTTATAGCCAGTATGATTGACGACAAAATCAAGCATGACCTTCAAATCTCGTTTATGCGCTTCTTTTACAAGCGTCTTAAAATCGTCAAGTGTTCCGAAGTTCTCATCAACGTTTTTAAAATCACGAATCCAATATCCGTGATATCCGCCTTCTTCATTATCAAAGACCGGAGTCAGCCAAATAGATGTGAACCCCATTTCCTGAATGTAATCCAGTTTATCGATAATTCCCTGGAGATCACCGCCATGATATGCCTTCGGATTTTTAGGATTTGCTTCAAAATCGTTGCTTGTATCTCCATTATTGAAACGGTCAATCATAATAAAATACATACTTTCATCTTGCCACGATCGTTCTTCCTTCTCTTGTGCCCGAACAGTGTTTACTGAAAAACCTGAGAGAAGGAAAAAAGGGATGATCAGTACTTGAAATATACGTTTATACATCCCTCAGCCCCCCTTACTGCGTAATAGCTGCCCCGTCTCCATTAGTGCGGATTCCAGACAGCTTTACGTATAAGACTATTAAACTATGTCTTTTATTTCAATATGAAATCGATTTCCGAATTTTACCCTTTATTCGCTCCGGCTGTCAATCCTTCAACAATGTACTTTTGGAAGATCAAGAACAGAATCGTTATTGGAACAGCTACTAAAACCGCTCCGGCTGCAAAAGTAGTAAATTGAGTGCTCGTTCTGCCTGTAACGAATTCAAATAGACCAACTGCAAGTGTTTTGTTCTCGTTTGAACGGAGAATCAGACGGGCAAAAATGAAGTCCATCCAAGGTCCGATAAAGTTATTAACAGCAATAAATACTAAGATAGGTTTTGACAATGGCATCATAATTTTAAAGAAAATCGTAGTATGACTGGCACCGTCCATTTTAGCTGCTTCTTCCAAACTTCTTGGAAGGCCGTCAAAGTACCCTTTTACAAGCCATGCTCCAAAAGGAATCGATCCGCCTGCATACACTAAGATAAGGCCCCAGTGATTGTCTAATAAGCCGATTTGAAGAAGTAAAATGTAAATCGCAATCATCCCCATGAAGCTCGGGAACATTTGCAGAACAAGCATCGCCATCAATCCCTGTTTGCGGCCCGGAAAACGGAAGCGCGAAAAAGCATATGCTGCAGTTACTACAAGGAATGTTGAAATCAGCATGTTAAAAAAGGCAATTTTGAACGTATTTTGATACCATGTCAGATATTTTGTTTCTTCAAACAAATAACGATAGTGATCAAGAGTTAATGCTTCAGGAATCAGTTTAGTTGCAAACAATGAATCTCCTGGATTTAATGATCCGATCAGGATGAAATAAACAGGATAAAGAACAAGAATCGCTGTTATGATTAAAATGGCGTATATAAAGCCAACGACGAGTTTATCAGTTAATTTTTTATTCATCATGACATCATATCCTCTTCCTTAAATGCTTTTGTTTTTCTGAAATTCCAGATAGAAAGAGTTGCTACTACGATAAAGATCAAGATCGATACAACAGAAGCGGTAGCAAATTGACTTTGTTCAAGCGTCATTTTGTAAATCCAGCTGATAAGGATATCCGTTGATCCCGCATAGCTGTAATTCACGTTAACAGGATTACCTTGAGTTAATAGGTAAATAATGTTGAAGTTATTGAAGTTGCCTGCAAAGCTCATGATTAGGAGCGGAGCTGTTGAGAACATAACGATCGGCATTGTAATCTTCCAGAACTTGCTCCAAGGCGTTGCCCCGTCAACATCTGCCGCTTCAAACATTTCTTTATCAATCGTAGTCATAACACCGCTCATAAGAACCATCCAGAACGGGAATCCAAACCACATGTTAACTGTTACAAGCGTTACTTTTGCCCACATCGGATCAGACAGCCATGGAATAGCCTCAAGTCCAAGTGCTTTTAAATATTGATTCAGCGGTCCAAATTCACCGTTGAAGATATTTCTCATGATTAAAATACTGACAAATTGAGGAATAGCCCATGGCAGAATATAGATGCTGCGCCATAAGCGCTTAAGCTTAATGCCTTTATGATTGATCAGTACAGCAAAGATCAACCCCAGGAAGAATGTAGTCGCTGTTGATAAAATCGCCCATACAACCGTCCAGCCAAAAACTCCGTAGAACGTTGTGCTCCATGTTTTTAATTGGAAAAGGTTTAAGAAAGTATCAAATCCTACCCAGTCAACCAAAGCCTTTGGCGGCAGATGATTTGGACCGGAATAGTTTGTGAATGCGATCATGACTCCAAATAACAGAGGAAGAATTGTTAAAAACATTGTAAATAGAATCGATGGTGTTAAAAGGATGTAAGGAAAACCGTTTTCCCATACATTAGTAAGTGTTTCTTTTGCTGTGTTTGGCTTAATGCCGCGCTCGCGCATTTTTCCTACTTTATATGCATCACGAATGTTTAAGTAGTAAACCCATAAGAAAAGCAGGAAGGATATTAAGAAAATAATTCCTTCGATCATTAAGAAAATGGAGTGATCACCTTGTACGACTGTAAATCCATTTCTTGATTGCGGAGTGTCGCCAAGTGTTGTTAAGCCCCACATTGCATATCTGAAAGGCAAAGACCAGAATACCAGAAGGTAAACTTCTAAAAGAATAAATAAAATTCCTTTAAGATATTGACGGTGGTAAATTTGTCCAAGCCCCATTAATAAAAATGATAGTAATGCACCTATTCTAGCTGGTCCGCGCATTATGTCAGGCCTCCTCACGTTGTTTGAAAGTAGTGTCACTTGAGAAAATTGATTTTGTTTTTTACCCCATTGTCCCTTTGCTGTCCCCATTTACGGGCAGTTAGCCTGCACCTCTTTTCCATGCATCCCATACGCATAGAGGTAGAGGCTGCTGCCTGCCAATAAAGGTTAATGTATAAAATTTGAGCCAATACCATAGGTATCGGCTCAAACTGACTATTACTTCGTTTGTGAAGAGATAGCATCTTCAATTTGCTGAAGTGCTGCGTCAAGTGCCTTTTTAGGTTCTGTGCCATCATTCCACATTGTTGTGTAAGCTGTCTCCATTGGACCCCATACAGATTGCATTTCAGGAATGTTAGGCATTGGAAGTGCTGATTCAGCCTGCTCTAAGAATGCTGAAGCGATTTCGTTGTTTTGGATAGCTTCGCTTTCAATTAATTCCGTTTGAGGAGGAAGCTGTCCTGTCATTTCAAAGCGTTTTTCAAGCATGTCTTTGCTTGTAGCGAATTGTGCTAACAAAGTAGCAGCTTTTGGATATTTAGAGTAAGAGTTTACATAGTAAGCTTTGATTCCAGAGAAACTTTTTGGAGTTTCGCCGTTGTCTAATTTAGGAAGCGGAGCAATACCGAAGTTGATGCCTGCTTCTTCATGGTTTTTAATATCCCATGGACCTGAGATGCGGTACATCAATTTATTATCGTTAAAGAAAGAACTGATTAAGTCACCAGTAATATCTTCTTTTTTCAATGGAAGAAGTTCTTTATTCATGCGCTGCATGAATTCACCTGAAGCAACAGCGCCTTCATTGTTAATCCCAAGATCAGATGCATCTGTGTTTTCGTTTCCGAAGATGTATCCGCCATATCCAGCGAAGAATGCATGTGCAAAGTAGAAGTTTGCAGGCTCCATCATGAAGCCGTATTTGCCGTCTCCAGCAAAGCCTTTAGATTGCTCGAAAATTTCGTCAAAAGTTTCTGCAGGCTTGTCTACTAAATCTTTGTTGTAGTAAAGTGCATAAGTTTCAATTGCCATCGGGAATCCGTAAAGAGTAGATTCGCCGCCTTCTTCAGTGTAAGAAGTACCGCTGATTGCAGCAGGCAGGAAGCTTTCTTTGTACTCATCTGCTAAAACGTTTTCATAAATAAGACCAGCTTTAACCATGTTTCCTACGTGGTCATGAGGTGCGTGGAATACGTCAGCACCAAGGCCAGCAGGTCCGTCAACTTCAAGCTTTCCAGCAGCGTCAACGTGGTTTACTTCTTGTACTTCAACAGGGATATCGTATTTCTTTGTGAATTCTTCTGCTACATAAGATGCCCATTCAGCTTCTGAATCCGCGTTATCCCAAAGGACTAATTCTGCCCCTTCTTCAGGTGTTAAATCTACTTTTTCTTCTGTCTTTTTGCCGCCCTCTTTGTCGCCGCCTTCTGTTTTTGCCGGCTCTTGGCTGCTAGGCTTGCTGCATGCAACCATAACAAACATCAACAAAGCAATGAGAGATAAAGATAAAATCTTTCTCATAATTTCCCCACCTTTTATTTTGTTGTAATCTATTTCATTGCACTTAGTGCCCGAAGGCAATGCGCACAACTGAAACCAAAGTCTCATAGTCCAATAGTGAAAACGCTTCCTATCATTCTCAAAAAAAAACTGAAATCAACTTGTGAGCACAGTCTGCAATCAGTTGTGCAAACGTTTTCCCTACTAACTAATTTTTATTTTAAGATTGCCAGAATTAAAAGTCAATATTTTTTTCTAAATATATGCAAACGTTTTCCCAATGTTTTATAATGGGTACATATTCTAAATTTTGGCTAATGCAGGTAATCAATAGAATAGGATGAAAGTCATGTTTTCTATTTTTGCGTGTCTCTGCTGAATTCGCCTTAATCCATCATTTTTATAAAGAAAAGAGAGTGAACATCTTGTTAAAAGAAGCCATCTACCACCGCCCTAAAAATCAGTTTGCCTATGCTTATGATGAAAAAACAATGCATCTCAGACTCCGCACAAAAAAGAATGACGCTGACGCTGTCAGTCTGATTCATGGCGATCCATATGAATGGAGCGAAAAAGGCTGGCAATTCAAACTGGATACGATGCATAAAAGCGGTTCGGACGAGCTGTTTGATTACTGGTTTGCAGCTGTTCAGCCCGAATACCGCCGGCTGCGGTACGGATTTCAGCTCTCTTCCGGAGAAGAAAAGCTCATTTATACAGAAAAAGGGTTTATGAATGAAATAACAACAGATGACACTGCTCCCTATTTTGCGTTTCCTTTTTTGAACAAGGCTGATGTCTTTAAAGCACCAGAATGGGTAAAGGATACAGTCTGGTATCAAATATTCCCCGAAAGATTTGCAAATGGAGATCCTTCTATTAATCCAGAAGAGACATTAGACTGGGGCAGCACGGAGCCGACGAGCGGCAATTTCTTTGGCGGAGACTTTGAAGGCGTTATCAAAAATATCGGTTATCTGAAAGAATTAGGCGTAAGCGGCCTTTATTTCACACCTGTTTTTAAAGCGTACTCCAATCATAAATATGACACAATCGACTACATGGAGCTCGATCCCCAATTTGGAGATAAAGAGACGTTCAAACGACTTGTTCAAACATGTCATGATAACGGAATTAAAATTATGCTTGATGCGGTTTTCAATCACAGCGGCTATTACTTCCCTCAATTTCAGGACGTGCTCGAACATGGAAAGGATTCCAAGTATAAGGATTGGTTCCATATTCATCAGTTCCCGCTGAAAAATGAAGATCATACATTAAACTATGATGCATTTGCTTTTGTAGAGAGCATGCCCAAACTGAATACTGAACATCCTGAAGTGAAGGAATACTTGCTTGAGGTTGGCCGTTACTGGGTTCGCGAATTTGACATTGACGGCTGGAGACTTGATGTTGCAAATGAAGTGGATCATCAGTTCTGGCGAGAATTCAGACAGGCGGTACGCGCTGAAAAAGAAGATGTTTATATCTTAGGAGAAATCTGGCACGATTCGATGCCCTGGCTCTTAGGCGATCAGTTTGATGCTGTAATGAATTATCCGTTTACTACGGGCACAATGAATTTTATTGCCAATGATAAAGTACGGGCTCAGGAATTCGTAAATATTATGGAAAGCGTGCTTCACTCTTATCCGAAAAACGTCAATGAAGTAGCTTTCAATTTACTTGGCAGCCATGATACTCCGCGCATCTTAAATACAGCAAAGCACTCCAAAGCGAAACTTAAGCTGCTTTTTGCCTATCAATTAAGCTTTATCGGCTCTCCTTGTATTTATTACGGTGACGAAATCGGCATGGACGGAGAACAGGATCCGGGCTGCCGCAAATGCATGATCTGGGATGAGGAGAAGCAGGATCGTGAGCTTTTCAATTATGTGAAAAAACTGATTGGCCTCCGCAAGCAATATCCTGTATTCGGAAACGGCGGAGATATTACATTTATTGAAGCAAACGATGAAACCAATCATGTCATTTTCACGAAACAAAACGAAGCGCAAAAAATGATTTCAGTCCTTAATAATTCTGAAACAGAGTTAACAGCAGCTCTTCCTTTTGATTTAAAGGATAAAAAATTAATCGACTTAATGACAGGCAAAGAATATGCCGCACATGCAAAAAAACTGACTGTTGACGTTCAGCCTTACGAAATGGCATTTTTCTTAATTGAAGATTAATGGATAACTGGTAAGAATCATCATGATTTTTACCAGTTTTTCTTTCCCTATAGAATTACTAGACTTTATTAAGCAGATTTTACTATATTAATATATTTGATTTTCATCGATTCTTTTGCTATGATTTTATCATTCATCAGCTTTATGGAGTAATGCTTTTCAATAACCATTATGTTTTATTTTTTCAATAACTTTTGAAAGCGTTCACATTCATCTGCAGTTTTAACAATAGGAGGATTAAAAAATGAGTAAACACAACCAAGAACTTCAGCGTGGTCTTGAACCAAGACATATCTCACTAATGTCTTTGGGAGCTGCTATCGGAGTAGGTCTGTTTTACGGTTCTGCAAAGGCGATTCAAATGGCAGGCCCAGGGATTCTGCTTGCGTATGCATTTAGCGGAATGATCATGTTCTTTATTATGAGAGCACTAGGCGAGATGGCCGTGCATAATCCTGTAGCTGGTTCATTCAGCAGATATGCCAGGAACTATCTGGGACCGCTCGCAGGATACATTACCGGGTGGAACTACTGGTTCTTATGGGTGATTACATGTATGGCTGAAATCACTGCTGTCGGCATCTATATGGAATTCTGGTATCCTGATGTGCCAAGATGGATCTGGGCTCTGGCTGCTCTTGCCATTATGACAACGGTCAATTTTCTGGCTGTAAAGTTTTTCGGTGAACTCGAATTCTGGTTTGCTATGATTAAAATAGTCGCAATCATTTTTATGATCATTGTTGGATTTGGAATGATTTTGTTCGGATTCGGTAACGGCGGTGTCGCGACAGGCATCAGCAACTTATGGGAAAATGGAGGATTCTTCCCTAACGGCTTTACAGGTGTCCTGATGTCCCTCCAAATGGTTATGTTTGCTTATCTTGGCATTGAACTCATTGGAGTTACTGCAGGAGAAGTAAAAAATCCAGAAAAAACGTTAACAAAAGCAATCGATACTGTTTTTTGGAGAATTCTCATTTTCTACGTAGGCGCACTGTTTGTTATTATGTCCATTTATCCTTGGGATCAAATTGGAACACAGGGAAGTCCATTCGTTTTAACCTTTGAAAAAATCGGGATACCTGCAGCAGCAGGCATTATTAACTTCGTTGTTTTAACTGCTGCATTATCATCTTGTAATGGAGGAATCTTCAGTACTGGACGGATGCTGTTTAATCTAGCTGAACAGGGCGAAGCTCCAAAATCTTTTGAAAAACTCACAAAAGGCGGCGTTCCTGGTTTTGCTATTATGGCAACTGGAGGAGCATTACTGATTGGTGTTGTATTAAACTATCTTGTTCCTGAGAAGGTATTTATGTATGTAACAAGCATCTCAACATTCGGTGCAATTTGGACATGGTCAATGATTCTGCTTTCTCAGCTGAAGTTCCGTAAATCACTGAAACCAGGTGAATCGAAGAAGTTAAAATACAAACTGCCGCTATATCCTTTCACCTCATACCTTTCACTTGCATTTCTTGTATTGGTGGTTGGGCTTATGGCATTTTTCCCTGATACGAGAATTGCCTTAATTGTAGGACCTGCATGGATCCTGCTTCTTGTAGGGATTTATTACGGCAAAGGGTATCACAAGAAAAACGATAAAACATATGCCGATCATAAAATTAGTTAACTGTTCAGGAAAGAAGGCAGGCTGTTAATCAGCCTGCCTTCTTTCCATCCAATCAATCACTCTTCGGGACGCGGCCCGGCATCAATGCCTCTGCTTTCAACGGTCATAATCGGCCTGCAGGTTACATCGCCATTTACACGGATTTGACACGATAAACGCAAATGGTCTTCAACGCCTTTTTCTGCAAAGGCGTTTTTTTCTACATTCGTTAAATCCTCAAAATCACCGTCAAGAATTTCGACTCGGCAGGATGTGCATTTTGCTTTCCCGCCGCAGCGGTGAAGAATGTCAATTCCGTTATCCTCAAGGGCTAAAACGAGCTTTCTTCCCATTTCTGTCTCAAACGAGCCTTTCCCAGGAACATGTATTGTCGGCATTGTATCTCCTCCATTTTAAAGTAGTACCATCCTCACCTATTATCCGTCAATTTAATCAAAATTTCATTTCTTTCTTGAAACAATTTTGCGGTACTCAAGCGGGGATACACCTTCAAGACGTTTGAATATTTTAGTGAAATAAGCAGCGTCAGGGATTCCCACTTCTTTTGCAATCGATGAAATTTTGTGATCCGCAGTCGACAGCAGCCGCTTAGCCTGCTCCATCCGGTAGTGGGTCAAGTATTGAATTGGCGTCAGCCCCATCGTTTTCTGCATGCACCGGGTGATGTAATCCGGATGAAAATGCAGCTCTCTCGCAAAATCCTCCATTTTGATCTCTTCCATATAATTCTTTCTTAGAAACCTTAGAGTTTCCTCCACTACTTTTTCGGCAGCACTCGGTATTTGCAGAGACTCCTTTTGCAAATGAAGAATCAATTCTTCAAAGTAGATCTGCTGTCTTAAAGGATAATCAGGGGTCTGATGATTCATGCTGACCAAATTATCAAACAGCTTTTCTACAAAGTCTATATGTATGCATTCCCCAAAAGCAGGAATCTTAAAATGAAATTTAGATGGTTCCACGAAATCCCCGTCGACGGTTTGCACATCTGCCCAGTTTTCATTTCCTTTATCATAAAGAGAAAATGGGCCCTCCATTTTGAAATGAGTCCAGTAAACTCTAGTATCCTCCCTGCAGGCTTTATGGCCATAATGCTCAAACCCCGGTATCAATATAAGATATTGTCCCTCTTTTATTATAAATGGCTGTTCATTTTCAGTTATATAAAGCTCTCCCGACTGAACATAAAGCATATCAAAAACGGTAAATACTCGTTTAAAGTGTTTCGTTCCTTTTTTAAATATGGCATCTCCTCCTGTAATAAAAGTAGGAAACGGAGGAATATCAAAACCAATGTAAGTCATGCTGTTCTCCCTTTTGTCAGGTCGTATTTTTCCAAGAATGATCGAAATCATCTCTTTTTATTATATAAGATCCTATGTAAACTAGTAATGATTTTATAAGTGTTTTTCAGAAGGGAGTGCCCTGCTTGCCTCAAAAAATAAAAGATCGAAAATTGACATTATTCGCTCTTACTTGGCCTATATTCATTGAATTATTTTTACATATGCTGATGGGAAGCGCCGATACCATCATGCTTAGTCAATACTCAGATCATTCTGTTGCAGCTGTCGGAGTTGCTAACCAGATCTTGAATGTACTGATTGTCATGTTTGGTTTTATTGCAACTGGCACCATTGTTCTAATCACTCAAAATATAGGTGCAAATAACAATAAAAGTGCGCTTGAGATTTCTCAAATTTCGATTGCAGCCAATTTGATTCTCGGCATTGCGGTAGGATTGATTGTGATCATTTTCAGCGAATCCATGCTGAAAATGATGAATCTTCCTGCAGACTTGCTGCCAGAAGCTAACTATTATCTTCGCTTAGTAGGCGGGTTATGCTTCATTCAGGCCTTGATTATGACGATCGGTGCCGTTTTAAAAAGCTACGGCTTCACAAAAGACACGATGTACATTACAATCGGCATGAATATTCTGCATATCTTTGGAAATTATATTTTTATCTACGGGCCTTTTGGACTGCCGGTTCTTGGTGTTGAAGGTGTTGCATTTTCAACTGTTGCTTCTAGATTCATCGGACTGATCGTCATTTCTTATCTTCTTGTAAAACGAATTTCATTTGAACAAAAATTTCGGCAAGTTTTCAAACTCCCCGTATCACATCTTAAAAATCTGCTTAAAATCGGCGTTCCTTCAGCTGGTGAACATTTGTCATACAATGGATCGCAGATTGTCATAACCATTTTTATTACAATGATTGGAGCTGAAGCGTTAACAACAAAGGTTTATGCTCAAAATTTAATGATGTTCATTTTTCTTTTCAGCTTAGCCATCAGTCAGGGAAATCAGATTCTTATCGGGCAAATGGCAGGCGCCCGGGAGTATGACAGAGCCTATAAACGATGTATCAATACACTTTATTGGGCGATTGGAATGTCCACTGCAATTGCTGTTGTATTCAGTATTTCCACTGATTTCTTATTCGGAATCTTTACAAGCAATCCGGAAATTCTGCAAATTGGCGCGACCATTCTGCTGCTGACGGTTATTCTTGAACCAGGCAGGGCATTTAATCTTGTGATTATCAGCGCTTTAAGGGCAACAGGAGATGTCAAATTTCCTGTCTATATGGGAATTCTGTCGATGTGGGGAATAAGCGTTCCGCTCGCATACCTTTTGGGAATACATTTTGAATTAGGCCTTGCAGGAATCTGGGTGGCTTTTATAGCTGATGAATGGCTTCGGGGCATCCTGATGTTAATTCGATGGAGATCAAAAGTATGGGTGAATAAAGGATTTATTTTACAATCACAAAAAGCAGTATCATAAACCTGACTTAATCAGTCAGGTTTTTTTATGTTAGAAAAATTAACAGGAAACGAAATCGCTTCATTTATTTATAGTCTTTTCTCCCTATATTTTTTATTTAAATTTTCAGAAAAATACTTGATTTCTGCATATTCATGGCATATGATAATAAACATAACAACAAGTGTTATATTACCTAACATCACTTTGAATCATCTCTCTGTCTTTGGTCTTATTTATTTCTTGTTCACCATTTTGAAAGAAGGAGCGTGTTTTATGGATGCTTTAGTGTTAATGGACAATTTGTGGGTAATTATTGGAGGAATATTGGTTCTGCTTATGCAAGGCGGCTTCATTTTACTTGAAGCGGGTTCTACCCGGATGAAAAACGCAGGCCACATTGCCGGCAAAACCATTTTCACAATCGGAATTGCATCTCTTGTCTTCTGGGCAGTCGGCTATGGATTTATTTATGGGGATGGCAATAAATTCATCGGTCTATCTAGTTTCTTTTATGGAGATGCAGCACCTGCACAGGACGGATTAACGACTTCGGTTGATTTCTTTTTTCAGCTGGCATTCGCAGCAATTGCATTGACAATTGCCTTCGGAGGCTTTGCAGAGCGTGCTAAATTATCAGCTTACGTAATCTTCGCAGTTCTATTTTCAGCCCTGGTTTATCCTGTTGTCGCACACTGGATTTGGGGAGCAGGCTGGCTGAAGGATTTAGGCAAACAGGACTTTGCAGGCTCTACTGTTGTTCATTTAACTGGCGCAATGGCAGCTCTTGCAGCTACAATCGTCCTTAAACCAAGGCTCGGGAAATACGGGAAAGACGGAACAACGAATCAATTATCCGGCCACAATCAAGTGTATACAGCATTAGGAGTTCTGATCCTTTGGGTTGGATGGTTTGGTTTTAACGCAGGAAGCACATTTGGCGTGTCAGACGGATTCTTTGGCTATGTAGCATTAAACACTCAGCTAGCCGCTGCTGCAGGTGCAGTTGCTGCAATGATTGTTGTTCGAATGATGACAGGAAAAGCGGATATTCCAACAACCTTGAATGGCGCACTGGCAGGTCTTGTAGCTATTACAGCATCCTGTGCATTTGTTGCTCCTTGGGCAGCTGTTGTAATTGGATTAATCGGCGGGGTCATTGTCTATTTCAGCATGAAGCTATTTGATAAAGCTAAAATTGATGATCCGATTTTCGCCCTGTCTGTTCATGGTGCTGCCGGAATCTGGGGAACATTATCGACCGGCTTCTTTGCAACTCCGGAACTTGCAGAACGAAACGGCGGTTTAGCAGGATTATTCTACGGCGGAGGTTTCACTCAGCTTGGTGTTCAAGCGATTGGAATCGTATCATGCGCTGCTTACGCATTTGTCATCTCCTACGTCATTTTAAAAGTGATGAAACAAGTTATGGGCACAATCCGCGTAACGGAAGAAGAAGAAATGATCGGACTCGATATGAGTGAACATGGCAGCTACGGCTATCCTGAATCATTTGCAGCTGTTGAAGAAAGCAATTCAGGTAAAAAGACTACGGCTTGAAAGAAAAGGAGAATAATTTTAGGAGAGGCTTTAGCAAAAAGATCTTGAACAGCTCTTATAAAGAAAACCACTTCCCATGAAGTGGTTTTTCTCTTTATTTCTTCTGTTCCATCCAATCGGGTTTTCCGAATCCCTGAAAGTTTTTATCAATTTCTTCTTCAAATCCTTCAGATTCAACAACTTCTTTAATATCCTTAGCAAGCTCTGAATCTGCATCTTTCGTATTCATCACTACACGATTGCGATGCACATCATTCATATCCTCAAGCTGGACGGCATCTGCAAGATTCATTTTCGCGGCTAAAGCGAAATTTCCCGGTACTGCTGACAAGTCCGTATCTTCCACCGCTCTTGGCAATTGGGCCGCTTCTACTGGAACGAAGGTTAATTTTTTGGGATTTTCAGTCACATCTTTTTCAGATACTTGGATAGGACTCACATCTTCATTCAGCTCAACTAACCCTCCATCTTTCAAAATCTGAAGCGCACGCGCTGCGTTCGTTGGATCATTCGGTATGGCGACAGTCGCGCCCACTTTCACTTCACTGAGTGATTTGACTTTGTCAGAATAGATCCCCATCGGAGCAGTAGGGACCGTAATCACTTCAGATAAATCCATTTTGCTTTGTTTTGCGAAGGTTTCCATATAGATTTTATGCTGAAACAGATTGGCATCAAGCTCATCATTGCCGAGCGCCTGATTTGGCTGAATGTAATCATTAAACTGAACAACTTCAACCTCGTATCCTTTTTCCTCAAGTCCCGGTTTGATCGCCAGTTCAACCATATCCGTGTACGGACCTGCCGATGCTCCAATTTTGATGCTTTTCTTTTCTCCATTTGAGCCTTCTGCTCCGCATGCAGATAATACTCCCATTACAAGTACAATAAGTGCTAAAACTGTTTTTTTCATTTGTTCTCCTCCTTTTTTTACACAAAAAATTCCCCTTTCATTCAGAAAGAGGAATCGTATGTATGACGACTTATCTTCCAGAATGAATAATCATTCTGCAGGATTTAGCACCGTTCCATTTAAGGAGGTTGCCGGACTTCGCAGGGCCTGTTCCCTCAGTCTCTCTTGATAAGCAAGCTATTAAATTCGAATATCTGTATAATATACTCACAGCTTCATTCTGTCAATCATTATTTTAGAATAATCAAAAAAGTGTGATGCAGACAAATAAGAATCTATTAATAAATACTTGATTTTGCCATGCCCTTATTTGATTAAGCTGAAAAACGCAGTATTTTGTGATTTCTCATTTTATTAAGTTAACATGCCCTCTTATTAGCCTAGCCGAAAATCTTGGATACTCATTGAGAGCGTATGATTCCTCTTTACAGTCTCAATCCTGGTTTTGGATACTCATAGAGTGCGTATGATTCCTCTTTACAGGCTCAATCCTGGTTTTGGATACTCATAGAGTGCGTATGTTTCCGCTAAACAGTCTCAAACTTGGTTTTGGATACTCATAGAGTGCGTATGATTCCGCTAAACAGTCTCAATCCTGGTTTTGGATACTCAATGAGTGCGTATGATTCCTCTTTACAGGCTTAATCCTGGTTTTGGATACTCATTGAGTGCGTATGATTCCCCTAAACAGTCTCAAACTTGGTTTTGGATACTCATTGAGTGCGTGTGATTCCTCTTTACAGTCTCAATCCTGGATTTGGATACTCTCAGAGTGCGTATGATTCCTCTTTACAGTCTCAATCCTGGTTTTGGATACTCATAGAGTGCGTATGATTCCCCTAAACAGTCTCAAACTTGGTTTTGGATACTCATAGAGTGCGTATGTTTCCTCTTTACAGGCTTAATCCTGGTTTTGGATACTCATAGAGTGCGTATGATTCCTCTTTACAGTCTCAATCCTGGTTTTGGATACTCATAGAGTGCGTATGATTCCCCTAAACAGGCACAATCCTGGATTTGGATACTCATAGAGTGCGTATGTTTCCCCTAAACAGGCACAATCCTGGTTTTGGATACTCATAAAGAGCGTATGTTTCCTCTTTACAGGCTTAATCCTGATTTTGGATACTCATAGAGTGCGTGTGATTCCTCTTTACAGTCATAATCCTGGTTTTGGATACTCATAGAGTGCGTATGATTCCTCTTTACAGTCTCAATCCTGGTTTTGGATACTCATAAAGAGCGTATGTTTCATCTTTACAGGCTTAATCCTGGATTTGGATACTCATAGAAAGCGTATGATTCCTCTTTACAGGCTTAATCCTGGTTTTGGATACTCATAGAGTGCGGATGATTCCCCTAAACAGTCTCAATCCTGGTTTTGGATACTCATAGAGTGCGCATGATTCCTCTTTACAGTCTCAATCCTGATTTTGGATACTCATAGAGTGCGTATGATTCCCCTAAACAGTCTCAAACTTGGTTTTGGATACTCATAGAGTGCGCATGATTCCCCTAAACAGTCTCAATCCTGGTTTTGGATACTCATTGAGTGCGTATGTTTCCCCTAAACAGGCACAATCCTGGTTTTGGATACTCATAGAGTGCTTGTGATTCCTCTTTACAGTCTCAATCCTGGATCTGGATACTCAATGAGAGCGTATGATTTCCCTATATTGGCTCACTCCTTGGATCTGCGGACAACCTTCAAACTTAATCCATTTTATAAAGATCTTCTTACTGTTTAATAGGTTACAGCTATATTTCTGCGCGCTCACAAAAACAAAAAGCCAGCTTACTTCAGCTGACTCTTTAAGATTCCTCGATATTGATTCTGTACTTTTCAAACCAGACATGGATCTGTGCAAGGTGTGCCAGCAGCTGTGGACCTGTCATAAGCTGTCCGTACCAAGGCGCCTGAAACGCATTGCCTTCTGATTCTATAATATCGTTCAGCGCTTTTTTATCAAAAAAGACGTGAAGGGCAGAATCCTGGTTTTTCGTCAATGACTGAAGCCAAGTTTTTACGGCTTTTGTATAGTGAGGATTATGTGTTTTTGGATACGGGCTTTTTTTACGGTAAAGGACTTCTTCCGGAAGCACGCCTTCTAATGCTTTGCGGAGAATGCCTTTTTCCCGGTTTCCATGCATTTTCATATCCCATGGAATGTTCCAAACATACTCTACGAGGCGATGGTCCGCAAACGGAACACGGACTTCGAGACTCGCTCCCATGCTCATGCGGTCTTTCCGGTCCAGCAAGGTCGTCATGAACCAAAGAATATTGAGATAAAACAGCTGCCTGCGTTTAGATTCCGTTTCAGACTCACCATCAAGAAGAGGTGTCTCTTTCAATGTTTCCTGGTATCTTGTTTTCACGTACTCTTTTAAATTCAGCTTGCTTTGCCAATCTGTACGAAGCAGATTCATCCTCGCATCCGTTGATCTCATCCACGGAAATGCATCTTCGGATAAATCCTGCGGCCTGTGAAACCACGGATATCCGCCGAATATTTCATCTGCACATTCCCCTGACAGTCCTACGACAAAATCTTTTTTAATTTCTTTGCAGAACCATAGAAGAGAAGAATCAATATCCGCCATACCAGGCAGATCTCTGACTTCAACGGCTTCCGTTAAGTAATCAACAAGCTGCTGCTGTGTGATGATTGACCTGTGGTGAACCGTTTGAAAAGCATCCGTCATTTTATCAATCCATGGAGCGTCTGAGTTTGGCTGAAATTCATTCGCTTTAAAAAACTTATCATTATCTTCGTAATCAATGGAAAACGTGTGAAGGGGACCCTTGCCTTCTTTTTCAAACTCTTTTGCAGCAATGGCGGTGATCGCACTTGAATCAAGTCCTCCTGAAAGAAATGTGCACACTGGAACATCCGAAACAAGCTGGCGAGTCACTGCATCATTGACTAAAAATCCAACGCGGCTGACTGTTTCATCAAAAGAATCAAGGTGATTTCTGCTTTGCACGTTCCAATATCTCCAAACCTTCAGCCCTTCTTTTGAAAACGTCATTGCATGAGCAGGACGGAGCTCCTTTACTCCCTTAAAAACGCCTATTCCAGGAGTTCTGGAAGGTCCAAGTCCAAATACCTCACTTAATCCTTCCCGATCAAGAACGGCCTTTTGATCAGGATGTGCAAGGATTGCCTTCAGTTCTGAGCCAAAAATTAGAGATGCCTTCTGCTCTGAATAAAAAAGCGGCTTTACCCCTAATCGATCTCTTGCAATGAAGAGTTTTTCACTACCCGAGTCCCAGACCCCAAAGGCAAAAATACCATTTAAATGATGCACACATTCTTCTTTCCACTCCATGTACGCTGACAGCAGAACTTCTGTGTCAGAATGGCCTGCAAAGGTATACCCCCGCTTTAGTAATTCCAGGCGGATATCTTCTGTATTATATAGCTCGCCATTGTAGCAAATTGTAAATGTATTTTCTCCTTTTTTGCGGGTCATCGGCTGTCTTCCTCCTGCAGGATCGACAACTACAAGACGTTTATGGCCAAAAAGAATGTGCTGCTCTCCCCACACATTCGCATCATCCGGTCCCCTCTTTGATAAGCATTCCGCCATATTTGTTATGACATTTTTATGCTGCTGCAGATCTTTCTGGTAATGAACCCAGCCTGTTATTCCACACATCCGCCTATCATCTCCCCCATTTGAACAGCCTGAGTTTTACTCAGACAGTAAAAGATGTACCTATCCTATGCTTAACTTATGAAGAGTTGATTTGTCCGTATCACGTTTTTATTTGTAAAGGGGTGCTTTTGGCAAGTTTAGCCCGAATGTCTGTGAATAATCGATCACAAATTCCCTTTCCATAAAAAGGTGTATTGAATAAACTTCCCTCTTAATGGAAAAAACGAACGATAAAGAATCTATTTTAAGGGAGGTTCATTCAGGTGCTTTCAAAACAAAAACACCGCCTGCTCGAGCGGCAGGAACGGGCTCACGTCACAGGTTCAATTGAAATTGGCGAAGATCAGGAATTATTATTTTATGATGATGTGCATGAAGAGGTTTCCATTCTGCAATTTAAACAGGATGAATCATTGGAGATATTGCTGAATGACAGCTGGTATACGGGCAACTATTTAAAAGATGGACAGCTTTCTATTCCGATGGGCATCCATCAATTGAAAACAAATGATACGCTGCGCATTCAAAAAAAGGTGCCTTTCGCATTAGAATATATGCTGAAGGAATCCAGTGATGATTCTTTTCTTGCTTTTACAGCTAAGCTGAATGCTTTGTCATTCTCTATCCATGATTGTATATACAGCTATAATCATATGGTTTTTCAGGACGGAAAAACGGATAAAAAAGGGGTTTCTTTCTTTCAATTTGACAACGAAGAGGCCATTTGCGGAGTACAGCATCACTTTTCTAGGGGCAGCAAGAATGAAGACCGTTTTGAATTTACAACTTGCACGGGAAAAAGGGCGATTTTAACACAGATGCAGCAATAGCTGCAAAATACGGTTTGCTCTATTCATCTCTGCTTATCCGAAAACAAATTCAAGCTATAAAAAGAACCTCTGCACCCGGCAGAGGTTCTTTCCATTAAAATAATCTTAAACCGATTGGCAAACGCAGTCCCAGCAAAATCACGACAATCAGAACGATCACAAACTGAATCCAGAAAACGCGTGTCGGCTTTCTCTTTTTAGCTCGAACAAGGATCATTTCCATCATCGCAATCACGTAGATGCCAAGAATTGCTTTTCCGATATATTCGCCGCTGATAACTGCCAAACTGAGTAATAGCTGCAGGCCTGAAGCGATGATCAATAAATAGAAAAGTCTTAAAGTCATGTGCACAATTTTGAAAGGTTTTTCTTTTCCCGACTTAAAGAGGGAGTTCGCGACAAAAAATAGAATAAGTGCGACAACCCATGTCGTAATATGTAAGTGTGTAGTCATTGGTAAATCCTCCTCTTTTTCATAACTTCCCATCCATATAGTATCATGAATGCCTATAAAAAATGAAATGTAAGCGCATTGACTTGTCTATTGTTTTCTTAAAAAAGGTAGGATATTGTAGTACATGAGGGAATGCTAGATTTATGTATTTCCAGACTTAATCGTATTCGGAGGAGATATTGTGTCAAAATCAGTACAAATCATCGACCTGACTGAAAAATATGGAGCAAACAATTATCATCCGCTGCCAATCGTGATTTCAAAGGCAGAAGGAGTTTGGGTAGAAGATCCTGAAGGCAACAAGTATATGGACATGCTCAGCGCCTATTCTGCTGTAAACCAAGGACACCGTCATCCAAAAATTATTGCTGCTCTAAAGGAGCAGGCAGATAAAATCACTTTAACATCAAGAGCCTTCCACAACGATCAGCTTGGTCCGTGGTATGAAAAGGTTTCTAATCTTACAGGAAAAGAAATGGTTCTTCCAATGAATACAGGCGCAGAGGCAGTCGAAACAGCCGTTAAAACCGTTCGCCGCTGGGCTTACGATGTAAAGGGTGTTCCGTCAGATCAAGCAGAGATTATTGTATGCGAGGAGAATTTCCATGGCCGTACAATGACAGCGGTATCAATGAGCTCAAGCGAAGAATACAAACGCGGCTTCGGCCCTATGCTTCCTGGCATTAAAGTGATTCCATTCGGCAATTTAGAAGCGCTCAAAGAGGCAATTACGCCAAATACAGCCGCTTTCATTTTTGAACCAATTCAGGGAGAAGCAGGCATTCACATTCCTGAAGAAGGCTTCCTGAAGGCTGCATATGACATCTGTAAAGAAAACAGCGTCCTTTATGTGGCAGACGAAATCCAGGCAGGACTTGGCCGCTCGGGAAAATTGTTTGCCTGTGACTGGGAAGATGTTAAACCGGATATGTATATTCTTGGAAAAGCACTCGGCGGAGGTGTTTTCCCGATCTCATGTGTAGCCGCTAATAAAGATGTACTTGGCGTTTTTGAGCCAGGATCACACGGTTCAACATTCGGCGGTAATCCGCTGGCATGTGCTGTTTCCATTGCAGCCTTGGATGTGCTTGTTGATGAAAAACTTTCTGAGCGCTCATTGGAACTTGGAAGCTACATGCAGGACCGCCTGCGCGAAATTGAAAATCCGATTATTAAAGAAGTACGGGGCAAAGGCTTATTCATCGGCTTGGAACTGACTGAATCAGCACGCCCGTACTGCGAAAAGCTTAAAGAAGAAGGACTTCTCTGCAAAGAAACGCACGAAACAGTGATCCGCTTTGCACCGCCGCTTGTCATCTCAAAAGAAGATCTTGACTGGGCGATTGAAAAAGTGAAAAAGGTTCTCGCCTAATAGTTCTTTAAACAGTGTTAATCGTCCTTGGATTAACACTGTTTTTGTTTGAGGAGCAAAGTTTAAATAATTAAATGCATTAAATGCTCTATTAGTCTTTTAAAGTCTTCGTATAACAGAACGTTTCCCTTACCTATTTGGCCTGATTTTCTTATTTTGGATGAAATCTTTCCATTTATATGGATCCACCACAATTCTCAGGGTCTCTATCATATTCCCATTGCCGATCGATCCGCCATAAAAAACAGCTTTTATATGTTTCCTCCTATTAAAAACACACCAGCAGTTCCACTGGCGTGTTTCATTTATTCTCCAATCTTATTCCAGAGTGTACCTATATTGTCGATCGTAATTTCTACAACATCACCCGGCTTTAAATATTTAGCCGGCTTAAACCCTTTGCCGACGCCTGCAGGTGTTCCCGTAGCAATGATATCCCCCGGCTCAAGTGTTGTTCCCTGCGAGATCGTGGAGATCACCTTTTCTATTGGAAAGATCATGTCTTTCGTATGTCCATTCTGCCTTACTTCCCCGTTCACCTTTGTCATCAGATTCAGTGTATATGGATCCGGCACAGCTGATTTATGTACAATGTAAGGACCCATCGGACATGATGTATCGAGGCTTTTACCGAGCAAAAATTGTTTATGCCTTGTTTGCAGGTCTCTCGCCGTTACATCATTAATAATGGTATAGCCATACACATAATCCATGGCTTCCTCTTCAGAAATGAGTTTTCCTTTTTTCCCGATAATAACCGCAAGTTCCCCTTCATAATCAAGTTCTCTTGTAAGATGCAAATGCGGATCAATCGGTTCTTCATGCCCAATCACTGTCGTGGGCGCTTTAGAAAAAAGCATAACATGTTCAGGAATATCCGCTTCGCTTCCAAGCTCAATCGCATGTTCCCGGTAATTCTTTCCGACGCAAAAAATATTCTTGCGGGGATTCGGGATAGGTGCGAGCCATTTGATATCTGAAAATGAATATAAATAAGATTCGGTTTCATTTGATTTTTTCACCCATAGTTCGAGCTGTTTTAAATGATTGATGAATTTTTCTCCCATTTCAATGCATTCAATAACCGTCTGCGGGGCTGAAGTCAAATCAAACAATTTTTTTTCTGCCCTTTGAATATCGAGAATTTTATTTTCTTCCATAATCAGTCCGATGAATGTTCGACCGTGAAGCTGTGCAGTAGCTAGTCTCATAGTTTTCCCCCATTTTGCCTTTGATTGAACATTTGCTTGTACCTTGCCTTCTCTAAAGTAAAATATTCGATAAACAATGACATATTTCCTCTAAAAAAACGGGTGAAGTTTCAAACCCAGTCAACTTTCAACTTGAAAATCTGCAGCTGCAAGAGCGCAAGCTTCCATTCTGAAAATATGAAGCAATCACTCTACCCAATCCGCAAAACAACGGGTTTTTGTAGAAATCTGTAATGTTTTTTGTTATTTTATCGAATGTAAACCATTTTGTACAACCCTGTGTATAATAAGTTTATTACCTATACAGACATGCTTTTTCAGGAATCCATTTCACAATTTCAGGTACATTTCCCGCCTGAAAACAAGACACATTAAACCATGAAAGTTGGAGAAAAGATAATGGCACTGAACGAGATTGAAAACTACAGACAAAAGCTATTCGAAGCTGCAAAAGACTATGGCATGAACTCCTCAGAAACCGTGCGCTGCAGCCAGGAACTTGATTTATTGATTATCGAACAAATTAAACAGCAGCTTAAAAATCATATGCCCCTTCAGTCTGCTGTCAACTAAGCCCTATGTGAAAAGTAAATCCATTTTCGCAGCAGCCATTCAACAGGTCCAAATGCATTGCGCTTAAACCAAAGGTGACTTAAAAACACCTGTATACCGTAAATGAATAGAACAAGGATGAAACCAGTCCATTCAGAAATTTCACCATAGAACCCAAGACCGTAAGAATAAAAGATAAACGTGCATATGATCGATTGCAGCAGATAATTGCTGAGTGATCCTCTGCCTGCAGCTCTTATTGGCTCAAGCCTGAATTTGAATTTATATAAAAACAGCAGGGCAAGCGATACATAACAAAGGGTTAAAGCAGGCCCTCCAAGTGATAATTGCAGATGCTGAGTAAGGATACTTTCATCCCAATAATATGGCATGGCTTTAAAAACGGCAGCTGCAGCACCTGTAATGATCGCCGTCCGTTTCCATTCTTTTATCATGGACTGATGAAACCAGCCCCTCTTATATGCAGCCGCTCCAAGCATAAACAGCGGAAGAATCGATAAGATCAGAAAAATAGCATTCTCAGCATTGTTTACATACGCCCAATCCGTCAGCCGCTGCTGCGTGATTTCAATAAAATTTCCCGTTTGGTAAACCTCCAATGATTGCTGAATCGCTTCCTGTGATCCATATTTTCCTGGGTCAAGACTTCCTGGTTCCCCCATATATGCAATCAACAGAGCAAGCGACATCAGGACATTCGGCAGGATTAGAATCCACAGTGCCCATTTCATAAGACGCTCAGCACTCCATTTAAGAAAAATCATAAAGATAAACCCAATGATTGCATAATTAATCAGGATGTCCCCGTGCCAAATCAAAGTTGCATGAAGTATTCCGATGATGAAAAGTCCGATCAGCCTCTTTGAATAATATCGGCCAAACGAATGTCCTTTTTCTTTTGCCCTCTCATAAAAAATCACACTTCCCGCACCGAAAAGAAACGAGAAAAGCGGATAAAAACTCGCTTGTGCAAATAAATTAATAAATTGTTCTATAAGCCTATCCAGTGAAGTCGTACTGCTTACAAAGCTGCTTTCGTACAAAGCAGGCTCATGGAACGATTTCATATTCACCAATAAAATCCCCAGCAGCGAAAACCCTCTCAAGATGTCAAGTACATGAAGCCGGTCTTTTTTATGTATTGCGTATAATGAATCCATCATATCCTCCAATTTCTTCTAGTTACAAAATATCATATCACATTGCTTTACAAGTCTATAAACGCCCTTTTTCTTATTACATATCCTCATGACTATTTCCTTTCGACATTTTTTTTGCAGAATTGAATGAAAGATTATTTATAGGTATTTCCTCCAGTATAAAAAACGCAATATCAGTTACTATTTTCATATAAAATGCCCATAAATCTGATTTTATCGCCTTAATACCCAGAATAAACTGTCAAAACAACAGGACTAACCTTTTATTAACAAAGAAACCTTTAGAAGATAGCATATAAGTATAAATATTTCGCATAACGAATTATTTATCATCAAACATTTGGAGGATTTCAATGAATCTTAAAAAGAAAGTATTGTCTGTTTCTCTATCCGGTCTTATGGCAATTAGCGCTATTTCCGTTGTTTCTTCACCAGTAAGTGCAGTCGGCAATGGACCTGGCGCAGGGAATGGATCAATCCAAACATCCATTCTTCATACTTATGACAGCATGGTAGACTATTTAAAAACACAAGATGCCAAGCAGGAGGCCATGCAGCTTGAAATCATCGGCCAAACAGTAAAAGGCCGGGATATTTACTTAGCAAAATACATATCAAACCCGGACAACCCTACTATTCTCTTTTTAACACAGCAGCACGGCAACGAGCAGCTGACAACAGAGGGAGCCCTTGAATTCATCAAACACTTAGGCACCAATAAAACAAAAGGTATTCTAGAGAATGTGAATATCCTGGTCATTCCAATGCTAAATGCTGACGGTGCCATGGGTGATGTGAATTTTTCACTGGATAACTATTTAGCTGATGGCGGCCGCCATTTAACCCGGTATAATGCAAATGAGATTGATTTAAACCGGGAGCATGATAAACCGATTGGCAGCATGCAGGCAGAAGTTAAAGCTTTATATGAAAATGTGTTTGAAAAGTACAAGATTGATTACATGATAGACCTTCATCA
The DNA here is from genome assembly GCF_019933155.2 of Metabacillus dongyingensis. Classification (NCBI taxonomy): domain Bacteria; kingdom Bacillati; phylum Bacillota; class Bacilli; order Caryophanales; family Bacillaceae; genus Metabacillus; species Metabacillus dongyingensis. Next base: position 1,113,595 of record NZ_CP082944.1, on the reverse strand, counting down.
TCAAGGAACACTAAGTGAAACAGAGGGGGAGCTTGTATCAGGATCAATTCTGCATCCTACTAATTCTAATGTCGATGCTGATGTTCTTGAGCGTTCCAAAAAGCTGGGATCGGTTGTCTATCATTCTATTGAAAACACTGGCTGGGGCCATATTGGCAAATACGATGGAGGCAGCGGTCAAAATATCGGACGCAACGGAGCAGCTGTCCGTTATGGCATTTCTACTCTTCTGTTTGAAATGCGCGGAATGTCCGATCACTATATTGAATCCTATGCGCTTGGACAAAAAAGCAATGGCTACCTGATTAAACAAACGATCACAACGCTTGACTCTACAGTCAGAGCCATCGCAGACGGATCAATCGAGAATGCGGATGTAAGCTTTTGGGATACACTTCCGACTCAAAAAAGCCGTTCTGGTGAAAAATCAGACGAATAAGGATTTGAATTGATTGAAAAAACGCTTAGGAACGATTCCCTAAGCGTTTTTCTTTTGTGCAAAACTCATCTATCTTTTCCTGATTAATGAAAGACCAGGGATTTTAATGAGTGATTTATGAGAATGAAAATTCGATCTTCCCTTCTTTAAGGACAAGGCTTGCATCAAATGGTTTCTTCCCTTTAAAGCCTTTCAGCTTGTTCGTTTTTCCTTTAAGACAAAGCTGTTTAATTTGCGCCGCCGAAATAGATTTTCCCAAAAGCTTTTTCGGAAACGTCTGTTTGCAGCCAGTTTTGTAATCCGTGCACCCATAAAAAGTTTTGCGGTCCATGATGCTGCCCGTTTTACATGCAGGACAAAGGCAGATGGCTTCTCTTGTGTCTGCAGCAGCCGGCTGTGCAGTCACTTCTAATTTCTCCATACTTACACTTGCCTGATCCAGCAATGTGAAACAGAATTTTTTTGCAGTATCAATGAAGACATCTTTTGACTTTTCACCGCTGCCGATTCCTTTCAGATAAACCTCCCATTTAGCCGTCATTTCTGGTTTGGAAAGCAGTGTACCCTCAACAGCTTCACAGAGAATTTCTCCTTTCCCTGTAACAAAAACCTCGTTCTTTTTGACTTCAATAAATTTTCTCATCAGCAAGGTATCAATAATTCCAGAGCGTGTTGCTTCTGTTCCAAGGCCTTCGGTGCTGTTCAGCGCTTCTCTCATTTCCTTGTCTTCAACATGTTTGCCTGCAGTTTTCATAAGGGTAATCAGCTGGCCCTGAGTGTAAGGTTTAGGCGGCTGTGTCATGCCATCCTTTACTTTTACAGAGGCAACGGCTGCTTCACCGTTGGTTACTTTCGGAAGCATTTGATCTTCTTTTTTTTCATCCGCTTCAACGGGTTCCTTTTGATACAGCGCCTTCCATCCCCGATTTTTCATTGTTTTTCCTTTACTGATGAACTCATTTTTTCCAATAGAAGTGACAATGGTTGTTTCATCAAATACATAGTCATCCATAAACATTCCAAGTGCTGTTTTGATTACCTCTTCGTAGACGGATTTTTGTTCATAGCTAAAAGAGTTAAAAACAGAAGGACTGACTTTTTTTTCAGTCGGCACGATGGCATAGTGATCGCTGACACGCTTAGAATCTACATATCTTTTGGATGGATGAAGGCGCACAGGGTTAAAAGACAGGGAAAGTGCCTGCTGATACTGGCTGATGTTTGCCTTGATGTAACTGAACTCTTCATCTGTAATATATTGCGAATCCGTCCGGGGATAAGAAATATATCCTTTTTCATATAAAGATTGAGCCGTTTTCAACACCTGGCTCGGACTCAACTTCCTTTGTTTATTCAGCTTTGCCTGCAGGGTGGACAAACTGTGAAGCTTAGGCGAAGGCACACGTTTTTCAGCAACTTCTGTGCTTTTAACCCTTGCATCATACGTTTTCTGATTTTCCGTTATATCAGGTGCTGCTGCTGCAAACAGCTCTTCAGATGTTTTAAATCGGCCTTTCAGCTTGCCTGTATACTCCCCGTTCTCGACCTTGAAGGCTGCCTGAAGTTCGAAGAAAGGTTCTGGTTTAAAATTCTCAATTTCTTTTTGCCTGTCATAAATTAATTTTAATACAGGGGTTTGCACACGGCCTACACTGAACACATCGCGGATCCCCTTTTTTTGAAGATGAAGGGTATAGAGCCTGCTTGCATTTAATCCGACAAGCCAGTCCGATATTTGCCGGGCCTGTGCTTCGTGGAACAGATGAATGGTTTTGCTGCCGTCATACAGCTCGTTAAAGCCTTTTATGATCGCATTCTCCGTCAAAGAAGAGGTCCAGAGCCGTTTTATCGGCTTTTGGTTTGCTCCAGCCATCATGATCAGCAGGCGTGCGATGTTTTCGCCTTCCCGTGCCGGATCTGTTCCGATAATAATTTCGTCCGCTTCTTTTAATAGATCTTTAACAATCTTATATTGCTTCGCTTTTCCTTTACTTACTTTATACAAAAACTGGTCTGGAATAATCGGCAGAGTTTCAAGCCTCCACTTTTTCCATTCATCTTTATATTCATCCGGATTTTTAAGCTCAACTAAATGGCCGATTGCCCACGTGACCTTCGCACCATTTGGAAAAGCAGAGCATGACCCAATCTCCAAGTATCCTTCTCTTTTAACAAAAGGAAATGGAGCAGCGAGTTTACGCCCCTGATCAGGTTTTTCTGCCAAGATTAATACGCATCCCATTTATAGGTCAATCTCCTTTATTCTATATATTATAAGGTATAAGTCTTGTTCGACTTTTTTAATAAGTCAAACAAGTAAGCGTCAAATAATATCACGCCCAGAAATGCGAACATTATTTGACGCTTTTTAATTTTACTTCGTTAAAAAGTTATAAATCTTCTAACTTTCTAATTCTACTATTTCTTCTAACTCAGTATAGTAATTTTTAATAGTCATTTCCATACAGGCTTTTCTATTTTCAGGTGTACGTTGTGATATATGTTTTTTGTTATAATAAAATGTAAAGTCATGAATTGTTGCAAAAATATTTGAGTAAGCTTGCATCCAGTCATATAAATCATTAGGCGCGAGTTCTGATTCTGTACTTGCCATGAAAAATTCTTCAATTTTAGAAAGTGCAGGCGCTATTTGCTCAACCAAATTTTGCTTCTGAAATTAATCCGTTCGTATATTCATTATAAAGACTAATTACTTCTTCAGCTGATTTTAACATTGTTCTAGATATTTCTTTTACAGCTAACATTAATTCTTCTTTGTTACCTGTGTTATCCTGATTAAGAGTTTTGAGGCTTTCATAATAAGCATGCACATTAAAATGTGTGTCTTTTATAATAAATTTGTTTGAACCATCTATATTATACCACCAATCTTTGTTCTGATTATCATCACACCAAGTCGTATGCCATATGAAATTACCTCTTTTCATGTCACTTTCATCAAAGCCAAAATATATCCATACTATATTGGCTAATTTACCTTTCCACCTTTCAGAACTTCTTTGATTTTTATATCCTTCAGCCGTTTTAATTTTATCCCTTATTTCAATGGATACTTTAGAGATCTCTTCAAAGGAAAGTGGTTCTTTTAGAATGACCTTTACTCCATATCTTTTACATTTCCCAGTATGCACTGGTTCAACTTCATAAATGATATATTGATTGCTTTCGAAATATATCTTCACTGTATTGAAAGGTTTGTAATCATCAACCTTAAAGAAAATAGTTCCCTCCATATTTCTTTTGAAAATTGGATTTTGTTGCAATGTAGGATTTCTTTTATTCCAAACATCCAAATAAATATTTACCAGTTTATGTATATCTTTTAAAGAAACTCTACCTTTTTTAACAATCAATTTGTTTTCAAATGTTTCACATAAAAAACTTGTAAAGATACTATCCGGATGTCCATATGAGACTTGTTCCGCATTACTTGAGGAGAAAACTGCGTAACCTTTTCCTTGAAAGTCTGCAATCATTTGATTAACTTCTGGATTTACTGGGTCTTCAATTGAATAATTACCAGAATAACAACAATCTAAAAATACTACTTTACTTTTTGCAGGAACTTTTTCTAATTTCTTTATTAACTCGTTTGTGCTTATAAAATCGTCACTTAATATAAGATGATGTTGTTGATCAAAATTTTGACCATTCCCAGAAAAATAAAAAAGCAGAACATCATCTTCATTTATAATTGATGCCATTGTTGATAATGCATTATCAAATTGTTTGATACTTTTCTTTAAGAGAACTTACTGCAGTAAAAATGGAATGTTCTTCTTCTTTAAGAACATAGTCTATCTCTGCGTTTTCATCACTTGGATAAATGTCTTTCAGTTGAATATGAGAACGTTTTTTTCTTTTTTGCTTTAAAGAACAATTTACAACAATTCGATTAAACCACGTTTTAAAAGAAGCTTTATTAGAGTCATACCTTTTTAGTGAAGAATAAGTTTGAATAAGTGCTTCTTGTACGGCATCTTCCGCAAGAGTATATTCATTTAAAAGTAAATAAGCAGTTTGATGAGCTCGCTTTATATATGGCGTTAATAAAGTGTTAAAAGCATCGTCATCTCCTATTAAAGCTCTTTTAATTAATATTGTCTCATCCAAAATAATGCCTCCTTTCACTTACTTATTACCAATAGAGAACCTGGAGGTTCATTTTTTTAATTTTTTTCAAAATAAGGAAATTTTTCCAATTAGATTAAAAGGCAGCATTACTTTAGAAGTAGTGCTGCCTTTAGTGATAAAGAGAGACATTATAAAACTAATATCTATAAATTCCACCTATAATTCAATATTTAATCTTGAGACTAGTATGAACAGGAAGAGTAGATTTTATACGATGGTTATTCAACAATCTAATAGATTTACTTTATTGTAAAAGCTCGAAGTTGTTGGGAAACATGGAAACGGACGCTTTCCTTATTCCAGAAATGCGCCCGATTGCGGAAGAATCATTGTTTAAAATGTCGTTTTAAGATTTTCCTTTTTTCATTAACAGTTTTAACGTTTCCTCTAGTCCTTCTTTATATGGTGTTGCTGCAATTTTCCCTATTCTATTTTCATATTTTTCACCACTTAGAATAAATCCTTCCTCTGTAAGATACATTATTTCTACTGCTTCCCTCATAACTGGATCAAATAAGCCAATGATTCGAATTGCATTTTTGTTTAAAGGAATGACTAATTTTCTATTTCCAGTTATTTCGTGTGCAATTTTTATTATTTCTTTTCCTGTAATCAATCCTCCGCCAGGAATATTCCAATTTTCCCCATAGGAATCATCTTTGATTGCTATTTCCACAATCATCTTAGCTGCATCTGGTAAATAAACATATTCTCTTGGTGTTTTTAAATTGCCTATAAAAACAGATATTTTATCTGCAGCTAGCCCCGTCAATGTAGGTTGTAAATAAGAATTTTGAGAAGTTACACCATAATAATCCGGTAATCTTACAATTAATGCTTTTGCATTCTTCCATTTCTTATCAAATACTAAATTCTCAAATTCTACCCTAATACTCCCTTTTTTTGTATGAGGTTTTTTTAAATGATTTTCATCTCCTTTTGCAATTTGGCGGCCGTAGACATAAATTCCATCAACTATTACAATTTTCTTGCCTAAAATATCTGCTGCTTTCATCACACTTTCTCCAAGTAAATGTAGTTTATCAGCCATTTCATGATATTGAACATTTGCACACTGAAATATTACATCCGCATCAACTGCTGCTTCGACAATGGTTTGATATTCAAAGATATCGCCAAGTTTGTATGTTAACAATGGTGTAGAATGGTGTTGTGTGATTAAATCCTTTAATTTATTTTCAGACCGTCCAAATGCAATCACTTCTATTCCTCTGGATAATAGTTCTGTAACAATTACTTGACCAGTCCCGCCAGTTGCTCCTAATACGATTGCTTTATTCATTTTTTACCTCTCCTTTTATTTAGTGATTAATCAATTAAATTTTATTAAAAAATCCTTAGTTAGTGATTGATCAATTACAATTAATTTTAAAAAAACTTAGTTAGTGATTTATGCCTACCAATTTTCTTTTACTCATTTTAAAATGAAAAATAATAATGTCTCAATGGCTATTATGCCTAATATTATTGAAGTTGTTAAAAGAATAATTTTTTTGTTTCACATTGCTATCATCTCCTTTAAATCAACTAGAACACATCAGAAAAAAGTTAAAGGTATTTCCTATATTTCAAATTTTAGTTAGTGATTGATCACTAACTAAAATTTGAAATGAAAAACCGAGATACTCGGCTATTTACCTTTTCCATCAATAAGTTCCGGAAAGTCGATAAAATAAGAAATATTACAAAGTATTCCTCTTGCTAAGAATGTCGTAACTTCTTTTTCCGAATTGGGAATACCTGCTGAATGAAACCTTTCCAAAATGTAGTTCCTAATACTAGAAAGACCTGATTTTGTAGACTTTTTTATGGTTTCTTCTGTGATTGAAAGTCCAATGACTTGCAGCTCAATTTCATTAGGATGTGACACAGATAACTCTTCATAAGCTTCAATCATTTTGGTGACCAATTGCTCAGGCTCTGCCTCTACATTTTTAAACGTTTGGAGTATCCTTTCATATGCACGATCAAGAGCTGCTATGAATAACTCCTCTTTTGTTTTAAAAAATCTAAAAACATATGGTTGTGATATTCCAGCTTTTTCTGCAATGAGTGCAGTAGTTGTATTATAATAGCCGTTTTCGGAAAATACTTCCAAACTAGCCTCAAGAATATCTTCCCTGCGTTCCTCTTTTTTTGGTCTAGTCAACATAAAACACCTGCTTCAACAATAGTTAGTGATTGATCAATTACATTATAATACATAAAAATCTTTTACGCAAGAAGAACGATCAGTTTTCTAACGTAGGCTTCTTCAAAATAAATAGTTCCATACTCTTCGTCATTTTTTTTCGGAGCATAGGACGCTGATAAATTCCTTCCTAAAAATCCTTCATAATCAAATAGCAAATCATTTTGATACTTTTTAAACTCATACTTTCCATTCTTAAAAAAGCTGTTAAATACTTCTGAAGTTTCCTCCATTTCACCGCTAAATCCTTTGAAATTCGGACAGGTCTTTTGGCAAATTTCTGCATTTTCTTTAATAATAGGGCTAGTTACATCTCTGCTATTCCAAACAAGAGCGACATTTGCATACGTTTTAATCTAAATTACCTGACTTTCCCTCAAAAACAAGCAATAAATACGTAGGACGATATTATTGTACTTATTAAACTATCCTGCTCCGTTACTTTAAGTACATTTCTTCACAATCTCATACCGACATTTACTTATATATCCATTTTTGAAAATAAGTTACTCAACAATATAGCCCGATTGCGGAATAAACTTGTCTGCCTATTTTACATGAAAATAGTTATCGGAAGTCGCTTTATTAGAAATCTATGGTAAGAGATAGGAGAAAAAGAACCAACAACGAAACCAAAAGAAACCGTAAATTGTTATGACTTTACTTCATGTTTTCTAACCTTCCATCGCGAGACCATTAGAAGCACCAGTGGCAGTAAACCGAATAAATACAACGCGACATTGCCCTGTAAATCCCCTAATTTAAACATATCATTGATATTTTTCGGAATCATGGCAATGATGTAGATAGCCGGAAGCAAGCCATACATAAATGGACGAATGCTTTTTTTGAAGAGTTGAGCCAGTCCTAAAGCAGCACCATAGTAGAAGATCGTAAAGGAAGAAAACATTTGCATAATCCATATCACGAGCAATAAAGACTCAAACCGTTCAAAGATCAAACCGGGAATTTCAAAACTTCGCATGAGATCAAGCGTCGGCCATGTTCTTGTAACTACTCCATCGACGGAAAATGCTCCGATGACCATCACGACTGTCATCAAATAAAAAATCAACGGTAAAGCAATTCCAATTAGAACGGCTTTTACTGCTTTCTTTGGTTCTTTCATAAATGGCAAAAGGAACAAAATGGTTTCAAAACCAGTGTATGATAGACCAGTTGTCTGTACTCCTTTTAGTACCGGTATCACTCCCTGCCCTAGAACCGGGCGTAGATTATCAATTTCAAATATTTTGAAGCTCATAAAGGCAACAATTATAAAAAAGATGACGGTAATAGGCAAGATAATTTCAAATATTCGGGCGATTGGATTTATTCCGCTAATGATCAGATACAGACCTACCCACATAAATGGCATTATGATTGCCCAGGTAGGGGTGCCTTCCAACAAAAAAAAATTCGATACTTCTGCTAGCGCTCGGACTTGAAACCCACAAGCTGTAAAAAAATAACATACAATAAGCAGACTAAGTAACCCTCCAACCCATTTACCAACAATTTCTTGACTGTATTCATAAAAGGTTTTTCCGGGAAACTGTTGGCTTAATTTAACAATGATCACTCCTGCGATCATCGCGATCAGACCGCCTAAAATAACGCTGATCCATATATCTGGGGTTTTCACCTTCTCTACTGCAGTTCTGGGCAAGGTGAGGATTCCTACCCCGAATATAGCATTGATTACAATAACAGTTACTTGCTCAGTCGTGATTCGGTCTTTAAAACTGGTAATCATTGCTGGTCACTTCCTTATTCACAATTCAGGGTTACTACTTTCAGAAAGTTCATTACTTCTCATTTTTCCACGCTATTTCTTATAAACGGTACAATTTTATATTTCCAAAAAAGAACAAAAATTATGTATATATGTTAATATATTAGGTTGACATAATATGTCCTAACAGAAGCTCCCTCTTATAAAACACCTTGGGAACTAAGGGGTTCAACCTGTCACTATTTACTGTTTATGCAGGATTTTATCATTAATAAAAGTTTGCGCACACTCAAGCGCACCTGGTGGCTGTATAAAAAAGTGGGATTTTATGCAACTTCTTATTCAAGAAAATGGCCCTTAACATAAAGAAAGATCACAATTCTTGCTGCAGAAGTCGAGTAGAAGGGAGCCTTTCTACCTTACGGTAAATTGCACTCCGTCCCCTCACAGAACCGTGCTTGCACTATTAATGCACACGGCTCCTCCTAGTCATCATTCACAGAATGTAGCTAATCTCTTTTCTTAAATCATATATATTCACTTTAATTCTTGGTGAAGGTAGTGGATATTTATCAAGAAATAGTCTGAATTTATCCCATGTAAAGGATTTCCTTTGACTTCTTCTATTGAGCCATTTAAACAGTAAGGTCTCGATTTTGTCTTTGAAGTTGGTAACATTTTGGGTATTATCAGTGATGCAATAATAGTTGTAATAACCTATAAGCGAGCGTCTAAATCTGTCCATGATCATTTGAATATCTTTATTTCTATTCTTCTTCAGCCATTCTTTAGACTCTTTTAATTTACCTTGGACTTTCTTTCTACTCGATTTCCGTTTCACCCGAAATTTCCCTTGTTTACTTTTCCCACAATAGTGTGTAAAGCCTAGGAAATCAAAGGTTGCTGGTTTACTATTTCCCTTTTGCTTTTCATATTTTTCGGCACAACGCCCGAAGGGAATAATTTTGGTTTTATCCTCGGCAATTTCCAAGTTAAATTTCTTTAATCTAAATTTTAATGATTGGAAGAATTCCTGAGCTTCGCTCTGATATTGAAAACACCACACAAAATCATCTGCATACCTTACTATATATGCCTGTCCCTTGCATTGTTTCTTGACCTTTTTCTCAAACCATAAGTCGAGGGCATAATGGAGATACACATTGGCTAATACCGGAGATATTACTCCACCTTGCGGTGTGCCATTGTCTGTTTTGTATTTCTTACTTTCCTCCATGTATCCACCTTTAAGAAACCTACCAATTATTCTTAGTAGGTTAGGGTCAGCGATTCGAAGTTTTAAGAACTCCATCATCCATTTGTGCTCAACGTTGTCAAAGAATCCTTTAATATCGACATCTACTACATAATTTACTGATCTCTTTTCAATATAGAAGTTCAGTATTTTCAAAGCATCATGGCAGAACAAGAGGACAACAGTAAAGTTAACTCTTTTTACCAAAAGGAATAATAACTTCGTTAAGTAATCAGTATCATTTCGCTAGTGTAATGAAATTACTTTATTAATTTTCAACGGAAACCCTCTTCATTAATCGCTTTAATTTATTTTCTGTATCTGTTTCCTCTACTGGTGTATAGATACTGCACCGCAAATCCATATCACCTTGAACTTGAAGAGAAGTTAAATTAAACAACATTTTGCCTGCTTTAGCATGTCTAAATTCAATTACCATTTCTGGAGCCTTACTCACTTGACTTTCTTGCCATAAATCCTGGAATTCTGAATGTGAATGACTCATTTCTTTAATAAATTGGTTGTACCATTCATCGCCTAAATAGTGTCCATAATAGGTACGGAAAATAGCAAGAAAACCTTTCGCAAAATGTTCCCAATTGACGGCCAATGCTTTTAATTCTTTTCTAGTGAACACTAAACGAATCAAATTTCTTTGATCATTCGGTATTCGTTCAAAATCTAAAAAAACATGAGCAGCTGCAGGATTCCAGCCCACAATATGGCAATGTCGATCCGTAATGATAGTCGGACAATATATTAATTCAGCTAGTATTCGCTTTAAAGAAGGGCTAAGCTCTGATTGATCCTTTTCTTGATGGGTAATTTCTGATTTTGCCTCTAATGCTAGGTCATATATGTAGTCTCTTTCATCATTATTTAATTGTAGAGCTGCAGAAATACAATCAAGTACGATTGAAGAAACTTTTATATCTCTTCCTTGCTCTAGCCATGTATACCAAGTGGTACTAACACCTGCTAATTGTGCAACCTCTTCTCTTCGTAACCCAGGTGTCCTTCTCCGGGTTCCGGCAGGCAAACCAATAGACTCTGGCTTAATTTGGGCACGCTTAGCTTTTAAGAATGTCGACAAAGCTTCAAGCCTAGTTTGATCATTCATTTTTAAAACTCCTCATCTTATCAATTTAACCTAGTAGTAATTATACCAGGATAAACTATCCCTTGTAATAGGATAAAAGAGATGTAAAATACAAGTAAATTATTGATTTGGAGGGATGAAAAGTGGAAAGAGTTGTGATTACCGGTATGGGAGTAGTGTCTCCTATAGGAAACAACATCAAAACATTTTGGAACAATCTGATTAACGGGGAATCTGGTATATCCACTATTGATACATTTGATGTTACTAATCATAAAACAAAAATTGCAGGTATCGTCCAAGATTTTGATGCAGATGAAGTTTTAGGAAAGAACGAAGCAAGACGTTTAGATCGCTTTTCTCAATTTGCTTTGGCTGCAGCTGAACAAGCTTGGGCAGATTCTGAGTTAGACCTCGATCGTATAGATGTAGAAAGGTTTGGCGTATACGTAGGTTCAGGTATAGGTGGAATTGAAACCTTCATTGAAAATATTGATGCGCTTAGGCAGAAGGGGCCAAGAAGAGTCAGCCCGACCCTAGTACCTGCTATGATTTCTAATGCTGCAGCAGCACAAATTAGTATCAAGTGGAACGCGATGGGGCCTTCTATGTCGCCTGTTTCTGCTTGTGCAATTGGAAATACAGCTATTGGAGAAGCCTTTAGATTAATTCGTTATGGAGAAGTTGACGTTGTGTTTGCGGGTGGAACGGAGGCAGCTATAACAGATTTATCAATAGCAAGCTTTGGTAATGCTACAGCACTATCAACAAGAAACGATGAGCCTACTAAAGCTAGTCGTCCATTTGATGAAAATCGAGACGGATTTGTCATGTCAGAAGGAGCTGGAATTCTAATCTTAGAATCTTTATCTCATGCTTTACGTAGAGACGCAAAGATTTATGCAGAAGTTATTGGATATGGTGCAAGTTCAGACGCACACCATATCGTAGCTACACATCCGGAAGGTAAAGGTGCCTATCTTGCAATGAGATCAGCTTTAAAAAATGCCAATTTATCGCCTGAAGAAATTGATGTTATTAGTGCCCATGCAACAAGTACAAAAGTGGGGGACATCTCTGAAACGATGGCTATTAAGCAGCTGTTTGGAAAACAAGCTTATCAGATTCCAGTAACAGCTAATAAATCTATGCTTGGTCATATGTTAGGGGCAGCTGGTGGAGTTGAAGCAATTGCTTTAGCAATGAGCATAAAGGAAGGGATAGTTCCTCCAACAATTAACTTAGAAAATCCTGATCCATTATGTGATCTAGATTATGTACCATCTGTTGCTCGCCAAGTGAAAATAAATACGGGTCTATCTAACTCATTTGGTTTCGGAGGTCATAATGCAGCTATTGTTTTAAAGAAATACGAGTGAATAAACTTTCTCTCGTCAATCTGACCGTTTCCTCTAGAAACGGTTAGATTTATTCCATTAAATGGCCCTTATGTAGAAGAACTTCAGAATCCGCTTGCTCCATTAAACTGCCCTTTACTAATAAGAAGAGGCGACACTTTGTTAAGCAATCGTCCCCGATTGTTGAATATCATATTCAAGTCAATGTTATATGTGGCTTCAAAGTCCTTAGAAATGGTTTTTATAACGACCTTCAGAGGCTGCTTGATACAACGGAGAAAAGCCGTTAATATCCCTGGTATTGATGTTAGCTCCCTTAGACAAAAGGTATTGGATAATCTCCATTTGGCATACTTGTGTTGCCCAATGGAGTGGGGTCCATCCATCCTCGTCTTTGTTATCTGCACTTGAATTACTTCGAACTAACAATTTCACTTTTCTAAAATGACCTTCATAAATGGCTTTGACTAATTCTTCTCTGTTCCTCTTATTAAGCTTTTTCCTAATTCTTTTTTTCATTGGTTTACCCCTTAAACAAAATAAAAAGTTAATATGATTATTAATGAAGCGAGCTACCACATTATGCAGCAAACGCCCCCGATTGTTGAATAAGAGTTGATTTTAATATAAAAAAACAAGGTTTTCCCTAAGGAAATCCCTTGTTTTTTTAACTTTACGATGAAAATTAGTCATGAATTTTATGAGTACCAATCCCTTTCACCATTGCAGGATCTCTATGTGAAAAGAATAAGCTCTCTTTCGTATCTAACGTTGCGATTCTTTCCATATCCTCTGGACTTAATTCGAAGTCGAAAATATTGATATTTTCTTCGATTCTTTCCTTACGAACAGACTTCGGAATCGCCACGACACCTCTTTGTGTCAACCATCGTAAGACAACCTGCGCAACAGATTTATTATACTTTTCTGCTATTGATACTAATAATTCGTTCTGGAACATGTTATTTTTCCCTTCAGCAAACGGTCCCCATGACTCTATCTGAACATTGTTCTCTATCATAATGTTTTGACTTTCGATTTGCTGGTTAAAGACATGAGTTTCAACTTGATTTACGGCAGGAGCTACCTCATTATGAATAATTAAATCAACTAAACGATCTGGATGGAAATTACTTACTCCAATTGCCCTAACCTTTCCATCTCGGTACAATTCTTCCATTGCATGCCATGAACCATATACATCACCAAATGGCTGATGAATCAAGTATAAATCTAAATAATCTAATTGAAGTCTTTCGAGTGATTTTGTGAATGCTTTCTTTGTGCTTTCATAACCAGCATCCTGAACCCAAAGTTTTGTAGTAATAAATAATTCTTCTCTTGGAACACCACTTCTCTTGATTGCTATACCGACAGCTTCTTCGTTTAGATAGGAAGCAGCTGTATCGATTAGACGATAGCCTGCCATAATTGCATCATATACAGCTTGTTCACATTCGTTTTCATCCTGAATTTGAAAAACCCCAAAGCCAAGAATAGGCATCTCAACACCATTGTTTAATGTTACTTTTTGCATAAATAATTCCTCCTATTTGCTTATTTATCTATTTTGATAGTAAGAGTATTACAGTGGCATAAACTTATTATGCAGCAGACTCAAAAGCCACCGTTATCAAATTAATCTTAAACATTTGCCTAATCCTCTTAATCCCATTTATAAATCCTATGAATATGTAGCAAGATTTAAATAATCACCTAACGGGGGAATGATATTATGTTTAAAGAATTACCTTTAAAGCAAGAAACACTTGCTGACTTAGTTGAAAGGCACACGGGTCAGGATGGATATTATTCTACAACTATTCCATATTTATTTTTGTCTCGTTTCTCCGATGTTACAGGTCCAAATTATGGAGTTCACAACCCTTCCTTGTGTATTACCGTCCAAGGTGATAAAGAGATATTATTGGGACGGGAAAGCTATAAGTACGGACCTTCAGATTACCTTATAGCATCAGTTGATTTGCCTATAACTGGTCAGGTCATCCAAGCCACTCCCGAATCTCCATATTTAGCTTTCAAACTTGAGTTTAACCCAAGTGAAATATTAGATGTTTTAAGGGATTCAGAGTTATTTGTCCAGTCCAAAGGCACCACTAAACGAGCTATGTATGTTAGCCGTATAGATTCGCCTTTGTTGGATGCTGTGATCCGATTAGTACGTTTACTAGACAATCCACAGGATATTCCTGTACTTGCACCTTTGTTCAAGGAGGAAATTCTATATAGGGTACTGAACGGAGAACAAGGGGCTACATTGCAACAAATCGCAGTACAGGGGAGTAGTACCTTACGTATCAAAGATGTTATCGAACATATTATGAACAACTTTGAAAGAACAATCAGGGTTGAAGAACTTGCGGAAATAGCAAGTATGAGTGTAGCAACGCTACACAAGCATTTTAAAGAGGTTACTGCTATGAGTCCGATTCAATACCAAAAACATCTGAGACTTCAAGAAGCACGCCGTTTGTTATTATCTGAGTCTTCAGATGCATCCGATGTAGCATTTAGGGTTGGTTATGAAAGTCCTTCTCAATTCAGTCGTGAATATTCTCGGATGTTTGGGTTACCACCAAGAGAAGATATAAAGCGTTTTAGAATGATACATGAAAAAACAATAAATGCATGAATCTCCTTCTTTGGAATTCATGCATTTATTGTTTTAAAAGATTCTATTTAAACAAGTCGAGTAGAAGAGAACCTCTCTACCTTGCGGTAGATTGTGTTTCTCCCCCCTCACAGAACCGTGCTTGCGCTATTAACGCACACGGCTCCTCCTAGTCATCATTTACAGAATGTAGCTAATCTCTTTTCTTAAATCGTATATATTCACTTTAATTCTTGGTGATGGTAGTGGATATTTATCAAGAAAGAGTCTGTACTTACCCCAAGTAAAGGATTTTCTTTGACTTCTTCTATTGAGCCACTTAAACAATAAGTATTGGATTTTGTCTTTGAAGTTGTTAACATTTTGGGTATTATCTGTGATGCAGTAATAGTTGTAATAACCTGTTAGTGAGCGTTTGAATCTATCCATAATCATATGAATATCTTTATTTCTATTATTCTTTAACCATTCTTTAGATTCCTTGAGTTTGTAAAGCCTAAGAAATCAAAGGTTGCTGGTTTACCCTCTCCCTTTTGATTTGCATTTTTCTCCGCAAACCTCCCGAAGGGAATAATTTTGGTTTTATCCTCAGCTATTTCTAGGTTAAACTTCTTTAATCTCATCTTTAAAGAATGGAAGAATTCCTGACCTTCACTCTTATATTGAAAACAACAAACAAAATCATCTGCATATCTCACTATTTATGCTTGTCCTTTGCACTGTTTTCTAACCCTTTTCTCAAACCAAAGGTCGAGGACATAATGGAGGTATACATTTATACTTTTTGGGCTTCTTAAGAAGCCTGGAAGTTGCATAAAAAAGTGGAGTTTTGTTCAACCTCTTACTCAATTAAATGGCCCTTTAATGGAATAACATGGCTGGGTTTTCAAACTTTATTGTAAATGTAGCAACTTAATTTGTAATTAAACATCTTTATGGTCATTCAACAATTTTATTGTGAATATTCATTTTGCACCTTTGAACCGAACCCGTTAAGTATTGAGCACACTTGTTTTTTAAAATAAATTAAAAACAAGAGAAATTAGGATTATCTATCAATGACAGTATTTAATGCTGCTAATAATATTCCCGTCTCTGATACCATCATTTTTTATGGAGTAATCCTTATCATGAACTATATTTTTTACCAAAGAAAAACATATAAGAGTTTTTTTATTTGTACCTGCTGTCCTCTCATTCTATCTACAGTATGAAACATCTTCTCTGAAAAAGAAATACAAAACACGGCACCGCCAGATCCTAAATATAGATTTCTCACTACGTTTAGGGGTTGTACAGCAGGCAAAATTAAATTTTGTCAGTGAACAAACAAAGACGGGAATGAAAAGAATCCTGACTGATTCCTTTCACTCCCGCCTTATACATTTAAGCTTTTTTTTCACTAATCGATTCGCCTTCAATCAAGGTAACATAAATCCGTTCATTTTCAACAGGAACACCCTTGATCAGCTTCAATAATTGCTCAGAAGCCAGTGCACCCCATTTGCGTTTTGAATAGTCAATTGTAGATAGACGGGGCTTAGTGTAATGTGAAACCTCCAGGTTGTCAAATCCGATGATATGAATATGCTCTCCTGCCCTGTACTCTGTATTAGCCAAATAATTGTACATGCCGATAGCCATTTCATCATTTAAACAAAAGGCAGCAGCAATTTGATCATATTCATTCATTATTTGCTCAGCGGCCCGCTCACCTGCTTCTTTAGTAAAGTCCCCTGCTATTTCTGTATATTCTATATGCCGATACCTTTTTGCGGCTTGTCTTACTGCGTGTAATCTCTGCATAGAATCAAATGAATCTTCCGGACCTGTCACCACATACAGTTTTGTATGTCCTTTTTCAACAATATGATCAATGGCAAGTGTGGCGCCAGCTTTATTATCCAATAAAACCTGATTAATATTGGGATGTTCAATTTGCCGGTCGAGAATCACAATTTTGTGCCCCCGCTCTGCATACGTCAAAAGTTCGTCGCTTGAAAAAGTTGAATCGAGAACAATTGCACCATCAATCATGCGCTCAGGCAAATACCGGTGAGAATGCTCTCCGCTGCACACAATCAGTCCGTAGTCGTTCCTGCTGAGAGATTCCAAAATCCCCTGAAGCAATTGGCCATAAAATGCTCCGCTGAAATCAGTCAAATAGACACCAATGACTTTCGTCTCTCTCTTTTTAAGGTTACGGGCCGAAGCATTAGGAATATAATTTAAATCTTTGGCAATAGCTAAAATTTTGGCAGAGGTTTCTTCTGTTACTTTCGGGCTGCCGTTTAGTGCGTATGAAACCGTCGAAATGGAAACTCCTGCTTTTTTAGCAATATCTTTAATACTGACCAAGAAACTCTCTCCTATCTCTTCCCTTATCATTACAGCTATTATACAAGTTGGCGGGCAATTATACCGTATCTGTGCTTTACATGAAGATTTCAATCTCAGCTGTATGGTGTTCAAGCCCTTTTTCCAGTTCATCTCTTGAAATGCGTAAACCGCCCGCGCGGTATTGATTCTTTAGGACTTCCCCTTCAATCTCATTTCCATTAATTAGAACATGGCTTAGTTTTTTACCTTTTATGTGATAATTAAACGTTATTTGCCGTCCCATATACTCAAATTGGAATTTAAGGCCATCTAATCTTTGAGGAATCACGGGATCGATGATTAAGTCACCTTGAAATTGCCGGATTCCGAGGCAATTGGAAATTAATTGATTCATATAAATGCCAGGCCCGCTTGAATAAATTCTCCATCCGCCTTTCACAGGAGCTGTGCCATCGCGCAATTCGTTAAACCTTTCTTGTGCTTCATAGCGAGTATTGAATTTCCCGTCCGAGCTGCTGAAGTACGCATTGCTTTGGCGGCGTTCCGCGTTTGGGACGGATTGAATAATGCCAACCGGATTAATAATCGAAAGTCCGTCCCAAACCTCATCTACTTTTCCGAGCTTAGCCATCGCTTCAACATAACGGATATGAGCATGAACATATTGAAGTCCTACCTCACGTCCGAAATTTGCTGCTTGTTCTGCCCGTTTGAAGTGAGTGCTTACCCCTCCTGCATACTTTGCTGGACGGTTCATTAATCGGACACCGTCCGGGCAGTAAAGTTCACGTTTAATCAGCTTGTAATGTGCTTCCGCCTGTTCTGGCGTCAGCAATTCACTGATCATGCTCCGCGTCATTGGAAGAAGCCGATAGCTGATGCCTGTTTTCGTATCATCAGGATGCAGCATAAGCTCTTCCTCACCCATTTTTTCCATATAAATAAACCCAGGAATCACATCAGTCTGAAGCATATATTTATTGAAATCAGCTTTAATTCCTGCAGCAAGATTCAAAAGGCTTTCTGCCTCTTTCTCATCCACTTCCCTCAGACATTGTGAAAACTGGCTGATCACCTGATATGTCAATGCCACTGTCCAGCTGCTGACCATGTATTTTTTCAGACTGGCATTTGCCGGCTGAAGAGTATCATCCCAATCTCCGTCCCCGTAAGAAGATAAACAGGTGTCATGTAAAAAGTGCTCTTTAATATAGTCAATTTCCTTGTTTGCATGCTCTAAAATTGTTTTTTCTCCATCTGTAAATTGAAAAGATCCGCGGATGGTATAAGGCACTTTTTCAGTTAAAATACTGTAGTCCTTCGTAACAGCAAGGTAATCACCCAATACTTTAAGAGGCCAGACGATAATGTCACCGTGACTTTCTCCATGCTGAATCTTAAAATAGTTGTCAAACATAAACCATTGCGGCCAATTTCCATCATCTTCATATTGATGAGAGTACACGATTTTGATCATTTCGCGAACGGAATCATAGTTTTGGGTTGCCATGAAATATTCAGCCGGCCCCTGGCATACATCCCGTGTGCCCCATGCGGCTCCTCCGTATTGCTCAAGGCCGTGAGGAACAGAATAATGCACAAGCATGTTATGTGTGTACCACCAGGCAAGGTCATTTACCTTTTCAACTTCTTCAGATTCACCGCCTGGCATTGATAAATGGAATCCATTCATTACCCCTTTATAAAACGTACGATAGCGCTCAATTTCCTGTTCTGCGTCAAGAAGTGATGAAGACCGTTCTTCCCCGTTCAGATGCCCCGTGATTCGAATGGTCCATTCATTTGATGCGGATAGCTCCATTACAACTAAGGAAGCAGAATGGGGCTCCGCATTTTGAGCAAGTGTGCTTTCATCTTTGATCACCGCATTTGCACCATCTAGATGAAGACGATATTTTAATTCCGGATAAACACCAGCACTATCTGAAGCAGCATCTGCATGAAAAGTGAGAGTTTGTCCATCTTTCACCATTTTGAACGAGGTCTCATATTCATTATTGTTCATTGAAACTTGGTTCGTAACAAGATAGCGATAGGCGCTGCCATTTAAAGAACGGACATGCAAATGAACTTCAGGTGAATCAACTGTCGTGAAATTTGTAATAATCAGCATATCTTTTTCAAGCTTATAGTACCAGCGGGCATAATTGAATCCCATTTCAAACAGCGAAGGCATAGTTAAAAGCTGATAAACGCCTTCGATTTCCGCGTATATGCGCTGTCCGGATGTTTTCATCACATTCAGCGCATTACGAGTATTTGTTAACATTTTATTGTAGGATGTATTGCCGATTACAAGCTGCGAGTTAAATACCCCATACATAAAGGAAGAGGTAGTCAGGATGTGTTCGGACACTTTATCATTGTTCCCGGTCATCAGAATATGGCCATGCGGACGTTCGACAAGCATTTCCTTTTCCTTTAAAACGATATGCTCATGTGTATCTGTAAAGAAGGAAAGCAGGGTGTCTCCTTCCCATTCTTCCTGATGTCTGTTTGGAAAGAATTGATTAATTTCTTCTAAAGACATAGATAATGTTTTTAACGGAGTTCCTATGTCAGAAGATATTGAAACCTTTTCAATAGATTGAGATTGTTTCCTGCTTTCTGTCCGGTATTCGTTCCAAGCATCCTCTGCCTCATTTGAATATTCCAGTACGGCAACGGCTTCCGGATGATTTTCTTTAAACAGCCCATAAAAAACAACCTGGGCTTTGCCTTCTAATGTCACTCTTTCAGATTGAAGGGCTGTATAAGCAAATTCATATTGGTACACTTCATTTGCCAGATTTTTTTTCAGTAAAGCTTCAGGAATGTTTTTTTCTTTATAAGATAATCCATAAAACTGAAATCCGTCCGTTGAGTAACCAGCAGCTTTTGTCAGAGCACCCTGTTGAATATAAGGAAAACCAGAACTCTGAGGCTGATTTTGGCGGGAGCAGACCACATATCCGAGACGATCATGTTCAAATGCACGATGATCAATATATTGGGAAAGGTATGCTTCGTTTGTACGGACAGCCCCTTTGTCTGCAATTCCTATATCTTGTCCATAAACTACGTCTGCACTTACGTCATGCCCATCAAGATCAATATTCCAATACCAAATGCCTCTTTTTGTTAAATGAAACGTCACTTGATAAGAAACTTGTTCTGCTTTTCCTTCCCAAATAACCTCGGAATCTGAAAATGATACTGTGCTGTTGGATTGTACGCCAATCAAAGGGAAAAATTCAATCTCATTCTCTTTATGCAAGCGCAAATACAGATTATTTAATGAACCGTCTATTGGATTTGCAATCCACTGATTAATCATTGTGTCTTTATGGGCGGCTAATCGCAGATCACCGCTGTTAAAAAAGCTGAAGCAAAAATCTCCCGCTTTAATTTCAAATGTTGAATCCGTCATCATTGTCATGTTTTTATCCCTCATATTCTTTCAATAATTCGAATGGCAGAGCCATAACATCCGCACTGTTTGGACCTATATAAATACGAAACTTGCCAGGGTCACTTTTATAGGTCAGATCTGAATGATGGTAGCGAAGCTTTGCTTCGGATAATTTGAAGGTCACTTCTTTTGTTTCCCCCGGCTGGAGGTGAATTTTCCGGAAATCTTTTAGTTCTTTTAAAGGACGGATTACTTCGCAAGCAATATCTTGAACGTATAATTGTACGGTTTCTTCCCCTGCTGCTTCTCCCGTATTTGTCACCTTCACTGATACTTGCAAAGTCTCATTTTGTGTAATCTCATCTGCAGATAGGCGGGCACCGCTATAAGCAAAGTTTGTATAGCTTAGACCGAATCCAAAAGGAAGCAGCGGTTCATTAGGGATATCCAAATATTTCGAAACATACTCAT
This sequence comes from Metabacillus dongyingensis, assembly GCF_019933155.2. Taxonomy (NCBI): domain Bacteria; kingdom Bacillati; phylum Bacillota; class Bacilli; order Caryophanales; family Bacillaceae; genus Metabacillus; species Metabacillus dongyingensis. The sequence continues at coordinate 1,092,487 of NZ_CP082944.1, read as the reverse complement.
CCTGTGCATTTTCAGGCGGGCGGCCGGTGTTGAAGCTATTGTAGTAGACAGGCACTTGTCCGACAGAGTATGGAAATGACATTGATAAACGACCTGATGGATGAACGTCTCCATATAATAAATCTGCTATGGCTGCACCGCCCTCTGTCCCAGGATACCACGCTTCCAGGACAGCATCCGATTGATCGATCACACCGTGCAAATCCAAAGGACGGCCATTAAAGAGAACTGTTACAATCGGTTTATGCAGCTGTTTCATTGTCTTGATTAACTCAACCTGTATTTCAGGAAGACGGATATTAGACCTGCTTTTTGCTTCTCCGCTCATACCAGAATGCTCGCCTAAAGCAAGAACGATCACATCCGCTTTTTGTGCTGCCTTTAGAGCTTCTTCAAGCTGACTTTTATCCCCATCTTCAATCTCACAGCCTATGGCAGTCTGGAGCTTTGAAGAATCTATTTTCATTTGAAACCCATCTATAAGCTTTACCGTTTCATTTTTTGAACCGAGCCATGACCATGGCCCTAAAAGATCTCCGCTTTCCGCAAACGGTCCAATGAGCGCTATATTCTGGCTTGCCTTCAAAGGAAGAACGTTTTTATTCTTTAATAGAACACAAGACTTGGCTGCAAGCTCTCTCGCTGTTTGGCGGTGCTCCCTGCTAAGAACTACTTCTTTTTCAAGCTGCACATCTGCACCCCGATACGGGTTATCAAATAATCCTAATTTTTGCTTCAGCTCCAAAATTCTCATGACTGCTTCATCAACAAGCCTTTCATCGAGCAAATTGGCATCTATTAAACTCTTTAAATGTTTTACGTAACAAGCAGTCATCATTTCAATATCAACTCCTGCCTGGAAAGCTTTAAGGGCTGCTTCTGATTCATCAGCGGCGACGCCGTGGGGAATCAGCTCTTTGACTGCTCCCCAATCAGAAATAAGAACACCGTCAAATCCCCATTCATTTCTCAGTACATCCCGCATCAGCTTTTTATTTCCGCTTGCAGGAATGCCATCTACCGTATTAAAAGCCGTCATAACCATCTCGCAGCCTGCATCAAGCGCTGCCTTATAAGAGGGAAGATAATATTCACGCAGCGCACGCTCAGACATATCAACGGTATTGTAATCACGTCCGCCTTCTGCGGCACCATAAGCGGCAAAGTGCTTCACGCACGCCGCTACCCGATTCAGATCGGATGTTAAATCCGCACCCTGAAAACCGAGAACGAATGCTTTTGAAAATAGACTATTAAGATATGGATCTTCTCCTGTTGATTCCATCACTCGACCCCATCTCGGATCGCGGACTAAATCAACCATGGGTGCAAATGTCACATGAACCCCAGACACAGCTGCTTCTTTAGCAGCAATTTCCGCACTTTTTTCAGCTAATTCAGGATCCCATGAGCATCCGACAGCAAGCGGTACAGGAAAAATTGTCTTATAACCGTGAACCACATCCGCCATGAATAATAGCGGTATTCCTAATCGGTTTTCTTTCATATGGGCAGTTTGAATATCCATTGTTTCTTGCGCTCCTGATGCACCTAAAACGGAGCCGCTATTTTGAATGACATCCTTTGTGATTCCCATGTCTGCCATAGGGCCTGTTATTTGCCCTTCACTGCTTGCTCCTTTATAAAAAGGAGCTGCGAGCTGAATAAACTGAGCAATCTTTTCATCTAGTGTCATCTTTTGGATCATAGAGTTTAGTTTCTGCTTCACTATTTTTCATCCCCCATATATTAGCAGCTTTTTAGAATATGCAATAAAAACGTTTCGATTTACTATTTAATTGGATTATAAACGCTTTCATTTTATCAGTCAAACTATATCGAAACGTTTTTAAAGGTGTTAATTATCCATATTTCTAATTTATCCGTATATATATGATCGGAATGTGTTGTAAAAATTAATATAATCTGAAATTTTTATGTTGAAAACGATTACACTCTCAATTATAATAGCCCTATCGAAACGTTTCTACACCTTTTAGTTTATTTCTTACTTTGCAAAAGGATGGATTAACGTTGCTGTAATCAGTCAATCTATATTTTTTCTTCTTAATAGAAACGTTTCACTAAAGGGGGATGGGTTAAATCTTTCAATCTTACACATTTCATACTTTTAATGCTTGGAGTTTAAACCATTGATTCAGGTCAATGACTTACATGAACTGGGGGAAATAAAATGAAGAAGAATTCTGCTAAATTTAAAAGCAAAAAATGGATCAGTGCAGCAGTATTAGGCACATTGCTGGTTTCCGGTACGCTTGCAGGCTGTTCAAGTAATTCTGCATCATCAGATAAAACCACGATCACAGTATGGGGCATGGGCGAGGAAGCGAAGTCCCTTCCAAAAATTGCTGATGAATTTGAAAAGGAAAACCCGAAAATTGACGTAAAAGTTCAGGCAATTCCATGGGATACAGCGCATGATAAATTATTAACCGCTGTTGCTTCAAAAAAAGGCCCTGATGTACTGCAGATGGGGACGACTTGGATTCCTGAATTTGCTTCTGCAAATGCATTAATGGACTTAACACCCCATATCAAAGATTATCCAGAACTTGATCCTGCCAAGTATTATGAAGGATCCGTAGAAACAACGAAATTTGAAGATAAAACGGTTGGAGTTCCTTGGTACATTGATACGCGAGTTCTCTATTATCGTACAGATTTACTAAAAGAAGCAGGCTATAACGAAGCACCAAAGACATGGAATGAACTTCAGGATGCAGCAAAAAAATTATCTGAACGCGGCAAAGGCAAGTATGGCATAAGCCTTGATATAAAAGAACAAAGCCTGGCATTCATGTTCGCAAGACAAAATGGTTCAACCCTGCTTGATGAACAAAATAAGCCGCTGTTTAACGAACCTGAATTTACTGAAGCTGTTGAGTACTTAAACGGATTTTTCAAGAATGGTTCAGCGCCTAAAGATGAACTGGGAATTGATATCATCCAAGGCTTCCGTGATGACGGTATTCTTCCAATGTTCATCAGCGGCCCATGGATGATTAAACTGATTAATGACCAGGCACCAGAACTTGAAGGAAAATGGGCTACTGCTGTTCTTCCTGCAAAAGAAAATAATATCTCGGCACTTGGCGGATCAAATCTATCGATCTTTGAACATACAAAAAATAAAGATGCATCTCTGAAATTCTTAGCGTACATGAGTAAACCTGAAACACAGCTTAAGTGGATGGAAATGACAAATTCACTGCCATCAACAAAAGCAGCTTGGGAAGATGAATCCTTAAAAGAAAACCCTCTTTACAAAACGTTTGGAGAGCAAATGAAGCATTCACAATCAATGCCTGTTATGAAGGAATGGGAAAAAATCGCACAAACTTACTTAAGCACTTTTGAAAAGATTTACCGCGGCGGTGCAGATGTTGAAAAAGAATTAGATCAATTCAACAAGAAGTCCGAAGAAATTTTAAACAAATAAGGTGACAGCATTGTGCTGACAGGCAGAATCCTCTGTCTGTCAGACATCATCAATTATTTCGGCTAACGTGAAAGAAGGGATTCCCTTGAAAACCATCATTAACAACAAAACACCATATTTCTTCATAGCGCCTGCGATTATCTTGTTGTTCTTGTTTTCATTGCTGCCAATCTTCGTGGCGCTGATCATCAGTTTCACTGATATTGATTTAGCAGGCTTAGCAGATTGGTCAACTATTAACTTTATTGGGCTGCGAAATTATACAGATGTTTTAAGCGATGAGATTTTCATTAAATCTATCCTTAACACCCTTTTTTATGTAATCTTTGGGGTTCCGCTTGTGATTATCTGTTCCCTTGGAATCGCTTTGCTTATTAACTATGGAAAAGCACGTATTTTTAAAGCCTTCAGAGCTGTATTCTACATGCCCTCGATCACTAATGTTGTGGCAGTCGCCGTTGTATGGAGTTATTTATATAACCCTCAATTTGGTTTGTTTAACTACATATTGGAGCTTCTCCACATTCCTCCTGTCCCCTGGCTGCAGCACCCTGTTATGGCAAAAGTATCATTAATTGCATTAGCATTATGGCGGGCTATTGGGATCAATATGATTATTTTTTTAGCAGCGCTTCAAGGTATCCCCAAAACGTATTATGAGGCGGCTCAGCTTGACGGTGCAAGTGATTGGAAACAGTTAACAAAAATAACCATCCCTTTGCTGCGCTATGCGATTTTCTTTGTCTCGATTACTACGATGATTGGCTGGCTGCAGTTTTTTGAGGAACCATTTATTATGACGAAGGGCGGACCGCTTGACAGCACAACCTCCGTCGCCTTATTTATTTACCGTAATGGATTTCAGCTCAGCAACTTTGGCTATGCAGCTGCTGGCTCGTTTATCTTGTTTATCGCCATCATCATTGTGACAATGATTCAATTCAGATTACAGAAGAAAGATGTTGATTATTGAGGATGAAGAGGTGAAAACGATGAAAACAAAGACAATGAAACAGCCTGTGTATTTAACTTCAAAAGAGCGTTATAAACAGTGGACACTTGGCATCATTTTAACAATTGGCGGCTTTCTTATCTCCATTCCATTCATATGGATGATACTCTCTGCTTTTAAAACTGAGAGTGAAGTCATGCAGATACCGCCAACATTATGGCCAAGTGAATTTACTCTTGAAAATTTTGTTAATCTGTTCGCAAACATGAATTTTACCGTTTACTTAAAAAACACCATTATCGTAGTGCTTTTTTCTTTTGCTGGATTGTTTCTAAATGCGATGGCGGGTTATGCATTTGCAAAATTTAATTTTAAAGGAAGAGAAAAGATTTTTTATATGGTGCTTGCTACTATGATGATTCCTGGACAAGTCACTATGATTCCTGTTTATTTAATTTTAAATCAATTGCAGCTGACAAATACAATGGCTGGAATTGTCCTGCCTGGTCTTGTTGGAGCCTTCAGTATTTTTCTGTTCAGGCAATTTATGTCCACAATACCAGATGAATTACTTGAGGCGGCAAGACTGGATGGGGCAAGCGAATTTCGCGTCTTCGTACAAGTCGTTCTGCCGATATCTAAGCCGATTCTTGCTGTTCAGGGAATCCTGACATTTATTGCAGGATGGAACAGCTTCCTCTGGCCATTGATTATCGCAAATGACGAAGCACTGTATACCCTCTCAGTTGGTTTGTCTTTATTAAAAGGCCAGTATGGCGGAAACTTTGCCCTTCAGATGGCTGGATCAACCTTTATGGTTGTTCCAATCATAATCATTTTCATCTTATTTCAGAAGCACATCATTGAAGGATATACGATATCGGGAATGAAATAACTAAAAAAGTGAAACCGGCTTTAATTGAAAGGACCAGCAATTTGTGCTGGTCTTTTTCTATACCAGCAGTGATACCGCTAAACAAAATCCTCTAAATAAATCCGCATTTATCACAAGTTTGCCTATCTTTCATACGATATTTTAAAGGTGCAGTACTTTACCTCAAAAAGCAAAGGATGTTGGATATGCCAGCCATAGTAGGAGCATTTAAAGTAAATGCCGTTGGTACGAGCAGCATTGTTCATATCGGGGATGTCATTACCATCTCGCCATACAGCGAAGTCAAAACCTTTGCAGGGGCTGGATCTTTCAATACGGGAGATGGTTTGAAAATTTACAATCAAAATAGTGTCACGAATACTTACGACAACGATACGATTGACCAGCCAATAGCGGGAAATGCATAAAAAGAGGTGAAAACATGAATTTTTACATTAACCAGACAATCCAAATTAATCACCTGAAGGTGGAGGCGGTAAGCAACTCTTCTGTCCTTCAAATCGGAAGCGCAGGTATTATTAAACCGCTGTCAAACCTTTATAATACCGGGGCATTTACAGCACCTGCTCCTGCTGCAGTAAGTCCGGGAGGGCAGACTCAAACAGAAGGTCCATTCGTTCCGCTTGCTCCAATTTAATCCGGCATAGGCATTCACCCATTATTAGTACGGTGCATATAAATAAATCTAGATACTATGTACGTGATTTTATAAGCGGGGTGAATGAAATTGTACTATGATCAATCAATGGTGCAGTGTGTGCAGCATTTATACGGAATTGTTCAGGCTCAGGATCAGAAAATCAAAAAACTTGAATCCGCTGTTTCCGCCATGATGGACGAAATAGAAGAATTGAAAAAGCGCCCTAGTACAACAATTGAAAAAATAGAGTATAAATTTGATCAATTAAAAGTAGAAACGCTGGAAGGCACATTAAATATAGGACTTAATCCAACTGTCCCTGATCAAATTGAAAACTTTGAGGTGGATCAAAGAGGACTTCAAGTTAACCAAGTAAATAACACGAAGCGCGAGGAAGAAATATTTGAAGCTGTTCAGGCTAGGCTGCTTGCTTTTCTGAACGAAGACTGCGTCAAATATATTGAACAGCTCGCTGCACAATATAGCTATGAGCTTGATAATGCGCATAAGGAATTTATCATTGAGGATATCCGCAAGCAAATTGACAGCCGGATCAGATACTACTTAAAACAAAGAACATATGATGAAGCCGTGCCTGTCAGCGCGTTAATTGAGGATATTACATCTAAAGTAAAGCAGGATGTGGAGCGTTCCATTACGCACTTTATCCAAGCCCTGCCAAAAGAAGGGGTCGACAGCAACTCATGAATTTTAACGTAGTAAATAAAGAACTTTCAGTTGGTGCCATCCAAGTGGCCGCTGTTGCAAGTTCCAGCGTCTTCCTTATTGGCGATGTGAACTGCATTACATTGTCATCGGTTTTTGATACGCCGCCTGAATCATTGATTATAGGTCCATTTGTTCCTCTTGCACCGCAATAAGCCGCAATGATCAATCGATTATCTATAGTTAACAAGGCGTATGTTAACTCCATCGGGATCAGTTCGCTTTTTCAGATCGGAGACAGTGTAGATATCGTTCCGCGAACTAACGTCTATGCCGTGCAAAGGGAGGCAGAAATCTTTTTGGGAAACGAGGGTGACTTAAAGCAATACAGCTTTTACTCGGAGCTTTTGCCAAAACCTCTGATCACAGAAAAGATTCAGACCTCTTTTCATCATGAAAATCCAACCATTAAAGTTGAGGCAGTTAAAGTAATATCTATTTCATCATCTGCTGTTGTTCAATTCGGTTCCACAAACACGATCTCAGCTGAAACACGTGTGAAGCACATCAGACAATTGCTGAGCGGGAATGAACGTAAACAGCCTTAATGCATAGACTGTGAATATGACAGAAAGCCAAAGGATGTTCGTTCATGCCAGCTATTATTGGTCCTATCTGCATTAATTCTGTCGGAGGCGGTGTTGTAAACTTCGGTGACTCGTTTTATCTTTCTCCTAAGAGTTCATCAAAGTCTTCATCAGGTTCTGGCGGGGGAAATACAGGTGACTTTATCATCGTAAATAATATTGTAAGTGCTACGAATTCAATCGATCCTGATTTAAATGATCAAAATATTGTTGGAAATAACTAAAATGACGTGCCTATTAGACAGCACGTCATTTTCATTTTATATTCTTTTCTTCCGCTCATTTGATTTTTTAGTCCTGACAAGTCTTGAAGAAGGCTGCTTGCGGATCCATTTTACATAGCTTGCAAGTTTAGGGTCATTCCTTAGTTCTGTTATTGTATTCAGGCGAATGGCAAGCTCATCATTGGTATACAAAGCATGGATTTGCTTGTGGCACGGTATGCAGAGCTGTGCTGTCGGCAAAAAGGTCCCGCCTTTTTCTTTTGGAGTTAAATGATGTTCTGTCGTTTCTACATCCTGCCGTCGGCATAGCTCGCATGTTCCCGGCCCTTTTTTCGCCATATCCATCCATCCTTTTTATCCCTACATCACTTCAAGCAATACGCTTGTTCCATTTCCAGTCGGCTCAGCAGGCATTACAATAAGCTTCCTCGGCAATCTGGCACGAAGCTCCTGGACATGGCTGATGACGCCTACAGCAAGATTGTCAGACTGCAGCTTTTCAAGGGCTGATATTACCGTTTCAAGCAGCTCCCCATCAAGAGTCCCAAATCCTTCGTCCAAGAAGAAGAACTGAAGCGGATATTCCCCTCTCAGCTGGATTTGAGAGGATAAGGACAAGGCAAGAGCAAGCGAAGTCAAGAACGTTTCTCCGCCGGATAAGCTTGATACAGGACGCCTCACTCCCCCATTTGCATCATCTCTCATAATAAAGCCGCCGCCCGAATCTACTTCAATGGCATAACGCTGTCTCGTCAATTGTCCTAAACGTTCGGAAGCGTCCTCTGCTACCAGGTGAAGCTGTTCTTCTGCCAAAAATTCCACAAAGCCGTTGCCCTTAAAGACAGATTGTAGTTTTTCAAGACGCGCGGCAAGGCTGTCAAGTTCCACACGCTTTTCTTCTATTTCCATAAAGCGTTTATGTTTCTCTTTCAGCAGCTGCAATGCTTTTGCTGCAGCTCCTTTTTCTTCCGCTGCAAGGTCAATCTGTGCCTTGCTTTCAGACTTGAGCTGCTTAATGTCTGTCCATTTTTCAAGGCTGACGGAACGATGATTCAATTTTGTTTCTACACGTTTTAAGTCTGCCAGTACTTGTTTCTTTTTATCCTGATAGGAATCAATTTCATCTTTCATTTTCTGTTTCTCTGCAGATGAAACCAGTGCTTTCACAGCAGCTTCAATATCTGCGAATGGAGTCGCTTGCTTTACCTGATCCCATTTCGCTTTAGACTGGGCAAAACGCAGCTCTGCATGTTCAAATGCCTTCTCTGCTGCATGGCTGCTGCTTTCAGCCTTTTGAACATCCTGCAGGGCAGTCTGCCACTCTTTGTAAAGATTTTTTTCCTTTTGAACAAGCTCTTCTAATGTACGCTCTGTTTCTTGGAGCAAGGAGGCAATGTCACCGTTTACTGTCTCTTGATTCAGCCTTTTCTGCTTCTCGTCTGCTGCCTGCTGCCTATTTTGAACCGAAGCTGAAAGCTCTATCTGAGTGTTTTTGATTTGCTGGGCTTCGTGCTCCAGCTGTTTGATTTGCTTCTCTTTTTCTTCAATAAATTGAACGCTTATTTTCACTCTTGCTTTCAGGTCTTCAAGAACAGCATCCTTTTCACTGATCTGCCGCTGCTTTTCTTCTGCCTGCAGAAAGGAGAGCCCGCTGAACTGCCCGTTCCATTTTTCAAGTCCGGCAAGATATTCTGACTCAATTTGACCATGCTTTTCATTCAATTCCTTTAAATCTTCTTCATTGTTCTTATGAGTATAAAGGTTATGATTGATTTTCTCCTGCCATTCTCTTTCGATGCTTTGAAGCTTTTGAAACCGTTCTTTCGTTTGCAGAAAATCCTGGTTCAGCGCTTTATATTCCGTATGGGGATCAATATCCTGGTTCTCTTCTTCATTTAAAGAAACAACCATCTCCGACAAAAAGGGACAGGCAGAAATCATTTCTCTTGAGAGTTCTTCCCATTTTTCTTTTAAGTGCTGAAGATGCGCGCTGATTGCTGCATCTTCAGCTGTTTTCTTTTCAAGCTCCTCAACCAGTGAACCTGATATTTCTAATAGATCCGTCTCTTTGGCAGGCTCCGGATGATGGGACGAGCCGCATACCGGACAGGGATCGCCATGTGAAAGATGTTTTGCAAGCTCAGCCGCCATTTTCTGATCACGCTGTTTTTCAGCTTTGTTTTTTTCATCCAAAAGGCGCCGTTTGCGTATTTCAGCCTGATGTTGATGCACGTTAAGAAGCTCGCAGCTTCTATGATAAAATTGCTGCACTTCACCGTAGCATTCCTTTATTTTAGTGCCACAAGCCTCGTGCTTCTGTCTTGTGTCCCTCAGCTGTTCTTCTGCATGCTTGACAAGAGCCTCTTTTTTATCCGCTCTCTTCCTCCACTCAGCTAAGGATGCCTCCGTATTAGCGAGGTGAAACCTTTGCTCGGATGCCATCCGTATTTGTTCTCTCTCTTGAACAGTAACAGTATTCTGATCTATTTGGTCTTTTAGCGCCTTTTGCTTTTCAAGCGCTTTTTTCAATAATTCATTTGCCCGCTCCGCTGCTTCTTCCCGCTGCTTTAGATCTTTCGATGCCTCATTAGCCTTTTCCGTCAATTCCTTAATGAAAGTCAATTCATTTTTTAGGTCTTTCTCCAACTCCCTAAGCTGCAATAGCTGTTCTTTTCTCGCCACTAAAATGGGTTCTTCTGCAGCTTTCTTTTCACGTACTTGCTCATAGGAGTTCACTATTTTTGCATAGCGGTTCTTGTGCTGCATAAGGACTTGCTGCAGTTCTTTCATTTGTGTACTGCTGTTGTTCTTTTCTTGTTCAGCTGATTGAAGCGCCTCTGCATATGGCTTGACGTAGTCCGCTTTCTCCGCAGCTTCCAGACGATCCAACAGCGCCGCAATGTCAGTTTTTTGCTCCTCAAGGCCTGACTGTATGCTTTCATACTCTCCCTTTTCAAGCTGAAGCTGCCACACTTCTTCGTACTCTTCATATTGTTTGAGTGTTTGATCGTATTCTTTTTGTCTTTTTTCAAAAAGTATATTTGCCCCTTGCAGCTCTTGTTCAGCAAGATTAACTGCTTCACTTGAAGCATCTCCAAGCCCCGCCTGTTCAGCTGTCAGTTCGTTTTGCTTCCCTTTGGCATGCAGCAATCTTTTTCTGAGCTTTTTAACGAGCTCATCCCCATACTGCTCTAAATGAAACAAACGCTGCAGCATCTGCCTTCTTTCCGCTCCCTTTAAGGACAGGAATTCAGCAAATTTTCCTTGAGGAAGAACGACCGCTCTTGTGAAATCATCAATTGTCAGACCAAGAAGATCATACACTTTTTCATTTACTTCTGCCGCTTTATCAGCAAGAACTACGCTTTCTTCGGTATGCTCCATGATGCGGCAAAGCGAAGTTTTAACACGCTGCTCATCCGTGCGCTTAAACATTCGTTCAACAGAATATCGCCTGGAGCTGCTTGCATTCTCAAGTTCAAATGTAAAAGATACGTGAATGGCATTCTCCGCATGATTTAAAATTCCCTGAGTGTTATTGGCTGCCCGCTCTACTTTTCCGTACAAAGCAAGTGTCATCGCATCAAGAATAGAGGATTTTCCGCTGCCTGTCGGGCCGAATATGCCAAACACGCCGCCTTCGCAAAGAGAACTGAAGTCAATAACCTGCTTTTCTCTAAAACTGTGCAATCCTGAAATGGTAAGGGATATTGGCTTCATTCCTTGTCCTCCTCTTCTTCGGGCTCATCGTGAATCATGTCCAGAAAGAGTTTCATCGTTTCCTGATCGGGCTGTGCCCCCCCGGTCTGCTGCTCATAAAACTTGGCGAAAAGCTCATCTATAGGGAGATTCGCTCTGCTTTCCCGGCTTTGTTCATGTATGTTTTTTTCAAAGACAGGTCGGATATGCACAAAACCGGGGTGAGAATTTCGTAATCTATGAATCTCTTCAAGTGACAGCGTATCTTTTAAATGGACTTCTAAATCAATCCAGGCATTTTGATCTTTTCCCTCATCCAGCCACCGGTGCACCTGGTGCAAGCCTTCTTTAGCTCTCCATTTCACTAATGGTTTTCCGCTTGAGAGCAAGACTTCAGAAACTTGAGCCTGTCCTCCCGGCTCTATGTCTACAATAGAGACCGATTTGGCATAGCCTGATTCTGAAAAACTGTAGGCAAGAGGCGAACCTGAGTATCTTGCCATTGTGCCCGCGCGCTTCAGAGTCTGAGGACGATGCAGATGCCCAAGCGCCACATACTGCGCTTTTTCAGGAAGACTAGAAGCTGCTACCGTATATGCGCCTCCCACTTCTATCGGTCGTTCAGAATCAGTGGAGCTTCCCCCTGCTACATATATATGACTCATTGCCAGATTAACTGTATCACTTCTGAACTGCTCTGCCATATATGCGAATAAATCCCTTATTCTTTCATCATAGGAATTTCGCAAAAGAATTTCATCATGACTGTCTGAGAGCACCTCTTTTAATCTTGCTTCTGAAGGGTAAGCAAGCGCCGCCATCATCATTGATTGATTGACAGCCGGCACATCAACGGTTATAACGCCTGAGGCCGGGTATCCAATCAGATGGATGCCCTGTGTATCTGCAAGCGGTGAAGCTGCCTGCAGCCGTTCAGGGTTGTCATGGTTGCCCGCTATCACAACGACAGGACGGCGGCCTATATCTGAAAGCCTCGAAATGCTTTCATAAAAGAGCTGTTCCGCCGCTGCAGGAGGATTCACGGTATCAAAGGCATCTCCTGCCATAATGACCGCATCCGCTTTTTCATCAATAACGATCTGCGAAAGCTCGTCTAAAAATTGGGCCTGCTCGCGCAGACGGCTTCGCCCTTCAAGCGTTCGGCCTAAATGCCAGTCTGCTGTGTGTAGAATCCGCATAGAGATTTCCCGTCCTTTCTATTCATGCAAGCGCCCGTTTAGCTCCGACATACAGATAAGTTTCAGGCAGAAAAGTCCTGGATTGACTTTTTGCCGGATTTATTTTGGCCAAGGAGCTGGGCGATGCGGCTAGACATCAATGCGCAAAAATTTGTACTTTCTTATCTATTAAGAAAAGCGCAAGCATCCTGGTCAGCTCAGCCATTTGCGGATGAGCCGTTCTGACCGGAAAGCCCGGCGCTTGCGCTAGCCAATCTATCAAATATTCAATATAAAAAAGAAAAGCCTTTCTTTCTCATTTGCTATATTTCAAGTACATTTCCTCCATCAAAAAAGTAAAGAATTTTTGATGAAAGAGGTTTCTTCGTTATTTTTTCAATGGCTTTTCCGTAAAGATCAAGCTGAACCCTGTAGCGTTTCGCTAAAATAGGACGTGCCTGCTGAAATCCTCCCGGATACTTGCCATGAATGGCATCTGTTTTGTAATCTATCAAAACAACACCATCTTTGTCTTCAAATAAACAGTCAATTACCCCTTGAATCAAGACATGTTCACCCATTGCTTCTTCATATAGTTCTTCCGCAGGCAATGCATAACTGAAGGGAACCTCCCTCTCAATTCGGTCTGCTTTTTGAAGTCTTTTTCCGATATCCGTCTGGAAAAAATGAACAATGGAGTCAATCTCAATGCTGCCAGCCTGTTCTTTCGTCAGAATTTCTTTTGTGATTAGTTCTTGTACTTTTTGATCGGTATTTTTGGACGTTACCGGTTCTCTCAGGTTGAGCTGCTGCATGACAGCATGCATAGCTGTCCCTTTTTCTGCAGCCGTGAGCGATTTTTTCTGCATGAATTTTGGACGATCAAACATAAAGGTGTCTTTCTGAGTCCGCAGAATGGTTTCATCACTGTATTCATCTCTAAATTCCTGCTGCCTTTTCACTTCCGATACAGATTGCTTGGAACGGAATACGGTGGCAAACTGATGCTGATACGTCCATGATAACCGGGCTTTAATTTGATCTTGATAATCTGACTGCTGTGCAACAGGTTCAAGGTTTTTCAAAGCACTTAGCATTTCCTGATCGTACTTTTTCTCCTCTTTTTGACTGTCATACAGTTCCTCTTCATCCATTACGTTCACTTCCCACCTGGATGGGTGATCCAGAATGAAAGGACTAGTCTCTTCGCTGTTCTCCCTGAGCCTTTCTGCATCCGCGTGCCGGACTAATGCCGGACCGATCCAGTCAAGATACGATTTAGCCTGTGCCCGCTCAAAATCCGGGAGCAGCCACTCCTCTTGTGTCATTGAATTTTGCCAATCAGACAGCGTTTTTCCTGCGTCTTTCAAAGTGCCAACTAAGAAAAGTTTCTCTTTTGCCCGTGTTAAAGCAACATACAAAACACGGAGCTCTTCTGACAGCAGTTCAATTTTCATCTTTTTCTTCATGGCTGAGAGCGGCAAGGTTGGGTAGCTGATTCGAAGGGACGGCTGAATCAGCTTCGTAGCAAATCCGAGTTCCTTATCGAGCAAATATTTTTTATTCATATCCATCATATTAAACTGTCTTGCAAGCCCTGCAACGAATACGACCGGAAACTCCAGTCCTTTGCTGCTGTGAATGGTCATCAGCCTGACCACATCTTCCTGCTCTCCAAGAGCTCTTGCAGCACCAAGGTCATCACCGCGCTCTTGCATGCGCTCTATAAAGCGAAGGAAACGAAAAAGTCCTCTGAAGGTTGTTGCTTCATACTGGCGGGCTCTGTCATAAAGCGCCCGCAAATTTGCCTGCCGCTGCTTGCCGCCCGGCATTCCTCCGACATAATTAAAAAATTTCGTATCCCGGTACAGCTGCCAGATTAATTCGGAAACTGAGCCCATGCGAGCGAGTTCCCTCCATGTTTGCAGCTGATTATAAAATGACTGGAGTCTTTTGCTGAGTCCAGCGTCTTCCATGGATGCTTCTGCTAAGAAAATTTTTAACGCTTCAAAATACGCGCCTTTTTTTGAATACGTCCGGATGATTGCCAGTTCATTTGTATTCAGTCCAACAACAGGCGATCTTAAAACGGATGCAAGCGGAACATCCTGGTATGGATTATCAATCACTTTAAGCAGTGACATCATAATAGCGACTTCTGTTGCTTCAAAATAGCCCCCTGAGAGGTTGGCATACACAGGAATGCCTTCCTGCTTAAACTCCTCAATAATTTGGGGCGCCCATGGCATAGAGCGGAGCAGGATCACAACATCCCTGTATGTGATGTTCCGGGTTCCGCCGATTTTACGGTCATAAATCTGAAATTTATCCTGAATCATGCCGCGGATTTTCTTTGCCATGACTCTTGCTTCAAGCTGAACGGTCTGAAGTTCTTCGGGATGGAATGGTGCATCATCCTCTGAATCGTCCTCTTCCTCATCTTTGCCGCGGTTTATAAGCAGAAGTTCAGCCCGCATTTTCTCAGAATCCGGATAAGATGCCCCAAGCTTCAGCTCAGCATCAAGGTCGTATGCGACTTCCCCAACCTTCTCTCCCATCAGCTGTTTGAAAAGAAAGTTTGTGCCGTCGATTACTTCTGAACGGCTTCTGAAGTTTTTAGATAAATCGATGCGGAGGCCGCTGTGCTGTCCTTCTTTTGAGAAGGTTTTATATTTGCTTAAAAATAAGAACGGCTCAGCAAGACGGAATCTGTAGATTGATTGTTTTACATCCCCTACCATAAACAGGTTTCCCGGACCACTTTTTGTTACCAGCTTGAGAATGGTTTCCTGAACGAGATTGGTATCCTGATACTCATCGACAAGAACCTCTTTAAACTGATTTTGATAATCAAGAGCTGCTTCACTTGCCTGCAGATGACCAAGCTCATCAAGTGTTCCAAGAATTTGAAGGCAGTAGTGCTCAAGGTCTGAGAAATCAACAATTCCTTTTTGCTTTTTCATTTCATCAAATCGTGCTCCAAACAGCTTCACAAGCCCTGTAAGTGTTTCAATGACAGGTTTTAATTCCCGTAAATCCTGCAAATGGCTTTCATAAGAACGTCCAAACAGCTCTTCCTGCAGCTGTTCAATCTGTTTTTTTGCTGAATTTCGCAGCGCTGTAGTCTGTTCCAGCAATTCCTTGCTGTATTCAGAACCCCTGCATGCCTTTGCCCGTGAAAATGACGTCAGCGCCATTTTCCCAGCCAGTTCCTGCCAAGAATCCTTTACTTCAATCAGTTCCTGGACCTGTCTGATATCATCAGTCAGATTTTCCGCACGCGGAGCGGGGCCGCCAGGTTTTTCAGTCAGTGCAAGCGCCCGCTGCAGTTTTTCGAGACTGCTTGTAAGCTGCATGGATATATCTGCAGTAAGATATGGGAAAAATGGCAGGTTTTCAAGCCGTTCTTCTTCGCTGTACATCTTTGCAAGCTCGTCAAGCCACATGGAAGGATTCGGATGTGAACGTGAAAATTGATAGAGTGCACGTATAAGTGTCTGCAGGTCTGTATCACTTCTATCTGTTGTATAGCGGTCTACTAGATCAAAAAAAGCATCATTATCTGCAAGGCTGTATTGTTCTTCAAAAATATCATCGAGCACCTCATCAATCAGGAGCTGTCCCTCTGTTTCATCTGCAATCCGGAAGCCCGGATCCAAATCGATTAAGTAATAGTACTTCCTCACCACATTCAAGCAGAAGGAATGCAGCGTAGAAATCGCTGCCCGATTTAATAGGGACAGCTGTCTTCTCAAATGAAGGGAAGAGGGGTTTTCCTTCAATGCTTTTTCAAGTGCTTCCCCGATCCGGTTTCTCATTTCTGCCGCAGACGCATTCGTGAAAGTTGCGACCAATAGCCGGTCCACATCGACCGGATTTTCTTTAGAAATGATTTTGCGGATGATTCTCTCTACGAGCACCGCTGTTTTTCCTGATCCTGCAGCTGCTGCCACAAGAATATCCTGCCCGCCTGAGACGATCGCTTTCCATTGATCATCTGTCCACTGGCTGTCACTTGGTTTCGGTATCATTCTCTTCCCCCCCTGCTTCGTTCCGCAATCTGGTGAGAATAACATCATTTTTGTCATCCTTCAGCATGCGGTATTGATTTTCCGCCAATGATTGATCAAATTGACAGACTGACTTAAAGGAGCAAAACGTGCATGGCACTTTCTCCTTCATTTTGTATGGAGCGATGTCAACAACTCCGTTTGTAATATCGGTTCCTATGCTTTGGAAAATGGAGCGCACATGTCCTCGGAGCAAATCAAATTCGCCTTCGCTTGCAATCGCAGAGTCAGACCTGAAGCCGCCATCCTTTTTAAGGCCGGCAGATACAATTTTCGAAAGACCGCTGTCTAATGTCTGATCCATTAACCGTACAGCTTCCTCATCTCCAAGGAGCAGCCCCTTCATTTTGAACTTCTTGAAAATCTCCTCTTCAATTTTATCCTGAGGCAGCTGAGATGCAGTCTGAATCATCGGATCATGCACATGGAAATATAGCACGCCTGCAGGAGTCGCTTCCACTCCAAGCCAGCTTTTAGAGTGTGTAATAATCACATCTAAATACGTCAGCATTTGCAGGGCCAGTCCGTAATACACTTCTGCTAGATTCAGAGCTTTATCGCTTGATTTAAAATCAACGATTCGGAGAAGAACCCCTTTTGAGCTTTCCGCCTTATCCACGCGGTCAATCCTTCCGATCAATTCCATCGTGCATCCATTTTCCAGCTGAAAACGGATTGGAGGCAGCGGACCGCCTTTGCCAAAACCGAGCTCAAGACCGGCCGGCGCAAATCCGCTTGCCTTCGCATGCTCGCTTAAGATAGACGATGCTCTCGTTATAATACTGACAAGCTTTCTTTTTAAATAGTGATGACGGTTTGAGCTTAATAGAATTTCCCTTTGAAGCCTTGGAGCCAGCGTTTCAACTGCATCATGGGAAAGACGGGCACACTGGTCTTTCGATAAATCCTTCCAATCAAGCTTTAATTGCTGCATGCGATCTGAAATCAGCTTTAAAGCTGAGTGAAACATTTGACCGATATCCGGTGCCTCCAAGCGGAAATATTGCCGTTCCTTCAGCTTTAGTCCGTGTGTAGCATAATGGGAAAACGCACAGGCCTTAAACATTTCCATCCGCGAAACACTGCCTTGAATGTGCTCGCCGTACAGCTCTCTGCTGATGTCTGATTGCAGCGTTTCTGCCTCGTTTCGGTAAAACAGGCTTCCCACCACTTTTGATAACGTTTCTTTTTGTTCATGCTTGGTAAAATACGTATACGTATCCCACCAGATGGAGCTGATTGGATAGCTTCGTTTCCAGGCTTGAAGCTGGGATGTCAAATAAGATATCGTAACATCTTCATTCACAATGAAGGACAGCTGCTCCTCTTCAGGCAGCTCCTCAGGCTCATTTATAAAGATTTCCGTTTGAATGTCCGGAAATAAATCTCTTAACCTTTTTATGATCATAGAAGGCAGCAAAGCTTTTCCCTCTTCATCTGCAAGAGGATAGGAGATATACAGCTCATGGGATGCGCCAGCCAATGCTAAATAAATAATAAAACTCTCATCTAAAAGCTGCTCGCGCGCAGTTGGCGCAAGCTCAATCCCCTGATGGTGGAGGGACATCCGGTCTTCCTCTGTCAGCACGCCTTTTTCCATCGGTCTGGCAGGAAGGACACCATCGTTCGCACCAACAACAAATGAAATTTTTACGTTAAGCAGCCTTGAGCGTTCTAAGCTTGCGATGACAACCTGATCAATTGCCGGCGGAACCAGCGCAAACTTCATTGCTTCAAGACCCGTTTCAATCATTTCCGAAAATAGCTTGCGGGAAAGGGAATGCTCATTCATCATCTCAGCAAACTCATCAAGCATTCCTGTTACAGCACTCCATACTTGTGCATGTTCTCTTGCCTCGATCAGTCTTCCCGCTTCCTCAGCTTCCACTCTCAGCTGCTCAAGCTTAAGCGGGATATCCAGATCTTCAAGAAACAGGTACAGAGCCTCAGCCATGCCGATGCCGTTTTTAGCACCTTTCATTCTTTGAGCGAGTCCGCGGAGCGGACGGACAACCAGATCCCTTAGCTGATTGATCATTTCTTCCATTTCATTTTCTTCATCTGTTCTGACATACTCATCGTCCAGAGAATAGTATCTGCGGTAAACAAAGCGTTCTTCCTTCGTCCATTTGCTGCCCTGAATCCCATATGAAAGCACGTAGTTTTCAAACTGATCCATTTTTTCCCGCATATCCTGCTTGTCGGCATCAAGAGGAAGAAGGAGTTCTGTTTTAATGCAGCGGAACACAGCTTCATAGCGCCAGTTGCCATTTAAGACTTCCAGGGCGGATCTGATCAGTTCAATGACAGGGTGATTCAGCATGGAACGCTTTTGATCGATAAAAAATGGAATCTCATAATCTCTGAACACTTGTTCAATTAAGTCCTGATAGTCGCCGATATTCCGAATTAAAACGGCAAGATCTTTATAGCGGTACCTTTCATTCATAACAAAACCGCGGATTTTTCTGGCTATCCCTTCTATTTCTGAGCGGCGGGACGCGGCCTGGGCAATCACCGCGTTTGTTTCTCCTTCGTACGGCTTTAATGGTCTTGACTCAAGATATCGTTCAAGATGGGCAAGAGACGGACGTTCTATAAATCTCGGCATCTCGTTTAATACGAGCACCTCATCCACATCCATCTTTGATTCCTCAGCAAGCATTGAGAGCTTATGATAGGTCATTCCCGTCATTCTGAATAAATGCAGCTCATGCGGCAGATGCTCATGAAACGGCTTGTCCGCTGTAAGTGCAATGGTTACGCTTTTCGCATGATTCATAATTGCCTTGATTACTTCATACTCCTGCGGTGTAAAGCTGTGAAATCCATCTATATAAATATCAGCACTTCGAATATAAGATGATTCAGCAATTTTCTCTGCCAAAAGCTTGAGATAATCCTCTGAATCAACATACGTTCCGCTTAGTTCAATCTCAAGCTGTTTATAAAGGAGGATAACATCATGAAGCTTATCAGCAAGCGCCTTTTCCTGACGGGTGGCATTTACTGACATCCTCTCGAGCTTCTCTTCCATATCCTGCGGCGTGAGGCAATAGCGCTTCAGTTCTGTAATCATCGACTCAATATGTTCGATAAATCCGCTTTTGCTGCTTGCTTTTGCAAAAATTTTAAACTCCTGCTTATGCTGTTCTACAAGCTTCCGGAGCATCATTTGAATCCCTGTGCCAGAAATATGATAACGGCTGATTCCTCCGGTTTCCTGCAGAATCCTCCAGGCCAGACGGCTGAAGCTGAATATTTGAGCCCGCATCATCCCGCCTAAATCAGGCGTCTTAATCAGCTCATATTCAATGCCAAACGTCATTTGATCCGGCACCAAATAAACGATTGGGTCTCCCTCCGGCTGATCAAAAAGATCCATGCGGATTTCATTTAACAGCCGGTGTGTTTTCCCGCTTCCAGATCTCCCTAAAACAAATCTTACTCCCACATTCAGGACCCCTCTCTTAGAAAAGCGCAAGCGCCTTATTCAGCTCCAGCTTGCAGATAAGGAACCGACGGAAAAGTCCGGGCTGGACGTTTTTTGGCGGAGCCTTTCTGAGCGGGGAGTCAGGCGCTTCCGCTTGCCATCATTGATCAAAATTTTATCGTTTCCTATAAAAAGCGCAAGCGCTTTGACCTTACTCTGGGTCTTTAGCCTTTTATCTTTTCTTATCTTTAAAGAATAAAAAGGCATACCATTATGCCTTTTTATTTTTTCATCTATTTCAGTCGTATTCTCTCCCTCTATTTTACTTGAAAAGACATGGGAATACCATTCCCGCACATTTGCCAAGTTTTGCAGAAACAGGAGGTTAACGAAGGCAGAAAAGGGAATAGAATCAATCTGCTTTCATTCTTTTTTTACTCACCGCCATTATGGTCGCAAGCAGCATTTATATGCTTATTCCGATAATCATGAGGAACTGTTTCAAATGAGGTTTTGTTTTGGAGCAAAGCAGCAGGATTAACCGGGGTATTCTTCTCGCTCATCAGTGTTAAGCTGATTATAAAATACGGGAAACTGACTATTGTCAGGTATGCAATGATTGGAATGATCCTTTCATTTATCTTTACATTTTCACGCCCGAACCTTTACATGTCAGCCGGATTTTCTGTCTTATACACGGCATCGCTTTCTGTTTGTATACCCGCAGTCATTTCACTTACCGGCGAATACGGAGGCCGTGGCAGGGCAGCTGCCGTATCCCTCTATTCATTTCTGCTTTTAGCCGGTGCAAGCTTAGGCCCTATAATTGCAGGCATCTTCTCTTTTCATGAAATTCTGTTTTTATTCTCAGTCTTTTACAGCATAGCCGTTCTTTTTACAATCAGAAAATAAGTTCACTCTTTCACTTTCCCGATCACATCATCCTGGCTGATCAATCCGAATTGGCGGCTGTCACGGCTTACGAGACGATTATCCCCCAAAACAAAAAGATAGCCTTCAGGAATTGTTTTTCTTCCGGTGATATCTTTTAATGTAAAGTTCCCTGTTAATCTGCCGAAAGGAGTCCCTTTTTTCTGCGATTTCAAATAGGGTTCTTCCATAGCTTTGCCATTCACGAACAGCTTATCGTTTTTATATGCGAGTTCATCCCCGGGCAAACCGATCACTCTTTTGATATAAGCATCTTCTCCGCCTGGTGCTTTAAACACAACGATATCAAAACGCTTGAAATCAAACAGGCGGTGATTTACCTTATTTATGGACAGCAGATGTCCGGCTGTTAAAGTGGGCTGCATGGAAACACCCTCTACCTTGTAATCAACGAAAACGAGATTTTTCATGGTAATAATGAGCAAGAATGTGATGACAGTTGAAAAAAACCAGTATCTTTTTCTCATCTTAACTCCCCCGTAAATTTAATGATCTCTTTTCTTCTCAAGCATTTTAACATTCATGCGCTTTTCGAGCTGCTTGCCGATCAACCACAATAAAAAAATCACAACAGCGGCAATGACCGTTCTTTCAGGCTGCGTAATCATAGCCCGCAAATCGTAGCCGATGAAACTGATCAAAAAGATCATCACAAACTTTCCGGACAGCACAGCCAAACTGAATTGCCAAATACTCACCTTGGACAGTCCTGCTACGATATTAACTGCTGCAGAAGGCGTAAACGGGAAGCAAAGCAGTAAAAACAAAGGACCAAACCCGTGCCTCTCAAGCCACCCCATCATTCTCTGCACAGATGCGTTCCGGCTGAAAATTCTGAAGAATCTCTCTTGTCCGTATTTACGTATGATCAAAAACAAGATGATTGCCCCAAGACAGCTGCCAATCCAAGAATAAATAAAACCAAACCACAGACCAAACGAATTGGCATTGGCTACAACAAAAACCACTAACGGCAAAAACGGCAGAAATGCTTCAAGCAAAGGCAGGCCTATGCCGAGCAGCGGGCCAAACGAACGGTAATCTTTGAAAAACTCCATCATTCTTTCCATTGTAAAATAATCCAGAAACGCCTCGAGTTCCATGCGGTAAGCTCCTTATATCTTTATCTATGCTATTATTTTACACTTTTGTGTAAAGACTTTAAACATAGAGGAGTATATTGCGGTGTGGGGCATGCATAAAACAGTCTTGCATTTCATAAGCTGATAAAGTAAAATAAAATCGAACATACGTTCTTTTTATAATGTTGAAGCGAGGTTTTTTTGATGACGAGAATTCCCTCAGACCTTCGAGATGCAATTGAAATGTCCATTTACCTCCCGATGACCATTTCCATTTTCAACCGGGACTTATCTATCATTGAACAAAGTCCATTCAAGCTTAAACAGCCCTATCTTAACATCGTGGAAGAATCACTCAAGCTTGCACAAAAGGATCTGACAGTCGTACGCCATGAACTGAAAAAAAACAGCATTAAAGTCAGCCAGGTACAAAGAGATGAAGCATTTACCATGTATTCATTCATCTTTAAAGGCTACGAGGAGCAGCACAATTATTTTAATCCCCGAATACGCAATAAAGTATGCGAACTGATGGAGGATTATTTATTTAAAGTCATAAAAAAGTAATTAGTGCTTGTTCAGCTCCCGAATGATTTGTTCGTAGATGAGGTTAGTCTGCTTTTCCTTTGGAAACAGCAGCAGATTCATTTTACGATGCTCTTCCTCGATACGGGCTGTAATGATCGTTCGCAGCTGGGCTGTCCGGTATAATTGATTTTCAAAAGAAGTGGAAGATACTGAAATCGTCTCACTGCTCCCATTTGTGAAGAAGATTTCTGTATTATCAAAATCAGCTGCTTTATATTGAAGAATATGTGCATGCGAAATCCATGCGCATTGTCTTCTTGAAGAAGAAGACGTTGGAAAGAAAAACATATAATTCCCCGGATCAATGACTATTGGAGGTTTATGTGTAATCCCCATTAGATCTTTCGTGCCGGCTTTGCGGCCTTCATAACTTGAGCCGAAATATGAGCAGCTGCGGTTTACAATATCCTGAGGACTGAGCTTCACAAACAGCTCTTTCTCTACCTCAATTACTCTTGAATACAGCCTCCCCTTGTGCACCTCGGGCAAGATTGCCATCGTAAATCGGTTTGCTATGTAATTATCTAAATACTCTTCTTGCTCATTTCCCAAAAGTTTTCACCTCTTCAATTATATAGGAGTATAGAACTATTTTTAATCTAGCATATCCACCCCCTTTTTTCTACAATTTTACAATATTTTAACAAGATGAGGAAATAAAAATGGAGGTATACAAGATTATGTTGAAACTTGATGCTCCCTTTTATATTTTCTTGATTTCTGGTAAGTTGCACTTTCTGCAGCAGATATCATACCTCCAATGAAGAGCAAAATGGACGACATGATAAAGACGCCCCTGAGGTCCACTTCTCTGGCAATATAGCCTGCTGCTATCGGTCCTGCCACAATTCCGATTGAATAGAGGGACTGATAGAATCCCATTGCCGTTTTGGATCCCGCTTTATGGTTTGTTTTGCTGACTTGGTCCAAGAGAACAGGAAAGATAAAACCAAGGGACAAACCTAATATCGTGTGCAAAAAACAGTAAACAGCCCAATTGTTTGTGCCTCCCATCATTAATAGGGATAAAGCTCCTATAACAAAGCAAATGAACATTATTAAAAAGGGGTTAGTGAAGGATCTTTTTTTCAAAGCAAGCACAACAGGAGCAAGGACGTGCGGTACCATAAAAGCGATGACAAGCAGAAGTATGGCAGCAGCATGATCATTCAGCTCATTAAAATAGACGGATGAAAAACCAAAAATAGTTGTAAAGAGAACAGCGTGGGACAAGAGGGATAAAAGACTTAGTGACCACAATTTCCGATTTTTCACCACATGCTTGACAATTGATTTACCCTGTTTACCTTCCCCTGTTTTGTCTTCTGCCTCCACCGTGTCAGCACTAGACAGGGATAGGACAAGGAAGAGTCCGATTAAAGCAAAAATTCCACCGATCCAGAATAAACTTGTAAAACCCAGAACATCAGCAATCCAGCTGCTGATTGCCATGCTGATCAATTGAGAGGCAACAGTCATTGATTGTAAAATGCCCATTGCTTTTAGTGACCGGCTTTCTTCAAAAGAAGAACTATACCAAATGGTCAGGACTACCCACATGGCAGCTGTAACACCCGCAAGAAACCGTCCGAAAAAGATTGGCATAAAGTCATTCGTCAAGGCCAGCAATAGTGCGCTAATGAATGAAACGGCAAACCCGAAGGCCACCAATAATTTGCTGCTGATTTTATATTTATCCGCCGCGATGCCTAATGGGAATCTGATGATTATTTGCATGATCCCATAGCTGCCCATGATTATTCCTGAGGCATAATATCCCATATCTAATACATCCAAATAAATACTGAATGTTGGGATATAAATATACATCGAAAACCAAAAGCAAAAAACAATACTGAGAAAAACGATATGAAAATTCTGAGGCTGCCGCATTTTATCTTTGATCACCCTAAAACACCTTCCTTCTTCCCCTATTCCATCCCTTGAAACTTCCATGCGCTAAAGCTGATATGTCTTTTTACTGTCAAAAGTCAGAAAAACCTGCACGCTTTTCGAATGCATGCAGGCGGGGAGTATTTATTTTTCCGGCCAGATTTTTGCATCGGGCTCAAGCAGCCATTTATGTTCCTCTTCCATGATTCGTTCTGTCCATGGGCTGTTTTCCAGATGGCGAATCATCCAGCAGAAATACATAGCATATCCCGGTGCAGTAGCCTGAGGATGGTCAAGGTCACCTGGAATCGTAATAAAACTGTTGTGCTCAACGCGGTATGCTTCCGGTCCGACCATTGCACATCCAAAGCCTTGAGGTTTATCAAAACGGTAATAGTACACTTCTGGCTGAGCATGATGGTGAGGCGGATAGCTGGACCATCGGCCTGGATAGGAAATGACTTCTCCTATAACAAGATTCGAATAAGGAGCACTATTATAATCAAAAATAGTCCGGATGACACGTTCTGCCGTTCCGTTCCAGACGCCTTCTCCGGCAACTGTGCTCTTGCAATCCTTCGGCGTATATAATTTCGCTTCAAATATACGGTCATTGTCTGTTTTTTGAACTAGCACTTCGCTTGCTGAAAGCGCCGTAATCGTTACATCTACACCTTTGGGAACGTGAAGACACCAAGGATCTTCTTCAAAAACGCTATCACGCTTCATTTCCTGTGTCTTCCCGCTCCATTCTATTTGAACGGCACCTTCAAGAAGCAGTATCGCTGTTTCTTGAATACTGTCGCTTAGTGTTTCCGATTTACCAGCCTGCATGGCATAAATACCGATATCCTGCATCATATCGCTGTGTTTACCGTCGCCTTTTGTCATTTCCGTATACCCTTCTGTTAGTTCATCTAATTTTTCATACATGTACAGTTCCTCCTTCGATTTAGGGCACGCCATGTACTCTGAAACATGCGCATATGACGCTTCACACTTTCAGCAGCCGCCTCTATCATGCATTTATGATAAGTAAAGTAATTACGGAAAGGTGCTTCCCCGTTCGCCAATTCAATCACATGGTTAAATGAAGCGTGGACTGCTTCAAACGTACTTCCTCCATTTTCAAAACTTTAAATCCCGCTCATTTCACGAATATACTGGCGTGCTTTCAATGCATATTCAAAAGGATTGGCAACTGCTGGGTCCTGCTCAGCCTCAACGACAAGCCAGCCTTTATATTCAGCTGCACTCAACGCTTCAAACACTGGCTTGAAGTCGATTAAACCATCTCCCGGCACTGTAAATACGCCAGCTTTGACAGCCTGTAAAAAGCTCAGCTTTTCTTCACTCACTTTTTTAACAATATCGGCCCGGACATCTTTTAAGTGAACATGATGAATGCGATCCATATAGGTGTTTAACACGGCAAGATGGTCTTCCCCTGAGAATACAAGGTGCCCTGTATCGTAAAGAAGCGAAACCTTTGCAGGATCCGTTCCAGTCATTAACCGGGCAATTTCTTCTGTCGTCTGAATACCAGTACCCATGTGATGATGGTAGACAATTTTCATACCTTTTTCCGCTGCGAGATCTCCAAGATGATGCAAACCTTCCAATAGCAGCATCCATTCGTTTTCTGTGAAGACTGGCTTATGATCAAACAGCGATGTCTCCATTTGTCCTTGGATGCTGTTGCCTTGTTCAGATACCACAATCACTTTTGCACCCATCTCAAACAAAAAGTCACGGTGTTCTTTAAACGCATCCGCAGTTTCTTCAAATGGTTTTGATGTTAAAAAGGAGCTGAACCATGCGCTGGCAATTTCTAAACCGCGTAAAGACAATGCCTTTTTTAGTACCTTTGTGTCACGCGGATATTTATTTCCCACTTCACTTCCTGTAAATCCGGATAGCGCCATTTCACTAATACATTGCTCGAATGTCACTTCCCCGCCAAGCTCAGGCATATCATCATTTGTCCAGCCGATTGGTGCAATAGCTAATTTCACTTGATTGGTTTTAAACATAGCTGTCCCCCCCCGTTAGTACGCACGCGCTTTTTCCAGATTGGTTTCCTTATTTTCAAATGCACTCTTGATGCTTTCTTTTTCAGAAACTTGGGCTAAACCAACATGCCACCATGAATCGTAGCCGTGTGTCATCGTTTTTGGAAGCACTTTAATGTCTATCAGTGTACTTACAGTTTGCTTTTTCGAGTCAATGACGGCTGCGTGAAGTTCATCCATCGTTCTGACGGAGTATGTTTTAACACCATAGCCTTCTGCGACTTTTGCATAGTCAATAGCCATGACCGGACCATCCATTTTTCCCGTTTCAGGGTTTCTTTTTCGAAATTCTGTACCAAAGCTGCCCATTCCGTTTTCCATCTGCAAATTGTTTATGCAGCCAAAACCTGAATTATCAAACAGGACAACATTAATTTTCTTCCCTTCCTGCAGGGATGTGACGAGTTCACTATGAAGCATCAAATAGCTGCCGTCACCGGTCATCGCGTATACTTCCCGGTCCGGCTCGGCAAGCTTAACTCCCAGAGCTCCAGCTATTTCGTAGCCCATGCATGAGTAGCCATATTCCATGTGATAGGTGTTGCGTGTTCTCGAAATCCACATACGCTGCATGTCGCCTGGCAGACTGCCGGCTGCCCCAACCACAATCGCATTATCAGCCACCATTTCATTTAATGCTCCAAGCACGCTTGTCTGTGTCAATTCAGTGCCAAGCGCTTCTTTATATTCAGGCAGCTTTTCATCGAGGTGACCAGCTATTTCGGGTGTGAAGCGATCGCCATAAGTAATTCCGTATAATCGGTTTAATTCATTCTGCCAGCCTTGCTTCGCATCTTCAATTTCATTTTCATAAGCAGAACGATAGTCTCCAAGTTTTGCTGCAATGGCTTCAAGTCCGGCTTTTGCATCGGCGACTACTTTTACAGCATCAAGTTTTGCTGCATGGAATTCCGAAACGTTTATCGTAAGTACGTCAGCCTTTCCAAACAACTGCTTAGACGCTGTTGTAAAATCAGTAAAACGCGTACCGACCCCAATAATCAGGTCTGCTTCTTTTGCCAGTGTGTTAGCAGCCGAGTTGCCCGTTACGCCGAGTCCGCCCAAATTGAGCGGATGATTACTTTCCACACCGCTTTTGCCAGCCTGGGTTTCACCAAATGGGATATTAAACGTTTCTGCAAATTTCACTAAAGAGTCAGCTGCTTCAGAATAACGGACGCCTCCGCCAAAAATCAGCAATGGTTTTTTCTTTACCTGAATAAGTTTCACTGCATCCTGCACACTTTCAGCAGATGGAAGCCTGCGGTCAATCCGGTGAATCCGTTTTTCAAAAAAGCTTTGAGGGAAATCCCATGCTTCACCCTGTACATCCTGCGGAAGTGCAATCGTGACAGCTCCTGTATCTGCTGCATTCGTCAATACACGCATCGCATTCAGCATCGCAGACATAAGCTGTTCTGGCCGGGTAACGCGATCCCAATATTTACTTACAGCCCGGAATGCATCATTTGTTGAAATGGACAGATCGTGGGTTTGTTCGATCTGCTGAAGCACTGGATCCGGCTGGCGTGTTGCGAACACATCACCGGGTAATAATAGAACAGGAATATTATTCGCTGTAGCAGCAGCGGCAGAAGTGACCATGTTTGCTGCTCCAGGTCCAACAGATGAGGTGCATGCCATGATCTGTTTCCGATGTTTCTGTTTAGCAAACGCCATCGCAGCATTAGCCATTCCCTGCTCATTTCGTCCCTGATAGACTTCCAGTTCTCCTGGATTTTCTTCTAGTGCCTGGCCAAGTCCAAGCACATTCCCGTGGCCGAAAATAGTAAAAATCCCTTTTATAAAACGTTCCTGTTTTCCATCAAATTCTATATACTGCTCATTTAAAAATTTCACGAGTGCCTGTGCAGTTGTCATTTGTATCGTCTTCACTTATAACTCTCCTCTCTCATTAAGAAACACACATGATTTGTCTGAAAAAGAATATTTCCTGAAGCCTTCCTAGTGCAAAATGAAAAAGGGAAGCGGCACTCGGTCCCGCCACTTCCCTTTAATCCTTACTTCACGAAACGAGCTGTAACCATTTTCTTTCTGGTGTAAAATTCGACACCATCCGTACCATTTGCATGAAGGTCGCCGTAGAATGAATCTTTATTGCCTGAGAATGGAAAGAATGCCATTGGTGCTGGAACTCCAACATTAACACCTAACATGCCTGCATCAATGGTTTCACGGAACTGACGGATGGCATATGCACTGTCTGTATAGATGCAAGCCCCATTTGCAAATGGTGAAGCATTTGCTACATCAATCGCTTCTGTTAAATCTTTTACGCGCACGATCGAAAGAACTGGCGCAAATACTTCATCCTGCCAAATTTTCATTTCTTGTGTGACATGATCGAAAATTGTAGGTCCAACAAAGTAACCTTTACCGTTTGCCGCTTCATCGCCTCGACCATCACGGACAAGCGTTGCACCTTGCTTAACACCAGATTCGATATAGCCAAGTGTACGTTCTTTATGAGATTCACGGATAACCGGTCCTAAGAATACGCCTTCATCCAGTCCATTACCGATTGTAAGCTCATCAGCAGCTTTGTTAAGCTTTTCTATCAGCTCATCCGCGATCTGCTCTTCGACTGCTACAACTGCCGCTGCCATACAGCGTTCACCTGCTGATCCAAAAGCGGCACTTGTAATTTGTGTTACTGCTGCATCAATGTTCGCATCTTTTAATACAATTGAATGGTTTTTAGCTCCTGCCAATGCTTGAACACGTTTTAAGTTTGCAGTGCCTGTTTTATAGACGTATTCTGCAACAGGCTGTGAACCGACAAACGAAATAGCTTTTACGTGCTTGTGCTCTAAAATGCCGTTAACTACGTCATGTGCACCATTCACGATATTTAATACACCTTTAGGAAGGCCTGCTTCTTCGAACAATTCTGCAAGACGTACCGCAAGAAGCGGAGTTCGTTCAGACGGCTTCAAAACGAATGTATTGCCGCAAGCAATTGCAAGCGGGAACATCCAGCAGGGAACCATCATTGGAAAATTGAATGGTGTGATTCCGCCGACTACACCGATTGGGTAGCGATACATACCAGATTCGATGTTTGTCGCAATATCAGGAAGCTGTTTACCCATCATTAACGTAGGTGCTCCTGCAGCAAATTCAACACACTCTATGCCGCGAAGCACCTCGCCGTGTGCTTCTTGAAAGCTTTTTCCGTTTTCAATTGTTATAAGCTTTGCAAGCTCATCCCACTTCTCTACAAGGAGCTGCTGATATTTAAAAAGAATACGCGCGCGTTTTGGAACGGATGTCTGGGACCATGTTTTAAACGTTTCATTCGCTGCTTGCACAGCACGGTCCACATCTTCTTTTGTAGAAAGAGGTACTATAGCAAGCTCTTCACCTGTTGCCGGGTTATAGACGATTTCTGTTTTTTCAGAAGCTGACTCTACCCATTCACCGCCAATATAGTTTTTTAACGTTTTTACAGTTGTTTGTGTCATTTTATATTCTCCCTTTCTATCCTTGAACTGGTTCGTAAACTGCTGTTTCCATTTGATTGATCAGCTCTTCCTTTGTCGGCATGGCATCTGAGCAGCTGTGGCGGGAAATAACAATGGATGCCGAGGCACTGCCCATCTTCATCGCTTCCGACACATCTTTTCCATTCATTAGGCCGTAAATGAAAGCAGATGCATAAGAGTCGCCCGCACCGAACGTTTTCAGAACATTCGTCTTGAAGATTCCGCTTCTATGTGATTCATTGTCTTTTGTATAGGCAATGGATCCTGCACCGCCATGTTTAATGACAACAAGATCTGCACGGTATGAGAACCAGCGGGACGCTGTATACTGGTCATCTGATTCATCGATATTCAACAATTTTTCCATCATATCGAACTCTTCGCGAGTCCCGATAATGACGTCGCATTTCTCTGCAGCCAAGTTATAATAAACAGCTGTTTCGGATTCGTCAGTCCATGTATACGGGCGGTAATCAAGATCAAAGAAAACCGTTACTTTATGTTTAATCGCATATTCGAGCGCCAAAAATACAGCTTCCCGGGATGGGCTTTTAGCTAGAGCTGTTCCTGAAATTAATAGAGCTTTTGATAGTTTAATATAATCCTCTTCTACCTCAGAAGGATGCAGCTTCAAGTCAGCGGCGTTGTCACGGTACAGCAAAATACTGCATTCAGCCGGACTTTTTATCTCAGTAAAAGCAAGACCTGTGACCGCACCTGTTTGGTCAACTGTTACGCCCTTTGTATCGATGTTGTTTTTCTTTAAGTAATTTGTGATAAAACGGCCCATTTGGTCATCAGCAACTTTGCCGATAAATCCCGTATTTTGACCTAATCTAGCAGAACCAATCGCAATATTGGCCGGGGAACCGCCGACATATTTGGTAAATGTGCTCGTTTCTTCCATTGGGCGATTTGTTTCATTGGAGTTTAAGTCAATACAAAGCCTGCCGACAGCAATAATATCAAGGGGTCTATCCTTTACAAATTTGAGCGGGTTCATATGATCCTTCCTTCCGTACAATTAATTTGCAGCAGTTTGGGCAGCCGGCTTTAATTGAACTGGGGCCCCCGTTTCAAGTGATTGTCTTGCTGCTCTGGCAATACGTTCAGCCTGTAAACCATCAAAGCCATTGCAGCTCACTTCATGATTTTCAAGGACTGCAGCAGCAAACTCAGTTACTTCATCGATATATGCTTGAGTGTAACGTTCAAGGAAAAAGTAAAGCGGCTTCTCTTTCGTTACACTATCAATGGTTGAAACTTCAACGGTTGTTGCCCGATTGTTATTTACCTCCGCTGCGCCCTTATCACCAAAGATTTCAAGACGCTGGTCATAACCGTAAACTGCACGGCGGCTATTATCGATTACACCAAGAGCGCCATTTGCAAATTTCAAGGTAATAATAGCAGTATCAATATCGCCTGCCTCCCCAATCGCCGGCTCAACAAGCACTGCACCTTTCGCGAAAACTTCCACCACTTCACTGCCCATTACGTAGCGCGCCATATCAAAGTCATGTATGGTCATATCCATGAACAATCCGCCTGATGATTTAATATAATCAACACCTGGCGGCTCTGGATCGCGTGAGGTGATTCTCAACACGTGAGGTGTTCCGATTTCCCCCTGCTGAACAAGTGTACGAATTTTTCGAAAATTTGGATCAAAACGGCGGTTAAAACCAACCTGCAGCTTTACACCGGCTTTTTCAACAGCAGCAAGTGCTTCCTTTGTTTCTTCCACCGAGAAGCTGACTGGCTTTTCACAGAAAATATGTTTTCCGGCAGCTGCTGCTTCTTTAATAATGTCTGCATGAGTATTTGTTGGCGAACAAATAAAAATTGCTTGTATAACAGGATCATTCAGCAATTCATGATAATCTGTTGTTAATACTTCAATCTGCTTTTCTTCTGCCCATGTTTCAAGATGTTGGGCAGCAACATCCGATACACTTTTAATCCGAATGTGCGGAATCAACCTCAAATTATCAACATGCAATCTTCCGATACGTCCAGCTCCAATAATTCCCACAGTCAATGTCATCGACCGATTCCCCCTAAATCGTTAATTTTAAATTTTTATAGGTTCGATTAAGCGCTTTCCTGTTGACTTGAAAAAAATTCCGGCCCAAGCCGGCAAGTTAAATCCTTATCTCTTAGCCTCAATTTCATTCAAATCTCTGACAGAATGACGTTCAATCAGCTCTGGTGCAAGCATAATTCTGTGTCCAGGCATATCTGGATTTCCAATTGACAGCAGCAGCTTTTGAATAGCATAGTGTGCCAATTCCTCAATAGGCTGTGCGATTGTAGTTAAACCTGGATCTGCTAACTCCGCATGAATCGTATTATCAAAACCAATCACTGATATATCATGTGGAATCGCCACTTTCGCTTTTCTTGCTTCATTAATGAATATTGCAGCGATTAGATCCGTAGAAGCAAATACTGCAGTGGGTTTAACCTCTAATTTCAATATTTGCCGGGCAGCCGCTTTCGCTTCTTCTATTTTTGATTTTGAATGTACAACATAGTTTTCATCTAAATGAATTCCCTCATCAGAAAGAGAATGTTTAAAGCCCTGCAAACGCAGCACTCCGCTCGCCCGGTTTAATTCTGCAATCACAGCAATTTTCGTGTGACCTTTATCCAGCAAGTAACGGCCTGCCAGATATCCGCCGCGTACATCATCAGTCGTAACAACGTGAGAAGCAAAAGATGGATGATCAATCGAAAACATTAAGAGAGGGATACTCTTGCTTTGGAGTTTTTTAAAAACCTTCCAATCCTTTGGTTCTGTTGCAATAATAATTCCATCAACTTGTTTTTTTAAAAGCAGCTCTAAATAATCTTGTTCACGTTCTCGCTGATAATCTGTGCTGCATAATATGATGGCATAACCCGTTTCCCGTGCGCTGTTTTCCAAAGCCCGGGCTACCTCAGCAAAAAAGGGGTTGGAAATATCAGGAACAAGCACTCCGATTGTAAAAGTTTTCTTACCTGTCAGCGCTGCTGCTACACTGCTTGGCTGGTATTCAAGTTCTTGCATGATTTCCATTACTCTATTCCTTGTTTTATTGCTGATCCGTCCTGTATTATTCAGCACCTTGGAAACCGTAGCAATTGAGACTCCCGCCTTTTCTGCTACATCATAGATAGTGAGCTTCATGTATTTTCAAACTCCTCCGAATTGTCTTTTTCATTAGTTTAGCATGAAGGAAATTTGCTGTACCAAATTTAGACCTTATTTAGAAATACTCTTTAAAAATTCTAATTTTTCTTCTGCGTTTTCAGTTGTAATGATGTCTATTCCGCTGTCTATACGCTCTTTGACCTTTTCCCCTTTAATTGCTTTCAATGCGTTTTCGACACCTTGATAGCCCATGTTGTAAGGACTTTGTGCAATTGTACCAGCAAGTTTCCCATCTAAAATAGATTCAACTGCTTCTTCTGTTCCATCTGTGCCGATTACTTTAATATCGTTTCCTTTAGCTTCGACTGCACGCAATACACCCAGCGCCATATCATCATTGGCTGCGAAAACACCTTTTACATCCCCATTTTTCTGAAGAATATTTTCCATAACAGACATAGCTTTTGTTTTATCACTATCTCCAGGTTGTTCAGCGACAACTTCGAGACCTGCTTCTTCAAGTGCTTCTTTCGCACCTTTAATTCGGTCATCTGTAGCAGGATTACCGAGCGCTCCTGAAATTAAGACCACTTTATCTCCCTTTTGAAGCATAGAAGCTAGCAATTTTCCGCCTTCTATACCTGCTGTATGGTTTTCTGTACCAATAAAGCTTGTTTTTCCTGCAAACTCAGCATCTGAATCTATTAGAAGAACTGGTAAATCCGATTGAGATGCAGTTTCTAATACTGGAACAACTGTTTCTGGCTGAGATGGAGCGACTACAATAGCACCAGGTGACTGACTTATTTGATCTTCGAGCATATTTACTTGCTGGATCACTTCCGATTCTGCAGATGGTCCAACTACCGTTACATCTACTCCAAGATCTTTCCCGGCAGCTTTAGCTCCTGCCTCTACATATTTCCAGTAAGGGCTTGATAATGTTTTTAATACGACTGCAACGCTTTCGTCCCCGTTGCCGCTTGCTTCTTTATCTGCACCGCTGCAGCCTGCAGCAAATGCTATACATGATACTGCCAATGCCGTTCCAATCAATTTAAGTTTTTTCATTTCATTTCCCCCTTTTTTATTTTTAGTAAAGCGCTTTACCAAAGTAGATAAGTTTACCCTTTCTTACTTTTGCGCTGCCGAAGAACGTCTACATATACGGCGGCGATAATAACAAATCCGATTACTGCCATTTGAAAATCAGCAGGAACGTTTAAAAGGTTTAGGCCATTACGCAGGACAGCGATAATCATAGCTCCGATTAATGTACCCCAAACAGTCCCAACGCCTCCCATAAAGCTAGCGCCGCCAATAATAACTGCCGCAATTGCGTCAAGTTCGTATGAAAGTCCAGCAAGAGGAAAAGCAGAGTTAACTCGGCCAACTGTTACAAGACCTGCAAGCCCCGCCATTAAACCACTGATTGTATACACAATAATTAACACGCGATCGACATTAATACCTGACAGACGAGCAGCTTCCTTGTTACCGCCGATGGCGTAAATATAACGCCCTGTCTGTGTTCTGGTTAGGAAAATATGAAAGATGATATATACAACTATAACAAGAAGGAAACTAACTGGAATAGGACCTACAAATTCACGGCCTATAAATTGAATTAAATATGGGAAACCAGCAATCGGAGCTGCAGCAGTTAAAATTAGCGCAATCCCACGTGCGATGTTCATTGTACCAAGTGTAGAAATAAACGGATGCGGCAAACGTAATTTTGTTAATAACAACCCGTTTATTAAACCAAATCCAGCACCGACGGCAAGACATACAATAATACCTAGGATTGGACTCAAGCCCATGTTAACTGAGACAATTCCCATAACCATAATGGAGACTGCAAGAATGGATCCAACAGACAAATCAATCCCTGCTGTTAATATTGGAAGAAGCATCCCCATTGCAAGAATGGCATTGATAGAAGATTGTCGGGCAATGTTCATTATATTATTCAATGTTAAAAACTTGTCCGATAAAAATGTGAGCACTGTAGTTAAAAGGACAAGACCGATAAGCGGTCCAAATTTACTTAAGTAACTCTTTAGCTTTCTGCTTTGTTTTGGTGCATCATTGTCTGTTTTTTTCAAAACTGCTTCACTCATTATATTAACCTCCTGTTGCCGCTTTCATAATTCTCTCTTGAGAAGCCTCTTCTATCTCCAGGTCAGCGGTTATTTTTCCTTCACTCATCACTAGGACTCGATCGCACATACCAAGAATTTCTGGAAGGTCTGAAGAAATCACCAACACTATGGCACCGCTTTCAACTAACTGATTCATTAAGCGGTATACCTCAACTTTAGCTCCAACGTCAATGCCTCTTGTCGGTTCATCAAAGATATATACCTTTGCTTGTGTGCATAGCCATTTGGCAATAACAACCTTTTGCTGATTGCCTCCACTTAAATTTCGGGCATGAAGGTCAATGTTATCAGGGCGCACCTTCAATTCTTTAATATAATTTTTTGCTTCTTCACGGATACCTTTTAAATCAACTAATCTAGATTTATTTGTAAATTTTTTCATATTAGCCATAGCAATGTTGAAATCGAGCGGCTGATCAAGCAGGAGACCTTCACTTTTCCTGTCCTCTGTAATAAAGGCAATGCCGGCATCAATTGCATCCCGAGGTGACTTAATTCGAACTTCCTCACCATTTATGAAGACTTTTCCGCCTTCATGTGAATCTGCGCTGAAAATGGCTCGTGCAAGTTCTGTACGGCCTGCGCCGACTAGTCCGGAAATGCCAACAATTTCACCATAACGGATGGAAAATCCAACTGGTTCTGAAGTTCCAGTTACCATTATGTTTTCAACCCGAAATCCTTCGTCTCCAAGCATAAACGATTGCTTGGGATACTTTTCATCAAGCGCACGGCCAACCATTAGCTCAATCCAGTAATCAGTTTCGGTAGTCTTAACCTGCAGTGTATCTATTTTAAATCCGTCTCGAAGAATGGTTAACCGATCGCCCATCCTTCTGATTTCTTCCAAGCGGTGGGAAATGAATACAATCGCGATTCCTTTTTCCGTAAGCTGTTCAACACAGTTATATAACTGTTCTACTTCTGTTCCACTAAGGCTGGATGTTGGCTCGTCCATTATAATCAATTTAGCATCCAGGGCAAGCGCTTTCGCAATTTCAACAAGTTGCTGCTGCCCAATTCCGAGCTCCCCAAGCTGCTTATCTGCCAGTGAAGGGCTCTGGCCCAGCATCTCCAAACAGCGTTCTGCTTCCTTGCGCATTTCTTTTTGGTTAAGAAGCGACAACTTTCCGGCACGCTTTAATTCTCTTCCAAGGAAAATATTTTCATAAACCTTTAATTCAGGAATGACATTTAATTCTTGATAAATGGTAGCAATGCCTAGATTCATAGCCTCAACAGGTGTATTAAGTTCGACCCGCTTGCCTTCCCAATAAATTTCTCCGTCATCCTTTTCGTAAGCGCCTGTTAAAATTTTTATGAGAGTCGATTTACCTGCACCGTTTTCACCAAGTAAAACATGAACTTCACCGGCTACTACATCTAAATCAATCCCTTTTAAAACATGGTTTTGACCAAAGCTCTTTTTAATTCCTTTTATTTCGAGGAGGCTTCCTGCATGAGTAACCATGTACAGACCCCTTTCTATTCATTCCATCATTTATGATTTTTTAAGAAAGCGCTTTCCTAATATGAAGTATAATGACTTCGCATCTTAATTTCAACATATTTTGAATATTTATTTTTTTCAAAAAAACAGCACTCTTTTATTCTTCAACTCTGCTTAACACTCACTGCTAGTTGCGAAAGCTCAAATTTTTGTCCAGTCTGATAGGATTCCCGTGCTGCCAAAGCAATTTCGAGTGCCTTTACGCCATCGTCTACTGTGACACGCGGTGTTCCGTTCTCAGCTACAACCCGGAAAAAGTCTGAGAGTTCCAAATTGTAGGCATCCGTAAAACGAGATGGAAAATCCGGTAATATATCGTGCGTGTTACCCGCTTTAGTTAATATCTGAATGTTATGCTCCCGAAGATTTCCAATAAAAATCGAGCCTTCTGTCCCCATGATCTCTGCCCGTATATCGTAGCCATAATAAGCGTTACGGCTTGCTTCTGCATCTCCTGCAGCACCAGAAGCAAAATCTATATAAGTAAGGGATTGATCGACATCCCCATACTTTTCCAAAAAAGGATATTTCAAAACACGGCCATGAGCGCTCACAGAAGTGACCTCAGACTTCATCAAATAACGGGCAATATCATAATCATGGATGGACACATCTACAAACATCCCGCCGCTATGCTTGATGAATGCCTCATGAGGCGCATGGGGATCACGGGAAATTCCGCGGAAGTATATCGGATCACCGATATCACCTGCATCAATTCGTTTTTTTGCTGCATCATAAGCAGGGTCAAATCGGCGCATAAAACCAACCTGGCAGATTGAATTGTTTTTTTCTATCATGCCTTTAATTTCATTTGCTTCTTTTAAATCAATTGTCAGCGGTTTTTCAACAAAAATAGCTTTACCTGATTCTGATGCTCTTTTCAACAAATCAAAATGAGTGCTCGTTGGGGAGGCAATGATTACGGCTTCAATTGTATCATCTTGAAAAATATCATCAGGATTTGCCGTAAAAACCGGCGCCTCAAGTTCTTCTGCAACCCGTTTGGCCGTCTCAATGTTCATATCACATACAGCCACAAGTTCTGCGTTTCGAATTTTAGCCACGTTTACTGCATGCCAATACCCAAGCCTTCCTAATCCAAATACAGCCGAGCGAATTTTTTTTGTCATTGTATTTAATCTCCTTTTATTAAACGTCTGTTAACACAGACTTGCTGTGAAGTGATTGATAGCTTTTTTCAAGATAACGGGCCATCAAAAGGGAATGTTCCTCATTGTAAACCGTTTTTTTCCCCTCAAGGATACAGTCATGAAAATGTTCAACCTGATTTAAATATTGATCGTCTTTGAACCTTTCAAAAAGAATCACATTGCCATTTTCGTCTCTCACAGTTACTTTCCCGTATCCATCAGCTGATACATCTGGACGAAACGAGGAATCTACAATAATGGAGCCCTTAGGACCAATGATTTCATACCGATTAATAAATGGAAGTTCCATTGAAGCTGATACTTCAGCTGTCCGATTATATTTATCTATTAATACACAAGTCGATGTTGTATCTACTCCGTTGCGAATTTTTCCGCTCATTGAAAGTTGAACAGGTTTAAAACCGGCAATTTGTGTGACTGCATGCAAACCGTAACATCCGACATCACGCATAGCGCCTCCGCCTAATTCGCAATTTAAGCGAATGTCTTCTTCATCTTCAAGCATCCAGGAAAAATGGGCTTTCACATGGCGGCATTCCCCGATGAGGCCGGATCCGAGCAATTCCTTTACTCGCTTGTGCTGACAGTGAAATTGGTACATAAATGCTTCCATAAAGACTGCGTTATTGTCTTTAGCTGCTGTTTTCACAGCTTCCATTTCCGCTTCCGTTAACGCTGCTGGCTTTTCAAGAAGAACATGTTTTCCTTTTTCTAATGCCTTTACCGCCCATTCGGCATGAAGTGAATTTGGCAGTGGAATGTAAACGGCTTCAATGGATGGATCATCAAGAAGCTGTTCATATTGTTCATAAATAATAGGTGTTTCAAAACGTTTCGCTTTTTCTAAGCTTTTAGATGCCACAGCTCTTACATCTGCTCGGTCTGAACGCCGCAATGCCGGAACTAGTTCGTTGTATGCAATATTTGCAGCACTAATGATTCCCCAGCGGATTTTAGCCATCGTGATCACTCCTGACAATAAATTCTTACGTTTTAATAACTAAATATTCAGAAATTTAAAGAAAGAAAATAAGGTAAGCGCTTTCTCTATCTATTTTAGCTTACTCTTTTTTTTTATTCAATTACTATTTTCAAAATCTAGCGTATTCTTCCTTTTTTTCTGCAAATCCCCAATATTGCCTGCTTTTACTCACCATAAAACAGACTATCTAGTATAAAAAAAGAGAGATTGTTATATCTCTCTTTTTTTCTTTGATCTATACAATATTTCTTTGTCTATGATAATGATATAAAGCACCCAGCAAGCCTGATTGATTGAAGTACCGGCAATGATCGATATTCGTTAGTTCCAAAGCTTCAGGCCGTATCAGTCCAATCTTATCCTTCAATAAAGAAATGAAAGCTTCCTGTGAGCTTACGCCTCCTCCAAATAGAATTTTTTCTGGAGCTAAAGAATGAATGATGTTGACAGTCCCAACTGCAAGGGCTGTGAAAAATGCTTCCACTTCTTCGGTTATCACTTGATTTTTTTTCTGATAAAGGTCAAATATCTCTTCTCCTGTATAAGCTTGATGAAGCCGATTATTCACACGGTCGATCAGATTCCAGGTAGAGCCTAATCTGCTCAGTGTAGCTGTTTCCATTAGTAAAGGAAGCTTTTCCGTTATTTGCAGACACATTAAACCAAACTCTCCTGCCATACCTTGTCTTCCCCTGTATAACTCATTGTTGATAAAAATAGAACCGCCAATCCCAGTTCCAACTGTTAAGACGACAAAATGATTGTTAGCGATTGCGTTACCTTTCCATTTTTCTGCAAGCGCCGCACAATTGGCATCATTTTCTAATTCTATAGGCAGTTTCAAACTTTTAAGTTCTTCCTTAACCCGTTTGTTCTGTAAATCAGTTACCGCCCCAGCAAAAAAGACGTTCCCTGTGTGAACATCAACAGCTCCAGGAACGCTGAGTGCAATCCCTTTAATAGGATATTTTTGTTTATATTCTTCCGTTTGATCAATAAGCATGGTGAAAATTTCATTGCTCCCTTGTGGCGGTGTTTGATGCACGTTTGATTCAATTACCTTCCCATCCCTATTCATGACGGCTGATTTAACAGATGTTCCTCCAATATCAAATACCGCTGTTAGTTCCAACTATCTCCCTCCGCTTTCTAAATTTTAAAATCCATTATTTTTTGAAAGCTGAGCAAACCACTGACCGCTTTTCTTTATTGATCTTTTATAATGATCTTCTAAATGAACAGAGACAAGCCCATATCGATTTTTATAGGCATTCAGCCATGACCAATTATCCATAAAAGTCCAGAGGTGATATCCTTTGACATTCACGCCTTCTTTTAATGCTTGGTGAATCCATTTAAGGTGCGCTTGCATAAACTCAATTCGGTAATCGTCAATAATTTTGCCTGTTTCATCTCTGAAACGCTCCTCATTTTCTACACCCATGCCATTTTCAGAAATAAAGCATTCAATGTTTCCATAGTCCTGTTTGACATTCATCAAAATATCATAGATGCCTTTCTCATAGATTTCCCATCCGCGATAAGGATTCATCTTCCTTCCAGGCATTTCGTAATAATCAAAATATCTTTCCGGCACAAATGGGGCATGAAGGTTTGGAAGGTGTTCCTTTGCTTTTATTCTCCGTGGCTGATAATAATTAATCCCCAATAAATCAACAGTGTTTTGTTGGATGGTTTCTAAATCCTTTTCTTTCATTTCAGGCAGGAAGTTTTCCTTTTTCAAAAGAGCAACTAGTTCTTCAGGAAACTTTCCTTTTACACTTGGGTCTAAAAACGATCGGTTAAAGAATAGGTCCGCCATTCTCGCTGCTTTGACATCTTCTGGATGCTGACTGCGCGGATAGGAAGGAGTCAAGTTCAATATGATTCCGATCTTTCCGTCTTTCCTGCTGTCATGATATGCTTCAATAGCTTTTGCACTGGCTAAAATGGTATGAAAACCTACTTGTACGGCTTTTTTAAAGTCACAAATAGCAGGATAATGAAATCCGTATAAGTAACCGCCTTCGACAGGCACAATCGGTTCGTTATGGGTAAACCACTTTTTCACGCGATCACCAAAGAGTTTAAAGCAGGTGCTTGCGTACTCCACATAAGCATCCACTACTTCACGGCTTTCCCATCCTCCCCTTTTTTGCAGAGCAAGCGGCATATCAAAATGATAGAGATTGATGAAAGGTTCGATGTTATGGATAATTAATTCATTAATGACATCTTCATAGAAATGAATCGCTTGCTGATTTACTTCTCCCTCTCCGTCCGGAAACAGCCTTGACCATGAGATGGAAAATCGGAAGCTATTATGTCCGGCTTCTTTCATTAATTGAATATCTTCTTTGTATTTCTCATAAAACTTTGAAGTATGATTGGGTCCTACTCCATTATGAAAACGGTGTGGTTCTGTCTTAAACCAATAATCCCAAATATTTTGCCCTTTGCCGTCTCCTTCTGCATGTCCTTCCATTTGCGTTGCGGATGATGCAGACCCCCACCAAAAATCGTCAGGAAAAAGATAATTCATTTGTTTTTCCAAGTTTTAAACCCCTTTCTTAAAAAGGACACCAAGCCGCTTAATCCAGCTTGGTGTCATGTATGATTATTTACCCTGTGTTTTTCTCCAAGCATCATATTGCTTTTGAATTTCAGCCATGACTTTATCAAGTCCGGCTTCTTTAAACTTTTTGTTTGCTTTTGGCAAGTACTCTTCCGGGTCTACTGAACCTGTCATGAGCGGTTTTGAAAACTCACTTGAGACATTTGCGATAGCAGCGATTTCCGTACGGACTGGATTTGGATCAAAATAGAATCCAAGCGTAGGAGCAGCTATAGAATCATTATTGAATTTCTCAAAGGCATCCCATTTATCATCTGGATCATTGTCATATAAAGGTAAGATAAATTGATTTCCGATGGCAAAGCTTGGCATATTAAAGTTATCAATACGTGCTTGTAAATCTTTAATTTTATCATTCTCTCCTTTTTCATAATGAACATCTTCAATCCCTTTATCCAATAAAGTTCGTAAATATGGATCTGTATTTAATAAATTTAAGAACATCATCGCACGTTCCGGATTTTTTGATGTCACAGAGATAGCCTGCATCGAGCCTGTTACTGAACCATTAAAAGTGATCGGCTCATGAATTGGCTGAACTGCTAAATCATATCCTGAAGTACGGGCCCATGTAAGCTCAGCATATGGCTGATACATTTCTTTGCGAACGAACCAGTTTTCTACTTCAAGCGGCCAAGGATCGTTGCTGGTTGCAGCATCTGACTTAATATATCCCGCTTTATAGAAGCTGTGCATCGTTTTTAATGCTTGCTCCATCTCTGGTGTTTCATACACATTGACAATTTTGTGATCCGATGAATCCAGATGAACAGCAAACGGCATTTTATCATCTAAAATATAATCAAACGGCAGGTATGGATTAAACGTAGAAATCGGGGTGAAATCAGGTTCATTTTCTTTAATGGTTTTTAATAATGGCTCTAAGTCTTCAAGTGACTTAACTTTCTTAATGTCCAGGTTGTGTTTTTCAACTAATCTCTTATTAAAAACATAAACACTTTGCTGTCCTACTTCTTTATTGGCTGGAACGGCATACAATTTCCCGTCAATTTTTGCCCCTTCTAAAAAGGCAGGGTCTAATGCTTCTTTTAATTCTTTTCCTTCTGAATCCAGTAATTTATCTAATTCGACAAAAGCACCTTTTCGGGCATTTAATACATAGTTTGCTGCCCACGAACTTGTAAATGCAATATCAAACGGCTCACCCGAGGCAATCACGACCTGCATTTTTTTATCATAGTCACCCCAGTCGATCATTTTCAGGTTGATTTTAGTATTTATTTTTTCTTTTGTGTATTCATTTACTTTTTCCATGACTTTATCGGCATCTTTTTGAGGTGTTCCGATCATATACCACGTCAGTTCATACGGTTTTAGTTCCCCATTTTCAGTTGAATTGCTCTCCTTGGCTCCCCCCATGCATCCTGATAAAATCAAGGTTAAACTAATCACTGCCATAAAAATCGATACCCATTTCTTTTGCACGTTTTTTCCCCCTTATTGTTTGTTTACTTTTTAACTTATCATTCTTTTACACTGCCGATTGTCAGCCCGCTGACAAAATATTTTTGGAAAAATGGATAAGCAATCGCAATCGGCAAGGTTGAAATGACTACCATCGCCATTTTTGCTGCATCTTGCGGAATGGCGGTTAATATTCCGGCTTGCTGACCATTTGTTAAT
Organism: Metabacillus dongyingensis; assembly: GCF_019933155.2. NCBI lineage: Bacteria > Bacillati > Bacillota > Bacilli > Caryophanales > Bacillaceae > Metabacillus > Metabacillus dongyingensis. The sequence continues at coordinate 1,049,284 of NZ_CP082944.1, read as the reverse complement.
GCATTCTGGCGAATGAATTCCAAGTTGCCCTCAACCTTCATTAAAAGAGATTGCAACGGAACCAGTGTTGGATTATCAATAAATAACAAGGCATTAAACCAATCATTCCAGTAACCAAGTGTACTGAATAATGCGATGGTTGCGATACCAGGCAAGGATAATGGCAAAACGATTTGAAAAAAGATTCTCCATTCACTTGCGCCGTCAATGCGTGCTGATTCTAATACAGATTCAGGTACCGACCTGATGAAAAAGGTTCGCATAATCAAAATGTAGAAAGCGTTTACAACAAGCGGCAGAATTAGAGCCCAGATCGTATTTTTCAATTGCAGAACCTGAGTGGCCACGATATAAAAAGGAACTAATCCTCCGCCAAATAACATTGTAAAGAAAGCTAAAAATGTGAAAAATTTGCGATACAAAAACTGTTTTCTTGAGATTGCGTAAGCATAAAAAGAGATCGTCATCACACTTATTAATGTACCTAAAATTGTAACGAGTATCGTAATGAAATAGGATTGAAACAACTGATCTTTCATAGCCCATAAATATTGATAGGCAGCAGGACTCCATTTTTCAGGAATAATTTGGAACCCATTAGCGGCAAGCGTCTTTTCATCCGTTAAAGAAATCATAATAACATATATAAAAGGAAACACACATACCATGGCAAATCCGCCTAAGATCACATTCATGATCAGATTTGGGAAGCCATTTAATTCATGCGGGTTATATTTTCTTTGCCGCTTCTTTTTTTTCTGCACGTCAATCTTTACATCCGGATCTTTTACTTGAGTATTTGCTGGTCCCACACTTTTGTCTCCTTTCTTTTTAAAATAAGGCATACTCCTTATCAATCTTCTTAACAAGATAATTCGTCAGCATAACCAGGATAAAGCCAACGACCGATTGATAGAGTCCTGCAGCCGTGCTCATGCTTATTTCACCCATAGTCGTTAGTCCTCGATAGACATAGGTATCAATAACATTTGTAACGGGATATAATGCACCGGAATCTCTCGGCACTTGAAAAAACAAACCAAAGTCAGAGTTGAAAATTTTCCCGACGTTTAAAATAGTCAAAATGACAATAAGCGGTGTAATCATCGGCATCGTCACATGGCGAATTTGCTGCCACTTATTAGCCCCGTCAATCATTGCAGCTTCAAAATATGTTCGATCAATCCCAACAATCGCTGCGAGATAGACGATGCTTCCGTACCCTACACCTTTCCACATTGACATAAAGATAAGAATGAAAGGCCAATATTCTGTTTCGCTATACCAGGAAACCGCTTCCAATCCAAACCACTCAAAAATTTTGTTCAGCAATCCTCTATCTACACTTAAAAAGGTAAAAACAAAATAACTAATAACAACCCATGATAAAAAATGAGGAAACAACATTCCGGTCTGATACACTTTTGCAAGTTTTTTATTCGCTAATTCACTCAGCACAATCGCAATAAAAACAGAAAGTATTAATCCTAAAATAATGAAGACTGCGTTATATAAGATTGTGTTTCTGGTAATTACGAAGGCATCATTTGTACTGAACAAAAATTCAAAGTTCTGAAATCCAACCCATTCGCTATTTAATACACTTGCCAAAAATCCTTCTGCATCGTAGCGAAAATTCTTAAAAGCAATTACGGTTCCAAACATCGGTAAATAAGAGAAAAATAAAAACCAAATCGTCCCTGGCAAAACCATGAGGAGCCACACACGATTTTTGTACACATTAACAAAGAAATTCTTGATCCATTTCATAGAGGCCCTCCCTTTCTTCTCCTACTCTTATTGTAAATTTGAACGCTTCTGGTTAAAAGTTAACAATTTTTAGATTTGATGGACTAATTTAGGATTCCTTCGAAAAGTGAAAACACCTTGTTCACCCTGGGGCAAGCTGCATAGAGCTAAGAAGTCCGGTTTTGTCTTTCAAGTAACCTCGAGGAGCTTTCATGGATCCATTTAGCCGTGTCCAAACCAAACAAAAAAAACCAGCCCTTTTAAGACTGGCTCTCATAACTATGCAGTGCTCTCCACTCGGTTGGAGTTACACCCATGCTTTTTTTAAATTGCTTATAAAAGTAAGTGGAGTCTGAATACCCTACCTTTTTTCCAATTTCCCCAGATTTCAAATGGGATTCCTTTAACATCATCTTAGCTTTCTCAATTCTCAGCTGATTAATATAATCAGAGAAAACGCTTCCGACTTCTTTTTGAAAGAGCTGCCCTAAATAAATGGTGTTTACATGAAACTTTTGACTTAACGTTTTTAGGGAGAGCTCTTCATGGTATGAGGTCTGAATATATTGAAGAACACTATGGATAATCGGGCTCATTTGGTCATTTCGATTTTTTATTTGCTCCATTAGATTTTTTAAAAATGCAATCACCACATTTCGTAATTCAGTGATTGTATCCGCTTGAAGAACACTTGATGTCTCTTTTGCAAGCTTTATTAAATCATTTGGCAAATCGAGTGAACTGCGGATGGTGGACATTAATTCGATGGAAAAGCTTTTAGCTAATTGTGAGGTATCCAAAGATATCCGTTCAGAAAATTGATCGAAAGCAGAATGTATCCATTTCTCCACTTCACAGTGATTCCCCGTCAGCACTTGTTTCAAAAGTTCCTGAAAGTTAAATGTCCGAATCATTTCTGTGGTCTCGGAGAACTTTTCTGCGTCCTTTTCAAGAATTAACTTTGTGCCCTCAGAAATGACAAATCTATATTTCAGGAGATCCCTGGTTCGATAAAAACTTAGAAAAATATCATCTGCTGAACAATTTTCTTTTCCAAGAGCGATGAAATAATCGTGAACCTCCTGCTTTTGATCAAGATTCATTTGTAAATGATGTAAATCACTTTCAACCTCATCAGGCCGTTTGTTTAACCAAATTAATATCATCTCTTCCTCTGGATTTATCACACATAGACATCCCAAGCATTCTTCAATCCATTTGCGAATCCCTGATCGTTCTCCCCTATGATCAGCTGCAAGTTCCAGCTGTACAATGGCAAATACGAGCGTTGAATCATGAAGATGAAGATCGTAAATGTCCAAACGTTTTTTTAATTCCTGGTGGCTGATATCCCTGTTTAACCATCTCCAGATTGCATTGTCTCTTAGCACATAGTAGTCTTCATCCTCGTGCTGCAATTGCTGAAGCTTTTCGATTGTATTACGTAATGTTGCAGCAAGCTCTTCTTCATCAATCGGTTTTAATAGATAGTTTTCAATTCCAAGTGAAATGCCCTTTTTAACATACTCAAATTCTTGGTAGCCTGACAGCACAATATATTTCATATGAGGCTTTATGACTTTTAAGGCTGTGATCAATTCTAAACCGTTCATTTGAGGCATCATGATATCCGTAAGAAGAATGTCGCATTCCTTTGTTTGAAGTGTTTTTAGAGCCTCTTCTCCGTCATAGGCATGCCCGATTATTTGAAGCCCGATATCTTCCCAATTAATAATTGATTTCATTCCTTCAATAATAAATGGTTCATCATCAACAAGAAAAACGTTATACATCCTGCTCATTTCCTCCTATGATTGGCATTGATATCTGGACTTCTGTTCCTGCATCGACTGTGCTGTCGATGATTAATCCGTACTCATCTCCAAATCTCAGCCTTATCCTTTGCAGGACGTTGGATAATCCAATCGATTCAAATGTTTCATGTTCTTCTTTTAACCGCTTTTGAATGTCAGCTAATCGATCAGGTGCGATTCCTCTTCCATTATCGCGAATCATGATGATTAATTGCGTTTGCTTCCTATGAACTCCAATGTATAGATGATTCGTGCTTTCATGCTTTTTTAATCCATGAATGACATAGTTTTCGACAATGGGCTGAAGCATAAATTTAAGAATTTCATAGTTTAGTACCTGTTCCTCTATATCGTAATGTACATGTAAACGCTCTGGATAGCGCACCTGAAATAATTGCAGATATTGTTTCACATGCTCTATTTCATCTTGTACGGTGACAGCTTCACTATCTTTTAAAGAATATCGGAATAATTGAGCTAAATAATAAATCATCGTGCTGGTTGTTTTTGACCCATCTGCGATTGCTTTCATACGAATCGCTTCAAGGGTATTATATAAAAAATGGGGATTGATTTGAGATTGCAGGGCTTTCATTTCGGCTTCTTTTTGTTTGATTTCTGAAATAAACATTTGATCGATATAGCGATTTAAATCCTCTGCCATTTGATTAAAGCTGGTTGAAATCATACTCAATTCATCTTTTTGATGAACATCTTGAATCCTGACATCCAAGTTTCCCTTTTGTACCTCAGACATGGAATGTTCGATGACCTGAATGCGTTTTGAGTATTTTCGCATAGCAATATAGGTAAGCAAAATGGCGGCAGCCGTTAACAAAATCGTGATCAGAAGCATGGTCCGGTGAACTAGTGTAACGCCTTGGATTTCTTTTTCAGGAATTAGACCAACAATCATAAGCTGTGAGCGTTCATCTGCTAATGTGTTGACATAATAGGTTTCCCCTTTAATTCTTGTCTTTTTTAAAATGGTTTGAAAATCAGGCTTACTTCCTTCCTTTTCTATCGAAGCTGCCTTAGAGGGATATAGAAGATCACCTAAGTTATTATAGATAAGAACTGTCCCTTTTAATTGCTGCTGACGTAAATGAAGGAGATTCTCTAAACCTTCAAAGCTATAATAGATTGATATGTCACCAAGTTTTTTTAATGTGCCGGGGTCATTTAATTTCTTCGTGACATGGTAGCTGTTTTGAATGGATCGTTGACTGATATCATTTACAAGTCCGCTGGATTTCCTTTCAGATATTAGGAAATCTTTATCTAAATTTATTTCACTAACTTGATTAACTGACTGCGACCATCTGTAGTGATTAAAGATATACAAATATTCACTAAGGGTAGCATCACTGTTGATGCTGACCGCATTAACATCTGAATCTTGACTAAAGTAATTCTCAATGAATGTTTCGAGATCACTTGGTACAAAAGAGCTGCTTTCACTGTAACGGTCAAGCCGATAAGAAAGATATTGATTATAATCGTGCTGCAAAGCGAATGAGATATCTTCAATAAGATCTGTTTTAAAATAGAGTTCCTTAAAAACACTGTCAACATAATCATGTTTGCGATTAAAATAAGTTTCCACTCTCTCTAGTATTCTCGTATTTGCATCCAATTCTCTTTGGACAACTACTTCTGTATAATACTGAGATAAAAGCGAAAACAGCAAAAACATACACAATAAAATAATGACAGAATATGTGAACAAAATGCGATGGAAAATCTTATTCCGCCATTCTCTTATTTTTAATAGCATAGCAGTTACTCCCTCTATCATTGATCGATCTTACTTTAAAGATAAAACAGACGCAGTACCTTAAATGGCACTACGTCTATTATAAAGAAACTTAAAACGCTTTCATAGGCTTCATGTGAAACGGATAGCAAAGGTTTTAATTTCATATGGCTTGATTTTAAATGTGACGCTTGAACCTCTTTTTGTCTCTGACAGGGGCTCTTCTAGTAAATTCACTTCGTGCCATTCTTCTATTTTCCAATCAGAGGAAAGAGTAACCTCGCCTCTTCTTCCTTCAAATTCATGCAACCGAACAATCACCATGTCATGTTCCTCAGCTTTTTTTACGGCATCAATATGCAAGTTTTGAGAGGACAGAGAAAGAAATGATTGGCTGCAATCCGATAACTTACCTTTATGTACAAGGAGCGGACTATTCAGAAACCAAGCTTCTCGAACAGTCCCGCCTTCTCGCCAATCTCCTTTATGAGGAAGGATCGAATAAGTGAATTCATGATCCCCACAGTCAGCGGTTGGGTCAGGGTACATTGCACCCTTTAATAAAGACAGCCGGAGAACATTTCCCTTAATGTCGTAACCATACTTACAATCATTAAGCAAGCTTACACCATATCCTGTTTCAGATAAATCTGCCCACTGATGCCCAACGCTTTCAAATCTGGCCATATCCCAGCTTGTGTTCCAATGATTCGGCCTCATTACATTCCCATATTGAATATCATAAGTCGCATCTGTCGTTCTGACATCTACAGGAAAGGCAGCCTTTAGAAGTTTGCGGCGTTCTTGCCAATCAATATGCGTTTTAAAGTCAATTCGTTTGGAATGACCATAAACAATCATCTGCTGTTTGATTTTTGTTTGGTTAAAGCTCCAATTAAACTGTACAATCGTGCGAATTGAACCGCATTCGATCAATTCTATTGAAATAAGTTCTGTTACCTCCTGCATTTTTTCCTGGTAAAAGAGATCAATATCCCATGCATCATGTGCTAATGGCTTATCTTCAAAAATTTGCAGGACATTTGCCCTTGAACCTTCCGCTAACACTTCTCTCTTTTCAGACACATCATATATTTGAGTTAATTGGCCAGCATGATTCCAAGCAATCTCATAGAAAGGTGTGGATAAAGAATTCTGATTCATTTGAAATGGTGCTTTTATGATCTTTTTCTCTTTCAAGGAAGATGCACGAAATTCTAGTGCTATTCCGCCAAATGACGGGGTTTTGGTAAGTTTAACAAGCCATCCCTCATTTGTTTGCTGTGCAGTTAATTCGCATCCCTTGTCATCATGCCAGTTCCCTTCCTTTTGATTATCATCATCAAAAGGGATGAAAGCCAGCTCCTCACATTGCCAATGTGAGGAATTCCAGGCTGTGTAATGCTTCCCCGTGTTTGAACTTGTTAATTGAGCTGCTGCACGATCTGTAAATTTTTTATGCTTTTTCCACGCCTCATCATACTCAAGTTTCGAGTCTTCATATACTTCTTTAATAGATGACCCTGGGATAATATCATGAAATTGATTTCTCAAGATGATCTTCCAGCCCTGGTCCAGTTCTTTCTTCGGATAGTGACTCCATTCACTTTGAAGGGCATGCAATACTTGCAGCCATTCTGTTTCTCTATAGGCAAGCTCGAGCTTTCTATTCATTTTTTTATTATAGGCCTGGCTTGTATATGTTCCTCGATGATACTCTAAATAAAGCTCTCCATCCCAATCATGAACATAGCCTTCTGCTGCTTGGATGTTTTCATGAAGTCTTGTAAAATAATCACCTGCTTTTGAAGGCTTTACATGCGGCAAACCGGGCATCTTGTCATATCTTCTCCTAAATTCAAGCATTTCACGGTTGACTCCGCCGCCGCCGTCCCCATACCCATATGAAAGAAGCAAGTCTTGATTTATATCTTTATCACGATAGGATTTCCAAGCTCCGTTAACTGTTTTAGCAGTAATCAAACCATTGTAGGTATAAAACCAAGAGTCATCTGAATTCCAAGGTTCTGGCGTCGTCACAAAATGTGTCAAGATTTCACTTCCGTCTATCCCTCTCCACCTGAAGGTATCATGCGGCATCCGATTATACTGATTCCAGCTGATTTTCGTGGTCATAAACGTGGTTATACCTGATTTTTTTAAGATTTGCGGTAAAGCCCAGCTATAACCAAAAACATCTGGAAGCCATAAATAACGACATGTGATCCCAAATTCGTCTTTCAAAAATTTGCTGCCATATAAAATTTGTCTGACTAGAGATTCTCCATTTGGAATATTGCAATCAGCCTCCAGCCACATGGCCCCTTCAGCTTCCCACATTCCTTCGTTAATCCGCATTTTTAATTGTTCATAGATCTCTGGATAATCTGTTTTTAAATATTCGTATAACTGCGGCTGTGTTTGTAAAAAAACATAATCAGGATATTGTTCCATTAATCTTAAGACTGTAGAAAAAGATCGGGCCGTCTTTTCTCGTGTATGTTTTAATCTCCACAGCCAGGCGACATCTATATGCGTGTGGCCGATGGCATGAATCGTAACAGAATGATTTTTTTCAATTTGTTCCAACCGATCATTAAGTATGGCCCGGGCATGATAACAGGACTCATAAAAGCAGCTGCTTCCAGGTTCCGTCCAGTCAATTTCTTTGTAGCTCTGGTTCAGGGACGTTAACAATAACTGCTTTTCTGGAGCCTCTTCTCTTAATTCTTTAATTGTTTCATAGATAGCTTGTGAGGTGAAATATAGATCATCTATTTGTTCATCAAGCCATGCAATCTCAGCAGTGCGAATCGTATATTCCTGCTCTTTCTGCGGTCCGCCCCCTTCAAGTCCTGACCATAAGCGAAAATCAAGCCGAATAGAATGACCAGCAGCATCTTCTGGGAAAAAGACCTCTTGATGATTAGAATCCACTCCCTGAAATGGCTTTTGATTTAAAAATAAAAGAGACTCAAATCCTGAATTATTTCCTCCACCTGTCCGGCCAAAGTCAAATAATCCAACTGCTTTTTTTCCGTTCCACTCTGCCGGAATCTCTAAATCTGTCTGAAGCCATAAATAAACATCCCGGCCTCTCCATTTGTCTCCAATACTAATTGTCTTGCCTGATGGTTTATCCGGCGGATAGGCTCCGATCTCCCCAGTATCTTGCGTACAATTGAAGATTGAAATCTCCTGTTTATGCCGGTACCGGTATTCTGATAATTCCTTTATTCTTGCTTCAAGCTTATTTTCCGTATAAAACAAGGGTATTCTCCTTTCCAATGCCGGTTTTTACCTCTGTAAATCTTTTGTAACAAACATGCATGATCCAATACGCCGGAAATACCCCTGCTATAAAAGGGAACAGCCCTGGCATCGATTTAATCAAATATCCAATAAAAAACAGACCGATTCCCATCAATATAGTCGTTTTAGGACTAAGAATTGCGAGAATAAATGGCTGTTTGATGTATTGAAAAAATGATAAATGATAATGAACATATAATGGAAAGAAATAAATAAGTGTTAACACAAATAAAAAGGAGACAAAGATTAAAAAGAAATAGAGAATGACAGACCCCGTTCCTTGCATGGCAAAAGCAAATTTTAAATCAATATACAAAAAGGATCCTATGCCTAAAAAGAAAATTCCCAATTTGTTAGCAGGCATAAATTCTTTTTTAAATGTATCTTTAAATACTTTCCATATAGAAAAATCCAAATCCTTTTGTACCCATTTTCTTGTAACCGTAAATAAGGCAACTGTGGATGGAAAAAGACCAAATACTCCAATGCCCAGCAGTGTAAATCCTGCCCATAACACGTTTGCGACAAGAATTCTCCAAATCCACTCACTTGCTTCCTGGACAAATTTGCCCATGATACCGTCATCTCCTTTTTTCGGCGGATACCAGAATATAAGTTTCCGATATTCATTCATGTTTATCTAAAGCGCCGCCCCCGCTATGCCACACGGTGCTTCGGCTTTTAAGGGGAACCCTGATGGATTCCCCTTAATACTTGACTATGGAGCAGGATAACCAAAAACTTCAAATTCATAGATTCTGGCTGCTTGGTCTCCCCCTTGAGTAGGCTGATCAATCCATAGCCTTACATATCTTGCTTCAGTCAATTGAATACTATGTTCGGAAACATCTGCTGCGTTATCTGTCACTTTAACAACTTCAGACCAATTCTCCCCATTTGTACTTCCTTCAATTCTAAAAGCTTTTGTATTAAAGGCATTTGGTTCTCCCCCTGCTGCGGCATGGTGAAGGACGAATTTAGAAAGTGCGTAATTTTTGCCAAGATCCACCTTTAACCAATGAGGTGCATCACCCAGAGCACACCACTTACTGGATTTAGAACCGTCAAGTGCAAATCCTGGACCTTCAGATGAAGCACATTGACCATCAGCAGCAGCTTGCTTATTCAATGCTGCATTCGTAACATTATTTGCTTCTTTTGAGATCGTAATATAGGCATCCTTAGTGACAATATCTTCCCCTTCACTATTTTTCGCCACTAAAGTAACAGAGTAAGTTCCTTCTGATTCATACGTAACAACAGGTTTCGCGTCTGTGCTGCTGGATGGTGATCCTCCTTCAAAACGCCATTCAAGTTCCTCTGTCACTTCTGATGATTGATTCATAAATTGAATCTCTTCACCTGGTGCTGCCAGTGTTTTATCTGAACTGAAATTCGCTTTCGGCATTGGATAGGGCGGCCAGTCAAATACATCTTCAGCAGATTTGCTGCGCTGATTTCCTTTATAAACACTTTTTACTTCCAATTCGGTCTTCGTCTCTTTTCCCTCTCGTTTTAAATCAGAGAGATAAAAGTAGTTGTTTGGAGTTCCTCCTAGCCATTCTTTATCACCATTTGGCAGCACCCGATAAATTTCATAGTAATCTGCTTGTTTGTTTCTTTCCCAAGTCAGAGAAACATTTGCATAAATCCCATTTTGGAATTCCGTTTCTTTTATCATGACATTTTCAGGTTGATGAACTTTTTTTATGTCATCTTCATCTTTTTTGTTAGAGACTTTTATCTCACCAATATTAATATCGATGGCTTCTTGTTGATCAAATTTGAGAGAGATGGCAGCGATTTCTTTTCCCTTAAACCTTTTCAGTTTAATCTTTTGAGTTACCCATTTTCCTTTAGCCTCTTTTTTCACATCGAAAAATTCAAAGTGATTCGGTTTGTCTAAGAAACTGATGCCAACCTTCATATTTGGTTTTGCAGATTTATACGTAATCGAAAGTTCCGTATCCTTCTCAACCGGAAGCTTTGTTTTGTACAATTTAATATGGGATGATTCATTCCCGTTTAGTTCACCTGACACTTTTAAAGAACTTCCACCTGTATACGCTTGGTTCCAATCAAATTGAACAGAGATTGGTGTTCCTTCAATGAGCCATCTCCAAGTTGGAAGGATATCCTGCAAACTTCTGTTGTTCCATGATTTATGACTCAGCCTATTTCCTTCTACGGCAAAAAATTGTCCGCTGCCAGTATTGAAATTAGTCACAAATGGCAATTGAGTAATTGCCGTTTTATCTGTAAAGTAGTGAGACATTCCTTTCCAATCGCCATTTCCATCCGTACTGGAAGGATCCCCTTTTTGGCCAGACCAGAAATCCTGTTCTTTTTGATAAAATTCATTCATCGTTTTAGAAGAGTTAAATGTCCAGTCAGGACGATAAATTCCTAAAGAAGTATTTGGACTTTTTCCTTCCGGGAAAATTCCATTCCATGGAACTTTTGTTAGTGTTCCTTTTGCTTCCACGTCAATGCCCGTATACAAATCATAGGGGGATCTTCCGATTTCCTTAGCTTTCAAGTTAGATGCTTCCTGGTTTTTCCACCAAAAATTCAAAAACATGCTATCGGATACCCGGTTATTTCCATCTTGCAAAAAGGCTTTATTTTTGTCAGTTAAGGCATTTTGCCAATTAATTCTGCCATCTTCTGTCATCGAGTCATACCACATGATGTGCATGCCGTCTTTTTTATTTTTTTGAAGGTACGTGAGAAACTCTTTCATTTTCAGAGCGGTTTCTTGGCTTCCGCCTTCTGTTTCCTGGTTAATAAACCAGCCATCAAATCCATAATATTCTGCTGCTTCCAGCAATTTATCTGCTGCAGGAAATGAACCGTCCGCGCGCTGCTCAAGCATTTGATTCAACCACTCTATTTTTCCTCCATATACAGCAGGAGGGAAGAAAACATTCCCTAAAATCGGAACACCATTTTTGTGGGAAGAGTCAATCACATCTGCACTTGGAGGAACAATGATGCCCTCGCCGGATGAACCTGCCCAATACACCATTAAATCGACATACTGCCAGTAACTAAACGTGTTGGCAAAGAACTCTTTCCCTCCTTGAGAAGGTACACCGCTAGTGTTTTTGTTTAACGCTGATAATGCAACAAGTTTTGCTTCTGATTGAGCATTGCTGTTGACATTATAAAGCGTCTCCCTATCTGCTAAAGGAATTGTACTTCGATTGAATGGAGCATCAGGATCACTTTCAGGACTCCATTTAAGGAGTTGTTCTGGAAACCAATAAGATGATTCCGGCTGAGCTGCAAAGCTGCCGGATGGCATAAAGATCACAAAACAAACAGACAGAAAAACGACAATGGAACATAACCCCTTTTTAGACCGAACCATACCTTACATCCCCTCTTCATTCTTTATTTTGAAGCCATTGATTCAGCGGACTTCCTTTGACTGTATATCCGCAAAGACTTAAAACAAATTCACTGAACATAGAGTTTGCCCATGAAAACCACTCTCTTGTGTACTCCTTTGGATCATCTGAGTTAAACCCTTCATGCATATAGCCTGTATCACCATCCGTTTCTTTAAAAGCGGATAATATTCTTTGTTTTTCAGATTCCTCTTGTGCTGTCATACCTTGAATGGCTAAGGCGATATGCCATATATAATGATCTGGGGTATGCGGACTGCCAATTCCGCTTGCTGCTTTCCCCTCATAATAATAAGGGTTATCCCGGCTCAGCAAAAAATGTCTCGTATTTTGGTAGATTCGATCGTTAAAATCGCAATAACCTAAATATGGCATCGAGAGAAGGCTTGGAACATTCGCGTCATCCATTAAGTTATAACCTCCCCTGCCATCAGTTTCATAGACGTACATTTCTTCATAGACAGGATGGTTGATCACACTATATTTTTCTATTCCCTCCTCTATTTCAGAAGCCAATTGCATGCATTCTTTAGCAAGTTCGGAATCAAGCAAGACCTGAAGACAAATTTCAGCAGAATATTTAAGAGCTACAACCGCAAACATGTTGGCTGGAACAAGGTAACCATAGTGGCAAGCATCATCACTGGGACGAAATGCACTCCAAGTCATACCGGTTTTTATTACCTCTGATCCCATGCCGCTGCGCGTGAGTGTGTCTGATTGCCGAACATTTTCACGTTCGAAACGGTATGATGATTTATTTTCATGATTTTGTTCTACCTTCCACACATTCAAAATGCTTTTTAATCCCGCTTGATAAGAATCGTTAAAATGGGAAGTGCGTCCCGTTGATTTCCAAAGCAGATAGGCAAGCTGCAAGGGATAGCAAAGGGAATCCACTTCATATTTTCTTTCCCAAATATAAGGAGTCATGTCTGTTTTGTCGCCTTGGTGGCCCTTACCGCTTGAGGTTTCATTAAACGCATTTGCATAAGGATCATGGTTAATGAACTGGAATTGTTTAGAAACAACCCCCTCAATCATTTCTGCGATTTGCTCATCTTCTTCAGCCAAGATGAGATAAGGTCTCACTTGTGCTGCTGAATCTCTTAGCCACATTGCAGGTATATCACCTGTAATTACAAAGGTTGTTCCATCTTCTTGCGGTTTTAAAGTTGTTGTATAGGTATTAATAAAACATTGTGCAAACATCTCCTGAAGTTTTTTATCATTCGGAAAATGTTCGTTCACTCTTGAAATGAGTTTTTTCATTGACTCAGGTATCGTTGCGTTCACATCATCTACTCCTTTTAATGGGTCCAGGCTACCGTCTTAATCTCGAACGGTTTTAAGTCTATTTCAATGTTGTTGCTTTGCAGAACTTCTAGCTTCTCTTCAATGATATTGCTGGCAAATCCTTGTTTAACAAGAGGCATGTTTACTTTTAAATCAGCTTTTTCATCTGAAGTATTGAACCATCTGGTGACCACATGATCGCCCTCTTCAGCCATCTTGAAAGTCGACATGGCAAGCGATGGACCATTCCATTCGAGGAAATGGTTATCCTTTGGCAAGTCCCCATGATGAAGATCCGTTTGAATCATCGTTAAGGGCGCCTGGAATTGATAGGCAAGATGGTAAGATTCAGATGCAATCACATCACCGGAATGAGGGATAACCATCCATTCTGCTTCATTCTCCCCTAAACATTGAGCTTCAGGTGCAGAGAAATCTCCCCAATCCCCAAGCTCTGAGACAGAACGAAGTAATGTTAAGGCGATGGTTTTGTTTTCTTCTATGATTTCATACTCATGTAAGCCTTTATTTGCAATGGTCAATCCTTTCCGTTCATCTGACATACTGACAAAACCTTGTTGATGATGATCAAAGCTAGGATTCTCCCATTCTATTTCAGGGCTGTTTTTTCTTTTAACGATTTCAAAAACACTGTCTGCATGGTGAGAGTCCGTTTGAATATTTGTTGGAAATAACACTCTTATTCGATGATCTTTTGCTTGATTTTCAATAAAAGCCTGAAAGGATGGTCCTCTTGATGTTTGATCTAGCGTCATAATGGTTCTTATCTGAATAGTTGCGGTCTCCGCTGAACGAGACGCTTTTCTGTTTTTGTGCCAGACTAACATCCTTTTTTCCTTTTCAAATGCTTGATCTGCGCTCTTTGGGATCACCCATTTGTGGATCATTTCAACCCTTGCTCTTAGGCTATTGTTTTCCAGCACTTTAATTTGGGCTTTCAGACCCTTTGTAGTAAGCGGGAGTGAGTCCAAAGTATTTTTAAACATATATTCATTGCCAATATCGCCCGTATTTTCATATATTCCTAAACATTCATATGTTTTTCCACTTTTCTTATTTGTAAGAGTATAAGAGCCGTCCTCATGGATTTTAATATGAACAAAATCATTTTCCATTTCACGGTCATGATTCATAATGTCAATCTGTTTAAATTGAGCCGGATTTTCGCTTTGGTTTACGTAATACGTTTTATAACCGATTTGGGGCACATTTTCAGCTAAAAATGTGAGTTCTGCAATCCTGGCAAAATAGGGTCTTCTAAAGCCGTCAGAAGGTAAGTCATAGCCAAAACGGATACCTTTATCATGATAGACACTTTGAACTGCGATTCCCATCGAATCACTCACTTCAAGCTCTGGCATAGATTTCCCGGCAAAATAAGCTGGGATTTGCTGAAAATCCATTTCTGAAAAATAAATCTTCTCAAGTTCAACCTCTTTCGTAATCACTTCTTCACGCTTCGAACCCGATCCGTTAAAAATAACAATAGGGATACAAGTATTTGAGTCATTATCTATCCTTGTATCAATACGGGAAGCAATTTCTTTTCCTTTTTCTTGTACAATCATTTCAGTTATCTGCATAACTTTTTCAAACCGGCTTACCATCTCGCGGTGTACCTCATCTACGCTGCATCCGCATATGCTGTCATGCGGATGATTCTTCATTAATGTTTTCCATGCATAGTTTAAGAAGTGACTCGGATATTCAAACCCAACGAGATGTGCCATGACCGAAAGAGGTTCGGCTGCTTTTTCAAGCAACGCCTGACACTCCTGATTCATTTGTTTGAGATAGATTCTTGCGGAAGCTGTATTCACAAGTGTAGACCATCCATCTGTTCGCTGGTTTCGCAGCTCCCCTGTGATTGTCTGTAATTCATTAGGTAAAGATGCTTTAAGGTTTTTCAGATAATCATCAAAGCTTGCATGAACGAAATCGATGTCAGGAAAAAGCTTTTTAGCCGTTAAAATGGCCGCTGGAAGATTGTGCTGAACTGGCTGATGATCACACCCATTCATGAAAAGCAGGTGTGGAGTCGCCGCATACTTCATGGCCTGCTCAATTTTTGTATTCCAAAAGCTAAGAGCATCCTTCTCATCCTCTGGTACTTCATTGCCATTTGAATACCAATTCGCAAAAAGAATTCCAAGGATGGATGAACCATCAGGTGATTCCCATTTTAGTTCTGAAAAGGGTGACTCGAAGTTTTTTGCATCTTCCACCGTATTGTTAAATCCAGTAGGTTTTACACCTCTTCCAAATGCAGCTGTCTCGATTTTTGCTTGCTTTAACAGCTGCGGCGCCTGACCATAAATCCCGAACGTATCCGGGAAGTAACCTAGCTTTGAGACCGATCCAAATTCTTTAGCATCCCTTAAGCCATAGAGAAGATTTCGTATGTTTGATTCAGAGCTTGTTAAAAAAGCATCTTGAAGAACATACCATGGTCCAATGTGAAGCTTTTTTTCACTTATTGCTTTTTTTAATTCTTCCCTTTTTTCAGGTCGAATTTCAAGGTAGTCCTCTAACAGAATCGTTTGTCCATCTAAATGGAAACTTTTAAAATCTGGTTCTTTTTGAAATAATTCAAGTAGTTCGTCGATTAATTTCACTAAATAATATCGATGTTTCTCAAAAGACATATACCATTCCCTGTCCCAATGGGAGTGTGATATGATATGTGCTGTTCTCTTATTTTTCATTTTTTTCACCTCATTATTGTAAGCGGTTTCTCGTTTAATACCTTAACAATATTTTGATTGAAAAGTAGAGTCAATGAAACGATATGAAATGATAAGGTTTTTCCACCATAACTAATAAAAGTTCACAAGAGTGCCTATCTCCTATTGAGTGATTAAAACAAAATAAAACAGACAGCAAAGCTTGGCTGCCTGTTTCAATCAATACTGTTTAAAACTCTTCAATTAATGGTTAATCAATACATTCGCCTTAAAATGACTATTTTTCTGCAAAAAGATCATCATGAGATCTTTTCATCCATACTTTACAAACCTATTTATTTCATGCTCCTGTTTCGGTTCCATTTAATACTTGCAGAATTTGGAGAAATAAGTTTTCTAAAAATTATAAATATTTAGTTGATTTCTAGGCCTTTTATCCATATAATTAAAAAAAGGCATCAGGGGTGATCTTTCGTGAAAAACAGGAAAACGTATACCGAGATCATGAAGTCCCGTAACACATTCAAGATGGAAAAGAAACAGGAAACCGTACTTGATATTTACATTCAAATGGTGTTGGATGAAGCTGTGTTAACCCGGAAACTGTCCCTCCTTCAGGAAAAGATCGATGAGTCCTTGGACCGCAATGACAAACCGTTATTTTTAAAGTTAGCCAAAGAATATGCAGAACTGCGTTTAATCATTTAAAAGCAAGCCCCGAAGCGGGGCTTGCTTTTATGTTGTTGATGGAAAATTCGGAGGGCGGCAAACAGCTTCTTTGATTACTTTCGTTTAAGATTTTCCTGGTTTTGGGGCATCTTACAGCTCCTATGGGTTCCTTCTTTTAAGGTTTTCTCGGTTTTGGGGCATCATACAACTTCTATGGGTACCTTCTTTTAAGATTTTCCCGGTTTTGGGGCATCATACAGCTCCTATGAGTACCTTTATTTATGATTTTCCCGGTTTTGAGGCATCATACAGCTCCTATGGGTACCTTCTTTTATGATTTTCTCGGTTTTGAGGAATCATACAGCTCCTATGGGTACCTTTTTTTAAGATTTCCTCGGTTTTGGGGTATCATACAGCTCCTATGAGTACCTTTATTATGATTTTCCCGGTTTTGAGGCATCATACAGCTCCTATGAGTACCTTTATTTATGATTTTCCCGGTTTTGGGGCATCATACAGCTCCTATGGGTTCCTTCATTTATGATTTTCCCGGTTTTGGGGCATCATACAGCTCCTATGGGTTCCTTCTTTTAAGATTTTCCCGGTTTTGGGGCATCATACTGCTCCTATGAGTACCTTCTTTTAAGATTTTCTCGGTTTTGAGGAATCATACAGCTCCTATGGGTACCTTCGTTTAAGATTTTCCCGGTTTTGAGGAATCATACAGCTCCTATGGGTTCCTTCATTTATGATTTTCCCGGTTTTGGGGCATCATACAGCTCCTATGGGTACCTTCTTTTAAGATTTCCCGGTTTTGGGGCATCATACAGCTCCTATGGGTACCTTCTTTTAAGATTTTCCCGGTTTTGGGGCATCATACAGCTCCTATGGGTACCTTCGTTTAAGATTTTCTCGGTTTGGGGGAATCATACAGCTCCTATGGGTTCCTTCTTTTAAGGTTTTCTCGGTTTTGGGGCATAATACTGCTCCTATGAGTACCTTCGTTTAAGATTTTCCCGGTTTTGGGGCATCATACAGCTCCAATGAGTACCTTCATTTAAGATTTTCCCGGTTTTGGGGCATCATACGGCTCCAATGAGTACCTTCATTTAAGATTTTTCCGGTTTTGGGGCATCATACGGCTCCATGGGTACCTTCTTTTAAGGTTTTCTCGGTTTTGGGGCATCTTACAGCTCCTATGGGTACCTTCTTTTAAGATTTTCTCGGTTTTGGGGCATCATACAGCTCCTATGGGTACCTTCGTTTAAGATTTTCTCGGTTTGGGGCATCATACAGCTCTTATGGGTACCTTTATTTAAGATTTTCTCGGTTGAAGCGCATCATATGTGTTCTTTGATCTCAAAAATACAGCGAAATTAAATTCCAGTACACGAAAAGAAAGCTGCCGCACCAAAATGATGCGGCAGCTTTTCTGTCCTATTAAGATTGAGCACCCGTGAACTGCTCTGCTTCTGTTGAACCTTTTAATGCAGTTGTTGAAGAAGTTCCGCCTGTAATGGTTTGTGATACTTCATCAAAGTAGCCAGTTCCAACTTCACGCTGATGTCTTGTTGCTGTATAGCCGTATTGCTCGCTTGCGAATTCAGCCTGCTGCAGCTCAGAGTAAGCAGCCATGCCATGATCACGGTATTTTCTTGCAAGTTCGAACATGCCGTAGTTTAGTGCATGGAATCCGGCAAGAGTAACGAACTGGAATTTGTAGCCCATTTTAGCAATTTCTTTTTGGAACTGGGCAATTGTCTTTTCATCTAATTTTTTCTTCCAGTTGAAAGATGGCGAACAGTTGTAGGCAAGCAGCTTGCCTGGGAATTTTGCATGAATGGCATCAGCAAACTTCTGCGCCTGCTCTAAGTTCGGCTCTGACGTTTCGCACCAGACTAAGTCTGCATACGGAGCGTAAGCGAGTCCGCGGGCAATTGCCTGATCAATGCCGGCAGCTGTGCGGAAGAAGCCTTCCGGTGTGCGCTCGCCTGTAATAAATGCCTGATCTTCAGGATCTACATCACTTGTAATTAAGTCAGCTGCATCAGCATCTGTTCTTGCAATGATTAAAGTTGGAACGCCCATAACGTCAGCTGCAAGACGTGCTGAAATTAAATTCTTTACAGCTGTTTGTGTCGGCAGCAATACCTTTCCGCCGAGGTGACCGCATTTTTTCTCAGATGATAGTTGATCTTCGAAATGAACCGCTGCTGCTCCAGCTTCAATCATTCCTTTCATTAATTCAAATACGTTCAGCTGTCCGCCGAAGCCAGCTTCTGCATCAGCAATAATCGGAGCGAACCAGTCGATGTTTCCTTCTCCCTCAAGATGCTGAATTTGATCGGCACGCTGAAGGGCCTGATTGATTCGTTTTACAACCGACGGCACACTGTTTGCCGGATATAAACTTTGATCCGGGTACATGTGTCCTGAAAGGTTTGCATCAGCCGCTACTTGCCAGCCGCTTAAATAAATCGCTTTCAATCCTGCCTTTACTTGCTGAACTGCCTGATTTCCTGTTAGTGCGCCCAGTGCATGTACATAATCTTCCTTCTGCAGCAGGTTCCAGAACTTTTCAGCACCTCTGCGTGCAAGTGTATGTTCAATATCAATGGAACCGCGAAGTCGAATTACTTCTTCTGCTGTATATGGTCTTTCTACTCCGTTCCATCTTGCATCCATTTCCCAATTCTCTTTTAATTTTTGTACTCTTTCGTTTGTCATTTCCTGATCCCTCCAATAGTTTGTTTAGTTTGTTATAATACAGTTAAGATTTTATAGTATTAATATATAACAGATTAATTGAAAATGGAATCATTTTCTTTTAAATTTTTTGAATTTTTTATTTTTGGTGTTTGAATGATTGATAGAATGAGATTTCCGCGGTTGCTGTTTTGGAGTTGATTGGTTCTGCAGATGAAAATAGAGCCCATTTTACGGAAAATAAAAACAGCGCTTCTCCACTGGAGGCAGCGCTGTTACTATTTTTACTTATCAGGATTTTTGCTTCCCCACTCTTCAAGATAGGTAATCCGCTCAAGAATCGTTGGATGGCTGTATCTGAAAATTTTCACCAGTCCAGGCGGGTTCACCTGGCTTAAGCCTGCTTTCGTCAATTCCTGGAACGTATTGACGGCTGCTTCGGGATTTTCAGTCATTTCAATAGCGTATAGATCTGCGTCCTTTTCCTGATGGCGCGAAATGATGTTGGAAAATGGATCTGAGGCAAAGGTGAGCATCCCAAGGAGCATCAGAAATAACGGCAGTGAAGCAAGCTGCTGTTTTTCGGTGATATTGAGAATATGCCCGAACCGCCTGATCGTAAAATTCATTAACCTGTTGATCAGATATAACCCAATCAGAGTTAGAACAAGGTAGCCGGCAATTCCGATGTAAATATGCTTCATAACGTAATGTCCCATTTCGTGTGCCATAATAAACAGGATTTCGTCTTCACTCAGCTTATTTAACGTTGTATCCCAGAGGACAATTCGGGAATTGTCTCCAATTCCGGTCACATAGGCGTTTAGCGCATTTGTTTTTTCCGACATGTTCACTTCAAACACATGCTCTGCGGGAATATCCGCTTTTTCTGCTATAGCAAGGATTTTGGTCTCAAGTTCTTTATTTTTTAACGGGGTAAAATCATTGTAAAGCGGATCAATTAAAACAGGCTGTATAAACATTAAGAACAGACTGAATGGTATCGACAGAATCCAGGCAAAAAGCCACCACTTCCCGGAAAACTTGCGGATAAGACCATACAGCACAGCAACAATTAAAATCATAAATGCATAATTGACCCAGAAATCAATGATTTGATCTTTCATCCACCCAGTAAAGGTTTGCGTTGTAATGTGATAAGAAAGCGAGATCTTGTAGCGCAGCCATTCAATTGGAAATGCACAAAGTGCCACGATAAAAGAAAGCCAAAACACATATACCGCTGTCTGAATCACAAAGAAGCGTGAAATGCCTTCAGACCATTGCTGTATTTTTTTAGAAAATCCTATTACAAGAATGACGAAGAAGATAAACCATTCAAATGGCGCAGTGACAAAATAGAGAAAATCCCTCAAACTGGAATATTCGCCTGACAGCTCCAGCTCACGACTGTTCATAAACGTATTTGGGTCCGCAGAGCTCCCCTGAAATTGAGTTGGAAGGGCGGAGTCTGCCCCCATATAGATATACCAATAAACAAACAGGCCATATAAGAAGTAAATAAGGACTGATACAGTCAGCCATTTGCGCATGATGATGCCCCCTCGAACAAGCTCTTTGTATAAGTGTAGTTCAAGACAAAGAGAGTTAGAACTAAAATTCAGGTTAAAACAAGAGTCCGTATACAATCAGCGTCAGGATTGAGCTCATCACTACGACAATGACATTGACACCCAGATAAGCAACGGCAAAAGCCGAAATCGCCCCAATGATTCCAAACCAGATATCTTCCTGAATAAGAAAAACACCAGGTACAATCAATGCGCCAAGTGTCGCATACGGAACATTTCTTAATACATTTTGAACAAAAGGAGGCAATTCAATTCCGCTTAAAGCTACCAGAGGGATCATTCTTGGCAAATAAGTGACGACTGCCATGCCGATGATCATCATCAGAACATTACTGATCATTGCGCTTCTCCTCCTTCGGATAGATCATTTCGATCAGAATAGCTGAAAACAGCGTAGAACAAACAATTGCCCATCCAGTTGAAAGCAGGCCAGTCAGGTAAATAAACGAATGAATGACCCCAGCAGCTGATGCTAAAAATACAACTTTCCGCTGTTTTTTCATAGAAGGAACTAAAAGCCCGATAAACATCGCATATAACGCTACAGACATGCTTTCCTGCAGTGTTTCCGGCAAATTGGCGCCGATCAGATGTCCAACGCCTGAAAACACTACCCAGCTCGAGTAGGAAATGAAAATGAGCCCAAACATATAACCCGCTGATACATTTCCCTCTTTCATAGAAGCAACCGAAAATGTTTCATCTGTCATCCCAAATGAATACAGCGCTTTTTTCCATAAACTGTCTTCCTCGACCTTTTCATTTAATGAGGCCGACATCAAAAAATGCCGGATATTCACTATAAAAGTAGTAAAAATAATTTCAAAGACCCCGGTTCCTGCTGCTATCAGACTTAGCGATATGTATTGTGCAGCACCTGCGAAAACGAAAATACTCATTAAGACGGTTTCTGAAAGAGTGAGGCCGGTATCACTTGCAAGAAGCCCGAATGTTATAGCCACAGGCATGTAGCCTATTGCAATGCTGAGACCTGCTGTTATTCCTTCTGAAAAATGTGACTGTTTTCTCAAAAATGCTGTTGTTGCCATCCTTCTCCCTCTCTTCTTTACGGATAATAAATCAGCAGAAAACAGGTTGCGGACCCATCCGCTTTGTTTTCATACACATGCTCACGATTAGCGGTGAATTTGATGGAGTCTCCTTTTTTCAGCTCATAATGCTCTTCACCAATGGAAACGGCCATTTCACCTTCACTTACAAATAGATACTCTTCGACTCCGCTTAGATGCTGCTCTGATACATGCTTGCATCCCGGAAGCAGCTCAAGCAGAAAAATTTCAAATTTCTTCTGCTGATCATATGGAAAATAGGAAAAGACATTATATAATTCATTCAAATCCTGAACTGCTGTTTTATCTGTCCTGCGTACAACTGCAACACTAGTCTGTTCTTCTTCTACCAGAGACGAAAAAGAAACGCCAAGTCCGTTCGCAATTTTCCAGAGCGTATTAACGGTTGGACTTGATTGGCCCTTTTCAATTTGCGCAAGCATGCCTTTGCTCACTCCCGTAACGGCTGAAAGCTGATCAAGACTGTACTGCCGCATTTTACGGACATTTTTTAAATTGATGCCGATTTGTTCCTGCAGTGATTTCATAAGTTCTCCCTTTTCATTTGTTTTATATATTATACATTCGTATTATATTTTGAACAATATAGAAATAGCAATATTCTGATTTTTAAGACTAAAGTCCAAGGAAATCTCCACCTATCTCTCGATCTTTAATGCTGAATACGCACATAAAAATAGCGATTGAAAGATATAGCCCAATCACACTTGTTGTCAGCTGGATTCATTCTTACGCTTTTGAAGCATGAGACATCATTTCCGGGGAAGTCTCAAAATCGACAGTTAGATGGCGGCTGTTTCATATTCAAGGAAGCAGCAAGTTGATGTATGGCCAAACTGTTTATATCCTGTGATCCTTCTTGGATATGTTTTAGAAGCAGATGGTTCGAGATGGCTGACAAATAAGGAAATTGACGAAGGAGTCATAAAAAGGATAGAAGAGGATAGTAAAGATATGGTAATCGGCACTTGGAGCCAAGGGAAAAAGACCATAGAAAAAGCGGCCGGGTATTTGGCCGCTCCATCTTATTTCCCTTTAAAAACAGGCTTTCGTTTTTCGCTGAAAGCCGCTAAAGCTTCAACACGGTCTTCGGTTGGGATTGTTACTTCATAAGCCTTGCGCTCAATATGCAAGCCTGTCTGAAGGTCTGCATTCATTCCCTGTTTGATTGCAAATTTAGCCTGCTGGAGAGCAATTGGCCCATTTCTGAGAATCTCTTCTGCAAGCTCTGCTGAAGCTGCCATGACATCAGGAGCTGTCTTTGAAACCAGACCATACTCCAGTGCTTGCTCGGAAGTAATTTTGCGGGCAGTTAAAATAAGCTCAAGCGCTTTAGCCTCGCCGATAATGCGCGGAAGACGCTGCGTTCCCCCTGCACCAGGAATGATGCCAAGGCCCGTTTCGGTCAGCCCGACAGACGTGCCTTCTGCTATCAGCCTGAAATCACATGACAAAGCAAGCTCCATGCCACCGCCGAATGCATACCCGTTGATGGCTGCAATGGTGGGCTGAGGAAGGGCATCAATCTTTGTGAATACCTCGCCAATTTTAAATAGATTCCGTTTTACCTGCTGATCTGTCAGAGTCTTTCTCTCTTTCAGATCGGCGCCTGCACAAAATGCTTTTTCCCCTGCACCTGTAAAAATCACAGCTCTCACTTCAGGGTTCGTGCGGATATCTTCAACTGCTGCCTCAAGCTCAAGCAGTGTTTCATAGTTGAAGCAGTTGAATACCTCTGGACGGTTTATCGTGACAACGGCCAGGTGCTTTTCTAATGTGTATAAAATATTGCTCAAAACAGACTTCCTCCTGACTATTTTTGAAGAACTTGATCTTTAAGCGCCCTGCGCAAAATTTTCCCCGTAGTATTTTTAGGAAGTTCTTCTAAAAATTCAATGGAACTTGGAACTTTATACTTAGCTAAATGTTCGCGGCAGTATGCTTTTAATCCTTCTTCTGTCAGTGATTGATCTTTTAATACAACAAAGCATTTCACTGCTTCTCCCTGATTTGGATCGGGAACGCCGACAACAGCAACCTCAACTACACCAGGATGATTGTATAGAACTTCCTCGACTTCGCGCGGATAAACATTGTATCCGCCGACTAGCACCATATCTTTTTTGCGGTCAACAATGGTAAAGTAGCCTTCCTCATCCATCGTGGCCAGATCCCCTGTATAAAGCCAGCCGTCCCTAATTGTATGGGTTGTTTCCTCAGGCATTTTATAATACCCTTTCATGACATTCGGCCCTTTTACAATCAGTTCGCCGACTTGTCCAGGAGGGACTTCTTCGCCTAATTCATTTACTACTTTATTTTCGACATTTAGAATGTTCGTGCCGATTGAGCCTGCCTTGCGCGGACGATCAAGCGGATTAAAGCACGTAACAGGAGAAGCCTCAGATAAACCGTAGCCTTCAGAAATCACGACCTTAAACTTCTGCTCAAATCCTTTTAATAGAGCAACCGGCATGGATGCTCCCCCTGAAATGCAGAGTCTGAGAGACTGTAAATCGTTTGCATCTCCCGCCTCATGCTGCAATAGGAAATTATACATCGTCGGCACACCCGCAAATACAGTAGCTTCATAGGTTTTAATCAGCTTAAAAACTTCAGCAGAACTGAAGCGCGGCACGATTAACAGTGTTGCTCCGCTGATCAGCGGCGCATTCAGTGAAACCGTCAAACAAAAAACATGGAACATTGGCAGTGTCGCTACCACCTTATCCGCATCATTCATTTTCAAATAAGATCCTACATCCTTCGCATTGCTGTATAGATTCTTGTGAGTGAGCATTGCTCCCTTAGGCTTACCTGTGGTGCCTGATGTATATAAGATGACGGCAACATCTTCTTCTGACTGGATGACTTCTTCCGGCTCAGACACAGATGTAGCAAGTAAACTTGTAAACGATTTCAATTTTGTGCTGATTGAGAGAGCCGAAACATCCAATCCTGATCCAGCATCAGATGGAGGAGTTTCGCATGATATGATATGCTCCGCCAATGGCAAAACATCATTCATTTTTTCAAATAAAGGCAGCAGCACATCAAGGGTTACAATTGTTTTTACATCACCATTGTTTAAAATATACCCGATTTCATCCGGTGTGTAGATTGGATTGATTGGAATGACTGTAGCACCAGCCCTCATTGCTCCATATAGTGATATAACAAAATATGGTGAATTTCCAAGCACAAGAGCAAGGTGATCCCCTTTTTTCACCCCGAGCTTCTGCAGACCGGCCGCAAATTTACTGATTAATACATCCAGTTCCCCATAGGATGTTTCCTTCCCCTCAAAGATAAACGCCGGCTTGTCTTTATGCGTTTTTGCGGATAAAGACAACTGTGATAATAAATTCATTCTCCCACCCCTTTTAAAAATGAATGAACAACCATTCATTTTCTAAAAATTTAAAACTATAAGTCTATTATATTTTATGGTACAGAAATTCTCAAGAAACGGCTCACCTAAATTATTTCAAAAAAAAGATGCCCGATTTTTCGGACATCCCCTTACTTATGTTAATACAGCAGCTCGATAAATTGATCTTTTTCCACATTTCCAAAATAGTGTTTGATATCAACATCCCTGAAAGCCATTTCAATCGATGAACGATCATATTGCTGGCCTTTTAAGCGATTTTCAATATCTTCAACATTTCCGACTCCAAAGAAATCCCCGAAGATTTTGCAGTTTTCAATCCTGCCTTTATGAACTTCCAGGCGAACATCAATTTGGCCGATAGGAAAACGGTTTGAGTGCTGAAGATTAAAGGCTGGAGATTTGCCGTAATTCCAGTTCCAGTTTTGATAGCGT
The DNA here is from genome assembly GCF_019933155.2 of Metabacillus dongyingensis. Taxonomy (NCBI): domain Bacteria; kingdom Bacillati; phylum Bacillota; class Bacilli; order Caryophanales; family Bacillaceae; genus Metabacillus; species Metabacillus dongyingensis. The sequence continues at coordinate 1,023,355 of NZ_CP082944.1, read as the reverse complement.
TCTTTTGAGAGTTCAGTGATCTTTTCCCAATCTGATTCTGTCAGTTTATACTGGGGAATTTCGCCATCTGTATCAAAGATATAACGGAGAATGATCTCTCTGAATTGTTCAATCGTGATTTTTTCTTCAAGAAATTCGCTGATGTTTGCTACCCTGCTGCGAATCGATTTTATGCCCTTGGATTCAATCTTGTCCTTTTTCACATTTAAAGCGGAAACAACATTCTCCATCTCAGAATCAAACAGAAGTGTACCATGGCTGAACATTCTGCCTCTCGTAGAGAATTGAGCGTTGCCTGATATTTTTCTGCCTTCAGCTAAAATATCATTTCTTCCGCTAAGCTCTGCATCAACTCCAAGACGTTTTAATGCACGGGTCACAGGTTCAGTGAATTTTTTGAAATTGTGAAAGCTGTCTCCATCGTCTTTCGTAATAAAGCTGAAATTCAAGTTTCCAAGATCATGGTAAACCGCTCCGCCCCCTGATAATCTGCGGACAACATGCAGCCCTTGATCTTCTACATATTTCGTATTAATTTCTTCTATTGTATTTTGATTCTTCCCAATGATGATGGAAGGTTCATTAATATAGAAAAGAAGGTAAGTTTGTTCAGGATCTAAATTTTTCAGGCAATACTCCTCGATCGCCAGGTTTATTCTTGGATCCGTAATCCCTTGATTATCGATAAATAGCATTTTTTGTTCCTCCTAATTTTCCTGTGTCCACTGTAAGCCGGAAGCAGCAAGGCGGACAGGGCCTTTATATATGGTCTTGGCTTCTCCCACTAAGTCCAAATGATTACCGAAATGCGGCAAATGAGTAAGCATTAATTCCTTTACGGAAGCACGGCTCGCCAGGTTAGCTGCATCGTAGCTATTCATATGGCCTGCACCTGACCCATCCATCTCTCCGTAAAAATTGCACTCACAAAGAAGCAGGTCTGCATTTTCCGAAAAGGGAATAAACTCATCAATGAAACTTGAGTCAGCTGTATAAACGACTTCTGCAGCACCATCAGAAATCCTCATTGCAAAGCAGTCAACCGGATGCTTTGTTCTTAAAAAACAAATGGTGAAAGGACCGATTTGAATCTGTTCATTTGGATTATAAGCCTTCCCTATTGTTGCATCTTTATATGTAAGTCCTGCAAATTCCTTCTGATTGGCAGCATGTCCATAGATCGGCAGTGCTTTATTGCTCTTTTTTAAATACGCTGCAATCAGCCTTGCAAATTGCAGAGGTCCCACATCTGAAATATGGTCATGGTGATAGTGGGAAAGAATGACAGCATCAAGTTCTTCAGGCTTCACATAATTCTGCAGCTGTGATAAAACAGCACTTCCGCAGTCTACAAGCAGCCTAAACCCGTCCGATTCAAAAAGATATCCTGATGTCGCCTCATTAACAGCAGGATACCCGCCCCAAAAACCAACAACTGTTACCTTCATTACAATCCTCCTTTATTTTTATTCCTACCTCTCAATATACCCATTTTTATAAAAAATTGCATGTTTTATGACATTGTTACAAAACAGATGTTGACATGTTACCATCTGTTATAATACAATAACAGTAACAACAACTTGGAGGGGATACCAATGTTAGTTAAAATGACTGAATTTTTCAAAAACCTGCCTGCAAAGAAGTGTTTGGAGTGCGGGGATAAAATTGAAGAACAGCATGAGTGTTATGGCAATACATGCGATAAATGCATGAAAATCAACCACATTTAACCTTTGTTCATCCTAACAATACCTATATTTGGAGAAAGAGCCCTGCGTTCTTTCTCTTTTTTTATGCAAAAAAAGACACTGAGAAAACAGTGCCTTTTCTTCTATTAAACTTCTCTGTCCCAGTGGCGGTGCTCGGCTGCAGCTGCAATAAATGCATCGGAGAAAGTCGCCGCTTTTTCTGCTTCTCCAGCAACTACTACGCCTGAACCATTGCCAATTCCTGCTGCCTCTAGAATCTCGGCAGCTTCATATGCTGCCCCAATCGCTTTGAAATGGCTGAAGCCTTCTTTCAAGAATGCAATCGCTTCTTTTTTCTGCAGTAAGAGATCCCTGCTTTTAGTACCTCCTGCAATGTAAATGGAGTCAAATAAAACGGAATCACTGGTTAGGAAAGTATGGTCCACTTCAAGCTCGTGACCGTCATCACTTTTAAGCGGGCTCAGGGTGTGACTGACCACTTCTGGCGTCATACCTGCTTCTTCTAAAGCACTTAAGAATGGATTTAGTTGAGCAGCAATGTATCCGTCCTCAACTAGTACCGCTACTTTGCGTGTGTCCGGAACTTTTATTGTTTTTTCCTGACTGAGTGCAGGTGATGAGTTCGTTGCACCTGACTCTAAAGCAGCATTATTGACGGCAGCTCCAAGGCCTGCTGCGACTTCTTTTGCAAGCCTCATATCTATAGAACTGATCATGTCCACAACCTGCTGCTGAACATCTTTGCTCTTCACTTTTCCGAGCTCAAAGCGGAAAGCTGAGATGATATGCTGCTTTTCAATTTCCGTCATGCTGTTCCAGAACAGCTTAGCCTGTGAAAAATGATCCTTAAAGCTTTCACTGCGCTGACGGATTTTACTTCCCTCTACCTTTTCCTGATAATGGACATAGCCTCCTTCTTCTTCAGCAGCGGGACGAGGGTCATTTTGAGCAAGTGAATTCTTATGATAAGCCGTCTGACCGCGATTGATCGTCATGCGGTGCATGCCGTCTCTTTGGTTGTTATGGAACGGACAGACGGGACGATTGATCGGAAGCTCATGGAAGTTTGGACCGCCAAGTCTTGAGAGCTGTGTATCTGTATATGAAAATAAACGCCCCTGAAGCAAAGGATCATTTGAAAAATCAATGCCGGGTACTACACTTCCCGGATGAAACGCAACCTGTTCAGTTTCTGCAAATACGTTATCCTGGTTGCGGTCCAATGTCATTTTTCCAATCAATTTTACAGGAATGATTTCCTCCGGCCATAGTTTTGTCGGATCGAGAATGTCAAAGTCGAAGTTAAATTCATCCTCTTCTTCTATGATTTGAACGCCAAGCTCATACTCTGGATAATCTCCATTTTCAATCGCTTCATAAAGATCTCTTCTATGAAAATCAGGATCTTTTCCTGCAAGCTTTTGAGCTTCATCCCAGACAAGAGAATGAACACCAAGCTTCGGCTTCCAGTGGAATTTAACAAAGCGGCCCTTTCCTTCCTCGTTTACAAATCTGAAGGTATGTACGCCAAATCCCTCCATCATCCGGTAGCTTCGCGGGATTGCCCGGTCGGACATTGCCCACATAATCATATGTGCTGATTCCTGATTGTTAGCAATGAAATCCCAAAACGTATCGTGAGCAGTAGATGCCTGAGGCATTTCATTATGCGGTTCAGGTTTTAGTGCGTGCACCAAATCCGGAAACTTAATCGCATCCTGAATGAAGAAAACCGGAATGTTATTTCCGACTAGATCATAATTTCCTTCTTCCGTATAGAACTTCGTTGCAAATCCTCTTGCATCTCTTACTGTATCACCTGAACCCCTGGAGCCCGCCACCGTTGAAAAACGGACAAATACAGGTGTTTTAACAGATGGATCCTGAAGAAATTTAGCTTTTGTGAACTCTTTCATCGGCTCGTAAACCTGAAAATAACCATGAGCCCCGTAGCCCATAGCATGCACAATTCGTTCAGGAATGCGCTCATGATCAAAATGAGTCATCTTTTCCCTGAAATGAAAATCTTCCATAAGTGTTGGGCCCCTGACACCCGCTTTCAAAGAATGCTCATCATCTGAAACACGCAGCCCCTGATTCGTTGTCAGCTTTTTCCCTGTATCATCAACCCGGTAGGCTTCTAACTGTTCGTCCTTGCTGTTTTTAGAGTGCTTGTCCAATTGATTCATCCTTCCGTTCTATTATATTTACTCTATTGAATTACCACATAATTTCGGCAATGAAACTCATTTTTAATTAAAACAGGCTTTTTGTAAAATTAGAGTAAAAATAAAAAAGACACTGCCTTTACAGTGTCTCGCTGCCTGCATTATTCACCTTCAAGATTTTGAAAGATTTATGATGTCTTAACTCTTGTAACAGATTCATATAACTCAACAGCTTCATTGACAGAGTAATTTTGTTTAACAATTGAATGGATCGCTTTAATCATGGCTGTAGGATGGGATGATTGCCAAATATTGCGGCCCATATCAACTCCAGCCGCACCTTGCTCCATTGCATTATAGGTAATTTCCAATGCTTCGCGAATAGTATCAAATTTAGGTCCCCCAGCTATAACGATTGGAACTGGACATTTACTAGTGACTTTTTCAAAATCATCACAGTAATAGGTTTTGACAATATCTGCTCCCATTTCCGCCGTTACCCTCGATGCTAAAGCAAGGAAGCGGGCATCCCTCTTTTCAAGCTCTTTCCCAACTGCTGTAATACCTAGAACAGGCAGCCCAAAGTCATGTGCATCTGTTACAGCATGTGCAAGATTTGTAATTGTTTGAGTTTCATATTCTGAACCAACAAACACAGAAACACCCACTCCAACAACATTATGACGAATTGCTTCTTTTATTGATGTGACAATCGTTTCGTTTGCCAGGTCTTTCCCAACTACTGTTGGCCCTCCAGAAATTCGCAGGACCATAGGCTTTTCAGTGTTATCGGAAATACTTGCAGCAAGCGTCCCTCTGGTTAAGTATAAAGAATCTGTATAAGGCAGCAGTTCTTTTACCGTCTCTCCCGGCTTTTCCAGCCCGCTGATTGGTCCTAGAAAATAACCATGATCAATAGCCAGCATGACAGCTCTTCCATCCGGCAATATTTTATTCAAACGATTTCTAAATCCCCAACTCATAATCTATCCTCTCCTTAATTAATGATAGGGTTATCAACAATGACGGAATCTTTTTCAGTTATATGAGGTGACTTAATAAATACAGCCTTAAATATCTCAGATGAATTATTGAACAGATAATGAGAATCACCAGGCCGGCATTGGATTAAATCTCCTGGCTTTGCCGTATATTTATTATTATTAATATAAAAATCTATCGATCCTTCAAGAATATAGAAATCCTCTTCACAGGTTGTATGATAGTGATTGGGAAAATCCTGACCCGGTTTTAAAACAACAATCCCTATATCAACATTAGGGCCTTGAAGTAAGTATTTGGGCCCGTTATCTCCAAAGCGATATTCAAAGTCATTTTCATTCACTTTTTTCATCTATTCACCTCCCTTCAAAGTGAATTTTATAGGCCTGGAGCCTTCCACATGTGATTTGTTAATCCACTGTCGGCAATGCGCAGCTGCTCGATATAAATATTTCTCCAATGTTCATAAATAACAAGGTATTTTTCATGACTGACAGGATTAGGGGTGTGAATACGATCCCACTTTACTACTTTCTCAACGGCTTCGTAGATATCGGAATATAGACCTGCACCAATCCCTGCAAATAAAGCTGTACCTAGCGCAGCTGCTTCTTTTACTGCAGGGATTTTCACTGGAATCCCCAAAACATCAGCCAATGTTTGGCTCCATAGTTTCCCTTTTGAAGCTCCACCTGCAAAAATAACTTCTTTTGGATAGAATCCAGTTTCTTCTTGAATGATTTTTAGATTTCCTAGGGTGATTAAGGCGGCGTTTTCTTGGAGTGATTTAAACATTTCTTTTTTGCCTGCTTTGTGAGGATCTAGACTAAGGTTGATAAAGGAAGGTGATGCATGTCGCCAAGACATGTAATTCATGACGTCTGAAAAAATAGGCATAATTCCATGAGACCCAATTGGTACATCTTTTGCTTTTTCTTCTAGTATTTCATAAGCATCTTTCCCGGAAGCAGCTGCTTGTTCTTTCTCACTATCACAGAAAGCATCCCGAAACCACCGCATCACAAGTCCCGGAAAAAAAGCTATTGTTTCAATTTGCCATAAGTCTGGTACAGCATGACAGTTCACACGGATACGCCCATGTCTGTCAACCAGCGGCTTATCGATATTCACCTCTTGCTGCCAAAACGATCCGCCCGAAATAACGGTTTGGTGCTTACGGACTGCACCCACTCCGACCGATGCCATTTGTGCATCACCTCCACCTGAAATCACCAGGGTGCCAGGTTTCAAGCTTGTTATGGATGCGCTTTCATTTGTGACTGTGCCAAGAATGGTGCCAGCTTCTTTTACTTGAGGGAATATACTGCTTTTTATTCCGCAAAGATCAGTGACTGCGGAAGTCCATGTGCGTTTACTTAAATCGAAGATGCCAGTGGTACAGCCATTGGAAGGATCTGCCTTTAATTCTCCAGACAACTTATAAAGAATCCAGTCATTTATCATTGAAATAGATGCAGCTTTTTCGTAAAGTTCAGGTTTATGATTCTTCAGCCACAACAATCTGGGAAGAGCGCCCAAAGCAAAAGTTTGTCCAGATAGTTCATAGATTTTCTGTTCTAGGTCTGAATCTATTGATTTAAGCAATTTAACTTCCTCTGAAGCGCGTGCATCTACGTTTGCACAAGCCCATATCTCCTCTCCGTTTTCATCGTATAGCACAAATCCCTCCCTCATACTAGTAGCGCTGATAGCTTTAATCTCATGTGGATCTATGTTGCTTTCTTCTAACAAATTCTTTATACATCTTACAGTTAGCTCCCAATTCTTGCTCCAGTCAAAGTCCATTGAGCCTGGATAATTTTCATCTGATAAATGAGTCCATTCCGCCTGTGAAACAGATGCCTGGTTACCTTCTAAATCAAATAAAACTGCACGGACACTCCCTGTGCCCGCATCAAGCGCCAGAATGTAATTCATTCTTGCTTTCCACCTCCATTTTAATTAGAGATTCTGCAGTTGATTCATCTGTAATCATAGTATGGATATATTTACCTTTCAAAGCGCCGTAAATCGCTTCTACTTTCTTATCACCTCCCGCTACTGCAATGACATTGTTCATTTCTTTAAGTGTTGAGAGCTTTGTACCTATCAATCTGGCATGATGAGGCAAATCCAGAACTTCCCCGTTTCTATTAAAAAACTGACCTAATATATCTCCTACAGCATTTTGCTGTTTAATGTGAGTCAGTTCATTAATGGTCATTTTTTCTTCAAGTATAATTGTTGCATCCGGATAAATACCGCCAATTCCTACAACCACATATTTTGATAATTTAGCGAGATCAAGAAATTCCTTTACAGATGGCTCATTTAAAAACTTAGCTGCCATTTCTTCAGTTGAAACCATGAAGGGGGTCGGAATAACATGTATTTTGTTAAATTTCCCAATCCCTCCACTGACTGAGTTGCTGTTAGGAAAATAATAATTCACACCTCCTGTTAGAGTTACGACAGATAATTCATTGTCTGTCTCCAATGACAGATGTTCGATTGTATTAGAAACTGCTTTTCCCCAACCAAAACCTACCAGGTCTTGCTTCTCAAGCTTGTTTTGAATAAATTGCGCTGCTGCCTTAGCTAATGAAGCACTTAAATCATTTTCTGCAATGGGAGTTGGAATAACAAATGCATTTTGAAGTGAAAAAGTCTCCTTAAATTCTTTTTCTATACTTAGACAGTTAGATCCATATCCTTTTATTTGAAATTGTACAACACCTTCTGCTCTGGCTTTATCAAGCAGTCTCACTACTTTATTTCGAGAAATATTCAAAATTTCAGCGATATCATTTTGAGTTAAATTTTCTTTGTAATAGTACCAAGCGACTTTTATTAATAAATTTTCCGTGAAAATATTTTCATTCATTGAAGAATCAACCTTTCAACTTTTGTCCGAACGATGAATAATTGTTCTAAATTTACAAAAAGTATATCATCCGTTTTTTTACAAATCAATCTTTATTTTAAAAAGTCTGAAAATTATAAAAGTATTGTTGACTTACCTTTTTTATTGTTTTATGATTTGTGTAAATATTTAACAAGCACTCTTCTGCAATAAACAAATAATCATACAATTAAAAAATGATCATCACAACTTCTTGTTAGACTCAAAAATGAAAGCGTTTTATTTTTGACTATTAATAATATAGGTGGTGAAAATCTGGTGAAAAATAACTTGAATGACTTTGCCTGCTTACTTGAAATCAATCAAATATATAAAAAATTTTCAGGCAATCCAGTATTAAGAGGGGTTGATTTAACTCTCCGTTCAGGGGAGATCTATGCCATAGTTGGAGGTAATGGCGCAGGAAAATCAACTTTAATGAAAATTATCACAGGTTTATATAAGCCTGACAGCGGAACCATGATAATTAGAGGAAAACAGGTTTCTTTCTCAAATACACATGATGCCCATCTGCATGGTATTTATTTAGTACCTCAGGAACCGTTGATCTTTCCGAATATGACTGTTGAAGAAAATATTATGATCGGTCTATCCGAAACGAAAACAGTTTTAAAAAAGAAAATTGAGAAAATCCTCATCCGTTTAGGCTGGACACTTGATTTACAAAAAAATGCTTTCTCTCTTGCTATAGCAGAACAGCAACTGGTTGAAATTATACGAGGCCTGGTTCGTGAAGCAGAAATATTGATTCTTGATGAGCCTACATCTACTCTTACTTTCGGTGAGATTAACTCATTGTTTCAAACAATTAAACAGTTATCTTCTGAAGGTTTAGGGGTTTTCTATATAACTCACAGATTCTCTGAAATATTTACTTTGGCAAATTCTGTAGCAGTTTTAAGAGACGGGATAATATCGGCAAAAGGTCCTGTTTCAAAATTCAACTACGAAAAATTGCTTGAAGGACTTGTGCCTGCAGCATCCTCTCTCAGAAGACATAAAGAAGAAACAAATTTTTTAGATAGCGGGCCTGCCGTAATTTCCAATAAAGAAACAGTTTCAACTAAACCTGCTCTGGATGTTTACCAACTTTCAAGTAAGTGTTTCCACACTATTTCCTTTCAGCTTTTCCCAGGTGAAATACTTGGAATTGCAGGTGTAGTTGGAGCGGGCCGTACTGAATTAGCAGAATCTATATTTGGAATTGGCAAGTTTTCGCAAGGTCGAATTTTATTAGATACAGTTGATATAAGTAAGCTGTCAATTCGACAAAGAATTAATAAAGGACTCGTTTATCTCCCCGAAGACCGGCATACTCATGGGATATTTTCAATTACTTCAATTAAGAATAATATCACCTCTACTATATTAGATCGTTTAAAAGGTATATTTTTACCTGTTAAACACGAAAAACTTCTCACATCAAAATACATCTCAGATTTAAAAATCAAAGCAACGAATAGTGATCAAGAGCTTAAGGAATTATCAGGAGGAAATCAACAAAAAGTAGTTTTATCAAAATACCTGGCTGCAGCACCAAAAGTAATCATGCTAGATGAACCAACCAGAGGAATCGATGCAAATGCCCGGACAGATATTTATCGAATGATTGAGGATTTAAAGGCAGAAGGCCGAGCAGTCTTGCTGATTTCCTCAGATATTGAAGAGATTCAAAAATTGAGCGACAGAGTTATTGTCATGCACGAGGGACATATCGTAAAGACACTTGAAAAAAGGGATATTACATTTGACGAAATCACCACTTCCGCTTTCGGAATCAATAAGGAGGCGATTACTTAATGTCCTTATTATTTCGTCTTCTAAAAGCCAGAGAACTATCCATTCTTCTATTTATGATCCTTTTTTTCGTAGTAGTGGGGGCAATAAACCACGAATTCATCGCAGGAGCTACCATTTCGTTAATGGTAAAAGCGAGTGTCATTCTTCTAGTAATGGCAATTGGACAGTCTTTTGTGCTGTTCACTTCTAATATCGATGTATCTGTTGGATCCATTATGGGTTTTGCGGCTGCAGTCTGCGGTGTTCTTCTTACAAGCGGATACAATATATGGCTAGTATTTTTTGCGGTTGTTCTAGTTGGGGCAGTTATTGGATTAGTAAATGGGATAGGCGTTTCCTATTTTAAAATTCCTTCTATTATTATGACACTTGGTATGTTGGGCATCATTAGGGGCATTATGCTTCTTTATACAGAGGGGATGTGGATTGAAGACATCCCGAATTTTTATAAAAAATTATCCGGATTAACATTATTGGGGGTGTCATTGCCTGTATGGATAACAATAGCTATTCTCTTTCTAGCACATTTTTATCTGACAAGAACAAGGTCAGGCAGATATTTTTATGCTGTCGGGGACAATGAAAATGGCGCTAGATCTGTCGGATTGCCAGTAGAAAAAATCAAGGTTCTGGCATTTATATTCTCCGGTATTTCCGCGTCTGTAGCCGGATTGGTTTTTGTCATGAATATAGGATTTGTTCCTAATCAGGCTGGAAGCGGAATGGAGTTACAAGTAATTGCGGCTGCAGTATTAGGCGGGGTTAGTTTAACAGGTGGGGTTGGAAGTGTTGTAGGAGCTGGATTAGGTGCTGTTTTCTTTACGGTGATTAATAGTTCGTTAGTTTACTTGAAAATACCTGCATACTGGAATGACGCTATTTCAGGGCTTCTATTATTAATAATCGTAGTAGGTGATTCTAAATTCCAAAAGTATTTAATCAAGCAGACTACTAGAAGTGAAAGAAAAGGAAAAATTATAAATCAAAAGATTTTTTAAAAAGGAGATACAGAGCATGACACCCCAAATAAAACGGCTACTTAAATGGGAGTTGGCATTATTTATATTTCTCTTTGCAGAAATCTTCTTTTTCGGCCAGCTTTCTTCCAATTTTCTTGATGTAAATAATCTTTTATATAGTCTTAATGATTTTGTATATATTGCATTAGCGGCGATTCCAATGACTTTTGTTATCATTACTGGCGGGATAGATGTTTCTATTGGTTCGATTATGGGATTATCTTCAATTACGTTCGGAGTATTATGGATGAATGGAATTAACGTTTGGCCAGCCTTAATTATCGCACTACTAATTGCAGTTATTGCTGGCTCCATTAATGGCCTGCTGATAGCGCTAACTGATGTTCAGCCATTGGTAGTGACATTGGGCGGAATGTTTTTATTTTCTGGAATAGCTCTTGTACTCTCAGGTGGCTCAAAGGCATCTGGATATGAAGGCATTGGGGGATTTCCAAATGAATTTGTTGAGATTGCAAATGGACAAATAGCCGGGATCCCTAATCCAATTTGGATATTGTTGGCTTCAATGATTTTATTTGGGGCTTTACTTCACTTCACCCGTTATGGACGTAACGTGTATTTAGTGGGGATTAATATAAAAGCTGCAAGGTATAGCGGTATAAAAACAAAATGGACAGTCATGAGCACCTACATGTTATCAGGTTTTGGAGGTGGTTTAAGCGGGATTATTCTCACTTCATATTTTAGTTCGGCACGTTCTGATTTAGGTGCTGAAGCTGTATTGCCTATTATTACTGCTGTCGTATTAGGAGGCACAAGCATTTTTGGCGGCAAGGGAAGTGTTTTTGGCACAGCGATAGCAAGCATTGTGATTGGGTTGATGCAATATGGTTTGCAAATGGCAAATATGTCAAGCCAGCAAACCAATATTGTAATTGGTTCAATGCTTATTATTGCGGTTCTGTTCAGAAGCACTAACTGGAATAATCTTAAAAATCTCCTTAGTTCCAACTTCAAAAGGAATAGACCATCCGTTTTGAAAAAATAGTAAGGGGGAATCAAAAATGAAGAATTTCAAAATGATTTCATTATTCTTAATTGTGCTTTTAATGATGAGCGTAATATGGGGCTGCAGCGGGAATCAAAAGTCTAGTTCTGATGTGAACTCATCTTCTGGCGGAGGGGAAGAAAAGAAAAATACCAAAGATGTAAAACTTGCCTTTATTCCTAAACTTACTGGTGTAGGCTTTTTTACCTCAGGCGGACAGGGCGCTAAAGAAATGGCTGAATCATTAGGAACTAACTTGAAATATGACGGGCCTACAGAAGCCTCTGTTGCAGGTCAGGTTCAATATATTAACAATTTCGTAAACCAAGGCTACAATGCTCTTATGATTTCATCTGTTTCTGTGGATGGCCTGAGTCAAGCACTGAAAAGAGCGAAGCACCGCGGGGTCAAAATCTTGACTTGGGATTCTGATGTAAATCCTAAGGATCGCTCATTCTATATAAATCAAGGAACCCCTGAACAATTAGCGGAACTTTTAATAAAGATGACTTCTGACCAAATTGGAGATAAAGGCAAAGTTGCTTTCTTTTACTCGAGCCCTACCGTTACTGACCAAAACCAGTGGGTTACTAAAGCAAAAGAAATAATTGAAAAGCAATATCCTGGATGGGAAATTGTTACTACTCAATACGGGGAAAATGATGCACAAAAATCGCTCTCTGTAGGTGAAAGCATTCTTAAAACATACCCTGATATTAACGCTATTATTTGCCCGGATGCGACAGCCCTTCCTGCAATGGCTCAGGCAGCAGAAAATCTCAAAAAAGAGAAAGAAGTGGTTGTTACTGGGTTCTCAACTCCTAATGTTATGAGAGACTACGTCAAACGGGGTACTGTTGAACAATTTGGCTTATGGGATGTCAAAAAGCAAGGGGCATTAGCGGCTTATGTTGCTTATTTAATGACTGCAGAAGGCAAAGAGCTTAAGGTTGGAGATGAATTCGAGGTTCCAGATGTAGGTAAAGTGAAGATTGAGCCTAATTCCATTCAAGGCTACGATTATGAAGCGGAAGACAGCGGGATTATTCTGTTGCCAGAACGTGTAATTTTTACAAAAGATAATATAGACGATTATGATTTCTAAATAGTTGTATCCTCGGATTATTTTAATCCGAGGATTTTTTTTATACTTTTTCACAGAAGCTGATGTTAGCCTGCCTAGATAAAGTTTTTATTAGCAGAAAAATTTTTGAGTAGATTTAATGATTCTTCTTAATTCATACTTTCGCAAGATCCTTGCTCACAGTCGAATCCCTGACAATAAGCTTCAGCGGAAACTGATATATTTCAAGAGAATGATAGATTTTCCTGTTAATTTTATCAATCATCACATCCATTGCTTTTTTAGCCATTTCTCCGACAGGCTGGTGAACAGTTGTAATCATTGGATCAAGCAATTCCGTAATTTCCTGGTTATCAAAGCCCACGACCGCAAGCTCCTCCGGAACGTTCCAGCCATGCTTTTTTGCTTCAGAAATGATTCCTGCAGCTACTTCATCAGCACCAGTAAAAACCGCTGTAGGCTTTTCTTCCAGCTCTTTTAATTCACGAAAAACTCTCTTTCCGTCTTCAATATTAAATGCGTCTCTGAACGCGTTTTTTTCGTCAAAAGGCAGCTCTGCTTCTGCTAGGGCTTGTTTAAATCCTCTTTCCCGTTCTTTTGCAACATTGCTTCTGTGGCCGCCGCAGCAATACGCGATATGTCTGTGGCCCTGCTCAATCAAGTGCTTTGTCGCTATGTAGCCTCCAAATGCCTGATCTAGCCTGATCATGGGAACTTTTGCATTCTCTTCAAACTCATTGCATAATACGATTGGACCATATTCCATATACGGTTCGATTTTGCTCCAGTCATTTTCAAGGGATGCAAGAATCACGCCATCAACCTGCTTTGTTTTAAGCAGGTTTAAATATTTAAGTTCTTTGGTTTTAGAATATTGTGTCTGGCAGACAATCAGCTGATAGTTTCTTTCAGACGAAGCAATCTCCAATGTCTCAATGAACTGGCTGAAAAAAGGATTTAGAACTCTTGGAATGAACACAGCTATAATTTCTGTTTTTTGATTGCGAAGACTTCTGGCAGAAGAATTAGGTACATAACCCAGCTCTTCCATCGCTTCCAGTACAACCCTTTTTTTAGATTCAGATACATACGGATGGTTGTTGATGACTCGTGATACCGTGGTTCTTGACAGTCCTGCAAGTCTGGCAACATCCTCAATTGTAGACACTTGCTTTCCCCCTCATCTTGCAAACAAATGGTGTCTCTATAAAAATGAAATCGTTCTCATTTACCATTATATTTTAAAATGTAAGGGCTTTCAATATATAAAAAGATTGATTGTTTCTGCACTTTTCGTTTAAGCATCATTCTTCTCCTTCTTTTTAACCCTTTTAATTGACAGAGGCTGCCATCTAACCGTCAATTTCCAAGTGCAACAAGCATTTGTGCTCGCACCCCTCTAAACAATTCCAGAAAAAAACGCCTAAAGCATATCGCTTTAGACGTTTTTCTATTATGATACTCCCTCTTCTAATTCTTCTCTTTTATTCTTTCTTAAAGCATTGAAGAAATATCCAATTGTACCAATCATCATAGCACCGATAAAGAGAGCCAAAATTCCTGCCTGCTGCCACATGAAGGAGAAGTCACCAGATGAGATGACTGCTTTGAAGCCTGAGACTGAGTAAGTCATCGGCAGCCATGCGTTAAAGATCTGCAGCGCATTTGGAATCAGTTCAAGCGGGAATGTTCCTGCACTTGTTGTAAGCTGTAAAATCAGGATGATGATCGCAACAAATCTGCCAGGATCACCTAATGTTGTAACTAAGAATTGTACAAGTGTAATAAAAGTCAGACTTGTAATAATACTGAACAGGATAAAATATGGAACACTTTGTACTTCAATGTTTAATCCATATAATAACACCGCATCTGCAAGCAATGCCTGAATCACGCCAATGACTGCGAGAATGCCGAACTTGCTCATAAACCAGCCGATTGCACTTTTAGGTTCGCCAGCCGCCTGTCTCAATGGGAATACAATTGAAAGCAGCAATGCCCCAACAAATAAACCAAGTGACAAAAAGTAAGGTGCAAAGCCTGTTCCATAGTTAGGAACTGCATTTACTTTTTCATCTTTCACTTTTACAGGATCGGAAATCATGTCGTAGGTCTTATCTGAAGCGCCAGTGTCTTTTGTCTCTTCTGCAGCTTCTCCAAGTTTAGAAGATAGCTCTCCTGTTCCTTCTGACAGTTTGCCAACACCTTCATCTACTTTGCCGGCACCGTCTGCAAGCTGATTCGTTCCATCTTCTATAGCAGATGAACCGTCTGCAAGCTTGGAGATTCCAGAATTGAGTTCACCGCTGCCTGCTGCAAGCTTCGCAGATCCTGCTTTTGCTTCGGCGAATTTCTGATTATATGTTTCTAATCCGTTTGTAAGCTTTCGCTGGCCGGCTAAAAGCTTGCCTGAACCATCGTATAAAGCTTCTTGACCTGCAACAAGCTGATCTAACGCGGATTCAACTTGTTTTTGACCTGCGGCAAGCTGCCCGGATTTTTCTGAAAGGGTTGCGGCGCCGCTGCTCAAATCATTTGCACCTTTTGAAAGAGCCATAGATTTTTCCGATAGGGTTGATGCGCCTGCTTCAGCCTTTTGAGCTCCGGCTGAAAGCTGCCCAAGACTGCTTTCAAGCTGTTTGCTTCCTTCTGATAATTGACTTGCACCTTTTGCTGCCTCAATTAATTTTTGTTTTTCAGCTTCAGGTAAAGGAAGCTTTTCAATTTGAGGAAGCATCACTGCCAACTGATCATTCAGACTAGATAACCCAGCTGATAATTCAGCAGCTCCTGCCTGTGCAGCCTGATTTCCTTTTGAAAGTTCATTTAAGCCGCTTGAGAGGTCTCCTGCACCTGCTGATAATGCTTTGCCTCCATCAGCCAGCTGATTTAAACCGCCTGAAAGCTCTCCCGCACCCGCACTAAGCTTAGCTGAACCGTCTGTTAACTGCGGAGCTGATTCCTGCAGCTTTTTCATCCCTGCAAGAGATGTACCCAGCCCTTCGTTCAGCTTAACAGTCCCAGCTTCTGCTTCAGAAGATCCGTTCTGAAGCTGCTTTCCGCCGTCCTGGAGCTGACCAAGTCCGCTGTCCAAGCTTTGGATGCCGTTTGTCAATTCCTTAGAACCAGCAGATGCACTATTCAATCCATCTTTAAAGCTGATTGATTTTTCAGCCAAAAGTTGAAGATTTTCTTTCAGTTTGCCTGATCCGTCTTTCAATTCACCTACACCGTTATTTATCTCGCTGGCACCGTCACTTGCCTGACCAATACCGTCTGCAAGCTTATCAATGTTTTCAAAAATACTTTCTGCATAGGTTTTCGTAATCGTATTTGAGACTTCTTCTTTTATTTGAGCAACCGCTGTTCCCCCAATCTGCCCTGATAAGAAGTTAAAGCCTTCATTCGGAACGTATTTTAATTCCAGGGACTGAGGGTTTTCATCCATTAAAGTAGTTGCATTTTTAGAAAAGTCTTCCGGAATTTCAATCATCATATAATATTGTTCATTTTCAAGGCCTCTTACTGCCTCATCCTTTGAAACAAAATCCCATTTAAATTCAGGATTATCTTTTAAATTATCAACAAGTTCTGAACCAATTTTCAAATCAGTTCCTTCGTAGTCAGCGCCAATATCTTCATTTACTACTGCAACCGGCAGCTGATCTAATTGTTCATATGGATCCCAAAACGCCCAAAGGAACATTCCGGCGTACATTAGCGGAATAAATAAAACAGCGAGTACTGGAATTAGAACTTTTTTGTTGGAAACTAAGGCTTTCCATTCTTTCGCAATTAAGCTCATTCAAAAATCTCCTCCTATAAATATACATATTGACCATTTTGTTCATTTGGTCAATTCAGTTTAAAAAAATAGAGGACCATCTATTTTGACAATCCCTTTAATAAGTAAAGCTGAAAAAGATCTGCTATTTCCGCTTTTTCGAGCGGTTCGTGATTTTTTTCCCAATCGAAAATAAGAGAAATGTATAGCTTCACCATGACAAATGCCGTTACTTCGGGATTGCATTCCCGGAGCTCACCTTTTGCAATTGCAGCTTCTATTTTTGCTGCAATAAATTGCAGAATCATTTTCTCAAGGCGCTGTACAACCTCCTGGACGGCAGGAGTGCCAACATCCGTACTTTCTTGAAAGATTTTGATCGTGAATTGATGTTTTTTCCGAAATTCAAGCAGGCTGTAAAGAGCACGATGTACATTTTCGAAAAAAGGCAGATCATCATCCATTGCTTTTTCTGCTTCTATTTTCATTTCAGCAAGAAGCGTAGAAACAATTTCATCAAATAGTTCTTCCTTGTTTTTGAAAAATGTGTAGATGGTCCCTTTGCCCACGTTGGCAAGCTTTGCGACAGAGTCCATTGTTGTAGCCTTATAGCCAAATTGTGTAAACGACCTCTTTGCAGCCTCCACAATCAAATGTTTTCGATCAATGCTCAACTGCCTAACCTCCATCCGAAATGACCAAATGACAATTTCGGTCAATTAGTACAGAAATAAATATATCACATGACTTTCTCATAATCAAGATTTAATTAAATGAATCATTAAAAAAACAACTCTCTATTAAAGAGTTGCCTTTTTGAGATAGTCCAATGCATTTGCAACAGCCATTTTTCCCTGATCAATACAATCTGGAATCCCTACACCGGAATAAGAAGCACCTGCTAAAAACATCCCTGGATATGATTTCATGATTTTTGTGTTCACCTCAAGAATTTTCTCCTGATGACCGACGTTATATTGCGGCATCGCTTCTTTCCATCTTGAAACAACGGTGAAATCCGGTTTTTTATCAATCTTCATGATTTTATTTAAATCCTCTAAAACAGCAGCGATAATTTCATGATCAGGCTGCTCCACAATCGCCTGATCGCCAGCTTTTCCCACATATGCCCGGATCAGCGCTTTGCCTGCCGGTACCGTATGAGGCCATTTTCGGTGAGTCCATGTACATGCAGTAATCGTATAATCACCGTTTCTGGAAATAACAAATCCAGTGCCGTTCCCTGCAATATCAACGTCTTCTTCAGGGAAAGCCATGGCAACAGTAGCGACCGATGTTGAGGGCATTTCCTGCATGTATTGATAATTTTCTTTATCAGGCAGGATGTTTGCAGTCTGCTGATGAGGAGTTGTGATGATAAGGGAATCAGCTTCAATCATCTCCCCATTGCTTAACCGGAGAATATATCCAGCGGCATTTTTCGCAATGCTTTCCACTTTAACACCTTTTAAAATCTTTGTATCAGTAAGCCTGCTTTCTGCAGCATCCACCAAACTCTGCAGTCCGCCTTTTACGGTTTGAAAAATCCCTTTTTTTCGGGCTGGTTCATGTTTTTGATTCGATGCAGGCAGTCCTTTTTTCATTCCAAGTATCAAGCTGCGGTAATCCTGCTCCACTTTATGAAATTGCGGAAAAGTTGACATTAAACTCAGCTTATCTATATCCCCTGCATAAATCCCTGAAAGGAGAGGTTCGATCAGATTTTCTACAACTTCATTCCCGAGACGTCTTCTAAAAAAATGACCCAGTGATTGATCACCCGTTTCCCGTTTCGCAGGAAGGATAAAATCACCGGCAGCTCTTGCTTTCCCCAGAATGGAAAATAACCCTGTTGTAACAAATGGAAGGATTTGTGTCGGGATTCCCATTACAGCGCCTGCCGGTATCGGATGCAGCCGGTCTCCTGCAAGGACATATGATCGTCCTGTTGCATTGTTTACAAGCTCTGACTGGAGTCCAACATCTTTAACAAACTGCGGTGCACTTGCTTTTCTTTCTAGAAACGAGTCAGGTCCGCGTTCAATGATAAATCCATCTTTATGGACAGTCTGAATTTTACCGCCAAGTCTTGGACTTGCTTCAATCAAGATTGACTCTGCCTGAAGGTTGTTTTCCTGTATTTCTTTTTGCAAGTAAAATGCCGCGGATAATCCAGTTATCCCTCCGCCAATGATGACAACTTTCTTTTTCTTGTCAGTCATTGTTTATCGCCTTCTTTTTTGTTTACTTTTGGCCTCTCACAGAAAGAGCCTTACTTTTTCATCGATAATTCTTTTAAGACAACCGTTGCCAGACAGTCAATGAATTCTTTTTTGGCATTTGGCATTTCCGGTCTGTAATACTTGGCGCCAAGTTCGTCTGCAACAACTTTACATTCATAATCATTATCAAATAAAACCTCTAGATGATCCGCAACGAAACCGACTGGTATATAGACAAACGTGCGGTATCCTTTATGTTCATATAGATCTCTAGTTAAGTCCTGTACATCTGGTCCAAGCCACGGTTCAGGTGTATTTCCCGCACTTTGCCAGCCAATTTCATAGTTTTCAATGCCTGCAGCTTGTGCGATCAGATCTGCGGTTTCCTGAAGCTGATTAGGATATGGATCTCCCGCTGCAATAATCTTTTCAGGCAGGCTGTGGGCAGATACAATTAAAACAGCTTTTTCCCGTTCTTCTGAGGTCATTGATGCATATGTTTCTTTTACTTTTTTCGTCCAGTAATCGATAAATTTAGGCTCTTTATACCAGCTCTCAACAGATGTAATCTCAAGTCCGCCCAGATTTTCTGCTTCCTGCTTTGCCCGGCCATTATATGATTTGATGCTGAAAGTTGAGAAATGAGGGGCAAGCACGATGCTGACGGCTTCTTCAATGCCATCTTCCTTCATTTGCTTCACTGCATCTTCAACAAAAGGCTCAATATGTTTAAGTCCCAGGTACATTTTAAATTGCACTTCATCCTGAACAGCATTTAAATGTTCTTCAAGGGACTTGGCTTGATCCAATGTGATTTTAGCAAGAGGTGAAATGCCGCCAATTGCCTCGTAGCGGTCCTTTAAATCCTGCAGCATTTCAGGAGCAGGCGGACGGCCGTGTCTAATATGTGTGTAATAGCGTTCAATGTCTTCCTCTTTATATGGTGTTCCATATGCCATAACGAGCAGACCCATCGTTTTCTTTGTCATTTTCATACACCTCTTTGGTTAGTTACAAGATCTAGTCTTATTTTGCCATTACTCAGGGCAAGATTCCAAATCAGATGCTCTTCGCGCGCTTGGCAGTTTTTGTATAATCATGAATAAAACCTGTTAATCTTCTGAGAACATCCGGACTGACAGAAGGGAAAACACCATGTCCAAGGTTGAAAATATAACCGTCCTGTTTCATTCCCTGATCAAGAATGGATTTAGCACGTTCTTCAATCACTTCCCAAGGCGCAAGAAGGATTGCTGGATCCAGATTCCCCATTAACGTTTTTGTAAGTCCCATAGAGCGGGCCTGATCTACCTGCAGTCTCCAATCAAGACCGACTACATCAAGCGGCAGGTCGTGCCATTCATGTACAAGATGACTTGCTCCCACACCAAACATAATCATCGGAACATTTTCTTCCTTCATTGAAGTGAAAATACGTTCCATTACAGGTTTAATAAAGTAACGATAATCCGATTCATTTAATGCTCCGACCCATGAATCAAAAATTTGAATCGCTTTTGCCCCTGCTTTAATTTGAGCCTTCAAGTAAATGATGGTCATGTCTGCAAGCTTGTCCATCAGCGCAAACCATGCTTTCGGCTCTGCATACATAAATGCTTTTGTTTTATTGTAGTTTTTAGACGGTCCGCCTTCAATCATGTAGCTTGCCATTGTAAATGGTGCTCCCGCAAACCCGATTAATGGAACATTCAATTGCTCTGTTGTCAGCAATTTAATCGTATCCAGCACATATGGAATGTCGCTTTCAGGATCGATTTCGCCAAGCTTTTCAACGTCTGACAGCGATTTAATTGGATTATCTATTACAGGACCAATCCCTGACTTGATTTCTACATCTACCCCAATTGATGGAAGCGGTGTCATGATATCCTTATATAAAATAGCCGCATCTACACCATACTGCTCCACCGGCAATCTCGTGACATATGCACAAAGCTCGGGCTGATGTGTAATCTCAAACAGACTGTACTTTTCTTTAATAGCACGGTACTCAGGCTGCGATCTTCCTGCCTGCCTCATATACCATACAGGAACATGATCTGTTTTTTCACCTCTGCACGCCCTAAGGAATGTATCATTAAACTGCTTTATATCCGTCATAAATCCTCAAATCCACCTTTCTATGTAAAACAAACACGCTATCCTAAGTTTTGCTTCTTACACTATAACTGTTTCAATCTTGCTTGTATAGATTTCAAAATTAAATGTCAAAAAATTGACGTAAACACCGAAAAGCGGAGCCGACTGTTCAGACCCGACAGACAGATAAGGATCGACAGAAAAGGCGCTTTTTGCCTTTACTGGCGGAGCCGTTCTGGCCGAGGAGTTAGGAGGCGCAGCTAGACAGCACCGAAATGCGGAGCCGACTGTTCAGCGCAGGCAGACAGATAAGGATCCGGCAGAAAAGGCGCTTTTTGCCTTTACTGGCGGAGCCGTTCTGGCCGAGGAGTTAGGAGGCGCAGCTAGACAGCACCGAAAAGCGGAGCCGACTGTTCAGACTCCGGCAGACAGATAAGAATTCACCGGAAAAGTCCGGTTTTGACTTTTTCGGTGAATTTGTTCTGGCCGAGGGGCTAGGAGGCTGAGCTAGACAGCACCGAAAAGCGGAGCCGACTGTTCAGCGCAGGCAGACAGATAAGGATCCGGCAGAAAAGTCCGGTTTTGACTTAACTGCCAGATCCTTCTAGGGCTTAGCGCAAAAACCAGACAGCGTTTCGCAAATTTAAAATCTAACAAAGGCTGAAATACTGCCCGCTATTAAGGAGCCGATGTAAATAGTTTCGGTTTAACAGGTTTTGAGCCTTTCCCTTCTTTTTCGGTTTGCTCATTATAAGGAACAACTTTATAGGAAGCCTCTGAGAAAAGATTAGAATATGGGATTTCATATGAATCTCTTCCTTTAACATAGCCAACAAGCTTGTCCTTATTTCCTATTGTTTCATAAATCCTGTAGACGACACGGTCATCCTCCTGAGCTTCCCAGTTCAGTGTGACGGTGAATAATCCAAGCGGCTTGAATGTATATTTTGCATCAACCTCACCCAGGTTTTTCAGCCTGATTGGTTCTTCCAACTCCTCTACATCTTTTGGAAGGCTGAACGCAGCATCCTGATCCATCGAAGTATTCATCAAGATTTCTTTAAAAAGTCTCGTTGGATAGGAACTGCCATTTGTTAGATGCTGCTCCCGATTTGTCTTATCGTAGCCCATCCAGAGAGCACCTGAGACTTTCGGGGTGTAGCCTACAAACCATGCATCTTTCACAGCCCCTTTTTTATCGACATAAGAGGTTGTTCCTGTTTTTCCAGCAAGCTCACCTTCGTACGAACCTGTCTGTCCTGTTCCGTCTTCAACAACCTCTTGCAGCATCCTTGTCATATTCCAGGCAGTCTGGGAAGAAAAGATCCGCTTCTTTTCTTGTTTTACTTCGCCAATTTTTTTTGACTCACGGTCCTCTATCTTTTTGATAACAAACGGCTCACTATAAACTCCATACTCAGCAAATGATCTGTAGGCATTTGCAAGCTGCAGAGGAGAAACCCCGTCCTTTAATCCGCCGAGGGCAATCGAAAGACCGTTATCTTCTATTGAAAGACCCGACTTCTTGAGGTACTTCTTGCTTTTTGAAATGCCGATTTCATTTAATGCCCATACAGCCGGTGCATTTTTAGAAGCAGCAATGGCGTCATACATGGTTACTTCTTCATCATATTTCAGATCATTATTTTTGGGCTGATACCCGTTATATGAAACCGGTTTGTCCTTAAGAAGAGAATATGGGCCGAATTCGTCTTCCTCCATTGCCGGGGCATATACGGCAAGCGGCTTAAATGTTGAACCCGGCTGTCTTTTAGTATTGACGCGATTAAACCCTTTTTGTGTATAATTTCTGCCTCCGATCGCAGCCAAAACTCCGCCTGTTTTATTATCAAGGAGGACAAATGCTCCTTCTGCATGCTGATCTGTTCCCGGAAAGTATTCTTCTTTTTTGAACAGCTCGTAGGCTGTTTCCTGCATTTCCGTATTTATAGGAACCGTGACTGTATAGCCTCCCCGCATTAATTCTTCATTAGATAAAGCATATCTTTCTTTCGCTTCGTCCATGACCATATCAATGTAGGTTGTAAGCCACGGGGTTTCTGATTCTTCAGAGATGTTTAAACCCAGAGTCTTCCCTTGTGAGCGGACGACTTCTTCAGGTGTCAGATAATTCTGATCGCCCATCAAACTTAAAATCGTATCACGTCGCTCTTTGCTTTTTTCAGGATGAAGAATCGGAGAATAATTCGAAGGTGCTTTTGGGAGACCCGCAAGCATTGCTCCTTCTTCAACCGTCAGATCCTTTGCATCCTTATTGAGGTAATAAAGTGCAGCACTTTGAATGCCGTAAGCACCGTGACCGAAATAAACCTGATTTAAATACATTTCAAGCAGTTTATTCTTACTGTATTTATTTTCAAGACTCATGGCGATGGCAGCTTCTTTTGTTTTTCTTAAAAGAGACTTCTCGTTAGAGAGAAACGTATTTTTTGCAAGCTGCTGAGTAATTGTGCTTCCGCCCTCTACTTTCTGGCCTGCAATCAAATCTTTAGACAAAGCTCTCGTTATAGCCTTCAAATCGATTCCATTATGTTCATAAAATCGTTTATCTTCTACAGCAATAAATGCATTGCGGACATGTGCCGGAATTTCTTTTATCGTGACAGGATCGCGGTTCTGCAAATACAGCTCTGCAACCTCGTTGCCTTTTAAATCCACTAATGCAGTTGTCGAATCCATAACTAGCTTTTTCTCATCAATTGAATAATCGCCGATCACTAAAATGAGCAGGTAGACTGCAAAAGCAATAATAGCTGTTGAAAGCGCAACAGTTGCTGAAAGGATGATTTTTTTCTGCATATCATCACCTACAATTCGTTTAATTTAGATAAGCTTATTATTGTTAAAAAAAGGAATGAATATGTACAATGGAGGCTGAAAATAGCAATAATTGTGCAATCATTGTTATAATGAAACAAAAAGAGGTGAATGTAAAATGAATTTTTATGTCACATTTGGAACTGCAGACTATTTAGCTAAAACAGTATCTGAACATCAAAATGAAAAAATGCTTCTTATGCAAAATGAGGATAAAGGGATTCTATTACATGAAAGCGATGCGACATCACTTTTTAAGGAGCCTAAAAAATACGAAGTACTTGATGGCGCTGGTGACTTTCAAAAAGGAAGCTATGCTGTGCTGAACAATATCCCTGTATCTGACGAAGGAAAGCCTCTCTTTGAACAGCGCTTCAAAGAACGGGCCAGAATGATTGAAGGCGAGCCGGGATTTGTCGCGATTCGCGTCCTTAGACCTGTAAATGATGATACATATGTCATTCTTACTCTATGGGAAGATGAATCCTCATTTAAAAACTGGCAGCAATCAAAATCCTTTGAACAGGCCCATAAAAAAAGAGGGACGAGCGCAGGCTCGGACCAAAAATCGATTTTCCCAAGACCTTCTTACGTTACAACCTACCATGCTGTATCTGAATAAATGAAAAAAACTGAACCTTCGCATTGTGCGGGGGTTTTTTTATTTCAAAGATAAGATTTTTGAACACTTCTGTCCTACCGCACCTCCTAAACTCCTCGGTCATACTGGCTCTGCTCTTCTTGTGACAATATTTCCTTGGAAATGACAGCATTCTACTAATATACTGCACCCTATTCTTTATAAAATAACAATCACACCCTGCTATGCCGGTCATAACCTGTATTACAGGAATTTAGGCATTTACAGGGGTGATTACTATGGGAGCTGAGTTAACGCTCATACATTGGTTTTATGTGTTTTTTATTATAAGCATCATAGGCTTTATGCTTTTCAGAAGAGATACAACAGTAATCAGTATTATTGGAATCATTGTCATTTCATTTGTTGCAAGCCACTCTTTGAGTCATTCAATTACAAGTGTCTTTAACAGCTTCATTTATGCTATTACTGAGCTGCTGCCGACAATTCTTGTTATCTCTATCATTGTTTCAATGAGCAAGATTTTAGAAATAACCGGAATCAATGAATCCATGGTGTCGCCATTTACGAAAATCATTCGCAATCCAACGCTTGCCTACTGGACAATTGGGCTATTAATGATGACGATTTCTTGGTTTTTCTGGCCTTCTCCCGCTGTTGCCCTGATTGGCGCCGTACTGCTTCCTGTTGCCATTAAAGCAGGTCTCCCGGCATTAGGGGCAGCAATGGCCATGAACTTATTCGGCCATGGAATTGCTCTCTCAGGCGACTTTGTCATTCAAGCCGCTCCAAAACTTACTTCAGATGCAGCCGGTCTTCCGATTGGTGATGTAATCAGCGCGTCCATTCCGCTCGTTATTGTGATGGGGGCAGTTACAACCATTACAGCTTATTTCTTCTTAATGAGAGATATGAAGCTTGGAAAGTCTTTCCCATCTCTTACAATGCCAATCTCTGCTGAGAAAAAAACGCAGCTGCTGACGGACAGGATGAAATTGTTAATGGCCATGTTTATCCCCATATTATTTGTGATTGATATTCTTCTAATGGTTAAGCTTAACTTGCAGGGCGGAGATGCAACAGCTTTAATCGGAGGAACTGCACTGGTAATTCTGCTTTCCGTTTGTTTGCTCGCCCATAAAAATGCAAGTCTTGAAAAAACAACCGGATACATGATTGAAGGATTTCAGTTTGGCTTTAAGGTGTTTGGTCCTGTCATTCCGATTGCAGCTTTCTTTTATCTGGGTGATGCAGGATTTATTAAAATTGTCGGGGACTTTTTACCAAATACTTCACAGGGAATAGTCAATGACCTCGGGGTTGCTCTCGCAACTGTTGTTCCATTAACAAAAGAAATTGGGGCAATTACACTGACTGGTGTTGGTGTACTCACAGGTCTTGATGGCTCTGGATTTTCAGGTATATCGCTTGCAGGCTCAATAGCCAGCTTGTTTGCCACAGCAATTGGTACGGGAGCTGCTACTTTAACCGCATTAGGCCAAGTCACAGCCATCTGGGTGGGAGGCGGAACACTCATACCATGGGCGCTGATTCCCGCTGCTGCCATTTGCGGAGTCGATCCATTTGAACTCGCAAGACGAAATATCCTGCCTGTGACAATTGGGCTGATTGTGACAACGATTGTGGCTATGTTTCTTATATAAATAGAAAGAAAAGTGACGTCCCAAGCTCATTTATTCACCAAATCTTAAAAATGTCCCCTCATCCAGAGATAAGATCAGCATATAAATGAGAGGCACTCCCGAAAGAGTGCCTCTTTGAATTGCATCTGAACTGTTTTAAACAGATACGCCGCTTTTTTTGCTTCTTGCAGCAGAAAGAAATTCATTCAGTTTGTCATATACCGCAATCACAAGAATTAAACAAATCAGACCAATGAAATATCCGCCAATTACATCAGATAAAAAATGGGCATTTGTGACAACTCTGCTCATGCCGATCAGCAGCATCAGAATACTCACGGCAGCGTAAAGCCACCTTTTTACAGCTGATGACGCTATTTTCCCTGCAAGCAAATAGATTAAAAATCCATAGAAAATAACACCGACCATCGCATGCCCGCTTGGAAAACTGAAGCCTTCTTCAATGTGCAGCGGTTCAAGAGGTCTTTCACGCCCAAAAAAGCTTTTTAATGCTTTGTTAAGCAGGTCTCCCAGATAAACAGCCAATACAATTAGTAGCGGCTGAAGAATATGCTTATATAAAAGTGCAAGTAATATCGCGGCAAGAGCAAGTATGCTTATGATTCCTGTTTTCGAAGCAAGGAATCCTATACCATCTAAAAAAGACAGCAGGAAATTTGAATTATGAACCCACGAAACGGCCTCAAGCGAAATAGCATCCGCCTGCTTTATAAATGCAGTATCCATTGAAAGAATGATTCCAATTGTAAGAATAAGAAAATATGCAATCAAGTAACCTTTTTTCATTTTTCATCTTTTTCCCCTTCCAAACTTTATTCTTGTAATTTTCAAACAACTTATCTAGAATTTATTGTAATATCTGTTTTATTTTATCTTATTAGTGATTTGATGAATATAAGTCTTTAAAAAAGAAGGGATGAGAAATTTTGTACACTGACATATGTTCAGATTTAGATGCGAGTTATGAAGAAATGGTGGAGATCAGACGCTATCTTCATATGCATCCGGAGGTTTCATTCCAGGAATTCAAAACGGCAGCCTACATCGCCGAGTTTTATCACAAGCTTGGCATTGAAGCCAGAACAGGTGTAGGCGGAAATGGAGTCGTTGCTGTTATAAAAGGTGATTTGCCTGGAAAGACCATTGCTCTCCGCGCCGATTTTGATGCACTTCCTATAGGGGATGAAAAAGATGTTCCTTATAAATCGACTGTCCCGGGTGTAGCACATGCTTGCGGCCACGATGGCCACACTGCATCATTACTTGTACTAGCAAAGATATTACATAAACATAGCAGTACTCTTGAAGGCAGCGTAGTATTTATTCATCAGCATGCTGAAGAATATGCACCGGGCGGAGCGGTTTCCATGATTGAAGATGGCTGCTTAGACGGGGTTGATGTCATCTTCGGAACCCATTTATGGGCAGGAGAACCAACTGGGAAAATTCAATATCGTGTCGGCCCTATCATGGCTGCTGCCGATCGGTTCCAGATTACGATTAATGGAAAAGGCGGACATGGAGCACAGCCTCATAAAACGAAAGATGCAGTTGTCATTGGCTCACAGCTTGTCCTGAACCTGCAGCAGATTGTGAGCAGAAAAGTTGATCCAGTTCATTCAGCGGTCGTATCTGTGGGATCCTTTGTGGCTGAGAATCCTTTTAATGTCATTGCAGATTCAGCGGTGCTGATTGGAACGGTACGTACTTTTGAAGAGGATGTGCGCACTTTGATTGAGAAAGAAATCGAACGTGTGGTCAAAGCTTCCTGCGCCCTTTATGACGCTGACTACGAATATCATTTTGAGAGAGGCTACCCAGCTGTAGTCAATCACCGCGAGGAAACAGAGCAGCTTGCAGAGCTTGCTTCAAAGGTGCCCGGGGTTCAAATTGTCGAAGAAAGCCCAATGCAAATGGGCGGCGAAGACTTTGCTTATTACCTGCAGCATGTTAAAGGCACGTTCTTTTTCACAGGAGCGAAACCAACTTATTCAGAAACAGTTTATCCTCACCATCATCCTAAATTCGATATTGATGAAAAAGCTATGCTGATCGCAGCAAAAACATTAAGTTTGGCATTATTGACTTATCAGTCTGAGCACAAAACTGTTTCGGTTGAGAAATAAATAGTAGAATCCAAAAGAGTGCGATTTTAAAATCGCACTCTTTTTATTTATTCATAATTCGAAGCCGATAACAATTCATTGCCGTTTCACCTAAATGCCGGACAAGGTGATAGTTCGCTACACCGCCGACAACAGCGCCGATTCCCGGCATGATCTGCAGCAGTTTGACAAGGTCAATGTGATCTCTGTATTCCTGCTGAAAGGTTTGCCAGTCAATCTCTTTCAGTTCATTTTTTCTTTTGTCCCAGCTTTCAATCAGCTCGAACGTATTCCTTCGATGTTCATCACTGGAATAAGCCAATTGAAAGACATAGAGTAAAAACAATCTCTCTTCATATTGTTTAGGGTCAAACCCGTATAAAGTCGCAATTTCAAATAAGCACTTCATTTTAATGCCAAGGAGTAAAGGAAAATCAGCAGCCGACCCCAAAATTCCGCCGGCCCCGGTTCCTGCTCCTTCTACAGCAGCAGTCTTTTGAAAGGTGCCGATTGTTTGCCTGACTTTCTTTTCTTTTTCTTCAAGTGACAGTCCTTCCAGCTTCTTTTCGTTTGTTGTGAGGTTTGATCCGGCAAGTGTTGCCTGCACCATCTTTTTAATGCTCTCCGTAATGATTGCATGGACTTTTTCCGGAATATGCTCATTAATCTTCGTTTGTGTTTTTTTAGAAACACGTTCTAGCATGGAAGACTTTCTCAGCAATTTCTTTTTCCACTGAAATAGATCCTCTTCCAGCTGTTTTTCATAAATCATCTGCATCAGCTGCCTTTACCCTAGAATACGCTGGCATCCATTTTCACCAGCCTTGATTTCACATAAAGATAAACAAACCCATAAGCAAAAATAAATCCGGCTGCAAAGAGAATCAGAGCAGGAATGATATTCCCCGAAATCAGAGCGATCAGAGTTAATATCACGTGCTGGCTTACAATCATGATAAACAGAAGTTTAAGGAATTTTGCTTTTTTAAACTGTGGCTGAACCGGATATAAGTCCGGCAGAGCAAGCATGTCGTAATGCTTATAAAGACCGATCATTTGAATCCCGGTTAAATAGAGAACAAGGATTGCTATCGCGAGCACACTAAACTGATTTGTCGGGATAATATAGAGAACGATTCCCCCGATTATTGTCAGACGCAAAAAGATGCCCAGATAATCATTGGAACGAAAGAATGCCCTTGTATATAAATAACTGTACATGCTTTCCTGTTTATATTTCACAAACGCAAGCAGACCGTCTAAATACTTTCTGCGCTTTGCTTTTTTCTTAAGCTTTGGAACATCTGTAAAGAGGTTTGCAATTCTATAGAATGACTGCTTTTTCTCAAGCTCCAGGTCTATCAGCTTCTCCCATTTAACTCCTTTTGCTTTTGTGGCTTTTTGAAAATAAATGTAGAGCACTGCCATTACTCCATACATAATGAATACATAAATATAGGCTTTTGACAGCAAAAAGAAAATGGTTAATCCATTTATTGCGAGTCGGACAATAAAATCATATATTTTGGCTGACGGCTCAGTATAAAAGGATATTCGGAAATTCAGCATTAAATTCCAGCCTTTTACAAGGAGGATTTGAATGCAGATAATCAGGAAGTCTGTTCCGGTTAAGCTCTCAGCCCTGAACAGCATGGGTGAAAGCACTAATGCTGCGATCAAAAACACATACAGCTGACTAAAAAAACTGTATACAAGAGCTTTTTGAAAATAGCCGGCCATATTTTCTTCCAGAGGCAAAAGAAAAACTAAATCAGGTTCTTTTAAGAGCGTCCGGACACTCGATGCCGTAATGATCAGAGCAAATACAGCCGTCATAATCGCAAGTACCGGAAAGTCATCAGGCATTGTTTTCAGCCATTCCTGATAAGATAGAGCACCGCCTGCTCCCAAAAATACAAGAACAAAAATTAAATGGTCGTTAAACATATATTTTGTATAGGACTGCACTTCTTTTAGATGAGCCTCTAATCGGGTTTTCCAAATCTGATCAATGCTGCTCATTTTGATCTTCCTTCGTGAGCTGGATATACAAATCATCAAGCGTTGCGTCCCTCATTCCAAACTCCGACCGGAGCTCCTCAAGCGACCCTTTTGCTCTGATTTTTCCATTATGTAGAATAATAAACGCATCACAGTAGCGTTCAGCTGTTGCTAAAATATGTGTTGACATTAAAATTCCCGCTCCGTCTTTTTTCGCTTTGTTCATCATCTCAAGCAGAGCATTGATTGCAAGCGGATCCAATCCGACAAATGGCTCGTCAATAATGTACAGCTCAGGCTCAACTAAAAACGCACACATAATCATAACTTTTTGCTTCATGCCTTTTGAAAAATGACTTGGGAACCATTTTAGTCTTTTTTCCATTCTGAATTCAGACAATAATGGGTGAAGACGCTGTTTAAACGTTTCCTGACTTAGTCCATACGCCATCGCCGTAAGCTCCAAGTGCTCATAAAGCGTTAATTCCTCATAAAGAATCGGTGTTTCAGGAATAAATGAAAATTGGCTGCGGTATTCAGTCGGCTGCTGGTGAAAGGAAATGCCGTTAATGGAAATTTCACCTTTATGCGGCTCCATTAACCCGATCACATGACGGATTGTTGTGCTTTTTCCGGCTCCGTTTAAACCAATCAAACCGACAATTTGGTGCTTTTCAATTTCAAATGATATATCTTTTAAGACAGGATTACGTG
This sequence comes from Metabacillus dongyingensis, assembly GCF_019933155.2. NCBI lineage: Bacteria > Bacillati > Bacillota > Bacilli > Caryophanales > Bacillaceae > Metabacillus > Metabacillus dongyingensis. The sequence goes on along the minus strand of NZ_CP082944.1, from coordinate 992,609 downwards.
TGTATCCTCCTGTCAGGTGATTTACTTTTAATAAGCTCATGTTTTCGTCCCTTCACCGTTTTCTTTTATTTTAACAAATCACGTGACACTTTTGCTAATTTACAATGCATAATCAATTCTTTTCCGGACATCATAATGAGTGTAGAGGAAAGCAGCTGTCACAGACATTCATTTCAAATGAGGTGTGTGTTAAAGACAGTTTATGTTAAGGAATCCATGAGTAAGTTAACATTGATAAAATGATGATCAATTTCCATTTCGAGATGAGGTGTCTACGGGCCGTTACTTTTAGTAATAGATGCTCATATATAAATTCATTTTGTGAATGAGGTGTTCGTCAAAGACCGTTTACTGATTTGTTAAGAGTTTATCCTTTATGTGATTTTCTTAACTAGGGGATGGTTGCTTTGAACAATGTTTAACAACGATTATTCACTCTTTTTTTCCTTCATTTCCTAGTAAATGAGGGAGATGACAAAGAGTTTTGCGAGCCTTAAATTTTAAGCTGCGCCAGTTTGCTTCCTCTGCAGGACAGGATGATCTTTTTGATCATCCTGTTTCTTATTTAGGAAAGAGAAAGGGTTTGCACAAAGATGGCAGAGTATGGCCTAACTCCTCGGCCGGAACGGATCCGCCATCCCTGCACAAAAAGGCGCTTGCACTTTTCTTAAGTGATTTTATCCCTCAATTATTTATGGTAAAATACGGTTAAGTTCAGTTTATAATGAGAAAGGGATGAAACATGATGAGCGGATGTATTTTCTGCAAAATTGTGAACGGTGAGATTCCGAGCGCAAAGGTTTTTGAAAACGAACATGTGGTTGCTTTTCTGGATATTAGTCAAGTAACAAAAGGACATACACTAGTTATTCCAAAAATACATAAAGAAAATATTTACGAGCTTACACCGGATATTGCACGAAATCTATTTGAAGTCGTTCCAAAAATTGCAAATTCCATAAAAAAACAATTCGAGCCTATCGGCATGAATATTCTTAATAATAACGGCGAAAAAGCTGGACAATCTGTGTTTCACTATCATATTCACCTGATTCCCCGCTATGGAAAGGGCGATGGTTTTGGCGCTGTCTGGAAAACGCATACAGAAGAATATACACCAGAAGACTTAAAGCAAATCGCATCATCCATTCAGGAAGACTTGCTCTAACCCCCGCATAATGCGGGTTTTTTTGTTGATTGTAATATTTTTTTAAAATTCCGACTCCAACCCCCTTTTTCATGTTAGGATAATAAAAAGTATTTAATCATGCAACGCGACAAAGTAAGGAGTGTCATTTTCCCATGAAAAGAACGTATAACTTTAACGCAGGGCCAGCAGCAATACCTCTTGCTGTTTTGGAGAAAGCGCAAAGCGAACTTGTTGATTTTAACGGAACAGGCATGTCAGTCATGGAACTGAGCCACAGAAGCAAACCTTATGAAGAAGTTCACAACCGAGCAGCCTCTTTATTGAGAGAACTGATGGAAATCCCTGAGGATTATGAAGTACTATTTCTTCAAGGCGGGGCAAGCCTTCAGTTTGCCATGATTCCGATGAACTTTTTAAAAGACGGGTCTTCTGCCCATTTCATCATGAGCGGAGTCTGGTCTGAAAAAGCACAATCAGAAGCAGGCAAACTCGGAAGCACGACTATCATTGCAACAAGTAAAGAAGATCGTTATACATATATTCCGGAAAGCTTTGAGGATCCTGAAGAAGGAAGCTATGTACACTTAACCTCAAACAATACGATCTACGGCACGCAGTGGAAAAAATTCCCTTCAACAAAACTGCCTTTAATTGCTGACATGTCAAGCGACATCATGAGCAGGGAAATTGACGTCAGCCGTTTCTCGCTTATTTATGCCGGTGCTCAAAAAAACCTTGGCCCTTCTGGTGTTACAGTCGTAATAGTAAAAAAAGAAATGCTTGAGAATGCAAATGAGGATATCCCTGCTATTTTGAAGTACAGCACTCATTCAAAGCAGAATTCCCTATACAATACACCTCCTACATTTGCAATTTACATGCTTTCCCTTGTTCTGGAGTGGATGCAGGATAAAGGCGGTTTAAAAGCGATTGAAGAGCTGAATAAGAAGAAAGCAAGTCTGCTTTATTCGTGCATCGACCAAAGCGGCGGCTTCTATAAGGGACACGCTGAAAAGGATAGCCGATCAGCAATGAATGTTACATTTACTCTTAAAGATGAAAATTTAACGAAGGCTTTTCTAAAAGAATCCATTGAAAAAGGCTTTTCAGGTCTTGCCGGACACCGGTCGATTGGGGGCTGCAGGGCTTCCATTTATAATGCTGTGCCGTTAGAAGCGTGCGAAGCACTTGCTGAATTCATGGCTGAATTCCAGAAAAAGCACGAATAATTATTTTTACAAGGTCTGAAATACCTGATATACTATTTTGTAAGTTCTTCTGCAATAAGACATAGGTCATTATTGGGGAGTTCAAAAATAAGAGCTTAGTCTGAGGAGAGTTGAGAAATGAATACAAAAGTTTTAGTCGTTTTATCTTTATTTGTCGCAATGGGACTGGCATTGCACAGTATTATCCCGCCATTTTTCAGTGGGATGAAGCCAGATATGATGCTCACTATGATGTTCTTAGGCATCCTGCTGTTCCCTCACATTCGCAATGTGTTTTTACTTGGAGCTGTTACTGGTGTCTTGTCCGGTTTAACAACTGGTTTTCCAGGCGGACTTCTGCCGAATGTCATTGATAAATTTGTGACTGCATTTGTTTTTTATCTTTTAGTTATTGTCATTAAGAAATTTGCTGCATCCACTGCTGGAGCAGGAATTCTGACAGCGGTCGGAACACTTATTTCCGGTACTGTATTCCTGACAGCCGCATTATTCATTGTCGGTCTTCCGGGCGGTGCAGGATTTATGGCATTATTCATAGCAGTTGTCTTGCCGACAGTTGCCCTTAATACTATCGCAATGGTTTTCATTTATCCGATTGTACAGACTATATTAAAGCGTTCTAACATCGCTGTTGAATAACATATAAGAAAACCCGATCCTAGCCGGTCGGGTTTTTTGTGAAAATCTATGAAAATGAAGCCTATTGGAAAGAATAGAATAAAATGCCGAGCATCAGAGCAAGTACGCCGCCTCCCGCAAGCACAGCAGCTTTTTGGTGAACAACATGTTTTGGCGGATAGGATGCTGATTGCTGCGCTAGTTTGAGGTAATGAAAAGCACCTATGAAACAAAGCAAGCTTATGGCGAAAAATAGAAAGATGACACCAGCCAAGCTCCTCCCCCCTTTTACTCATATCTATGCACAGGCATCATAAGCTATGAATAAAACAACGTTTATCTATCCTGACAAAGGGTACTTATATAAGAAGGACTTTCCTGTTCATTTCTTGAAAAGTACATACTATTATACTCAAATGGAGTGATACCTATGGCAAAAGGAAAATCATTAATGGCTGGTCTTTTAGTTGGGAGCGTTATTGGAGGGTTAGCAACAATCCTATCTGCTCCATCTTCCGGAAAAGATTTGCGCAGCCAGCTAAAGCAAAATAAACAAAAACTTGAAAATATTTTAATTCAGCTGAAAGATGACAGTGTATCACTAAAAGATCAAGTGGTGAAAACAGCTAAAGAAAGTGCTGCAGTCCTAAAAGATGTAACAGCGGATCTCCAAAAATCAATTGAGACTTGGCAAGAAGAAATTGAGCCTCATAAAAATGAACTTCAAAAAGAAATTAATGAAATCGAACAGAAAATTAAAGAATTAGAGCAAACATTAAACAAATAGAATATTTTTGTAGACAAAGCAATTAACTTGTACGAGCGGCAGATTTCATCACATGCCGCTCTTTTTTTTTACCTGAAAATCCAACGCTTTTCCTAAGTTTTTAAGATTTATTTAAAAATTTCGTAAATTTAATCTTTATTAATCTTTATTTTATTGGCATAATAGAATATAAGAGCAAAAGAGAAAAAGTAGGTGACTGGGGATGAAACGTAACGAACAGGATTATTCTATAAAAGAAGCGCTTTTATTCAGCCAAAGAATCGCGCAGCTCAGCAAAGCTTTGTGGAAATCCATCGAAAAAGACTGGCAGCAATGGATTAAGCCCTATGATTTGAATATCAATGAGCATCATATCTTATGGATTGCTTATCATTTAAAGGGTGCTTCTATTTCAGAGATTGCTAAATTTGGAGTGATGCATGTATCGACTGCATTCAACTTTTCAAAAAAGCTTGAAGAGAGAGGCTATCTTGAGTTTTCGAAAAAGCAGAATGACAAACGCAATACGTACATTCAGCTGACGGAACGAGGAGAGGAAATACTGCTGAAGCTTTTAGAAGATTATGATCCAAGCAGAAACGCTGTCTTTAAAGGCGCTCTGCCGCTACAAAACCTATATGGGAAATTTCCTGAAATTATGGAAATGATGTGTATCATACGAAACATATACGGAGATGACTTTATGGAGATCTTCGAACATTCTTTTACGAATATCGAGAAAGAATTTGTTGAGGAAAACAGGAAGCTCAAAAAACGGGAAGATCCTGCTGCTGAAACGGCTTCAGCTATTTCCGAATAATTTTTTTGAATTCTGTCATCAGCGGCACATACATTCCCTGCTTATGTAAGGCAAGAATCGTATCATCAACTGAAAGCTTATGATTCAGCTGTCCGGCGAAAAGAGTAAGGAGGCTCATGTAATCGAGGAGTCCTTGCTCTTTTTGTTCTGCAAGCATTTGCTCAAGTTCCGCGCAAATGCGATGTATGTCCTCAATTTCTTCAGCAGATAAACCTGTTTTCATGACCGACAGATAAAAAGGGTATTTCTCCGCGTCAGCCATCTGCACAAGCAACCTCTGGTAGTACTCCAAATTTGCCATTCTTTTTTCCAAGGATTCCACTAAGGTTCACTTCTTTCATTCTTCTTCGTTTATTTATTTTAAATCATTCTTCTCTTTTTCGAAAGTTTCTTATTTTGTAAAACTTTACTTATTTTATTTAAAACGCTTACACGCGAAATTTCATATTGCTTTTTCCAACTTAACATCGTAAAGTATGTAAGGACTTGATCCATCATGCTCCTGCATGGACATTTATAACTTTCGGACGGTGATTTAAATGAATTGCTGGAAAACCATTAATCTTTCAAAAGATTATGGATTCCATAGACTTTTTATAGTCTCTGTATTAATAATGATGATTACCTTTATTAGCATATATTTACCTCTTGTGGTCTTTTTTCCTTCTATCCAATTAAAAGAAGATTACTTTTTCTTATTGCTGCTGTTTATCGCAGGCATCGTGCCATGTCACAAACTGCTTCATGCCCTGCCTTTGTGGATGTCCGGATACCGCGTATCACTTAAACTGAAGTTCCAGTCTTTCATGCCGATTCTTTTTTTGAAAACAAACTGCAATGTAAGTAAAGCCAATATGCTGCTCTCTCTTATTACACCTTTTATAGTTGTCACTGCATTTATGACTGCAGGACTGATTCAATTTCCTTCTTATTTGCACTACTTTTGTTTAGGAATTGCCTTTCATACCGGGTTGTGTATCACTGATTTCATTTTTTTAAGCCAGCTTTCTAAAGCTCCGAAAGCCTGTTTCATTGAAGAAGCCGATGAAAGCTTTGAAATTTTATTTCAGAAATAAAAGAAATTCTGGCCATATGATTAAGCAGTTTTTTAGCATGAAGATAAAATGCTTTATAAATAAGAAAAGCCTCTCTTTTTAGAGAAGCTTTTCTTTTGCTATTTATTAGGAGTCATCGCTATCTTTTTCATCATTTTTTTGGTAATGTAATATGTATCAGTGAGGAGAGGGGGAATCTCATATGATAGCATTTTTCATTTTGTTTGCCGTGTTCATTTTATTCTATATAAATAAATTGACCAATACGCTGTGCCTGGTCCGAGAGATTCCTGAAGACCGACAAACAAAAGTATTCAGGACAATCAACGTCCTGATTACCATTTTATTAGTTTCTTCTTACATAGAAATCTTATTTACTTAGATTTCACCATTATAAAAAGCTGTATGCAATCATTAGCACACAGCTTATACAATCATAGCTGACAGATTTACCTGTCAGCTATGTTTATTTTGGCTTACAGCCAAGCAGCACCAACAATGATCAATAAGATGAACAAAACAACGATTAACGCGAAGCCTCCAGCGTATCCTCCCATAATGACACCTCCTTTATGCGTCGGTAAGGTATTCTATGCACGATCATCATGTAACGAATAGGCATATATCATTTGTTTTAGGCAAATCTTTTTTAAAAAAACTAAAGGCCTTATTGCTTCCTAGCAAATATAAGCAGCACCAATAATGATCAACAAAATAAACAGAACAACAAGTAATGCAAAACCGTTTGAATATCCTCCACCCATGTTAAAACCTCCCTTATCGGCGTTCCATACATCATATGGACGGTTTCCCATTTTGACCTAGACGAATGCCCTGATTACTCTAGTCCTATTGCAAAACTTTTTAGTTCATGGCACAATGTGGTAGTGTTCCAATTATTAGGCAGTCTTTAAATTTAACAGAAGTAGGAGTTGTATCAGATGAAAAGATTTGCTCTTGCATTAGCAGCAGCATCAAGTGTTTTGGCGCTAGGCGCATGCAGTAATAATGACAGCGGTTCCGAGGTCATTGCTGAAACAAAAGCAGGCAATGTAACGAAAGATGAATTTTATGAAGCTATGAAAGACCGCTTCGGAAAAGATGTTTTAACAGAGCTTGTACATGAAAGAGTTTTAAGCAAAGAATACAAAGTTTCTGACGAAGAAGTAAATAAAGAAATTGACAATTTAACTCAGCAATACGGCCCACAATTTGAAGCAGTCATTCAGCAGCAAGGTGAAAAGACTGTTAAAGATATGGTAAAAGTCGATCTGCTTCGCAAAAAAGCAGCTGAAAAAGAAGTCAAAGTAACAGAAGAAGATACAAAACAATACTATGAAAGCCTAAAAGGCAAAGTACAAGCAAGCCACATCCTCGTTGAAGATGAAAAAACAGCAAAAGAAATCAAAGCCCGTCTTGATAAAGGCGAAAAGTTTGAAGATTTAGCGAAGGAAGCTTCTAAAGATCCATCTGGACAAAACGGCGGAGATTTAGGCTGGTTCGGCGAAGGACAAATGGTGCCTGAATTCGAAAAAGCAGCATTTGCACTTAAAGAAGGCGAAGTAAGCGCGCCTGTAAAATCTGAATTTGGCTACCACATCATTAAAGTGACAAAAACGGTGAAGCCATATGAAGAAATGAAAAAAGAACTTGAAGCAGATGTAAAAAAACAAAAAACAAGTCAGCCTGATGCTGTTCAGGGAGCATTGGACAAAGCTCTTAAAGAAGCAGACGTTCAGGTTAAAGACAAAGAATTAGAAGATACATTCAAAGCACCTGCAGCTCCTGCAGAGCCTGCTGAAGGAAAATAACAAGCTAAACTCCCCCATTTAAAAAATGGGGGAGTTTTTCACATTTCATCATCCTGATTTTTTCTTCGAATCTCACGTTCCTTAAGCATTCTTTCAATATAAACATTACCCTCTTGTTCTATATAGGCTTCCTCAACAATTTTCTCTTTCCTTGTTGTTGAAAAAGCCATGTAACCGCTGTATAAAATCCCAAGTATGCAGAGGTAAACCCACCACGGCAGCAAGATCATTCCCGCTTCCCCCTTTTCATTGACAAGCCCTTTACTGCACTATATGAGGATCTCGATCCATTTATACATGATTTTTATAAGATGAAAAGAGAACTTGTTATGATTCTTGGATGCTATAAATCGGGATAGTCAGTTTCCGAAGCATTTCAGAGACCATTCAACTTAATTCCGAGACTTTCACACTTTATTCTGAGACTTTCACACTTTTTTCCGAGACTTCCACACTTTTTTCCGAGACTTCCACACTTTTTTCCGAGACTTTCACACTTTTTTCCGAGACTTCCACACTTTATTCCGAGACTTCCACACTTTTTTTCGAGACTTTCACACTTTTTTCCGAGACTTCCACACTTTATTCCGAGACTTCCACACTTTATTCCGAGACTTCCACACTTTTTTCCACTTTCACACTTAATTCCGAGACTTCCACACTTAATTCCGAAACTTCCACACTTAATTCCGAGACTTCCACACTTAATTCCGAGACTTCCACACTTTTTTCTGAGGCTTCCACACTTTTTTCCGAGACTTTCACACTTTATTCCAAGACTTCCACACTTTTTTCCGTTTCCGAATTTCCGAGTTTCCGAGACTTCCCGTTTTTATTTCTAGACTTCAAGCTATATTCCGATTGATCAATAACAACTGAAAAAGCCTTTCTTCAAAGAAGAAAGACTCTCAAAATTAGTTATGAAATGTTGGTTTGTAAAACGACCGATTATCAAGTGCAAAAACACGTTCCGTATACTCGCCGGGCTTCACCCGCTCTAATGCACGGTCAAGCATGTTCATTTTCGCATCGAGATTATCAATATAATGAAGAATTTCGGCTTCTTTGATCAGCGGCGGTTTAGGGCTTCCCCACTCTGCTTTGCCATGATGACTGAGGACAAGGTGCTGAAGGATCACGATTTCTTCTCCCTCAATGCCTAAATGTTCTGCTGCTTTGGCAATTTCATTTACCATGATGGAAATATGGCCGATCAGGTTTCCCTCGACTGTATAAGTTGTGCCGATCGGACCTGACAGCTCAGTTACCTTCCCGAGGTCATGCAGAATGACTCCTGCATAAAGCAAATCTGTATCAAGACTTGGATATAAAGCTGCAATGGACTTTGCTAAATCAAGCATTGAAACAACATGATAAGCTAATCCAGATACAAATTCGTGATGATTTTTTGTTGCAGCAGGATATTCAAGGAATTCACTTTGATGCTTTTTCATGAGATATCTTGTCACACGCTGTATGTTAGGGTTTTTCATTTCGAAAATATATTGTGTTACTTTTTCCATCATTTCTTCTTGTCCAACAGGAGCTGTTTCAAGAAAATCAGAAACTTTTACGTTATCCGTGTTTGAAGCAGTTCGGATATTGCGGATCTTCAACTGATTTCGTCCACGGTAGTGATGAATATCGCCATATATCTTTACAATGCTTTGTGAACTGTAGGACACCTCATCATCTGGTCCTGCATCCCATAGCTTTGCTTCAATCTCCCCTGATTGATCTTGGAGAATCAATGTTAAAAATGGTTTTCCGTTACTGGCTATTCCTTTAGTCGATGATTTAACGAGCAGAAAAACATCCGCTTGCTCGCCTACCTCGTAATGATTAATTCCTTTTGTCATCATTAAAATGGTCCCTCCCAAATTGCCTCAGTATCCTGAGTATAGCATAAATTTTGTCTATTCTTCCTGCCTGCAGCTAAGCTGAGACATCAGCTTGCTGTCTTCTTGAAATCCAAATCTTAGTTGAAATAAGTGCAGCAAGCATGACCGCAGCACCAATATAATAAGGAAGATTGATTTGATACTCAAATACGTAGCCCGCTAAAATAGGACCCGCAACATTCCCAAGACTCATAAAAGAATTATTAAGCCCCATCACCATACCTTGCTTGCTTCCTGCTAATTTTGAGATAAACGTATTTAAGGAAGGTCTCAAAATAGAATTCCCCAGAAAGAAGACAGAGGTTGTCAATAAGACCGTTGCGAAGGAGTTTGCAAATGTCATAATCACAAATCCAAATGCACTCAACAAAAGAGCAGAGGTGACAACCCGTTCATCGCCGAATTTAGCCACAAGCCTTCCAACTGCTGCTCCTTGTGTGATTGTTCCAACAATCCCTGTTATAAGGATAATCAAACCGACTTCCTGAGGTCCATAACCGAAGCGCTCTAATGTATAGAAGCCAAAGATCGCCTGAAAAATCGTTAATGCGAAACTCATCATAAAGACAAGAATCAGTAAAAAGCCAACAGGGCTTTGAAGGGCTTTTTTGATTAGAATAAACTGATTTTCGCGTTTTTTATTTTCAGCAGCGGTCTTTTGCATCGCTTCTTTTGACAGAGACTCAGGCAAAACGAAGATTGATACAATTCCTGCCAGTGATGCCGCAATACCCGCAAAAAGAAACGGAAAAGAAAGACTGAATTCAGAAAGCCAGCCGCCGATCCCGGGGCCAACTACAATACCAAGACCCATTGCGGCGCCCAAATACCCCATACCCTGTCCGCGTTTTTCAGGTGTTGTTACATCAGAAACGTATGCCATTGCACTCGGCATAATCGCCGCACCGAATATACCTGCAATTATCCTTGATAAAAACAGCATCCATAAATCCGTTGCAAAAGCGAAAATAAACTCAGCTAATGCGAATCCAAACAAACCAAGTGTTATCAACGGTTTTCGGCCAATTCTGTCAGATAACCGCCCCCATATCGGGGCGAAAAAAAACTGCATGAGTGCAAATACAGCAACCAGAAATCCAAGCGTTGCTGAATCTGCTCCGAATTTTTCAACATAAAACGGCAGAATCGGGATGACTAAGCCTATGCCCACCATAATAATAAATAAGTTAAAGCTCAGTAAAAAAAGAGGTTTGCCCAAAGGCTTTTTCTCATGTTTATTTTGCTGCATTATGTACTTCCTTTCAGGTACCTTTCGTCAGTTCATTTTACAATAATCTCTGACCAATAGATACTTGTTTTGAAGCTAATTCAACTGCTTTTAAATCAAGAATTTGATCTTTTTCAAACAGCGGCAGCAGGTGCTCCTGGCAAGTAAAGAAAATAATCTGGTGCTGTTTTGAAAATTCCTTCAGCAGTGACAGGACTTGTTTTGTCCTTTCAAAATCAAAATTCACAAAACCATCATCAATAATAATCGGGAGGCCCTGTCCTGTGCTCAAGTGACGGACAAGGGCAAGCCTCAGTGAAATATATAATTGTTCTGCTGTTGCCTGAGATAGTTCATTTGCAGCAAATCGGTTTCCATCCATTCTTTCTACAATTAATGTTTGTTCAGCATCCGGCAGAAATATTTTTCTGTATTGTTGATTCGTCATGACAGAGAAAAAGTGCTCTGCCTCTTTCAATACTTTCGGCAGTCTCACTGAGCGGTTAAATTCCACTGTTTTATTCAGCATATTTTTCGCGGCTGCAAGCACGGCCCACTTGTGTGCAAGCTGCTTTACTGCGCCCTTTTCAAGCTCATACTTCTGTTTTAGCTCAGAGTAAAGGCCTGAGCTCTCTATATTCCGAAGAGAAGCCTTTAGCTCTGCCAGCCGCCGATGCAAGCCGCTTTCCTGTTCCATTTCTGCTCTAAGCAGCTTATCACATAAAAGCTTCTCTTCTTTATAATCGATCAGAAGATCCAGCTTTCCATCTTTGAGCAAATGCTGTTTAGCCTGGAGCTGCTGCTGAATCCATTTTAATTTTTGCTCAAATGCTTTTCTTTGATTCGCTTCTTCTGCCTTTTTCCGAAAATCTTCTGCATCAGCTGAATTTGATAAGATGAAAAGCTCTATTCTCTTATCAGATAGAAGACTGAGCTCTGCTTCGATTTTTGCTAATCGTTCCTCGGCATCAGCTATTTTCTCTTTATACATAAGCTGGCTGCTCTTCTTTTCAATCGAATCTTGAAGTGCGGCAGACAAATTTCGCATTGTTTCATTCAAATCAGTCTTTTGTTCAAAACCGCATTTTTCACATATTTCCCCGAGCCTGTTTTCATAAGCCGAAAGAGCAGCTGTGAGCTCAGAAAGTTTCGTTTCAATTTGAGAGCTCTCCCGGACATCTTTCTGCAGCTGAATCAATGTTTGCAGAAGATCTGGCAGGGCAAGCGGAGAGAATTCACTGCTCACTCTAAAATGACTGTACGCTTTTTTGACTCTTCGGTTTAACTGATAAAGTTCCTCTTCCCAATCATCAAAACCGCTTACTGTGCGGTGGTACGCTCTCTCATTCTGTGTAAATGTCACTTGCTCAAGTTCATGAGATCGTCTCAGCTGCTCATCTTTCCAAAGGATGCCTCCCAGCTCTTCCGTTTCTGTATAACCTTGCACCCTCGATTGTTCAAGCTGAAGTTTTAATTCCTCTTGTTTGTCCCGCAAATGAATGAGAAACGCGTCTTCTCCTTTATCATTTTGAAAAATAAAGAATAAAACGAGCCCGGTTACGCCTAAGAGAAACGGCAAGATGAGCCATTGCTGCTCATATATGAGCCATCCGGAACATAAAATCAGTAAAACTGCCGCAGCCGCCTTCATCATTTTCATTTGATTCTTTTTAGATTGGTTCGTCTTGCTTTGTTCATTGATTTTCTTTTCATTATTCCGATATTCTTCTTGTAATCTTTTTTCATCCAGCACTTGCTGCTGCATGGCTTCATGCTGCTTTACCTTTTTTTCCAGAAGTTTTCTCTCTTCTGGATCAAGCATTCCTTTTGCATAGTCTGTTAATCTATTTTCGCTTTCCTCCAGATTTTCTTTTGCCCGTTCAAACTGCTGATCAAGCAACTGTTTTCTTTGCTGCAGCTGCTGATAATCCGTAACGATTTCTCTTATTTCTTCTTTAGCTGTTATAGAAGTGTTAAATGAAAGCACGGCTTTATCATCTATATTTTCTGCAAAGAACCGCATTTTTTCATCAAAAATTTGCCGTGTAAGTGACTCGTGCTTTAGACTGTACTGCTGATGCTGATCTCTTTTCGCATGATATGCGGAGTATGTCTCCCTGAGATGGTCGATTTCCGCATGATGCGAAAGGATAGTTTCATTGACATTCATCTGATCAATGGTTTGTTGAAGGTCTTCTATTGAACGCATAAGGGACAGCTTTTCAGATTGCAAAGGCTCTTCCTTAGCTTCAATCTCATCCATTCGCTTTAATCCATCTGCCGGAAATGCCTGATTTGTCTTTGTCAATTCTGTATGAATCGTCTCTTCTTCAAGCCACAATGGGAGAACATCTATTATTTCAGCAAACCTTCTTGATTTTGCTTCCAGCATGGACTTGCTTTCTTCTTTTTCCTTAAGCTGATGTTCAATCATTTCTTTTTCTTTCATAAGTTCTTCATAAGGCTGAATCAGTTCTTTTGCTTTCAGCATTTCTGAATGAATACTCTTTAGTCTGCTTAATGCTGCATTAATCTCCGGTTTTTTGCCATTAGGCTTATACAGCAGTTCCTGTTTTTTCAAGAGATGGCTTTCCGTCTGTAAGAGAGCATCTGTCCCAAGCAAGCCTGATGACAATAAAAACTTCCCGAGTTCATCAGCACTTACTTTACTGACCTGCTGAATGCCGTGAATATCAAATGAAAAGATAGACTTATACATCGATTTATCAAAATGAGCCAGCATTTGATTAAGGAGTTCTCCGCTTCCGGTTTCTCCATTTTCAAAGTACAGCGTAACCTCACCTGCCGCTTTTCCAGGCAATCTCTCAATTTTGACTTTTCCATATTGCTCTGTATCGACAATCAGTGCTCCGCCGTATGTTTTCACTCGTTTTGGTTCATACCTGTTTTCATTTTGAATTTTTGCAGGAAATCCAAATAAGATACTCTGTATGAATGACATAATGGTAGATTTTCCTGCTTCATTTTTTCCGTAAATAACTTGAAAGGCATGGGGATGAAGGGTGAAATTTATATGATTAAATTGTCCATACCCATAGATATTCAGTTCAATGATTTTCATCTTTTCACCCTCACAGTCTTCTATGCTTTAATAGTTCCTGAAACAGCAGATATTCAGCTTCTTTTTCAATCTGCTGCTGTTCTTCGTCATCAAATTCAGGAATGTGTTTCCTGTATAATGCATGCTGTTTCAGCGGCTGAATGGTGTCCTCAAAGTCATCAAAGCTTTCAATAATGTCTGTTAAATCCGATAAAAAATGAGAATCAAGCTGAAGCGATTCCTTGCTGATAACCGGCATTGATTCATTGATGATGGAGGAGATCCATACAAAGTTCTCACGCCCTGTTTCTTCTTCATTCCATTGATCCATTAAATCTTCCAGAACATTCTCTTCCTGAAGCAAATGGTACAGCTCATTTGTTCCGCTTATTCGGATCGTAACCACAAGCGGTTCATTGTTGCCTCTTAGCTGCTGCAGCTGCTGATGCAGGCTGTCGATCCACTCCTGAAAACTTCCTTTAATCTCAATTGCGAGTTCTTCCCATTTCACATCATGAAGCGGTTTAAACATGTAAGAGACGGTGCTCTCTGACATGGAAACCAGAAAGCATCCCTTATCTCCGGTTTCTTTTCTGTTTCTTCCCTGAATATTGCCTGAATACAGAATCGGCGGTTCATTTTCATGAAGATGCATCCGTTTATGTATATGGCCAAGGGCCCAATAATCAAACTGTTTTTCAAGCAGATCGCTGATCAAAAAAGGAGAATACGCATCATGGTCTGTATTGCCTGCAATCGACCCATGAAGAAGTCCAATGTGAAAACCGGCCTCTCCATGCTTTTTATAGAAAGATGTCATATTTTCAACGACAGCGCGCTTTGGATAGCTATATCCATATAAATTGACCGGTGTATTTCCGTTTTTCCAGAATGTTTTACACTCCACTTCTTTATCTGAAAAAACATGAACATTTTGCGGCCAGCTAAGGTCCAGCCATCTACCGCTCATATGATCATGATTACCGTGTATTACGTATACCTGAATTCTGTGCTGCTCAAGCTGTTCGAATGCTTTTTTCAGCTTCAGCTGCGCCTTTAAGCTCCTGTCCTCACCATCGTATAAATCCCCGGCTATCAATATGAAATCAACCTTTTCGCTGATAGCTAGGCGAACCAAATTGTCCAGAGCGGCAAACGTGCTTTCTTTCAGCCTTTCAAAAATTCTTTCCGGCAGCTGATGCATTCCGGCAAACGGGCTGTCTATATGTAAATCCGCTGAATGAATAAATCGAATAGGTTCCATCCTTGTTTCCTTCCTTTACTTCTCTCTTATTCTATATTGTACCACCTCAGAAATACGAATGCACGTTCTATACAGAAATGCGGAACCGCCCGGTTAGCTCCGACAGGCAGATAAGAATTCACCGGAAAAGTCCGGTTTTGACTTTTTCGGGGAATTTGTTCTGGCCGAGGAGTTGGGCGATGGAGCTGGACAACAAGAAATGCGGAACCGACTGATCAGCTCCGACAGGCAGATAAGGATCCGACAGAAAAGGCGCTTTTTGTCTTTACTGAAGGAGCCGTTCAATGATCCCTCTTTTCTGGCTCAATCCTGAATTTGTGTACTCATTGAGTGCGTATGAGTCACCTTTTCTGGCTCAACCCTGAATTTGTGTACTCATTGAGTACGTATGATTCCTCTTTTCTGGCTTAATCCTGAATTTGTGTACTCATTGAGTGCGTATGATTCCTCTTTTCTGGCTTAATCCTGAATTTGGGTACTCATTGCTTGCGTATGAGTCCTCTTTTCTGGCTCAATCCTGAATTTGGGTACTCATTGCTTGCGTATGAGTACTCTTTTTTGGCTCAATCCTGAATTTGTTTACTCATTGAGTGCGTATGAGTCCTCTTTTCTGGCTTAATCCTGAATTTGTTTACTCATTGAGTGCGTATGAGTCCTCTTTTCTGGCTCAACCCAGAATTTGTGTACTCATTGCTTGCGTATGAGTCCTCTTTTCTGGCTCAATCCTGAATTTGTGTACTCATTGCTTGCGTATGAGTCCCCTTTTCTGGCTCAATCCTGAATTTGTGTACTCATTGCTTGCGCATGAATCCCCTTTTCTGGCTCAACCCTGAATTTGTGTACTCATTGCTTGCGTATGAGTCCTCTTTTTTGGCTCAACCCTGAATTTGTGTACTCATTGCTTTCGTATGAGTCCTCTTTTTTGTCTCAACCCTGAATTTGTTTACTCATTGCTTGCGTATGAGTGCTCTTTTTTGGCTCAACCCTGAATTTGTGTACTCATTGAGTGCATATGATTCATCTTTTCTGGCTCAACCCTAAATTTGTTTACTCATTGCTTGCGCATGAGTCCTCTTTTCTGGCTCAACCCTGAATTTGTGTACTCATTGAGTACGTATGATTCCTCTTTTCTGGCTCAATCCTGAATTTGTTTACTCATTGCTTGCGTATGATTCCTCTTTTCTGGCTCAACCCTGAATTTGTGTACTCATTGAGTGCGTATGTTTCCCCTTTTCTGGCTCAATCCTGAATTTGTTTACTCATTGCTTGCGTATGATTCCTCTTTTCTGGCTCAACCCTGAATTTGTGTACTCATTGAGTGCGTATGATTCCTCTTTTCTGGCTCAATCCTGAATTTGTGTACTCATTGCTTGCCTATGAGTCCTCTTTTCTGGCTCAATCCTGCATTTGTGTAACTCATTGCGACCTAGGAGTTAGGAGGTGAAGCCGGACAATAAGAAATGCGGAGTCACCCGTCGAACTTGGACAACCGCACCCAATCATTAAGCCTAATTCACAATTTTATCAGCCGGAAATTGAATTTTTACAGCCGTTTTTCTTTTCTATCAGCTGTAATCATCCTTTTTCAGCCAAATCAATTTTCAACCGAATATGGAAACGCCCATAAGAACTACTGCAAATCTTCATTCAAAATAAAAAACAGAGCCGCATAGACTCTGCTTCCTTCTTCTTATTGATCCTTTGACATTTGCAGGGCTTTCTTGACATCCTTGAATGAAGAGGATTTGCCGTACATGAGCACGCCGCCTTTATAAACTTTAGCGCCCAATACCGCAAGAGCGATTATGGTAATAACTAAAATTCCAATTGATAACCCGATTTCCCATGCAGGAACACTCAGCATGCCTACTCTCAAGAACATGATCATTGGAGAGAAAAGCGGTATAAAGGAGGTAACCGTGATGAAAGGCGCTTCAGGATTTCCAAGCCCGAACATCGCGATAATGAATGCACCCACAATTATATACGTCATGGGTGAAATCATTTGCTGAACATCTTCAATTCTGCTTACTAGCGAACCTAAAAAAGCAGCGAGAGTTGCAAAAATAAAGTACCCGAGAATAAAGAAAACAATTGCATAGATTAATGTTGCAACAGGTACTTCTGAAAAATTGAAGAATCCGTCACCCATTAAATCGGCATTTTCCATATTCCTTTTCATAGAGCTGTATCCAACCAAGATAATAAGACCGAACTGTGTTATGCTCAGTAAACCGATTCCAAGCAGCTTCGCAAACATTTGCTTGATGGGAGAAACAGAACTGATCAGAATTTCCATCACCCGTGATGATTTTTCTACAGCTACCTCCATCGCAATCATACTTGCATATAAAATTACTGAAAAATAAATAATGAACAGCAGAACGTAAACCAGCCCTCTTGCCTGATCGAGCTCTTCTTCAGATTTTGCATTTTCTAAAAGAGCCGTTTTCTTAAGCTCTGAAGGGGCAAACAGCTGATTCAGCTGCTCACTATTCAAGCCAAGGTTTGCTGTACCTGCTGCTATTTTCGTTTGCTGAAGGGCCTGCTCCATTGTTTCTGAAACACTTGAATTTGCAATGGACCTTGCAAAAAAGGAGCCCTGCGGCAAACCATTTTGGTCAAGACTCAGAATCAAATATCCTTCCATTTTTTCATCAAGGACATCCTTTTTCAGCTGTTCCTCTGACTTCTCTGCACGTTTCAGCTGCAGTTTCTCATCCAGTGCTGAAGCATTCTGCTCAAAAACAGGATATAGACTTTTGTCTGCCGTTTGATCAATAACAGCAACCTTAGTCGCTTCTTTGTCCCCATTATTAAAAAACTCAATCACATTTTGCAGGTTTGTCAGCCCAAAGATCAGCAGAAGCGTAATTCCTGTTGTAATCAAAAATGATTTTGTCTTTAATTTGCTTAAATATGTATGCCAAAAGATGATCCAAAATTTATTCATACGCCGCACCAACCTTTTCAATGAAAATATCATTCAGAGATGGTTCTGCCAGTTCAAATTTCCGGACAAATCCTTTGCCCTGCAAAGAAGCCATTATTTCCTGCGAGACCTCTTCGCCTGTTACCTGAAGCTCAATTCCTTCAAATAACGGCTTATATTTTGTCACACCTTCAAATTCCTTCAAGTAGGACAAATCAAAATCAGCATGAACGATCACGTTTTTCCTTCCAAAGGAACGCTTAATATCCTTTAATCCCCCATGAACTACCGGCTTTCCTTTATGCATAATGCACAAATGCTGACACAGCTCCTCTACATGCTCCATCCTGTGACTGGAAAATACAATGGATGTCCCGCCGTTTTTCAAATCCAATACAGCCTCCTTAAGGAGCTCTACATTAACTGGGTCCAGACCGCTGAACGGCTCATCCAGAATCAGCAGCTTAGGACGATGCAGAACTGCTGTAATGAATTGAATCTTTTGCTGATTTCCTTTTGAAAGATCCTCTACTTTCTTGTTTGCATATTCCGGAATTTTAAAACGTTCAAGCCATTCATTCATTTCTTTTTGCGCCGCCTGCTTATTCAGCCCTTTTAACCGCCCTAAATAAATAAGCTGATCACGCACTTTCACTTTAGGATAAAGCCCTCTTTCCTCCGGGAGATAGCCAATTTCATCACTCGCATCATATCCGATTGGCTTTCCGTCCCATGAAATTTGTCCGGCTGATGGATTTAATAAGCCTAAAATCATCCGGAATGTTGTCGTTTTTCCAGCGCCATTGGCCCCGAGCAAACCAAACATTTCACTCTCTGGAATCGTTAATGAAAGCTGATCAACCGCAGTGTGTGATCCAAATCGTTTTGTAATTCCATCCAATTTTAATGTCATCCTGATTCCTCCTGTCTATCTTATGTACGAATCCCATTAAGCAAATGTTTCATTCCTTGCAGGAAAAAGAGAAGATAATGAGAATTATAGGTGTAAGCCTATATAAAATTTTTATACTTCATATGCAAAGGGGGCTATTAAATGGGCAAGTATTACTTAACGGCATTTAATAAAGACGGGGAAAAATTAATGGATGAAAGCTTTGAAGCCGACAGCGACGTGGAAGCAAAAAAAGTCGGCGAGCAAATGCTTGATGAAAAAAATTATCTGAAAAAAACGCACCGCTGTACATCGGCAAGCGGTAAATTGATTTTATTTGAAAGATAAGAATAGTAATATCATAAAGAAGTTGATGTGGGCATTTCTTATATGGAATGTCCTTTTAATCGTTCTATAATTACAATCTGGCGGTAACTATTTGAAATCATTCTCTTTATGTTTAGATGCAACTCTAAATGTCTTCTCAAAATGCTCTTTTCCAGTTATCGTTATAAAACGCATAGTTTTTTCCAAGTTGCAGTTAAACTTTGTTGTTTGAAAGGGCACTGTTCCAAGCAGAAACTGTGTTTACTTTCCAAAAAGATCGGCTTACTTTCCAAAGTCTGCTAAATACTTTCCAAAAAGAACGATTTACTTTCTTATTTCCATTCACCTCCTAATTCCCAAAGTGAAATAGAAAAGCGGTTACAACAATTGCAACCGCTCTCCCTTTATTTACCTGTAAACTGAGGTTTTCTTTTTTCTAAAAAAGCATTTATGCCTTCTTGATGATCCTTAGATTGTCTCATGTTATATTGTGTTTCTTTTTCAAGTGAGAGGATTTGTTCCAATTCTGATTTCTTTACAGCAGTATAAATATTTTTGCTGGCAATCATCGCTTTTACAGGTTTCTGCAGCCATTCGCTGACAAGAGATTGTACGGCATCTTTTAAATCAACATCGCAGACTAGGTCAACAAGTCCAAGTTTGTAAGCCTCATCCGCGCTTAACTTATCACCGCCCCAGATCAATTGCTTGGCCTTCGCTTCGCCTAAGCGTTTTTCCATGAAATAGTGTCCGCCTCCGTCAGGTACCAGACCGATGCCGATAAAATTCATGGCAAGAACAGAGCTTGAATGTGCGACAACGTAATCAGCCGCTAAAGCAAGACTGAATCCTAAGCCGGCAGCCGGTCCGTGAATGGCGCTGACCGTTATCTTAGGCAGTGTATAAAGCGTCGTGATAACCTCTGAAATTAAATCCATTACTCCTGAAAAACCTGAATTATCCATTGAATTCAGCATGGTTTTAATATCCCCGCCAGCCGAGAATCCCCGTCCGCTTCCAGACAGAACCACAATATCCGCTTCACTTTCACAAGCAAGCTTCAATGCCTGAAGAAGTTCTCTCAGCATTTGTTCATTCATGGCATTTAAAACATCAGGCCTGTTCATTTCAATCGTTGCATATCTTCCATGTACCGAATATGTAACAGTTTCCATACCCATCCCCCTTAATTCGATTTCCATCCTCACCATTTATTATAGCTCGTTCTGAAAAGAATTGATATTATTTTCAGATAATTTAAATTCTCTCCACAATTGTGGCTGTCGCCATTCCGTGTCCAATGCATATTGTCAGCAGACCGTAGCGAGCATTCCTGCGTTCAAGCTCATTGACGAGGCTCGTCATAAGCTTTGCCCCAGTAGCACCCAAAGGATGTCCAAGAGCGATCGCTCCACCATTTACATTCACTTTTTCAAGGTCTGCCCCGATCACTTTCTGCCAGGCAAGGACAACAGGAGCAAATGCTTCATTGATTTCGAAAAGATCAATATCGTTTACAGTAAGCCCGCTTTTCGCAAGTACCTTCTGAGTCGCAGGAATGACTCCTTCAAGCATATAGGTGGGATCAGAGCCTACAACGGCTTGTGCCACAATTCTTGCTTTGGGTTTAAGTCCGAGCTCTCGTGCTTTGTCTCCTTCCATTAATAGCACTGCCGCTGCCCCATCACTCATTTGGCTGGCATTGCCTGCCGTTACAACGCCATCTTCTTTAAAGACTGTTTTTAATTTTGCCAGAGCTTCAAGAGAGGTATCGGCACGAGGACCCTCATCCTGATCAAATACGATTTCTTCTCCTTCTTTATTCAGCCCTTTAAGAGGCAGAATTTCAGTTTGATAGATTCCTCTTTTAATGGCTTCAAGAGCCCTTTGATGGCTCCTGAGTGAAAAAGCATCAAGCTCCTGCCGGGTAATCTGATGTTTTTCTGCAATCATTTCGGCTGAAATGCCCTGATGAACAAAGTTATATTTTTCATGCAGGCTCACAGGGATCGTTTCATCGTTGCCGTCGCTTAGGATCGGAACCTTCGTCATGCTTTCTACACCCGCTGCAATGACTATGTCCATATCACCCGACCTGATTTCCTGGCAGGCAAAATGAATTGCCTGCTGGCCTGATCCGCACATGCGGTTAATTTGAACGGCAGGCACGGTGACAGGAAATCCGGCTTCAAGAACGGCGAGCCTGCCAATGTTAAAGCCTTGTTCTGCAATTGGGGATACACAGCCCATGACCACATCCTCAACCTGTTCTTTCGGCATACCTGCTCTTGTTACAACCTCATCTAACACCGCAGCTGCTAGATGAACAGGATGTGTTTCTCTAAAGGCGCCCTTCCTTTTTCCAACAGCCGTTCTTACCGCTTCAACAATTACTACTTCCCGTGTCATTTTCTCTCTCCTTCGTATATGTAAAATCCTATTCCGGTTTTTCTCCCGTAATGGCCGGCTTCAACTAGCTTTCTTAACAGCTGCGGAGGCAAAAAGCGGTCACCGTATGCATCCGCCATCCCATTGCTGACAAACAGCATCGTATCAAGGCCGACTAAGTCAGCAAGCTCAAGCGGACCCATTGGATAATTCAGTCCAAGCTTAACCGCTTTGTCGATATCTTCTGCACTTGCAATGCCTTCCTCATAAATCCGGATGCATTCAAGCATATGAGCAGACAGAGCTCTTGTTGTGACAAAGCCCTGAGCATCTTTTACTAACACCGTTTCTTTCCCTATTTCAGCTGATAATTTCCTGATTGCTTCTATGGTCTGGTCAGAGGTATCTATGCCCTTTACAATTTCGATCAGCTTCATGACAGGGGCCGGGTTAAACCAGTGCATGCCAATAACCTGATCCGGTCTTTTTGTTGCAGCTGCAATGGCTGTAACACTTAGTTCTGACGTATTTGTTGCCAGGATAACACCTTTTTCGGTTAATTCATCAAGTTCTTTAAAGATCGCTTTTTTGAGGTCCAGATTTTCAGGAACTGCTTCAACAACCAGCTCTGCTGCATTCACTGCATCTGCCAGCACGGTAAAATGGCGGATATTTTCTAATGCTGCTGACTTTTCAGCTTCTGAAAGATGACCCGCTTTAACAAACCTTGATAAGCTTTTATCAATTTTAAATTGTGCTTTTTCCAGCGCTTTTTTTGAAACATCATATAAGTGAACCGTTTTTCCTGCCGCTGCAAAGGATTGGGCAATCCCGCTCCCCATTAAACCTGCACCGATAACGGCTATTTTCTGTATGCTCATGGAAGTGAGTCCCCCTTGATTTATGGTGATTGGATTAAGCTAAATCTAAATTTTTTACGATGATGGTTTTCATGATTTCATTTGTGCCGGCGTAAATGGCTGAAACCGGAATATCCCGATATCGTCTGGCAATCTCGTATTCTTCCATATATCCGTATCCCCCATGCAGCTGCATGACCTCTGATGCGACCTTTTTTGCCATATCCGTAATCCAATATTTAGCCATGGAAACGCGTGTCACAGCGTTTTTCCCTAACATATGCTCGATAATGACAGAGTCTAAAAATGTCCGGCCAATCTCTATTTCCGTTGCCATTTCTGCTAAGCGGAACTGGACGGTTTGAAAATCGCTGATAGATTTTCCAAAAGCTTTCCTTTGCTTTGTATATTGTTTGGCAATCGTAAGCATTCTTTCTGCAGACGTCTGTGCTCCGATTGCTACAAGGAGACGCTCCTGCTGCAGCTTATCCATTAAGTAATAGAACCCTTTGCCTTCTTCACCTAAAAGGTTTGCTGCAGGCACTTTAGCATCCTCAAATATGAGCTCTGCTGTATCCTGAGCGTGCAAGCCTACTTTCTCCAGTTTTCTTCCTCTTTTAAAGCCAGGTATGTTTCTTTCAACGACAAGAAGGCTGATTCCTTTGTGAGCAGGCACCGCCTTTGGATCCGTTTTGCAGACTACAACAATTAAATCAGCACAGATCCCATTCGTAATGAATGTCTTCTCTCCATTTAAGATATAGCAGTCTCCTTGTTTAATAGCTGTCGTTTTAATGGCAGAGAGATCTGAGCCCGCACCAGGCTCAGTCATTGCGATTGCCGAAATCGTTTCTCCCGTTACACAAGTCGGCAGAAATCTCTGCTTCAATTCATCCGTTCCATAAGAATCAAAATAAGGCACTACAATATCATTATGAAGGCTTATGCCTATTAAACTTGAGCCCACTTTTTCAAGTTCTTCGTTTATTATGACGGAATAAGCAAAGTCTACGCCTGATCCGCCATATTTTTCATCGGTCCATGGACAGAGAAAACCTTGCTCTCCCATTTTAATCCACAGCTCCCGCGGAACCATTCCGGCTTTTTCCCACTGATCATAATATGGTACTGCTTCCTTTTGAAGAAATTTTCTTAGTGCTTCACGAAATATCTGATGCTCATCTTGCAAATATGCTGCAGGCATTTGAATCAGGTCCCCCTTTTTATGTGCTTGGCTGTTCTGCGAGTTTTTCCCTCAATAAAAATTTCTGTATTTTCCCGCTTGCGTTTCTAGGCAGTGCATCGACAAAGTGATACGTTCGCGGTCTTTTATAAGGAGCAAGCTTGTCACTCGTTTTACAGAATTCCTCAAGCTCTTCTTCGGTTAAATTCAAATCCTTCCTTACAATAAAGGCAGTTACGCACTCTCCCCATTTCTCGTGCGGCTGCCCTAAAACAGCAGCATCCAAAACCCCTGAATGCTCAAATAAAATATCCTCTACTTCTCGCGGATACACATTTTCTCCGCCGCTGATGATCATGTCATCTACACGGTCTGCCACATATAAAAAGCCGTCATTGTCCAGGTATCCTAAATCGCCTGAATGGTACCATCCTTTGTACAGCGCTTTTTCGGACTCCTCTTTCATGTTGAAATAGCCTGCCATCATACAAGGCCCTTTCACAATGATTTCTCCAACCTGACCAGGCGGTAAAATATCATCAGGCTCTGATGGTCCGTCTTCATTAGGCTTTACAATCCGCAGTTCATGCCCGTAGCATACTTTCCCAGCCGAGCCTGCCTTTGTCAGCTGCTCATCCTCTGACAAAAACGTTACAGCAGGACCCATCTCAGTCATGCCATACGCCTGAATAAGATCTGTTCCAAGCTTTTCTTTGCATAGCTTGACAAGAGCCGGTGCCATTGGCGCTGCCCCATATAACCCTAAACGCAAGGATGTGAGATTATAGGTTTCAATCTTTTCTTGAAGCATCATGTTCCACATCGTTGGCGCTCCGAAGAAAACCGTAATTTTTTCCTCTTCAATAAGCTGGAGGACAAGCTCCGGCTCAAAGTGATGCAGGATGACATTGCTCCCGCCGGCCTGAACACGCGGAAGGAAACAGCAATGGAGCTCAGCACAGTGAAACATTGGCGCTGCTACCAATCCCCGGTCATCCTTTGTCAGCCTTTTTGAAGCGATACAAACATGATTTTGCTCAATCATATCGCGGTGACGATGAAGAACTCCTTTAGGCCTTCCAGTCGTTCCGCTCGTATACATGATGGCATATAAATCATTTTCAGTTACTTCAATTTCTTCAAGATTATTTTTTGTATCCTTCACGTTATCATGGTAGCTTGATGCATATGAAGGCGGTTCACTGTCTATAAACCAGAAGGAGATCTGATCAAATTGAGATTGTATTTCACTGATTTGAGGCTCAAGCGCCCGTTCGAAAAGGACGATGGAAGGCTTGGCATCATTTAAAATATAAGCGACCTCCTGAGCTTTCAGCCTGAAGTTGATTGGATTGATGACGGCACCGATTTTGGCACTTGCAAAATAAGCGGTTGCGAGCTCAATCGTATTAAAAAGATACGTTGAGATGCGGTCTCCTTTTTTTACGCCCGCTTCTAAAAAAGCATTTGCAAGCTTATTCACTTCCTTCTGCCAATCGGCATACGATAAGCGAATACCCCTGCGGACATCGTAAATTGCTTCTTTTGCTGGGTATTTCTCAGCAGTCAAATCAAAAGTCTTTCCAATTGTTAAATACATAGAAACTCCTCCTTTATATAGAAAGCGTTTACAAAAAATAAGGTAATAGTCTTGCCTTTTTAAATGAACCCTTTATTAACATTCATCATTTTTCTGAAAATTCCTTCATTGCATCTCTAAATCTCTTATTAGATGGTTATGTAAAATGGAATTGCTGATAATTCACAAAAGAAATAAGACCCTAAAATGATTGACTTTAATGGAACGACTTACATATAGAAGAGGTTAAGATTATTTATGGATACGGTTCGACAAAGTTCATTAGGAAATCGAAAAACCTAGTCTCTAATGAACGGGAAATTGACGATACTGGTGAAGATAGATTGATATTCTGTCCCCCTGTCCCTCGGGAAATACGGGATCGATTTAATTCCGATCCCGTGAGATTCACCTCTTTCATAATGAACGTCCTCAATATCATCGCTGTGGAATAGGTTGAGTTATGTCTTCCTTTGGTTTTGGGACAGGCTCTTTCTCACGCTGGGCTTCAGATTTTCCTTTCATTTGGCAAGGGGCATCCATACATTGGTTTATTTTAATATCATTCCGCTAAGAACCATTAAGGAATTGATTAACATGTGCCATATTACTGCAGGAACGATACTTTTTGATTTGACTGTAATAGCCCCGAAAAACAGCCCTCCCAAAGCAAACACAAGGCAACTGCCCCAAGAGTATCCAAGGGAATAATGCTGCAGCCCAAAGCCTATGCTCGTTATCATTACCGCCCATCGATTGCCAAAGTGCTCAGAAAAACGACTTAGAAGCATGCCTCTCCAAATGATTTCTTCAAGCACGGAGTTAATGATTGAAAAAATAATCATGAACCGCCAAATTTCCTGGATGTATGCCCAGCCATTATTCACAATAAATGGCATAAAAGCAATGAGATTTATAATCATCGCAATGGAGAGAAATGCACTTACCTTGGTTTGATGGAAGCCTGACAAAATAAACGGTACGCGAACCGACTCACCCCATTGCGGCAGCTGCCAATAGCGCATGAAAGGAAGTTTGTAAATAAGCGATATGGCTGTTAACGGAAGAATGAGAAAAATCAACGACAACCTATTGAGAATGATGTGCATTCCCTCAGGATTCAGGTCAGTGATCCAATGTGAGTTCACATAGACATATAGAAAGAATCCGATTCCGAAAGCCATCGTTGTCACGATAAAAAATCTCATTGATTTATTGATGAAGAATAACCATGCGCATATTCCCCAAATACTCATCAGCAGGTATTGATTTGTTTGTAAAATGATAATAAGTGTCCCAAATAAGAACAATGACGCTATATTTCGTAAAACAGTGGAATAAAAAAGAGTCTCCTTCATCAGTCGAGATGCTCCTTCTCTTAGTCGCTTTGGCCATTCTCTTTTTTCCGGTTCTGTTTTTTCCGGCATCTGAACCATTGCACTTTACAGACGAAATGAGAAAAAATTAGGGCGGGAAGCCTTATTTTTTCCTTTTAGAACGGATGATTAAGAATGTTTCTTCTTCCTGATCATCTTCATATTTATCATAATCATGCTTTTTAGATTCTTTTTTCTTTTTCTTCTCTTCATGGTAGTTATTTATACTTTCTTCTATTTGTCGGATTTCCTCTGTCAATTGATTGCGTTCTTTCGTTTCTTTTTCTTTTTCTTTTTTCTCCTTTTTTATTTTTCTATCTTCTTCCTTTTCTTTATTAGATTCTTTTTTCCTTTTCTTCTCTTCATGGTAGTTATTTTTACTTTCTTCTATTTGACGTTTTTTCTCTGTCAATTGATCGCGTTCTTTCTTTTCTTTTTCTTTTTTCTCCTTTTTTTTCTTTTTCTCTTCTTCCTTTTCTTTATTAGATTCTTTTTTCTTTTTCTTCTCTTCATGGTAGTTATTATTACTTTCTTCTATTTGTCGTTTTTTCTCTGTCAATTGATTGCGTTCTTTCTTTTCTTTTTCTTTTTCTCTTTTCTCCTTTTTTATCTTTTTTTCATCTTCATTTTCTATAATAGATGCCTTTTTTGAGTTGTCGTCTGTTTCTTCCGGTTCTGTATTCTTATTAAACATTCGTATTGCCGAACCGATCAATTTTTCTACAGGTATCTGCTCAATAAGGGAACTGAGAGTAAACTCCGTCTCAGCCGGCGGGGCCTCCTCTGAGTCTTCCTTCCCTTCATCCTTTTCCTGATTTTCTAGTTTATCTAACTCTTTTTGGATAAACCGCTTCCACTCCAAATCGCCCTCCTGTTTCGAAACTGCCGAAAGTGCTGCTTCATCTGCGACCGGATTAGAATCAGTTTCCCTCTGGATATGATCCATTGATTGGGAACCTCCTTTTATATGTTAAATGACTCTGTATATGTTTATGTGAGTTAGCGAATCTGGATTGGGCTGAAGCGGAATTCACCCAATAATAGTCCATTACCTATATGATCTAGGACATTTAATCATATACTGAACTATTCTTATAAGGAAGGACTGAAAGCAGAATGAAAACAAGAAACATAGATTTTATTAGGGATAGAATCTTATTCATTCTCGGTATGACTTTATGCGGCGTGTTTGTTTTCGTACTAGTGGCGGGCGTTATCGTTGCATTGCTTACGTCTAGGGACGGCAAGAAACGAACGGGAACGATTGAGTCCGTTCCGATGCAGGAAGACGAGGCTGCGATCGCGTTAAAAGCTGAATCCGACGAGTAAAGGCTGGCTGAAGCGATTTTAGTTTCATAATAAATGGGCAGAAGGAAATGCAGACGCCATTTAGAAAGCAAACCGCATATTCGCACAATTGTGTCTGGATCATCCCGGATGCTCGGGTAACGAACGGCAGCGTTGTGGTTTTAATGGCATGGGGTGCCTTGAATCAGATAGAAAAGAAAGAGCAGGCGGGACAGAGCTGAGGCTTCTCGGGTGAAGTTGCCTTCGATTCTTGTATCCTGTGGAAACAGCCATAGAAGACTATATCCATCTTACCTGAGTGGGAAATACGTCAACCGGGCTTGATAAAGACACTTATTATAGAATGATTTACGAATTTGGTAAAGCGCATCAACGGGTCGATCGTTTTCAGGAAGCGGAGTATTGCAGTGATTTGTTGAACGAGGAAAGAGCCGAGAATGGCTAAATATAGTTTCGTAAGGAGGTGAAACAGTTGTCGAGGAAAAATCAAGTGTTATCACGAATTTTCAGCGAAATCAATCGGGAATTTAGATCCTTTACCGCTACCTACACGACGGCGGTCAAAAACGGAGCAGACCTAGCCGAGCAAGAAATCATTGAAGCTGTAAAAGATCGTGATCAACCCATCGATATCGTTGCAGGAAAATTATTCGAAGCCGTAAAGAAGGGTGTACATTATGCTGGTGAACAAATGGCCGGCTCCGGAGTCGATATCTTCGAACAAATGAAAGCAAAATCGAGAAAAAAATAAGGAAGCCTGCTGCATTTAATTCACTGCTTGGGCCTGCATATTCAAAAGCAATGGCTGACTCTAAGGGATGCGTTTCTCCCTGCAGAGCCAGCCATTGATTAGTTATTTCTATTAGAATCTTATTCTTCTTTGTTCGATTGCTCTTTCGTCATCCCTTGCTGTAACCGGTGTCCGATGATGCTCGGATGGAAATATTCGAGTATCTGAATCCCTGGTTTACGTCCGAAATAAATGAAGTATCTTTTGTAAGGCACCTTATTTTGCAGATTAGGAAAGTGGATCTTGATCGGCCGCCCGAAAAGATCGACCGTTTCCGTTTCGTTCATGAATCCGGAGTCGGCAACCTTTCGGAATGTACGCATTCCGAGTGAGCTGATCGCTTTTCCAATTCCCTCTTGTTGATGTGCAATTTTCTCGAACAAAGCGGGAGGTACATGCTTAGAATATACAAGCGCAATGTTGTGTGACACGACAAATCGACTATTCTCGCCGATCAAAACCGATTCTCGAATATAGTACGGACCTCCCGAGGATTCACCCATCAGGTTTGCATCCTCTTCACCTATTTGTTCTTGCCGGACCACATGTACAATCATTTTCTCGTTCAACAGCATTTCCAGCAAATCCGTTGTCCGTCCATCCGTTACTAATAGAAAGTCAAATATCAATCCGTGTAAAACATCCGACGCCTTTCCCTCAAACTGTGGATCTATCATACTTCACCTCCATTAGACAATTGTGCGCGACTCTCTTCGCCAGTTACTTGAAAATTGTTAATGGTACAAACCGGAATCGCAGAGCGCCTTCCAGAATGCTTGAAACTCCTCAATGTTGATTTGCTGCTTCGCGTCGGAGAGAGCGGCTGGGGGATTCGGGTGCACCTCAACCATAATCCCGTCGGCGCCAGCGGCAAGCGCTGCCTTAGCACAAGGAAGCAGAATATCTTTCCGCCCGGTAGAATGAGTGACATCCACCAGCACTGGAAGATGGGTCTCCTGCTTTAAGATTGGAACAGCGGAAATATCAAGCGTATTGCGAGTCGCTTTCTCAAAAGTGCGTATACCGCGTTCCATTAACATGACCTGGTCATTCCCTTGGTGCAGAATATATTCTGCTGCGAGCATAAACTCCTCCAAAGTAGCGGAAAGGCCGCGTTTCAGCAGGATGGGCTTCTTTGTTTGGCCGACGGCTTTCAGCAGGTCGAAGTTCTGCATGTTGCGCGCGCCTATTTGAAAGATATCGATATAACGGGCGGCTGTATCGATTTGAGCGGGACTCATAATTTCGCTGATTGTCACCATTCCGGTTTCATCCGCCACATCCTTCATAATTTTTAATCCTTCTTCACCGAGCCCTTGAAAATCGTAAGGAGAAGTTCTCGGCTTGAATGCCCCGCCGCGTAAGACCGTTAAGCCAGCTTTCTTTAAAGCGGAAGCAACCGTTACGAGCTGATCTCTCGATTCGACCGAGCAGGGGCCTGAGATCAGCGTATGCGAAGAACCACCGATCACCGCTTGCTTAATATTAATAATCGTATCCTCGCTTTTATGGCGGCGGCTTACGAGAAGCGGTGATTTCTCTTGTTGCAATTTGTCGCTCATGATGAACAATCCTTTCTTTCAGCCTAATTAATAGGAATCTTCCTAACCAATTATCGTTTTGCTATCCGAATTCAATGGATCTATTACTATGCGCCATTACTTCGCTTTTTGATATATACAGGCTTTATCGATGGAACGTTACTCATGAGATCGACACGATCGAGCAACGTAGTGATTTCAATGGTGACCGGCACTTGAAGTCGAGAAAATAATCGAGAACAAACATTTTCCTCCGACCACTTCCCGGAATCATGCGAATCCAGTAAAAAGTGCAACCCCTTTTCCTGCTCTAGCACCTTCCAAGCATCCGGAGCAGGAGACAACGAATATACGGCTTCCTGAATATCCATTGCATCTAGGACGATGTTTCCGAAACGGATTCGATCCTTGCTTCTGCCGTAATGAACCAGCTTGGTTCCATCTCGGCCGCAATTGCATAAACAGGGCTCTACAGAGATAATGTCTTCATTAAAATATCGCAGCAGAGGAGAACCCTGATGGGAAAGCGTCGTAATCGCCGCAAACCCTCTTTCTCCATAAGCGACGGGGCTTGAACCGTCCTCATTCAGTACTTCTACGAAAAAATCTTGTTCTACGATATGCATTGTGCCATTCTCGCACATTGTAGCGATATTGGCAGTTTCCGTCGAACCGTACATATTAAATACAGGCACGCTCCACAGCTTTTCTATATGCTCCCTGCGCTTGTCGCTCATTAATTCACCGGCGACGCATATGGCGCGCAGAGCCGGAAAGTCCTTGCTCGGTTCAGAACCACTGAGACGAGCCGCTTCGGCCAGCAGTTCCATCTCACGCGGGAGCCCCGCCAACACAGTTACAGAAAGATGTTTCATCAGGCTTAATACTCTGGGGTAAGGGGTAACTACAGTACGTCCGCTTGCAGGAACGACCCCAGCTCCTGTCTGCCAAGCTGCATGCTGCATTAAGAATGCAGGCAGAGCCATTGCATAAGGAAAGCGGATCAGCACCAGATCTTCTGACGTCAAACGCACACCGCATTCCTTCAATTGTCTTCCGCCAATTATCATATCTTTTTGCGTAAACCAGGCAGCGGAGGGCTCCCCGGTCGTGCCGGTCGATTCGTGGTATTGAGCGATTTCCTTCATATCGACGGCGAGGTGACCGAAGATGCCGGCTTTCCGCAGATCTTCCTTTGTCGTTAACGGAAGTGACTGGATGTGACTCAATCCAATGCCGTTTAATGTATAGTCCGATAATTTCCTCTTGTACAGAGGGGATTTTAGAATACGCACAAACATCTCCTGAAACTTTCGCGCCCTCTCTCTATCGATGTCGCTCATTAAGACACCTCCTCTCTCCTTTTTTGTATATAGCTAATTGAATACTCTGGTCGCTTTGCCGAACGTACGAGGGATATCGTGTCTGATTACAACTTCGCATTGCAGCCCAATCCGATCAGCCATATGCTTTTGAATTTTTGCCGCCAATTGCTCGTCACTTAGCTTCGTTCGAAACTTCTCGGCTTCAATTGTGAGCACTCCTTGATCCAGCTTTAGGTGATACCATAAACCTACTTCGGGAATTTCCATGAGAAAGTGCTCGATCAAGAATGGAGAATAGTCTTCAGTACCCACGCGCAGCATGTGCTCCATTCGGCCTCTTAGCTGCATAACGTCCAATGAGATTCCGCAATCGCATTTGGATTTTTGCAAGTTGCCAAGATCCCCGCTCCGATAGCGTACCATCG
Organism: Metabacillus dongyingensis; assembly: GCF_019933155.2. NCBI lineage: Bacteria > Bacillati > Bacillota > Bacilli > Caryophanales > Bacillaceae > Metabacillus > Metabacillus dongyingensis. The sequence continues at coordinate 960,780 of NZ_CP082944.1, read as the reverse complement.
GCATTCCTTCACGCAGCAGCGTTGTCACAACGATTTCTCCCGTTCGACCGTACGGGAGCACTTCCGCAGAAACAGGATCAACGATTTCGACTTTCACATGCCCTTCCATGACGTGATACCCTTTATGCTTACTGCATTCTACACCGATAACTCCGCACTCGGTTGAGCCGTAGAAGAACGAGACTTCGCATCCCCACCACTTTTCCAGCCGTTCGCGGAAGGTGGAGGAGCATCCTTCTCCGGTAAGCCAAATTTTCTTCAGGCGAATATCTTCACCAATTTTTATACCGAACTTCTCGCTTTCTTCTGCTAGGAGTGCTGCGTAAGAAGGGGTTGTAGTAAGGACCGTGGCTTGAAATTCCTTCATTAATTCCAGCGACTTATCAATAGGAGCCATGTAACCGCCTTTGCCAAGCGATAGAACCGCCGTACCAAACGCAAATTGAAATAATCGCTGAAATCCAAGGCCGGGCAGCGCAAATTCATAAGGCAGCGCTACTGCCGCGACATCATCGTCCGACTCCTTAAACAGCTCCAAATACTTCGGCAGCAGATCGTATACATATTGATCAGCTAATGTGTAAGAGGTATATATGGGCTTACCCGATGTGCCGCTGGTTAGGTGAACTTGGCCTATTTCTTTCGGATCGACGCATAATATCTTTTGTTTATCGCCTCTAATGACATCTTTCATCAGCATCGGTACGGAAGCTAATTGATCGAGACTATCGATTTTAGGCTCTGTGAAGCCTGCCTCTTCCAACGTCGAACGGTAGTATTCATTTCGGTTCCACACATGAGCAAGTGTGGCGTTAACAGCTCTTAACTGATAATCTTCTATTTTTTGATGAGAAATTATTTCAATGGTTTTTCCTTCATCATCCAATTGCTTATAAAATTCCTTGAATTGTTCTAGATGGGATGAATGTTCGTCAACGGAAACTGTCATCTTATGAGTTTGAAACTTCATCTAAGTCCTCCATTCCATGTATTCTTTATACTCTTAGAATCTGCGCTGCCTAAACTGCATGTACCAATGGCCCTAAGGCAGACAACATCCTACAGCCACCTGAAGCATAGAATCGATTTAGCGGTCCCAACGGAAACTATCATTGCGTCTCTTAGAAAATATAATTATAGAAATGTAAAGCAATACAGGATCTGCGCACGATATCTTTACCGTTTGATTGTCGGTTTCTATAACGGTCTCTTGTGGACTAGAATTCATAAGGATAGGATATTTCACCTTCATTGACCTTTTTATATAGACCTTTAGGTTCGCGTCCTTCGCATTCGCCGAGCGAACGCGTTACATAAATTTTGATAAAATCACCTTTAAGAAGTAAAAAACGAGTGAGGGCACGGTCCGTGCCATACCCTCATCTATAAACAGCTTTACAACCTAGATATACTGCGATTTGTTTCCTTGGACAGTTTTGATCCATCTATATTAATTTCTTGCTTCAACCTTTTTGGCAATTCGATTTATTTTTACCCTGCTTTTTTGCCAGCTTCTCTTTATTTTTTTTGGCTTTTTTCTCTTCTTTATTTTTCTTTCCATCACTCATGTTCTTCACTCCTTCCTTTACTCTTTATGAAATGCACGGAAAGTCAGACTTGATTCGGACAAATACACATTTTATAAAAATGAGTATTCTGTCCAAACCCTTCATATAAACCATACATATCGTAACTAGCACAAATCGTTTATTTTAAGGAGGGGATTGATCCGTGTTGTTATTCGGACTGGAGAATGATCAAGATTTTGAATATCTCAATACACGTCTTCTGGTAAGCTGTCCAGCCAGTGGTTCAGATCAGGGTGGACTATTTTTGCTGGACTTTAAAAATAACGCTTTGGAGAAGCTTTATACCGGCAGTTGCTCGGGAATGACATTGGTTAAGGATCGATTATTCATAGCGTCCGACGATAATCAGATCATTACTATGGACCAGAGGTTCCAAGTCATCCAGAAAACGAAACACTTGAAACTCGATTTTCACGACATCGTTAAGTTTAATGATCATGTTGTTTTGGTTGTGGAAACGGCGATTAATGCGATCGGATGCTATGAGACCGATACGTTCACCCGAATAGGGGAGATTCGATTCAATTCTGAGGATAAAGACGTTCATCATATTAATGACATTTGGTTAGATGGTCGTACTTTATATGTTTCTATGTTTTCTCCATATGGAAAATGGTATCTGGACCCGATTCATAAAAACGGTGCGATTGTCGCGATTGATTTGACCGATTTTCATCCCGGACAAAACCTCGACATAGACCCGGCGAATCATGTCGTCGTAAAGAGTTTGTATATGCCTCATTCGATAATGGTGCATCAAAACAAACTATCATATTGTGACTCTATGTCGTTCAGTGTCATAGTCGGGAACGAGGCGCCGATTCAACTGCCAGGTTTTACACGAGGACTTGCAATAACGGACGATACGATCTTTATCGGACAGAGCAGGATGAGGCATGTTTTACGAATCCCTCACGAGTTCTCGAATTGCTGCTTGGATGGCGGAATCTATGTCTACAATCCCGAATTTAGAATCTCTCGATTTGTATCATTGCCAGCGCAGCAGGTGTATCAGATTCTTGTTCTTGATCCAGATTTTTCGTTGGGAGGGGAAAATTGAAATGAAAAAAAACGACACCAATATGAAGGAATTCGAGGAAGGAAAAAAGATTCTTCTTAAAGGCGTAGACGGAGATAAAAAGGCTGTGAAAATCGCCTATGAGATTTTCTTAAAGCTTCGCAATTCCGAGCCCGACAATGCTCTTATTGAAGCCTATTACGGCAGCACTCTTGCGCTATTAGGACGAGATGCTGTTCAGCCTCTGGAAAAAGCGGATAAAGCTCAAGAAGGGCTAGATTCATTGAATCAAGCAATCTCCATGGACCCGAACCAGAAAGAAATTCGGTTGCTGCGTGCGAATGTATGTCTGCGGCTGCCAGAGTCCTTCTTCCATTGCTCACAGACGGCGATCGAGGACTTCAACTTCCTGCTTGATCGTTATAAAGAAGATTCCAGTTACCTTACTAATAAGCAAGTGAGGGGAATTATGGAGGATCTAAGTACTGCTTACCAAAATATAGGGAAATTTGGCGAGGCGAATGAAGTATCGCAACGATTAACCAAGTTGAAATCAAAGAAAAAGTAACAGAAAAAAAAATACTGGGGAGGAATAGACATTGGTGAATGTAAGCGAGAAGGATATCGGGAATTTACTTGAGCAGGTTATTCCGCTACACAAGGAAGCCGTGGAAGGCAATGAAAAGGCCGTTCAAGATATGCATCAGTTGTTGGAACGGGTGCGATCCGACTATCCGGGCCACCCGCTTGCGGATGCATATCATGGCAGCACCATGATTCTAATCGCTCGGGATAAGACAAAACCGCTGGAAAAATTGAGGTGGTCGAAAGCAGGACTGAAGCTTCTTGATGGAGCGGTAAGTGCTGCCCCTCATGATATCATGATCCGACTGCTGCGAGGCAAGGCCGCGTATATGTTGCCTGAAAAGCATTTCCACCGGGCCCAAACTGCGATTGAAGATTATACCTTTCTCATCGATCAGGGTAAAGAAAGCTTCCTTGAGACCGAAAAATACTTGCAGCTTATCTACGAACTTGGCGAGGTATACTGCCGGATCGGTCAAAATCAGGCTGCGGCTATGTGCTGGAACAGGCTAAAGAACGAAACCCAGGATCCTGATTTTCTGCATCTCCTCAACCTAAAGCTTAAGCCTTTGGAAGGGAAACCAGCTGTTGAGCAAATTCCGAACGCCGAGAGCATCAAATCAATTTTGATAAGAAAGGCCGTTCGTGCCGCCGGGAGCGAGCTCATAAGCTGGGCGGAGCAGCTAAAGAAAGAAGAAACCCCTCACAATCAGCTCAAAAAGAAAGGACGGCGCTAGTCCATGCTGCAACAGGCCATAGGGAGGGAAAGTTTGTTTTGAAAGGAGGTGACACGCATGTCAAAAGATGCTGTAATGAAGATCGTTAAGAAAATAGGCGAACAATCCAAGCCTATCATTGCAACTGCTTTGATCGCCGGTGCTACCCGAGTCATCAATGAAATGGATGATGCGGCGAGCGGCAGTGGTTTAAATCAGTCTCCCCCAATCCTTACTACCTTGAGGAATGGTGCCAAAGCAGCTGGACAAGAGATGATGACGAATGGGTTAAAGAGTATGAAGAAAAACCGGGCATAACCAGCCCGGTCCTTTGTCATGATGAGAGGACATCCGATAGTTTGTATTCCTGGCCATGAATGCCTTTGTAGTATTCTGGATACATTTCTGTTCTGCATTTTTCACAGCTGAATTGTGATGGGATGGTCGGATTTCCTTCATCTATGATGTCAAAATCTAGTACGACATCATAAGGAATTTCCCCTTCCTCTTAACAATCCAAGCAATGATAGTTTCACATACTGCCTTTTTCACTAACTCGCCATCAAAAGGAAAGACTTCTCCTTTGTATTCATCATAACACGAACACTAGGACAAATCATCGGATCTTCCCCTGTCTGGTATTGTATCCGCTCTCTCAAATTTCTTTTACTCCCTATCCGTTTCACTTTCACGATTTGACGACGGCTGGTTTGTTGAAACAAGCTGATTTTTTTTTGCTTTGACGTTTAAGGTGACGTGAATATACCCCATATAACGAAATGTTTTAAAATGTTCATTCGGTATATGAGGCACTAATCGTCCGATAAATGCTTCTGCGGAGAGTGTTTCTCGCTTCTCTTTCCCATTTGTTTTTATCGACGTACTTAAAAGTTACATACTCCCCGCCATATTCCTCGATCCGTCCTAACGCTATCACAGATCGGCGAATATAACCTGCAATATATTGCAACAGCTCTTTGACAATCTTTTTCTGTTTCGGTGCATGCACATAGAAGCCTTCCCCCTTCTTCGAGCAGGCTTATATGAGGAACCCATTTATAAATTCTGATATTATTATATCAAAAAATATCACAGTTACTATGGCTGTGATATTCTCAGGAACTTTATACTTTCTTACCTTTTACTCTCGTTATTTTTCATAAATTCTTGCGTTTTTTTGCTTGCTCCAATAATTGTGCCGCCTTTTCATTCATTGGCTCTATAGCCAATGCTGCTTTTAGTGCTTCTTTCGCTTTAACAGGATCATCCGTTTTCATATAGCATTCAGCCAGGGATACCCATATTTCAACGTCATTCATCCCCTGGTCGATACAATAACGGAATTCATTGGCGGCGGCGGCGGGATCTCCCCCCAGCATATCCGGCGTATTCAACAATTTGGATCCGTTCATTCTCCTGGCGAGCGGCAATGCAGGGTCGATTTCAAGAGCGGTTGTGATCTCGTTTTCCAGCTTCGGAAAAAGTTTAATTTTCTCCGTCAAACTCCAAGCGGCATCGATCTGCCGACCGTAAACCGCAGCCAGCCATGCATGTGCTTCTGCACTGCCGGGAATCAGTGCTACCGCCTCTTCGAACAATTGCTGTGCTTTCTCGTACTTGCTGCTCATAAACTCGCTGTAACCGCGACGAAGCAAGTCTCGCAGTAGAATGGAGCTGCTTGTGTCGGGATCTTCGTTGTCCCGCTTACATATATAGACCTGTCTCTTTGAAGCAACATTTCGTACGAGCTCATCCCGGTTAAGCAGCATACCGAAGCCGATCTCCGCGGTTACCGTCACCTTCAGCATTTCGGATAATTGAACCTGAATTCCCTCCAACGACCAATCGGCATATCGCTCCGAATCGAGAATCATATGAAATCCGTTCTCTTGCTGTATAGCTTTCCAAGCATCTGGTACGGGAGTCAACGAGTATATGGCGTCCTGAATATCCTTGTCATCCAGCACAATCTCCCCAAATCTAGTTCTATCCTTCAGTCGACCATAATGGACGAGCTTGCTTTCGGTTTGGCCGCATGCACATAAACCATGCTCGACGGAGATCACATCTTCGTTGAGATACCGCAGCAGCGGTGAAGCTTGATGGGACAATGTCGTTATCGCAGCGAGCCCCCTCTCCCCCGATTTGGCAAGCCCGGAACCATCTTCCTTCAGCGCTTCAACCACAACGTCCTGCTCTAAGACATGCATCGAGCCATGCACGCACATAGCTGCAATATTAGCAGTCTCGGCAGTACCATATATATCAATTATTGGAACACCCCACCTCTGTTTTAAATGCTCCTTCCGACGTTCACCCACTACCTCTCCGGTAACAATGATCGCCCGAAGAGAGGGGAAATGCTCGCTGCTGTTTAATCCAAGCAAGCGCGTCGTCTCGGCCAATAATTCTATCTCTCGAGGAGATCCGGCAATGATCGTGACGTTTAATCGATTCATGAGATCAAGCACCTTAGGATAAGGTGTAGCCGAACTGTGCCCGGGGATGATGGTCGCCCCCACTTTAAGACAGGTTTGCTGCATTAGCAATGCTGCAGCCGTCAATCCATGTGGAAATCGAAGCAGTACAATGTCTTCTTTGGCAAACCGTACCCCGCACCCTTTTATTTGTCTTATGCCGGTTTCCAAATCCTCCTTCGTAAACCAAGCAGATGTCGGTTCTCCAGCAGTGCCGAACGATTCGCAATAATGCACCGCTTCTTTACGGTCAACAGCAAGATTGTCAAATGCTCCTGCCTTTCGAAGTTCGCCTTTTACTGTAATCGGCAATGTAGAGATTTGCTTTAGTCCTATGTTCATCAGATTATAATCCGCTAATTTTCGTCTGTAAAATGGCGAATCCGTTAAACGTACCAGTAAATCCATTAATTTCTTCTCTCTCTCCAGCTTGTCGTCAGACATGCATAACTCCCCCTTCCAAATAATCTTCAGCCCAGCATAGCGGTTTGTCGTTTATAATGATCTTCCAATACCAGGCATGCCATCGCCTCGATGACCGGCACGATTCTCGGACAAATACATGGATCATGCCTGCCTTCTGTCCGAATCACCTGTTCTTCCCCTCTAATGTTGATCGTTTTCTGCGGAACAGAAATCGATGACGTCGGCTTTACGACAACTCGGAAAATGATTTCTTGTCCTGTACTTATTCCGCCGATAATCCCGCCCGAATGATTAGACAAAAAACCAGCGGAGCTCATCTCGTCGTTATGCTCACTTCCAAGCATCGAAGCTGCTGAGAAGCCAGAACCAAATTCTATGCCTTTCACTGCACCGATAGATAACATTGCCTTGGCTAACTCTGCATCCAGCTTATCGAATACCGGTTCACCAAGGCCGGGGATGACACCGCGGATCCGGCATTCTACGATGCCTCCGCAGCTGTCGCCAACCGCCGCCAGCTGCTCGACCTTCTTCGTCATTTCAGCTGCTGCTGTCGGGTCGCAGGCACGGACGGCATTTTTCTCGATGGCTTGCTCTTCGAACAACCGGCATGCAATTCCCCCGATTTCTTTCGTATAAGCGAGCACCTGCACACCCCTTCGTTCCAGTAGTTTACGAGCAACTGCCCCTCCTACTACTCGGCCTGCTGTTTCCCTTCCGGATGCCCTCCCACTTCCTCGGTGATCACGAATTCCATACTTCTTGAGATACGTAAAGTCCGCATGGCCCGGGCGGAAAGCATGTTGAATACTGCTGTAAGCTGCCGGGTCCATGTCATGATTGTGCAGGATCACAAAAAGCGGCGTACCGGTCGTTTTCCCCTCAAATACACCTGATAAAATATGGACGATATCGTATTCTTTGCGCGGTGAAGTCACGGCGGATTGGCCTGGCTTTCTGCGATTCATCTGAATCTGAATATATTCTTCGCTCAGATCGACCTCAGGCGTCACACCGTCCACGATGACACCGACCGCCGCTCCATGCGATTCTCCGAAGGTCGTGATTTTGAATACCTCGCCGAACGTATTTCCAGCCATACTGTAAAGTCCTCCTTTGATTCGCCTCATTTGTATCGCCATGCCAGAAAGTATGCTGGAAGAAATTAGAAGAAATAGCGGCTATACTTTCACATGGGTACCTATGTGCCAATCACGGTTTTCCTATCTACTATGCATAAATAAAGAATTACATAATATTTATATGCCCTTTCTTATGATATGTTCTCGGCTAATGCCAATGTTAATCGTACCCGGATGCCAAAATAATTGGATAAGCAGGTTTTGTCCTCAATCATTGTGAAACATTTTCCCCAGGCTAATGATGCTTGATATGCAAGAATCGATCAGGCATATGAATCAAAGTCATCTATATTAAGCCTTGCATTATAATTGAACTAAAAAAACACACCATTTTATGTTAAATGGTGTGTTACATTCTATGCGATTTACTGTTTTACACATCTGAACGGAACTGGCTACACTTTGCTCACTTTTTCTATCATGTCTCTCCCAGCGTAAACCGTTTCAATTATACTATTTAAATCCGATATAGAACGGATCTTTGTGTAAAATTCGATCATAAGCGTACCATGCGCCAAGCCAGCGTCCATGAGTATTGTTAGCTGCTCTTGGAATATATCGCACCGAAAATCTTCCATCTCCTGCCCCAGCCCCTTCATAAGTGCTGGCAAACGGAAATTCGTCACATTCATACCCTTCAGGCTTACTTAGTTTGGAACAGGCTGCATCTTTGGCTTTTCTATTAGCTGCATATTGCGCAGGATCATATTTGGAATACAATCGAGTGAGAGGCGGCCTTCCTTCTACCCCCGGGATTAAGCTTCCTGGGGATGTAAGTGCGTCCTTATGATGTTGAAAAGCCTCCTTCATAACACTAAAGTAGGGTTTATCCATATCATAAAAGAAAACCGGTTGGACGTTAGCAAAAACCGCCCCTTCTTTTGGATAGAAATTAGGATTGAACACAAACAGATAATCAGCTGAGTCCATACGAATCTTCTCTTTAGGTCCATCATTGGTAATCGGCGGGTATTTATTACCAGGCGGGTCGACTGTCACTCTCGGCCACAGGTCCATATAACTTATTTGATCCTTATTCCCTGCAGTAATTGGCGGCGGATCTGAATCAAATAAGGTTGATCCATCATCATTTGATTTCCATTGAGCCAATGTGCGAGTGGTTGGTGAATCATCCCCTAAACAATCACGGTTCTCAGAGATGCCGTCACACTGAATACTGACTGATACTTTAGAACCGATCCAGCCTTTACTGTCAAAGTCCATATCAATGTCGTCTACTGTATAATTGTAGAAGACGGTTCGCGCCCCATTCATACTATTGCCAATAACGGTCAATCTAAATGATACCCAATCGCAAAAGAACGGGAATGGGCTTGGACCGCATCCAGCTGGATCGGAATACACGATATAATTAGACCAGCAATATGAATAGTGGTTTTTGATCCAGCCTTCAGAGGATTGATCGTTCTCAACACATGCATCAAATTGTATATCATCATACTCAAAAACAGGCGGAGTCCAATCGTCCCCTTCAGCAGCCGTTCTAAAATTGTCCACACTAACCGGATAGAATTTTTTACTTTTTGCAGCTTCAGATGCCATCTGCTGCAAGGTTTGTTTTCTTGGGGCATGCTGTTGATCAGAAATCAGACCCAGTTCTTTCGGAGATTTACCCCGCTCAAGCTGTTTCATTACTTCATCAGCTTTTTTCGGGTCACTAGTCGGGATAATATACATCTGCGGTTTACTTTCCGAGGATACTTTTTTACTCGCACCTTCAACGTCTGACACTTGATTCTGTCTGGCCTCAATCGACTCCGGAGGAACTAAAAAACTAAACACTACCGTCAGAATCAGGGCCACGGATAGCCAATACGATCTTTTCTTCATTTTCCTACCTCCATATCTAATGTTTTGGGCACTATACGATATAGGAACGACAAATGATAGCTTTCTGCACGGCGTCTTGTCTTGCAGGCGGTAAATACTAGGGTGCCGTACATATGATGAAAAATGTTCAAATTCTTATAAGGGAGAAATCCGCCATAATCAAAAGAATGCATTCCAAAAATGCTCAAGTTTGAAAGAAAAAAAGCTCTTATTATGATAGTCACTATATTGAAGGCCGCCGCTTTTTCCTTTCCTAAAGAAATATTCTTCCGATTTTTTCTGTCCCTGCCTATTTCTACCATATACTAAATCTTTCATTAAAACGATGGATCATTCTATTCATTTTGAAAGTGAACTAATATACTATACTTTCTATCATGTTAAGTAATAAATACTAAATTGCCCCAATCCCTTTCATAAGTGAAATAAAGGCTCTAAATTGCATCTGATTTTTCAGCTTCATTAAAAATCCATAAAAAAGAAGCTCCCCCACGGGAAAGCCTCTTATATTCTGATCACCCAAACATTTCTTCCAGAATCTTAATTTTCGCTTCTGTATAATGCTCAAAGCTGTCGTTATAGGATTTTGGGTCCTTCGGGTTTGCAAATTGCGTAATTTTACCTGTTTCAGGGTGAATGAATTTGCTTGCAGCGCCGCATCCGATTCCAATGATGGATTGCTGCTCCTCCATGATCATGATGTTATAAATGCTGTCCTGGCCTTCAAGAGCATAGCCGACATTTTCAAGATTTCCAAGGATATTTTTTTGACGGTACAAGTAGTATGGTGTATAGCCGTGCTCATCTGTCCATTTGACAGCATGTTCCATCATTTCTTCGATTTCTTTACGGCCTGCTACTTTGTACTTTTGTTTATTTCTTGTCATTTCTGATGCGCGTTTAAAGGACAGGGTATGGACCGTTAAGGATTCAGGCATCAATTTTTCTGTTTCGGATAGAGTATAATCAAATTCTTTAATTCCTTCACCTGGCAGTCCTATAATCAAGTCCATATTAATATTGTTCATGCCCATTTGGCGTGCTAAATGGAATTTATCAATGGTCTCCTGAACAGAATGATGCCGGCCGATGGCTTTTAATGTTTCATCAATATATGATTGAGGATTGATGCTGATTCGGTCGATATTCCATTTCTTTAACACATTCAGTTTGTCCTCAGTAATTGTATCTGGACGGCCCGCTTCTACTGTCAGCTCACGAATTTGATCCACACCGGGAAAAGCTGCGTTCATTTCCTCATACAGCATATCCATTTCTTCTGCCGTAATGCTGGTTGGAGTTCCTCCGCCATAATATACTGTCGTGATTTTTATGTTTTTCTCTTTCAGCCATTTTCCCATCTCGCGGATTTCATAGTGCAGTCCGCCGAGAAATGAATCGACTGATCCCTGTCTTCCGCCGATTGCATATGCCGGGAAGGTGCAATAAGCACATTTAGTAGGACAGAACGGGATTCCAATATATATGCTCACTTCTTTTGAAAGGTCATATAAATCAGGCACAACGCTCAGCTGCCTGTCTACGATCCGCTGCATCAGCTGAATTTTTTCGTCTGAAATTAAATATTCTTCCTTCAGCATTTGATGAGCCTTTTCTTTTGACATGCCTTCACGCAATTTTTTATGAAGAAGCTTTGTCGGTCGGATGCCCGTTAAAATACCCCACTGCTGAATAATGCCCGTGTAATCCTGAAGCAGGTTCAGATGCACGTAAACGAGTGTATGTTTGACCGCTTTGAATACTTCTTTTTCACTCAGATCATCTGAAATGACTTTTTCGTGCCCTGCGGCTTGTTCATATCCTTTCGCATCCGACAATGTTCCGCGGACGCTGATGCTGCCATTCTTTTCTTCTATTTGAAAAACAATGCTGATGTCCGCTTCTGATTCTTCAAACTTCAGCTCTGTTTCTTCATAAAACAAATTTGAAATTAACTGCAGCGGACGATGAAATCGTTCATCGCTTATGCCATTTATATTAAAACGCAAGACTCTCACCTTATCTTCTTTTAGATTCAAAACTTCCTTAAGTGTACAAAACCTGGAGCTTATGGTCAATTTAGAAAAGCAGAGGCGCTCGCAAGCACCAGAGACGGATTTGTTATCTGGAATCTGCCAGAAGCAGTGAGCCTGAACCAAATGCAGCTGGCCATTTTGTGAAAATGGTATTTTCAGCAGCGAAAACTTAAGTTTTATAGCGGTTTTTCTGATTCATTCAAGCCATTTCAAACATTTTAATTAGCTAACGGCTTATTCGTTCTAGCCAATCATTCCTGCATTAATCTGCATATTTGATTTAGCTGAAATCATCTTTTTAGCCGGAAAAGTTAAAAAACAGATGGCTAAAACGCCATCTGTTCCCAATTTAAAGCACGTATTTTTTAATTGCTTCTGCAACTCCGTCTTCATCATTTGACAAAGTGACCCAGTCTGCTGCTTCTTTGACGATCTCCTGTGCATTTCCCATGGCAACACCCAGACCGGCTTCTTTAATCATCGCCAGGTCATTCATACTGTCGCCGCAGGCCATCACGTTTTCCATTGTAATGCCGAGCAGTGCGCATACCTTCTCAATGCCTTTGGCTTTATTGATTCCAATTGCATTCACCTCAAGGTTTGTAGGACTTGAATTGGTGATTTCAAATTCCCCTCTGCTGCGGAGTTCTTTTAAAATGGTCTCGCGGGCTTTGTCATCTTCAATTTCGTATCCAAACTTCAGCCACTGATAAGTGCTCAAGTCCTCCGGCATTTCATTGAAGAAGACTCTTTCTGTGCTCGTTGCCCAATAGCCCGTTTTATGTGTTTTAGAAAGGTCGAACATCCATGTCATCAAATCATTATGGACAATACTCCTCTCTACAAGTTCCCCATGCTCATCCCAGATCTCGCTTCCATTTACAGTTACCAAATAAGAAGATAAGCTGAGTGACTTAGCAAGATCCCTCAGTGTCGCCATGCTTCTGCCGGTGCTTATCACGACATGTATGCCCCGAGCTTCAGCGTCTCTGATCGCTTTTCGATTTGCTTCTGAAATTTCTTTTTTTTCATTTAGAAGTGTGCCATCCATGTCAAGTGCAATAAGTTTAATATTCATGTAAAAATCCTCCTATACCTTGTCAGCTCTTTACATAGAATATCATTTTCCCGGCTGATAAACCAATGAATGCCTGCAGCTGTCTCATATTACTTGTTAAAACAGATTTATTATTCATTAAACATTAGCGGATTCCATTGCAATGTACTCTTTAATAGAGTAGCTGAAAAGCTGGCGTTTAATTCTCCCTTTATCACCAATCAGCCTGTACCAGCTTTGACCGACATAAAAGTGATTTGAAAGCAGGATCTCTAACACATAGGAAATCCGGTCTTCGGCTTCTTCACTCGCAATTTTGGCTTTACTTGAGAAAGCCAAAACAAAATATGGCTTTTCATGATCCAGTTCGAGAACTTGCAGATGATAACTATCCCCATGTTTACGGTTAAAATCTTCAAGAACCTTTTCAAGGCCCATTCCTATTTCAATCTCAAATTTGCATGCTTCACTCCAATTTGAGATGAGCGAATCATAAAGGGACAGTGTAAGAATAAAATGCGATTGATACTCGCCTGGATTAAATTCCTTATTAGCATTTTGTACTTCGAGCGGCAAAATAATATACTTTTCGTAATTTGAAAAGAAGTCCCCTTTCATCTCTTTACCTTCTTTCTTTAGTTAGTGACCCAAGAATAGTGTGATTGCCCCGTACATGATAAGAAATGCGCAAGCGCCTGTACAGCTAAAGGCATGGCAGATAAGAATCTGGCAGAAAAGTCCGGATTAGACTTTTTTGACGCATTAGTTCTGTCCGAAAAGTTGTGCGTTGAGGCAGACATCAATGCGCAAAATTTTATACTCTCTTATCACTCGAAAAAAATATATATCTTATTATTTCTAAATAAAAACGTAAATACCTTCTCGTTCTTTTGAACAATGACTGTTTTTGCATAGATTGTTTTTAATAAGAATACAAAAATCTCAAAAAAAAAAGCTGTATGCATCAGCTCTTTTCAATCCCTGTTAATGAATCTGCCATTTCTTCATCTGTCGCTAAGATAAGATCTGTATGAACATAATGAGATCCGAACATTTCATGGAGTTTTTCTATTTTGAGTGATTTTACTTTTACAATATCGTCATTCTCTTTATAAATATAAATGGTAAAATACTGATTCAGATACTCGAAAAAGTGATTCGGATCTACTCCTGACTTTTCAAAATACTCACTGTTGAATTCAATAAAACCAAGAACTGAACGGCTGTTTTCAAATATTTGCTTCATTCCCTTTAAAACGAAAGCCTCATATCCTTCCACATCAACTTTAAAAAGAACCGTTCCATTTTCCATGCCATTTTTAAATAATGAATCAACTGTTATTGTCTTGATTGAGACCTCGTCTACCATTTGATGCGCAGGCATATAGGAGGCTGAAGATGTGCCTGACCAATGATTATCTATAAAAAAGAGTTTATCTTCTCCGTCTGAATCAGAAGCAAAAGCATGAACTATCCTGATTTGTGAATGATTCGGATGAGCATCCCGAGATTGGCTGATATATGTAAGCAGGTTTCTGTTTGCTTCAATCCCATATATCTTTGTATGTTTCGGATAAATCACTGAGAAAATACATTCGCCGTAGTTTACGCCAATATCAATGATATAGTCCGGCTTCACCGTTTCAACAGCATGCTGCCAAAAAGAAAGAAGCCTCTTTTGTGTCACTCCCCCTCTGATCAGCAGGGCTCTGCCACGATTCTCCTTTGCATCGACAAAAAGAACGGTTGAGGACGGCAGCACAATCTTGTCTGGAAGTTTGCTGATATCTAATGTCCTGTATTTCATCAGTATTCCAAAATCAATTAATCCTTTCCAAAGCTTCGGGTAATGTTCCCACATTTTCATAAGAAACGGCTTTCGTACAGCTGCTTTGTTTATCATGATGGGCCTCCTTATTCAGCATCCTTATATCTTCTTATTAATCTATAAAAATCCTTTTTAAATGGATACAGATTAACATAGAATTTACAATTAGCTTTAAAGGGAGGGTGAACTAAAAAAACCACAGCCTATTAAGCTGTGGTCTCCTTTTATCGGTCAACCTTCAATTTATCTAAAAACTCAATCCGGTGCTGCTTTCTGAAATGTTCTTTTACCATGTATAAAACACCCTGATCATCGTTATTTCTGGTAATCCAGTCAGCAGCTTTTTTTACATGATTTGGCGCGTTCCCCATCGCTACTCCAAGACCGGCCATCTCAATCATTTCTTTATCATCATCCGCGTCTCCAATTGCGACCATTTCTTCTGGCAGAATGTTTAAATGCTGACCGAGCAGCCTTAAGCCGTTCTCCTTTGAAACGCCTTTCGCTGTAATTTCAAGCACTGTTTGGTTTTTGACCCTTATTGTAATGCCTTCGAACGCATCAGAAAGGATCATTTCAACCTCTCTGCAATCATGTTCTTCTGAAAAGTACACTTCAATCTTTGGAGCCGAGAGCGGTTCATCTCTTAAGTTTTCTCCAAGTGAATCAACAAACTGGACTGGATAAAACAAAGGATCCGTAGGGCTTAATAATGTTTTCCCAACGATATTTGATGATACTTTTTTCCGGTTTCCGAGAGAAAAACGCTCATGCACGATCCGGACATTGCAATCAAATGTTTCAAGCACTTGAACAAGGTTAAATGTCTTTTCTTCGGATATTCTGTTTTCATATAAAGATCTGTCAACTTTATCGGAAATGAACGCACCGCTGTGCGTAATCAAAATATTGTTTATCTTAAGCGCTTTTGCAAGTTTTTTGGCCATCTGAAAATGGCGGCTTGTAACGAGAGTGACGTAAACTCCCTTTTTTTGAACATAATGGACCGCTTCCCTTGTAGAAGGTTGAAGTCGACCGTTGGAACGAAGCAATGTTCCATCAATATTTAACGCTAGTAGTCGGTAGATCACTGTGAATCCCCCTTCAGCTGATGTCTGATTTCTAATATGAGGATATGTCCTTTCATCCTAAATTAGAACGAAATGCCCTGCACCCTCTGTTAAGTGATTTAAAAATCAATCCTCTAAAAAACGAAAACAGCTCTGTGATTTAAGTCACAGAGCTGTTTATATAAGTGAAAAACCCCTATATTTAACTTTCTCCCATTAGAACGTGCCGGAATCTGTTACCCGCAAACTCCGAAGACAGAACGGTTCAAGCGATTATCCCCATAATCGCAGCCATTAAATAAGTGCAATAAAAACGCTTACATTTATTATTGCAAGTTAATCCTATTTTGACAAGAGGTTTTACTAAAAAAATGAAAGCGTTTTATTATTTGTTTTATTCTGAAAAATAATCAAGTATTGCTGATCGGCAGTTAAGAAAAAACGAATCCATCACCTTATATGCCGGAGGGACCATGTTTTTTAGCGCAATTCCCAATTTATTTGCGAAAGTTATATTTTGATTAGCTGTTTTTTCATTTTGAACCGAATTTTGATTTATCCTTTTGATTGATGTTTAAGCCATTATTCATACCATAAGTTGAAATTGCCTTAAATTAGCCAAAATCACAATTTACTAGCTGCAAATGTCCACCCATAAAAAAAACGGAGCATCTATTTCGCTCCGTTCATCCTTATTATTGCTGAAGACTGCCGTAAAGCTCTTCAAGCGGCTTCATGATGATTTTATTCAATTCTGCTATTGTCATGCTCATACGCTGTTCAGCTTCCATCAGCTTAGAAATTTTATCGTGCTGCTGAACTAGGGCAACCGATTTTTGTGCCTGTTCAATTTCTTCAGGAGAAATTTCCTGGCCTGACATTTGCTTTTGCTGAAGATTTAATTGAATATCTCTGAAGCTTTCAAACAAAGTGCGTGCTGAATCATCTGCGTTCACTTCATCATAAAGTCTCTTTAGTGTTTTGAAATCATCGCTTTCTCTAAGTGCTTTCTCAAGATCATATCCTAAGTCATAAACATTCGCTGCCATAAGTATTCCTCCTAACATCTTTTCACGCAGTGCCTTAAAGCACCCTACAACTATAACAAACTATTCAACAAATTTCATTTCGTGCCCATTTCTCTATCCTAAAAGCATAACGGCTTGAAGAACATCTTCATAGCAAGGTGGTTTGGCATTTCTCCAATAGCAGCCATAAACAAAATGAATATCAATTCAATTATATCCATCTGCCTTCCAAATCACACCGATTCCCTGATTTATCATACTATGCTCATATCAGCGTCTGCCTATAAACTTATTATAGTGCTTGTTAGAACAGTGAGCAAATGAGGGTTTCCTATGAATATAGAAAAAATAGATGTATCACCCCACCTTACAATTTATGGAAGAAAAAACATTCGAATCAGTCATTCTTTGAGAGAAAAACTAAGATTGCCATTTGCATCAGGCTCCTCAAAAGTAGTGTGCGGAAGGAATAGTATTTTTGCAAAAATCGTATGTATGAATGAAGAACATTCACATGTTTCTGTTCATGAAGAACTGCTTAAAGAGCTTTCGCTTCCTGTTCATTCATTTACGATAAGCATAAAATACGATTCAGAGAGAAACTTGCTTCAGCTTGGGCCTGTTTTTGCGGTTTTAACTGAAATGAATGCTTGTGAGAATCCTATATCCTTTGGAAGTATTGATTTGTTTTGCAGAGAACTCGCTTCTTGCAGCTTTGATAAGGGAATCTTCTTTTATGTTTTCTGCCTGTCTGATTTTCATAAAGAAAAGATGAAAGGCTACATCCTCAGACAGAATGAATGGCAGGAATGTTCCGTACCGCATCCAAGTGCTGTTCATAATCGCATTCATTCCCGCACCCTGGAAAAGTCACAGGACTTTTTTAACATGACAGCAGATTTCATACACCATAAAGTTCCCTATTTTAATGACCGATTTTTAAATAAATGGGAAGTTCATCAGATTTTAAGTTCAAATTCCCACCTGACTCCCTTCCTGCCGAAAACAGAATTGATCACGTCAAAAACGGTTCTTAACTCTATGGTTCAACTGTACCCTGCTGTTTTCCTAAAACCTATTAACGGCAGCCAGGGAAAAAGGATTTACAGAATCTCTCATTCAGATGAAGGATTTGAACTTGATTATTCTACATTTTCAGGACATTTGCTGAGGGATTACCTTTCTTTCGACGAGCTTTTTCAAAGTCTGCTTCCAAGAATAAAGAAGGAGGCTTTTATCGTGCAGGAAGGAATCGACCTGCTGAATTACGAGAACAGGCCAATGGATTTTCGGATTTTGTGCCATAAAAGAAATTTCTCGCAGTGGAAAATTTCTTCTGCCGTAGCCCGGGTTTCAGCAGAAAATCAATTTGTAGCTAATTTAGCCCGCGGCGGCTCGCTGTATACGATTAAAGATGCATTATCTTCTTCTTTTGAATTGTCAGAAGCTGATCATATTAGAAAGCTTTTAAATGAACTCTCACTTGAGATTGCGGAGGCGCTTGGTATGTTTTCAGGCGGGCTTTTCGGCGAATTCGGAATTGATCTTGCCATTGATTCAGGAGGTCATCCATGGATTATTGAAGTCAACACAAAGCCTTCCAAAAATGCAGAAGAGCGCAAATCCTTGGGAGCACGTCCATCAGCGCGCTCAATTATTGATTACTGTCTATTTCTAAGCGAATCTTATAAGGATGAAAGCCATTAAGCTGACATAAAAAAATATGCAGGAGGTGTTCTATGAATCCTTCTTACAACATAACCGTCACTTTCACGGCCTCAAAAACATTGATTCTGCCGGCTTCCGCAAGGCATGAAACAAATCATGATATTACGGAGGTTATCTTTGGAACCGCAGCTTCCAGTTGTTTTGTCGAATTTCAGGAGCTGAATGGAGCCATTAAAATTTCAAAGGACTTAATGGATGATCTCCTCCTTCCTCTTGGAAAAACGCAATTGATTCTTCACCAGAACACTGTCTACCTTGGACCGCTGATAGGCATATTCACTGCCGGATTCACCGGCTCGATTCTGCGGCCAATAGGAAATCGCTCGTTATTTTTTGCGAAGTACTTAACAGCTCAAAAATCAGCAGGATTGTTTGCTTATGTATTTGGGGCACACCACATTGATTGGGAAACTGGCATAGTCAGTGGTTTTACATTTGATGATGATGGCTGGAGACAATTTAAGATTCCGCTTCCGAACGTTGTATATGACCGTTTGCCGAACCGGGAGATTGAAGAACATCATGCCTTGAAAATGGTCAAAAGGCGTCTTAGAACGGAGTATGGAATTCCATGGTTTAATCCTGGTTTTTTTGATAAATGGACCATTCACCAGCTCCTCCTTCCCCACGCTGAGACAGCCTTGTATTTGCCGGAAACAAAGCTTGCTCCCTCTAAAGAGGAGATAGAAGTAATGCTCCATCGGCATAATAGCGTGTATCTAAAGCCGCGCAACGGCAGTCTTGGACTAGGTGTATTTCAGTTAATCTATTCTCCAGATGAGCAGACTTACTACTGCAGATACCGTTCAGATCAGGAAGATAACATTCTGCGCAAATACAGATCGCTGGATCAATTTTTCATGTATTCATTTGGAAGCAGGAAGATGGATGATTATCTCCTGCAAGAGCGGATAAAACTAATCCGGATTGATCAGCAGCAGATCGACTTTCGTGTTCATACAAATAAGGATTCACAAGGCCGCTTTCATGTTACAGCCATTGCCGCCAAAATGGCAGGTAAAGGCTGTGTTACTACTCATGTTGATAATGGCGGGATGATCAAGACACTTGAAGAGCTTTTTGAACAGGAAGATGAACGTAATCAGGCTTTTCATTCACTCACTCTTGCAGCTCTCGTCCTAAGTGAGAAGATTGACCAAAGCATTGAGGGTTTTATTGGTGAGATTGGTTTTGATTTGGGCATTGACGCCTGCAAAAATGTGTGGCTGTTTGAGGCAAATTCAAAACCGGGAAGATCCATCTTTTCTCATCCTGCATTAAAAGAAGAAGATTTGCATTCGAGAAAGCTGTCTCTCCAGTACGCTTTGTATTTGACAAAAATAGCGATTGAAGAACCGGAGGCCCTTTACGAATGAGCCTGCTTCTCTGCAGACCAATCGTCGGCATCCTTACGGGTGAAGGAGGACAGGGGAAAATATTTCATGGAGATGGAACGTACTTTAAAAGCCTTCAGCGCAAAATGAAAGCAATTGGCGGATTTTGCTATGTGTTTACTTTGAGCGGCGTGAAAGATCGCCATGTTGAAGGATTTGCCTTCAGTATGAAAAAACAGCAATGGGCAAAAGTTTCATGTCCGTATCCGGATGTCATCTACAACCGGATCGCTTCCCGGGATGAAGAAAGCAGAGAGCACTTTCAGTTATTCAAAGAACAATTGATTTCAGCACAAATCCCATTTTTTAATCCTTTCTTTTTTGATAAGTGGAAGGTGCACCAAGTCCTGTCCAAATCTTTGCATTCCTATCTTCCCTATACAGAAAAAGTTCATTCTGCACTGGATATCAAATCTTTTCTCTCTTCCCGTTCATGTGCGTATTTGAAGCCATTAAGGAGCAGTCAGGGCAAGGGTATCTACCGGATACGCTCTTCAGTCCATCATTATGAGGTAACATCGGTTGACGGCACATGTGAATTCTTCGATAAACAGGTTTTTGCAGCAAAAAAATTCCCTTTTTTTGATGGCTATCTCATGCAAGAAGAAATGGCCGCCAATACGTTTAATCACAAAAAATATGACCTTCGGTTACTTGCTCTTCTATCAGGAAATGATTTTCTCATCTGCGGAATTGGCGTACGTTTAGCTGCAAATAATCAGACACTTACCACACATGTTCGAAATGGCGGGTCAATTTTATCATTTGAATCAGTTGCAGACAGAGTCAGCATGGAGGAGCTTCAGCTGATTGTAAAAACTGCCGGCAGGGAGTTAGTCACCCATTTTGGGCAGATCGGAGAATTTTCAATGGATATTGGAGTAACAGAAAATGGCCCGGTCATTTACGAAGTAAACAGCAAGCCTATGAGCTTTGATGAGTCCCATATTCAAACACACCGCATCGACAAGCTTTCAGATTTATTTCTGCAGCTGTCTGCAGGAACATCTTCACTTCGCTCTCAACTTCCTTTAAGATGAAATGATAAGGAGCGATGTATGAGATGATTACACATTTTCAATGGAAGCCTTTATTCAAACAAACAAATTTGCCTGGCTGGCGGGTCTCTTTTTACTTTAAAGGAATTCACTACGATGCGGTTTACCATAAAAATGGCGAAATCGAATGGGGAACTTCCACTCCTCCATTAGATGATGAAGAACAGATTCGTTCTCATATTCACGAGTTAATGCTGTTTCATGTTTATGATGGTTAATTTCCACTCTTCCTCCGCAAAATAAAAACAGTACACCGAAGGAGGGATCATCATGAAAAACAAGGAAACGAATGAACAAAAAGATACGGAGTATGAGGGCAGAGATCAAGCATATCTGGATATAGACCGAATGATCAATGAAGGATTATCAGGCGGTTCTGTGCATATGCGGGATAAGTACACGAATATTGAAGAAGCACGTGACCTCGAACAAGAAGAACCTCCCGCTCAAATTGAGAGCTAGGCTATCGCCAAGCTCTCTTCTTTTTATATAATAGAAAGGCAGGGAAAGGAGATATCATTATGATTGAGAAATTAGCATCCCATTACAAAGAAGCCTTCTCTCTTGCCTATTCTCATGATAAGGCCGAATATTTGTGGTTTAAATCAGATGAGGGGCAGCTGTTTGGCATTTTGAAAAGTGCTGTGACAGAGCAGGAGGAAAACTTGCTGTCCACATTATATACACCATATGACCATGGATTCGGGGAACACAGCAATCGTTCTGAAAAATGGCTGCATTATTTGTACGGTGAAAACAGTCCTCCATTTCTACCTTCTTCAAACAGCATCAGGTGCTATTATTTCTACAGCAAGCACCAGGTCGCAGATAAACAAAACTTTGAAGAAGCGATGCAGGGATCGATTCCATCTTCGACGATATTATGGATCAGCCGTCATAAAGGGATTATTTTTGAAGAAAACTCTGATCCCGTTGTTGATAAAGAAAGCTTCGATCAGTGGATTGATACATTTACAAGTGATTTTTTCATTGAGCTGTATGTTTATATTGGACAGCTTCACAGAATGACCGGCTCATTAAAGACGAAAATACTTGCAGAACAAAGCTGCTTTGAGACGATTTATAAGTCCTTTAGACGGAAGAAATGCATAACCTTCCATGAAGCTCTGCCCATCCTTATTTTTGATGGGAGCAGCCTGATCAGCGAGCAAGTATTCTCCGAATTTTTAACCGAATCATTTAAGGATAGGGAACTTATTCAAACGCTCCAAGTTTACTTTGAATGCAATCTTAACGTCTCTCTTACCGCTAAAAAGTTATATATGCACAGGAACAGCGTCCAATACCGAATCGAGAAATTCATAGAAAAAACCGGAATAGATATTAAGCACTTCCATGAAGCTGCCGCTGCATTTTTAGCTATGCAGTTTCTAGAACACTTTACTGAATAACTCAGCTGTTCATCTTGCACGAAAACCCTTACATTTTTTTGTGCAACCTGTCCATAGGCTTATCTTCAAAAATGAATTACACTGAATTTATTAAATAAAACGTTTTCATTTCTGAGGAGGATTCAAATGGCTGAGCTTAAATTAAACAATATTTATAAACTGTATGATAACAAGGTAACGGCAGTTGAAGACTTTAACCTTCATATTCAAGATAAAGAATTCATCGTTTTCGTTGGCCCATCAGGCTGCGGTAAATCAACGACTCTTCGTATGATTGCAGGCCTTGAGGAAATCTCACAAGGCGACTTCTCAATTGACGGCAAACGGATGAATGATGTTGCGCCGAAAGACCGCGACATCGCGATGGTATTCCAGAACTACGCGCTTTATCCTCATATGTCTGTCTATGACAATATGGCATTTGGACTTAAGCTCCGCAAATTCCCTAAAGAAGAAATCGATCGCCGTGTGAAAGATGCTTCACGCATTTTGGGTCTTGATCAATACCTAGACCGCAAGCCAAAAGCATTATCAGGCGGTCAGCGTCAGCGTGTTGCACTTGGACGTGCCATCGTCCGTGACGCAAAAGTATTCTTAATGGATGAGCCATTATCAAACTTAGATGCCAAATTACGTGTGCAAATGCGTGCTGAAATTTCTAAGCTTCACCACCGTCTGCAAACAACGACAATTTATGTAACACATGACCAAACAGAAGCAATGACAATGGCAACACGCCTTGTTGTTATGAAAGACGGTATCATTCAGCAGGTCGGCGCTCCGAAAGAAGTATATGAAAAGCCTGAAAACCTTTTCGTTGGCGGATTTATCGGTTCACCATCCATGAACTTCTTTACAGGTCAATTAACAGACGGCAAGTTCTCAATCGGAACTCAATCCATCGTTGTTCCTGAAGGGAAAATGAAGTATCTTCGCGAGCAGGGCTACGTCGGCAAAGAATTGATCATGGGCGTTCGACCTGAAGATATCCATGATGAGCCAGTTTTCATCGAATCTTCTCGCGGATCAAAAGTAGATGCAAAAATTGAAGTATCTGAGCTTATGGGTGCTGAAACGATGCTCTACTCTAAAATCGACGGCCAGGACTTCATTGCACGCGTAGATTCACGCACAGATGTAAGACCAGACCAAATTATTCAGCTTGCTCTTGATATGAACAAATCTCACTTCTTTGATAAAGAGACAGAGGTTCGTATCCGTCCGGCAAGTGAACAATAATAAATACCAAATCAGCCTGAGATTCTCTCAGGCTGATTTTTTTTATTGCAAGGCTTCTCCCTCCGCATAACCATTCGTTTCCTGCTCCCTGATTTGTTTTGCTTCTTCATGCAGACAATTGCTGCATGAAAACAAATGGATGCACTGATGTGATTCAAGAGAATCCATTACCCCATCGAAAAGCTTCATTGTATCAATCTCCATATATGCGCTGTACGCATCCATATAATCGGTTATTTTCCCATGATCCATCATGTTAATTTTGCAATTCGGACAGGTTGCAGCTTCGACTTCATCGTTAAACCCATTACAAAGCGGGCACATGTTCATTTTTATCACCTGCAGCTTCATATACTTGCTTCCTCTTTATATATTCCCTAACTCTCTTTCACTTTATGTAATACCTATTTTTCCATAATAATTACCATTTTAGCATGTGCATATATTTTCTCGGGAAATACATAATACGTAATAACAACAGATAAACAACCAGCAGCACCTTATCATGATGGGTTAGCCGAGAAGGCCATGAATCATTAAGACTCATGCACTGGTGCAACTCCAGCTTACCCAAAAACTATATTATATCAAGGAGTGTATTTACATGGCACAAGCAAACAGCAATTCTTCAAATCAACTAGTTGTACCTGGTGCACAGCAAGCAATTGATCAAATGAAGTACGAAATCGCTTCTGAATTTGGAGTAAACTTAGGTGCAGAAACAACTTCTCGTGCTAACGGATCTGTTGGCGGAGAAATCACAAAGCGCTTAGTTTCATTTGCTCAATCAAACATGAGCGGATTTTCTAAATAAGAAAATTGAATAACATGGCTTAAAGGACCCTGGCATTCTGCCGGGGTCTTTTCTCATATAAGCAAACATTTCTTATTCGCCCCTTAGTATCAAACAAGTTCCCTTCTCCATATACATGAATAAGACATCCAGAAGGAGAATGCTCAAATGTTTGAAACTATTGATTGGAGATCTGTCACATTCGTTTGTGCAAGCCTTGCACATGAAATGATTGTTCACTTTAACTTGCCCAGAGTGTATTATTTTGAACAGGAAAAAAAGCAGCTGTTGAAAGATGTTAAATCAGTAAAGTTGTGATTCCATCTGGAAATTCATAATTCCCGCAAAAAAAGAGCAGGCTGCTTTTGCTCGCGCCTACTCTTCAAGTTTTCTAAGAAAACGTTTTGTCCGTTCTTCTTTTGGCCGATCAAATACTTCAGATGGTGCACCGCGTTCTACGATTACTCCATTATCCATAAAAATCACTTCATCAGCCACTTCTTTTGCAAATCTCATTTCATGAGTGACTACCACCATGGTCATTCCTTCTGAAGCTAAATCTTTCATGACATTCAGTACGTCTCCGATGAGTTCTGGATCAAGGGCTGAGGTAGGCTCATCAAACAGCATCACTTTAGGCTCCATAGCAAGAGCTCTTGCTATGCCTACGCGCTGCTGCTGTCCTCCTGAGAGCTGAAAAGGATAAAAATTCTTTTTATCCCCAAGACCAACTTTTTCAAGGAGGGCACTTGCTTTTTTTACGGCTGTTTCTTTGTTTTCTCTCTTAACGATGACTGGTCCTTCAATCACATTTTCAAGAGCTGTTTTATGCGGAAAAAGATTATAGCTTTGAAATACCATGCCGGTATTGCTTCTAAACTCCGTAATTGTTTTTTTAGCCACATTACCGCTGAAATCGAGTGTTTGCCGATCCAGCTGAATGATTCCTTCTGTCGGAAGTTCAAGTACGTTCAAGCATCTTAGGAAAGTTGTTTTCCCTGATCCGGATGGACCAATGACAACAACAACTTTTCCTTTTTCAATCTCTAAATCAATGCCTTTTAAAACTTCTAGCTCACCAAAGCTTTTATGCAATCCTTTAATTGAAATCATATGAGTGCTCCTTTATTACCTTGCAACATAGCGATCAAGTTTCCCTTCAATGCGCTGCTGGATGACAGATAGAATAAAACAGATAATCCAATATAAAAGACCAGCCAGAGAATACATCAAAAGAAATTCATAATTCGTCGATGCAATTTCCTGTGCCTTTCTGAACATCTCTGTTACAAGAATTAATGATGCAAGTGACGTATCCTTAACTAAACTGATAAAGGTGTTGGACAGCGGCGGTATAGACACGCGTGTTGCCTGAGGCAAAATAATTCTTTTTAAAGTCTGTGCATAACTCATTCCAATTGAATATCCAGCTTCCCATTGTCCTTTAGGTGTTGACAATATTGCTGCCCTGATTATTTCAGATGCATAAGCTCCAACATTCAGGGAAAATCCTATAACTGCAGAAATAAACGGACTGATTGTGATTCCGACACTTGGAAGGCCATAGAAAATAATAAATAATTGAACAAGCAAAGGTGTTCCTCTAATGATTGATACATATATTCTTGCAATTATTTGAAGAGGCTTTATTGTTGAGATTCTTGCCAAAGCAGCAAGAACAGCTAAAATAAGTCCAATGACAAATGTTATGAGTGTTAATGGAAGAGTATAATACAAAGCTCCCTTCACCAAAGGGAGAAGGGAACTTTGTGCAATATTGGCCAAACGTTCTAACCGTTCAGGGTCTGCAAAAATATTATTCAGATACATCTTCGCCAAACCATTTTTCGGAGATTTTTTTGTATGTGCCGTCCTCTTTCATTTCAGCTAATGCTTTATTCACTTCTTCCACTAACTTGCCGCTGTCTTTACGGAACATTAATCCGCTGTGTGCAGCATCTTTGCTCTCATCTACAATTTGAATTTGAGCGTTGCCGCGCTGATTCTGGAAATCGAGTACTGAAAGCTTGTCATTAATAGTTGCATCTGCACGTTTTGAATTAATGAGATCAATTGCTTGTGTAAATCCTTCTACCCCAACAAGCTCAGCTCCGTTTTCCTTGGCAATTTCCCCGTAGTTGCTTGTTAAGGATTGAGCTGCTTTTTTCCCTTTTAAGTCTTTAAATGATTGGATGTCTTTGTTTTCTTTATGTGTGACAAGTACAGCTGCCGATGAAATATATGGTTCAGAGAAATCATATTTCTCTTCGCGCTCAGGCTTGATTCCGACTTGGTTGGCAATCATATCAAAGCGTTTAGCATCAAGACCGGCAAACATTGCGTCCCACTGAGTTTCTTTAAATTCAGCTTTCACACCAAGACGCTTTGCAACCTCTTGTGCGATCTCTACATCAAAACCGGTTAATTTATCTTTGTCATCATGGAATGTGAAAGGCGGATATGTACCTTCTGTACCAATGACAAGGACACCTTCTTCTTTTACTTTATCAAACAGTTCAGCATCACTGCCAGAACCTGCCTGATCTCCCTCGTTCTTAGTATCTCCGCCTGTTCCGCAGGCAGACAAAATCAGTACAAACACTGATAAAAGTGCAAATAGACTAAAATATCTTTTCATAGTAAACCAACCCCCACTAATCTTATCGGATTTTATTTAAGTACGTTAGAATCTTACCTCCAAGACTTCCTTCTGTCAATTCATTTGTTTTATTTTTATTTAGTGTAACCAGATTGGAACAGAGTATGTTTTCTCTTCTCCTGTAAATGAAGTAAAATGAAAGAAAAAGACAGGAGAGTTTGTTATGAAAATCGCATTAATTGGCGGAACAGGGAGAGTTGGCAAAGCATTTTTAAGACAGGCCATAAATGGCGGTCACCAGGTTAGAATGCTTGTCAGAGATCCTGCAAAAATAGAGGACATACATAAAAATGCTGAAATCATTAACGGAAATGCACGGGACCTTCAATGTATTGAAAATACAGTTTCAGGCTGTAATGCTGTTGTCAGCTGTCTCGGCACGGACGGAGATAATACTCTGACAGTCTCAGTGCCGCTTATTGTCCAGGCAATGAGAAGCGCAAACATTAACAGAGTGATTACAATTGGTACAGCTGGTATTTTACAGGCACGGTCTAACCCCGAGCTTTACAGATTTCAATCAGATGAGTCAAAACGGACAATGACGAGAGCAGCGAACGAACATTTAAATGCCTTCCTGACACTTAAAAAGTCAAATCTCCAATGGACAATCGTCTGTCCCACCTATTTGCCGGATGGAGAATTAACAAAGAAATTCAGATTTGAAGAAGATTATCTTCCCCAGGACGGAAAGCAAATATCTGCTGAAGATACAGGTTATTTCACTTATCAGGTTCTCACTGAACGGTCCTTTATCTGTAAACGTGCTGGACTTGCTTACTAAGGTTTTACTGTTTTCTGGGCAAACAAAAAAGTACGTTCCTGATTAAAATATCAGGAACGTGCTTTTCTTATCCTGCAAGGGTATTCTGTTTTCCCTGCTGCAGTTCATACATTTGATAGTACTTTCCTTTTTGCTTCATTAATTCATCGTGATTGCCCCGCTCCGCTATTTCACCCCGGTCAAGGACAAGAATTTGATCTGCATTCTTAATAGTAGAAAGCCGATGAGCAATGATAAACGTTGTTCTGCCTTTTTTCAGAACTTCAAGTGCATCTTGAATGACAGCTTCTGTTTCTGTGTCAATGCTTGCCGTAGCTTCATCTAATATGAGGATTGCAGGATCATAAGCAAGTGCTCTTGCAAATGAAATCAGCTGACGCTGTCCCGATGAGAGCGTGCTGCCTTTTTCAATAACAGGCTCATCGAACCCAAGCGGCAAATGCTTAAGCAATTGATCAGCGCCAACATCTTTTAATGCTTTCTCCACTTGTTCTCTGGTGATATCCGAATTATCAAGGCTTACATTCGAAGCGATCGTTCCTGTGAACAAAAATGGATCCTGAAGCACAATTCCCATATGTTCTCTAACCGCCTGGCGCGGCATTGATAGAATATCTTTGCCGTCGATTGTGATCTTACCCTCTTTTATATCGTAAAAACGGAACAATAAATTCATAATCGAACTTTTTCCGGAACCAGTGTGTCCGACTAGTGCTACGGTTTCACCCTGTTTCGCTTCAAAATCGATATTTTTCAAAACATATTCGTCTTCTTTATAGCCAAACCAAACATTTTTAAACGCGACATTTCCTTTATATCGCGGCTCTTTTTTCTCGCTGACATCCGTGCCTTTTTCATCAAGCAGGCTAAACACTCTTTCAGAAGCAACACGTGCTGTTTCAAGCTGGGCGAATTGATTCACAATCCCAGTGATTGGCTGAAAAAGTCTATTTAAATAATCTACGAACGCATAAAGAACTCCTATTGATACGATTGAACCAACGCCTAAAGAGGCTCCGCCGAAATACCAGATGAGTGCCACGAACGCACAGTTCCGCATAAATCCTACCAAATTATGCGACAGCAGGGAGTTCAAACTCAGCAGCTTATTCTGATAGTGAAAATGGGATGTATTTAATTCTTCAAATTCCGCTTTCGTTTCTTCCTGCCTGCGGAAAGCCTGAATAATCGTCATACCCTGAATTGATTCATTGATTGTTCCATTAATATCGCTGACAAGGGAACGAATCTTATGATTGTAGGTTGAAGCGTATTTTCGGTATACGATGCTCCAGACGACAAGGATAGGCAGGATAATTGTACAGATTAACGCTAGTTTTACATCAAGCAGGAATAATGCAATGAAAATACCTGTTATATAAATGGCGCTTGTAAAGAATGTTGAGAGCACCGCTACAAACAGTTCTCTTATTGCTTCCGTATCGTTTGTAATTCTTGCAACAACCTTGCCGGCCGGAAGGTTATCAAAATATACAACCGGCAGGCGCTGGATATGTTCAAATACATCCTGACGCATTTTTTGAATAATGCGATTTGATGTAATCTGCAGAAAATAGCGCTGCCCATAGTGAAAGAATGAGGCAAATACAAGTAAACCAAAATAAATGGCAATCAAAGTAATGAGCCCTTTGATTTCAGGCTGGTAGAACGTAAACAGCTGTTCAGAAGTAAGCCTGTTGCCTGTATAAGAAGCAGACTCTGTCCCGCGTTCAATAATGACCGAATTGCCAGCCGCTCTTCTGTCTCCGTCAAACTGAATTTCACCCGGTATGAAATAATAATCACGCTGCACTTGCAGAATGTGAATTTCCTTGCCTTTTTCTTCACCTGGTTCAAAGTAATCCTCACGTTTATACCAGGATCCATTGTAGTTTACAGCATTTTCTCCTTCTGCTGTTTCATGCCACTTTTTCTCAATGCCCAATATGTGGTCATCAATCATTTTTTTTGCGATAAACGGACCTGTAAGTTCAGCCCCGACTGCAACCGCAAGCATGATTAAGGCCAGTATTAATGTTCTTTTATAAAGGGCTGCATAGCGAATCAGTCTTTTTCCTGTGCTCATGCTCCCACCCCGCCTTCGTTTTCAGCTTCAATTTGCTGGCGTTCATATTGCTCCTTGTACCAGCCGTTATTCGCAAGCAGTGTTTGGTGCCTGCCTTCTTCAATGATTTTCCCTTCATCAAGCACAAGTATCCAGTCTGCGTGTTCTACAGCAGACAGACGGTGTGTCGTAATGAATGTTGTCTTATCAGCACGCTCACTTCTAATATTAGATATGATGGCCGTTTCCGTTTTTGCATCAACAGCTGACAGGGAATCATCTAAAATCAGGATTTCCGGATTGACCAGAAGTGCACGTGCAATAGAGATCCGCTGTTTTTGACCTCCGGATAGCGCAACACCCTTTTCCCCTACTAATGTATTCAGACCATCCGGCAGCATTTCAAGATCTTTTCTGAAAAAAGCAAGATCAATCGCTTTATTCAGTTCTGCATCTGATCCATCTTTCTTTCCGAATAAAATATTCTCTCTTACCGTTCTTGAAAATAACACGTGATCTTGAGGAACATAGCCAATAAAACGCTGCAATGTTTCAAGCGGGATTTTCTCAATCGGAACCCCGGACATTGTAATCTGACCGCTTCCAGCCGGATATTGTCTGAGCAGCTGTTTGACGATTGTCGTCTTTCCGCTGCCGGTTTTGCCGACAATGCCGATTGTGTCCCCTTTATTTACAGTAAAGCTGACATGGTTTAAGTTCACCACTTCTGATGAGGGATATTGGAACGATACATTATTAAACTCAATCTTTTTAGGTGAATCTATATGCTGCGGCTGCTCATGATTTTTCACATCCGCTTCATAAGATAATGTTTCGTTGATCCGGTCAAGTGATGCGTTTCCACGCTGCATGATATTGATCAGTTCTCCAATTGCAAACATCGGCCAGATCATCATTCCCAGGTAAACGTTAAAGGACACCAGTTCACCAAGAGTGATGACATTATGAAAGACTAAGTAAGCTCCGTATCCGAGTCCAATTAAATAGCTGATCCCGACAAGCAATTTCATTGTTGGTTCAAACAGAGCGTCAATTTTTGCTACACTTACATTTTTCCGAAAAACATCATCCGTTAATGTGTTAAAACGGTTTACATCTTCTTTTTCCTGAACGTAGGCACGAATCACACGCACGCCTGCCACTGATTCAAGCACCTGGTCATTCATGTCGCCAAAAGCGTCCTGAGCTGCCATAAATCTGGCGTGGATTTTCTTGCCGTAGATTCCCATTGCGATCGCCATAATCGGCAGTGGAAGAATCGCGGCAAAAGTAAGCTTCCAGCTGATGAGAATTCCCATTGTCAACAGAATCGTCAGCATAAACATGCTTGAGTCAACCAATGTTAAAATACCAAATCCGGCAGTTGTCGAAATAGCCTTCAAATCATTCGTGGCACGGGCCATTAAATCTCCCGTTCTGTTTTTCTCATAAAAGCGCGGTGTCATAACTAAGAACTGCCCCATCAGTTTTGATCTTAGGATTCTTTCAGCTAAATGAGCGCCGCCAAATAAATTGTACATCCAGAAATAAGATAAAATATAAACAAGTACACCAAGTCCAAGAAACAATACAATATATTGAACAAGCAGCTCACTCGAAAACTTTCCAATCTGAATATCATCTATTGCATTCCCAAGCAATTTAGGGGGAATAACTTCAAGCACATTTACAATTAAAAGCAATACGATTGCAGCTGTATACCGCTTCCAATACTTTTTAAAAAACCATCCCAACTTCACTAACACCGCAAACATGTTATCATCTCCTTTGCCTCTCTATCTCTTTTTAGCTAACCGCTTTCTGGATCTCCCTTTTTCACTAATTTCTCTGCTTTCAGCATCATTACATACATCTTTTCTTCCTCCTTTAAGATTTAATTTATATAAAAAAGGCAAACCTCCGCATGCCGGGGTCTGCCTTTTTACAATCAAACATAAAAAGGCACAGAAGTATACAATGCAGCATACCCGTGTGCCTTTTCCTTTTTATATTCAGAGACTGATTTTCTCTAAACGGTATAAAGGTATGGCGGGGCTGCACAAGAAATAACGTTACGATCGTACGCAATCACAATTAATTTTTTCATGTTAAACCCCTCCTTTACCAATTTATTGTTTTTATCCTTAGATAGATTACCATCTTTTTCATTATTTTGTCAATTGAGATTTTTCCTTATTTTCTGCATAACGTCCCATGATTAATCTTCAACAAACACAGCCGTTCCATAGGCAATAATTTCAGAGGCATTCTGCATAACGGCAGAACTCTGCAGCCTCATGCCTATGATCGCATTTGCTCCTTGATTTCTTGCATCCTCGGCCATGCGTCCGATTGCCTTTTGCCTTGCTTCTTCCATCATCTCAGTGTATTCAGAAATCTCTCCTCCAACTATCGTTTTAAGCCCCGCCATTAAATCTTTTCCTATATGCTTTGTCTGCACAGTTGCTCCTTTGACAAATCCTTTAAGTTCTTTAATTTCTTTTCCCGGAACAAAGTCAGTGGTTACAATAATCACTTTCATCATCCTCCTTTTTTCTTTCAGTCCGGCCATTAACACTGTAAATAAAGTACACATCGATACTATGTGAAGCAAAATGTCAGGAAACTAAGGAGCATGAAGATGGATTGCATAAACCTGCATCTTTTGAACTACTCAGTTTTAAAACGACCCCCATAAAAAGAGCGGCGAATAGGCACAAATCACTATTTTCACCTTCTGGATGTTTCAAATAACAGAAAACAAGGTAAAGAACTGTAACAAACAACAGAAGTTCAGGAAAATTGAAGGAGGAAAACAATGAGCCAGTTAGTTTCCACTAGTCTATGTACCCAGGATCAATTAAGAATGGATCAAATTATCAGTTTGAATCAGCTCGCAAAAAACTATAAAGGAAAGGTGTACTTCTTAGCTGGAAAACGAAGCATCGTCGATGTCTCAAAGTTTCCTTCTTTGATTACTTTCTTTCTGATAACATCTGGATCTAAACAGATTAAAGTGCTGATTGATGGGGATAACCCGAGCGAAATCTTGAAGGAAATGGACACAATCTGTTCAACCGAATCAAGATTTTCATCTAATTTTTTAAACACAGCTGAAAAAGTAAAGGTATAAGATCAGTTAACCCCTACAAATGATAAGGGAGTATGACTTACTTACATTACATCAGAGAAAAGGAGATTATTACTAATGATCAGAACTATTTTAATCGTTATTGGAGCAATTGTTGTTATCGGCTGGCTGCTTAATGTAATTCTATAAAGATAAACAAGGGAGAGGAACCTTATGTCTGAACATAAACAAGTAAATGTTGAGAGAAAAGAAGAGCATAAAACGAATAATAGTCTTCTTGGAGCCACTTTTATTAAATATGCGGCATATTTGGTTATATTCTTCGGTATTATCTGGTTTTTAATTACTTATATTTTACCAATGTTTTAATAACTAATTTCAGATTTTAAAATCCACACCCTGCAATGCAGGGTGTGGATTTTATTTTAAATAAGATTCATTCCTGACCTGAGAAGCTGGACAAAGCTAATGATTATCATAGATTGCCCTATTCTAATTTATTTACCTGAATTCGATATTTTATCATCGGTTTTGAAAATTTATCAGCTGATTTCTACTTAAATAAAATAAATTAATCACCCTAACCTCTGTCTAACCTCTGTAAATGAGCAGGAGCCCATTAAAAAAGCTGAACGAGATTGATCTCGTTCAGCTTTCCTGTTAAATTCCTGATGTATCTCCGTTGTCAGAGCCGCCATCTGCTGGAGGCTCTTCAGGCTGCTCTGGATCTGCTGGCGGTTCTGTCGGTTCTGCCGGAGGTTCCGGTTCTGTCGGTTCTGCCGGAGGTTCCGGTTCTGTCGGTTCTTCTTCATTTTGTTTTTTCTCTTCTTCTTTTCTGCGTTCTTCTTCTTTTTTAGCTTCTTCCTCTTCTTTTCTAGCCTGTTCTTCTTCTTTTTCAGCTTGTTCTTCTTTGCGTTTTTGCTCTTGTTTTTGGTCTTCTTCCTTTTGCTTAGCCGCATCGGCTTTTGCTTTTTCTTCCTGTTTTAAGCGTTCCTGTTCTTCCATTCTTGCCTGTTCATCCCGTTTAGCTTTTTCATCGGCTTCTTGTTTTCTTTTTTCTTCTTGTATCTTTTTGCTTTCTTTATTTGAAGGATCTTTTCTCTTTGACTTGCTTTCCGTTTCCTTGAGAGGAGGAAGATTAAACTCCTCCGGTTTTTCATTTTTAAGGGCTGCATCCATAATAACTTTAAATAATGGTGCAGCTGTCGCACTGCTTGATGTGTTCAGGTAATTGTTTTGATCTGTTTGATCGTAGCCAAGCCACATGGCACCAACAACGTTAGGAGTATATCCGACAAACCATTGATCTTTTACTCCATCTATTCCATCAATACCAAGCTGTGTGGAGCCGGTTTTTCCGGCCAGCTCATGATTTTCAAGCTGTGCTTTTTTCCCTGTTCCTTCTTTTACTACCCCAAGCATCATATGGGTCATTTTTTGAGCTACTTCCTTTGTAGTAACGTTTGTTTCTTTCTTTTTCCATTCTGCTATCGTATTTCCCTGAACATCTACAATTTTGGTAATGGCATGAGCCTCAACACGGGTTCCTTCGTTTGGAAAAGCAGTGTAAGCTTCTGCCATATTCAAAGGAGCCACGCCTTTATCAAGACCCCCGAGGCCTAAACTTAAGTTCTGGTCATTCTCGGTAATCGGCAAGCCAAAGCGTTTAGAGGCATCAACGCCCGCTTGTACGCCAATTTCATTTAGAGCCCATACTGTCGGAACGTTGTATGACTTAATTAGAGCTTCATACAGGGTAACCTCGCCATGATAGGTTCCGTCAAAGTTTTTAGGTGAATAACCGTTAATATCAAGCGGTTCGTCCTTCAATTTTGAATAAACGTCCATTCCGTTTTCCAAGGCAGGTGTATAAACAGCAATTGGCTTCATCGTCGAACCAGGCTGCCTTTTCAGCTGAGTTGCCCTGTTAAACTGTCTAAATGAATGCTCCCCTCTTCCTCCAACAAGTGCCTGTACTCCTCCTGTTTTAGGGTTGACGAGAACTGCTCCGCTTTGAACGAGCTGATCACTCTGACTCTCAGGAAAATTAGCATCATTCTTATAAACCTCTTCAATGGATGATTGCATATCCTGTCGCAGCTCTGTATGAATTTCAAAGCCGCCAGCTAAAATTTCATTTTGAGTCAGGCCATATTTTTTAATGGCTTCCTCAATGACATGATCCACATAGAATGGAAAGCGTCCCTTATATTCATCTAATTCCTTTCTTTCGAGCACGACTTTTTCATTTTTCGCTTCATTCATTTCTTCTTCCGTTATGAACTTTTCTTTTTTCATTAAACTTAAGACAACATCCCTGCGGTCTAATGATTTCTCAAGATTTTTCACAGGAGAATAGTGCGTCGGCGCTTTAATAAGTCCTACTAAAATAGCTGATTCATTTATTGTAAGATCAGCAGCTTCTTTTCCAAAATAAACTTTAGCTGCCCTTTTCAGCCCCCATGCTCCTTCTCCGAAATAGATTTTATTGACATAGAGTTCTAAAATTTCTTCCTTTGAATATTCTTCTTCAATCTTTTTTGCAATAAAGTACTCATCAAATTTTCGTTTAAACGTTTGATCCTGAGTCAGCAGCGTATTTTTGGCAAGCTGCTGAGTGAGTGTGCTTCCTCCCTCAACTACTCCTCCTGCCGCCACATTCTTAAAGGCAGCGCGCACAATGCCGAAATAATCGATGCCGCCGTGACTGTAGAAATTTTGATCTTCCGTCGCTTGAAGAGCTTCGTAGAAATGCTCCGGCACATCCTGATAATCTACCCATTCATTTTTAGAGGTTGAAATTTTGCTTGCAATCTTGCCATTTTGATCATAAATAATAGTTGGCGCATTTGCTCTTTCTTCTAATTTGCTGACATCCTGTGATGCGATGACTACATTATGTACCATAAACACAAGGATGATTGCCAGCAGCACGAAAATAATCAGCTTCGTAAAAACACCCTTAATTGAAAAAAGTGACTTGACCATGAGTAACCCCCTGAATATAGAAAAGCGCAAGTGCCAGCTAAAGCTCCGGCAGACATAAAGAATACGGGAGAAATGTCCGGGTTTCTAATTTTTTGTCTGATATGTTTTGGCCGGAAGCTGGACAGTAGAGAGAGAAATCAATGCGCACAATTCTATTCTATTAGTAATTTAAAAATAAATCCTTCTACTTATTACCCTAATTATCAAAGGGGTACGCCTGTTTAGAGAAAAATGTGTCTGTCAGATCCAAAATTTTTTATAAAACCGTTTTCTTTATGATAATTGATTATTTTTTCAGAAAAAGGGTATTGATTAATAAACACTTTTTCTCTAGAGAGGATTTGATAAAATGAATACGTTTAATCATATAGTGGTAGCTTATGATGGACAGGATGAAAGTCAGGCAGCTTTAAGAACAGGAATAGATTTGAGCAAACAATTAGCATCCAGACTGACTGTTGTCCACGTTTACCAAGAAGAACACGTGATGCACACCAAAGGAGTTCAGCCCGTTATTCCGAGTGCTCCAGCTAATGGCTATTTGACAGACAATCTGCAAAACTATCCGGTCGCGCCTGACCCGTCACATCAGCTCGATCAAACTCACACCCAGCATGATTATTTTGATAACGCAGATCAAATCGTTTCAAGAATCAAGATGAAAATGGATGAGAATCAGGCTATTGGCGAGATTGAAATTTTATCAGGTTCTCCATCAGATGCGATTCTGAATTATGCAGAAGAAATAAATGCTGATTTAATCGTAATGGGCAGCAGAGATTCAGGCGGTCTCAAAAAATTGCTGTTTGGCGGAGTAAGCGATAAAGTGTCCCATAACTCAGCTATTTCGGTGCTGATCGCCAAATAACCCAGTAAACGAATGCTCTCCTGCATTCGTTTTTTTGTCTTCATTACTATTTTTTCAAGTTTATCCGATGTTCAAAGTAGATCAACGACCTTAAAATTGTTTGCAAATGACTTATAGCAGAACTGTATGCCTCCCTTCTCTTTTGGATATAAATAAATTATCTATATTCAGGAGGACCGCTGATGAGTAATTTAAATATTGTTTTATATGACATTCATGAATACTTTATCCTTAACCCAAATCTTCTCCGTGCCTCAATTGAAGATGCCGAGCATCTTGAAATGCTGAGCGGTAAAGTTTCTATGACGAATAAAGCTTTGAAGCTTCATTTTAGAGATGTTAATGATGAAGAGTATCACAACACCCTAATTCCAGTGTTAAATAGTAATGGCCACAACATACATTTCCACTATGGTGATGATGATACCTTGTATATATACAAAAAAGAAGAGCAGGCTAGTTAAGGAACGGGTTCGGTTGAAAGGTGCAAACCGCTATATAACACGGCAAATAACATATCAATTAGCGTATCAATTCGAATAGGAATTGGTATGCTTTTTTTATTGATTTATAAGAGTTTCCGTGTGATTTCAGTTCATATTTAACATATCAAATCGTATAGTAATCAGCAGGACTTTGTTTAGCAGCAAAGTCCTGCTGATTGAGGTGCTATTTATACCGCCATTTATTACCCGGTATTACAACAGAGTAAAATAAAAAGGGAACTCAGCTTGATTTGGAGTTCCCTCAGTTATTCCATTATAGCCCCCGATTGTCGAAGATCATTTATGTTGTCTTATCGAAGAATAGCGCCCGTTTGGCTGAAAATCGATATTACTTATTTTTTACAAGGAGACTCCCACTAAAGCCCCCTGTTCGTGGAAGATCATTATAACTTCGATTAGCTGTTTAGCTAATTAAGCCTAATCAAAATGATTCAATTTTTTCAACCTCAAAATACCTCGATTTAATTGGGAATTTATAGATTTGATCTAAAACCCTTGTCCCAATATATTGGCAAACCAACGCATACAAAATGATTTTCCAATCAACGACAATTCCGGTTAAAACTACTAAACTTCCGTTTATCCAAAAGAGCGCTTTTCCTGGTGAAAGTCCTTTTGTTTTGGAAAGTATTAAGGCCAAAATATCCATCCCACCTGAAGAGGCTCCCATTCGAAACAATATACCTAGTCCTATACCAAAGACAACTGAACCAAAAGTGAGATCAATCATCACATTTGATATGGGATTTTTCATAAACGGGGAAATAAAGTTGATCGTAGCAGAAGTTACTGACACACAATACATTGTCCAAAGTGCACTACTTTTTCCAAGCCATTTTACTGCAGCTAGTAACAAGCTAGCATTTACAACCCAAAGTGTAATCGCAAACGGTATATTTATTATGTAATTTAACAAAACACCAACACTAGCAGCACCACCTGAGGGAATAAAGTGCGGGAATAAAAAAGTCGCCATCGCAACACCTTGTATAGTGGCAGCAATTCCAAGTATTATGCTTTTGATTAGTATGTTCATTAAAAGAACCCCTAGAATTTCAACGTATTTTTTCTTTATTTAGATTTAGTATAACATTATAAGTACTCATTTACTGTCTTGATTAGCCGTTAGTAACATTGGTGACAACAAAAACATTTATTTATACCTGCGCTAGTGGAATAATCATTAAAAACACGCTTTCCTTGTTCTGGAAAAGCGCCCGATTGCTGAAGATCATTAAAGTTTCTATAGCTGGTTTGGTACAATAACTTCAACAGAAAAAGCACTAACCCTTCTTAGATCAACGCACCCGTAATAACATATCGATTTTATTCAAGAAAGGTTTAGCTTGTCCTTTATATTTTCGATAATGGCGGTGATGCTAACATTTTCAGTGTCTATATACTCTCCAAAGTTGTATTCTTTATAGGCTTCTATACATTTCTCAGTTTGTTGAAAACACCAATTTCCTTCTTCCTCTCCACGTTTCCTTAGCCTTTTGTAAATAGTTTCCTTACTTGCTGTCAAACAAAAGTGGTAAGTTTGTTTATCAACACTTTTAAATCCAGTTAAAATGTAGTTAAAGTATTCTGGTTTCCTAATAGTCATAGGAACAATTAAGTTGACATTATATTTAGTAATTAAAAGTTTTGCTACCTTAACAGTTAACTCTTTCCATAATTGCAAGTCTTGAAAATCCCCTGTTTCAGCTTCAAGTCGCTTTACTTCCTCTGGAATAATATTTCTTAACATAAAACCTACCTCTTCAGGGTCAAATAACATACTATTATTTATCTCTATCAAAAGTTCGTTACAGATAGTGGTTTTACCTACTCCAAATGCTCCATTTATCATTATTATCATTAAGGAATTTCACCTCATTTTGAATAGATTAGCGTAGTGGTTTCTAGTTCTGCATAACTGCTTCAATAGTTTAAGTACATTCTTTCACAATCTCATATAATAATAACATAAATATCCAGTACTATTTGAAGGTGTTATTCAATTATCTGGCCCGAATGCTGAACAAAAAGTTGAATCCACTCTTCAATTAAACTGCCCTTTACTTCAATAAGAAGAGGCGACACTTTGTTAAGCAATCGCCCCCTTTAATTGAATAAAGGACGCAATCCGCCCTTTAGTTGAATAATTGATCAGACTGTTATTAAGTCAAACTTAATTCATAATGATAAAATTGTGAATCCCGTATGTATCCATTTTTTTCGTATAGTCTTTGAGCAGAAAAATTATCTGGTGCTGTACTCAGACTAATACTTTGTTCTTACTTTTACTTTAGAAATGAATATAAAAAGAGAAGAGCCCTGCAGAAATTCCTCACCACAGAGCAGAATCAATTCTGTCAAATGTAAATATACGGTAGAACGAGAGACCTGTCCCCGTGTTCCTCTCAGTCACTCGATAACCAGTCTCCCTTTGCGACCAGTTGCACCTTCCCGGCAATCTGGATATCATATGTTCCATTTTTTAATTTGGCGGCAATATTCACATTTGAGGGACGTCCCATCTCGTAGCCCTGATTGACACGAACATCGATCTTTTCTTTATCGAAGAACCGATATTTCAGAAGGTAGCCCGCCAAATTGCCATTTGCGCTACCTGTCGCAGGATCCTCATAAAATCCTGTGTCGCTCATGAATACACGCACACGAAGGCAGTTTGAGTCCCTGCTTTCCTCCTCAGAAAAAACAAGCAGGTTACATTTATAATAAGTTTCCAGAAAGCGTTTGAACTGTACATGGTCGAGGCTGCATCGTTGTACCACGTCGACCGTTTTCAGTGGGACAATGATGCAGGGCAGTCCTGTGGAGACCAGCTGGATTGGAAAATATGTCCATATGTCCTCCACTTGAATATTGAGCACCCTTGCGACAAATTCGAGCTGGTCTATCTTCATGCCGAAGGAAGGTTCGTTTTGGCTCATGGTGAGAGTGTTGCCGTTGAAAACAACTGGAATCTGTCCGACAGGCAGGTTCAAGACGACTTTGGAGGCTTTTCCGTTTTCCATAATCCGGTTGATGATATACGCTGTGCCCAAGGTAGGGTGTCCCGCGAAGGGCACCTCCTCATCTGGGGTGAAGATTCGAACATCATACCCGCCATTTTCTTGTTTATTGGACATGATGAAGGTCGTTTCCGAAAAATGAATTTCTTTGGCAATCTGCTGCATCTCCTTCGTTGTGAGATTACTGTCTGACACTAGAACAGCAAGCTGATTTCCCTCATATTTTTCTTCAGCAAAGACATCTACGATATAAAAATCCATATCAATTCCTCCTTTTTGCTCCATTATAGGTGAAGGAGAATAGAACAGATGAAAATCATTAGACCAGATCAAGGAGAAATATGCTAAAATCAAAGGGGTTGGGAGGGAAAGAAATGAATGGAGATTACTTATTTAAACAAGTATACGATTATGTATTACATCGAATCGAACTCAATGAATGGAATGAGAATGAAAAGCTCCCTTCAATTAGAAATTTAGCTGCTGAGATGAAGGTTCATCGCTTAACCGTATTAAAGGCCTACCAGCTTCTTAAACAGGAAAATAGAGTCTATGTCAAAGATAAATCCGGCTATTATGTCCAATCCCGTGAAATTAATAAATTAGAAAGCCTGGAAAATCCGATCGTTTCTGCATATGTACAAAAAAATCATTTATCGGAAATCCATCAGGCACCTGTTTCCTATCAATTTTCACAGGCATTAATTGACCCTAATCTTTTGCCAAATCGCTTCATAACGGACTATGTAAAAAAAGTTTTTGACCTCTACCCAAAGGTTCTCTCCACCTACTCCACCGTACAAGGCGATCATCAACTGCGTCAATCACTTTCTGACTATTTTAATCAGCAATATAAAACGATTACACATCCAGATCAGCTATTAATTACGACCGGTTCCCAGCAAGCCATTCATCTGATTGCCCAGGCATATGTAAAATCAAGAGACACTATCCTTTTGGAGAGGCCGAGCTATAGTTCTGCCATTGATATTTTTCGAGCACAAGGAGCCAATATTGTAACCGTCGATATTCATCCGTACGGATATGATTTAGAGCAGATTGAATTCATCATGAAAAAACACAAACCTCGTCTGTTTTATCTGAATCCAACCTTCCATAATCCAACCGGATACACGGTCCCATCGGCTCAAAGAAAGCAATTAGTCCAGTTAGCCGAGGACTACCGTTGTCTGTTAATAGAAGACGATGTTTACAACGACATCTTTTTTGATCAGGAGCCTCCGCCGCCCATGTATACCTATGATACATCCGGAATGGTGATTTATATCAAAAGCTTTTGCAAATATGTATCACCGGGGTTGCGAATAGCCGTCATGATGAACTGTCAGTCTTCCGTGGTGAAATCACTGCTAGCAGTAAAATCATTGGCCGATAATGGATCACCGCTTTTAAATCAAAAGATTTTCCTGCGTTACTTATCATCTCCAAGGCTGCAGCAACATGTTGAGAAACTGCGTATTGCGCTGCAAATACGAAAGGAAATCATGGAGGAAGAACTGTCCGTAACTGATTGGCGATGGACCAGCCCAAATGGTGGCTTGAATTTATGGGTACAGCTCCCAGGCTGCCTGTCAACAGAAGACTTATTGGTCAATAGTCTGGAGCAATCAATTTCCTTTGTTCCCGGCCAAATATTTGACCCCTTAAAGGAGCCATCCTCATGGCTCCGGTTAAGCTATTCCTATGCCAGTGAAGAACAAATCTCTGAAGGACTTAGGAAGTTTATTAATTTAGTACGCTCTACTCAATAAGGGGTAGCGTCAGGAAAATACGGTTTTACAACGTTA
The DNA here is from genome assembly GCF_019933155.2 of Metabacillus dongyingensis. Classification (NCBI taxonomy): domain Bacteria; kingdom Bacillati; phylum Bacillota; class Bacilli; order Caryophanales; family Bacillaceae; genus Metabacillus; species Metabacillus dongyingensis. The sequence goes on along the minus strand of NZ_CP082944.1, from coordinate 918,544 downwards.
AGGAAACTTCAATACTAAAAAGCCCAATTTCTCTGTATTAAATTAGAGAAATTGGGTTCTTATTTATTAATACATTAAATAGAGTTGTTTGGATTTTTTTTTAGCTCGGTTGTTCGCCATAAAGGAATGTGTTGTCTTCTTTAAGACTGAATTTGACTATATTTTCTTATTCAACTAAACTGCCCTTTACTTCAATAAAGAAGAGGCGACACTTTGTTAAGCAATCTCCCCCTTTAATGGAATAACTACAACTTGGATTCAGTCCTAAAATTGTTCACTCAATTCACAATTCTTCTTAAACACCCGCTACCCGTTAGTTAAAATAATCTGTTCCTGTTCCATTAGAATTGATGCCATTTTGATTAAAAATTTCCCCTAGCTTTTCATCTTGTATATTTTCATCGGGTGGAGTCATTCCAGATTTTTTTTCAAGATAAACAGCAATACCACCTATAATAACGACAGGTATCAATAAATATAACCAAATCACAATAACACCTCCATAATATAACTTATTATTTATCATATCGTTTATTTTTACTTTTTTACATTTTTTACTAAAACTATTCTGCCCCGTTAATTTAAGTACAACACTTCACAATATCGGCCCAATTAATAAAAAATATCATTTTATTATTTCACTCAGGTTTCTCCCCGAATTTTTTGCCGAAATTCTCCATCAAATCAAGTATTGGGATAAATTCACGCCCTTTAGTTGTTAATGAATATTCAACACGTGGAGGTACCTCAGGAAAAACTTCTCGTTTAATTAATCCATCTGTTTCTAATTCTCTCAACTGTTTTGTAAGAGAACCTTGTGAAATGTCCCATAAAAAAGTTTTAATTTCGTTATAACGACGTTCCTTTGTTTTTAAAAACCAAAGAATAAGATACTTCCAGCGTCCTGAAAGCATATTTTGAGTATACGCAATACCATAAACGTCTCTTTGCTCCTTAATAAACTCTTTTTCAAATCCATCCTTGCATATTCTAGCCATACTTACATCCCTTTTCTTCTATAAAGTACAAAAAAGTGTACTATATCATTTTTTATTGCCTACTTTAAAAGTAAGAGTAATGAGTTCATTATATTATTTATAACCAAAACTCAATTACCTTAATGCTTGCAAAAAAGGAATGTAGACAATTTCGTGTTGAGGTATTGGAAAATTCCATAGCTGATATTTAATCATAATCGAACAAATTATATTTAGGAGGAACAATAATGAGATTTGGAATTATAGGTGCAGGACCAATAGGGGCAATTATTTCTAAAAAATTAGTTAAGAATGGACATGATGTCAAAATTGCAGATGCTCGAGGAATTGAACGTTTAGAAGGAAAAGAGCTTGCTGGAACACCTGTGAGTGTAGAAGATGTAATAACAAATATTGACTTTCTTATAATATCTATCCCTTTTCATGTAATGCCAAGTATTCGCAACATTGTAGATAAATCTGAAGAGGAAGTAATCGTTGTAGACACTTCAAATTATTATCCTTTTAGAGACAATAAAATTGAAGAAATTGAGAACGGGATGGTTGAAAGTGTTTGGGTTTCAAATCAATTAGGTAGACCTATCATTAAAGCATTCAACAATCAATTAGCTTATACTTTAGAAAATAAAGGAACCCCCGAAGGTACTAGTAAACGCATTGCCATGGCAATTGCTGGTAATGACCTATCACAAAAACAAATAATTATGGACATAGTAAACGAGCTAGGCTTCGACGCAGTAGACAGTGGTTCTTTAAGTGATTCGTGGAGACAACAGCCGGGAACTCCTGCATACTGCACAGAACTAACAAAAGAGGAACTAACGGAAGCATTGAAAAAGGCAAATAAAGAAAAAGCCCCATTCCTACGGGATAAGGCAATGGAAAAGTTTTCAGCTGAATTTTCACATAAAGATATTGTGAATTTAAACAGAGAAACATATAATTCATAATTTAGGAAACCCATATTGATTATTGCTATATAGAAGACATAGGAAATTTGGAACCTAAAATAGTGATCAAGATAACTTTGATCACGATTTTTGGCATATTTTATATCTTTTACTGTAAACTCTATATCATCCATCTTGGATGTAACACTTTAAAAATATTTATCGGTCAGTATAAATGAACCTCCGGATAGGCAGTCGCATTAAAAACGACATTTTCAGACGAAGAAGGGGTCTTTGTTTTAGAGTAGCTATCGGATCTAGTCTCGATAAGAAAAATAAAAAGAAGTAACGCTATGTTATGTAGGAATTGAGGATTTATATGGAAAAATCAAAATAAAATAACTGCTGGCTTGTTGGCCGTATATTTATTTGTATTAACATGGATTATACTCGTTAAAATGCAATTTTCATTTCAAGACTTGCCGGATTTTAGGGGAATCAACTTAATCCCTTTTGCTGGTTCAGTTATTGTTAATAATCAAATAGATTTTAATGAAATAATCTTTAATGTACTTGCATTTATCCCATTTGGAATTTATATCAGTATGCTAAAACCAAATTGGTCTTTCTTGAAAAAGATTGCAGTAATAGCAGGAGTTAGTTTGTTATTTGAAGTATTGCAATTCATCTTTGCATAGGAGGTAGCGATATAACTGACCTTATGGGAAATACATTAGGTGGAATTATTGGAGTTGGAGTTTATATTGTATTTTGTAAGCTGTTTAGTACAAAAGCAAATAAAATCCTTAATGTTTTAGCTTCAATTGGAACGATATGCATTTTTGCATTATTCCTGTTATTAATTATTGGTGTTATTACTTATAAATTTCAGTAATTGGAGAATTGCTGTTCATGAAAATTAACAGAGGGTATACCATCAATGACTTTGATACAGTAGGTTCTTTATATTTCATTTTCAAAATCCAATCTTTCAAAAACAGTTGAATTTACATCATCCAATAAAGATATTCCCTTAAAAAGAAAATACATTGCAGCATAAAGTTTTCGTTCTTCTAATTCTTTAAATTTAATTGCCATAAGTGCTCACCTCGTTACAATTTTTCAAGCTAATCTTCCTTAACTAAACCACCCAATTTTTAATAAAGGTGCGAGTGACAACTTATCTAGCAACCGCCCCCGATTGTTGAATATCATTAACCAATTTTAAAAAGTATCTTCGAATGAAGATACTTTTTCATAACTACAGATTTCTATCTAATAACATCCCCAATTGTTCTGCTACAACTTCAGGTGGATCAGGAATTCCTTTCATAAAATAGGTTTCCACTACTCCTACAATAGCTGACCCAAAAAAGGTAAGAATCATGGTTTCACTGAACCCTTTATTTTTCCCATCTATAATATCTACGTCATTCTTTAATTCTTCTATGATGAATTCTAAAAAGTGTTTATGAAAAGCAAAGGCTCCTTTCCCTGTTAACATCGTCGAAAAGAATAAATAATGATTTTCCAAAAATTCAAACCAAATGAGAGTCGCTTTTTTAAAACTCAGTTCAGATACCGATGCACACAATATTTTAAGCTCATTGATATATTCTTCAATGAGTTTATCGAGTAAATCAAATTTATCTAGGTAATGTAGATAGAACGTTCTATTCCCTACATTCGCTCCATCGCAAATATCCTTTACCGTAATTTTATCAAAATCTTTCTCCGACATGAGTTCAATAAAAGCGTTTTTTATGGCTTCTTGAGATTTAAGTATTCTTCTATCCACTTTAGTCATTGTCTTAGTCACCAAACTTTCTTGAAAATTAATACACAATTTCAATTGATTCGTGCATTAATACATGAATCCAACGAAATTGACGTTTGAAAACATCCTGTTTTTCTTTTATATTATACACACAGGCGAGATAATACATCAACACGCATTATTTCTCTCGTGTTTCATTTCACTGCCTGCAACATAATAAAACAGGTAAATCTCAACGAAAGAAGGGATGGAAATTTCAATAAGAAATAATTAATTATCTTACTTTCTATGGAATTAATTAAATGTCATTGTTGTTATTATGGTGACTAAAAAATTATTTGCTAAACAAAATATATATGGTCAAAAAAGGATTACTTTTTCAGTGTATAGGCTGAAGGTAGGTGCTAAATTTTTGATAAAAGGAGAAAAAAACATGAAAAAATCAGTAACGTTTAAAAATGGTGATTTAAAGATGGCAGGGAACCTTTATTTACCAGAGGGATTTGAAGAAAGTAAAAAATATTCTGGGATTGTTGTTGTACATCCTGGTGGAGGAGTAAAAGAACAGACTGCAGGGGTATATGCACAAAAGCTTTCTGACAATGGTTTTGTTGCGTTAGCATTTGACGCGTCTTGTCAGGGAGAGAGCGAGGGAGAACCACGTTTACTTGAAGACCCATATGCCCGGGTAGAAGATGTCCGTTGTGCAATCGATTATTTGACGACTCTTCCATATATTGATCAAGAAAAGATTGGAGCACTAGGTATTTGTGCCGGTGGCGGTTATGCTGTTTCTGCCGCTCAAACTGAACGTCGCATCAAAGCAGTAGCAACTGTCAGTGCAGTGGATATTGGTGCCATGTTCCGAGGAGAAGCAAGCGTTGAAACACAATTGCAAACACTTGAGGCAGTTGCGAAGCAGCGTACTGTCGAAGTAAACGGTACAGAAGTGAACCAACTTACTTGGGCACCTGATACGCTTGAAGAAATTAACGAAGATACACCTGTGCTTTTACGTGAAGCTTATGACTACTATAGAACACCTAGAGCACAGCACCCTAATTCTACAAATCGATTCCAATTTACAAGTATGGACAAACTGATGTCATTCTCAGCATCAAGCCAAATTGGCACCTACCTAACTCAACCGATGTTATTAATTGTAGGAACTGAGGCTGACACACGAGGATACAGCGACCAATTCTACTCATTGTCAAATGGACCAAAAGAATTATTTGAAGTTGAGGGTGCAACGCATATTGCTATGTATGATATCCCAGAATATATAGGTCAAGCTGTACCTAAGTTAACAGATTTCTTTGGCAGGAATCTATAAGAAATAAGAAAGTAGCATCCAACGTGTTTTTATAAAACAGATGCTTGGTATCATTAAGAATAAAGCCGTTTTCCTAGTAATTTTTAAGGAAAACGGCTTTATTTTGCTTCAGATAAGAAGCTGAATAACATTTGAATTTAAATTTGAACAGAAACTAATTCTTATTCAATATAATGGCCCTTATTTAGAAGAACTTCAGTATCCGCTTACTCCGTTAAACTGCCCTTTAATGGAATAACATACCATTTCGTCTTTGTCTCCTGAGTTATGAGTTTAATATATATTGTTCTTCATTTCTTTTAAAAGATAGTGTATTTTTGGCATCTATATTCTCCGATTCTTCCAATTATTTCATTATACATACAAGCAACCTATAGGGAAGACTGGGTAGCTTCTATTAGCTGGGTTAGCTGAATAAGAAAAAGAACAATAATCTTATCAAACTCCCTCTATGAAGAAAGAATGGAAGGCAAACATGCATCACTTCTAAAAAAAGGAATGTTTTTTGAAGAAATATGGTACAATAAAGTTGTCTAAATATTAAAATTATTAATTTAAATATTTAGACAACCCTTGCTTAGGAGGTAGATATTATGACAAACAAAGTAAATGTTAGCGTGGAAAATTCTAAGGGGATAACGTCTAACTAATTAAGCAGTTTAACGTTTCCCCACAATTTGGAAGGGGAAAATCATTTGAATCAAACATTATTAATCATCGATGCTCAACAAGAATTAATTGATGGTACTCAAAAAGAAAGTCCTGTTTTTAATAAAGAACATCTTATCAGGAATATCAATAAAGTAATTGAAAAAGCAAAAGAAGCTGATGTCCCAGTTGTGTTTGTAAGGGATCTTGATGTTGCTGAGGGAAAAGGTGGAGGATTTCAAGTTCACAACGAAATCAATATACCCACGGATGTAAAGATTTTCGATAAGTCTGCGACGAATTCCTTTCACGGGACAGGTCTTCTAAAACATTTAAAAACTCACCAGATTGAACATATTGTTATTATGGGTTGTAAAACACAATACTGTATAGATAGTGCAGTCAGAACAGCTACTATGTGTGGTTTGGATGTAACATTGGTCGGTGATGGGCATTCAACAACGGACAATGATGTTTTAAGTGCAGAACAAATTATAAAGCATCATAATCGTACCCTTCATGGTCATGATAATGTCGAACACTTTTCGATGGTCAGATATTCAGAGGAAGATTTGTTTCGTCCAACTCATGACTCTTATAGGTAATATTAACCCGTACTATGATAAATAAAAATCCAGCTGCCTGAAATGGCAGCTGGATTTTTATTTATTGTACTCGTTAATTAATGGCATCAAATAAATGCTTCTTTAAATCAGACTTGTTAATATTAAAGATGCTTTTTCTGTATAAGCGCCCTCACTATTACTTATTCCACAATCTGGCCCGATTGTTGATCAAACTCTTGAAACCACTCTTCAACTATACTGCCCTTCGTTTGACGGCACCAAAATATGCTCACCTCTCCAAAGATTAATACGACGGAAATGACTTGCGCCAACCGTAAATATTCTAAGTTTAAAAGCGAGACAAAATTAAAACCACCCAAGAATTTTTTTCTTTGGGTGGTTTAGACTGCTTCCGCTGTTTTCTCTATTTTATCTGTGCTCGACTTAAGCCTTAGATTGTGAAACGTAATTTCTGGTCGGCTTCCTATACGAATGTTTAGTCCCGTTTGTCCCAAGCCTTCACTGATATAAAATGGCTTTCCGTCATGATGATGCAAACCTTTCACCATGTTCATTCGTACTAATTTGCCCATCTTAACTAGGTGATACGGCTTTGGCCAATGAATTTGCCCACCATGGAAATGACCTGAAATCAAGTAATCAAAAGGAACGTCTTTCATTCTGAGAACGATATTTGGATCATGTGTCAATACAAGATTATATCCGTTTGCAAGTCCTTTAAATGATTTGTGAATATCACTTCGTTTTGTACTAAAGTCATCGATCCCAATAATATTCAATGGCTTGCCGTTAATCATGAGTACATCATTTTCGTTTTGCATTGTTTTACATCCATATTCCTCTAACACTTGCTTTAGTTTAAGGAAGTTTGGGTGACTCAACACATAATCATGATTACCAAATACGGCATACGTTCCGTGTCTTGGCTTTAATTTATTAAACACCTTTAAATAAGGAATTAATTTTGGAATACTTCGTTTTCGATCTAAAAAATCACCTGTTAATGCAATTAAGTCAATCGGTTGATCTCTTAGACTTTCATAAAGCTGTTCAGGTGTAATAGAGATATTTTCAAGATGCATATCGGAAATGTGCAAAACACGATAAGGATGCTCATTTTGTTTGGTATTTATTGAAACGTTGTTGATTACAATGTTTTGGGTGTTCTTATAGCCTTTGTAAACAATGAAAAATAATAAATTGACAATAAATGCAACCAACATAATCGTCAACCAAATGTACAATAGTATCCCCTCCTTTAAACAATTATAGGAAAAAGGAGGGGATATTGTTACCTGTAATTAATGGAGATTCATCCAGATTTATTGAGTTCACTTTTTTCATACAAGCTTTCTTTTGACATAAATACGTACTTCGGAGAAGGTCTTTTTTTGCCTTTAGGAGGCAGTTTTGACATTGAAAGGAGATAGATTGGGTAGAGTGCCAGTTTTTTAAACCATTTATACGTGGGACTCGAAATTGTATAAGACTCAAATCCTAATCGTTCGCAGCCTTTGGTTAGCATCGTAATACCGATTATCCCTTTAATTTCGCCTTTATTTTTATGACGTTGAATATATAAGGCAAGGTGAGGCAACGACTCTTTTACTTTTTTATAAAGTAGCATTGCTTTTTTAAAATCAGTGTCAATGCTTTGAAGTTCTTTTAATAAGCGAGCGTTATGTAGATGTATCTTGACTAGAACATCATTTTTCTTAATCATTGTTCCATCAGACAGGACGACTAAACGACCTTTATAGCGAGTTAGTCTTACCCTGAAAATAGTATCATTTTTTTTCGTTTGTTCAAGGTAGTGCAAGCGAGTAAAGAAAAAATACAAAGGATCAATTATACTCCAAGCTGAAATAACGTAAAGTCTTACTCTCATTGTTATTCTCCTTGCAATTGTCTTTTATAAAGCGGAAAAGATTATACACTTATTTTGACTAAGCTTTCTTACAAATATTGATGGGAATTTCAGGGGAATGATTCACAGTCAATAACACAAGCTAAATAAAAAAAGGTGGGTGCGTTCATGAAACGGGTATTATTTATGCCTTTTTTGCAGATATCATCTGGTCATCATCATGCAGCAGATGGAATGATGGAATACATGCATGAAATAGATGAATCTTTATGTTGTGAAAAGATTGATATTTTGTCTTATAGCTATGGGAAAATGGAAACGTTTGTGTCAGCGTTCTATCTAAAGTGGATTCATCTCTTTCCTGGTATGTACAGTTGGATTTATCGGAAATCAGTGTTTGAAAACGAGCAGGAGAAAAAACGTTTCCGTTTATATGAACTGTTGTTTTTAGTTTGGATGGAAAAGTTAATTAGAGAAAAAAAACCGGACCTAATTATATGTACACATGCATTACCTTCTTATATGTTGAACCAGTTAAAAAGCAGAAAAAAACATGCCATTCCTGTTATCAATGTCTATACTGATTACTTCATTAATCAAATATGGGGGATTGAAGCGATAGATTATCATTTCGTTCCAAGCAGAGAGTTAAAGGAATATTTAATAAGTCGGGGTATTGAATCAGAGCGTATTCATGTAACTGGTATTCCGATTCATCCGTTGTTAAAGACAGGAACAAGTGAGCCGAAAAAACGAAGAACATACTCAATATTGATATCAGGTGGAAACCTTGGTGTTGGTTCAATCAAAACATTCGTTCAAAAACTTGAGCCGGCTGGCAATATTCACTATAAAGTTTTATGTGGAAAAAACAACAAGCTGTATCGCTTGATTAAGCAAATGAGCAATCCGATGATCAAACCATTGTCATACATTTCATCAAAAGAAGAAATGAATCAGTTGTACAATGAAGCTGACGCAATTATTACGAAGCCTGGCGGAGTAACAATAAGCGAAAGTTTATACAAAAAAATTCCTATTTTTGTGTATCACGCATTGCCCGGCCAGGAAGAAATTAATTTACGATATTTAAAAAAACTCGGCCTCGTTTTCCATTTGGAAAATTGGAAAACAAAATCACATCTTGAAGAACAGATACTATCAATTTTATATTGCGAACGGCATCGAAGCGTTTTAGATAAACAATTTAACTCCTATCACCAACAATTATCAAAACAGGACTTTTCCGTAATGGTTGGACAAATTTTAGCTAAATATGATGAGACATTTTAAATGAATAGACCAAAATTCAAAATCATCTTGGAACTGAATATAATGAACTGTACAAACTAGTAAGCAAATCAACGCTTTTGAGAAACAGCAAATGTAGATTCTAATTATTTGTAAAAAGCAGCTTCAAACCGTCGGGTAGATTCAAGATAATATAATTCTTGGATGCCTAAACGGCTTCCTATTTTGTTCTTTTGTTTTAGAGTAAAAAAAAGCGTTCTTAAATTCATAACACTAATCTGTATAATGAATGAATCAAAGAACGCTTTGAAATAAAAATTACCTTTCATCCATAAAGGATTGATTTAATACATAGCCTTATTGATTTCCGGACTGTTGTTGATTCTGTCCTTGCATCCCAGTCCCCATTCCCATCATGTTTGAGGCCAGTGGTATCATATTTTTCATTTTCCCACCATTTCCACTCATCATTTGATAAGCTGCAATACCTACTCCGACTGAAGCGAAAACCGGTAAAATTTTATCCATGTTTGTCTTCATCTATATCACCTTTTTTAAGATTTTTGTTCATTTCCTGAACCTTAATATCTTGGCTATAAAAAACTAAATAATTTAAGGTGTTTGTTACCAAAACAATTGATAATAAAAAAATGCTTTAAAGGAAATATAAGATTATCGAGGTTGAAAATATATTACAAAATATACAAGAGTTGTTCATAAAGGATGTTTAAAGAGCACGTAAGGAATTAAAATTTCCTTACTCAATGCACAAGTTGAATTTAGTATTATCTCAAACAAATAAAAATCCCATATTTTTCAATGTATTGTTTTTTTTTGATCGTGTAAACCACCCTTTAGAAATTTCTGTTTTTTACAAAATATCATAAGTCTATTCGAGTGAAAAATATGGGAAAAGATAAAAAACGATTCATATATTATTACTATCGCTAGTTACTGCAGTATTTATTTGGTCAGTTATTACTAATAAAATAGACACCATACCCTGAAAATAAATAAACAACATAGATAAAAGGAGAAAGGTACAATGAAAACGTCAGGAGAAAGCTTAGAAAATATATTAGGAGTACATCGTAAAGCAAGGCGTAAAAATCAAATGTATTATTTAGAGAACAGCTTTAAAAATCCCATCGTGCATAGGGAGATAAATGGGGATAAGATATATGTCCCATTAAATATGGAAAGAGTATGGAATCAGATTAGTTAAAAAAAGCAAACTCTTTTTTCAGAGTATCACAAGCAAAATGCAGATTAATAACGATAAGGGATTACTTTGTAAAAAGTCGGTTTTTTCGACCGTCAAAAGTAGCTATATTTTTGTCGAAAACATGTATGATTATTATTAGTTGTAACAGTAATCTGTCTTTTATCAATAGAAAATTTTGATTCGGTTTTTACCGGTTCCAATTCTACACATAAAAATGCCTACATTGTAGTAGGCATTTTTATGTGTACTGAAATTCATTTGTTTTTTAAAGGATTTTTGTAAGGTACTAATTCCTTTGAAAACTCTGTTATAGCTGTAGCGTTTGGCATTTGGCCAGCTGTTCGGGTTCGAATATTATTCATTACATTTTGAACAGGACGCAGCATATTTCTGTTTCGATTTCTGCCTAATCCAAATGCGGTTGCACTAACTCCAAGACCTAATAAAGACACCCACATCATGCCTCTATTGTTTCTTTTCCTGCCAAACATCTTTAAAATGTTTTGTCTTCTCCCTGTATTTAAAAGCGCGCTTATCCAGTTATTCATTCTCAAGCACTTCCTCTTTTTATATTTGGAAAGCAAAAACTTTTCCTTTCCTTCATCTAATATTTGCTATCATGGATTTGATGATGCTGGCAATGTTTTGATATGGACTAATTTCATAATCAATTCTTGAGGTCTTATGTAGGCTGATGAGGCTCTGGAACATGAGAAAGTTCATTCAATTGTGATGCAGTTTACTGCAATAGTGTTATCAATGCAGCGCTGTTGATTGCTGGAGGCGAAGGTGGTCTCGAAGGTTACGTAAAAGGAGCAGGAGTTGATTAGCGCCTTCACCTGCCCTACACGAATAAGGCGGGAAATGGTTTAGTCCTTTGTTACAGAAGGCGGCTTTTTTATGACATCCACATTATCACCTGTAACGTAAACTTGTGCTGTTTCTTTTTTCAGCTTTTCCTTTATTTGTTTTATTTCTTCAATTTGTCGTTTTGTAACCAATACTTTATTTACTTGCACAGGGTGTTTGTTTATTTCAACTTCTTCTTCTTTCAGAGGAATTCGAAGTTCCTCCCCATTTCCTGCCTCTATTACCAATTCTTCACGCTTAATAGGAACAGTGAACGTTTTCTGTTCTTCGACGACTTCTTTATGAACTTTAACCTCCCCCGTTTGTACTCGTTTTTTTTTATATCCAGCTGCTCTTCTCGTAATTGAAGCGTTTGTTCTTTAATTTCATTTGTTTTTTTAGTCGGTTTGTCGATGTTCCTTCTCGAATTCATTGTATAACTAATTCCGCCTGCGATTGCTCCTATAACGAGTCCTGTAACGATTGTAAAACCTGTTACCCAACCGATTATGCTACCGATTATCGCACCAATAGTAATATACTTTCCCATAGGACCTCCTGAAGTTCTTTTATATATATGAGGATGGAAAGAAACCTACTTAACTAGAAGTTAAGTAGGTAGGCACAATTAGTCCTCTTTTATAATATCTGTATTACCATGCGATTCAACATCTGCAACTTCTTTCCGAAGTACGTCGCGTACTTGTTCTGTTTCCTGAACCGAACGTTTATGAGCAGAGACTTCACCAGTGACGACCGTATGCTTTTCTACATCAATTTTTTCAGCAGTTACTGGAATGTGAACCGTTTCTTCCTCTGTAATTGGTTCATCTGTTGGTTCGTGATCAACGGCTCTTTGTTCAATAACGACTTGATCATGTAAAACAGGGACATTCACTGATTGTTCTTCCTCAACAATGTCCTTATGAAGCGTCACATCACCAGTCTCCACACGGTGTTTGTCGATGTCCAATTCTTCAGCACGAAGATCAAGATGTACGTCTTCTGCTGCAAATTCTGTATCGGCAGTGCGATCTGCTTCACGTACCTTTTTTCGAGTTTCCTTTTGAGTTCCTTCTTCGTTAAATAAATCAAAAAAGCCCATGATGAAAACCTCCTAAGGGATGTGCTTGGATCGTACAAGTAGTAATGTTACCTGTGTGAGTGAAAATATGCGCTTGAATTTTGGTGCCTGTTTCTAAAAAGGCTTTACTTAGCCATTTGGTATTTTACATCCAATGTTTTATTTGGGATACATTTTGATTAAACTTTTAAAAAACCTCAGAGTCGTTAGCCTTCATCCTCGATTAACGCGCCCGATTGTTGAAGATCATCTTAGAACATCAACGCTGCATAGATATTCCCTGAAAGCCCCCGATTGTTGAAGATCATTTAGTTTGTCTTACCGAAGAATAGCGCCCTTAAATGGAATAACTATAAGCTCTCTGGTAAATGATATTTATACATTTCTAATACATCTGTTTGTTCTTTTAACACAGCTATTGTTTTTGGATGTGGTTCCCTATAAATAATAGGATAATCCTTTTCATCAAACTTCTCTTGGGGCGTAAAAGCTAATTTTTCTTTATCAATTGAAAATTGGGCTTCAATTCCCTTTTTATTTCCACGAGCGTCTAGCCTTTGCCATTTATTAAGTGCTTTGAAAAAGACAGCATTCAAAGCATGAATACAGTACCCTTTTTCTGGTGTATCAAACAACATCAAACGTTGATAACAGAAACCAGTTGGTATTCCTTGTGAACGTAATAAAGATGCTAGTAAATGGGATTTTGCATAGCATATCCCTTCTTTATAGGTTAATACATCTGATGCCTTACACGTAACTCGTTTCCCTTGGATATCCCACGAATGAGATATTTCATCTCGAACAAATTCAAAAGCAACCTCTGCCTTTTCAATTTCAGATTGAGATGGATTAAATAGTTCATCTACTTTCGACTTTATCAAAGGGTTAGAATAATTAATCTCGTTTAATTCAAGCAAATAATCTTCTAAATTCTCACTTTCACATATTAGATACACTAGCTCCACTCCTCAATCAATTATTGTGATGCTTGCCCAAATCGAGTCTCTTCTTCATAGAAACAACTTTAATATTTATGCCGTTTGGCTTATGTACAACTTCCTCATCATAGATTCCATACCCAGTTGAACGATATAACTTTATATTTTTAGGCACAGTCATACGAACTTTGCAAAATATCGTAGTTACTCCTTTTTTTATTGCGGCATCTTCTAAAGACCCTAATATTTTTTTCGCAATACCAAGACCCTGTTTTTCTGGAATTACTGATAGTCTATAAAAATATAAACCGTCTTCTTTTAATTGAAAACGAACCATTCCAACAGGCTGATTATCAACATAGCTAATTAAACCCTGCTCACCGTCTTTTAAAGCAATTACTACAGATTGTATAGTTTCCTCCAAAGCACTTGAGGGTGGTACTTCGTCTTTATATTCCATAAATGCCTTGATCATTAAGTCGTGTATTATCGGTGCATGCGATACCTCAGCAAATTTTACCTCCAAGTTAAATCCCTCCCTTTTATGTTATAAATATACAATTGATTGTATATTTAATCAACGGAGAGATATAACTTTACTATCTAAAAATTCCTCTCTTATTCAAGAATATAGCCCGATTGTGAATGGAGTGCTTCTTACATTGCGATTTGCTGTTTTGCACCTCTGACCAGAACCCGTTACTAGTTAAGCTTGCTCTTTCTTTTTATTGGGCTTCTCATTCTTTGTAAGGGTAAAGTCATTCAATTTCTCCTATAACCCGCATCAGCACTCCTTCAGTCTTCAATCCAGCAAAGCTGCTTCAGCTGTCTTACTCTATTGTGTCTCTTTAGTGACTTATGGAAAAAAAAAGCGTTCATTGGCAAGTATTATACCGGTTTCCGCAAGTGAAAATTGTATTCATGAAAGGAAAAGTCCATATTAGGCAGCTATATAATATTTCTCATTGAACAGAGGACTAATTGCTTACTAATTTCTCCAGTTGACATAAGTTAATAGATTGATATAATACTTTTATGCGCAAAAGCATAAAAGCGTTTAAGTATAAAAGGAAGGAATTAGAATTAATGAATCATCCAAAAACTGTTTCATTTGCATCATCAGTTATGATTTTCATATCCATGATTGCCATTATACTGATTAGTTTATTTTATTTAAAAACAGAGCCGCACTTGCCGCTTATGCTTTGTCTCGTCCTTTTAAGCGGAATTGCTCTCATCTATAAGTTTTCCTGGAAAGAAATTGAAGAAGGTCTTGTTAAGGGAGTTCAGTCAGGTGTACAGCCTATTATCATTTTGGCTTTAATTGGAATTTTGATTGGTGCCTGGATGTTCAGCGGAACGATTCCAACTGTTATGGTTTATGCATTAAATCTGATTGAACCAGGATCGCTGCTCATTCTCTCGCTTATTTGCTGTACGATTATTTCATTATTGGTTGGAAGCAGCTTTACAACAGTCAGTACAGTTGGAGTTGCTCTAATGGGAGTTGCTGTTGCCGCTGGGATTCCTGCCCCATGGGCTGCGGGAGCGGTTATTTGCGGAGCATGCTTCGGAGATAAGATGTCGCCAATGTCTGATACGACAAACTTTTCAGCAGGTGTTTCATCAGTCAATATTTTTACGCACATTCGTCATATTTCTAAAACAACAGGCCCTGCCTTTTTAATCACAGCCATTATTTTTTGGTATTTAGGGACAACTTTAACCATAAATGCTGCAACCTTGGCTAATATTGAGGAAATCATTTCTGTGATGCAGCAGCATGTGCAGATAAGTGCTTGGACGTTAATCTCTCCCCTTATAGTGATTGTTCTCGCTATGACAAGAGTTCCCGTCATTCCTGCTCTTGCAGTTGGAGTTGCCACGGCATGTGCAACTGGAATCTTATTTCAGGATCATGCCACTTTTGCCCAATTCTTAAATGTTCTTCAAAACGGCACAACTTTCAGCATTGAACAAGAAATGGTTCAAAATATGCTGAATCGCGGCGGTCTGCAGTCCATGATGTGGTCCATCTCACTTATCATGATCGCCTTTGCTTTAGGTGGATTAATGGACAAGCTGCAGTTGATTCAAACACTTTTGAACGGTTTGATACGTCGGGTAAAAACAAAGGGCCAGCTTATCCTTGCAACGGTTTCTTCTTCAATAGGAGTCAATTTAGTTACAGGTGAGCAATACTTATCCATTTTTATTCCCGGTCAATCCTACAAGGGAGTTTATGAAAAACTGAATATCAATAAAAAATATCTATCAAGATCCCTTGATGATGGCGGTACACTCTTCAATCCATTAGTTCCATGGGGGGTCAGCGGAGCCTTTTTCGCACAGACTCTTGGTGTTGACGCCATCGTATACATCCCATTTGCATTATTTTTATGTCTTTCTCCTTTGTTCAGCATTTTGTACGGGTTTCTTCCTGAACGTAAAAATAACGGGAAACCAAACTTAGAATCAATTGCATCATAATAAAAAAAGGAAAGAGCTATAGCTCTTTCCTTTTTTATTATGATCCTGAAAATCTTAATCTATCATTTCCTCAAACAATCGCTGAAGTTCTCTCGTAACCGGACCCGGTACTCCCCCATTGACTTTCATTGAGTCAATCTCAATAACTGGAATGACTTCACTGGTTGTTGAAGTAATAAAAGCTTCATCAAGGTTTACAAGATCATCTGCTTTGATCATTTCTTCGATTAGCGTTAAACCGTTTTTTTCACACAGTTCAACGACCTTCATCCGTGTGATGCCATTTAAAATCAAGTTATTGGCAGGATGAGTATAAATCACACCGTTCCTTACTCCGTAAAAATTGGATGAAGAGCCTTCCGTTATATGCTTGCCCCTGTGCAGCAGAGCCTCATATGCACCATTTTCAAAAGCTTCCTGCTTTGCAAGGACATTCCCCAGCAAATTCAAACTTTTAATGTCACATCGGAGCCAGCGGACATCCTCCATCAAATGCAGTTTAATTCCTTTTTCCTGTTCTGCTGCAGGTTTTGAACAGGGAATTGGATAGGCCACAATTTGAGGCTTAACGTCTTGCCCGGGGAAAAGGTGCTTCCTCCCTGTTACGCCCCGTGTGATTTGCATATAGACCGCGCCGTCCTGCACTTGATTTTTCCGAAGCAGCTCATTAAGCATCGCCGTTAATTCCTCTGCTGTATTCTGCAGTACAATCTTAATCTCTTTTGCACTTCTGACAAATCGCTCCATATGCTCTTTCATCGCAAAATATGAGCCATTATATACTCTAATAACCTCGTACACACCATCCCCGAATTGATATCCTCTATCCTCAAAGTCAATGGATACTTCGTTTTTCTGTTTAAATTCACCGTTTAAAAGTATGTACATATGAAGGCTCCTTTATTTAGATTGAAAGCTGTTTTCAAAAATAAATCGGATCGAATAAATGTGATTGAATGAAAAACTTCCTCTCCCTATGTTATGATGAAACACGCTGGTCTGTAAAATGGTTTTACATTTTTATTTGAATTTCAGAAGATTTAAGTTGAAATTTCTTTTCCTGTCCATTATGATGAAATTAGCCAAGAACACAACATATTGATATTTAATCAAAACTACAATACTACATATTGAAAAACAACAGCGAGCAAAGGTGCCAATTTATTGGCTTAAAAGGGAATCCGGTGCAAATCCGGAACTGTCCCCGCAACTGTAAGTGTGACGAACTGGGATTACCACTGTACGAGATTGAAGTATGGGAAGGACTCAGCGAAGAATGATCACAAGTCAGGAGACCTGCCATTTGATTGCTAGATAGTTTCGAATTCTTCGGGGACTGAGGAGATGGAACGATGGTTAATAACAGGACTGCTTTCACCCTGTTATTCTATCGTTTGATCCGCTCATGATCCCATGAGCGGATTTTTTTTAGGCATAAAAATTCAGGCTCCCCGTTCAGAACTAGAAGCTGATAATGGCGCTTGCGCTTTTTTATTATTTTTTAGGAGGATGTCAAATGGCAACCACAATGGCAACTATTATTTTTAATGAACTTACACTTGAGAAATCCCCATTTTCAGAAAAACGGATTAAGAATTTCATAGATGAAATCGGACACGACTTTAAAGAGCTTGACCTGGATGATTACAGCACAAGAATCATCCAAAGCATCGATGGCCGCAGTGAATATACAACATCCCAAATCTCCAATCTCCTTATTCTCGAAGGCCTCTCCAATATTAGTGAGCTTGAGCCTCAATGGACTTACTTTTGTGCTCGCATTTATCTAAGAAAGCTTTATAAGGAAGCTGCATTCAACCGCAATCAGCATAATGGATATGATTCGTTTGTGAACTTAATCCAAACACTCACTGATAAGGGCATATACAGTCCGCATTTGCTTAACGCCTATTCACATGAAGAAATAGAAAGCCTCTCTTCCATCATTCAGCCGGAAAAAGACAAGCTGTTTACATATATTGGACTTCGCACTCTGTCTGACCGCTACTTAGCAAGAGATTTTGATAAAAAAATATTTGAACTGCCTCAGGAACGTTATTTGGTCATTGCCATGACGCTAATGGCCAATGAAAAGACAGAGCACCGTCTGCAGCTTGTCAAAGAAGCTTACTGGGCCCTCAGCAATTTGTACATGACCGTTGCTACACCGACGCTTTCAAATGCCGGCAAGCCTGTTGGCCAGCTGTCGAGCTGTTTTATAGATACAGTAGATGATAGTCTGCAAGGAATCTTTGACAGCAATACAGATATTGCAAATCTTTCAAAATCAGGCGGAGGCATCGGAGTTTATTTAGGAAAAATCCGCAGCCGCGGAAGTGACATCAAAGGCTTTAAAGGGGTCTCATCCGGTGTCATCCCATGGATGAAGCAGCTGAATAATACGGCAGTAAGTGTAGACCAGCTCGGTCAAAGGAAAGGAGCCATCGCTGTCTATTTGGATGTGTGGCATAAAGATATCTTTTCATTCCTGGATTCAAAGCTGAATAATGGCGATGAGCGTTTAAGAACTCATGACTTATTTACAGGTGTCTGCTTGCCGGATCTTTTCATGGAGCAGGCGGAAAACCGCGGCGACTGGCATTTATTTGATCCGCATGAAGTCCGTAAAGTGATGGGGTATTCCTTAGAAGATTTTTACGATGAAGGAAAAGGTTTCGGCTCCTTCCGCGATAAGTATTGGGAATGCGTCAATCATCCTGATCTATCTAAACAAACCGTACCTGCTATTGAAATTATGAAAGGCATCATGAAAGGCCAGCTTGAATCAGGCACCCCATTCATGTTTTATCGTGATGAAGTGAATCGCAGCAATCCGAATTCACATAAGGGCATGGTCTATTGCAGCAATCTGTGTACAGAGATAACTCAAAATCAGAGCGCAACGACAATGGATGAGCAATTCACAGAAGACGGAAAAATCATCACCGTTAAAACGCCGGGTGATTTTGTTGTCTGCAATCTGTCATCTATTAATCTTGCAAGAGCTGCCGCTGATGAAGTGCTTGAGCGTCTTATTACCATCCAGGTCAGAATGCTCGATAACGTGATAGATCTGAATGACATACCTGTGATGCAGGCTAAACTCACCAATCAGAAATACCGTGCAGTCGGCCTTGGAACATTCGGCTGGCATCACCTGCTTGCTTTAAAACGTCTGAAATGGGAAGACGAAGAAGCCGTACAGTATGCTGACAAGTTATATGAAGAGATTGCCTTTTACACGATCCAGGCAAGTATGAAGCTTGCTGCTGAAAAAGGAGCCTATCCAGTTTTTGAGGGATCAAAATGGCATACCGGAGAGTATTTCGAAAGCAGAGATTACACTTCGGAAAATATGCCATGGGATGAATTAAAACAGCAGGTTATGGAAAAAGGGCTTCGCAACGGCTACTTGATGGCTGTGGCGCCAAATGCTTCTACCTCCATTCTTGCTGGCAGTACAGCGAGCATCGATCCAATTTTCCAAAAAATGTACTCTGAAGAGAAAAAGGATTATAAAATACCTGTTACTGCTCCAGATTTAAATGCCGAAACCACATGGTACTATAAGTCAGCCTATTTCATTGATCAAATGTGGAGCATCAGGCAGAATGCCGCAAGACAAAAGCATATTGATCAATCGGTTTCGTTTAATTTTTATGTACAGAACACGATAAAAGCAAAAGAATTGCTGAACTTGCACCTATCAGCCTGGAAGGCAGGTTTAAAGACCACCTATTATGTCCGGTCTACTTCAAGTGCCATAGAAGACTGTGAGTCTTGCGCGAGCTAAAAGGAGAGAAAAATCATGACACATTCATTGAAAGCAAGGTCAATTATGGATGCAGGGGCACCAAACCGGTCCACAGCCATTATTAACGGCAGCAGCTCCAATGTATTGAACTGGGACGATGTTTCCTATCCCTGGGCTTACGCAAAATATAAAAAAATGCTGGCAAACTTCTGGACACCCTTTGAAATTAATATGTCCGGCGATATTAAGCAGTTCCCTCAATTATCAAAAGAAGAGCAGGATGCTTTTCTGAAAATCATCGGTCTGCTCGCACTGCTTGACAGCATCCAGACCGATTATGCAGGAAAGGTCTCGGAATATATAACAGATTCAAGCATTAACGCATTGATGATCATGCTCGCACAGCAGGAAGTCATCCATAATCATTCATACTCTTATGTTCTGTCAAGCATTGTTCCGAAGCATGTGCAGGATGAAGTATTTGAATATTGGAGAAGCGAACCCATTTTAAGAAAACGGAACGAGTTTGTCACGAATGGATATCAGGACTTTGCTGAAGAGCCGAACGTCAGCAATCTTCTTAAATCCATTGTGTATGATGTCATTCTTGAAGGTCTGTTTTTTTACTCAGGTTTTGCTTATTTCTACAACCTTGCCCGCAATCAAAAAATGGTCGCGACAAGCACGATGATTAACTACATTAACCGTGATGAACAAATACACGTAGATTTGTTTGTAAAAATATTCAAAGAAGTTCTGCGCGAGTACCCGGAATATCATACAGAGGAACTCGCAGCTTTTGTCAAAGAAACCTTTATGGAAGCTGCAGCTCTTGAAATTGAGTGGGGACGCTTTATCATAGGCAATAAAATAGACGGAATTCATATGAAGGACGTTGAGGATTATATAAAATTTTATGCAAATGTCAGGTGCAATCAGCTTGGCTTTGAACGCCCATTTGAGGAAAACCGGACAAATCCGCTGAAGTGGATCAAAGCTTATGAAGAAGTAGATCTCGGAAAGTCTGATTTCTTTGAGCAAAAATCACGTCAGTATACGAAAGTCAACTCCATCGACAACGGATTTGATGACCTATAATATATAACAAAACAAATAAACCGTCTTTTAAAGGCGGTTTATTTGTTTGCCGCTTTTAGATAAAAAGTGATACAAAATGATTTTATATCCGTTATCCTATATATACGATGAAGGACATCTCCAGAAGTTCAAATTGCGACTATTGATGATATCCTTTAATTTATGAAAGAATGATCAAATTAGAGGAGATTGGGAAATGACACTTGAAAACGGCCCAACAGGTTACTTCTTCCTTCAGCAGCTGCCTTGCTTTTCGCATCACATCTCGGAAACGGCTATTTCTTAAAACAAATGTCAGATAATCCTCCAATAGAGCAGCATTCAGCAGCGAAGATTTGAAAAAAAAAGTTGCACTTGCCCCGGTAGATGAGCAAATGAATAGCGTAACGGCAATGGCCTCACTGATGAAAAACGATTCAAAAGAAATGGTCATCCTTCAGGCTGAACAGCTGAAGCAGCTGAAAGACGGCGAAGTCTATCAAATCTGGCAGATTGAGAATAAAAATCCAGTCGCAGCCGGTTCATTCGTTCCAGATTCATCCGGACATGGTGCCGTCATGTACGAAATGAACCTGGAAGGCGAGCTCAATTGGGATACAATAGCCATAACGATATGAACCAAAAGCAGGAAACAAAGCTCCTGAAGGTGCTGTGGTTCTTGCTTCACAGCTATAACCACTTAGAGAGAGTACGGTGTACCGTACCCTCTTTTTTATATGCCAAAACTATATTTTCTGAATCTTCTAACAGAAATCAAAAAAGAGACTATCCGCTAAGATAGTCTCCCCATTTATTGTCCATGAAAGTTGTTCATATCCCGATTGCAATTATGAATCTCCTGTTCTGCTTTTATTGCTCAGCTTTAGGATCTGGGTAATAAACATTTTACCTTTCTTCTTCGTTTCGTTCATAAATCTCTGATCCAACAATCAGGGCAAACCATACCTTTTTTCACTAGAGACAAAATCATCAAGGATTCACACGGTGTCTTAAAACGGCTGATTCTTACTTTACTTCTTCCTCTTCCGCTTTTTCAATTAAAGTTGCTTCGTACATTTCTTCATCCGTCTGCACTTTAATACTTTCTTCCACACGAATTCTTCCTTTACCCATTTTATCTCCTCCTTTATTGATATCATAATTAATCTGAAAATTTAGTAAATGATGATTTATCCCTATTTATTTGACTATTTATTGAATCCCGACTAGGTTAAGGGCAAAATTCATCGTTCTTTTAATGGAGATTTTCGACTCTCGTAATGGAAAGAGACCGGCGCGACACGATTTAACAATTTACAAAGAGTTCGGGTCTTTTTACTTAGCTGCACGTGTAATTTTTTTTGTTATCCTGCTGTATTTTAAAAAAATATGTCTTTTAATGGATACTCTTCTTTTTAAAGCGGCCGCCTCTTACTTCTGTAATATTGGCAACAGCTAAAAAAGCAGAAGGATCTAATTCCTCAACAATGGATTTTAACTTTGCTTCTTCCAGTCTTGTAATCACACAAAAAATGACCTTTTTATTATCGCCGGTATACGCTCCTTCCCCGTTCAAGTACGTAACTCCGCGGCCGAGGCGGGCTAAGATTGCCTGACCCACCTCATCCGGATTTTCGCTTATAATCCATGCAGATTTCGATTCATCAAGTCCCTGTATGACCACGTCAATCGTCTTATAAGCAATGAAATAAGCAATAAGAGAATACATCGCCCGGTCCCAGCCAAATACAAAACCGGCACTTCCTAAAATAAACAGGTTAAAAAACATGATAATTTCCCCAACGGAAAAAGGAGATTGCTTATTAAATAAAATCGCCAGAACTTCTGTACCGTCAAGGGATCCTCCATACCTGATGACCAGACCGACTCCGATGCCAAGTATAATTCCTCCAAAAACAGATGCAAGCAAGAGATCCTCAGTCAAAACAGGAACAGGATGAAGCAAAGCCGTCGTAAAAGACATAACTCCTACACCCAACAAAGTAGAAAGCGCAAACGTCTTTCCAATCTGGTTATACCCAATGAAGAAAAAGGGCACATTCAGAAAAAACAAGTAAATACCAAGCTTAACTTTGGTCAGATGAGAAAGGATAATGGAAATTCCCACAATCCCGCCATCTATCACACGATTAGGAACGAGGAAGATTTCCAGACCTATTGCCATCAAGACTGCACCGAAACAAATCAGCACCATGCGTTTGCCAATTTCAGCCTTTGGCAGCTTTTTGTGCTGTTTGATGACGGACATTTGATGGGGCTCCATTTATCCTCCTCCTTTTAGTCACTCTTTTCCAATTAGTTTATATATTAAAATATAGGTGCAGACTATCGCTGAAATGACTGTTTTGAAAAAAAAAAACACCCATATTCAGGGTGTTTGATACTAACTCTAAGCTGATATTCTGTGGTAAAATAAATAGTAAGAAAATTCAGACGGTGATGCGAATGAAAATGATTAATATTTGTGTAAAATGCAGCGGAAAAGGACAGATCAGATCAAAGCTTCCATTTTTCAGAAAAACATGCCCAGCCTGCAATGGGACGGGAAAGCGCGAAACAACTATTAAAAATTCGAAACGCGCCTGACCCTTCCCTGTCTTTTTAGCTTATTCCTTCCCTTTGCTCATGGCTTTTTTATTTGTAGCAATGACTGCATTTTTAATTAAGTCGTCAAATCCGCCTTCTTGAAGCACTTTTATTCCCTCAGCGGTGGCTCCTCCGGGTGTTGTCACTTGCTCTCTAAGTTCTTGTGGAGCAAGCTTGGCTTTCAGCATGGAAGATGAGCCGGCCAGCATCTGCGCGACAAGTCTGACAGCCGTTTTATGAGAGACTCCGTAGGACTCAGCCTGGTCAATTAAACTCTCTGAAAATGCATAAAGAAAAGCGGGGGCACTTCCTGTGATTGCTGTTAATTGATGAACCTGCTCTTCTGAGCACTCCTCAGCCTCGCCTATTGCATCAAGTACTTGCTTCAGCATGCTTTTATGATTTTCAAGCACAGCTTTCCCGTATGCGACAAGGGACATCGACTGACCGATTTCTGATGCAGTATTAGGCATCACCCATGCAGCAGGAGTATTCTCAGGCAAATGCTTTTCCAAGAAAGAAGGCCCGATCCCGGCTGCTATTGTAACAACAAAATGATTATGAATAAACGGCAACATATCCTGCAATAAACTCAAATGAACTTCTGGCGGCATTGCAAGAACCACCATATCCGCTTTTTCAATATCTTCCCTCCAATTTAAAGAAGGGATTACCTGATACTTTTTCTGAAGGTAAAACAGTTTCTCTTTATTCCTATGATTCGATACATAAATGTCCTTTACGTTTGGAGATTGTACAAGTCCAGATAAGATGGATTCCGCCATTCGGCCTGCCCCAATAAATAAAATCGTGCTTTTTTTCAAAAAACTTCTTCCTCTCTTTATCATCTTTCGTTATTTTATCAAACTTGAGAGCACAAAAAAACCGGTGTCTTAACACCGGTCCCTAGCTATACTGCTTTGTTTTTTCAAATGCATCCTGCTTAGCGCCTTCCACATATATTGTGCGGCTTGGGAATGCAAAACCTACACCCTCTTCTTCAAGGATCGCCATGATCTTATAATTAATATCCTGCTTCACACTTAAATGATCTGCATAGGCTGTTGTTTTCGTGAAGAAGTTTAAGAAAATATCAAGGCTGCTGTCGCCAAAAGCATTAAAGATGACATTGATTGTGTCATCATGAATCCCATCGTGCTCAGACAGCATATGTTCAATTCTCTTCACACATGTTTTCAACTGAGATTCTGTTGTATCGTATGTCACGCCAATAGTGAATTGAATTTGTCTTTTGCCCATTTTCGTCCAGTTCGTAATGGGCTCATTGGCAAGTGTTGAGTTTGGCACAGTTACAAGCGCCTGCGGAAATGTCCGGATTCTCGTGCTTCTAAATGAGATATCCTCTACAACTCCTTCGACACTTGGCGTCTTAATCCAGTCGCCGAGCGTAAAAGGCTTTTCTGTAATGATAATGATTCCGCCAAAAAAATTGCCGATCGTCTCTTTCGCTGCAAGGGCAAATGCAAGACCGCCAAGTCCGAGCCCTGCCACAAAACCATTTACATCATACTTAAATTCCTGAGCAATGATGCTGAATGTCAGCGCAAGAATAAGAAAGCGCATAACCTTGGATAAAAAGGGACCAAGAATATCATCCATCTCAAGTTCAAAACGGCGATTCACTTTATCAAATAAGAGAGATGAAGATGCCGTCAGATTGTAAAGACCCCATGCAAGCACAAGCACAATGGAAGATCGATAGAATTGACTAAGAACGTCCCTTTGGTTATCTAAAAAAGGCGAATACAGAATGGCCATATATAAACCGATCAGAATAAAAAACATGCGGAGCGGTTTTTCATAGGCAACCAGGACATTCCTGAAAATATCAGTCGGTGTTTTGTTGCTGAACTTCAAAATCATTTTGAATACGTATTTCGTAAAAAGTTTTCGAAGGACCATAAACAGCACGAAAATACCGATGCTTACAGCAATTTCAATTAAACTTTCAGTCGTCATATATTTTTCAATCATGAACTTCTCCCCTTACTCTGTATACCTTATGTATTAACAAAATACTATTATACTAAACTATTCGAAAACCTCATCGTCTTTTGGTCCCTATTTTTTTATAAAAACTGGTAACTTTGAGGATATTTCCTGCGTCTTTCCTGTAACAAAACAAATTGAAGGGCGGCAGAAAAATGCAGGACCTCGTGATTTACAAAAATGAAATCTATACTCTTTTTCATAAATATGAAAGCGGATATTGTGAAATTTTAAAAACAAGAGGCTATTTACGCGTCATTCTTGTACATGAATCTGAGCTCCATTATAAAGACAAATCGTAAATTTAAATAATCAGTTCAACTTTCTGGATTTTTACAGGAGATTCTGATACCGTTATCATTAAATCAATCCTGGGAGAGGTCTTAAATATGTCACTAAATACATGGTTTGCTAAAGGATTAACTGCACAGGAATATATCGAAAAAATGAATGTAAATAAAGAAGAAATGAACACAATCTATCAGAAGTTTTCATTGGATGAAGACGATGTATCCATTCTTGAGAGCATCCGCAATCAATCCCTTCGTGTCATTGTTCTTTCTGAGGACTGGTGCGGAGATGCCATGCTGAACAATCCCATTCTATTAAAAATTGCAGAAGAAGCAGGTATGGACGTCCGCTTTTTGCTGCGCGACTCAAACCTTGAGCTCATGGATCAATATTTAACAAACGGTACATCACGTGCGATTCCTATCTTTATCTTCTTCGATCAAGCTGGAAACGAAAAAGCTGTCTGGGGACCCCGGGCTCCAAAAATTCAGCAGCTCGTTGAACGTTTAAGAAAATCACTGCCGGATAAAGAGCACCCGGATTTCAAAGCAAAGCAATCAGAAATGATCCAGACTTTAACAGCATCGTATAAAGAAGACGAATCGCTGTGGAAAGAAGTTTCATATAGCATTATAACCACACTTAAGAAGAAGAGATTACACGTTTAATCAGAAAAACTGCTTATAGGAATTCGGCTCTGACTTCAACACTGGAATCTTGTGTTCAATCTAAAAAAAAGCAGTTGCCTCTAGGAGGTGACTGCTTTTTTAATGATGCTCACTTCAAGACCCATTTCAACGTTGCCTTTAATCGCACGGCTGATCATACAAGAGCTCTCTGCCTTCTCTGCAAGCTTTCTTGCAAGCTCTTCATCTTTGACAGTTGCTGTGCTTTTTAACACAATGACAGGCCGATGAATAATTTTTTTATACGTAATCACACCTTTTGTAACATCGACGATTCCCTCTGATGTCATCGCAAGGTCTTCTTTTTCCAATCGGCTGCGCTCCATCATAGCTGCAAGTGTGATGATATAGCAGGTTGCAGCAGCTCCAAGAAGCATCTCGTCAGGGTTTGTTCCAACACCAGGACCTTCCATCTCCGGCGGAATCGACACCTGTGTTTTTAAATTTCCGCTTTCGATTTCCCCGACGTCATTTCTAAGGCCTGGCCAATGTGCTTTTAAATGAAAAGAATGTTCCGGCATGAGAATCCCTCCTTTCCTTTATTATAGAATATTGTCTTATTATCGGCCCGCTGATTAACTCACAGCAACATTCGCCATAAAAGCAAGATAAGCAGAAACAATAAATAATACCGCAAATGCACAAGCTGCATATGCATTTCTTTTTTTAATAAAACTGATCACGATCATGCCAAGAAAAAGAGCTGCAAAAATAAAAAGCAGCATTCCATTCAGTGAGAAAGCAAATCCGATTTCAATCGGCGCCTGGATCTTTAAGTCTTTAATGAATTCAAATAAAGGCGAAGCACCGTCTGAACGAAGGGTTGTGCTGACATCATGCGGAGGAGCCTGTGTCCCTAATACTCCTGTTAAAAAGAAAACGATCATGACGACAAGGCTCTCGGCTCTTACCCAGACAAGAGTCTGGATATGACCGGCCCTTTTGCCTACAAAGCCATTCAGAAAAGCAAAGACCAGCAGCGGGACTATACTGATATGTTTTAATAGAATCACTTGTCCATAAGATAGGCTCCATGCATGGACATAATCATTCAGATCAACGACAAATGTCATGACGATTAACCCGCTTGCAGTCAAAACTGTCATACATACGAGCGCAAACGGCGTAAACCAGCTGAGGAAAGCCTGCCAATTCGCTGTTTTTTTTGAAAACCAAGCTGTATGAAGCAATACGCCCGTCCACAATGTGACGGAAAGAAAATGAATGCTGTGAGATGCGATCCCCGGCCAGAAGGATAATGTTGCAGCATGGCTTGCATATCCCAATGCAGCGATCATGAAAAGTAAAAGTACTCCCTGAAAATATTTAGAACCGTCCAAGTATATGGCAATCCATAGACATGCTGCTGCGGCTGCAGTCATTAACCACGATTGACCCGCCTGAAAATCAGCCAATACCGATTTTATCGTTTGACTGAGACCAGCCATATGATAAAAACTCAGGATAATTTTTAATACCGGCAGAAAAGAAAAAACAACGGCCAGCAAAACTGTTAGAAGCAAAAATGGTTTTGGAATTCGAATTTCAGGTTTCTTGTCTTTTTTGACAAACTGCAGGACAACATGCCCAATTAAGAAAGAGAAGAGAACATACGTGATCCCTTCTCCAATCGGTATGAGATAAGCCATGTTTATCAGCCTTTCTTTTTCATTAAGAAAACAATACCGATAACGGCAATCACACCAATAGCAACAAGGATAATCGTCATGACTGGGCTGTTCTCAGCCTGCTCTGATTCCGAACTTTCTGTTTGTTCATCTGTTTGTGCTGCCTTTTCATTATCAGCTTTCTGATTATCCTCAGCCTCATTTACAGCTGATTCGTCTTCCTTTGATGATTGAGGCTCTTCTTCCTTGACTTCTTGCTGAACCGTAAAGGCGAGAGTGCCTTCCATCTCATGTCCATCTTCTCCGATAATTTTCCAGTCTGCTGTGTATGATCCATTTTCGAGTTCACTCGATGAAATTCCTTTAAGTGTTTCTCCTTCAGCCTTCACTTCCAGTGGAACCTCAGCACCATCTTTAGTTAATGTAATCGTACTCAGTGACTCAATCGCTGTATCAAAGGTTAACTCAATTTCTTTGATTGGTTCCGTTATTGTTGATCCTTCTTCAGGAGTTGAAGAAGTCATATGTGTATGCGCAAAAACTGTATTCGGTAAAATAACTAAAACGAGCATTCCTAATAGAGAGAGTATCTTTTTCATATCGTTATTCCTTTCTATGCCTAGATTCAACTTTCATCTTAACATGATCCGTCATCTTCCCATTCGCAGAAATTCGACAGTTTTCTAAACACTGTCTTTTAAAGGTTTGTTTAATAAGCTAACGGTATACTCTTTTGTTTGGATGTTCAATCTAATAAAAAAAACCCGAGAATAAAATGACCCGAGTTTTTCAGCAGTTATCTGCAATTGTTTAATATCGATATATAAAAGCTGCTTATCTGTGTCTTTCAATATGCCTGAATGGCTTCTTCGAACAAAAATGTTTCTATATTTATTCAATTACCTTTTCTGGGTGATCTCAATTTCTTTCTTCGGTAATATCTAATAATAATAATCGACAGAAATAGAATACATCCAACCCCGATAAAAAACGGTCCAAATTTAGAAAGATACCCATTTACTGCATCAATGGAAGCGCCGAATTTATTGCCCATACAAAAAAAGAGAATGGCCCACAAAAAGGATGAACCATATGCCAGCAGAGCAAATTTCCAGAACTTTAATTTATTCATCCCTGCCAGGACTGGACCCAGATGCCGCAGCAGCGGGAAAAAATAGGTCATGCCCAGTGTATAATCGCCATGTCTTGCAAATAATTGCTGAAATTTGATAAATCTGCGCTGCGCTCTTTCTCTTCTGACTAAAAAAGACAGAGCCAGTTCCCCAAAGCTTTTCCCAACTAAAAACCAGAAGGTGAGTGCCGTCATGATCCCTAAATAGGATGAAAAAAAGGCAGGTACTGGGTGCAGAATCCCATGAGATGAAGCAAATCCGCCCATCATAACAATCACTTCATTCGGAAGAGGAATAAAAAAGGTTCCGGCAGAAAGCATCACAAACAAGGCAAGATAGCCATACTCCTCTATAAAAACAAGTATCTCCGAAATCTCCATTTTCTCACTGCCTTCATCTTTATGTATGTTCCATTATACTAAGATAAAAAGCTTTAGAATAGGAAGATGCCTTAGTCAATTTTACCTTCCTTTTTCAAGAGGGAAATGAACGTATTCACGATTTCTTGATCAAAATGGATTCCACTCCATTTCTTCAGTTCCCGCACCGCTTCGGCTGCACTAAGCGCACTCCGGTAAACACGATCCTGTGTCATCGCATCATATGTATCGCTTACTGTCACGATTTTTGATTCCAGCAGGATTTCTTCCGATTTCAGTCCGAAAGGATAGCCTGAACCATCTAATTTTTCATGATGCTGAAGAATGATGTCACTTACACCTTTCTGATGTTTTAAAATATCAGCTCCGTCTGCGGGATGCTTCTTAATGATAGAAAATTCCTCATCAGTCAGTTTGTCTGGTTTATTTAAGATATCAGTCCCTACATTAATTTTCCCGATATCATGAAGCAGCGATGCAACATAGAGATTCTCAAGCCTCTTCTTATCAAGCCCCATCTCTTTGGCAATCTTAATGGAATACTCTTGAACCCGCATGCTGTGATTATATGTGTAGCGATCTTTTTGTTCTACTTTTTGTACCATGCTTGTCCATTTCTCTATTTCGTCGCTTAAATCATCAAATGCCGGTTCTGTAATAAACCAAAGCAGTTCTAAATCGGTTAATGCTTTAAAAAAAATTGGTTTTTTCAAGTCCTGAACATAGAAATAATCTTTCTCCTTCAGTACTTTGCTTTCGTTATTCTCCTCAAAGAGAACTTCCCCTTTAATGATGTAATAAAATTCAAAGGAGTCTCTCTTTTCTCCTGGATAAATGTAGAACATGCGATCCTTCACTATGCTTTGAAAGAGAATTTCAGTTCCTTCATTTTTCAGCAGCAGACTTAATTCTGCCGACTCCTGTTTTACTTTATTGATGTAACTGCCCTTTTTAAAAATATGCAGCCCTTCCATATGATAGCCCCCCAAATTAGAAAAGGATTGCGGAACCTTGTTCTCTGTTTATGGTCCAACAACTTTCAGCGGATCCACCCAGACCTTTTTTCCGCCGAGCTCAACTAAAACCCATGTACATTCCACAGTTACGCCATTTTCAGCAGCTTTGCTGATGGTCTTAGCAGACATTTCATTTGTTACATCCACCAAGTTCTGAATTAAGTCACCAAGCTCTCTGTCGAACTCGTTCTGAAACTCTGCAAATTTTTCTTTTTCTTTCAGCAGCTTTTCTTCCAAATTCTCTATTCTCTTCTTCATTTTTTCATCATCTTTTGCATCCGGAAATTCTGAGGATAATTTTGTCAGTTCTGCCTGCAATTGCGCCATTTTCTCTTCCGTCTTGTTTTTATTATGTAAGTACTTGCTCTCAATCTTCTCTGCTTCTGCAACGGCTTTTACGATTAAAGAATCGATCTTCTCGTTTGTTTCCATTACCAGCTGAAGGATTTCTTCTTCGCTTAATCCTGTGTTTTCTTCAGCGAAAACGGCAGGAACTGCTGAATATACGGTAAAAAATAAAATGGCTAATACACACGCGATGATTTTTCTCATTTTTTATTCCTCCTTCATATTGGTTTTAACTGATTAATCGTAATTTTTTCACTATTCAATGTTATTATATATCAATACTGACAATATGTAGTAAAAAAGAACGAATTTTGTAAAAAAAGCAAGAATAATGTTTTGATAAGAATTTAAATAACCCAATAAAAAAACGATGCAGCTTGTGCTGCATCGCTTTCTCCCTCTGCATTTAATCAAAATTACCGGCACTCTCCACGATTTCTCCCTGAAAAATCGTTTTAATCTTTTCCCGGTTTTTCTTGGAGACGAGAATATATAAGGTATCACCTGAAAAAATATTTGTATCTCCTCTCGGAGTGTGAAGTTTTTCATCTCTTATAACAGCCGTTATTAAAGCATCATTCGGCAGCTCAATGTCTTTTAATTCTTTTCCTGAAACACTGGCGCCTTCCCCAACCTCAAGCTCAATCATTTCATTATTAGTTTTGCCGATCGAGATTAATTCAAGGGTATGATTCAATGAATTTTTCTTGCTTTCTGACAGGTTCAGCTTATTGGCAAGAGGTGTTATCGTCGCACCCTGAAGCAATGCCGAAGTCAGGACAACGAAGAAAACGACATTAAAGATCAGCTGACTGTTCTCAAGTCCAGCAAGCATCGGATAAGTAGCCAAAACGATCGGAACAGCTCCTCTTAATCCCGCCCAGGAAATAAACAGTTTTTCCTTTATAGAAAACTTTGAAACAAACATGCTGATAAAGACTCCTATTGGACGCGCCACTATCATTAAGATCACTGACAGCAGCAAACCTTCCCAAACGATGCCCAAAAGCTGATTCGGGAACACCAGCAAGCCAAGTAATATAAACATTAAAATTTGCATCATCCAAGCAAAGCCTTCATTAAAACGAATGATGGAATGCCGGAAGGTTAAATCTGAATTTCCGACTATGACAGCCATGACATAAACAGCAAGGAGTCCGCTTGCATGTGCGAACGTGGTTAAGCTGTATGTTAAAATGGCAAATGCAAGCGATAAAACGGGATAAAGTCCAGATGAATCCAAATTTATTTTGTTAATGGTCCACACTGCAAGCTTTCCGAAGAGCAAACCTGCTGCAAGACCAAAACCCATCTCCCAGAAGAACCTTAAGACAAGTTCAATAATACTCGTATCTGGCTGCCCAATCAGATGAATGATCGTTACTGTCAGAAATACGGCCATTGGATCATTCGTACCAGATTCAGCCTCCAGAGTAGACGTCAACTTCTTTCTGATGTTTTTGTTGCCGAGAACAGCAAACACTGCTGCTGCATCAGTTGATCCGACGATTGCCCCAAACAATAACCCCTCAAGCCAGGTTAAATCGAGAATAAATTTTGCAAATAAGCCGATTATGATCGTCGTAATAAAAACGCCGATTGTAGCAAGCATGGATGATGGCACAAGAATTCTTCTGACATCCACCCATTTTGTCTGCAATCCCCCGTCAAAAATAATAATCACCAGGGCAATAATTCCAAATAACTGGGCAAGCTTTGCATTATCAAAATAAATATAATTGCTGAGCACCATACCGACAACAATAAAAAAAACGAGTGAAGGCAAACCAAGCCGAGAGGAAAACTTTGCAGTCAAAACACCGATTGTTAAAAGAACAGCTAAAATTAATATGATATTATCAACAGAAAACGACAATACTGCATCACCTCATAGTTTCATTTTACACAACGTTTTGAAGAGAATTAATAGAGGAATAAGTCTATTTTATCGCAACATTCAGCTTATCGTCTAGAAATTGGCCTAAGGAAAAAGATTTTCCTAATGAAAGTCCCTGGATGTTTCTTCCTCCTATATAATAGATTACTTATGACATCTTTTATCCAAACAGAGTTCAATGAACAATGATGTCACCTATGTTCAAAGCATAAACACCGCCCTCTGAAACCTATCTTTTATGATAGGTTTTTCTATTTCACAAATTTGACTAAGATTCTTACAGGACTTTCCAAATTCATCAAGAAGTTATCCTTATAAATGAACAATAGGGGGTCTTTTTTTGAAGAAAAACAATGAGGATTTATCAAACAGAGATTTAATGAGTTCTATTTATAAGGATTTTGAAAAAAAAGGCGGTGCTGAAAAACTGCCGGGCATGGGTAAGCCACTTCCAAAAAGCGCTCTTGAGGGGGATATCTTCACGAAAATTGTCAAAAATGCAAACTACCTCCCTGCATGGATTAGAATGCAGAAAGAAATTAAGCAGCGCATAGAAAAATTGATGAAACTCACTGATGATGAAAAACGTATAACAGAAGCTGAACAAATTAATAAAGAAATTATGAAATATAACCGCTCTTGTCCTCCAGCCCTGCAAAAAAACTTACTATCCCTTAATGAGCTTGAAAAGCATTACAAACTATGGGAATGACAGAATGGCATGGCGCAGCCTGCTGCATTTATCCCTGTAACCGAGTTAGTGAGACTGGGCTATGGAATGATATAATGAAAACAATTTGTTTCACCTTTCCCCCTTATGGGAAAAGCTACATATGGCAAATCTCCGCAAACTCATGGAAGTGAGAAATACATCAAAAGGTGGTGCATATCATTTGCCGAAGGACCGCATTTTTAAAATTGGTTATGGAATCATTATCTTTTTAACGATTATTCTGCTGTCGACTAAAGTAGATTTCATTTTCAGACCGCTTGAAATCATATTCACGACCTTATTTTTCCCGTTTTTGGTTTCAGGAATCATCTTTTATTTACTTCGCCCGATCGTGCGATTTTTAGGAAGAAAAGGCGTTCCGAATACCATCTCGATCATCATTATTTATCTGCTCGTTATTGGCCTTGGAACATTAGTAATCTTCTTGATCGGACCGGTTATTCAGAAACAATTTCAAGAACTGATCAATAACTTTCCTCAGATTGTGCAAACCCTGCAGGATAAACTTCTTGCTCTAAGAGAAAATAAATGGTTTGCCCGGTTTGAACAGAATGATATTTTGACTTTCGAAAAGATGACAGCTTCTGTTACAGACTATTTCCAGTCGAATGTAAGCAATATCGGCAGCAGCGTTTCTAATTTCATTGGCATTCTGACAAGCATTGCAACAATTTTTGTTACGGTGCCGTTTATTGTTTTTTATTTGCTGAAAGATGGTGAATATGCTCCAAAACAAGTTTTGCGCTTTTTGCCTTATACAAAAGCAAACGAAGCGAAGCTCATTTTAAAGGATATGGATCATGCCCTAAGCTCGTACATTCAGGGACAGGCTCTTGTCAGTCTTGTCGTTGGTGTAATGATGTACATAGGTTACTTAATTATTGGACTTGATTATTCCATTCTGCTTGCGATGTTTGCGATGCTGACAAACGTCATTCCTTTCCTTGGACCGTTTATAGCAGTAATTCCTGCTGTAATAGTAGGCTTCCTGGATTCACCGTTTATGGTTGTACAAGTACTTATAGTCGTTATTGTTGTTCAGCAAATCGACGGCAATATTTCTTCACCGCTGATTATGGGCAAAAGACTTGATATTCACCCTTTAACTATCATCCTGCTCCTGATTGTTGCGGGAAGCATGGGAGGATTGCTTGGAATGCTGCTTGCCGTTCCGACCTACGCCATATTGAAGGTCATATGCAGCCATTCTTACAGACTTTACCTTCTCAGGAAAGAGCGGCTCGATCCAATCCGGAACACGAATGCGGACATTGAAATTGAGTAATTTCAGCAGGTTTGAAGGATAGTAACAATAGAAAAATAATCATGATTTGGCAGGTGTGCATATGACGTTTTTTCAGCTTCTTAAAAAGGGAAATAAATCTTCAGGCATTGCAGCTCTCGGGAATACGGCATTAACGATTATTAAAGGAATCGCTGCTTTTATAAGCGGGAATGGAACCATGTTTGCCACCACTTTGCATTCAGCAGCGGATGCCATTAATCAGGGGTTTGTTTTTATCGGAAGTGCTCTTGCTGAAAAAGCTCCGACAAAACGATTTCCAACCGGCTTCGGCCGTGTAGTGAATCTCTTCGTTTTGATTGCGGTTATCGTAATTTCCATTATGGCATACGAAACGCTCCATAAAGGCTGGGAACTGATTCAGCACCCTAAAGCAACCACAAATATCCTGTTAAATGCGGGAATCCTTGTTATCGCTGTTATAATTGACGGTCTCATTCTTATTAAAGCAATGAAAGAAATTGCACATGAGACAAGAACAGAAGCAAAAGGATTTGGCGTTGCAGCAAATGCATTTAAACATGTAAGTCTTGCTTCGCCTCCAACAAGACTTGTTTTCTACGAAGACATTATTGCTACATTTGGTGCATTATTGGCCCTTGTATCAATCGTAGTGTCTTATTTCACCGGTTTTTACGTTTTAGATGGTGTAGGTACGATGATGATTGGAGTATTGCTGATAGGCATTGCCATTAAAATCGGTTATGAAAATACAATTGGATTAATCGGAGTTGCTGCCCCTAAAGATGTAGAGGACCGAATTGCAGAAATGATTCTATCTGATCCTGACGTTGAAGACATTAAAAATCTCCGTATTCTTCAGGAGGGGCGCAAATACCATGTTGAAAGCTATATGGAACTAAAACCCGGGTTATCTCTAGCTGTTGCAGATGATATTAAAATCAGGGTGAAGGATCACTTATATACCGATCCTGATATTGCAGATGTCACTCTTGGCATTTTCGAATCAGACGGAGTGAAAACATGGGGAATGAATGAAACTGAATAAAAGGTTAGACAAAATGGACCATTTTTAAATGGTCTTTTTTGTTTGTCATTTTTTCTAAATAAGCGTTTCAAATTGGATACTAAAGGGGATAGTTCAAATGTTTTCCAAATATAAATTAGGGGTTATGGAAAAAAAGTGAAACTTTATTTAGTTTTAATCGTTTAAGAAAGTGTACACCTTGATTCACCAAATTGGAGAGGAGCTCGTTAATTTTGAAAAAATCAGGATGGATTATCAGTTTATTGATTGCATTGCTTTTAGCCGGATGCGGTCAAAGCACCGCTACTACAGAAAAAGAAGATAAAGCGGCAGAGACTGCTGAAACCGAAGCTGAAACCAAAGAAACAAGTGAAACTGACAAAAATGCAACATCTCAAGAAGTATTGGCTGCTGCCAGTGAAAAATCTGCTGAGCTTAAAAACTTCGCTATGGACGGCACACTGAAAATGATTATGACAACTGAAGAAGGAACGATGGAAACAAATGCAGACATGCAGACAAAAACAAATGTAGAGCCACTTTTCATGCAGCAAACGATGCAAATGGAAGCTGAAGGACAAACAAATACAATTGAAATGTATATGGATAAGGAATTCATTTACATAAAAGATGTACAGTCAGGCGGATGGGTTAAAATGAAACAGGCCGGACCAGGCATGGGTGAAATGATGAATCAGCAGAAAACGATGACTCCTGCTGAGCAAATCAAACAGCTGGAACAAATGGCAGATGATATCCAGATGGAAGAAACCGAAGGTGAATATATACTTAATGTTAAAGGCAATGGTGAAAAACTGATGAGTCTTACAGGGAATATGATGGGCTCTGATCCTGCAATGCAGGCAGCATTGGAGCAAATGGACATAGAACAAATTGATTATACGTACACACTGGACAAAGAAACTTATTTCCCCAAATCACTAAAAATGGACATTAAAATGTTTATCACTGAAAATGAACAGAAGATCGAGATGCAGCAAACGATCACATCTGAATTCTCTGAAATGAATGAGCTTAAGAACTTCTCTATTCCTGAAGAAGTGTTAAATGAAGCAGTTGAGGTTGATCCTGCTGCCTAGAAAAGCGGAACCGCCCGTTTAGCTTCGACAGACAGATAAGGATCCGGCAGAAAAGGCGCTTTTTGCCTTTACTGACGGAGCCGTTCTGGCCGAGGGGTTGGGCAGGTTAGCCCATATCTATATTTTTAATGAAAAAGGAGATCTCTTAGTGAAGATCTCCTTTTTACTTACCAGCCCATTCTTTTTCTAAGGCTCTCAATATGAGCAATATGATGATTCCCATGCCACGCATAAACACCCAGTGTTTCAGCCAATGTAGCGGAGGTTTTATTCGCAGGGTGATAAAATGTCCTGTTTAAATCAGATTCAGAGAGAGACGATGCAAGCATGACCAAGCGTTTATGCAAATGTTCAAGCAATACGAGCGACACCTCAATTTCCCCATGCTTTGAATCTGATAATTCTGCCCATGCCTTTTCCTCATATGGACGAATAACCGGGTTCTCTTCTGTTAAGGCAAGTTTTATTCTTATATAGGCATTCATATGACTGTCTGCCAAATGATGAACTACCTGGCGCACACTCCACCCTCCTTCGCGATAGGGCGTATCCAGCTGTGAATCTGATAAATCCAAAACGGCTGTTTTTAATCTTGAGGGCGCTGCAGCCAGTTCATCTAGCCAGCCTTTCAAATGGATTGTTTCTATTTTTTCAGGTGCATAAAAAAGACCAATAGGATACTTTAAATCTTGCATTTTATCATCCCTCTCCAACTATTCTCTCTTCTTTTATTATCCAAGTTTTTGAATGAGAACTCCCCCGGCAGCCCCTGCAAGAACCACTAGCCAAGGCGGGAGCTTCCAGTAGACAAGAAGTGCAAATGCTATTAAAGCGAGGGCAAAATCGCTGGACGTTTTGATTGCACTTGTCCATACCGGATTGTAAAGAGCTGCAAGCAGAATACCGACAACAGCCGCATTCACTCCCATTAATGCGGCTTGTACGCTGCTTTTTTCTCTTAGCGTATTCCAAAAAGGGAGCATAGCAACGACGAGCAGAAACGACGGCAAAAACATTGCTGCTGTTGCAGCAATTGCACCTGATACACCATTGATCGATGCACCCAGATAACTTGCAAAAGTAAACAGCGGTCCCGGTACTGCCTGTGCAGCTCCATAACCGGCAAGGAAGATCTCTTCACTTACCCATCCTTGCGGCACGACTTCCCGTTCAATCATCGGGAGCACGACATGTCCCCCGCCAAATACGATTGAACCAACACGGTAAAAGGTATCAAACATAGCCGTCCATATAGAGGGAAACACTTGCCTGATCACCGGAAGAAGAATCAGCAGCCCCAAAAATAAAACCCAGGCTATGATACCTGTTTTTCTGCTTATGGATAGATTCAACTTTTCTGCCTTTGAAACCTCTTTATTTTTGTATATCAAATATCCAGCAGCACCTGCAATTAATATAATAGCGATTTGCCCAATGGCGGTTGGAAAGAAAAGGGCACAAACAGCAGCAATAATGGCCATTGTAATTCTCGGCCTGTCCGGAGTCAGATTTTTCCCCATGCCCAAAATGGCCTGCGCAACAACTGCCACAGCCACAACCTTCAGACCATCGATCCATCCTGCGTCTTCCGCCTGAAAGCCTTTTACAAAATAAGCAAATAAGATGAGGGCAATGACAGAAGGAATTGTAAATCCAAACCATGATAAAAATCCTCCTGCCAAGCCGCCCCGGACTATGCCAATTGAGATTCCGACCTGACTGCTCGCCGGACCCGGAAGGAACTGGCACAAGGCCACTAAATCAGCATAGCCCCGTTCGTCAAGCCACTTCCTCTTCTTTACATATTCATCTCTGAAATAACCTAAATGTGCAACAGGACCGCCAAATGACGTCAGCCCAAGCTTAGTAGACACAAGAAGGATTTCAAGCCACGTTCTAAACATATTTTCACCATTCCTCCTTTAAGACTTCTCTGGCAAGCTCTCTCAGCATCTCTTTTGATTTTTCCAATGCCTTCTCCCCTTCTTTTGTTATGCTGTAATACTTGCGGATCCGCCCCTTTTCTTTTTTATCTTCCCTAGTAAGGAATCCTGCTTTCTCAAGGTTGTGCAGATACGGGTATAGTGTGCCCGGTCCAATTTCATAGCCGTGGCTGCGCAATTCCTCAATCATGAATGAGCCGTAAATCGGCTCGATTTTCGCATGATACAGAATGTGAATTTTAATGGCTCCAAGAATGAATTCACGCAATTATAAGAAGCGCCTCCTTAATATCGGATTTCGATATTGCTTAGCAATAATGTAACAAATAATTATTAATTTTATGTAAAGATTGAATGATAAAAAGGTTAACCGCAATAATCCTCTTTTTATCTTTTTTAAGAATACAAAAGAGACCAGAGCATCGGCCCTGGCCTCCTAGTGGTGACTATGATCATCTTCTGCATTTTTTGTCTTTTCAGCTTCTTTTGCTTTTTCAGCCTTTTCTTTAGGAAATTCCCCTACGGTAAATTCTTTTTTAGGCATAACGTGCATGTCACGGGCGGTCACATGTGTTTGAACAAAATAGATGCCATCTTCGCTGAACGTTTTCTTGATTTCATAGATGCCTTTGCCTTTATGTACCGCTTTGATCATTTCGCTATCTTCTTTACTTTCAGCTTTCCATATTTCGAATTCCACGCCGGAAGCATCATCTACAGCATCTTCGCCTTGTGTTACAGCGACAGAGAGCGTTTCTTCTTTATTTTTGCTGATTTCAGAAGGCAGTCTTATATCAGCGTTAACCATTAAAGAACCTTCAGCTGAGTTATCACCTGAGTCCATCGTGCAGGCCGAGGCAAGCATTAAACCGGCTATTAAAAATAAAGCTGCTAGTATTCGATTCATTTCATTTTTCCTCTCCTATTAAGAAGCAGTCTATACACGATAACTATTGTAACCGCTTTATCCTATAACAGTCAAAAAGCTTCTTTCCAAAGTCTGACGAAGACTGCACCCTTTCAGGAATCAGCTTCCAAAGAAAAGCTCCATTCCATTCAGCTGCTTACAGCTTAACGAAATGGAGCATTCCTTAACGACAAAAATAGAAGGAATAAAACTTAAAGTAAAAAAATATAAAATTTCTTCCTCAAAACGAACCATCCTAAATGGATCTTCAATTCAAGTTAAATCTCTTTTTAAAATTCAAATCTAATTCAAATAAATTGTATTCATCTGTTAAAAATCTATAATCGATATATGTTTTTTCTTTGTTTGGCATTTTATCGACAAATGGGGAATAAGTACGGAAAAACAATTTGTTTTTCTTTTCATCAAATTCTACAAGTCTTAGCCAGCCATTTCCCCCTCGATAATTTGATTGGTAATTGACTAGCATTTGAATGACATCGTTCCCTGATGCGTTTTGTTTAACGTGGTGAGCGATTCCAAAATAATGTCCATTTACCGTCATGAACACTTGATTGTAATCATTTACAAGTTCATCCCAAATCAGTCGGCCGTTAGACGACTCAGCGACAACAGTTTTATTCTTTTGAATCTCAGGATAAATAATATCATGAGAAGCGATAATAGTCGGTTTATCTTTATGACGATTTAAAACATCTTTTGACCATTCAATGTCTGTTTGAAGATTTTCCATATCAACTATTAATAATAAGTATTCATAACTTCCTGCTTCAACTATTGCATAAGAGCCATATCCGGAAGGAGAAGATCCCTTATAGTATTCTTTATTCTCAAAACGCTGCGGTCCGTAATGGATTAAGAACGGATCTCCTTCGGCATAGTCATGATTCCCAGCTGCA
The DNA here is from genome assembly GCF_019933155.2 of Metabacillus dongyingensis. Classification (NCBI taxonomy): domain Bacteria; kingdom Bacillati; phylum Bacillota; class Bacilli; order Caryophanales; family Bacillaceae; genus Metabacillus; species Metabacillus dongyingensis. Next base: position 877,880 of record NZ_CP082944.1, on the reverse strand, counting down.
ATCATATAAGGAATATCTTTTTTATCTAAATACGAAATGGCTTCAAGGGAATTCTGCCATTGCTTTTCTGAATTACTATCGACAATGTCACCAACAAATGTATTCATTACTATATTGTTCTTCTTAGTGCTTTTAGCAATCCAATTCATTTGGCTATAAAAAATCTCTGGATTTTGGCTTGAATATTTTTGTGTATCTGGGACAAAAAGAAAATTATAATTGTTTTTGTTTGTTAAAAATGGAATTCTATCGTTAGTTCCTTCGAATGGTTCATCGTCTTCAGCACCTTGCACAAGCCATTCTTCTTCGGTTAAAGCCTCATTAGCAATTCGTATTTCTTGGATGTTGCCTGCAAATAGTGCATCTAATTCATTTCCCCACTCAGATGCACCAATGTTCCAGCCTTTACCTTCTAAAGCTGCAATTCCTGCGACTTGTTCTGATTTTCCGTAATCGCTAACGCCATTAACAGTTAATGTCGTTGTTTGGCCGTCATTAACAACTGCTAAATGATACCACTCATCAGTATTTAATGAACGAGACCAGTTGCTTACATTATAGTCTAGATTAGATGGATGGCTTGTCCATTGAATTTCTTTGTCACTTGATACAGATAATGTAGTAAGTATTTCTTTCTCGCCTTCCATTTTATTAAGGTCAGCAGCTTGCCCTTGTCTTGTTAATATCCCCATCCAGCTATGTAAACTGCTATTAAAATCACTCGGCAGTTTGAAAATTGCTTCGAAGGTAAATCCATTATCAAAGTTTTCCTTATTGATTTGTGCATCTTTGATTGTTCTTAAATATCTTCCTGCAGGAGCATTCTTATAATTAGAAAATTGTAAAGTATCTACACTTTTTTGATTATAATAATCTTCTTCTGACCATTTAATCATATTTTCTAATTCTGTTGAAGCTGGGTCTCCAATCGTTACTAGCTCTAAATCATTCCCGTTTTCACTTGCGTCTTCAATAATCAAATTCCCGCTTTCAATCGTACCTCTTTTTACATGTTGTTTCGAAAATTTCCAATCCGCCACAATGCTGTCAGATTCTTTTTGTACAGCCAACCTAGAAGCCTCTGCAGGATAAGCAAAGATTGAAACCATCATACATACGAGTGATAAGGCCATTATAATAGTTTTCATTCGCATAAATTGTTTCTCCTTTTTGATATGATAAAAATAGGATATAAGTTAATAATTTACTTCATTTAGGAAGTAAGTAAATTTTATGTAAATCACTCATTTTATTAATCTCTAGAATAAAATGCTAAAAGAGCAATTGATCAGATCGTGATCATGCTCTTCAGAAATTTCCTTATATTTTTATCTGCCGCCTATGGTTTTTCGTGTGAAAGATACTGGATCTATTATGACTCACTGCATACTTATTCGTTTGCACAGAAAGTAATTTCTGCTCCAGATTAAATAACTCCAAATTCTGGAGCATTTTATGGACTTCATTTGATCACTAGATTGTTCTTCAGAAATAATAGTCATTAAGTGCTTACAATAAATTATTATTTATTCATCCTGGGATGTGACGAATTGCATGATCCTTTGATTTTTCTGCATCAAATGACCGATTGATAGAGAGTTCATCAATTGAAATCGAAGGTGATTTCTGTTGGGCAATTTCAGACAATACTTGCCCAACAGCTGGGGAAATTGTAAATCCATGTCCGCTAAATCCAGCTGCCAATAAATACCCTGTAATTTCAGGGATTGGACCTAAAATTGGAATATCATCAATGCAGTGAGCTTCTGCACCGTAGTATGTAAAATCTACTTCATAATCTTTAATGGCTGGAATAATGGATAAAACAGTATTACGCTGCTCTTTAAGACTTTCTTCATTGAATAGACCAGTGTATTTGTTTGTTCCAGGCTTAGCAGCATAACCTCCACCTGCTCTTATTCGTCCATCAACCGTTTGCTTTAGGGATATTTTCGTCCCTTTTGCACTAATCGTGGGACCCGGCAATAGTAAAGGAGCAGCAAATGTTGCAGACATCTGATGACAGAAAGGCTTTATTTGTGGAAGGGAGAGTCCTAAAGTCTCATGCAATTTAGGCGCCCATACTCCGGCTGCATTAATGACCATATTACATGGCATAAAGCCAGAACTTGTGTATACACCTGTAACTGCATGATTCTGTTTTGCTATCGAGTGTACTTCAATGCCAGTTATTATTTCTGCGCCTAAACGCCGTGCTGCTGATGAATACGCAATTGTCGTAAGTAATGCATTTGCTTGACCGCCGCTTGAATAAAAGATCCCTTTTGAAATTAAAGGTGAGATGAATGGGATTAACTCTTTTAAACCGTCCTGATCGACAATTCGAGAGACAATCCCATTTTTTCGATCTTCCTTTACCTGATTAAAGAGATCTTCCATATTATAGCGATGATCAAATAACATGATTTGACCTGCCGGCAAATACTCTAAATCAGCTTCAAGCTCTTCTTCAAGTGATTCCCACCTAAGGATACTCGCTTTTGCCAATGATAATTCTCTTGGATCACGATTGTTTAATCTAATTCCACCTGCAGATGCCCTTGATGCAGCGCCTTGATTAGCGATGCTCCCCTTTTCCAATTGCTTAACTCTTACACCATCACGTGCTAAGTGATAAGTAATAGAAGAGCCAATGACACCACCGCCTATAACGATTACTTCTGTCTCCATTTACCCAGCACCTTTCATATAATAGTAGACCGGTTTATAACCAAATAGCCCATGCAGAAACATAGATAAATGCTTTGACGGCAGCAAGAGTATTAGCAGCAATCATAAGAACTAAAACCTGATAAGGTTTATATTTGGTTAAGGTATTATTCTATAAATTCTAATCACTAAACGAGTAGTGCCTGGTCCTTTACTCTTCGGCGAAACTCTTTCCGTTAGAATAATAAGCAGACTCTAAAAATGCAGTAAATGCAACTTCTGCTTCTGGAATACCAAGAGAATGAACATTTCTTGTAACAGCTTTGGCAAATTGATCCTGGATGTCTTGGCCGCGTTCAAACCATTTTACCTCAATAAAAGGATATCCCGGCACTTCATTTTGATCGAATACGAAAGTAGATTGTACTATTTCTAGAGTAAAGTTATCAGTCCCGCAAGCACAGATTTCAGCTAGCTCCTGTACTAATGGTTTACTTATCGTTTTGACCTGTTCAACTGAAATCCCTCTGAAAATTAAGTGGGGCATTTATATTCCTCCAAATTAAGTGTTTTTAGCATAAACCTTTGTTTAATACATGTAATACTCTCACCCAAATCTGCTAACCGAATACCGATCAATCGGAATAGATGTTTCTCCATCCAAAATTAATTCAGTTATTAGCGTTCCAATTAGAGGAGATAGTGTTACACCGCTGTGTGTAGCTGCCACATATAGATTTTCAATTTCAGGCACTTTTCCAATAATCGGGAAACCATCCTCTGGCATGGCACGAATTCCTGAAAAGGCACGGACAACTTTTGCTTTTCTCAATGAAGGTACATAGTGAACAGCCATATTTGCTGTTTCCTGAATAACATCAAGAGTTGTTGAGCGGTCAAAGTCTGCCTCCTCCATTGAATACCCCATTAATACCTCACCATTATTAGCCTGTCTCAGCCCGCTTATCGTATAATTCAGGAATGGTTTTAGAGGTTCCGAAACAAGAATTTGCCCTCTTAATTGTTTCACCGGAATATTGATTCCAAGCATACTTCCCAGTTCCTTTGACCAAGTTCCGCCAGCGAGAATGAGGTTTTTACATACATAGGTTTCCTTGTCTGAAACAACAATAAATTTTTCTTCCTGCTTTTGTATGTCTATTACTTTGTTATAAGTAGAATAATTCACACCATTTTTCCTTGCAGCTCTCATATACATGTCTATCAACCGAAATGGATTGACGTTTCCGTCGATCGAACTATAAGTTGCTCCTGCGACCTCAGGATTGATAGAGGGCTCCTTCTCCAGTACTTCTTCTCTTGACAGCACTTTAATTTTAATGCCAATCTTCCGGTATGACTCTGCAAGCTGAAATGCTTTTTCCCGGTCTTTCTCATTGAAAAATGGAGATAGACCGCCTGTCCGTTTATATTCAACATCTCCAATTTTTTTAGATAAGTACGGATAGAGTTCAGCACTGTACATATTAAATTCAGCATACCAGGATGGGGTTTTATTATGTACCCACACCCAGGCTTGGGTGGATCCTGATGTTCCTGACATAGGATATTTCTTATCAAGAACTAGTACCCCTTCCTTATAGCGTTCAGAAAGGTGATAGGCAATTCCATTCCCAATGACTCCGCCACCAATAACAACTGTTTCGTAACGTGTTTCCATTTATCTCACCTTCCCGTCCTCTAATTCCACCTCATCTAAAACAGATTTCACTGCGGAAAACAATGTGCTGTCAGTCGCTAATGTTTCAAGTTTTATTGGGGATAGGGGCATCCGCATCCGAGGCAATGGAATCTCATGAAATGGCTTGCCTGTTTGTTCATGAATCACATTTGCAACAAGGTTTGTGCATATTTTCGCCTGACATGGACCCATGCCGCATCGTGTCAGTCTTTTAACATCATCAAAGGTTCTTGCTCCATGTCCAATGGTTTCCTCAACTTCCTCATAGCTTATTTCTTCACATCGACAAATGATTGTTGTTTTATCCAACTAATTCACCTTCTAGTCACTTATTCTATTTATCTATGAAATAAATTGATCTTTAAGCATTGGGTTTGCAAAACTTTCAATATGCTGATTTCTTCCCTGCAAGACTTCCGTATTTAGTTTTGTTTCGAGCAGCTCTAACTCATCCCAAAGGGAAAGCCTTATTTCCTCAGCAGCTTCATTGCTTATTGCCTGTAAGGCCTCACATACACTTATACCTGCTATCATACCGGTTACTAGCAGTACTCCTTGTGAGCTGATACCTGCTGCATTTCCGGCTAAAAAAACATTTTCACGATCTGTTTGGAAACGTTTATTATATTGTGGGATCCAACCGCCAAGCTTTTCCTGATAACTGAACGAACATCCTAATTGATAAAAAGAATCAAGAATCGGCGTTCTCCCGCCATCGATACAAGCCAGATCGATTTTTTCTGTTAATATTCCATCCTGGAGCTGAATCTCGATTTCTTCAAGCTGCCCATTTCCTCTCGCTTCTTTAATAGAAGAGTTTAAATAAAATGGAACTCCGCATCTTTCCACTTGCTCCATTTTTTCCTTATCTCTGGCAGTAACCTGAGGCTGACTTTCAACAATCCCCCTAATGTTAACGCCAACCTCTATGAGCTGGAGAGCAACTTCCATCGCAAAGTCACTTGAACCAACGATGACAGCTTCCTTGCCAGGCAGAACAAAATCCCGGTTGATTAATGTTTGAGCTGCACCAATCGTTATTACTCCCGGCAAGGTCCATTTCGGAAAAAGAACGGCGCTTTCAGCTGCTCCAGTGGCCACGATTATTTTCTTTGCTTTCACCGGAAAAACATTCTGTTCATCCGTAATTCCAACACTGCCATCTGCATATAAGCCAATCACTCGATGTTGGAATAAATAACGAATAGGAAATTCTTTTAACTGACCTTTTAATTTTTCAGCCAGCTCAAAACCCCGCATTGGCTGAAAAGAGGAGGGCAATGATTGTATGATTTGCGTTTGCTGGATTAGCTGTCCGCCTGCTGAAATGGATTCCTCTACGATCGTTACATCAATCCCTTTTGATGCCGTTTCATATGCGGCTGCAAGTCCCGCAGGTCCGGCTCCGATAATGAGAACATCAGTCTCCATAGTCATCGCTCCTTACCTCTGGGTCTTCTAGGTTTGGATATATTTCCATCCCTTCTTCAACCCTTACCATGCAAGAGCGTACATGTTCCTCTCCATTCACCGTCATATAGCAGCTGCAGCATCTGCCCCGGGAACAAAAAAGCCCTCTTGCCTGGATTAACTTCCTGCTTAAGCCGAATTTAATTTCTCCATTGGCTATTAAGGCTGCTGCAACCGTCTGCTGTTTATATGCCTTATATTTTTTATTATTAAAATAGATCGTTACAGGCTTTGTCAGTTGTTTCCCTAATACGGGATGATTTTCAATATGCATAAAAACACCCTTCTTATTGTTTTTTCGATGCAAAGACCTTTCCTACACCTAAAACTCTTTCAATGACAAGCATCAGCACGATGGTTAATAAAATCATAATACTTGATACAGATGTGATGATTGGATCATATTGGTATTGCATGTAAGTATAGATCCGGACCGGCAGCGTAACGACATCGGTACTTACAATAAATAACGCTACTGTTAAATCATCAAATGATGTGATAAATGCAAAAATGGCACCTGCTATTACCCCGGATTTAATAACAGGAAGAGTAATTTGGAAAAACACTTTAACTTGCCCAGCCCCCAAATTCATGGCAGCTTGTTCTATGGAGCGATCAAAGCCTGCCAAACTAGCAACTACTAAGCGCATAACGAAAGGTACTGTTAGAATAATATGTCCAATTATTAAAGCAAGAGGACTTGCGGCCAAACCTATCCAAGAATAAAACTGGAGAAGGGCCACTCCAAACACGACGGATGGTATTAAGAGAGGTGATCCAACTAATTGGACAATGGCTGTTTTCCCTTTAAATTGACGCCTGACAACAGCGATGGATGCAAGCGTCCCGATTGCCGTTGCGATCATTGAAGTACCAACTGCCACAATAATACTTAGCACCAAAGATTGCATAAATTCGGGATGTTCGACAAGCTCAACATACCACTTGAGAGTCAATCCTTTTGGCGGAAAAACAATATAATCTGTGGTTGTTAATGAAGACATTAATACAACGACAATAGGTGCAAGTAAAAAGACATATACTATGAAACAAACAAAGTTAAATAGAAATTTGGGAAATTTCTTTTTCTTCATTGAATTGCCACTCCTTTTTCCGAACTGGCAAGAACTTTGCTATAAGCGATGATCGTAATCGTCGCAATAATAATTAATAAGAAGCCAATTGCTGCACCATATGGCCAGTTCAACATAACGGCAACCTGCTCATATGTTAAATAGGACATAACTTTCACCTGTGGACCGCCAAGAATAGCAGGTGTAACAAATGAACTTACACTTAAACTGAATACCATAACAGATCCTGCAAAAATTCCCGGTAATGTTAAAGGCAGTAAAACTGAAAAAAATGTTCTAAATGAGCTTGCCCCAAGATTTTGTGAGGCCCTTATAACGGAAGGATCGATTCTTTCAAGCGAACCCATGATACTTAACACCATATATGGCAATAAGACGTGTACCATACCGATAACCACACTTAACTCCGTATACAGTAAAGTTAACGGCTGGTCAATCCAGCCCAGGTTTATCAAAGTATTATTCACTACACCGTTATTTGACAGTAAAATAACCCAGCCATAGCAGCGGATGACCATACTAATCAACAGCGGCGATAATACAAGCAATGTTAAATAATTTTTCACTCTTCCGCTTGCTCTTGAAATTTGAAATGCCACAGGGTAAGAAATGATGATTGAAGCCAATGTTGTCAGCAAAGCGATTTTTACCGTTCTCCATACGACGCTTAAATAAAAAGGGTCCGAAATGAATTTGATATAATTTTGGAATGTCCATTCACTTCCAATTCCACTTCCGGCATCGAACGTCTTAAAACTGGTGATAAAAAGGAAAAAGAGAGGAAGTAAAAAGAAAAAGATGAATATTCCAAGAGTAGGAACCAATAATAGCCACGTATCAAGGCGTTTCCTGTTTTTATTCTTTTTCTTCTGTTTTAGCAATATATCTTGTTCCATTCCGATAGGGGTTTGCATTTGATCTGTCACCTCACCTTTCTGGAAGGTAATAAATCCTCTGGATTCCAAATAGCAAATACGTTGTTTCCCTCGTGAATTTGATTAGGATTTAATACTGTATTTGATATATCAGCAACCAGCTGTTTATCTTGTGCTTTTAAAATATATCTTGTCTTAGCACCCAGAAACATCTTCCTTTCGACTTTCGTCGGAAAACCTGCATTTCTATCAGAGGGATCTACTAAAGAGATTTGTATTTTTTCAGGCCTGATAAAAAAATCAACCTCTGAATTCTTCTTCGAATTGACCGAAACAATCTGTTCATGACCGAAAAAGTGCATTTTGCATTTGTTATCTTCATAGATTTCCAGCACTTTTCCCTGAATTTGATTTACTTCTCCAATAAATTGGGACACAAAATCAGTTTTCGGGTGATTATAGATTTCAGCAGGAGTATCAACCTGTTCAATTCTCCCTTCATACATAACCGCTATCCGGTCTGAAATCGCAAGTGCCTCCTCTTGGTCATGTGTAACAAATATAGTGGTAATTCCGACCTTCTTTTGAATATCCACAATTTCCTCGCGCATTTCCTGGCGAAGTTTTGCATCGAGATTACTTAATGGCTCATCAAGCAGCAGTACTTTCGGTTTGATAACTAAAGCTCTTGCCAAGGAGACACGCTGCTGCTGTCCGCCTGAAAGCTCTTTCGGATAACGTTTTTCATAGCCTGATAATCGGACCATTTCCAATGCTTCAAGCACACGCTTATTCAATTCACTTTTTCCGACTTTCCGAAGTTTCAGCCCATATGCCACATTATTGAAAACAGTCATATGAGGAAACAAAGCATAGTTTTGAAATACCATGCCCATTTCTCTTTTATTTGGAGGAGTCAGGTGAACGGGTTTCCCGTCCACCTTGATTTTTCCGCCATCCACATCCAAAAATCCCGCAATCATATTTAAGGTTGTTGTCTTTCCACATCCAGATGGACCAAGAAAGGACATAAGCTCCCCTTTTTGGATCTCAAGATTTAACTTTTTTACCACTTCTGTTTTATTAAATGTTTTTAACACATTTTCAAGGCTTAAAAAACTCATCATATCACCTCTTCGTTAGTGGGCTACTTCAATTTCTTTGTTTGCTTTTTCAGTCCACTCTGCTCTTTTTTTATTCACAACATCCCAATCTACCTTTATAAGTTTTGCAATTTGGTCTTCGCCATAAATGATCTTTTTAGTAATATCTCCCTCTAATTTCACGTTTTTATTAACCGGACCATCAAACAATGAATTAGCAAATAAAGTCTGTGCTTCTTCATCTAAAATAAAATTGACAAATTTTTGCGCAAGTTCTGCATTTGGTGCATCCTTAATTACACTAATAGTTGGCATCAGTGCAGGAACCCCCTCTTCAGGTACTACATACTCGATTGGAAAACCTGTGTCCTGCAGCGTGTATACACGGCTGCTGCCCCATACACTTGCCACAGCCTGACCCTGCATGAAATAGTTGGAAACGTCTGCCGTTTTATCAAATGTGACTGCATTTTTGGCAATTTCTTTTAATTTTTCAAAACCTGGCTCAATATTTTCTTCACTGCCCCCGTTAGCAATAGCTGTCATGAGAAGCATATGAACCCCGTAAGTATTGGCAATCGAAGGCAATACAAGTTTCCCTTTAAACTTAGGATCAGCCAAATCATTCCAAGATGTTAATGGCTCCCAGCCATTTTTCTCAAAGAATTCTTTGTTATACGCCAGTCCCGTCGAAATGATTCCAAAACCGACTCCAATATTATCTTTATCCTTTGCGATGTCGTATACATTTTCTAAATTAGTAACTACTTCCTGATCTAAAGGCGCAAGTAACCCAAAGGCTTTTGCTTGTGCCTGCGGACCATCATCTAAAAATGCAACATCAATTTGCGGATTGTCCTTTTGAGCTTGCAGCTTTGACAAAGTATCAACCGAACTTCCGGTAATATACTTAATCTTTACGTCATGTTCCTTTTCAAATTTAGGGATAAGAACTTCTTTCATCTTTTGTTCATAGCTACCGCCGTAGGCAGCCAAAACTAATGTTTTTTGTCCATCTTTCTCTTTTGAGCCTGCACCTGAAGTTCCTGCTTGGCTACTGCAGCCAGAAGCTATGGCTAGCAGTAAACAAATTAATACGGTAAAAAAGGTTGTTCTTTTCATCATTTTTCCCCCTCAACAATTTAACTTGCATTTCCTGCACATAAAGAGCTGATCGTGATGAAGAATAATGGATTTTCACTCCTTTTTCCATCTATAATTTATATTATTATAATATTATAAATTATCAGATAATAATGATTAAAAAAATATAATATTATAACTTTATATTTTTATAACTTGTGTAAATGGAATCAACTTTTTTAAAAAAAGACTTCAGTATAATAAGTTTCTTTATCTTGCCGAATATAAAATTTCGAGTACTCGATAATCTCTTCTTGTTTTGTATAGGTAAACCTTTCCCATTCAAAAACGGCGCTGCCAGATTCAATATTGAGCAGTTTCGCTTGTTCATTAAGTACAATGAAAGGTTTAATAATTGCCTTGGCTCTTCCTAATGCAATATTAAATTTGCCTTTAAGTAAATTATAAATAAGCTCATTGTTGATATCATTTGGTGTAAGACCAGGGCATTTTGCGGCTGGAAGATATGTATATTCAAGCGCTTGCGGTTCACTATTTTCGGTTTTTAAGCGCTTTATTTTAATCACTGGTGAATCTTTTTGAAGATTCATTTTCTCTGCAACCTCGATTCCCGCATCCTCAATAGAAAAACTAATCAATTCATGCGGATGCTCTTCTTCAGAATCAGTTGTTAAAGAAATAAAAGAATTGATATCTTGTTCTTTTACAGCTCCCGAGACAAAAGTTCCCTTCCCTCTTTGCCTAAAAAGATATCCTTTATTTACAAGCTCAATTACGGCCCTTTTAACAGTAATGGTACTAACATCAAAAAGGTCAGATAATTCTTGTTCAGTTGGTAATTGACTCCCTACTTCCCAATGACCTGATGTTATTTTCTCCTCTAAAACGTGTTCCACTTGTTTGTAAAGGGGAATAAGCTGGTTTTTATCTATCTGCATTATAATTCTCCTTATAATATTATAACTTTATAATTTTAAAATTATCTCTTTTAAGGAAAAATGTCAATATATTTAGAATATTTATTTTTTATAGGCTTTAGTATCGAATACCAATGTTAGAAAGTCTTAGAGAGTATATGTCATTTCAGTTCCGACTCTTTCAGTAATGATCCCAAAGTCGCGCTCATGACTCAGCCGCCAATTAAGATAACGTCTGTTTTTTTCTGTATGTTTGCTCCTTCCTAACCCTCCTTAGCCACTATTTTCGCCAGAAAATGCAGGGGCTCCTGCTTATCTGTGTGATTTTCTTAAAATTTATAACCCGTTTCTAAAACAACTTTTTTCCCTTTACCCCTCTGTTTGTTTAGCCATATTACCCTTCTTGTACTAGTTCAAGGAAGTTTTGAGCTGTTTTTGGCAAGTAGTGATTTTTAATGAAAATTACACCTGATTCCCCTAGCTCTTCTGTGTCCTCTACAAGATAAACATGTAAATCTTTCAGCGAATTTAGTCTGACCGCTGTTTCGGGGACAATGGTAGATCCGAATTTAGAGGAAACCAAATCAAAAAGAATGGAAATATCAGAGCACTCGCACATGATGTCGGGACTTAACCCTCTGCTCGTAAAAGCAAAAGAAATTTTGTTATACAAACCAAGCCCCTCTGTACTTGGGATAATGAGCGGAATATCAGTAAGCTCCTCAAACGCAACAGAAGATGACATAATGAGTGATGAATCAGCAGTTACGAAATAAAAAGGCTCCGGTTTAAGCGAAATTGCGTCAAATTCATCAAGTTCAAGCGGCAATCTCACTATTGCGAGATCGATTACTCTTTCTTTAAGAAGTTTGCACAGCTGCGTAGATTCATTTTGCTGAATCTTATAAGATACACCTGGATATCTTTTTTGAAATGTTTTTAATAATCTCGGCAAATCATAATTCGATAACGTATTCACTCCAATTGAAAGCTTTCCTTTTTTACCTGATCCTGTTTCTTTTACTTCGAGCACGGCTTCTTCCATGGCATCTGTTATTTTAAGAGCATGCTGATACAGCTTACGTCCTGCATCTGTAAGCTCAAGGGATTTTCCCTTTCTTTCCGCCAAGAGTAAACCAAGCTCAGTTTCCATCGCTTTCAGCTGCTGACTGAGAGGAGGCTGTGCCATTCTCAAACGATTTGCCGCCGCAGTTATTTGGCCTTCTTCTGCAATGGCGATAAAATACTTCATTTGTCTGATATCCATATATAACCTGCCTTTTCCATATACTAAATTCATATAGTTTATTGATTAAATAAATATTTTTCATATACTTAATCGTATGATAGCATAAATAATAGGAAACGAAAAAAATGAGAGAAAAACCATTGCTGCATAAGAAGGGGAATTAGTCAGTTAATAGCATGAAAAGGATTGATTCAGGATCATTTTATATGATCATAAATAATGCGCCACGTCTTCCAAATAACGCCTTTAAGAATATATTCTTCTTATCGTTCTGTTCTAAGGCATAATCGAAATAGGTGAAAGAATAATGAAATTATCCCGATTTACAACTCCGCTTGCCTCGATACAGTGGCTGTTTTTTATCTTTGCAAATACGATTGTCGTTCCTATTTCAGTAGGTACTGCATTTGAACTTACACCAGACCAAATTGCCATAACTCTCAGAAGCTCTTTGATTTTTACAGGTCTCGCATGCTTTCTTCAAGGGTGGATTGGCCACAGATACCCTATAATGGAGGGACATTCCGGGATTATTTGGGGTCTGATTTTAAATCTCGGCATGTCAGCCTCTTCACTCGGCATGAGCTTTTCGCAAATTGGCGGAGGAATTGCTACAGGAATAATGCTTGCAGGAATTGTAACGATCGTGCTGGCTGCATTAAACTTAACTTCCGCCGTGCAGAAGATTTTCACACCGATGGTTTCCAGTGTGTATCTTTTCCTGCTTGCTTTTCAATTAATTTTGACCTTTTTCAAAGGAATGCTGAAAATAGAACCGGATGGAACAATAAATGCTGCTGTAAGTTTATTTTCCATTGCCCTTGTTTTTTTCGTCAGCTTATTAAAAATAAAGGGAAATGCTTTTCTGGGCAATTTCTCTATCCTCCTTGGAATTGTCGTCGGGTGGATTCTGTATTTGCTTTTATTTCCTTCGGAAGGGTCCATGCAGGCCGTTAACGGGCAGGGTTCCATCTTCTTCCCGCTCGGAAAACCAAATCTGGAATGGGGGATTATCCTGATTGCCTTTCTTGGAGGCATGATGAACCTCAGCAATACGATTGCATCTATACAGGCTGCTGCAAAGCTTTATAAAAATCATCCTGATGCTGCTTCTTTCAGGAGGTCGTTTTTTTTAACAGGTTCCTATTCTGCAGGTGCTTCCCTGCTTGGCCTTGTTTCATATGCACCCTTTACTTCAACAATCGGATTTCTGGAAAGCACTCAAATTTTCAGGCGCAAGCCTTTTCTCATTGGCGGGGCTCTCATTACCCTTTTGGGCATTTTCCCGCCGCTCGTTGCCATTCTTGTCACGCTTCCGATAACAGTCGGAAACGCTGTCCTCTTCGTTGCTTATCTGCAGCTTTTCGGCACAGCACTTAAAAGCATTCAAGGAACAAACTTTGACTCAAAAACCATTTTCCGGATTGCAGCTCCTTTATTGCTCGGCGTAAGCATCATGAACACAGATCCAGCTGTTTTTCAGGATTTATCCGTCTATATTTCCCCGCTATTATCTAACGGTCTGATGATGGGAATTCTGCTGTCAATTTTGCTGGAGGCTTTTGTGAAGTGGGAATAAAGAATGCGGAACTGACTTTTTATCGCAGCTATCTTCTAACACAAAAAACGTCTATCTTCTCTGATAGACGTTTTTTGTCCTATTTCCGTTTCAACCGAGCAATTAATCAACTTTTATTGTTAAAACATTGTCAAATCGTTTCATACCGAATATACTTTAATCCTTGATGAAAGATGATCAATCCTGATGAAAGGTGATAAATATGGAACAAGCTCTAAATAACGAAACATTAGCACTCTTTGAAAAAAAATTCAAAGCGCTCGCTGACCAAAAACGCCTGGAAATTCTTCATCTCATTTGCCAGCACCAGTCCGTGTGCGTTTGCGATTTGAGTGAAATGATAAACATGCCCCAATCTAAATTATCCTATCATCTAAAAATTTTATTGGACGGAGAGTTGATTTCAAAAGAGTCAAAAGGCACTTGGAGTTATTATTCTTTTAATAAAAGAGAAGTGAATCAGCTTCTTTCAAATGAATTATGCAGCCTGTTTAAATCAAACTGCCGAGAGGATTAGGGAGACTGAGAGATCACTTTTTAATGTTTTTTGTGATTTTTTCGCAAAAAAAAAAATAGCTCTCACTATTTTGGGCACAGCTTATGATATTTTTCTGGTCATCAGCATTTCATTAGCCTGATTTTCCGTGCAGCCTTTGATTAAGATAAGTTCGCTGACAAAGATATTCCGGGCGTTGTTCAGCATTTGTTTTTCACTTGTGTTTAAGGCCTTATCGTGACTTTTCCGCATGAGGTCTCTAACTACTTCTGCCCCCTGCTGGATTTCCCCTGATTTTATTTTATCCATATTGGTTTTATATCGTTCTTTCCAAGGCAGCAGCTCATCTGATTCCCCGTCATGGAAAACAACCAATACTTCTTCAAGCTTTCCTTGATTTTCAACAGGACGAATGCCGAGCTTATTCAATTTTTGCAGAGGGATCATAATCTGCAGATTCCCGATGGACAGCTTAATAACAAAGTACTCCTGTTTCTTGCCTTGTATCTCCATCTCTTTTACAGATTCTATAATTCCTGCTCCGTGCATTGGGTACATAATTTTGTCGCCTATTTTGAACAAAAAAACACCTCCATATGGTATCTATTTACAGTATACCATATGGAGGTGTATATATCAAATTTTTAATTTTAACATCATTTATTATTAAATGTCAATAGTCATTTTATTTTTTTATTTATAAAGCTGTCGTTTCTTCCATCAAGGCTTATACACATTTTTTTCCGTTCCTCTCACAAACCTTGATGGCATTTATTTCTCCGCCGATCAATATCGCAAATCCCGATAAATAAAGCCAGGTTATGAGAACGATGACACCGCCAAGACTGCCGTATGTAGCATTAAAATTCCCAAACTGAGAAACATAGAATGCAAACCCAAGCGATACGAGCTGCCATAGGATTGTTGCGATGATTGCCCCGAAGCAGACACCTTTTAAAGTCATCTCTTCATTAGGAGCCAAATAATACAAAACCATCAGCACCGCACACATCATTAGAAAAGATATTAAAAACCTCATTACATTTAATATAATTTCATTGTCACTTACAAATGAAAAATAATTGCCAATAAATCCGATAATAGCACTTCCAAACACAGGCAATAAAAGTGTAAGGGCAAACGTAATGACAAGACCGATTGTCATAATAACTGCGTGAAGACGAATTTTCCAGAATGGACGGGATTCTTCCACAATAAACGCTTTGTTTAACGACCGGATAAGGGCATTTGTTGCATTAGACGCTGACCAAATAGTAGCCAAAATACCAAATGACAGCAAGCCTCCGTTAGGTTCGTTTATTAACCCTTCTAAATGGTCAGAAAGCATTCCCCCTACTTCTGCAGGCGCATATTGGTTTATAATATCAACCATACTGCTCGTTTCAATATTAAAGTAAGGAAGCAATGCGACCAAAAAAATAAGAAGCGGAAATAAGGATAGTAAAAAGAAGTGGGACAGCACAGCTGCCTGATCTCCTGTTTCATGCAGCTGTATTCGTTTAATAAGTTCTTTAATCAATCTGCGACACCTCCAATTGTAGTATTCTTTTTCCTTAAATCTGCTTCTTAAAACCTGAAACGATCGATAATGTTTGCTGTAAAATCAAAAGTGGTATTTTCTTTATTAAATACGGTAAGGAGTTTTGCAATGAAGAATGATGCACAAGAAAAGATGTCAAAGGCTTTTATCATGTATTCCATCCTGATGATCGGGGCATTCAGCTTTATCTTTATTGAATTTGCTGATGAAGTCATCGAAATGGAGCTGCGCTCCTTTGATACCCCCATCATGCAATATATACACGAATTGCGCACCCCTCTGCTTGGCCTAATCATGTCTGGCATTACTTCCCTTGGTTCAGTAACCGGAATCATGATTGGAATGTCCATCGCTCTCATTCTGCTGTTCATCAACCGTAAGTGGTGGGAAGGGCTGTTTTTAATTGTGGCAGTAGCTGGTTCATCTCTTTTGAATTATTATTTGAAATGGATGTTTAAAAGGGACCGCCCCACTTTTAATCCTCTTATTACAGAAAGCGGCTATAGTTTTCCAAGCGGGCATTCTATGGTTTCCTTTTCGTTTCTTGGTATTCTTGCATACTTATTAACTCTAATGGTCAAAAAGAAAAGCCTGAAAGTTCTTATTATGGCCTTGTTCTTTTTCATCGTTTTTTTAATTGGCTTCAGCAGAATCTATCTAGGTGTGCATTATCCAAGCGATGTGATTGCAGGGTTTGCTGCGGGAGGCGCGTGGCTTGTCATTTGTATTGTGGCCCTGAAATTTAAAGCGAAAATATAGAAGAGCCCGGAGAAGTTCTCCAGGCTCTTTTTGTATACGATATTTGGCATTAATGCGCGCTAAATAGAGGCAGCCAGACTTTCAGACTTTATTCCGAGACTTTTGGAATTTATTCCGAGACTTCCAGACTTTATTCCAAGACTTTTGGAGTTTATTCCGAGACTTTCCAAAATAATTCCGTACAATTGTGAACGCAGTATGAGGAGCAGAGTAATCAAGATTACAGCCGCCTCTTAAATCCAGCCTCTAAAACGTGAAGCTTCCGCCATTTTCCGGCTTCCGATCATGTATGCTGCGAGTCTCATATCTACATTATGGACAAGTGCTGTTTGAAACGTATTCTCGAAAGAATCAACCATCACTTTTTGAAGTCTTTCTGTGACTTCTTCCTCTGACCAATAATACCCCTGATTGTTTTGAACCCATTCGAAGTAAGATACGGTAACACCGCCAGCACTTGCCAGCACATCCGGTACAAGCAGAACGCCCCGCTCCGTTAAAATTTTAGTGGCTTCAATGGTTGTTGGACCATTTGCAGCCTCGACCACGATGGACGCTTTAATTTGGTGTGCATTTTCAGCTGTTATTTGGTTCGAAATCGCAGCGGGCACCAAAATGTCACAATCCAGCGCTAATAATTCTTTATTTGTAATCGTTGAGTTAAATAGTGTTGTGACCGTACCGAAGCTGTCACGCCGATCAAGCAAGTAATCAATATCAAGACCGTCTGCATCATAAAGTGCGCCATATGCATCTGAAATGCCGATGACTTTTGCACCTGCGTCATGCATAAATTTAGCCAAAAAACTTCCAGCATTGCCAAAACCCTGTATCACAACCCTAGCTCCTGCAAGAGTAATTCCTTTTTTCTTTGCAGCTTCTTCTATGCAAATGGTAACGCCGCGGGCTGTAGCTGTTTCTCTTCCGTGTGATCCGCCAAGGACAAGCGGTTTTCCGGTGATGAAACCAGGGGAGTCAAATTCACGCAGTCTGCTGTATTCATCCATCATCCACGCCATAATTTGAGAATTCGTAAACACATCCGGGGCAGGGATATCTTTTGTAGGACCTACGATTTGGCTGACTGCGCGGACGTAACCGCGGCTCAGCCGCTCTAATTCTTTCAGCGACATTTCCCTCGGATCGCAAATAATTCCGCCTTTTCCGCCTCCATATGGCAAATTCACAATTCCGCATTTTAAGCTCATCCAAATTGACAGAGCCTTCACTTCGTCTTCATTTACTTCCGGATGAAAGCGGACGCCGCCTTTTGTCGGTCCAACTGCATCATTATGCTGGGAGCGGTAGCCTGTGAATACTTTTACCGAACCATCATCCATTTGAATCGGTATCCGGACAGTGAGCATTCTGATCGGTTCTTTTAAAAGCTCAAAAAATTCTTCTGAATAGCCTAGTTTGTTCAGTGCTTCCTTAATAATCGTCTGCGTGGATTTAAATAAATTTAAGCTTTCTTTTTCTTTATCTGCCTGTATGTCCTTTACAATCCCCATGATTCCACCCCATTGATATGAATAATAAACTGTTTTACTTTTACTTGTGAGTTTTGCTTGTTCGCATGTATGGTGAATTACTTTTGAAAGCGCGCGAATTCATCTTTTCGAGAGAGATTAAACCCCTGTGCCAGCTTTCTCAGTTTGAGAGAACGCGCGTGATCTTAGCAATCGCCCAATCCAGATCTTCTTCAGAGATGACAAGCGGCGGGGCAAAACGGATGACCGTTTCATGCGTTTCTTTGCACAGCAGTCCCTCTTCTTTTAATTTTTCACAGTACGGGCGTGCCGGCACTGTGAGTTCAACTCCTATAAACAAGCCTCTTCCCCGCACTTCCTTAATAAGCGGATTTTTTATTTCAGAGAGCTTCTCTTTAAAATAAGCTCCAAGCTTAAGAGATCGCTCTGCCAGTTTTTCCTCCTCTAGAACCTGCAGGGCTGCAACAGAAACGGCACATGCAAGCGGATTGCCTCCAAATGTTGAACCGTGTGAGCCCGGATTAAACACACCGAGAATGTCTTTATCTGCTGCCACACAGGAAATCGGGAATACGCCTCCACCAAGAGCCTTGCCGAGAATATACATATCAGGCTTCACATCTTCCCAGTCACACGCGAATGTCTTTCCGGATCTGCCGAGTCCGGATTGAATCTCATCTGCAATGAAAACAACATTGTTCTCTCTGCACATCTCTGCTGCCTGTTTTAAAAATCCTTTCGGAGGTATTACGATGCCTGCTTCGCCCTGGATAGGCTCAATCAAGAAAGCCGCTGTATTAGCTGTGATGGCAGATCTTAATGCCTCTATATCTCCATATGGAATCAGCTTAATTCCAGGGAGCATTGGCCCAAAACCTCTCTTGTATTCTTCCTCTGAAGACAGGGAAACTGCAGACATCGTGCGTCCGTGAAAATTTCCGATGCATGCGATGATTTCAGCTTGATCTTCTGCAACTCCTTTAACATCATAAGCCCATCTTCGTGCAGCTTTAATCGCCGTCTCGACTGCTTCTGCACCTGTATTCATTGGGAGGACCATTTCCTTTTCAGTCAATGCTGCAACAGCCTCATAGAATGGTCCAAGCTGATCGTTATGAAACGCGCGGGATGTGAGCGTAATTTTATCTGCCTGGTCTTTAAGCGCCTGAATGATCTTTGGATGTCTGTGTCCCTGGTTTACAGCAGAATAGGCACTCAGCATATCCATGTATTGATTGCCTTCCGGGTCTCTTACCCAAACGCCTTCTGCTTCTGAAATCACAATTGGAAGCGGATGATAATTGTTTGCACCGTATTGGGATGTCTGCTTTATTAATTCTTGGGATTTTGTCAATGTTGTCATTTTTATTCCTCCTTAAAACGTCTCTGAAGTAGTTTTCGCCTGCATGTGAAGCAGCAAGTAATCTGGACCGCCGGCTTTAGAATCTGTTCCTGACATATTAAATCCGCCAAACGGCTGATACCCGACGATTGCGCCTGTGCAGCCTCTATTAAAATATAAATTACCGACATGAAACTCTTCTTTCGCTCTCTCAATATGTTCACGGTTGTTCGAGATGAGGGCACCGGTTAATCCATAATCTGTGTTATTTGCAATCTCAAGGATATGGTTAAAATCATCCGCTTTGCAAAAAGCAACGACCGGGCCGAAGATTTCTTCCTGCATGAGGCGGCCTTTTTCACTTATATCTGCAAAAATAGTAGGCTGGATGAAGAATCCTTTCGATTCGTCCCCTTCACCGCCCGTCATGAGCCTGCCTTCTTCCTTGCCAATTTCTATATATCTCATAATCTTGCTGTAGGAATTCTGGTCGATGACAGGCCCCATATAAGTACCTGCTTCTTCTGGGTTCCCCACAGTAAGTTTTCTTGTTAGCTCCACTGCTTTTTCAAGAACTTCATCATAAACATCCTGATGAACAACTGCACGTGATCCCGCTGAGCATTTCTGTCCCGAAAAACCAAAAGCAGAAGCAACGATGGCAGAAGCGGCCAAATCCAGGTCTGCATCCTTATCAACAGCTACAGTGTCTTTGCCGCCCATCTCAGCAATGACTCGTTTCAGCCAAATCTGTCCGCTGTGGACTTTTGCAGCGCGTTCATAGATTCTGCACCCCACCTCACGCGAACCAGTAAAGGAAATAAATCTGGTTTTCGGATGATCTACCAAATAATCTCCTACTTCAGCACCGCTTCCCGGAATGTAATTCAGGACACCGGCAGGAAGTCCCGCTTCCTCAAGGAGCTCTGCAAATTTGGCTGCAACAACAGGTGTTGAATTTGCTGGCTTTAAAAGGATCGTATTTCCCGCAACAATTGCGGCGGCTGCCGTTCCCGCCATAATGGCAAGCGGAAAGTTGAACGGGGAAATGACGATGCCTACTCCAAGCGGGATATAGCTGAACGTATTCTGCTCTCCCTCTCTGCTCTGTACAGGAACGCCGTCCTTCAGCTTCAGCATCTGGCGTGCGTAATACTCAAGAAAGTCGATGGCTTCTGCTGTATCGGCATCTGCCTCATTCCATGGCTTGCCTGCCTCTTTAATCAGATAGGCTGAAAACTCATGCTTTCTGCGGCGGAGCATGGCTGCTGCGCGGATCAGAATGGATGCACGCGCTTCAGGCTTCTGTTTTTTCCACTTTTCAAAGGCAACTGCTGCCTTCTCCATTGCTTTTTCTGCCAATTCTTTTGTAGCCTTGGATACAACTCCGACTACTTCTGTTTTATTGGCTGGATTAACCGATGTTATTTTTTCAGCTGTCGTAATTCGCTCTTCACCGACGATCAGCGGATATTCTTTATTCAGCTGGGTATTAACGTATGCAAGTGCTTCTTGAAGGGCCTGCTGATTCTCTTTTATTGCAAAGTCAGTAAAAGGCTCATGTTTGTATGGAACGGTCATGGCAATTCCTCCTAATTTGTTTCTTCAGATATATAGAATGCAAGTTTCGTGCCAACATGTAATCACGCCAGTAAAAGGTCCTTCAGATGCAAAATTATTTTGCTGTGCATAATTTCTTTGCACCCTTGACGCAAAATTTTTTTGCCTTCAATACGGCTGACAGGATAAAATAGAATAAAAGAGTCAAAACAGGGGGACTGACTATGAATCTGAAAAAAGAAGATCTGCATCTGTTTATGGGTGCCATCATTGATGAAATCGATGTAGGTCTTCACGTGATTGATAAAAAAGGACACACCATCCTCTACAATAAAAAAATGATGCAGATTGAATCAATGGACAGCCGGGATGTCATGAATAAGAACCTTCTGGATGTGTTCATGTTTTCTAAAGACGGGGACAGCACACTCGTGCTGGCTCTTCAGAACGGTACAGAAACAAAGAATATCAAACAGACCTATTTCAACAACAAAGGAAAAGAAATCACAACAGTCAACAATACTTTCCCCATCAGAGATGGAGAAGAGATCGTCGGTGCTGTTGAGATTGCAAAAGATATTACAAAGATAGAAAGGCTGATGAAGGACACTATTAAAAGAAAGGGAGGAACAAGGTATACGTTTGAGAGCATTATCGGAGAAGGACCCGCGATAAAAGAAGTGATTGAAAGTGCAAAACGGGCGACCCGGACAGCGTCATCGGTCTTGATAGTCGGGGAGACCGGTACAGGAAAAGAGCTTTTTGCCCAGAGCATCCATAACGGAAGCAGCCGTTCTGCGGCTCCTTTTATTTCTCAGAACTGTGCTGCACTGCCCGACAGTCTGATTGAGAGCCTATTATTCGGCACCAAAAAAGGAGCTTTTTCAGGGGCAATTGATCACCCGGGTTTATTTGAACAGGCAGAAGGAGGTACACTGCTGCTTGATGAAATTAACTCTTTGAATCCCCATTTGCAGTCAAAGCTGCTGAGGGCTTTGCAGGAGAGAATGATCAGGCGGATTGGCGATACGAAAGATACACCAATCGATGTAAGAATCATAGCGACAATAAATGAAGATCCTATTGAAGCCATCACGAAAGAACGGATGAGGAAGGACCTATACTATCGACTGAGTGTAGTAACTGTTTTTGTCCCTCCGCTAAGAGACAGAACCGAAGATATCCCCCTGCTTATCCAGCGTTTTATCAGCAAATACAATGAGCTCTTCCAAATGGATGTTCAGCGTGTTGATCAGGAAGTCATGGAAACTCTTCATACTTACGAATGGCCGGGCAATGTGCGAGAGCTTCAGCACATGATTGAGGGAGCAATGAATTTAATGGCAGATGAGGAAACGATTCGCTTTAACCATCTGCCCATGCATTTCCGCTCAAAGTCAAAAGTACAAACGGCTTCTTCTGCACAAGAACAGCTGTATGAAGAAACAATCGAATCATCCAAGCTAAAAGAACACATGGACCGCTCGGAAGCTCACTATATAAAAGTCATGCTGAAAAAAAACGGGTACAACATTTCAAAAACCGCAGAAGAAGCGGGCCTAAGCCGCCAGAGTCTGCAATACAGAATGAAAAAGCTGAATATCGAAGCAAGGAAAGAAAAAAGCTTCTGAGGAAAGAATTTCTCCAGAAGCTTTTTTTTCGTTACGCAGCCTCCTTAAAATCACTGCTTTCTCTAATATCAGAAACTGTTTTGATTTTAAAATTTTTAAACACAATCGATCCAAGGAGTCCAGAGATTCCGCCGGCAAGAGCACAAAGCGCGGCAGTAATGGTAACTGTTAATGGGTCATTAAACCCGTACATGACAGCAAGACCTGCTATCGGGGTTGCGGTTCCTGTTGCGTTGTTAACAAGTCCGAATAAGGAGACGACAACTCCGGCTGCAGCGCCTCCGAAGAAGTTCGTTATATAAATGGGGACAGGGT
The DNA here is from genome assembly GCF_019933155.2 of Metabacillus dongyingensis. Lineage (NCBI taxonomy): Bacteria > Bacillati > Bacillota > Bacilli > Caryophanales > Bacillaceae > Metabacillus > Metabacillus dongyingensis. Next base: position 854,963 of record NZ_CP082944.1, on the reverse strand, counting down.
TAGCTGTAACAATATCTGCCTGAGTGAGAGGTTCAATGGCTACGGCAATTGTCGTTCTTCTGTCTCCAAATTTCAACCGGCTGAAAAGAACAAAGTTCATGAAGGATGAACCAAATACAGCCAATGCACCAATCGCCATAGGCAGTCCAGTTAATCCAAGCATGGCTGTCAGAGCCATAGAACTTAAAGGAGCCGTTGCTACAACGGTAATCACACCGCCAAGGATAATCCCCATTATAATCGGGTTGCTGTTGGCTGTTTCAGTAATAATGCCGCCAATGTTCAAAAGCGTTGCATCGACAACCGGAGTAAGGGCATTTCCAATTAATCTGACAAGCGGGGCTGCCACTATAATGGTGACCAGCAAATCAAGACCTGCAGGCGTTTTTTTCTCAATCACCTTTACCAGGAATGCAACCAGATACCCTGCAAAAAAGCCCGGAAGCAAACCAAGTCCGGCACATGACACGCCAAGCATCAGAGCATAAACCGGGGACACACCAAGAGCAAGCGCCACAAGAGCAGCTGCTGCTACGCCGCCCATGCCTCCTGCAGCATCCCCGACTTCCCCAAGAAATTCAATCTTCAGAAGATCTCCTCCAACATACCTCTGAAAGGCTTCAACAAGAAAAGCGGCAACTGCTGCATTAGCGAGAGCTCCCATCGCCTTCATACCCTTTGGTGCTTTATAGCTGAATAAAGAAAATAACCCAAGTACCACTAATAATAGCGCCGTTCCTTTTAGCAATTCCATCTGTCTCTCTCTCCTCTGGATGTTAAGAATTTATACATCAGCTGGCATTCATTCTTTTACAATATCCAAAAAGCCCTTATTCTTTCATACCTTCAGCCGCAAGACAGAAAGTACGAAAAAATAAGAGCGTGCATACGGAATCGCTGTGCAATACGCAATTCAAAGATAATCCTCATAAGCAAACAGGATAATCAATGATTGATTAACATACCTTACCATTCCATCTTCTCATCTTTTTTGTTCATACCTTCTTGTAGTCTGGCATTTTAGCGGCTGCCAGGTAGAAACGATCAGACCATCTTAACTGAAATTATACAAGAATATAAAAATTTAAAATAATAGTTAGAAGTATATAGGAATTGGTTTCATTGAACAATGGATATTAAAAATTTCAGAATTATTAATTTCTGTTTAATTTCAGTTCAAGCATTTTCTTCTGATGATCTTGATTATTCTTATTTTCAACTTTATAAGCGGCATAATAGACGGCTGACATAAACCGCTGCAATCAATCTGCTAAGCCGTGTTTTGTTGTCAAAATGATGGTCAATCATAACGGGCTGAATCATTGCGATTTTCTTCTTTAGCCCCACAGTATTGCCTCACCAATGTAAATGCTGCCACCTGCCGGTTTATTCCTTCAGCTCCAGGTTATTTAGTTTTCAAATGTTCCCTTAATGATCGGGACTCCTCCTTCGACCATCACTTTCCCTTTTGCAATAACGGTATCTATCGTCAGCTTCTCTTTGTCCAGTAATACAAGATCAGCATCCTTCTCTTCTCTGATCTCACCTTTGTTTATAAGCTTTAAAATTCGTGCCGGGTTAGAGGTGATGACCTGAAGAGCTGATTCAAGCGGAATTCCTTCATCCAATACAGATGAACGTACTTCCTTAAAAAGAGATGACACTCTTCCGACTTGAAGACCCGCAAAATCGCCATCTTCATTAAAATATGGGAGACTTGCCTGTCCATCTGATGAGAACGTAATCTGATTAATTGAAACGCCTCTCTCAAGCATCAGCCGCAAGCCTTTGCTGCACTTCACTTCTCCTTCCTCAAGAAAGTGAGGAATCGTGCTTGTTGTTAAGTCCACATATCCGCCTATTTCCGTGTACCTGATGCCTTCTTCAAATAATTCTGCGTTTCGGTTAATGTGGGTCGGGTGAAAATGATGCATAGGGATGTCCGTCTTTTCTGCAATCTCAAACAAAAGATCAAGTTTGCGGTCACTGTCGCCTACATGTATTTCCAAAAGTCCTGCTTTTCCGGTAATTAAACCGCCATTTCGGGCTGCAGCTGCGATTTTCACCAGTTCTTCAAAAGCCGGTTCAGAAGAACGATGATCAGATATAGCAATCTCGCCTACACCAAGTATTTTCTCAATAAATATTAAATCCTCTTCAATCTTCCCTGTTAATGTTTTCACCGGAATCTGATACGATCCTGAGTGGATGTAAGCCGTGATTCCCTCTTCGTCCAAAGCGTGGGCCTTAGCAAGCAGACTTTCAATCCGTCTTGTTGTTCCATCGGTTCCGAGCACTCCAACAACCGTTGTGATCCCCGCAGTTGTAGCATCTGTTAAATTCAGTTCAGGTGTTCGGGTTTTAAAGCCCCCTTCTCCTCCTCCGCCGATTAAATGTACATGAGCATCAATAAATCCCGGCACAAGGAGCTTTCCTGTTCCATCAATTATTTTTACATCAATAGATGAGGAATCCAGATTAATCGTATCCTTGATATAGCCTATTTTATTTGCCGCAAGCAGAACATCCTTGCGGCCTAAATAATGGGGTGCGTATACTTCTGTGTTTTTAATTAAAGTAAGCAATTTTTTTCCTCCTGTTACTCCAAGGTTTTCTATATCCTTTTTATAATGGTCCGCAGTTCATTAAATTGCAACAACAGCATCACTGCCGGGAAGAATAAGATTTTTCCGGGTTTCCGAGTCTTCTTGCGAGTGTCGTAATGAATAAATTTATTGTATCAGTTGCTGGTAAACACCAAAAGGCGGTATGCATTTTTTAGCGTCAAGTTCTGTTAATTCCTCTTTCCACTTTCAGCAAAAAAAGACAGCTGGCTCAAAATTATGAGTTAGCTGTCTTTTTCTACTCTTCCCGCCCCTGGCTGAAGATCATAATAAACTTCAGCAATTCAAACAGTGAAATGAGAGCTGCTGCTACATATGTCAGCGCTGCTGCCCCAAGAACTTTGTTTACGCCGCGCTCTTCTTCATTGCGGATGATTCCTTCTGCAATGATAAAATCCTTTGCTCTTCTGCTGGCGTTGAATTCTACAGGCAGTGTGACTAATTGAAAGGCCACTGCAGCTGAAAAAAAGATAATTCCAAGACCGATTAGATTGAAGGATCCTAATAAAAAGCCTCCTATAAGCAAAAAGGGAGCAATACCTGAGGAAATATTCACGACCGGGAACATTTTGTGCCTTAAGGTTAAAGCCCCATAGGATTCTTTGTGCTGAATGGCGTGACCCACTTCGTGTGAAGCAATTGAGATTGAGGCAATGGAGTTTCCGTAATAAACCTGTTCAGATAACCGCACAGCTTTTTTTAAAGGATCATAGTGATCCGACAGCTTTCCTCTAACAGGTTCTACCGGAACATGATGAAGGCCGTTGTGGTCTAAAATTCTCCTTGCAACTTCCATTCCGGTCATTCCTGAAGAAGCCTGAACTTTTGACCATGTATTAAAATTACTTTTCACTTTAAACTGCGCCCAAAGCGCCAGTCCAAATGCCGCAAAAATCAAAATATCCATTGGATGAAAAAACATTTTTGAGATCCCTCCTGCGTTCCGGTTTTTCTTAGTTTTCCCCTTTCTTTTATCATATCCCCTGTAAAACTATCCAGCCAAACCAGTCAGAATGGATTTTTTGTGAACAATGTACAATATTCAGGAGTTCTTTACCATTTTGTTTATCAGCTTATATTAAGTATCGAAGTCTTAACATGAAGGGCAGAGATTGTAGTAAAATAATGGTACGGTATACTAGAAAAGCGGAACCGACTGTTCAGCTCCGACAGACAGATAAGAATTCACCGGAAAAGGCCGGGTTTGCCTTTTTCGGGGAATTTGTTCTGGCCGAGGAGTTAGGAGGTGAAGCTAGACATCTTAGAAAAGCGGAACCGACTGTCCGGCTCCGACAGGCAGAGAAATATCTGACTTTTTTTGACTGAGCCGTGCTGACCAAGGATCTAGGTGTTTCCGCTTGCCAATCAATGCAAAAATTTACTTAAACCTTATGAAAAGCAGGTGAAATACGTGCCATCAAAGCAGGAACAGGAAACATACGAGCAATTGAAGGAATCTGAAAAACACTATTCAGAGACGAAATTCTGGAGCAAATTAAAGAAGTATGGAAAAAAAGCAGGATCCTCAGTTGTTTATGCCGTGCTGCTTTTATATTTTACGCTTCAAAAACCGGAAGTGCCGGCAAAAACAAAAGCGATTATTATTGGCGCCCTCGGCTATTTCATTTTGCCGCTTGATCTCATTCCCGACTTAGCTGTCGGCGTCGGCTACACAGATGACCTTGGAGCTCTCGGCCTGGCACTTTTGCAAGTAGCCATGTACATTGATCAGGATATAAAGGATCAGGCTAAACAAAAGCTTGTTGAATGGTTTGGCGATCAGGTTGATACATCAGACGTTGATTCAAAAATCTAATGAAATTAAGCACCTCTCGAGGTGCTTAATTTCTTGGCCCAAATAGCATAACTGACACTCCGGCAAGACAAATGATTGCACCAAATATATCATAGAAATCAGGTGTTTTCCGGTCAACTCCCCATCCCCACAGAACTGAAAGCACAATAAAAATACCTCCATATGCAGCGTACACCCTTCCAAAAGAAGGGAAAGTCTGCATAGCAGCAATGACTCCATAAAAAGCTAAAGATAAACCTCCAAAAACTCCCCAATAAATGGGTTTTCCTTCCCGAAGCCAGAGCCAAATTAAATATCCTCCTCCAATTTCAGCAAGGCCTGCCAGCAAGAATAAACAGATTGTGTAAAACATTTGCCACCCCTTTATGCACCTGAAAAAGCAGGGAGCTCTTTCAGACGAATTAGCTTTCCTGCTTAATGAGCTGTAAATCAATATAAAGCTGGATGCGCGCATGAAAATCATCGAAATCAATGGAGGTAAGATCAGCAATTTGATTGATTCTGTATTTTAACGTGTTTGTGTGTATAAACAGCTGTTCGGCTGTCGGTTTGATGCGGCAGTTGTTAAGAAGATAGATTTCAAGCGTTTGAAGTAATCTTGTCTGGCTTTCCTGATCCTTTTTTTGCAGAATCTGAAGATTTTTATTGTTGTAGCCTGTCATCCCATGGTGCTTGGAGATCGTTTCGAGATAACGGAAAATTCCGAGCTTGCTGTATATGAAAGGAAGCTTTTCAGGTGTTCCGATAAATTTGGCTGCATTGATTACTTCAAGCGCTTCAAGATAAGATTTCTTTAATTGAAGAATTGACGAATACTCATTTCCAATGCCGGCATACACCTTTCGGCCATTAAATTGGGAGAGGACCGTACTCGTTAATTCCTCTGCGCTTTCCGAAAGCTGGCTTAAGCCTTTTGTATTGCTCCCGATTATGACGACAATCTTCAGCTGTTCCGTAAACACATGGGACAAATGATTTAAGGCATTTGCAAATAATCGAACTGTTTCTGTTACTTCTTCAAACAATTCTTCATCATTTTGAGAAATGGTAAAAATATTAACAAGAAACGGTTCGGGAATCAGGATACTGTGATTAGCTGCTTCCCACTTGATCTGATTTTCCGTCTGGAACGCCTCACCGATGATTTTTTTATAGAACTCATTTTTTTCTTCATTCTCTCTAAGGCTGATCTGATTTTTCTGATAAAGAAGTTTGCCGATATGATGCGAAACTTCATGCAGGAATTTCAGATCTGAATCTGTCATAGTTTCTGTTTCCTGAACCCATATATAGCCAAAAACCTGTTCCCTGTAGATTGCGCTTACAACAACCCTTTGATTTAAGCCGATTTCTTTTATCTGTTTTACCCGAAACGGATGGGGAATTGTTTTTAGCTGATCGACAATGCCTTCATCCATGAATTTCTCAAGAATTGGAATTGGCCAATGCTTTGTAAAAATGGTCTGCTGATTGGCTTGATCGAAATGGTCTATGTAATAAGAGCTGTAGGCAAGCAACGAGAATTGATCATTTTCAATGACTACTGGTTTTTTTAAATAAGTGCTGACCATATCTGTAATATCGTTAATGTTTGTCAGTGTCAGAATTTTTTCAAGCAACATATATGGCCCCTCCTGCTACAGATATAAATGATGAACCTAATTATAATACTTTTATCGGCAGTTAGGGAATAGCGGCAGCATTTGATATCAAAAATAAGTCATTTCTGGATTTGTCAGCAAATGAAAAAAGGACCGGGAAAACCCGGCCCTTCAAGTCTTATTCTTTTATAATTTTCTCAAACTCTTCAAATTGAGCTTCTACTTCTTTAGAAGGCTTAGCAGTAAGCAGACTGACCACAATAATAGCAAGTAAGCTTGCTGCAAAACCAGGGATCATTTCATAAAGAGTATCTGAAAGGCCTGCCATCGACCAGAAGATAACCGTTGCGGCACCTACGACCATCCCTGCCAGTGCTCCCCATTTCGTCATTCGCTTCCAGAAGAGACTGAGCAGAATCAGCGGTCCAAAAGATGAACCGAATCCAGCCCATGCATAGCCGACAAGTCCAAGGATCGTGTCGTTTTTCTCCCAAGAAAGAATAAGGGCAATGACCGAGATAAGCAGAACGGAAAATCTGCCTAAAAAGACAAGCTCTTTATCTGAAGCAGAGCGTCTGAAGAACGTTTTGTAAATATCCTCTGTTAAAGAGCTTGCTGTTACAAGCAGCTGGGAAGAAATCGTGCTCATAATCGCTGCGAGAATAGCTGAAATCAAAAACCCTGTAATAAATGGGTGGAACAGTACTTCTCCCAAAACGATGAAAACCGTTTCCGGATCGTCTAACTTCATGTCATTTTGTGAAAAATAAGTGATGCCGATGAATCCTGTCAGCATCGCACCGACACTCGAGAATATCATCCAGCCCATCCCGATATTACGTGCTTTTTTGATTTCTTTTACAGAATTAATCGCCATAAAGCGGACAATGATATGCGGCTGGCCAAAATAGCCAAGTCCCCAGGCAAATAATGAAATAACTCCTACAAGGCTCGTACCAGTAAAAATATTTAAAAGTGCAGGGTCAATCGAGCGTGGTGTATCAATAGAAGGTCCAAAACCGCCAACATGAAAAAGAGTAACAATAGGTACTAGAACCAAGGCAACAACCATGATGATTCCCTGAACAAAGTCTGTCCAGCTCACTGCAAGGAATCCTCCAAACAATGTGTAGGCAACAACAACCCCGGTTAAAATCCATAATCCAGCATGATAATCAAGGCCAAATGTACTTTGGAATAAAACACCCCCGGATACCATCCCAGATGATACATAGAAAGTAAAGAATATTAAGATAACTAAAGCTGAGATGAGTCTTAGAATCCGTGATCCTTCTCCAAATCGATTTTCCAGGAAAGCCGGAATGGTAATCGAGTTATTCGCCACTTCCGTATACGTTCTTAATCTAGGTGCAACATAAAGCCAGTTGGCATAAGCACCAAGCGTTAAACCGATGACGATCCATATGGAGCTGAGTCCAGTTGCAAACATAGCTCCCGGCAGTCCCATCAACAGCCATCCGCTCATATCTGCTGCACCAGCGCTTAAAGCCGTAACAGCAGGTCCGAGACCGCGGTCTCCTAGCATGTAATCACTTAGATTTGACGTTTTCTTGTAGGCGAAATAACCGATAATAAGCATGCCCGCCATATAAATGCTTATAGATAATACCAATGCGTAATCAATCATAGAGGAACCCCTTTCAGAACCAAAAATATTTATATTTTTTTAAAAAGAGGAAGCAACCTGTTTTGTCACTTCCTCAAATTGAATCTGGAGTTGTCTTACATGAATAAAGTAAGAATGCATATGAACCGCATCTCTTTGAATCTCTGATTCTTATCTATTAAAATGTTTCAGATGTTGTTTTAGCCTGCATATGAAGCTGAAGATAATCAGGTCCGCCTGCTTTAGAATCAGTTCCTGACATGTTGAATCCGCCGAATGGCTGATAGCCTACGATTGCGCCAGTACATCCGCGGTTGAAGTACAGATTTCCGACATGGAAGTCTTCACGTGCTTTTTCCATGTTAGAGCGGTTTGTCGTAATGACAGCACCTGTTAAACCATACTCTGTATTGTTGGCAATTTCAAGTGCTTCGTCAAAATCTTTTGCTTTTGCAAACGCAACAACCGGTCCAAAGATTTCTTCCTGCATTAAACGTGCTTTTGGATCAACATCAGCAACAATTGTCGGCTGCACGAAGTAGCCTTTTGAGCTGTCTCCTTCTCCGCCTGCAAGGATGCGTCCTTCTTCTTTCCCGATTTCAACATAGCTCATGATTTTGTCAAAAGCAGCCTGGTCGATAACAGGTCCCATGAAATGATTTTCCGTTGGATTGCCGACTGTTAATTGTTTTGTTAATTCAACAGCGCGGTTTAAGACCTGATCGTAAACATCTTCTACGATAACTGCGCGGGAACAAGCCGAGCATTTTTGTCCTGAGAAACCGAATGCTGATTTTACGATCGATTGAGCTGCAAGCTCAAGGTCTGCCTCTTTATCTACTACAATTGTATCTTTACCGCCCATTTCAGCGATCACGCGCTTCAGCCAGATTTGGCCGTCATTCAGCTGTGAAGCACGGTTAAAGATGCGAAGGCCTACATCGCGAGAGCCAGTGAATGAGATAAAACGAGTTTTTGGATGGTCAACAAGGTAGTCTCCCACTTCCGCTCCGCTTCCAGGAACAAAGTTCAGAACGCCTGAAGGAAGTCCGGCTTCCATCATGACTTCTACAAACTTAGCAGCAACGATAGGTGTAGTTGAAGCCGGTTTTAATAGGATCGTGTTGCCTGTTACGATTGCAGCAACAGCAGTACCCGCCATAATAGCAAACGGGAAGTTCCAAGGTGAAATGATGATGCCGACGCCTAATGGAATATAGTCATAGCGGTTATATTCGCCCGGGCGGCTTTCTACAGGAACTCCATCTTTTAGCTTCAGCATTTGACGTGCATAAAACTCAAGGAAGTCAATTGCTTCAGCAGTATCAGCATCAGCCTCGTTCCATGGTTTTCCTGCTTCTTTAGTTAAAAGGGCTGAAAATTCATGTTTGCGGCGGCGGATGATGGCAGCGGCTTTGAATAGGACATCAGCACGGATTTCAGGCTTTACTTTTTTCCAGCTTTCAAACGCAGCAGAAGCCTCCTGCATCGCTTTTTCTGCATGGTCGCGGTTTGCTTTTGATACACGGCCGATCACTTCTTCTTTATCAGCAGGGTTATAAGACACAATTTTATCATCTGTCGTTACCTTTTCTGCCCCGATATATAAAGGATAGTCCTGTCCTAAATAGCCTTCTACTTTTTGAAGAGCTTCCTGGTAGGCTTTTTTGTTTTCCTCGTTTGTGAAATCAGTGAATGGTTCGTGTTTGTATGGAATCATTAGAAATCGCTCCTTAAGAATAATTTTTTTAAAAAACTTAACTTTTCACCATGCCTTTGAATGCAAATGCAATATTAGAAGGTCTTTCGGCAAGTCTTCTCATGAAGTATCCATACCAGTCAAGGCCATATGGTACATAGACACGCATTTTGTATCCTTGTTTGACAAGCTCCAATTGCGTTTTGCTTCTCATTCCGTAAAGCATTTGGAATTCAAACATGGTGTTAGGAATGTTATGCTTTTTAGCCAGCATTTTTGTATATTCGATGATTTGGTCATCATGAGACGCGATGGCAGTATAGTTGCCATTAAGCAGACTTTGCTCAATCAGCTTTTTATAGTTTTCATCAACATCTGCCTTTTCAGGGAAAGCCACCTCAGGAGACTCTTTGTATGCTCCCTTTACGAGACGCAGGAATGGCTTATACTGCGCGAGGTCTCTTAAATCCTTCTCTGTACGATATAAATAAGCCTGTAAGACTGTACTGATGCAGCTGTACTTTGCTTTGAACTGGCTGAAAATATCAAGAGTAGCCTGACAGCGGACTTCATCCTCCATGTCAATTGTAACCATAACATTGTGTTTTTCCGCCGTATCAAGGATTTTCGTCATATTTTCAATGACCAGCTTATGATCAATATCAAGACCGAGGGATGTCATCTTTAGAGATACTTGTGAATCAAGCTTTTCCCTGCTGATCAATTCAATTGTTTCGATGCATTCCGCTGTTCTTTCTCTTGTTACTTCCTCTGAATCTACGAATTCTCCAAGATGATCGACTGTTACCAGCAGGCCGCTCTCATTCAGCTGTTTAATGAATTTGATGGAACTTTGAAAATCTGTTCCACCAATAATTTTTCCAGCAGCAAAACTGCCGCCGCGCTTCTTTGCAATATTATTAAGTAAGTTATTTTTGGATAAGAATAAGAAAAAATCCCTTGTAATCGCTTCCATCGCCAACGCACACCTCCTGTAGAAGTTGTAATCACAAGATAATCTTACTTTTTTTCGACAATTTTCACAACGTTCTAAAAATACAATAATCAAGCGCTTTATTTGTTGATTTTGGACAAAGGCCAAATGAAGTATGGAAAATGGAAGTTATAAGCTATCGATACTATGTTTATATTTTTCAGCGTGAATGGTCGAAAACAGAGGCAATAAAGAGCAATATGAAAATGTACTCGCTTACTTCAAACTGCAGCTATAGAAAGCAGCAAACCATTAATTCTTAAGAGATACACATCCGTGCATCTCTTTTTCGTTCTCTGAGAGAATTATTTTTGTGTATCCCTATCGGTAAGAATGATGAATGGCAAAAGAGGAAACCTTAAGCAGGAAATCCTTTTATTCCATTCCTCAGCTGAAAGGCAGGTGTCTGTCCCTGAGCAATTCAGAAAAAATAATCCGTCCTCACGGCAAGAACACGAGATGGGCCATTTCCTCCCTCCTTAGCAGTTTTATTATATTAAATTATTTTGACCGAGTAGCAGTAGCTGCAGCAGCACCTGAACTTCAGAAGGCTTTTTCCCTCAGTGCATTTGAAATGGGACTTGTTTTCACTATTTATAACTATGCTTATACCCTTATGCAGCTTCCAATTGGCGGAATGCTCGATAAATGGGGAGTCGGATGGGTGACGAGAATCGGCATGATCCTTTGGACAATTTTAACCATCAGTATTGTATTCGTTCAAGGAACACTACTTCTTTATATTCTCCGCTTTTTCACAGGAATTACGAGCTCATCCGCTTTTCCTGCAGCAGCAAAAGCTACAGCCAACTGGTTCCCTTTTCATGAACGAGGGCTCGCAAACGCTCTTTTTGATTCATCAGCAAAACTGTCCAATGTAATCGGAGGGCCGCTTGTTGCAATTTTGATTACTCTTTATGATTGGAAAATGGCCTTTTTAACGATTGGAGTCATTAATGTCATCTTTACGATCATCTTCTGGAAATATTATGATGAACCGCGTTCACATAAGAGCATCTCAAAAGAAGAAATCAATTACATTCAAAAGTATGGGGATCTTGCAGATATACCATCCTACAAAGTTCTTCGTGTATTAAAAACCTTTTTTAAAAATAGGAAAGTATGGGGACTAATGATTGGCTTTACTGGTTATGGCTATACCTTTAATTTGCTGCTGCTCTGGCTTCCGACTTTTTTCAGGGAGCAGTTTAAACTTGATTTACTTTCCTCCTCCCTTTATACGGCCATTCCATGGCTGATTGCCGCTCTTTCAGGAATTATTGCGGGAGGATGGCTCGTCGATTTTTTCATTGGAAAAGGCTATGCTCCAAACAAAGTTTATAAGGGAATCATCATCATTGGAATGACAGTCGGCCTTACATTTCTAGCTTCTATTTTCACGAAGGATCCAATCCTGTCTATGCTTTTTATTTCTATTGGACTAGCTGGTATTTCCGCTACTGCCCCCGTTGGATGGACGATTGCAGCTAAGCTTTCACCACCGGGCACTACAGCTATCCTCAGCTCGATGGTTAACTTTTCGAACAATTTATTCGGGGGGATCATTGCCACTTTTCTGACAGGGTACATCGTTGATAAGACAGGATCCTTTAATATAGCATTTGTTCTTGCAGCGGCGGTTTTAGTAATTGGATTGCTCTTTTATACTGTGGTTTTAGGCAAAATTGAACAAATTCCGATTGAAAGACAATAAAAAGCTCTGTACATGTACAGAGCTTTAGCTTGTGTTATTTTTCTTTTTTCACATCAATCACTTTAACAACAACAATAGGAGATCTTTTAAGTCTTTTATATATAAAATCGGAAATCACTGAATTCAAATGTTTCTCGATATCCCCAACAATTTTATCTTCCCTGATAACAGCAGCAGCCAATGCTTCAATTTCCACAATGAAATCATTGGATTCTCTTAAGTAAACAAAGCCTCTTGAAATGATCTGCGGTTTGCGGATGATAGCTTCTCCATTTTTAAAGATCAGAATGGAAATGATTCCGCTGTCTGCAAGCTGCTTGCGTTCGCCAAGTAAAGATGTTCCAACATCTCCGATTCCGTTTCCGTCCACATAGACAGAACGCGCCGGCACTTTCCCAGCAGGATACGCCTTATCGCTGGAAACATTTAAGACATGTCCATTGTCTAAAATGAATATGTCTTCTTCTGGAATAAAGCACTCCATTGCAAGTGTCTGATGCATTTTCTGCATGCGGTATTCACCGTGAATCGGCACCAGGAATTTTGGATTCAGCAGCTTCAGCATAAGCTTGAGCTCCTCTTGCCCGCCATGTCCTGAGGTATGAATGTCATAGAGCTTATTATCAATAACATCTGCTCCGGCTTTCATCAGCTTGTTGATAATTCTGTTTACACTTAGAACATTGCCCGGTATAGGGGAAGATGAAAAAATAATGGTATCGCCTTCCTCAATATGGATGTGGCGATGTTTTCCCTCTGCAATTCTTGAAAGAGCTGCAAAAGGCTCCCCCTGGCTGCCTGTGCACAGGATTGTCAGTTCGTTGTTTTTATAGGAACTGATTTCATCCGGATCAATAAACGTTCCGCTTGGCGCTTCAATATAGCCAAGTTCAAGGCCGATTGATATCGCTCTTTCCATGCTTCTTCCTGTATAGGCTACCTTCCTGCCGCAGGCAACAGATGCTTTAATCACCTGCTGAAGGCGAAAGACATTAGATGCAAATAAGGCAACAATAATCCGCCCGGACTGTTTTCGGACCAAATCTAAAATATTTTGCCCGATCTTTTTTTCAGATACAGAAAAACCGGGTACTTCACTGTTAGTACTGTCGGATAGCAAACAAAGGACACCTTCTTGCCCAACCTTGGCAACCCTTGATAAATCCTGCTCCGGCCCTGTCGGTGTCAAATCGAATTTAAAATCGCCAGTGTGAACAATGTTCCCTATTGGCGAATGGATGACTACGCCAAACGAATCCGGAATACTGTGGGTGGTCCGGAAGAACGTGACCTTCAGACTTTCAAGATTGATCGTACTTTCTTCTGTAATTTCATGCAGCTCTGCATCTCTGAGCAGGTTATGCTCATCAAGCTTGCTTCTGATAAATCCCATAGCTAGTCTTCCTGCAAATACAGGAACATTCAGCTTTTTCAATAAGAAAGGCACACCGCCAATATGATCTTCATGTCCATGAGTGATAAAAAGCCCTTTTACTTTATGGGCATTCTTCACTAAGTATGTATAATCAGGGATGATGTAATCTACGCCTCTTAATTCTTCGTCAGGGAATTTTACTCCTGAATCGACAATCACAATCTCACCTTCATATTCGACGAGGTACATATTTTTCCCGATTTCACCCATTCCGCCAAGCGGAATAATCTTTACATTTTTCTCTACTGTCATGTTTAGTCTCCTAGCACTGTTGATCACTTTCTTTTTCCGAGTCATTATTTTTACAGCTATTATTTAATTGTATCACACCTTCTGCCTAAGAAAGGCATTAATAAAACGGTATAAAAAAAGACTGAGACAAAAGCACGCATTGTGCCTTCACCTCAGTCTTCTTTTCAATTTAAACCCTCGTTTTGCGTCTTTTCACAAAAAAGTTATAAAGAAATACAATCACAGCAAGAACAAGAAGAACGTGAATGATTCCTCCAACTACATTAAATACAAGACCGAGCACCCAAAATAAAAGTAATAGTCCAATTATCGTCCATAACATCGCATTTTCCTTCTTTCTCTCTTAATTATTTTAATTAAAGGTTATCTTCCCTCCATTTTATTAAATGAAACTTTTACTTTCAGCTTACGGCCTGTTTAATTTCCTTTAATGATGTTTCCCTGCGGGGCCTCTTTGATTAAACTGATGCACCTGATTTCCCTTGATGCTTACGCTTTCTCCACATTATAAAGGAGCTGACAGCCAATCTAATCAATTGGCGGCTGTGGTTTTTTATTCATCTTCTCCCCCATTACCGCTTCACACTGGTATGATTGAAGTCTCATTTTTCTTTTGATTGAAGTGTTTTGTGAGACTCAGAAAAAGCGTTTGGGACACTTTTTTCCATTTCAAGCGATACCACTCATACTCTTTGATCTTATCAATGACTAAGAATAGAAACTTCACTTTTAATCAACAGCGAAAAACCGTCCAAAAAAATCGGACGGTTTAGCGGAATTATAATAGTCCCGGCAGTAATACAGTTACAGTTGTTCCGTTTGATTTATCGCTGCTGATCATAAATTCACCTTCATGCAGCCTGACGATTTCTTTTACTATTGAAATACCAAGACCCGTTCCGCCTGTCATTCGGCTTCTTGCTTTGTCCGTACGGAAAAAACGTTCTCCTATGTGGGCCAGATCATCTTCTGATATTTCATTTCCCTTATTGTTCAGACGAAACAATAGCTGTTTGTTTTCCTCAGTAAGGGTCATATTAATATAGCTTTCCTCCGAAGAATACTTTATAGCATTATCCAGGAGATTGTAGAACACTTGCTGCAGCCGTTTTGGATCTCCTGTAACGACTAGATCTTCATGAATATCCAGTTCTGTTTTTAGCTTCTTTTCATTAATTCTGATATCAAATAATGCAAGGGTATCTAAAAACAGCTGAACAATCGCTATAGGTTCAGCATTCAGCGTGTACATGTTTTCCTGAAGATGATCAAGGTCAATTAAATCGGTTATCAGCTTATTCAGGCGATTTGTCTCTCTTTCAATCGTCATCAAATAATGATCCGCTTCTTCTGGTGAGGCATACATTTGGTGTTTAAGTGCCTGACTATAACCTCCAATATAAGTTAGAGGCGTTCGAAGCTCATGCACGACATTTGCAAGAAACTCTTTTTTCCTGGCTTCTTGCTCCTCAAGCGACTGACTCATGGAATTGAAGGCGTGCGCCAGCTGCCCAATTTCATCATGATTTTTGTTTAGAAGGCGATTCGAGTAATTGCCCTTTGACACCTCTCTTGAAAATTCCTGAAACTCATTCAGCGGCTGAAAAAGGGATCGCCGAATTTGATTAACGGCTAAAAAGAGTATCATAAAAAAGAGCGAGCCTACAAGCAGAAGAATGGGCAGACTGCCTTCGAATACTTCTTGAAGATCTGCTAATGGAACATATATATAGATAAAACCTATAAGCCCTTTATCGCCCATAATCGGGAAGACGGCGCCAATAATTTCACGGTTCAATTCTTTTACGTAGCCATCCTTTACAATGTAATCTCCATTTTCTAGGATTTTGCGGTCTTCTCCTGTTATGAGAGCTTCATAATTCACTTCATAGGGAAAATACGTGCTTAAATCATCAATATCATCCAGTACAATCACTTCATATTCAGAGACGACATTGTACCAGTGAATTTTTTCAATAATTTCATCACTCAGAGAACCGTAATGATAGTGGGCGGCAGTTCGCTCGCCCTGATAAATGACAGACTCTTTAATGCTGTTAAAGTACAATTCTTTATATAAAAAATGAAGAAAAAAGAACGAGAATAAGATACTGAAAATGATGCAGATGCCGATCAGCATCAGCACTTTCTGGCTTAAGTTCAGACGTTTCAATCATTACACCTCAAATTTATAGCCTACACCCCATGTTGTTTGAATGAGGTATGTGTCATTGTTTCTTCATCATCAATGATGATAACCTTTATTGTATACTCAATTCAGACCCAGCTTTAAAGTTCTATACCAAAGTATAATCCTTATTTTATAACAATGATGTGAAGTTTTTATGAGTTTTTATAAAGAGTTCCAATGACAAAAACTTGAAAAAGATGAGGTTCATTATTAAAATAAGGCTATTAAGACATGATGATAGGCGATGGCGTTCGCCGCAACCGCCTCTGTGCTGATGACTCCTGCTCATAATCAATGTGGGCAGGAGTCTATTTTTTTATCTGAAATTGGAGGTTTGCAAGATGATTTATTTATTGATCGGTGCCGGTGGAATAATTGGCAGTTTGCTTAGGTATTCTTTAGGCGTACTTACCCACCCTTGGCTCAGCGATGGTTTTCCCTTGGGAACCCTTCTTGCGAATTTAATTGGCTGCTTTATTCTCGGATGGTTTACAACTAGTATTGTGAGGCTGAAGCTCTTTCATCCTCATATTTTAGCAGGGCTCGGAACAGGTCTTGTCGGCTCATTCACAACCTTTTCCACGTTTAGTGTTGAGACAGTTCTGCTGCTTCGGAGCGGTTCAATCCTCATGGCGTTTATCTATGTGCTGCTCAGTTTTGCAGGAGGGCTTTTCGTGACGTGGTGCGGATACAACCTGGGACGCCGCATGTTCAAGAAAAGAGGCGAAGCTGCATCATGAACTTATTATTAATTGCCGCAGGCGGATGTTTAGGGGCAATTGCCCGTTTTATCATCAGCTCACGGTTGAATATAAAAAGTCAGACTGGATTTCCGGCCGGCACACTCACGGTCAATTTAGCCGGCTCATTCTTGCTCGGGTGGATGACTGGAGAAGGGGTTTCTGAAAGCTTTTATTCGATGTTCGGCATTGGATTTATGGGAGCTTTTACAACGTTTTCCACATTCAAACTGGAGAATATCCAGCTGAGAGAAAAGGAAAACAAGCCTGTTCTTATAAAATATCTCCTCTTCTCATATGGAGGCGGGCTATTACTGGCATTTATAGGATTAGTAATCGGAATGAACGAACTTTAAATGCCGCATAAAAATAAGCGTAGAATCTCCTGATCCATGGCATCCTACTTAATGGAGGGATGTATAGTGGAAAAAGACTTACAGCTGTTGAAACAATTAACCGAAACTGAAGGACCTTCAGGTTTTGAAGCAAGGATTCATAAGGTGCTAGAAGAAAACATAAGTCAAATTACACCTGAGATACAAAAAGATCATCTTGGAAGTATTGTTGGAGTTACGGGAAAAAAAGGCCCGAAAATCTTAATCGCCGGTCATATGGATGAAGTCGGCCTTATGGTAAAAACCATTACGAATGACGGGTTTTTAAGGTTTCAGACGTTAGGCGGATGGTGGGGTCATGTCATGCTTGCGCAGCGCGTAAAAGTACTGACGAAAAAAGGAGATTTGACAGGTGTCATCGGTTCTAAGGCACCTCATGTTCTATCCATAGAAGAACGCAAAAATGTGCTGAAGCCCGAAAATATGTTTATTGATATTGGTGCATCAAGCAAAGAAGAAGCAGAGAGTTTTGGTGTTCAGGCCGGCGATCCGATCGCTACTGTCTGCCCATTCGAAGTGCTGCCAAATCCTAAGTTTCTGCTTGCCCGGAATTGGGATAACCGTGCGGGCTGCTACGTAGCCCTGAAAACATTAGAGAAAATCGCTGCAGATAAAAAGGCATCAAATATTTTATATGCAGGGGCCACTGTACAAGAAGAAGTGGGCCTGAGAGGAGCACAGACTTTAGTCAATAAAGTCAATCCTGATCTATCGTTTGCACTTGATGTTGGAGTAGCTGGCGATACACCCGGAATGAAAGAGAAAGAAGGATATACGGTATTAGGAAAAGGGCCATTGCTCGGCTTTTACGATGCAAGCATGATCCCTCATCCAAAACTCCGTGATTTTGTCGTCGGTGTGGCAAAAGATCTCTCAATCCCGTACCAAGTAGATATCATGCCTGGCGGAGGAACCGATGGAGGGAAATTCCACCTTGGTTATCAGGGGGTTCCTACACTGGTAGTCAGCGTTCCGGCAAGATATATTCACAGCCACGTTTCCATCGTACACAAAGACGATCTGGATCATGCAGTTGAACTTCTTTATGAAGTCATCAAACGACTGGATGAAAAAACAGTTAAGCAAATAATAGAGATGAATGGGAAAATCCATTGAATTTAATAGTAAAAGCGAAGAGACTGTTTAGGAACTCTTCGTTTTTTATTTTTCATCTTGAAAGATTAAAGAATCCCATTTCGTCTTTCTAATAGGACTACATCTCTCCAAACTCCATTCATTTTGCCTAAGCGTTCTCTAATCCCAACTTCTCTGAAACCCGCCTTATTATGTAATATTATGCTCGAAGTGTTTTCAGGAAAAATTGCTGACTGAAGTGTCCAAAATCCTTCTTTTTCGCTTAATTCTATCATGGAACGCAGCAGGGCAGTTCCAATCCCCTGTCCCTTGTATGATTGGCTGATATAAATGCTGACATCTGCTACACCTGCGTACACGCGTCTCCCTGAGACAGGACTTAATGCCGCCCAGCCAAGGGTTTTATTTCCGTCTTTAGCGACAAGCCGGCACGTTTTTGAATGACTTTCGTTCCAGCTTTTCCAAGAAGGCGCATCCGTTTCGAATGTTGCATGACCAGTCGCAATGCCTTCAAGATAGATAGTTTTAACCTGATCCCAGTCGCTGTCAATCATTTCTTTAATTTGATAGTTCAATACAAGCACCCTCAATCTCTTGTTTCCTTCTAATTTATTATAAAATTCAGCTTTTTCTTTTAAAAGAAAAAAGCCTCATTTCTGAGACTTTAACATGACAGAAGAAACGCCTCGAAAAAATGAAGCGGCGTTTTCAGTTTTATTATTCGCCAGTCTTGGCAAAACGCTCAATTCTTTCGCCAACCTCATCACGTACACGCTGGAAGAACGTCCATTTTTCTTCTTCTGATCCTTCTGCTTTCGCTGGGTCATCAAATCCCCAGTGTACGCGTTTGATATGTGAAGGTGTTACAGGGCAATTGTCAGCTGCATGTCCGCAAAGTGTAACAATCAAATCCGCATTGTTTAAGATTTCAGGATCAATCACATCTGATGTTTGGTTTGAAATATCGATCCCAACTTCTTTCATTGCCTTTACAGCGTTTGGATTTAATCCATGTGCTTCAAGTCCGGCACTTTTCACATCCCACTCTTCGCCAAGATGTTTTTTTGCCCAGCCTTCTGCCATTTGGCTTCTGCAAGAGTTCCCAGTACATAAGAAGTAGATTGTTTTTTTAGACATAGTTGTTGTCTCCTTTTAAGTTGAGTTTGATGTTTTATATGATGAGCAGCCACAGATAGAGTCCAATTAGAGTAATAAACAAGGTTGGAATCGTTAAGATGATACCTGTTTTAAAGTACTTGCCCCAAGAGATTTTGACGCCTTTCAAGCTCAAAACATGGAGCCATAAAAGCGTGGCAAGAGAACCGATTGGCGTAATTTTAGGTCCTAAATCTGAACCAATCACATTTGCATAAATCAATGCTTCTCTTAGCGTGCCCGCAGTATCTGTACCTGCGATGGCTAATGCATCAATCATGACAGTCGGCATGTTGTTCATGACCGAAGATAAGACTGCGGCAATGAAGCCCATTGAAATGGTTGCGACAAATAACCCTTGATCAGCTGCTGCCTGAATCACATCAGCTAAAACAGCCGTTAATCCGGCATTTCTGAGACCATACACGACGACATACATCCCAATAGAGAAGAAAACGATCGCCCATGGAGCCCCTTTTAAAACTTTTTTGGTATGAACAGCTGGGCTGCGTCTAGCCATAGCCAAGAAGAAAATGGCGACGACACCAGCAACAATAGATACTGGGATATGCAATAACTCACTAATAAAATATCCAATGAGCAGAACCCCTAGCACGATCCAAGAAAGGCGGAACATCTTTTCGTCTTTAATCGCAGCCTTTGGAGTCTTCAAATCACCAAGGTTATAATTTCTCGGTATGCTTTTACGGAAGAACAAGTATAAAACGAGGATACTCGCACCTAAAGAAAAAAAGTTAGGAACAATCATTCTTGAAGCATATTCGATAAAACCAATATCAAAGTAATCAGCAGAAACGATATTCACTAAGTTACTGACTACAAGCGGCAATGACGTTGTATCAGCGATAAACCCGCTTGCGATGATAAATGGAAAGACCATTTTCTCTTCGAAATTCAGGTTCCGGACCATTGCAAGAACAATAGGAGTTAAAATGAGAGCGGCACCGTCATTCGCAAAGAACGCAGCGACAAGTGCTCCTAAAATCGATACGTAAACAAACATTCTTACGCCGTTTCCTCTTGCTGCTCTTGCCATATGCAAGGCAGACCATTCAAAGAAACCAATCTCATCTAAGATCAGAGAGATGATAATAATTGCAATAAATGCAAGTGTCGCATTCCAGACAATCGACGTGACATCCATGACATCACCAAAATCAACTACTCCAACTAATAAAGCAACTAAAGCTCCTCCACAGGCTGACCAGCCGATGGAGAGATTTTTAGGCTGCCAAATCACTAAGATGAGAGTTAAAAGAAAAATGATGGATGCTAAAAGTACTGAAGTCAATCTTTCTTCCCCTCTCTATTCACAGGTAATACGCAATCCTTGTGCTTCTAGTTCTATTAATAAGTTATCTTGTGCAGGTAAATAATTTAATAATCCTTTAATGATTGGATAGTATTCATTCTCTTTATTCGTGGAATAAAAAATCCATTGGCCTTTCCGGTTTTCTTTTACCAATCCTGCATCACGAAGTTTACGCAAATGCTGACTGATTGCTGGCTGACTTGTTTTAAAAATCGCTGTAAATTCACAGACACAGCAATCATTTGTCTCGAGCATTTTCATCATCGTGAGACGTGTTTTATCTCCAAGCAATTTAAGTATTTGAGACACCTTCTGAACATCAAGCGTTGAACTCACTTCCAAATTACCAGCACCTCCATGTCGAAAATCATTATATAACTTTCCACTTATATAATAAAGTGCTTATATATAAAAACTGTGTAAATTTATTGTAAACATATTCGTTTTTTGAAATCAAAAAACAAAAAAACTTGGATTTACACTCCAAGCTTCAAAATTTAAATCAACTATGTAAGTTATGAATTGATCCCGCTGTCTTTTCATCAAGGTATAGGAGAAACCATAGAAGTCCTATAGCTGTAAATACGCATGCTCCTCCCCAATACAAAAAGATAAATCCGCGGTTAAGCTCAATGAGCATGTAACTAAGGAATGGCCCCAATGCGGCTCCTACATCCTGAACGATTGAGTAGAGTGTAAGGAACGAAACAACATTTGCACTCTTTGCTGCATCAATTGCAAGGGCATCTGACAGCGTAGAAATAGCTGTAGCACCTAATAAAACTGAAAGCATCACAATGGTCCATAACCATATGGGCAGGGTGTATGAAATCATTCCAAATAAAACCGCTGTGAAGATACAGGAGAAGATAAATAAGGGAATTCTTCCGTTGGGACCATCCGACAAGAAACCAATTTTTCTGCCAAGGAACGGTTCCCACATCCATCTTGCAGACTGGATCATTCCTGATAAAAAAGTCACACTGACGATTAAGCCAAAGAAACTGATTTCCTGACCATAATGATAGTCTATGAGTGAAGTTAAAGTTGAGGTCAGCACTCCTTGAATCAGCAAGGTAATAAAAAAGCCGCTGATGATAATGAGAAGTTTCCGCTTAAATACAAATGATAAGGCAGCGGGCATTAATGGATCTGATTTGGTGTCTTTTTGAGCATCGTTCTTTTTTGTAAAGGAAAATAAAATGAGCGGAAGTCCAACCAATGTCAGCATGCCGAATACAATAGAGACCAAAGTCAAACCTAAAACCGGAACGAACAATCCTCCAAGCAGCATTCCAAACAAACTGCCCAGACGATAGATTCCGTTGTATAACCCCATCGCTTCACCGCGATGGTTTTCATCCGCATATAATGCCACACAGGAAAGTCCGCCGATCCGAAAAAATGACCAGGCAATTCCCCATAAGCCACGGAGGATAATCCAAGCGATAAACCCCTTAAATACACCATATCCAAGCGTAGTAAATGCTCCAATAATGATTGCAATGATCAGCCCGGTTTTTAAGGAGATTTTTTTATAAATCCAGCCTGCAATTGGATTAAAGGGCAGACGAATAAACCGATTGATGGAAAGAAGAATTCCCACCTGCCAAATGGAGTCGAGGCCTGCTTCTCTCCAGAATATAGGCAAGGCAATATAAAGCATGGAATCTCCAAGTAAACTTAGTGCTGTAATGATGGCAACCATTGTAATCACTTTTTGATTCTGATCGTTCCTTTTTGAATCCTCCATTGCAGCTTATCACCTGCTTTCAAATTCCTATTGTTTTATTGCTTCATACGCCTTAAGAAATTGTCTATAGCTTTCATTTCCTAAATAATCTTCTTTTGATTGAAAGAGGCGTTCAAATGTCAAATTGCGGGCCTGTTCAACGGAACATTCAAATGCATTCATAATCAAGTTCATATAGGCAATGAAATACTCTGTCCTTAAAGCGCCTGCGTGATTGATCACCATACACTCACCCCTTTATCCAGTTTATTTTTCAGACAGAAAGGGAGAACAGAATTCTCCCTTATTCCAATTAACAGCAAGAACTACTCTCGTCACAGGAAGTTTTAGAAGATTTACTATTCAAACTGCACACACCCGTCTCAGGAAGATCTAATTCAACTTTTTCAGCTGCGGCATGATCTCCGCTTAAATATGCAACAACTGATCTGACTTGCTCATATCCTGTTGCCATCAAGAATGTAGGCGCACGGCCATAACTCTTGGCACCGACCATATAAAAATTCTTTTCCGGCTGGCGAAGTTCCTTCTCCCCATGCGGACGTACAGTTCCGCAGCTATGAATATTAGGATCAATGAGAGGGGCTAAAGCTTCAGTACTCTCGGTTGAAGGATCGATTGATGTACGCAGTTCACTGACTATTGTAAGATCTGGACGGCTGCCTGTATTAACAATGACTTCGTCTATTCCTGAAAGAGTTCGCTGTTTTCCATTTTGTGTACCGATCAAATCTATACCGTTTTCAGACCTTCTAAGGTTCTGAATAAAAAATGGCGTTTCTACTTTTATCATCTTTTGATCAACCAGCTGATGAATGCGGCTGCCCAATGCACCTCTTGCTTCCAGAGCATCTTTTTCTTCCCCGCCATAGGCATCTTCAACACTTTGCCTTCTCATCACCCAAATGATTTCTGTATTAGGATAAGATTCTTTCAGTTTTGCAAGTTCTAATAAAGCATTAATTGCTGAATGGCCGCCGCCCACAACGGACACACGTTTTTTTGCATACCGCTCTTTTTCTTTTCCCAATATATCAGGAATTCCATAAAAAATATGATTGCGAAGGGATTTTTCATCATTCAGCCATATTCCATTTGAAGTAGATGGATTTGGGTTCCCCCATGTTCCTGTTGCATCCAATACCGCTCTTGCCTCAAACGTTTGAAACATGCCGTCTTTTTCTGCGTAGATGATAAACGGAACTCCATCGCGATTTGCCGTTTTCATTTTATCGGTATCTTTTTTGCCAATGGATAAAACCTTTGTATTCAGGTGTAAATACGGCTGAATTTCAGGAATGTTTGATAGCGGCTGCAAATATTGCTCTGCAAGATCCTTTCCCGTTGGCAATGCTTCTGGATCAGGATGAATCCAGTCATGTAATTCAAGTAATGCTGAAGCCGCTTTATCAATGTTATACCGCCATGGTGAAAATAAGCGAACGTGTTCCCAGGTTAAAATATTAGCACCGGCCTGCTGACCAGCTTCTAATAAGATAAAGGATTCTTCTCTGCTCACTAAATGAGCAGCTGCTGCAAGACCTACAGGACCTGCTCCAATAATGGCTACGGGCAGTTTTGATTTAGGCTCATGAGACACCTCAGCCTTTGTTGGAAAAGATTGATTTTGTGGTGCACAGCACCCGTTTGCTTTAAGTGAGATAGTAAGGTTTTCCATAAAAAATCCTCCCTTATGATTAAATTTAAATCAAATAAAATTATTAGTATGCATCATGCAAAATAATTATTTGCATTTTGCAACTATTAACCAAAAAGAAATCACCCCAAAGGAGTGCAGCACACGCTCGATTTTGCCATAGATGCATTCAGCAGTTTGATTGAGCGAATGACCGTTTCTTTTTCAAACTCATTCATGTGAGAAAAGACCTCTTCCAAATAAGCATTCATCTGATGATCAATTGTTGCTGCAACAAATTTCCCTTCGGTTGTCAGCGAAAGAACATGAACTCTTCTATCATCAGGATGCGGCGTCTTTTTAATTAAGTTCATCTTCATCAAAGATTGGATCTGACGGCTGAAAGTCGTAATATCTGTACCGAGAACGTCAGCTACTTGCTGAACAGACGGCTGATGCATATGTTCAATTTCATAAAGAATATGGCTCTGAATTAAAGAAATATCAATTCCGCCTGCTGTACAGCAGTTTTTATTTAGTAAGCCAAAGCGCCGGGTCATGATTTGAAATAGTTCTCGAGTGTTTTCCATTTAATCACCTCATACTTTAGTTATACGCTTATTATTTGCATTTTGCAAGTATTTTATTTCTTATTTTTCAGTTTTTTCATTAAATAAGTAACTGGCCCAAAACAGCCGTTAGTAAACTGCCCTTTTAATGATCAACAAAGTATTGTTGAAATCAAAATTTCAGCAAGTATCTCCAGTAAAAGAATTTGTGAAAGCTATCCATTCTAATAATAAACAGGGTCTTCACTATAAAAAGTGGTTTATACGATTCAGAATTGCAGTATCTTTTTTTATCGTGTAGTGCAGTGAGACTTGTTTTACCATTGGAATCTTGATTATGTACTTCACCGCATTTTTTGTTAAATTCTAAGGAGGGATTTACATGGTAGGACCAGGTAGTATTGTTTTAATAGGAGCGATGGCATTAATCCTTTTTGGACCTAAGAAGCTCCCGGAACTTGGCAGAGCTGTCGGCACACCCCTAAAAGAATTCAAGCAGTCAACTAAAGGAATGATGGATGATGGAAAAGATGATGAAAAAGAAAATGGAAAATAACAAATTTTTTAAGATACATTAAAGAGCCTGAGAAACCTTCGTCAGGCTCTTATTTTTCTTTCTAGTTAGATTTGAATGTAATTGTTTTATACTTCAAAACAGAACTCATTACATCTCTACTCTTGAACTATAGATACATATAAATTTTACCAATCCATATACTTAAAAGTTAAGTAAATAAAACGCAGAGGTTTTCAGTACCATAGTCTTCAATCTATACTATAATTGTAAAATGTGCTGACAAGATTGTCACCTTTTTTAGCACTAAATATGCAACGAATTTTATAAAGAAGGTGTATAAAAATGTCTAGTAAATCGGATGAATCAACCCAGAGTTATATAGATTCTCCAGAAAAACAAAAATTGTTATACAAACGCACGTTAATCATTGTGAGTATTTCACAAATTTTTGGTGGGGCAGGACTAGCTGCTGGTATTACTGTAGGTGCACTTCTTGCACAACAAATGCTCGGAACAGATGCAGTTGCAGGACTGCCAGCTGCTTTATTTACGTTAGGCTCTGCAGGAGCTGCTTTATTAGTAGGGAGACTTTCTCAACGTTTTGGACGTCGCACAGGTCTCACGACAGGTTTTATGGCAGGAGGACTTGGAGCGATTGGCGTTGTCATTGCAGCTATAACAAATAGTGTTTTCCTCTTATTTGCTTCCCTGCTTATTTATGGTGCAGGTACTGCGACA
Source organism: Metabacillus dongyingensis (assembly GCF_019933155.2). NCBI lineage: Bacteria > Bacillati > Bacillota > Bacilli > Caryophanales > Bacillaceae > Metabacillus > Metabacillus dongyingensis. The sequence goes on along the minus strand of NZ_CP082944.1, from coordinate 829,079 downwards.
AATTTACAAGCTCGTTATGCAGGCACGGACTTGGCAAATAAGAAACAGCGAGGGACTGCTGTTAGTATTGCGATGGTTTCAACAACGTTTGGTGCAGTTGCCGGCCCAAACTTAGTGGATGTAATGGGCAATTTTGCCCTTTCTATTGGCGTCCCGACACTTGCTGGTCCTTTCATATTAGCCGCAGCCGCATTTATCTTAGCAGGTCTTGTCCTTTACGTTATGCTTCGTCCAGACCCATTCATAATGGCAAAAATGATAGAAGCATATAAACAAGAACATGGTGACCATAAAAAGAATTTGGCAGCTGCTGAACAAGCAAATAATAAACGAGGCATTGCAGTTGGTGCCACCATTATGGTCCTTACCCAAATTGTGATGATTGCCATTATGACAATGACACCAGTACATATGAAACATCATGGACATGGTTTAAGTGAAATTGGTCTTGTTATTGGTGTGCATGTAGGTTCAATGTTCCTCCCTTCACTCATAACGGGAATCCTTGTAGATAAGATTGGTCGAACTGCTATGACTATTGCATCTGGAGCTACTTTACTTCTTGCAGGTGTAATTGCGGCAATTGCACCAAGTGATTCTATGATTCTCCTAGTTATTTCTCTTTCTTTACTTGGATTAGGATGGAATTTTGGCTTGATATGTGGTACCGCTCTAATTGTCGATTCAACAGAATCTTCAACACGTGCCAAGACTCAAGGGACAGTAGATGTTTTTATTGCGTTAGCAGGGGCTTCTGGTGGAGCAATGTCTGGAATGATAGTAGCTAATTCAAGTTACACAACATTATCATTTACTGGGGGAATTTTGTCCTTATTACTCATTCCAGCCGTGATATGGTCTCGCAGAACAAAAGAATGATGAAATTTTAAAATGAATACTGTCCACCAAACCGATCTGAGAGTTGAGTTGTTCTTTTCATATTCCGCAATCGGTGCGAAAAAGGAATAACTGAGGGAACTCCAAATAAAGGGGGAGTTCCCTTATTTAAGTTATCTGCTGCAATTCGTCTTATTAAAAAATATACAAGTCAATTAACATGCAAAGCTAAAACCAATCACTCTAAAAGAAAATAGACCTTGATCATTAAAACACCCAGTAAAAAAATGAAAAGTGACTGAAAAGTTATTTCTTTGAAGCCTTTATACAATATTTCAACGAAAACAACATAGGTTAAGGCTCATATAGCCATACTCATAAATATGGTATCTAGTTTTATCGAATGAATATGAATATTCATTCCTACATTTGTTATAGCAGCAAATATTGCAGCAATCAAAACACTAAAGATAAAGAAAATCCCAAAATTGGGCGGTCGTTTCCTTGGTTGATAAATGATCTTTTTATTATTAAACCTCTGGGGTTGGAGTTGGTTTAGCGTATCCTTCTTTATATTTCTCATCAATTTCAGATCTGATCTCTTTAATTGATTTTCCTCCCTGCAGCTGTAAAACGGATTGTGCTGCTATTTCCAGACAAACTCCGCATTTTGTTCCATGGTCATCCCAGACAATCGCTCCATTTTCCTTGTTCTCATAAACAAAGCAATCATAATTGTTTTTATGGTTTGCCGATTCACCGCAACCACAGTAACATGGAATATTCTCTAAAAGTTCTCTGTTTTTTGCTGCTGCTGAATAAATTAACTGCATATCTTCAGGTTTGTCCTCTAAAAAGGAAGGCAGGAAACCAAGACCTTTTGTTTCTTCTCGAATGTCTCCAGTTGAAGAATGATCACCATGGTCAGCGTGTTCTTCATTACTTGTACTTCCCTTTACCTCTGGCTGATCAGAACATGCTGAAAGTAATAATGTAAAAGCTGTTGCACTGCTTAATAAAACGGCTCTGATTTTCATTTTTCACATCTCCTAGAAAGATCTATATCTATTCTATGGACTACTAACCCTCATTAGCAAGAAAAGTCACAAATCTTTCATTAATTATATCTTTAATAAACATCAATTGAATCCTGAAAATTTGTACATCAAAAAAAAGCAGCGCAGGCTGCTTCCTTTTTTATAAATACTTGCGGTGAATCGCCTTCCCGTCATACGTAAACAAAACAGGCTTCCCTTCCAGAATCGACTCCATGTGCACTGCGCGTCCCCACAGCTGATGAATATAAGGAAGCACTTTTTCAAGATATTTTAAATCGAGTTCAATATCTTCGTACCAGTGCTTCAAGTACAATTCATTATTCTTAAGGTAATCCCCATCGTTCACTGTAATGTACGGGAACCCTCCATTTACACGCATGTTGATTAACTGGTCTCGGACATTTTCCCACTCTTTATCGACAACCTTGTAATCTCTTCCCTGCTTTTGAAAGAGATACATGTCTTCTCTATTAACAAGATCCTTTGTCAAATAATTTCGAATAAATGACAAGTCAGATTCGACTTCACGCACTTCAAACATTTTTTCTCGGCCAGAGTTGGGCTCTACCCCTCGTCTTATCATGTCTTCTGTGGGATTGTTGTAGCGTTCTTCGATGTCTTCAAAAATTTTAAGTCCTAAATAATAAGGATTAATACCAGTCCGTGACGGCTGAACGACACCTGCATTCAGCTTTGCAAATTCAATGGATTCATCTGTTGTGAGGTCAAGCTCTCTCAGTATCCGCTGATGCCAGAAGGATGCCCAGCCTTCGTTCATGATTTTTGTTTCGAGCTGCGGCCAGAAATAGAGCATTTCCTCTCGCATCATCGTAAGGATATCGCGCTGCCAGTCTTCCAGGTCCCTGCTGTATTCTTCAATAAACAGCAGGATGTCCTTTTCAGGTGATGGCGGAAACTTCTTATTCTTTTTTGGAGGAGCTCCTTTTGGCTTTTCCTTATCATCCAATTTCCACAAATCATCATACGGTGAAGCCTTTTTAACATCCTCCTCCTCAGCATCTCCCATTGTCCAGGAAAGCTTCGGCCGCATTAAGGACGGATCGATATGCTCTTGAATTGCAAGCACGGCATCCAAGAATGTCTCTACCTCTGCCCTGCCATGATCAATTTCATATTGTTTAATCCGTTCGGCTGTCGCAGCCATGCTTTCAACCATATCGCGCTTCGTATTTTGAAACCTGCTGTTATTTTTGAAAAAGTCACAGTGGGCAAGGACGTGAGCCACAATTAATTTATTTTGAATCAGGGAGTTGGTATCAAGCAAAAATGCATAGCATGGATCCGAATTGATGACCAATTCGTAGATTTTGCTTAATCCAAGGTCATAGTGAAGCTTCATTTTGAAGAATTGTTTTCCGAAGCTCCAGTGTGAAAAACGGGTCGGCATTCCGTAAGCGCCAAATGTATAAATGATATCAGCAGGACAAATTTCATACCGCATCGGATAATAGTCAAGTCCAAATCCATCTGCAATTTCCGTGATTTCCGCAATGGCATATTCCAGTGATTTTCTGTAAGCTTCGTTCACGCGTTTTCCCCCTATCTCGTCTTTAAGACAATGTATGAATGGCGGGCGGAAAAGATGAAGGAAATCCGTTCAGAAAAGAGGTTAGCAGGTGCAATGCAGGGCGCCAATCAGCAAAAACGGAAACTTTAAAAGCGAAATCTTGTTTTTCCCAGCCATTTTTCTCATTCATTCAGCCATTTTCAGAAATTTACTGGCGAACGGTTTTTCTGATTTAACTTATGTATAATGAGCCATTATTCTTTCTATTGATTGTATCTTTCATTTTAGCGCGCAGATTAGAAATTTCCGATACAAATAAAAAAGCATGAATCCTTATGGGAGGATCCATGCTTTTTACTCTATTTAAACCCGTTCAGGCTTTACATACATATTTTGCTTTAGCGTTCGTTTTTGCCAAATGATTGTCATAACTAGCGTCACAACAAGGAAGGCAAGACCTAATACGAAAGGATACACGATCTGAACATCATAAAGCATACCTGCAAGTGTTGGTCCAAGAATATTCCCGATGCTCATATAGGCATTATTCATTCCCATTGCAAAACCTTGTTCGTCTCCAGCCATTTTTGAGATAAGCGTATTAAGCACGGGACGAAGGATAGATGTTGCAAGGAAAATAAGCAGTGTAACGCCAAAGAAAAGAACATAGCTTGAAGCAAACAGCGACAGAAAAAATCCTAGGGATGCTATGGCAAGGAAAATGTTCAGGACCATTCCTTCACCAAATCGCCTTACTACACGGTCCACTACAAATAGCTGGACAATAACACTTATGATTCCCGTTGATGTAATCATAAGGGCGATTTGCTGCGGCGTGGCATTAAATTGATTGTCTACAAAAAGGCCAAGCACTGATTCGTAAGCCATTAGGCCAAAGCTCATGACAAGAGTAATCAAAAGCGGGACAAAATACGGCATGCGCACTGAGCGCACCATCTTTTTAGCCATTGATTCAGTATCTTGCGGCATAGCCATTGCGGAAACATCCTTCGTTTCGCTTTCTTCAAGGACAACGATAGAGAAAATCACGGCTGCCAAAGATACGATCGCCGAAATCAAAAAAGGCATTTTCAGGCCGAAATCTGCAAGAAATCCGCCGATTCCAGGTCCTACTACGATGCCGAGCGACATTGCTGCAGAAACAAAACTGTTTCCTTTTGCCCGCTGATCCATTGACGTGATATCTGCAACATATGCAAAGATTGCCGGAACAAGCAGCGCTGCTCCGATTCCTCCAATCACACGTGAAGCATAAAGCCACCAAATGGAATCAACTGCATAAAAGACAAACATGGAAAGAGTCAATCCAATTAACCCGTAAATAATCATTTTTCTGCGGCCGTATTCATCCGCCCATTTTCCGGCTATTGGAGAAAAGATAAGCTGTGCTCCGGCAAAAATAGCAATCATTAAACCCGCTGCTGTACCGCCCTGATTAATGGATTCCAGATAGGCAGGCAGAATGGGAATGATAATCCCAAAGCTTCCAATCGCAATAAACATGTTGATCATCAAAATAAACATTTTTTTCTTTTGTTCTGCTGACAAAATGACAGCCCCTCTTTCTATAATAAACTGCTGCATCAGGTATTTCATTTTTCAAATACTTAACTATGTTAAGTTGTTTGGCGTCATTCTGTCAACGAGAAAGGATTGGAACTTTTTATGATATTAAGAAACAGGTTGAACGTCTATCTTTAAGTCCATTGCCGGCCCAAAGAATTCGTAGTTAATCTTGTCTCCTTCAACACCGAGAGACAGCAGATTTTGAATCATGGCTTTCATGAATAATACAGGTCCGCAAATATAGAAATCTCCTTCTTTATTCTGCAGAATACGCTCCAAATCATCTTTAGAGATTAAGCCTTCTTTATAAAAGCGCTGATCTGTGCAATCCTGATCTAACGGGCTGCTGTAAAAGGCAAACATTCTGCTGTTAGGCAGCTTTGCACATAATGATGCTGTTTCTTTTACAAATGCATGAGTGCTGCTGTTTTGTGTTGCATGGACAAACGTCACTTCCCGCTCTGTCTGCTCAGCTGCAATAGTGTGCAGCATACTCATAAATGGAGTGATGCCTACTCCTCCGCTTATAAAAGTGACAGGTGTTTCAGCAGCCTCATTTAATGTAAATTCACCTGCAGGGGCACTGATTTCGATCATATCTCCGACTGCTATATGATCATGAAGATAATTGGACACCTTCCCTGCTTCAGTCTCGGGTCCGCCTTCCCTTTTTACTGAAATTCTTAAATGCGGCATATCTTTGCTGCCTGACAAACTATATTGTCTGTTCATCGTATATGTTTCACCAGGAATGCTGACTCTTACGGAAATGTACTGGCCTGGCTTGAAAGCTGGAAGGCCTTCTGGCAACTCTAAATAGAAAGAAGAGATCGATTCACTTTCTTTCTCAATGCGCACGACTTTAAAAGGCTTGAATCCAGACCAATCTGCGCCCTCATATAATTCTTTTTCCGCTTCGATAAATACATCGGCAATGACGCCATATGCTTCAGCCCAGGCATTTATGATTTCAGGCGTTGCAGCCTCTCCAAGAACTTGTTTTATCGCCTGAAGCAAATGTTCTCCAACGATTGGATAGTGTTCCGCTTTTACACCCAGACTTCTATGCTTATGAGCAATTTGTTTCACTGCCGGCAGTATCATATGAAGCTGATGAATGTGTTTTGCTGCAGCATATACCGTATTTGCAAGGGCGGTCTGCTGTCTTCCTTTTTTCTGATTGGCATGATTGAAAATATTCAGCAGCTCAGGATGGCTTTCAAATAGATTTTTGTAGAAAACAGATGTGATTTCTACACCTTTTTCTTCTAAAACTGGAACAGTAGATTGAATAATTTCGATTGTTTTTTGAGTAAGCATTTCGATGCTCCCCTTCGTTTTAAAGTAGTATTTAAAATACATCTTTATCTTAGATCGAAAAAACATTTAAAGCAATATTTCAAATACATCTTTAGAAAAACTGTCACAATTTAAATTCAACTTTTTTTAAAGTCTCTGCTGCTGTGGTAAGATAGACGTACTTCATGTAATGGGGCGATGTGAAATTTATGCGATTAACAAACTATACAGATTATTCTTTGCGGGTGCTGATTTATCTGGCAGCAAAAGAAAAAGATAATCTATCCAATATAAAAGAAATAGCTGAAGCCTATCAAATCTCTAAAAATCATTTAATGAAAGTAACCTATGAGCTTGGCAAATTAAATGTAATTGAAACAATAAGAGGCCGGGGCGGCGGCATTCGTCTGGCGAAAGATCCTTCAGAAATCAATATCGGGTTCATCGTCCGTCAAACCGAAGACGACTTCAGCCTTGTGGAATGCTTCGATCCTGAACGCAATGCATGTACGATATCCCCTGCCTGCACATTAAAAGGGGTGCTTCATAAAGCGCTGCAGGCTTATTTTGAAGTGCTTGACGGCTATACGCTTGCAGACCTGGTTAAAAACAAACCGATGCTGGTGCGATTATTAAATAACATGGAAGAAAACTGCTGATAAGGCAGTTTTTTTATTTTTAATCTGGAGCTCGACTATAAGAATAGTTTGTAAATAATCTTATATGATCAAATCAGGATCATTTAAATAAGCTATATAAAGTGGAATATTTCAAAAGGAGGATCCAAAGTGGGGAACAAAAAAGTATGGCTTGTGCTTCTTTTTGTCTTTATCATGATCAACCTGACAATTCCTTCTTTCACTGCAGCAAAAAATCCGCATGATCCCGCAAGCAAAACCGTTGTAGAAACGATCACTTCCAAAGCTTTGCTGAAAGATGAGCGGCCAAAGCACAATAAGCTCACCTATAAGATTTATCTTCCAAGAGGATATGATAAAAAACGCTCTGATGGATACCCGGTCGTTTATCTGCTGCATGGCAGCGAAGGAAATGAAAACAGCTGGGATGATTTTTTTGGAAAGCTTGACGAAATGATCGAAAAAAAAGAAATTGAACCGTTTATTGCAGTAGTACCTGCAGCGGGCAATTCCTATTGGGTAAACTCTAAAAAGTTCGGTCATTATGAAAGTGCCGTTATAGATGACTTAATTCCGCATATCGATAAGAAATACAATTCTATTGCAGACCGCAGCGGCAGATTTATTTCAGGCTATTCAATGGGCGGATACGGAGCACTCAGATATTCAATGGTTTATCCTGATCTCTTTTCAGGAGCAACTCTTTTAAGCCCTGCTATCCAAAACGCAGAGCCTCCTGCTACATCCGGGGCAGTTGAAAGAGGCAGTTTCGGAGAACCATATGATCCTGCTCTGTGGAAGGCAAACAATTACCCGACTGCAATCAATAGTTACGTTAAACAGCCTTATCGGGTACCGGTATATATTGTATCAGGAGATGATGACTGGAATCATTTGAATGAAAAAGAAGACCTTCCTCCTGATGCATATAAATATAATATGGAGGTTCAGGCTGTGCAGCTGTATCAGGAGCTCCACAGGAAAAACCTGTTCAGCATAGACTTTCAAAAGTGGGAAGATGTCCCCTCAAGTCCCGCTGAACTAAGAATCATAGGAGGCGGCCATGGACTTGATGTGTGGCTGAAGGGATTTCAAGAAGGATTAAAGTATATGTTCGGAAAAGCTGAAAGTCCTGAATTTTCTCCAATCTATGATCCTGACAGCTACAGCTCTGAAAAGAAAGGAACTGTAAATACTTATTCACTCCATGCACCAAGTCTGATCCAAGATGAAACACCTGGCGATGATGAATTGAAGTATGTCGTGTACTTGCCTGAAGAATATAATCCCACTGCTGAAAAAAAATATCCAGTCCTCTACTTGCTCCATGGTTCTTATGGAGATGAAAAAAGCTGGGACAAATTCTGGCCAATTTTAGATAAAATGATTGAAGAGAAAAAGATAGAACCCGTCATGGCTGTTGCACCTGTGACAGGCAACAGCTATTGGGTGGATTCTCTCAAATATGGAAATATGGAATCTGCATTTATAAACGATTTGATAAAGAAAATAGATAAGGATTTTAAAACGATTCCAGACAGGAATGGGCGCGGTCTGGTTGGCTATTCAATGGGCGGATATGGAGCACTGCGCTATTCTCTTGTTTATCCTCACCTCTTCGGCGGAACGTCGCTATTAAGTCCTGCCATACAGGCTTTCGACGCACCTAAAACATCAGGTGCAGTTGAACGAGGTTCATTCGGAGATCCCTTTGATGCTGCAATATGGGATTCGTTAAACTATCCTAAAGCTCTTGAAGCATATGGCCAGCAGCCTTTCAAAGTGCCGATTTTTATTATGACCGGAGACGATGACTGGAATCATATAAGTGAAAAAGAGGATTTGCCGGAGGATGCCTTCAAATACAATATGGAAGTTCAGGCAGTCACCTCCTATCAATTCCTGCACAGATCGAATGTCTTTAATCGGCCTTTTGAGAAATGGGAACCTGTGCCCGGAAGCCCGGCTGAACTCAGAATTTTAAACGGCGGCCACGGGATGCAGGTTTGGGCTGCAGGGTTTGAACAGGGTTTGTTATATATGTTTGAAAATGGTCTTCGTGCGCAGTAATGGAACTTCGCTAAAAAATGTATGTTTTAACGCCATGGATGAGTACCCAAAAGCTGGTGTTTGCTTGACTAAGGGAATCATATGCACTCTTTGAGTTCCCAAAAGCCGGTGTTTGCTTGATTTGGGGAATCATATGCACTCTTTGAGTTCCCAAAAGCCGGTGTTTGCTTGATTTGGGGAATCATACGCACTCTTTTAGTACCCAAAAACCGGTGTTTGCTTGATTTGGGGAATCATACGCACTCTATGAGTACCCAAAAACCGGTGTTTGCTTGATTTGGGGAATCATACGCACTCTATGAGTACCCAAAAACCGGTGTTTGCTTGATTTGGGGAATCATACGCACTCTATGAGTACCCAAAAGCCGGTGTTTGCTTGATTTGGGGAATCATACGCACTCTATGAGTACCCAAAAACCGGTGTTTGCTTGATTTGGGGAATCATACGCACTCTTTGAGTTCCCAAAAACCGGTGTTTGCTTGATTTGGGGAATCATACGCACTCTTTTAGTACCCAAAAACCGGTGTTTGCTTGATTTGGGGAATCATACGCACTCTATGAGTACCCAAAAGCCGGTGTTGCTTGATTTGGGGAATCATACGCACTCTATGAGTACCCAAAAACCGGTGTTTGCTTGATTTGGGGAATCATACGCACTCTATGAGTACCCAAAAACCGGTGTTTGCTTGATAGGGGAATCATACGCACTCTATGAGTACTCAAAACCGGTGTTTGCTTAATTCATACGTAATCTGCAAAGTATCAATGTGGCTGCTCCAGATTTCTTTGAGCTGCCCTCATGCCTCTTCACCCTAAACAGATGCAACTGCCGCTGCTTTATGTTTTCCGTTAATAAGAGAAAAAATCGATAAGAAATTTTCGCAAGCACGAAGTAAAGACCTGCACATGATAAGTGAACAGGTCTTTTTTCGTCTTATTTCACAAAAATAAACAACATCTCCCTCATGCCCATACTTCCAATCCTAAGCGAAATTGATGAAAAGAGAGCAAATGTTTTAATTGAACAATCATTATCTCGAGTATCAAAGCTGAAAATTAAACACTCTGATCTTCGACTTTTCGGGAGTATAAAAGGTTGATGAGATCGTGGTGTATGTTGATTGGAATAAAAACCATTCTTACAGGGATGAGAGCAGAGATGAGCCAAAGCTTCATCAATGCCGGAGCGGCGATGGATAAAGTGGAAATTAAATCTGCGGTTGAACAATACTTAGCATAAACTATGTATGCTTGGCAGCTGCCAAGCTTTTTTCCGTGCACTACATCACAAAAGAGGTATGATTCGATGTCTTGCCTTCAACCTTCTCATTGAGGTTTTTCACTCTCATGGCAATGTCATCACAAAGTTCCTGGTAGTGGGCAAATTCTTCCTCATCACTTTCAAATGAATACATGGACAGATTGGGCAGATTCCATGAAAAAACATTCTTTCCTTCTTCAACAGGAGGTGTTTTTTCCTGTTTGTAATCGTACATTTGAACAACAACTGATGCATTTTTTATTAGTTCCAGGTTAATTTTATCCGAGTCAAGGTCTTCAATAAACATATTTACTTCTTTCATGGCCTTTACGCAAGCAGGGTCGGCCAGTGATGTGACAAGACCCGCACTTTCGATTTGCCACTTACTGGAGAACAGCTTTTTTGCCCATGCTTCTGCAATTAAGCTCCTGCAAGAGTTAAAATACGACAGAAAGTAAATGGTAGGTTTTCTCATCGCTGTACCTCTTTCTTTAGTTTGTACTAATCTTTACCCCCTCTTCATACAGATTACACATTTTTTTAAATCCATTTAATGGATAAATCCCTATGAAATTATAACTGCCGCAGCAGTCTATCCTGCAGCGGCAGATTTATTACAACCCTATTCTGTTTATCCTCTTTTCAAAATAAGCTTTGTCCTTCTTGATCACAGTCATGGCCGTTTCATATGCTGTTTTTGATAGTTCTTTGAACGAGCGTTTATTAACAGCATCAAGTTCCTTCATAAGCTCTTCAGGCAATGAGTATTTTCCATTTAATGCCCCTGCGATCGCTCCGCCCATGCTTGCGATAGAATCTGAATCATGGCCGTAATTCACACCGCCTATGATCGTCTTCATCGTGTCTCCTCCTGCTGTCAAAAATAAAGCCAGGGCAATCGGCAATTCCTCAATAGAGTGAATTCTGCTCGGTGTGTTGGCATTTCCTTTTCCCTGCTTTTTGCGGTCAGAAAAGGTTTTCACTGTATCGAAAGGTTCAATAGCCCGTCTTAGATCCTCTCTTGCTTCGAGAACATCCAAATGAACAGCTGCAGCATCCAGCGCTGCATCAATAGCAAGCTTTGTACCGTCTTTAGCGAGCGTCTGTACGGCTTTTAGAATACTTTGCACTGTTGCGTTTTCGCTCATGCCTTCAGCAACAGCAGCTGCCATTACACCGGCTGCTTCCCTGCCGTAGCTTGTTTGATGAGCACCGGCAAGATCAATTGCTTCGTGATAGGCTCGTTCAGGATCTCCTGCATTCATAATTCCGACTGGACTCATATACATGGCTGCTCCGCAATTCACCATATTGCCGATGCCCGCTTCCCGGGGATCTACATTTGCTAGCCTGTGCCTTAGAAAGAGATACTGCTCTGGATAATAAAGTCTTGTTATAATAGGTGCTTCCTTTCGCAGCTCAGGAATGTAGACCTTCTTTTCAGCTATTTCCTCCACTAGTTCTTCTGCTATATCATAAGCTGTTAAATGCCTTTGCTTTTTTTCATATACCTTAAGGAGCGCCTCTACCATTAAGGTGTCATCCGTTATGTGTCCGTTTCCCTTTTCGAGAGGTCTCATGTTGCCTGGTTCCTTCCACGCATCACTCGCCGGCTCCCGAAATGATGTTACAACACCGAATTTCTCCCTGATTACTTCAGGGAGCAGCCCCTCTGTCGGAGAACCCATTGCATCCCCGACAGCACCGCCATATAGAACACCTTCTATTTTTTCAAGCATCCGCTCCGTCATTGTCCCTCTCCTTTCCCTTAAAACCAAGAGTGGAGGCTCTTGCCAGCAGTTTTAATGCAAGCTTCGGAAATGCTTCATCCCCTCCTGTTTTCCCTTCAATTAATTGAATAAGCTTGCCTGCTGCAGCCAGTCCAATTTCATACACAGGCTGCTCAATCGTTGTAATCTCGGGCTCTACAAGCGCCGTGAGGTCAATGCCGTCAAAACCAGCAATCGCAATCTCTTCAGGAATCTTTATCCTAAGAGTCTTCAGCATTTTCAAACAGCCAATTGCCATTAAATCGTTTCCAAGAAAAAATCCATCTGCATCAGGATGCTGCTTCAGCGCCTCCTTAGTCAGAATTCTCCCGCTTTCAAGACTGTAATCACCTTCATAATGAATCACAGGGTGCTCCCTGGAAAACTGTTTTATACTATCCGCATAACCTCTCAGCCTCTCATTTGATGGAATGAGCTGTTTCGGCCCGCCTATGTGAATAATCTTTCTGCACCCGACATCTATTAGGTGGCAGACTGCAAGCTTTGCACCTGTATAATGATCGACTGCCACTGAGTTTGCAGAAGTTATGTTGGCTGCACGGTCAATAATCACAAACGGAATCTTCTTTTCCTTCAGAAGCTTAATTGATTTCTCCTTTAGCTGATAGGGAGCGAAAATAAACCCGTCAATATACATATTTTCAAAGCTTTCCCACATAAAAATACCCGTCATTTCTTTACAGCCGGCTGGCACCAGGATTATTTTGTATCCTTTGCGGGCTGCTTCTTTTTCGATTGCTTGAACAAGCTGGGGAAAGAAAGGGTTGCTGATATCAGGAATAAACAGGGCAATTGTATTCGTTTTTTGCCTGGCGAGGCCTCTTGCAATTTCATTTGGTTTATAATTCAGATTTTCCATGACAGATTGAATTCTTTTTTCGGTTGCATGACTGACATATCCTTTTTTATTCAGATATCTGGAAATGGTGGCAACTGAAACATCCGCTTTCCTTGCCACATCCCGAATCGTTGCTTTCTTCTCCCTCAAGTGATTTCCCCCTGATGATTCTATAGTTCCTTCACTTCTATATCTGATAGAAGAGCTTCGCCTTTTCCAAGGACAGAGAATCCAAACATTCCCCGCTTGAATCGATCATCTTCAACCTGAAAAATCCGTTTGCCGTTTATGAAAAACTCAATCATGTCTCCCTCACAGCTTGCTTCAAACCAGTACTCCGCGCCAGCGGTCCACTTATATGGCACCTCTATCAGTCTTTTCATGCCAAAATCGGTTAAGACCAAAGAAACCCTATTCTGCCCGTCAAAACCGGCTTTGTAATGCCGGCAGATTCCTTCCGCCCTGAGGATCATCATGTGCTGAACACCGCTGAGCGGCTGAACAGCGGCTCTGAACTTATAGTTTTTGGCATAATAATTCCCGGTAAAAGAAGAGCACTCAACCTCAGACCTGCATCTCATTTTTCCGTGTTCGAGGCTAGCTGCACCCTTGTGATGGGCAAAAGGTGTAACAGATTGAAACTCTATTGCCTGTTTGCTGAAATCAATTTTATAGTTCGCTTTTCCTGCTATCTGAAACTCATCTATAAATAGCTTCCCAAATGACCGGTTTAAAAGCGGAGATGGACTTTCTATCATTACTCCGATCTCATCTATAATCGCTCCGTCTGTCTCAGGAATAATAAACTCTATATTATTCCACGCTTGATTGATCAGCCTGAGTGGTTCAAGTTTGATATCCTCCTCATTAAACGTGTTTCTCACATACGGAGTGACAAAAAAATCCTCCCCCTGCCACTTATCACAATAAATCTGCATGCTGACCTTTTGGCCGCTGCAGGCTTTAGGGGCAAATGACGGTTTATACTTCTCGTCATTAAAGTCTTTTCTTCTGTGAAAAGGTTTATAGAATACCTTGCTTGCTTCTCCTTCTATCATCCGGTCAATAAATATTTCGAGAGCCCCATTTGTTTCATAACCGATTTCATTGCTGTGTCTGATGAATGTCTTGAAAGGATAATTCGTTTGAAAACCGTGCGTCGATCCTGGAAGGGTAAAGTCAAAATAGATGTGCTCTTCTTTGAAGCTTTTCAGCAAACCGCTTGGAGCCGGCTGCTTTGACACCCTATAGCCGAGCAGGGCTAGCTCTTTTGCAAATGTAGGAATATCCATGATGTTCAAATAGCCCGAGACACTTGATAGTACAATAAAGTCATTGATCGGCTTCCTATAATGATCCGGTATTTTTTGGGTTCCATTCCATACCCCCGCAATCGTCCCGATTTTGCCTGCATTGCAATCTGTATCCCATCCGCACATGGCTGCGATTTCGATCGTTCTTTCAAAGCTTCCATTTCCGTATAAAAGCGCTAGAATGCATACACCTGCATTAGGAATAATATGACAGACACCCGGATATTTATCGTACCCCCAGTTCTCCTCCAAAAACGTTCTGCAGGCTCTAAAGTCTTCGGGATGCTCCCAATGAAAATCAATTACTTCGTTAACGACTTTGGCGTAGGTGCTGTCAGACGGAATGGTTTTTAAAGCATTTGAAATGATCTCCGGGATACTCTCTGCATGAAAAGCCTCCGCAATACATGCAGCAATAAATCTCGCCCCGTAAATACCATTCTTGTCGTGCGAGACACTTGCCGCCTTGGCTGCATAATCAGCCGCCTTTTCGCTGTCTCCCGGAAAAAGCAGCCCCCAAGTATCGACAAAAATTTGCCCGCCGATCTGTTCCGCAAGTGTTAAGCCATTTTGATCTGCAGATCCTGATTGAGGAGGCAGAATTCCTTTCTGCAAATTCAGATATGCCGTATGCTCCGTGCTGATCCCTTCTCCTCCCCACCAGAACATCCCGATTCCTTGGCGGGTGTAGTTCAGCCATGCGCGTCCGACATCTTCAGCCGTCAGCTCACGGTCAGCTGCATCGTCATATAAAGACCTGATAAAAAAAGCTGGTCCGTTCGCATCATCATCGGCAGAAAAGGTTTTATAGTCTTTAAGATATCCTTTTATTTCACCATACACATCTTCGATTCTCTCAAATGTCCATTCCAAAGGCTCAACCGGCGCTCCGAGCCTTATTCCAATATTCATTCCAAGAAACCCTGCATACACACGCTCAAGATAATCTCCAGGAATCAACGCCATTCCCCTCTCCCATTTCAGTTTCGCTGTAATTCCTGCTGTTCTTTCTAACTTACGTTTGGGGACAGGCTATCATTCTATGTTTTTTATAGGAAAAGCGGAATCGCCCGTTTAACTCCGACCGACAGATAAGAATCCGGCAGAAAAGTCCGGGTTTGACTTTTCCTGCGGATTTGTTCTGGCCGAGGAGTTGGGCGATTCCGCTCGCCATCGATGAGCCAAACTTTATTCTCCAATATTTTAAAAAGAGAGACCCCGAATTCAGAATCTCTCTCTTTTTCTATTTCAATTGCTTGTTTGCATATTCTGTAATCTCTTTTCCGCCTGCAGCATTCCATTCTTTTACGAATCCATCAAAATCCTCAAGCGGACGCTTTCCCGTGATGATGTCTGTTGCATATTCTTTATAAAGGTTCTCCATTGCATCCCAATTTGCGATATATTCTTCAGGCAAAATAAAGAGGTTATCTTCCTTGTAGAATTCATTGACCATATTCAAAGATTCTTCAGCCGTTTTTCCGAGCAGCGGCTTTTTAAGAGGCATTTCGGGTTTAAATTCAGATGGCTCCCAGAATCTCGCAAACCATTGTTCATAATACGTGTTTGTAAGATCAATTTTTCCGTCTGTTACCTCATAGTGCTTCCCTTCAAAACCAAGGCGGTCAATCATTTGTCCTTTAGGGCTGGCCAGGTAATCCAGAATTTTAAATGCAAGCTCCTTCTTTTCTGATTGTGAGGATATCGCTACTCCTCTTGCTTCTTTTGTGACATCTGCAGCGCCAAATCCCTGGCCTTCTCCTTTAGCAGGCGGCAATACCTTCACCCCGGTATTTTCGCCATTAGTCTGCATCATTTTCCCATTGTAGATATCAATGACTTTGCCCGCGGTACCGACAATCACACCAGCTTCCCCATCATAAAAGGCTTTTTCTTTTGTATCCCATTCTTTCGTGATATAGCCTGGATCAAGGAGACCTTCTTTATATAACTTTTGATAGAATGCAAGCTTCTCCTTCTCCTGATTCGATACTTTGTAGTACTCAAATTGCCCGCCGCTGTTCAGCCATGACGAGGTAATGCCAAACGACATGTTGAAAATGGCATTCAGTTCCTCGAGATCTCCAGCAGCCGTAAAAGCATACGCAGGTTTTCCTGCCCCGCCCGGAGGGTTCGTTTTTAATTCTTTAAAAAAATTATAGTAGTTATCAATCGTAGGATCGGCAACTAGCGCTTTCGACGATTTCATTTTTTCAAACCAATCGCCTCTGATCACTGGCGTCTTCTGAGAAAGAGGCTTCACCCACAATAAGTACGGATAATTTTCAAGTCTCTTTTCGTTCCACGGCTCAAGACTGTCCTTCAAATACTTCGTTTTTTCAATATGAGGCGTTAAATCTTCCAGCAAATCCTGATCTGCAATCTGCTGATCTCCCCCCTGGAAATAAATGATGTCCGGAATATCACCGCTCAGCAGAAGCAAATTCAGTTTTTCTGCATAGTTTCCTTGAGGCATTTCTACAAGCTCAAATTTCACATTCAGATTCTCATCGTTCTTTAATCCTTTTTCCAGCGCTTCGAAATAAGCAACTGAAGCAGGGTTCGACGGATTTTCATCCTTCATGACTATGCGGATTGCAGTTGAACCATCCTCGTTTTTCTCTGCCGTTTCTGTTTTTTCCGAGCAGCCTGCAGCAAAGACAAATAGACCTGCAAGCATAATCAGCAAAAGTTTCTTCATTGCCATTCTCCTTTTTATGATGAATTTGCGTTTCTAATCCTTTACCCCTCCCTCTAATGCACCCTTTGCATAAAACTTCAGAATAAAGGGATACATGATTAAGAGGGGTACGATGGCAAGCATAATCGTACCTGCCTGCAGCGAGCCAAAATCAAGATTGGCCACACTTTTGTACTCTAAAAGGGTCTGTACTCCGACTAATGAAGCATTATCCCGTTCAACAACGAATTGCCTGAGCACAAGCTGCAGAGGCCATTTTCCCGGGTCCGTAAGATAAATGGAAGCTCTGAAAAATTCGTTCCAATGAAAGACAGCATAAAATAAGCCTAGCGTTGCAAGTGCCGGCTTTGACAGCGGCAGCATAATTCTAAAAAATATATTCAAGTGACCTGCTCCGTCAATTCTCGCTGCTTCCTGAATGCTTTCGGGCACATCTTCAAAAAATCGCATCATAATAAACAAGTAATAGACATTGATGGCTTTATAGAGAATAAGAGATAAATAGGAATCAAGCAGACCAAGATCCTTTACAACTAAATATTCAGGTATCAATCCCGGCTCAAAAACCATGATTAAAATCAGGATGACCATAAAAAACTTTCTGCCGACAAGCCTTTTTCTTGTTAAAACATAGGCTGCCAGTGCAGTAAGAAGAAGATTCAGCAAAGTACCCGAAACGGTAATGAAAATTGAATTGAATAAACTTTTCACGATAAGCGGATTAGAAAGCAGAATTTGATAATTAATCAGCGAAAATCCTTTCGGAATCAGAGAAAGCCCCGTCATTTTGTGAGCATTCTCAGGTGCTGTAAGGGACATGGCAAGCAGATTCACAATTGGAATAATCATTGTAAGTGTTATTAAAAATAAGGCTGAGTAAAGCAGGATTTTAGACAGTTTCAATGTTTTCATAGGAATTCCTCACCATACTCCTTTCCCGGTCAGCCGTTTTGCAAGGAAATGAGTGCCGAAAATAAGAACGACCCCAATTACGCCTTTGAAGAGACTCGCTGCTGTAGCGTAGGCATACTGACCGTTCAGAATTCCGATTCTGTATACATATGTGTCCAGAATATCGACAACGCTGATAACGGAATCATTCATAAAGTTAAACACCTGATCAAAACCTGCATTCATAAAGAAACCTAAATTCAGAATAAAGACCGTAATGATCGTATTGCTCATTTCAGGCAGCGTAATATACCTCATTTGCTGCAGGCCTGATGCTCCGTCCATGCGAGCCGCTTCATACAGAGAAGGACTGATTTTCATAATCGCCGCTAAATAGATAATCGAGTCCCAGCCGGCGCTTCTCCACATTTCAGAAAAGACGAGCACCCAGCGTATTTGATCCTTGCTTGTCATGTAGTCAAGCGAAGGCAGCTGAAAGAAATTCCGGATTACGTTCACTCCGCCGTCTACAGGGCTCAGCAGACTGATCCAAATCCCTGCTATGACAACCCATGACAGGAAATGAGGCAAATAAACAATCGACTGAACATATTTCCGGTAAGGCATATTTCTGACTTCGTTGATGAGAAGAGAAAGAATAATGGGAATTGGAAAGACAAAAATGATTTTCATCGTACTGATGATGATCGTATTTTTCAGCACGGAGAAAAACGCTGGCGAATCAAACAGGACATTAAAATGCTTCAGGCCAACCCACACATTGTCACCAATAATTCTGTAATCCTGAAACGCGAGCTTCATGCCGATCAAGGGCACAATATGGAAGACAGCAAAGTACAGGAGCGCAGGGAAAATCATGAAGTATAAGACCCAGTCTTTGCGCATGAGCGCTAATTTTTGTTTAATCATCAACAGCCGCCCTGCTGCAATATTCTTTTACTTCTGCTGCGGTCGGCATCCCGCTCTGCGCCCCGCGTTTTTCAACGCTCAATCCTGCAGCGATCACAGCATATTGAATACATTCTTTTAGAGGCTTTTCCTCTGAAAGCGCATAAGAAAATGCACCTGCAAACGTATCACCTGCACCTGTTGAATCAACTGGATTTACTTTGATGGCCGGTACGGTTTCCATTTTCTGTCCATTGAAGAAGGTGACGCCTTGTTCTCCTTTTGTAATCACGAGCTTATTTGGATACTTTTTTAAAGCCTCTGTTTCTTCATACTTGCCGTTAAAAATAATTTTTGCTTCATGTTCATTCGGAAGCAAGTATGTGCAATGGCTGATTAACTCATCAGATAAAGGAACAGCCGGGGCAGGATTCAGAATGATGATTTTTTCGTGATCGGCAAGCTCTTTGATGATGTATTCTATTGGCTGCATCGGAATTTCCATTGAAATTAAGATGACATCAGCTTCTAAAAGATCATTTATTTTTTTCTGCAAATAATCTTCATCCGTTTTGGCATTTGCACCCTGGACCACGATGATCCGGTTTTGAGCCTCGCAGATTTCAATTATCGCGCAGCCGGTCGGTGCATCCCGCCGCATTTGAATGCTTGATCCATCTACTTTATTGTTTTCTAATTGATGAAGCAGAAATTTTCCGTGCTGATCGTCTCCGAGCGTTCCAAATAGCTTGACTGAGCCGCCGAGCCTAGCAGCAGCGGTTGCCTGATTGGCTCCCTTTCCGCCGGGAAACATATGAAAATCCTTCCCTATTACGGTTTCTCCCATTTTAGGAGAAATATCTGTTACGGCAACCAGGTCCATATTTAAACTGCCAATGACCGCTATTTTATTCATAGTCAAATCTCCTAATCTATTTCAAGGTCCATTAATGGTGCATGCTGCTGCGCACCATACACATCCCGGTCAAACACAGATCCGGACGAATGGCTTCTGAAAAAGGTAATCTTGAATCCAAGTGCCTGATCAAAAAAAACAATATGCTTCAGCTGCTCCGCTTTAAGACGATAGAGCCTGCAAATAGCGTCCCCGGTAATTTTGTTTGAATGCTTCACATGAAAATAATCAATGCTTTTGCAAAATAGAACATCCAGCGTGATTTCAAATGGACCGGAGTTTTTGCTTCTAAGCACCTTTGAATATTCACCTAAAGTTGTCATAGAACCTCCAATTGAAACGGGATCTCACCTTTTTTCAGTTTCATAAGATGATAGATTGAGAATTCATATACAGGTCCAAACTCAATATCGCTCGGAGCAAAAGGAAAGGCCAGATTTCCAGCTGTCGACTTTCTTCCTTCATAGCCGTAATGCAAAAAAGTGGAGCGCAGCGTTGCACATATGCTGCTTGCCGCTTCTTGAGTATCTGCGACAACCTCAAATACAAGACCTATTTCATGACCTGAAAAGGGTTCACTCTCACTTTCTCCTAATACGGCATTTTTTCCATAATGATAAAAGTTGATTTGATAAGTATGTTCAGGGATATCCTTATAATGGCTTATTACTTCTTCTTTTACAGACGCTTCAATTCGTTCGATATTATTAATTAAAACCGGATCTCGAACCCCTGCAAGGACAAATGTTCTGTATGCTTTCACTCTTGCTCCTTCAAGCTTCACACGGTAATCCTTTGAGGGAACATATTTGCTGCCAGATACTTCAATTAAACCTTCGCCTGCACTTTTAAACTCACACTGAGATAAATCCAATAAAAATCCTGGACCATGGAGCAGATAGGGATGATCTTTTTCATAAAAGGTATGAGCTGCCACGCTTGTTGTACTGCATTTTCTGATTGGATTTAAAGACTGAACAGTAAATGAGTATTCCTTAATTGTACCGAGAATACAATCCTTCGTCGTTCCAGGTTCAGCGCATAAGGCACCGCATTCTAATATCTTTCCTAAGTGATAGGAAAGGCCTGCATCCATGCCGTGAAAAATGCCAACAGCCGCAAACGGCGATGGATCAAATGCTCTCCCGCAAATGATAAGTTCACACTCCTGATGAAGCGCTTCTAAAATCGGTTCATGTCCCATCTGGGCAACAATTGAATGAGTGTCGGTCAAAGAAAGATGAGTTAAATCGGGCACATTCGGACTCATTTTCTCTATTCTCCCCTCATTTAAGGCATGAGTGATGGACGATTTATTAATATCCGCCCAAATGACGCCAACTTTAGGTCTGCTCTTCTTATTTGACAGGACTTCTTCCATTATATCCAACGTCCATTCAACATGAGGTTTTGCACCAGCCCCTCCCGCTGAACCGACGATAAGTGGAATGTGATTGTCCAAAGCAGCAGAAATAAGGATCTCCAAATCTTTTTTCGCAGCTCTCTTTGAAACGATGCCGACACCTGCCCCCAATTTATGCGGACCTGCATCTGTAGAACCGGCATCCACAACAATCGCATGAGGCTTCTTTCTCATGCCGTTCTGAAAGCTCTCAAGCGGAAAACCGTATCCAAGCATGCCGCATGGTGACAAAATCCGGATTTCTTTGCTCATGCCATCCCCCTTGAAAAATAAAATTTTTTTATGCACTACCAAATATATGTAACCGGTTACACATTATTAGTAAAACCTGATTTTTATCGGTATGCCCATGTTTTTTCAAAATTTTGTATTTCATTTAAAATTGTTTTAAGGAGATATTATGAATAAAGAAACACCCTCAGACTGCCCTGCTGATCCATAATGGCAAGAAGGATTTCATTCACTTTTGTCTGGTGAACGGTTTTAAGTTCAGTGACCAGCCATTCTTCATCTTTCCCAAAACGCTGAAGTTCTTTCTGATTTATGCTGCCTTCCCGGATGATGGTTGCAGGAAGATCGAAAGGAGCCGGGGCTAAATTCAGATCAAGATTTGTAACGGTTTGATGATCCGCTTTTAAAAAACAGGATATCTTGCCGTCTGATTCGAAAAGGGCTGCGGCAACTTTTTCAGGATCTTCAATTTGCTGTTTCCTAAGTTCCGAAAGCAAATCTTCAATGGTTAATCTTGCTTTTTTTAAGTTTTTGTAAGAAATCTTGCCATTTGTGATTAAAGGAAAAGCGGACGGATCAAGAAATACACGAAACGCATGCCACTTTAGACTGATAAATATGCCCGCTGTATACAGAATAATTAAAACGGTCATCGTGATCATTGAACCTTTTAGTCCAAGTCCTTCATCAGAAAGGGGATGAGCCATGATATTGCCAATGATGAGTGCGATCACGAAATCAAGGAGCCGGAGCTGGGCAATCGATCTCTGGCCCATGACTTTAGCGGACAAGGCTAAAAAGAAAAAAGCAAAAACAGCTCTCAGAATCCATTGAATGGATGTAAGAGTTTCCTGACCATGAAAAAAATCCATTCTTTACACTTCCTAATACAGGTGATTAATCATTATTCTTCTCCTGAACAAAGATGTTTATGAGCCGCTTACAGAACAATTATCCCGGGGAAACACTTCCAAGCTGATGAATACAGGCCCTCCAACTTTTACACAGAAAATCATTGTCCGTTTCACACAAAATAAACATATCTCCTTCAAGGGAGGAATGTTTGTGGAGACAGTCGATTACGACAAAGCATTATATTATACTCACCGATCACAATGGGATAATCTTCTGATCTTAATGGTGCGAACAAAAGATGATATGCTCTCAAAACGGATTGAGCAGTTCCTGCACGCATACAACTTCGAAAACAATTACGGAGAAGTCGAAAAGAAATTATATTCACTCCTTCGCTATATCGATCACGCTGTAGAAATAGGACATGAGTTTGAGGATGCAGAATATGCTTATCTGACTTAACATTTCTAATAAAAAAAATGGAGGGAATCCCCTCCATTTTACTTTTGCTTTTGTATATAAAATTCCACATACATCTTTAGTTCCTCGATTAGCTGGGCAACTAGCACCGCTGAATCCTCAAGAAGTTTTTTGTTTTCATAATCAAAACAGATCGGATCAAGGGCAAGCTGTTTTGGTATGGCATTTGCATAAACTCCTCTCATCACGGTTCTCATATTATTCAGAGCATTGATCCCGCCTTTTCCTCCGCCGGCAACAGCAATCAGGCCAACAGGCTTATGTGCAAAATGAGAACTTCCTAAATAATCAAGGGCATTTTTTAATGCTCCGCTCATGCCGCTGTGATATTCAGGTGATAATAAAATGACACCGTCTGCTGCTTTAACCTGGTTTTTCAGTTCCTGGACTGCTTCAAGCTTTTCCTGGTCTTCCTCTCCATTAAACATTGGGAGATTCAGAACACTTAAATCGATATGCGCTGCTCCGTATTTTTCAGCAATAAATGCTGCTGCAAGACGGGTTCTTCCTTTTTTTCTTGGACTTCCATTAATAACAAGCAATTTCATTTTCATTCTTCCTCTCTTATTTGTCTAAGCCATTCTTGACTGCATATAGCGCAGCTTGTGTGCGGTCAGAGAGCGACAGCTTGGATAAAATATTTGACACATGTGTTTTTACGGTCTTTTCTGTGATGTATAAAGAAGCGGCAATTTCTTTATTGCTTTTTCCTTTTGCAATTTCCTTTAATACATCATTCTCCCGATTCGTAAGCGGTGTCAATAGCTTTTCATCTTTTTGATTCGTTTGCATCAAATGGGACATGACGTGAGTTGTGACTTTGGGATGAAGTTTGCTTTCTCCTTTCAGCACTTCCCTTATCGTATGAACTAGTTCATCCGGTTCGACATCCTTAAGCTGATAGCCAGATGCTCCTGCCTGAATGGCTGGGATCACATGGTCCTGATCGGCGTAGCTCGTCAAAATAATGATTTTTATCTGTTCGTTGAATGTGCGGATTTCCTTTGTTGCATCTACTCCATTCATGACGGGCATGGAGAGGTCCATTAATATCACGTCTGGCAGCAGCGTGCGCACCATCTTTACAGCCTCTTCCCCGTCTTCAGCTTCTCCGACAATCTCAATATCCTTTTGGGTAGAGAGAAAAAAGTGCAGCCCTCTGCGGACTACTTTGTGATCGTCAGCAATTAACAGGCGAATTCCCATGTTCATGCCCCCTTAGATTGGTATTTTCACTTCTATTTCCGTGCCTCTATTTATTCCGGCGGTTATTTGAAAGGTGCCGTTTAATTTTTGAACGCGATTTTTCATTCCCTGAAGCCCCATTGAAGGCAGCGGCAATTTTTCATTGTAAGAAAAACCTGCTCCCTGGTCTTTAATTGTCATGATTACCTCATTTTTCAAACGGTGTATGCGAATGGAAGCAGTTTTTATTTGTGCATGCTTTTTACAATTATTTAACGCTTCCTGACCGATTCTCCACAGGGCTTCCTCCGTATCGCATGGGAGGGTTTGAACACCCTGAATATCCGTTTCAAGTTCTAGGCCCAATACTTTTGCGTAATTCATCAGCGCAGATGCAATCCCATTTTCCAGCCCTTGAGGTCTAAGCTGCCAGATTAAAGCCCTCATTTCTGAAAGAGCCTCCTGTGAGAGATCTTGAACATATGACAGCATCTCTTTCATCTGTTGATCTTCTGTCATTTCCTTTGAACCTCTTGCAGTCAGCATAATTGAAAAAAGAAGCTGATTGACGGAATCATGCAAATCCTGCGCCAGCCTGTTCCTCTCCGCAATTAGAGCAAGATGCTGTTCGTTTTCCACAAGCTTCATCCGTTTCATGGCAGTGCCTATTTGAAAAGCAACAGCTTCGAGCAAGGCAAGCTCTTCGGTCGAGAAATGGGTTTTATTCGGAGAAGCTACATTTAATAAACCGATTTTTTCATTCCCCGTTCTAAGCGGAACGGTAGCATGATGGGTAATTTCATTCGTTTCGCCCCATTCAAATTGCTCCGCGTCTTCTAAACGTTTGCAGTTTATGATATTTGCAGCCTTATTTAAACGTCCGTCCGCAAATTTATCGATGCACCAGCAATCCCCTCTGCACATTGCTTTTTTATTATCTGTTTCAAGTGCAGGAGGAAGCTTATGATCCGCAGCTAATCGATATTGCTTATCTGAATCAATAAGATAGATCCAGCCTGTTTCAAGTCCTGTTACGTGAAGAAGCTTTCTGAGAACGTCATCAAGCATTTGTTTAAGATCATTTGACTGATTCAGTGTTTCAGCGATTGTCTTTAGTGTCTGCAGTTCCAAAATGCGTTTTTCATCGTTAGACATATCTATCTCCTTCACAGTGTTTATATTGATAGTATATCAGCGTTTTCCCTTTTGCTGCCTTCTCAATGTGACTGATTTTTTCTCAGACTTTTGATGGAGAATCCCAAAATATAAGTGATATCTTAAATATATAAAAAAACTTGTAAATTTGAAATTTACAAGTTTTTTTAATATCTAAATGCTTATCCAGTTTTTATGAGCCTCTTTAATTTTATCCCAACAAAGCTGATCAGTATTTTCTACCTGGTAATCGGCTTTGTGCAGGGAGCTTCCTACTCCAACTGCAAACATTTCACTTGCTTTAATAGCTTCAATTCCAGCTGCAGCATCTTCAATGCCAATCGACCGTTGCGGCAGAGCACCGAGTCCATTGCAGGCAGTCAGGAAAATTTCTGGGTCAGGTTTGGATTTGCTTATTTTTGCTGCGTCTGCACAAAAATCAAATACCTTTTGCAGCTCTAATGCCTCTAAGACCGTATTCGCATTTTTTGAAACAGAAGCAAGCCCGATTGAAATTCCCTCAGATTTAATATCTGCAATGAGGTTCAAAATTCCCGGCAATACGTCATCAGGTGTTAACTCCTTTAAAAACTCACAATAATGAAGATTTTTTTTTGCGGCCATCTCTTCTTTTTGGGCTAAACTAAAGTTATGCTGCTGATTTCCCTCTTGTAAGATTAACTCAAGAGAGTCCATTCTGCTTACACCCTTCAGCTTTTCATTAAATACCTCATCAATGACAATTCCCAGTTCTTCAGCAAGCTGTCTCCATGCCAAAAAATGATAATGTGCTGTATCGGTAATGACCCCATCCAGGTCAAAAACAACAGCATCAATATTCCTTTTACTCATGTTTTTATTCCCTTCTTTCCGAAGCTAAATGAATGTGCAGCAACAGATTTCATTTTCTCCTCTTGATTATCGGAAGACTTCTATTTTGTCGGATACTCTAATTTCTTCGCCATTTACCTCAACTGTAATCTCTGGTCCTTCAACCTTCGTCAATTTGATTTTTTGATGGGTTAATGAAATGGTTAAGCTTGTACCGCGAAAGTGAAGCGGAAATGTAAGCTCAGACCAGCTGGCCGGAAGTTTAGGGTTTAGAATTAACCGATTGTTTTTAAAAGATAGATTTGCAAATCCAAATATTGCAGCAAGCCACATGGCTCCAAGGGATGCAGCATGAAGCCCTTCATCTGATGAATGAGGGTTTGGACCTAAATCGATCAGGCATGCCTCCTGGAAAAAGCGGTAGGCTTTCTCATTTTCGCCGCATCGGGCTGCAACAATCGCATGGATGGCTTTGCTCAGTGAGGAATCATGAATCGTGTGCTCCTCGTAATAATGTAAATTTTTCGTTACCACCTCGCTTGGAAATAGCTCTGGAAAAAGATACAGAAGCATGACAACATCCGCTTGTTTTAAAATTTGCATTTCATTTATTTCATGGCGGGAATAATCCAGTAAAATACCTTGGCTGCCCTGATTTTCTTTATAGCGGGTTAAATCAATCTCAGGTTTAGACAAAAATGTATCATCCTGTGGAATAATATGATGTACATTTGGTTTCGGCAAATATAAATGGTTTAGGAAATCTTGTCCGCGGTCCATAAGTAAATGATCAATGTCCCCGAACTTATCCATAAAATAGAGAGCTTGCTCCACATTATAAGCAGCCATATAGTTTGTAAATGCATTGTTATCGATATGTTCTGTATACTCATCAGGTCCGATTACGTCTTTAATGGATAAATGGCCATTTTCTTTCACTGCACGGCTAATCCAAAAGCGGCAGGTTTCTTTAAGAAGGGCAAGTCCTTCTTTTTTCATGAATGCATCATCATGTGTATTGCTGTAATACTGAACCACGGCATAAGCTATATCTGCAACAATATGGTGCTCTGCTAATGCTGAAGCTACTTTCTGCCGTTCCCCTGTCCTAATATTTATTGCTGCATATTCAGGCGTTTCTTCTTTTCCTGAAAAAGCAC
The DNA here is from genome assembly GCF_019933155.2 of Metabacillus dongyingensis. Lineage (NCBI taxonomy): Bacteria > Bacillati > Bacillota > Bacilli > Caryophanales > Bacillaceae > Metabacillus > Metabacillus dongyingensis. The sequence continues at coordinate 802,122 of NZ_CP082944.1, read as the reverse complement.
TTTCCCATGGAAAGAGGGCTCCCTCATAGCCATTTAGCGCTGCCTTTTCTTTAGCTTGTTCTAAACGCAGATAACGATAGCTTAAAAGTTTTCTGGCTGTTTCCGGTTCAGTAAAAAGATGAAACGGTGCTATAAATATTTCGGTATCCCAAAAAACATGCCCTTTATAGCCTTCTCCAGTCAATCCTTTCGCTCCGACACTGAATCTGGCATCATGTGCAGGTGTCATTATCTCTACCTGGTACAAAGCGAAATCAAGTGAAAATTGATCAAACTCTTTGGTTGACGTAACTTTTACACGTTTTCGCTGCCAAAATTGCTCCCATTTACGTGTTGACTGTGAGAGTAAATCGTCATAGCTAAAAGATTCAATTGTTTTTATTGCGTTCTCACTTGAAGACTCAGGGTCATTGCAAGCTTGATCTTGATCGAGTGATGTAAAAACGCTACCAATTTTCTCAAGAACAAACGGTGAGTTAACCGTAAGGTCTTGCTTAATGGTTGACAGCAGCTGCCTGTTCTTAGCAGTAAAGGAAACATCACTTTGAACTGAGCACCTGCAGCTTGCTGCGAGTGCAATCGTATGTCCTGATTCAGTCGTTTTATATACTCCCTGCATCATTTGTTCATCAATAACACGCACCTTCTCTTCGATAAGGTGCTGTTTGCCAAAGTTTGTTTGTTGAGCATTGATTCCAGTCACAATTTTTAACTTAGCCTTTTTGTCTAAGCTAGTGATCGTTACTTTTGCTGCTAGTAAATGCAAGTCATTTTTAGCAACAAAACGTTGGAAAATCAGACGAAACCGAGAGCCTGAATTGCTTTTCCAGAGGATCTCACGCTGCAATTCTCCATTAGCCAGATTTAATTTTCGTTCATATGAAAGGATGTTTCCATTTAATAGCGAGAATATCTCATCGTCGATTTCTATTCTCATTCCGATCATATCTGGCAGATTCACTAAATCTGACGGGTCATTAGCCGCAGCTTTATTATAAATACCAGCTGCATACATACCGCGAGTTTGTTCTGCGTAGTCTTCTTCGTGCGTAGCACGAAGACCTAAATAGCCATTTCCTAATGTCATTAAACTAGCAAACTTATTTATATAATGCAGATCAAAATGTTTATCATAAATTACTTGTTCTCTCATCATAAGGACACACTTTCACCTTTTTCTGCAGATTCATATAGTGCTTCGATGAGCTGCTGGATGACGTATCCTTGTTCCCCATCAGCCACCATTACGTCTTTCCCTAAACATTTATCAACAAAAGAACGCATGCTTTTTTGATGCCTGTCTGCATCAGCGATTTCTCTTTTTAAGAGCGAAACCAGCTCTCCGCCTTCATCTGTATAAATCTGAGCTGGATAAAGCGTGGCTCCTGCTTGATCTCCGCAGAATTCAACATTCATAATGGATGTTTCTTTTATATTTAAAGCAAACGATGTTTCGAGCTGGAGCAATCGTCCGTCTTCTAACTCAACAAATCCAAAAAGTGAATCTTCAACTTCAAATTTTTCCGGATCCCATTCTCCAAGGGTTCCGGCAGATTTTTTTGTGCCAATCTTCTGGTACATTTTAGCAGTTACCTTCTCAATCTTTGGAAAATCTAACACATATAAAGCAGCATCCAGCATATGAACACCTAGGTCAATGAGAGGGCCGCCCCCCTGCACTTCCTTATTTGTAAAGCTCCCCCAGCCTGGAATTCCGCAGCGTCGCAATGCTTTTACCTTTACGACATAAATATCTCCAAGCATGCCTTCTTCTGCTTTTTCTCTTATAATGGTCACATCATCCGCAAAACGATGATGAAAATTATAGGCAAGGAGACAGTTGTTTTGAATGGCAGCATCCCGCATTTTCCTTGCTTCATCAGCTGAGATAGCAGGTGGTTTTTCACACAATACATCACAGCCATTTTCCAAAGCCAGCATGACATTTTCATAATGATTCCGATTTGGCGTACAAATACTGACCATATCAGGCTTTACCGCAGCATACATTTCCGATGCATCCGTATAATAATGAGGGATATCATTACGCTCAGCAAAGTTCTTTGCTCGATCGGCATTTGGACTTACGACGGCAGCTAATTCAATTTCTTCCCGAGAACCGTAGTAAGAAACATGAACTTTTTCTGCAACTTGTCCTCCTCCAATGATCGCAACTCTCTTTTTTTCCACGATGTTACCCCTCTCAGATTAATGATTCCTGCAGGTGTCGTAATGCTTTTAAATATTCAGCTTCTGGATTGTTGCCTCTTATACGGCATTCAAGCGTCAGGAATCCTTCATATCCATCTTGTTTTAATTGATTAAAATGCTTTTTGAAATCAAGAGACCCGCTGCCCGGCTGATATCGGTGGTTGTCTGCAAGATGAATATGCCCAATTAAATCACGATTTTCGTGGAGTGCTTTAGAAATGTCATCCTCTTCAATATTCATATGATAAAAATCGGCAATAATCTTCACATTTTTCAACTCATTTTCTTCTATATAACTTCTCGCATCTGCCAATGTATTTATCATATGATCTTGATAACGATTTAAGGGCTCAAGGAAAATGGATGTGCCTGTTTCTTCCGCAGCCTCATTCAAATAAATGAGAGATTCACTTACTGCTTTCCGGTCCCCTTGCCCGCTGCGGGGTGATACCATTGGCGGCAGCCTATAGGTGAACATTCCCCATGCCGCTGGTACAACAATTCCTTTTCCTCCAACTCCCTCTAATGCTTTTAAAATTTGTTTGATATCTGCTAAGCCGTTTAATCTGCGTTCTTCAATGAAGTCTCCGATCCAGCCGCTATATCCGCCACAAGCAGTGGTAACAGGAATTCCCGTTTCAGCAATCGCTTCTTTTACTTCATCTATATTGTCGACTAATAACTTGCCGTCAATTTCAAAGCCTTCAAATCCGGCCTTCTTTAAATATTGGAACTTATCAATTATATTATCTGGAAAGAATGCCTGATTTTGTGTGCCAATTTTCATTGATAACTCCTCCTATTTATTATTTCAGCCAAAACCCATCTAAAATAGAAGGATTTTAGTCATTAAGCCATTTTCATACTATTAGAAGCTTTTAGGCCAACCGCTAAGGCCAGCCCTATTAGCTTTTCTTCTATTTTTTATATTCGATTCCCATCTTAATACTTAGTTCCGGATGCTGATCCACGTACTCCATGTATGCTTCAGCACTGTTTTCAAACGAAACGATCGGATCAATAATATCTTCACAATTAATGTAGCTATTCATTAATAATTCCCAGCACGTATCTTCTATGCGCTTGCGGTTCCAGCGCGGGTAATCCGGATTAGGTTCACTTGCTGCACGTGAGAAAACAATCTTGGCGTTATTAAAATGAGCTTCACGGCCAAAGTTCAGCCCTTCAGGGAATGGTTTTGTAAAAGCTACATAAGAAATGGTGCCTCCGTATGCAATTCCTCTTAGTGCAGCTTGAAGAGCAGCAGCGTTTCCGCTCGTTTCAATAATTGAATCTGCACCCAATTTGTTTGTAAGTTTTTTTACTTCAAATCCCACATCACATGAAATTGGATCGAAACAAACATCTGCGCCATTACGAAGAGCAATATCACGGCGATGGTTAAGAGGATCAACACCAATAACGATGCTTGCACCAGCTTTTTTTGCAAGCTGGATTGCAATTTGTCCAATTGCACCCAATCCAACTACGACCACATAGTCTCCTGCACGGACATTTGCATCCCTTACACCACTTAAAGCAAATTGTGCAGGATCATAACAAACGGCATTTTGCCATTTAGCACCTTCTGGCATCTTGCGCAAGCGGTGATTGTCAACTCCATTGACTATGACAGTTTCCATAATCGGCCCATACGTGCAAACCGTCTCTCCCACTTGGTATTCAACAACTTCGCTTCCAGCTTGAATGATTTTCCCAACAATCATATTTCCAAGCTGGAACTCACCGAATACAATCCCTTTTTCAGCACCCTCTTCTCGAGGCATAAACATACGCCATTCTTCAGAAAAGTTCTCATCCATAAAAGGAGTCTGCCCGCGGAAGTCTATTACTTCTGTACCATGCTTAGGCGAGGCAAATTCTACTTCGATTTTCACTTCATGTGGTTGAACCGTACGATCTTCATATTCTACCAATGCAGCTTCTCTTGGTTTAACAGCAACAAGCTTTTTCATAATCGTATTACTTCCTCTCTGAATAGGCGGATTAACCTTTTACGCCGCCTTCTGTTAAGTTTCCTTTAATAAAATGCTCGGATATGGCATACATAATCACAACTGGCAGTGCTGTTACGAGCGATGCGGCCATCATACGGCCCCAAACATAATCAGGTGTGCTAAACAAGGTATTTAACCCAATTGGCAGCGTGAAATTTGCCGAATCGGATAAGAAAATGGATGCAAATAAGTAATCGTTCCATGCAACCATAAAAGAATAAACAAATACCGATATAATTCCTGTAATGGATAATGGAATAATAATATAGAAGATGATCTGCACACGATTTAATCCATCGATCATGGCTGCTTCTTCCAGGTCATCCGGTATCGTATCGAAAAAACTTTTTAACATGAAAATGGCCGTTGGCAATGTCTGAACAATCATCGTTATGATTAGCGCCGTTTTTGTGTCATATAAACCCAAACCAGAAATGATTTTGAACAAAGGCACGACAAGTAAAATGCCGGAAAACATGTATACTGTGTAAAAACTGGCATTAATTGTTGTCCGTCCCATAAATTTCAGTCTTGATAGGGCATATGCCCCGAAGATACCAATGACCACAGCTAAGCCTGCTGCTGTGAGCGCCACTATTAAACTATTCTTAAAATAGGTAATATACGGGAAAATATCCGGATTGAAAATATCTACATAATGCTGAATTGTCCATTCCTTTGGAAAGAATGTCGGATTGGTCGCCACCGCTTCCTTTGAGTTTTTAAAGGAAGTCATCAGCATAATGAAAAATGGAAACAGGGAAACCGTCAACAGACTTATTAATCCAGCGTAAAATGCTACTTTTTTTACTGCTTTATTTTTTTTGCTGCTAGCCATTGCCATTAAAACTTCACCCGCTTTCTTGCTGCAATAATAACAATCGAGAGAATAATGAAAAGAATGACGGAAATGGATGCTGCTTTGCCAAGGTCATTGAATGCAAATGCTGTTTCATACAGGTAAATACCGAGAATATTCACTTTATTTGTCAGCAGATACACATCTGTGAACATATAGAACAGCCAGATGGAGCGCAATGTGATAACCGTCACCAAGACAGGCATTATTGCCGGAAGGGTAACAATCTTAAATTTCCCCCATGCTGATGCTCCGTCTATTTCAGCTGCTTCATATTGGGTGGAATCAATGGTTTGCAAAATGGCAAGAAATGAAATGAAAGCATATGGGAAATATCTCCATATCGCAAATAGAACGACCAGGATAAAGCTGCTGACCGGATTGTCAAACCAAAGAGGTGCCTTATCAAACAAATGTAAAACGTCTCCGCCCAAAAAGTTCACGACACCATATCCATTATTGAACATATATTTCCAAGCAAAGACTAATGAAATAGATGGTGTAACATAAGATAAAATGATTAATGATCGGGCAATTTTCCGGAATTTAAATGGCCGATTAAAGAAAATTGCAACCGCCAATCCAAGCGCTGTACTTCCTGCGACTGCAAGGATCATGTACAAAAGCGTAATCCCTAATGATTTAATAAATGCCTGATCTGTAAGAATATCTATATAGTTTTTCAGCCCGACAAAGGTTGCACTTAACCTTGGGTTAATCGGCTGATCAAAGAAGCTGATTTGAATGTTGGATATCATTGGGTATGCAACAAGCAGCAGCACTAAAAACACACTAGGAAAAAGTAATGCGGCCGCAAGCTTTATATCCGATTTCCCTCTCTTTATCGTTTTCATAGTACCCCCCGGAGTAATGTTTTTGTTTATGAACCTTTTCGTTCATATAAGATCGATAACGCTGTCATGTAACATTTGACCAAAATACACTATTTTTTGCTTGCTGATGAAATCTTAGTTCTTTATAGCTATCGGTGTTGCTCAGGGTACATCATTTAAAAAGGAGAGGGTATTACCGCCCAAGGTAATTCCCCTCTGTTTCATTTTATTTTTTATTTAAGACATCTTTGATTTTACTTTCAGCCTTTTCAAGCTCTTCTTTGACACTTTTTCCGCCAACTGTGGTGCCATTTACCATTTTAGCAATAGCTCCAGAACTCGTTACATCGCCCATTTTTAAGAAGTTTTTGTTATCTACTAAACCAAATACTTGAATATCATTAAAAGCTGCTGCGATTTCAGTTGAAAGGTCGCCAAAGGATTTTACAATTTCATTTTGCTGGTAAGCTGCATTTTCTGTTACTTTTTTATTCACAGGCTGTGCGCCGCCAGGTGACATTAACACCCATTCTGTCATGTTTTCTGGTTCAGACATAAATGCAGTGAATTTTTGTGCAGCCTCTTTTTGAGTCTCTTCCAATCCAGAAGAAATGGTTAAGGCCGATACCATTCCAAAAACAGACTTTGTTTTTTCTGCTGGAATCGCAAAACCAATATTATCAGTCTCTCCTTCTTCATAAACAGAAGGCAGGAGATAAGTGGAATAGAGGGCCATCGGTGCTGTTCCGTTCATGAATGCATCCTTAACCTCGGTTGTATCATTTGAACCAGGCATTGTGTACTGTGCTAATTCTTGATAATAAGCTAGAGACTCTCTCATCTCTTTTGTATCAATGTTTAATTCTCCTTTTTCATCCAGCACGTTCGCATTGTTTGACAAAGCGAATTGAGAGAAGGCCTGCTCTGAGAATCCGCCTTCAACTGTCGGCAAAGCAATTCCGTATTTTTTATTTCCGCTGTCCGTAAATGCTTTTGCTATTGAAAGAACATCATTCCAATTTTCAGGCTCTTCAAATCCCTTTGATGCAAGCATTTCCTTGTTATACCATATACCTTGTACCCAACCGCTTATCGGTACGCCGGTATAGCTTTTGCCGTCTTCCGTTTTAACTAATTTCAAAGCGCCTTCATAAAAATTACCTTCACCGGCTTTTTCAAGTGTATTTTTTACTGCATCTTTGTCAATTAGCTCATCTTTATCCATTACCTTTGCAAAGTCTTGTCCCACTTCAAGGACTGCGGGAAGCTTTCCTGCACTTGCTAATGTAACAACTTTTGTATTATAAGAATCTTCTTCTACAGGAACTTGTTTTATTTTAATATCTGGATTTTCTTTCTCGAATTTTTCAACCAGTTTATTAATGATAGCAAGACGCTCTTGTTCCACAGAAGAATGCATAAACTCAATTGTTGTCTTTCCATCGCCGCTCTCATCACCGCCGCAAGCAGTCATTACTGCTGCCAGCAGCAGCATCATCATAAGTCCTAAACCTTTTTTCAGCATTTACTTTCCCTCCTGTTTAATTGGTTTCAACCAAAGGAATTGATAAGGATTTAACGGCATATCTTCAACAAAGCTTATTTTTTCTCCAGTGTTAATATTGATGAAGCTCCCTGTCAGATCGCAGGTTACTGTTTCATTTGTCAAATTGTTGATAACTATTAAACTGTCGTCTCTAGAGTTCATTCGTTTAAAAGCAAACACTTTATCCCCCAAATCCATTACTTCCATTGCTGTATTCGGATGGAAAAGAGATTCATTTTTACGGGTTTGAATGATAGTTGTCAATTCAGTAAAGATCTTGCGCCTTAAAGAGTCTGTACTCATTAATTCTGTTTCTATCTCATTAATGCTGTACTTCTTCCGATTTATGGACCGATTCATTCCTGTTTTTGAAACGCCTTCATAATCATTTCTGGAACCCAGCATACTTTGAATATATACAGCAGGTACACCTGGGAGTGTTAAAAGGATAGAATGAGCCAGTAAAAATCTTTTTACGCGGATCTCATCTTCATCTGATTTCTTATTTAGCGCATCCAGATAGGTCACATTAATTTCGTAAGGGCTTTCACTTCCATCTGGATTTTTCTTGTAATTAACCAGTGCCCCTTCTTTTATCAAATCCTCTACCATTTCAAGGATTTCATCTTCAGAAATGATCCCGCGGATTGGATTTAATCCAATCCCGTCATGGGAAGCCAAGAAATTGAAAAATGTTGTATCAATCCCTGTTGGAGGCAGCTCATCCGCCCATTTGGTCAGTGCCCTTCCATTTCCGTTGTGAATGGAGTAAAGGACTAATGGCGGCAGTGGAAATTGATAAACCATGTGTGCTTCATCTTTTCCATTTCCAAAATAAGAAACGTTATCTTTATGCGGTACATTTGTCTCAGTGATTATTACTGTTCCCTTTGCCGCTTCCTCTACTACATCTCTGAATAATTTTACAATTTCGTGTGTTTTTTCAAGATGAATACACGAAGTGCCTACCTCTTTCCACATAAATCCAATTGCATCGAGACGAATGTATTCTGCTCCCTGCTCAAGGTAAAAGAGCAAGACATCTATCATTCTGAACAGTACTTGAGGATTGCTGAAATTAAGATCAATTTGATCCTCGCTGAATGTTGTCCAAATATGTTTTTCTTCTCCATTTGCTAAAGTAAATTTCGTTAACAATGGGAGTGCTCTTGGTCTTGTTACTGCACTTAGATCAGCTGATGGATCCATCTCAACGAAGAAGCCGTCATATTCTGGGTTACCTTTTAAGTATTCTTGAAACCAATCGCTTTCTGCAGAAATATGATTACATACATCATCAAACATAATTCTGGTTGATTTCGACAGCTTCTCTATTTCATTCCAATTCCCAAGGACTGGATTTACTTTTTTATAATCTATTACTGAAAATCCATCGTCTGATGAATAAGGGTAAAAAGGAAGAAGATGAACCATATCAAATTTATCTGATAAATAATGATCAAAGAATTTTTTAAAGGTTTCGAGAGTAGGATAATCATCTTCATAGAATTGATCACCATAAGTAATTAACACCAGATCCTCTTGATCCCAATTTTGTTTTCGTGGTTTAAGGGATTTAGCCTTTGTTTTTGCAATGCGTTTCTCTATTTCTGTAAAAAGTCCCTCAATATCTTGATTGTTATAAATAAATGAAAGTCTTTCTTTAATTTTTTTCATCATATCCTCCTCGTGGTACCGCTCCCATAAAGATAAAAAAACACTTGTGGTACCGTTTCCACAAAAGTAAGTATAGTTTATATTATTTTAATAGAATCACATCCGTGGTACCGCTCCCACGAAGTAAATATAATATAGAAAACGCTTACTGTCAACAAAAGAAACTATGGTTTTTTTATGCATTTATCCTAGTGATTCCCTATCATTTAAAGCAAATTTTTCCTGAGAGATTTTTTCTCTATTTATTTCCAATTTTTTTTTTATTGCTACCTCTGCCATTCATTACTATAATTTATCCTATATCGCTCCCTGCACTTAAAAAATTGATGCGTATTGCTGAGCATCCTGACCTGTTAGATGCAATTATTATTGAAAACACATTCAAATGAACGTATATAAAATGCTTTATTAGCCTATTTCACACATTAAAATCTTAGCCGTGGTCATAAATAAGTATTATAATAAATATTTATTTTCACGGGAGATCATATCCTGCTGAAGGGGGAGGTATATTGGCCCACACTATTTATGATATCGCCCGTATCGCAAAGGTTTCAAAGTCTACTGTATCTCGGGTGCTAAATAACAAAAGTAACATTTCTGAAGAATCACGGCTTCGTGTATTAAAAGCTATAGAAGAATTAGAATACCAGCCAAGTAAATTAGCAAGGGCACTATCCACTGGTTTTGACGCCATCATGATTGTATCACGCTCTACAAAGACAACTGCGAGCAATCCTTTTTTCTCTGAGATCATTAACTCCATTTCAAGAAAAGCTGAGGATGAAAATTTTGATGTCATTTTGCAGACATCAAAAAACAGTAAAGAAGAATTAGAAAAGTGCATAACTAAAATTAAAGCAAAAATGATTAAAGGGATTATTATGCTAAGTTCCCCTATAAATGAAGATTTCTTCAAACAATTAGATGGTTTTAACATACCAATTGTTGTGATAGGAAAAGTAGAAGGAAGCTATACGAATGTTTTTTCCATCGATACAAATAACTATCAAGATAGTTATAATCTAACGAAGTATTTAATAGATCACGGGCATCGTGATATTGCTTGTCTGCATTCGCCTCTAGATTATTATGTGTCAATAGACAGATTGGAAGGATATAAAAATTGCATGAAAGAAAATGGATTGCCGGTCCGGAAAGAATGGGTAATTGATAGTGGCTACACAGTCGAAAGTGCATCTGAATCGATTAAAGGGTTATTCGACAGTCAGGAACGGCCGACTGCTGTTTTTGCAACAGATGATTTAAAAGTGATGAGTATTTATAGATCTGCTGTACAACATGGTGTATCTATTCCAGATGAGCTATCAATCGTAGGCTACAGTAATTCGAACTTTTCACCATTTTTGTCTCCAGCATTGACTAGTATAGAAATTCCAGTAAAAAAATTAGGAGATGCCGGCAGCCAGTTCCTATTTGACATAATCAAGAAGAATAAAAATGTGCAGGCACGTACGATTATTCCTACAAAAACGATTATTGAGAACTCTGTTAGAAAAGTTGAATAATTGGCGTTGGAACCAAATCATAATTGATTCACATTCCATCATCACCATTATCGGTATACGTTGAATAAAAAAGACAGACTCCTCCCGGAGACTGTCTTTTTACTTTGCTTTAGCTGCTTATATGTAAATTTCCCCTCCAGGATTTGAAAAAAGAGCAAAAAAACCCGCTGAATCAGCGGATTTCACGAAATCGGATATTGCTGTACAAGCGGATGAACGACAATTTCATCAATGATCATATGCTTTGGCGCGCTTGCCATATAGACAACTGCATCTGCAATGTCTTTTCCTTTAAGCCAGTCTTTTTTCTCCTCCGCACCCTGAACTCCATTGTTGAAATAGGAATCGACCATTCCTGGATTGATTGTGCCTACGCGAATGCCGTATTCGCGCACTTCCTGAGCAAGTGAGCCTGAAAAGCCTTGAACCGCATATTTAGTCGCTGTATACGCTGAACCATTTGCAATCGTGTATCTTCCGACATCAGATGAGATTGTAATAATCGTTCCAGCTTTGCGCTTTTTCATATGGGATAAAACAGCCTTACTAGCTACAAATACGCCTTGTACATTTACTTCAAACACTTTTTTCCACTCATCAAGCGATGTTTCATCTACTGTTTTGAAAAAACCGATGCCTGCATTGTTTACAAGGACGTCAATGGATTGAAAGGCAGAAATCGTTTCTTTAACCATCTCTGTCACTTGCTCTTCATTTGCAATGTCCACTTGAAAAGCTTTTATATTTTGATTGCCGGCCTCAGCAAGTTCCTTAGCTGTTTGAAAAATTTCATCTGAGCTTCCAACTAAAGCGAGATTCATGCCCTGGTTTGAAAGCTGAATGGCAATTTCCTTTCCGATGCCTCTAGATGCTCCCGTTACGATTGCCGTCTGATTTTTCAACATGATAAAACCTCTTTCCCATTAAAACAGCTGAAAAAGGTCATCTCCTTTTCCAGCTGCATTTTTTAAAATAGCTTCCTTATTAGATCAATTCGTTTACTTTTTTCATAAGGGCAGAAGTAAGTGCTTCAAGCTTTTGTTCGCTGTCCGCAAGTGTTTCTCCTTTTACACCGAAGTAGAATTTCGCTTTCGGCTCCGTTCCGGATGGACGCAGGCAGAACCATGATCCGTCTTCTAAATAGTATTTCAGAACGTTAGACGACGGCAGCGTGATCTCTTCTGTCGTTTTAGCTTCTGCGTTGAAGCGGGTTCCTGCTTTATAATCTTCAATTGTCACAACTTTTTTATCTCCCATCGTCTGAGGAGGATTGCTGCGGAATGAAGTTAAAATGCTTTGAATCTGTTCAGCTCCATCTTTTCCTTTAAGTGTCAATGACTCAAGTCCTTCACGGTAATAGCCAATTTGCTCAAAAATTTCGAGTAAGCCCTCATAAAGCGTCTTGCCTTGTTTTTTATAATAAGCTGCCACTTCAACAGCTAAGATTGCTGCTTGGACAGCATCTTTATCACGTGCAAAGTCTCCAATCAAATATCCGTAGCTTTCTTCATAGCCAAATTGGAAAGTATATTGGCCAGTGCGCTCGTATTCATTGATTTTTTCACCGATGAACTTAAAGCCTGTCAGTGTATCGATTGTATCTAAACCGAAGGACGCCGCTACATCTCTGCCGATTTCTGAAGTTACGATGGTTTTCAGAACAACTCCATTGGCAGGCAGGATGCCCTTTTCTTTTTTCTGGGACAATAAATAGTGAAGAAGAATGGCCCCTGTTTGATTGCCCGTTAAAACGACATATTCTCCTTCTAAATTTTTCACTGCGATTCCAAGGCGGTCTGCATCAGGATCTGTTGCAATCAATAAGTCCGCATTTGTTTTCTGGCCGTCACGGATGGCATACTCGAATGCTGCATGCTCCTCAGGGTTTGGAGACTTGACTGTGCTGAAGTTTGGATCAGGCAGTTCCTGCTCTGATACAACGGTTACATTTTTATAGCCAAGTGCATCAAGGCCGCGTCGAACAGGCTTATTTGCTGTTCCATGAAGAGGAGTAAAAACAATATTTAATTCTACTTCTTCAGATAGCTGCGGATTCACAGAGATCGTTACAAGCTTGTCAGTATAAGCGGAGTCAATTTCTTCTCCGATCATTTTAATAAGCCCTGAAGCTTTTAATTCTGCTTCATCCTTTACCTGGATGCTAAGTTCGTCTTCAATTTCGTTTACTTTGGCGATGACTTCATCTGCTGCTGCAGGAGGCAATTGTCCTCCGTCTTCGCCGTATACTTTATAGCCGTTATATTCAGGAGGATTATGACTGGCTGTGACGACAATGCCAGAGAACGCATTTAAATACCGTACTGCAAACGACAGTTCAGGTGTCGGGCGCAATTCTTCAAAGACATATGTTTGAATGCCATGGCTTGCAAGAGTTTTTGCAGCTTCCATTGCAAACTCCGGTGATTTATGGCGTGAATCATAAGCAATCGCCACTCCGCGTTTTTTCGCTTCTTCGCCGAAAGACTCAATATAAAGCGCCAGGCCTTCAGATGCTTTTCGGACAGTATACATGTTCATGCGGTTAATTCCAGGTCCAATTTCCCCGCGCATGCCGCCTGTTCCAAATTCTAAGTTTTTGTAAAAGCAATCCTCGCGCGCCTTATCGTTATTTTCTAAATCTGATAAAAGAAGTCTTAATTCTGAATCTAAATCTGTTTTGCTTTTCCAGCGCTGATAGCTTTTTTCAAAACTCATAATGTACCTCCAATAATTTTAGGTTGTAAGTGTTATGTAATTATTTCTTCATTATTTAGACAATTCCTGCCTAAATTCGTATGTAAAAAATAGAAATCAGTCGATTCCAAAGCTATTTTAACACATATTGGGACTTGCTGATATTTTAATTTTGTTAAAAAAATTCAATTTCAAAAAAATAAAATCTAATGAAAAATGGCAGCCGATTGTGATTTTGCATCACTCGGCTGCCGGATTCATATTATCAGTTTGCTTTTCTTACCTCGTCAGGCACAACTGCATCGTGCAGATGAGTTTGAAGCTTATCAAAGTACTGCTGCTTTTGACGAGGACTCCACTTCAGTTTGTCCGCCATGTAATCTGTAACAGGCTCCTGATAGGTTCTCGCCCAGTTAATATCAAAGTACACGGCACCTGTTCTTCTGACAAAGAAGTCGGACGGAGTGGCTGTCATTTCTTCTGTTATTGCATAGTCAATTTCAGCGAGAATGTAAATAGGCAAACCGTATCTTTCAGCAAACGGTTTTAACGTCTCTACTCTTTCAAACAGCGCATCTGCATTAGATCCATACCTTCTTGATAAATGTTTCGCCTGCATTTCTGTCAGTCCAAGGGTCTTGCCTTGTTCAGTTTTTGTTTTGATAAAGGTTTCAAGACTTGATGAACCGCCTACATGTCCGCCTGAGATGGGCATATTTCTTGTTTTGCATGCTCCAAAATCCTTTAATCCTGCTTCTTTAAAATCTTTTACAATGAAGTCAATAATGTGCTCTGCCATTTTTCTGTAGCCTGTCAGTTTTCCGCCTGCAATGGTGATGAGTCCTGTTTCAGATGTCCAAATCTCATCCTTTCTTGATATTTCAGAAGGATCTTTGCCGTCTTCATGAATAAGCGGACGAATGCCGGCCCAGCTTGATTCAGCATCCTCAGCACGGATCGACAAGTCAGGGAACATATAGTTAATGGACTCAATCACATAATCTCTGTCTTTCACTGTCATACGGGGATTTTTCGGATCTTCTTTGTAAACTGTATCTGTTGTGCCTACATAAGTTTTGCCGTCACGCGGTATCGCGAATACCATTCGTTTATCAGGCGTATCAAAATAAATAGCCTGTTTCAGCGGGAATTTTTTTTGATCAAAGACAAGATGTATTCCCTTTGTCATCTGAAGAGATTTTCCATTTTTAGATTTATCCATTTCTCTCAGCTGATCGACCCAAGGACCTGCAGCATTGATGATTTTCTTAGCGTACACATCATATGTTTTTCCAGAAATCGTATCCACAATATGAACACCGATGACTTTTCCTTTTTCGTAAATAAACCCGTCTGCTTTTGCGTAGTTAACTGCATCTGCACCGAAGCGCACAGCTTCTTTCATGACTTCGATTGTAAGTCTTGCGTCATCTGTCCGGTATTCCACATAGTAGCCGCCGCCCTTTAGTCCTTGTTTTTTCACAAGCGGCTCTTTCGCAAGTGTTTCCTTGGCGCTTAGCATCTTTCTTCTTTCTCCGCGTTTAACAGCTGCAAGAAAATCATATACACGAAGACCGATGGATGTTGAAAATGGTCCGAACGTTCCTCCCTTGTGCATTGGAAGAAGCATCCATTCAGGAGTTGTTACATGCGGTCCGTTTTCATACACAATGGCTCTTTCTTTACCGACCTCTGCCACCATTTTGACTTCAAATTGCTTGAGGTAGCGGAGTCCGCCGTGCACAAGCTTTGTCGATCTGCTTGAAGTTCCCGCTGCAAAGTCCTGCATTTCAACAAGACCGATTTTCATTCCTCTTGAAGCAGCATCAAGCGCGATGCCGGACCCTGTGATTCCTCCGCCAATGACAAATACATCATACGTTTCCTGCGTCATTTTATTTAAGATATCGTGTCTTTTATCGCTTGAAAAAGCCATTTGATATTCCTCCTAAAATTTTCCAGAAGGGATTAAAAAAGAGACCACAACAAGCTAGTGCAGCAATTAAATGCCTGCTCTAGTGTTGTGGCCTCTCCAAATCTCCAACCGTTCTATTAACTTGATTTTAGTATATCACAAGATGTGTTTATTTAAAAGCCTGAGCTGCTTTTACTGCCTTTTTCCAGCCGCCGTATAACTCATCGCGGACTTCATCTTCCATTTCCGGTTCAAACTGCTTATCTAATTTCCATTGCTTTGTAATATTAGATTTGTCCTCCCAGAAGCCGACAGCAAGACCTGCAAGGTATGCTGCACCAAGCGCAGTTGTCTCATTTACTTCAGGACGCTCAACCGGCACGCCAAGCATGTTGCTTTGGAAATCCATTAAGAAATTATTTTTAACAGCACCGCCGTCAACACGAAGTGTTTTTAATGAAATCCCTGAATCTGCTTCCATAGCAGTAAGGACATCCTTCGTTTGATATGCAAGTGATTCGAGTGTAGCACGGACAAAATGCTCTTTTGAAGTGCCGCGTGTTAAGCCGAAAACAGCTCCTCTCACGTCACTGTCCCAGTATGGTGTTCCGAGCCCTACAAATGCCGGAACAACGTAAACACCTTCTGTTGACTCGACACGGTCAGCATAGCGCTCACTGTCTTTTGCATCTTTAAACATGCGGAGTCCGTCACGCAGCCATTGAATCGCAGAACCGGCTACGAAAATACTTCCTTCAAGCGCATATTCAACTTTGCCGTCCACACCCCATGCGATAGTCGTTAACAGGCCATTTTCAGAACGGATTGCCTTTTCGCCTGTGTTCATCAGCATGAAGCAGCCTGTACCGTACGTATTTTTAGCCATCCCTTCTTCAAAGCATGCCTGGCCAAATAATGCTGACTGCTGATCTCCTGCAGCGCCTGCAATTGGCACAGAATGACCGAAGAAGTGATAGTCTATTGTATTTGCATACACTTCCGATGAAGGCTTAACTTCAGGAAGCATGGATTTTGGCACAGTTAAATATTCTAATAGCTCATCGTCCCACTTTAATTCATGGATGTTATACATTAATGTGCGGGAAGCATTTGAATAATCAGTTACATGCGCTTTACCGCCTGACAGCTTCCAAATCAGCCATGTGTCAATTGTTCCGAATAAAAGATCGCCTTTTTCAGCTTTCTCTCTTGCACCATCAACATTGTCTAATATCCATTTTACTTTTGTTCCAGAGAAATAAGCGTCAATCAATAATCCTGTCTTTTCTCTGAATGTATCATTATAGCCTTTTTCTTTTAATTCTTCACAAATGCCAGCCGTTTGTCTTGATTGCCATACAATCGCATTGTATACAGGCTGTGAAGTATTTTTATCCCAGACAACAGCTGTCTCGCGCTGATTCGTGATGCCGATTCCTGCAATTTGCTCTGGTTTTACATTCGTTTCTGATAAACAAGTTGCGATTACAGCTAAAATAGAACCCCAGATTTCATTTGCGTTATGCTCTACCCAGCCTGGCTTAGGGAAATATTGTTTAAATTCTTTTTGTGCAATGTGAACAATTTCACCCTGTTTGTTAAATAAAATAGCTCTTGAACTAGTCGTTCCCTGGTCTAAAGACAAAATATACTTTTCCATGTTAAATCCCCCTGAACTTTAGTAAGTTGCTGTGCTTTCCGAACTCGATTGTTTCTTTGACAGTGCATAGACAATTCCAAGCATAAATACAAGAGCAGCTGCTACATACCAGAAGGCAGTATTGATATTGCCCTTAAATACGTAATTATAAAAGACCGCTGCAAAAGATCCGCCTACTAAAGGTGCAACAACTGGTATCCATGCATATTTCCAGTTCGAACTCCCTTTTCCTGCAATCGGCAAAACAAAATGTGCCAGTCTTGGCCCAAGGTCACGTGCAGGGTTGATTGCATAGCCTGTAGTACCTCCAAGAGATAGCCCGATTGCAACGACCAGAAATCCTACTATAAGCGGATTTAAGCCCTCAGTAAATGTATTCGCTCCAATCGCAAGTAATGTGAGCACAAAGATAAATGTTCCAAGCGCTTCACTGATAAAGTTGGCAAAGTGATTTGGAATCGCTGGGCTTGTTGAAAACACACTGAGCTTTGCACCTGGATCCTCTGTTTCCTTCCAGTGCGGCAGGTACTGAAGGAAAACAAGCACTGCTCCTAAAAATGCTCCAATCATTTGAGCTAAAAGATAAGATGGCACCTGACTCCATTCAAAGGAACCTGCAAAAGCAAGAGCAAATGTAACAGCCGGATTCAAATGCGCCCCGCTTATTCCGCCGACTGCATAAACAGCCATGGCAACACCAAATCCCCATCCCATTGTAATGACAATCCAGCCAGAGTTATGCGCGAATGATTTCTTTAAGCTGACGCCTGCACATACACCTCCGCCGAACACAATCAAAATCATCGTACCTATTACTTCTCCCCAAAAAGCCGTCATTTTTTATATCCTCCTATCTGATAAATGTGATTTTTATAGATTAAAAGAATAAAAAAATCCACAGCAAATGACTTTACAATAAGTAAAGATTTGCTGTGGATCTCCGTTTCTCCATCACATTTATTAACTTGCCTTTATGGTACATGCTAATGTAAGCGGTGTCAACAGAAAAATATTATATTTTTTGATAATTTTTCCACAAACCCATTTCTGATGATGTTACTGCTGTAGCACCTGCTGCGAGCGCTTTATGCACTTCTTCAGAGGTTTTGACGAAACCGCCTGCAAAAATAGGTATTCCAGTTTTCTCTTTTACTTCTTGGATCAAACTAGGAACAAGACCTGGAAGTACCTCAATATAATCCGGTTTGTTTCTTGCAATCAGCTCTAAACTTTTCTCAAGTGCACTCGAATCAAGAAGAAACAGCCGCTGAATGGCATAAATACCCCGCTGCTTTGCTTTTGCAATCACGTTTGACCGGGTTGAAATTAATCCTGCCGGCTTTACTTCCTGGCAGATAAACTCTGCTGCATACTCATCATGCTTCAAGCCTTGAATTAAGTCGACATGAATGAGAATTTTCTTGTTCGAAGCATTTGCCAGTCTGACAATATTTCGAACCTGTCCGAGATGAGTATCAAGAAGAACTCCGTACTGATACGGACTTTCCAAAAATCGTTCAAACTGCTTCATATTGCGGATAGCAGGCAATATTTGCTGACCTTCAAAACTCATCGTCTGCACCTCCCACTTTAATTATTTATTATAAATGCTTAAATGGAATGTACTACATATATTCCTGTAAACTCAAGGTTTCTTTTTATCAAGAAAAGCGAAAAGGCCTTGATCAGCCCGATGGGCAGGTAAGTATCAAGTCAGGTTTTGACTTTTTTGGTGATCCGTTCTGACCGAGGAGTTGGGCGCTTCCGCTTGCAATCAAGTGCATTCCTATACCTTCAAAAAAAGAAGACAAAGATGAGTTATCTTTGCCCTAGTTCTTCCTATATCGAATTCCATAAACGTCATGTCTGCGGTCTTTCAGCTGTCTGACTGTTCCGGATTGACGCTGCCTGCGGAGTATTTCAAGATCCACATCTCCGATCACGACCATTTCAATGTTCGGATTGCACTCGCCAACTATGCCGTCTCTTGCAAATTCAAAATCAGACGGAGCAAAAATAGCGGATTGTGCGTATTGAATATCCATATTTTCTGTTTGCGGGAGATTTCCGACTGTACCTGAAATGACAGTATAGATCTGATTCTCCACGGCTCTCGCCTGTGAGCAATAGCGGACACGCAAGTAGCCCTGGCGATCTTCTGTACAAAATGGCGTGAATATAATTTTAGCCCCTTTTTCAGTAGCGATGCGCGCAAGCTCAGGGAATTCAATGTCATAGCAGATTTGAATGGCGACCTTGCCGCAGTCAGTATCAAAAACTTTGACATCATCCCCTCTGCTGATTCCCCACCATTTGCGTTCATTTGGAGTGATGTGAATTTTATATTGCTTTTCAATTGTGCCGTCTCTGCGGAAAAGGTAGGCAACGTTAAAAATTTTTCCGTTATCTTCCTCTACAAAGTGAGAACCGCCAACGATATTGACATTATATTTTACTGCAAGCTCTGTAAAAAGACTAATGTACTCTTCTGTATACTCAGTCAGTCTGCGGATCGCCCTGCTTGGTGATTTTTCATCAGAAAAGGACATCAGCTGAGTCGTAAGCAATTCCGGGAATACAGCAAAATCAGCAGATGCATCAGATGCAACGTCTGTATAATATTCCACCTGGTTCGCAAACTCTTCAAACGAGTTAATTTGTTTCATTTGATACTGCACAACACAAATACGCACCGGCAGAGCCGTTTTATAGAATCTTTTAGTGTTTGGCATGTAATCAACATTGTTCCACTCCATTAGAGTTGCGTATTTACCGGAAGCACGATCGTCAGGCAAATAGTTTGGATTAATTCTCATCAGCAAAAATCCGTTCAGCAGCTGAAACGAGAGTACAGGATCGTAGATTTTATGATGAATGACTTCCTGCACATACTGACGCGGAGACATTTCTTTTTCAAACTTATGATAATTCGGGATTCGACCCCCGATTATAATGCTTTTAAGATTCAGCCGTCTCGCAAGATCTTTTCTTGCCTCATAAAGCCTGTGGCCGATTTTCATCCGGCGGTACTCAGGATGTACCATCACTTCTATTCCATACATATTGTAGCCGTCAGGATTATGGTTTGATATATAGCCGTTATCCGTAATGTCATCCCAAGTGTGACGGTCATCATACTCATCAAAGTTAATGATCAGACTTGAGCATGAACCAATAATCTTTCCTTCAAATTCAGCACAGAACTGTCCTTCAGGGAAATGCTCCAAGTGACTTTCTAAATGTTCTCTTTCCCAAGGAACCATCCCTGGAAAACATAAAGCCTGCATGGCTAATATTTCATCTATGTCTTTCTCCTCAATATTTCTGATTATCATTTTTTTCTCGAATTTGGACAAATCAATTGTATCGGTCAAAACAATCGCTCCTTTATATAGTAACAGCAATTTATTCCCTAATTAGTCCGCTCCGAAACATATTCAGTTCCTTGACTCAATAAGCGAGATGACTTTTTCAAGATCCATTTCAGCCATCGACTCTAAACGATGATCAATGTCTTCAAACTCCAAATGACTGGTCACGCTGTTTGGAACGATGATGCAGAACATGCCTGCTTTTTTAGCAGCGAGTGCGCCATTTGCGGAATCTTCAAAGGCCAGACACTCGCTTGGTTCAACACCTAGGCATTTAGCTGCTTCTATATACAAGGCAGGATCTGGTTTAACGAATTCAACATGATTGGATGTGCGTATGCACTCAAAATAATCAATTAGATTCAAGCTTTCTAAGTACGAGGATACCCATTCATAGCTTGAACTTGATGCCAGGCCAATTTTCAGCCCCAATTCCTTTGCAGCCATTAAATAAGCCTCTACACCAGGTCTGGCAGCTTCAGCTGCTATTCTCTTTTCAAACTTCTCTTTTTGCAAGTGTGTTAAATGTTCATGATTGACTGATCTTCCGATTTGTTCTTCCAAGTACACAAATGGATTGAAATCAGATGCGGTTCCTATCACTTTACCCCATACTGACATAGGCAATTCACTGCCCTGTTCTTTAAAAATTTCCTGGAGGACTTCATATTCGTGCGTTTCTGTATCAAGAATCAATCCGTCAAAATCAAAGATAATGGCTTTAATCATGAATCTTCCCCCCTGTCATTAATAAGAACATTATATAACGGAAAAAGAAAAGAAAGCACCTGCTTATACTTCGCAGGTGCCTCCCTTATTAGTGCTGCTCTGAAATATTAGTCAGTGCATGTCCTGCGGCTTCATTAGACATTTGATCAGTTGCAAGGTCACCCAGTGCAACATAGCCTACAAGCTGATTGTTTTCAACAATCGGCAAGCGGCGAATCTGATTTGACGCCATCAGCTGCGCTGCTTCTTCGCTGCTCATGTCAGGTGTTCCTGTCACAAGGTTTGAAGACATGACATCTGCCACTTTCGTATCATTAGACTTGCCTTGTGCTGTTGAACGGAGCGTGATGTCCCGGTCTGTGATGACGCCTTTTACCTGCCCCCCGTCCACAACAGGAATGGAACCAACATTTTTGCTGCTCATCAGTTCTGCAGCCTCCTGAATGCTTTGTGAGGAAGAAATCGTAACAAGATCTTTTGACATACTTTCTCTGATAGATGAATTCAACTTGAAACAGCTCCTTTCAGCTAATAGTATGTGCATTAATCCTGTCTTTTCTTTTAGAAAATGTGACCTTTACTCTCAATTAAATCCATGAATTTTTGCCGGTAATTTGAGATTGGCATTCACCTTTCATTTTCATTAAGAGGTGTAGAGGATAAACGTTTTGAAAGAAGAAAGCAGACTAAAATGGAGCGGCGTAACAGGATCCTTCATTTGAAACGATCATGTTTTCCTTTAATATGGATTGCTTCAGAACTGTACAAATTTGGAACATCAGACCGAAACAAAAAGACAAAAGAATATAGAAAAAGAAACATGAGCAGATCAGCATATCAGGGCCTTTTTTTTTCAATTTCGGACCGTTTGAAAGTTTGGTTTTACAAGACTCTGATCGAGGACTATAATATGTAGTGTAAACTCATGAATGGAGAGGCGATAATGTGTCAGAGAAACTTAAAAAATACATAGAAAATCAATTATTTATTGCATGGGCGGCTTCATTCATCTCAATGCTTGGGAGCTTATACTTTTCAGAAATTATGGAATTCATCCCTTGTAATCTTTGCTGGTACCAGCGGATCTTAATGTATCCTCTTGTCGTCATTCTTGGTATTGCGATCTATAAGAAGGATTACCAAATTGCGTTTTATTCCATGATTTTATCTGCGATTGGCGGTTCGATTTCCATTTATCATTATGCGGTTCAAAAAATTGATTTTGTAGGCGAAAATTCAGCATCATGCGGCATTGTTCCCTGTACTGGAGAATACATCAACTGGCTTGGATTTATTACAATACCATTTCTGGCACTAATCGGATTTACAATTGTATTTGTGACAAGCTTAAATATTTACAGAAAAATGAAGGTAGGTCGTTAATATGAAGAAGCTCTTAATTTTTGCAGGTATTGTTATCGTGTTATTCGGCGGTTTGGCATTTGTAACAAATTATCAGCAAACAGAAAAAGCAGAAGGCAATCCATATGGCAAGGACAAGCTGAATCCTGCTACTGTTGACCAGCTTGAAGACCCAAATTATCAGAACATCATTCTTCCTGAAGAAGTAGATGAAAAAATGGATAAAAAAGAGGACTTTGTTGTTTATTACTTCAGTCCAACTTGTGAACACTGCAAAAGAACGACTCCTGAATTAATGCCTGCTGCAGAAGAAGCAGGGGTAGAAATCGGCCAATTCAACCTGCTTGAGTTTGAAGACGGCTGGCAGCAGTACGGAATCGAAGCTACTCCAACACTTGTCCGCTATCAAAACGGAAAAGAAGTCGATCGTGTAGAAGGCTATAATGATGGGGCTTATTTTAAGGATTTATTGAGTAATTGGAAATAAGCAAAGCGGAATCACCCATTTAGCCCCGGCAGACAGATACGGCTCTGACAGAAAAGTCCGGGTTCTAAATACAAAAAAAAGGGTACACGGCCGTGTACCCTTTTATTATACGATCCACTTATTTGCCGGCTTCCCGTACTTGCTGATTTGTTCAGCCTTCTCTTTTGAAGAAAGAAAATGATCAAATGTAAGGGGGAATTGATAGCCGTACTGCTTTAAGATAGTTATATTTCGGTCGTAAAGTTCCCTGTGTTCTTCTTCAGACCGCTGATCCAAATGATTAAGCAATGCTGTAAGGGCTTGAAGACTGGACATGATTTGAAAGGCTTCTTTTAGCGTGCCATTATACTGCATGTCTTCTGTTTGCGGCTTTAAAACGGCAAGTTCATCCAGCTGATCAATCGCTTCATCTGAAAAATACTGCGGGAAAATTTCTTCATACATAGTTTCAATCAGTTCTTCAATGTACTGCTCCTGCTCTTCGGTTGATGCAAAAACAATTCTCAAATTCATTCACCTCTTTAATGCGATCGGGCATTTATCTTACTGCTAGAATAACATAGCTCTAATGCCTGAAGGAGAGGTAAGTGTTTCCGTTTCTAGCTTGGACATCCAATTAGCATCTTTAGTATACTTGGTAGACTACTGATAGATAGGGGATTGCAATGAAAATCAAAGGAGAATGGATGGAATTTCCGGTTAAGAAAGAATGGGCAGGGATTTCCCTCCAGCAGTTTCTGAAAGAAAAACTGAATGCACCAAAAACGCTCATTCATAAATGGCGGATGGAACATGAAGTAAAAATAAATGACTCCCTTCCAAATTGGACGGCGCCATTAAATGAAAAAGACTCCATTATGATTCGTTTATTTCAAGATGAGGATCTTGATATCATCCCAGAATACATGGAGCTTGATTTATTATTTGAGGACGAGCATTTTTTAATCGTCAATAAACCTGCCGGAATGGATACACATCCAAATGAACCGGGCCAAACCGGCACACTCGCTAATGGAGTCGCCTTTCATTTACAGGTTCAGGGGATGACTAGAAAAATAAGACATATACACAGACTTGATCACGATACCTCAGGTGCAATCGTTTTTGCCAAACATGCCTTATCACATGCTATCCTGGACCGCCTCCTTGAAGAACGGCTAATCAAAAGAACTTATACAGCCATCGTACAAGGGAAATTGAAGCAGAAAAAAGGAAAGATTGATCAGCCGATCGGAAAGGATCGGCATCATTCGACCCGTCGAAGAGTATCTCCCAGCGGTCAGCCTGCACTAACTCATTTTAAAACGGAAGATTACAATACTCGTTTTGATGTGTCACTTGTTAAACTGCAGCTGGAAACCGGCCGAACCCATCAGATTCGTGTCCATCTGAGCCACATTGGCTATCCGATTTCAGG
The DNA here is from genome assembly GCF_019933155.2 of Metabacillus dongyingensis. NCBI lineage: Bacteria > Bacillati > Bacillota > Bacilli > Caryophanales > Bacillaceae > Metabacillus > Metabacillus dongyingensis. The sequence goes on along the minus strand of NZ_CP082944.1, from coordinate 777,814 downwards.
GGATGACTTATATGGCGGGAACAAAAACTTGATAAACCGCCAAGCTCTGCATGCTTCAGAAATAACAGTTATGCATCCTTTTACAGCTGAAAAAGTGTCAGTAAGCGCGGATTTCCCAGAAGATATGAAAAAATTAATGATGAAGCTGCAATTTTAAGAGATCACATTTTGGGGTTTGTGCAAATACTTTCCAAATCACCGGTTTTACTTGCAGGAAAAAGACATTTACTTGCTTAAACTTCTGATTTATTTGCCAAAAAGAGCCTTTTACTTTCTTTTTTCCAGATTCCTCCTAAAACAAGAAAATGCCCCATATTTCTGGGGCATTCTTTTATAATCTCTTATTAAATACATGACTGACGCGGTCAAAGCCCATCTTCTCTTCATAAAAACGATGGGCATCAATCCGCTGATTGCCTGAGCTTAATGTAATCATGCCGCAGCCGGCTTCTTTAGCAAGTTCTTCAACGCAGTTTAACAGCTTTTCCCCAAACCCGCGTGATCGAGATGCTCCATCTGTGACTAAATCATATACATAAATGTGCTTATCGTTATAGAAATTTGTAAGCTCGATGATACCTGCTAATGCCTTAACCTGTTCATTTTCAAATAGGCCTATTAAACGGTATCCCTGCTTCCTCATCGGCTCGAGCAAATTAAGATACTCTTCCTCGCTGAGATTTGTGCGCAATTGAGACATAACTGGATAAGCTTTCTTAAAGTTATCTTCCTCTTTAATCTCCCGAATAGCAATCATGATAAACCTCCGCTAATGTACTTTTTCCGCATAAATAATGTAGCGCTCGGGCGCATTGCCGACAAAACTGAAAGGGTAGCACGTTGTTAAAATGAGCTCTTCTTTTTCATTTTGAAGCGTGATAATGCTCATGTCGTCTGCATCGACAATTTTAGCGGACTTTATTTTGTATTCAAATTCGCCATATGGCAGCAGAATTTTTAATGAATCGCCAATTATCAGATCTCCCGCTTTACGGAACACTGTATCTCTGTGCCCTGACAGCACGATCTGGCCGTTTTCATTCGGATAGTAGCTCCCCTTGTAATGCCCTACTCCTTTTTCCAGGTCATCCGGATCTGTTCCTTCCACAATCGGCAGCTCTGCATTTAAGCGGTCAATTTTAAGAATACCGACAGCATCCCCAATCTCCGGTTCATACCTTTTCTCTTGTGATGGAGAAGGCATTTTCTTTTCCTCTGATGACCTGATCGCAGCTTGTGCGTCTGCCAATGACTGATTTGTTTTTACATTTGTCTCAACAATCTGCCATACACCATATCCCGTAAAAAGAAGGCCTCCAATAATTAATAAGAGTGAAAAGGTTTTGAATATATTCATGGAATCGGCACTTCCCCTTTGTCCGCGCATTTAATCAATCTGATTATATCAAATATGTCTAAACTGCACATCAGAATTTTCCAAATAAATGGACTGGATTAAGGGTCAGGATCTTGATTTGGATGCTGTAAATTTTTTGCTAATAAACAAGAAAAACAGGCTATCCGCATTGGACAGCCTGTCTCACTTATTAATTAAAAATCAAAATTATCCGGATCCGGACCTACACGCTCGTCGCGGTTTAAACCATCAATGCGTTCCATCTCTTCTTGTGATAATTCAAAATCAAAGATCGATGCATTGTCATAAATGCGGTGTTCTTTAACAGACTTTGGAATCGTGACAACTTCGTTCTGCAGATCCCATCGCAAAATGACTTGGGCAACAGATTTACCGTGCTTTTCAGCAATTTCAGTTAACGTTTCATCATCAAGAAGTTTTCCCTGCATAAGCGGTGACCAGGCTTCAAGCTGAATGCTGTGCTGCCTGCAGAATGCCTGAAGTTCTTTCTGAGTTAAACGAGGGTGGTATTCCACCTGATTAACCATCGGTACAATCTCAGCATCCTTGATCACATCTTCTAGATGGTGAATCTGGAAGTTGCTTACGCCAATTGCTTTTATTTTTCCTTCTTTATAAAGCGTTTCAAGCGCTCTCCATGTATCTTTATACTTTCCTTTTACAGGCCAGTGAACAAGATATAAATCTAAGTATTCCAAGCCAAGCTTTTTCATGCTTTCATCAAATGCTTTTAAAGTGGATTCATATCCTTGATCTGCGTTCCACACTTTTGTTGTGATAAATAATTCTTCACGGGGAACGCCGCTTTCTTTAATCCCTTGTCCTACGCCTTCTTCATTTCCATAGACAGCAGCAGTATCAATGCTTTTGTAGCCTGCTTTAATTGCCCATTTCACTGAATTGACAACCTCGGCTCCATCTTCTACTTTAAATACTCCAAGTCCAAACCAAGGCATTTTCACGCCATTATGTAATAATGTTGAATCCTGCAGATTTTTTGCCATGATATCATTCCCCTTTCAGCTTTTATCTTCATTATCTGATAAACTTCTGCAAAATCCAAAAAATATGACTCATATTTTCTATTTCCACCTTCTTTTTGCTAAAATGGAAGAAGATTGTTATGTGAAAGGGTGCGGTTTGTGCAATGGAAACGAAAGAACAGCTCCTCAGTCATTTAAAAGAGATTGAAAAATGGGAAGATGACCAAAAAGGGTTATTTTTCTGGGAGAAAATCGGCCGGATTCCCTTTAAATTATTAGATAAGCTGACACCTTCTTTTATTCAAAAGAAAATCGGTGTTCTGCTTGATGAACTGGGAAGCTTCATTCAAAGCGGCGGCAAGTATTTAACACAAAAAAACGGCATTCTGAAAAAAGTCCAGCTGCTCATTCCGGATGAGACGGTAAACACCATAGATGATATGAAAAAAGTGCCTTTAAAAGTCATGAACCTCGTAAGCGGGGATTTGAGAACAAACCGGGGAAATGTTGCCACAGTGCAGGGTGCGACAACCGGATTTGGAGGAATTTTCACTCTTGCCGTTGACATTCCTGTCCTGCTCGGACTTTCTTTAAAAACGCTCCAGGAAATCTCGGTTGCTTATGGCTATGATCCTGAAGACAAGGAAGAGAGGATATTCATCGTAAAGTGCCTTCAATTTGCTTCAGCAGATATTGTCGGCAAACAAGCGATCCTAAACGAACTATCGGGATATTATAACCGCAGCATGGAGCCTGCCGAAATGATGTCAAAACTTCAGGGATGGCGCGAGGTTGTTTATACATACCGCGACCAATTTGGACTGAAAAAATTGCTGCAGATGGTGCCGGTTGCCGGCATGCTGTTCGGGGCATATACAAATCGTTCGATGGTTAAGGATATTGCTGAAACAGGAATTATGTTATATCAGAAAAGAAGAATTCTTGAAAGGCTGGAGTCTGATCAAGCGTTGATAATAGAAGAAAAAGGAACTCAGCGCTGAGCTAATTAAAAAACTAAGGTATTTTTAGCCATCACTTGCCAGTCTTCTATGAAAGAAAACAGAAAAAACCCAAGTATAGTTAGGCATAAACACAAACTTTATAGTTTATGTCACATCAAACTAAGGCTATACCTGGGTTTTTACCTATACTCCACGCTTGGCAGTATGCTTAAGATGGTGACAATAATATTGCCATCGCCCCATTTTATAAGATCAAAGTGCCTTATATTACATCATAATTAAGGAAACTATACGCCAAAACCCTTCCTTCAAAGCCCCGGTAATTTCAAGATCAATTTCTCTTCCCAGTGCTCCTCCGTCTAAGTCAAAGGTAATCCATTTAAATTGACCAGGAGTCAGTTCTTCTCCAGATTCACCCAGAAGATTGCTCTCCGATCTTATGATTGTATTTCCAGAAGAAAAAGTAGCATCTCCTGTCAGTATAGATGTTTTATGAATCCCTGCAGGCACCTTAAGTCTAAGAATGGTTGTTCCGTTGCGAGATAAGGTAAAATCACGCTGCAGTTCATCTAGCTTATTTCTGTCTCTAAATTCCGGCACAGTTCCGATCCATCCATACCCTTTGGCCTCATCCCATTTATCATCAGGAGAAAGTCTGGCATAAGACGGAAGAATTGGACTTGAAGTACCTCCTGAATCGAGCGCGAGTACAAGCTCGTCACTTGATGGAACTGAGACAGCATATAACTCTCTGGCGACTCCATAAATAGGTGTTTTGCCAGCTTTTATATCTAAGCTAAGTTTTTCCGCAACCGGCATGCGGGGAGGAGGTGTTACCATGAACTCCACTGTTGTCGTACTGCCCGGTTCAAGGACGATATTTTTGAACTCGCACTTCCATTCTTTTGGAACCCTTATGCCCACCTTTACCTTAACTGCTTTTTCTGTCCCGTTGCTAAGGTCAACTAAAACAGGGTTTGGTTTTCCCGAGAACATTGTTTTCGCAACAATATTGGATACATCGATTCCACCGATGCGGATGGCCCCAGGTTTTCCATTCTTTACAAGAAAAGATGCCAGGGAGCTAGCGGCAGCATTTGGATCACTAGCTGAAGAAACAGCACGATAATCGCTTTGCCAAGATTTATGTGTGACATGGAAACGTACATATCCACGATAGTCACCGTCAAAGAACTTTACATGCTGATTTACGGATAGCGCCTCTTCTACCTTGTCCTTCCAGCCACAACCAGAACTGATTGACGTTCCAATAAACTCAGTTGCCAGTGTTTCGGACTTAGGATTGTTAAAGTCCTCCTTTAGATCATTGACCCAGCTTGAATGCCAATCGCCGCCTAAAACAACCGGGTTGGATGGCCGGCGTCTTTTAATGAATTCAAAAAGACGGTCCCGATCAGCGGAATACCCATCCCACTGGTCATGATTTACACTGATGCCATCGCCTGTGTCATAGTCATATTGTGCCATCATCGTTTGCTGCGCTAACACATTCCATTTTGCACGCGAACGACTGAGGTTATTGATTAGCCAGGCTCCTTGCTCAGAACCCATGATTGTTCGTTCTGGATTCGAAGCTTCTGGATCAAGCGGTCCTCCCGGGAATCCTGTCCCGACTTGATTATCCCGATACTGTCTTGTGTCCAAAACACTAAACTCTGCAAGATCTCCAAAGGTAAATTTACGGTAAAGAAGCATATCAGGGCCGTTTGGCTTCGAACGGCGTCTAAGCGGCATGTGCTCATAATACGCCTGGAATGCTGCCGCACGAATTGCCAGAAAACGCTCACGCTCCCCTTCCGGAAAATTCGGATCCGAAATATCATTCGCCCAATCGTTGTCAACCTCATGATCGTCAAACGTCACGATAAACGGAAAGGCTAGATGAGCTTCCTGCAAATCTTGTGATGTTTTGTATTGAGCATGAAGAAGGCGATAATCTGTCAGCGTTTCTGTATTGCCTTTTTCGTAGATATAGTCTCCTAGGTGGAAAACAACATCTAAATCCTCTTGTGCCATATTTTTATAAGCTGCAAAGCGGCCACCTGTCCAGGATTGGCATGAAGCGATTGCAAACGAGAGACTCTTCAGATGGTCTCCCTCTTCAGGAGCAGTCTTCGTCCGGCCAATTGGACTGAGTTCTGTTCCGGCCTTGAAACGATAATAATACTCTCTCCATGGTTTCAAACCAAAGACTTCTGCATGCACTGAATGACCTAACTCTGGGCCTGCAACTTCTTTACCGCTTCGAACAACCTTTTTGAACTGCTCGTCTTCTGCAATCTCCCATTCGACCGGGACGTACCGATTGTCCATTCCTCCGTTTCCGTCCTCTGCCAGCGGGTTTGGAGCAAGTCTTGTCCATAAAACAACACTGTCTGACAATGGATCACCAGAGGCAACGCCAAGAGTGAATGGGTAAGTAGAAAAAATTGGTGCCTCCTCTGCTTGAACCGATTTGATTGCAGGCAGCGAGAAGCCGAGTGCTGTAAAGGCAGCTGTTTTTCCAGTGGATTCTAGAAAGCTTCGGCGTGTCATTTTTTTAGAGTTAAAATCCTTTAACCAATTTTCGTATTTCAACTGTATCTCTCCCATTTGATCGTTTTTAAAGGTAAGGACATTGCTAGATCACTAATTTTCCGATATATACCTGCTGCAAACTTTAATTGCATCCCCAGATTCTAAGCTGAACGTGAGGAACTAGAACTAAAATGTTTGAAATCAAATTAGGCGGAGTAATAGAACAGACGTTACTGTTATGTAAAAATAGGTCAAGAACAACCATCAGACGCTTTCTCAACTCTTCTAAGTGAGCAATTTGTTCTATCTCATTATCGTTCATACTACGGCACCTCTACCCTGGAACCTAATAGATTACTAGACTTGTTTTCGATAATCTTATTTTTGATCCTTATTCGTCTCTTTGTCCGTACTCATAAGATCTTTTGTTGCATTCTTAAATTCCTTCAGTGTACTTCCAGCAGCTCTTCCAAGTTCAGGAAGCTTTGAGGGGCCAAAAATGATAAGGGCTAGAATGATGATTAAAATTAATCCAGGAATTCCAATGTTGCCAAAAGGCATGTTTTTCCCTCCTAATTAAACTGATATTTTATAAGCTGAGCAACAAAAAACCCAAGTATAGTCAGTCCTAATAAAACATACGGTTATATGTTTAATAGAACTAGTAACTATACCTGGGTTTTCTCCATATACTCCACCCTGGGGTATGTTAAGTGTGCAGTTGTTGTTGCTTATAAGGATATTTTGACATAGCATTGTAAATTTTATATAAGCTTTACGTTAAGAATTATTGATTTTACCTATCAACAATTCAATCTTAAGACTCATTTATTAAAATAGAATTTTTTTATGTGTTTTTTTCATTTTTATTTAAATAAAAAGTTCATTCTAATAGTTTTTATAGTCCAGGTCCCATAACTCAGGTGCTCCAACGGCTACTCCGTGTGCTCCAGCATCTACTGCCTCTCTTATTTCATTTGGATGTTTGATTAATCCCGCTGTAATAATAGGGCAATCAATTTTTTCATAAAATTCTCGAATCACTCGCGGCATTAATCCCGGCATAATTTCAATTGCATCGGGGTTTATAGTAGAAATATTTCGTATACCATTTTCATAAGCTTGTGTATCTATCATAAATAAATGCTGGACGGTTAGTAATCCCTCTTTTTTAGCTGCTTGAATCAACTGATTTTTTGTTGAAACAATTCCATCTGGCTTCACTTTTTTTGACAAATACTTTATTCCTTCACGGTCATTGGCTATCCCTTTTATAAGATCAACATGCAAAAAAATAGATTTGTTGTTTTTTCTGCTTTCCTCCACACAGTGTTCAACTGTAAAAATATCACCGGACATTAAAAATATCGTTTCTACAGGTGAAAGAACCGCTTTTTCAATTAAGGAGACATCACGTACAGCAGCTATAATAGGATTATTTTTTACAAGGATTTTTTTCTCCATTAATTCACCTCCAGATATTTAGTTTTATCATTTCTTTATTAATCGTTAAGTTAATTTTTGTAAAGGATTATTAAGATTTAAATTCATTTTATAATTAATACAGATAAAATAAGGGTTCTCTTTTAACGCCGCTGTGTAAGCTGGGCAAATTGCAATAGGAACTCTTTTGCTAATGACAATAGGGAAAAGGGAAATAGGGTTTATATCAATATAGGTCTGACTATTTTTATGGAAAAGAGCAACTGCCCTCTGTATGGAGGACAAGGTTGAATACATCGGAGTAATTTCTTGAAAACGCTTTACCAGTGTGTCACAATCAATAAGGGATACATAACCGAATTTTCAATTTATTGACTACCATTGCCGAAGAAAAGTTCAAACGAATTATATGAAATTACACAGTTACATTAGGGAGGATCTATCATGAGGACTATGAAACTTGGAAAAAGTACTTTAGAGGTGCCTGTTGTTTCAGTGGGCTGTATGCGCATTAATTCTCTGGAAAAGGCCGAGGCTGAACACTTTGTGCAATCAGCACTTGAATTAGGTGCAAATTTCTTCGACCATGCTGATATTTATGGGGGTGGAACATGCGAGGAAATATTTGCTGAAGCCATCCATATGAACGATGATATTCGTGAAAAGATTGTTTTGCAATCTAAGTGCGGTATTCGAGAAGGAATGTTCGACTTTTCAAAAGAACATATTTTAGAATCAGTTGACCGAAGCTTAAAGAGATTGAATACAGATTACCTGGATATTCTGCTTCTGCACCGTCCGGATACGTTGGTAGAACCAGAAGAAGTAGCAGAAGCTTTCGATATTCTTGAAAGTTCTGGAAAAGTTCGTCACTTTGGTGTTTCCAATCAGAATCCAATGCAGATCGAATTACTTAAGAAGTCGGTGAAGCAAACAATCGTCGCTAATCAACTTCAATTAAGTATTACCAATGCAAATATGATTTCTAATGGATTTAATGTGAACATGGTTAATGATTCTGCTGTGAACAGAGATGGCAGCATACTTGATTATTGCAGACTGAACGATATTACCATTCAGCCATGGTCCCCTTTCCAATTCGGATTCTTTGAGGGAGTTTTCCTGGGTAACGACAAGTTTCCTGAATTGAATCAAAAGATTGATGAAGTCGCGAACAAATATGAAGTAAGCAGCTCAACCATCGCTATCGCGTGGTTATTGCGACATCCAGCAAACATGCAGCCGGTTATCGGCACGATGAATGAAGGCCGTTTAAAGGATTGCTGTAAGGCAAGTGATATCCGTCTTACTCGCGAGGAGTGGTATGGCATTTATCGTGCTGCAGGTAATGTACTGCCTTAATCAGTTGAACAACCATAGAGTATTTCTTGATTCACTAATTGGTTGATTCGCTGTATTATTTTGTAGCTCCCTTTAGTAAAAAAAAATGATATACCTAAATCCCAATTTCTCAATTTTAATGCTGAGGAATTGGGATTTTTCGTTACACCAAAAATCACTTAACATAAACAACCTTCATTTTTAAAAGAATTTTGTTTTGGAAATCCTCTTTTTGTTATAGTTCTTTTTTATTTGAAGCTGAAAAAATATTCCAAGGTGAAATTTGTTGGTTTTCTGAGATGTGCTCTAATTTATTAAATGCAAAGCCCTCCTTGTGACTGCAAATATTTTCTTATTTTCAGAGCTGAATTAATGTTTATATTTTTGTTGACATTTTATGTAATCCATTTTATTCTTTTGTTGAATGAACTGTTCATTCATTCTTCGGGGCTAATTTATCATTACAAGCTAATTTATTATTAATGCTTTTGTAATGAATATATTAATGGGGGCGATAAAGATGATCAAAACAGGGGAAACATTAAAAAAAGGCAAGTGGGAAAGAGCGATTGTAATTGGTGGAGGAATGGCTGGATTACTCTCTTCAAGAGTACTTTCTGATTATTATGCAGAAGTGCTTATCATAGAAAAAGATGATCTGCCTGTAAAACCCGATATTCGCGCAGGCACTCCTCAAGCTTTTCACCCACATCGATTTACACCTCGAGGTAAAATGATAATGGAACGATTCTTCACTGGATTTAATGATGAATTACTGACTTGCGGCGCTCCATCCACACAAAATAAAATGATTCACCAGACCAATCAATATGGATCCCTTGTAATGCCCAACACAGAAAATGATGCAACATTCAGCAGAGCTCTGCTTGAGTGGGTATGTCGTCAGCAAGTAAAAGGGATTTCAAATGTTCAATTTCTTACAAAAGTTGACGTAATCGGCTTGCTAATGACATCAGATCAAACCGTTGTAACAGGGGTCCATGTGCGAGAACGAGAACAACTAGATCAGCAGAAAACACTGATGGCAGACTTAGTAATTGATACTAGCGGCCGTTCATCTAAATTGGTAAAATGGCTGCAGCACCTCGGATTTGATGTACCAAATCCTGATATCCTCAAAGTCTCGCTTGGTTACAGCACTCGCCATTATAAGATTCCCTCTCATTTGTCAGTAAAGTGGGATGTCATTCGAATTGCTGGAGATCCCTCCAATAAGACTTTAACTGGGGTATTTTCCATAATTGAGAATAACATAGCTGAAACAGTACTTTATAGTCCTGGCGGGCATTATCCAACGACGAATGCCGCTGAATATGAAAGAGAGGTTGCCCAGCTGGCCGATCCATTAATAGCAGAAGTGCTGCAAGAGCTTGAACCAATTACAGCTCCTAGAGGTTATAGAGTAAATGAATTAGTCCGTCATCACTTTGAAGAAATGGAGCGATGGCCATCCGGATTGTTGGTTTTAGGAGATGCTTACTGCAATTTTGATCCGATTTTTGGCCAAGGAATTACAATGGCTGCAATAGAAGCAGAAATGTTAGAATCCTGCTTGCGTGAACAGCGGAATCATCCCTTGCCTTATTTTGAACGCAACATACTCCAAAAAGTGAATGAAATTGTTGAACCTGCCTGGTGGTTGAATTGTGCTGCTGATCTGCCGTGGCAAGGAGTAACATATGCAGGCAAACCGCTTAAAGGGATTGAATTTGCCCAAAAATACTTTGCATTGTATATTAAACATGCCACTGCCAAACGTAATTTTGAACGATATGGTTTGTATTGGGCGGTGAATACTTTACTTTTACCACTAAATAAAATAATAAATTCGCAAATGTTAGCTGCCATTCTTGCTTCTGAAGAAACATCTTCCGAAAGTAAAGAATTGCACTCTGAACTCTCAATGGCAAGTGGTCAGACACTTGATGAACAATTGTTTCAGATTATACCAACCTTTCCCTCAACAGCTTATGAATATTTGAATGCCCAATAATAATGAAATGAATCTAGGAGTGAAACATCATTGCACCTTTAAACGAAGAACAGCTGCAGCAAATTCGCGATGAACGAAAAGAACAAATTATAGAAGCAGCCCTCAAGGTCTTTGCCCGAAGAGGAATTATTGGCACGAAAATGAGCATGATCGCTAGTGAAGCTGGAATAAGTGCCGGGCTTCTCTACCGCTATTTTAAATCCAAAGACGAACTATTTACTACACTCGTTCAGCAAGCAATAGACGAATCAATTACCGGAATCAAGAGCATCTATCAACTGCCTGGGTCCCCATTAGATAAAATAAAAACGTTAACCGCTGAGATACTCAATGAAGGTTCCCAGCTTTATTTCATGCTGATGCATCACGCTCGGACGTCAGATGAAGTACCAATAACCGCCAAAAAGATTATTGAGGAGAATACAATGAAGACTTACATCGACATATTGGAACCCCTATTCATTGAAGGACAGAAGAAGGGGGAACTTGTAGAAGATAATCCTAGTGAACTGATATCATGCTATTTATCCCTTCTTTCCGGGCTAATGACGTTGAATATTCAGGGAGATGAAAATTATCAGATGCCAAAAGTCGATTTATTATTGAGATTTGTAGTGAGGCCTTCTTAACAGCGAGGAGCGCAATTCCCCAGTCCTTCGGCGACAATTGTCGTTTTTCGGAGTTATAGAAGGTTATTTTCATGGTACAGAATAAACGTTCGTTTTTAATTAACAAAAAAATCGCTGAAAATATTTCAGCCATTCATAATAATTTTTAATAATTTACTTGAGAAAAAATCAAATAAAATCATACTCCTGTATTAATTCTTGGTGTTTAGTTTCTGAATGATAACCCATTTTCCTTCAAAGCAGTCCTAAGTTTAGGCAAAGAAGCTGGTCCCATACCATGCAATTGCAAAATCTCTTTTTCACTGCATTTTGATAGCTCCTGCAAAGAACTGATCCCATTGTTTTCCAATGCTCGTCTTGCTGGTGCCGAGAGCAAGGAAAGAAATCCATTAGCAGGTTTACGTTCTTGCTCACAAATCGGACAGGTTGGACAATCGCTGCTTTTATAATATTTGTGCCCTTTATTACAAGTCCTTAAATTTTTTTGTGAAGTTGTCATTATAAGATGTCTCCTTTTCTTATGTAATTATTTATTTTCCTTTCACCACATGACTTTTTCAGTATTTTGATGCTTGTTTCGCTATCTCCTTATTCCGTAATCTTTTTAATGGAATAACTTATATTTCCATATTAGCATAAATGTCCAATTACCTGCCTCAAATATATAAACGAAAAAGCCCGCCATTTAAACTGCTAGATGGCGGGCAACCTGCATTGCGATATACTGTTTTTCACTCTGTACAGAACTGATAAAGCACTGAGTTCCTTTTGTTATTTTTAGAAGAATAATGCATCAAGTGAATAAGCACCTGCACCTGTTAAAGCTACACCAATTGCAACAGCAAGCAAAGTCAGGTTGAATTCATAGCCATTTTGAGCAGCCCAGAAGCCGTTTGGTCCATGAACTTTAACAATCGCAATAAGCATTGTGCCAGCTAATGCAGCTCCTGCAAGCGGGGTAAGGAATCCTGCTGCAAAAAATGCTCCGCCGGCAAACTCAGCAAGGCCGGCAAGTACCGCCATTGCAACTCCAGGTTTAATTCCAATTGATTCAAAGAAACCCCCTGTGCCTTTAATGCCGTGACCTCCAAATGAACCAAACAGTTTTTGTGCTCCATGAGCCATGAACGAAAGTCCAATCACTAAACGAATAAGTAAAAGTCCTAAATCTAATAACATCCTGATCATCCTTCTTTCAATTATTTTTAATTCGAGATATATTCTTAAAAAAATTTACTCTTTAATTTATATGCAGACCTTGCAGGGAAATTACTTTTAATTAAAATATCTTGAATTCAAAGTAATTATATTCTTTATTTCCTTATCTGTCAATCTCTTATTGCAATAAAATCAATCTGAAAAAATTTAGCCGTTTAAAACATACAATCATTAATGGATATGATGTCATCAAAAAAGGAGCCGCTTCTGCATGAAGCCGCTCCTTTTATCTGTTCTATTGTACAACTGCAAAAGAGAAATCCTGAGTGCCTGACGGAACATTGTATGCCTGCACTTCAATCGTATAAGTCCCGGCTTCCGCATTTGGCAGAATAACCGTTTCTACATTATTTCTTCCATCCCACTGATTATTGTAAGGAGAAATAAAATCGTTTCCTGTGTAAGTTTTTCCGCCAGGTGATTTAATGACAAGATCTAAATCATTGACTAATGAAACAGATGCTGATGGGTTTCCAGGATAATCTGTCCATGCCAGAGCAATTCTCAGCGGTTTGCCGCTTGCAGCATGAAACGAATAAGCTGCTTTTTCATTTGTTCTGAGTGCTTTTGCTTCGTTTGTAAAAGCAGCATTGACTGATTTGTCCAGAGAGACTCTGCCCCATCCCTGATTTCCGCTTGGATAGCCAAGTCCAAGGTCCTGTGCACCAGCAATCAGAACCGCTTTAATAAGGGAAGGCTTTGGAGTAATTCCCTTATTTTTAATAAAGTGCTCGCGCAACAGAGCAACATTTCCCGCTACAAGCGGAGTGGCCATTGATGTTCCGCCCATATAAGCATATTTACTGTTATAATTCGCCCAGAAAGATGAATCTGGCGCGAGCGAAGAACGGGTGGATAAAATAAATGTTCCAGGTGCAACGATATCAGGCTTCACCCTTCCATCTGAAGTAAGCCCTCTAGATGAGAAAGCAGCGATTTGGCTGATATTATCCGCGTACGATCCAAATGACGGACGGTTATTTTCAGAAGCACCGACTGTGATCGCATTTTTAGCTGTGCCTGGTGTGCTCAGTGTTTTGGCACTCGGCCCATCATTGCCTGCTGCAAACAGCACAGTCATATCATCGTTATTGTAGACATATTCGTCTACTTGTTTTGATTCTAATGTATACGCACCGGCTGCAGGAGCGCCCCAAGAATTCGTATGGATTCTTGCCCCAGCGCTGTAGGCCTGTGAGAAAAGTGTGTTAAGGCTGCTCGGCAATCCTCCGAGGCCACCGCCCGCATCCATAATCGACTGAAAAACGAGTCCAGCTTTAGGAGCCATTCCTTTGAATTGAGCGTCCCCAAGCACAGATCCTGCTACATGTGTTCCATGGCCGTTAGGATCACTGGAATTGTTCGTCCGTCCTAATGCGTATAGTGCTTTAATCTTTCCGCCTTGGAATGCTTCATGCATAGAAGCATCGTTTCTGCCTGTATCAAGGCCGGTATCTGCAACCGCAACTGTCTGGCCTGCGCCTGAAAGTCCATAAGCGCTGCTTGTTGTATTGACCTTCGTTATACCGGCTGCCGCATCGTTGTTAAGCTGAAACGTATTTTCTTTGGCTATAAAAAGAGTATTTTCCTGAGTGGCATATTCAATAAGTTCTGTAAGATTTTTCTTTACCAATTTTTTCTTCGATTTGCTGACGTCTTTTAACTCAACATCAAAGAGCTTGCTGTATCCTGATTCAAATAGAGCTGGATCTAACTTATATAATGGCAGGTAAGCCTTGACAGACGCAGTATCCTTTCCCTTTTTTAAAGAATGAACCGCTTTTTTATCCGCCTTCACCACAAATGCATAATCAGGTACATACTCAATGATTTCTGCACCTGTACCTGTAATCAATAATCGGTCTGCTTCTGTTACTGGACCTCTTAACTGCACGACATACAGCGAGTTTTTTGAACTTGTCTGCTCAAGCCTCTTCTTCATATTCTTTGGAAGTTTGCTGATATAGCTCTCCATTTTAAACATCGCTTTTCCGCCGGACCGATTATGGCGGAATGATGCATACCCCGCTTCCTTCAGCTTCAGTTCCTCCAGCTGCTGCTTCTGCGGTGCAGCTTCCGCCTGAACATTCGGGATAAATACACTTCCTGCTACACAAAGTGAAGTTATTAAAGCGGTTAACTTAACGCCTTTTCCCAAAACTACCAGCTCCCCCGAGTTTCCAAGATTAGAAGATTTTTCACTTTCTTCTATACTCTACTAATCTATCACATGAACATAGGATTGTTGTACTGGGAAAAAGACCTCTAAACCTAAATATAATGACTAAATTTTGAAATGGTTTTCTCACATTTGAAATCATACTCGCCCCCCTGTTGGCAGCATGTCTCATGAGTCTTATGATATAGAGATCCCTAAGTCTTGCAGCTCTTGCTCGCCGAAAGTTCTATAAAATAAACGCTGTTCGTAAAAAAGAGCTTCCCGTTTACAGGTAACGGGTTCGGTTGCGGGGTGCAAACATCTTAATTAGCAGTATAAATAGCTCACAAATCAGCATAGCTTCTGGTATGTTTTTTTATTGATTTATAAGGGTTATATAGGGAAACAATGCTATTTTCAACACATAAATTAGCATAAGAAATAGCAAGCATATGCTGGTCAGCAGAGTGCGTTTATTTGTACTGCTAATTCTATACCAATTTAATTGGGTAAATAAAAATAAGGAACTCCAGATTTTTATGGAGTTCCTTTTCGTTCTTCAATTATTGCCCCCGATTGTTGAATATCATTTATGTTGTCTTATCGAAGAAAAGCACCCGAATGTTGAAGATAAAAGGCTGTTGAAGCTGGCTCGCACTTATTGAACTCAAGCACCCGTTACTTTAATTTTAATTCTTCACAATCTAGATAATTCAGGACAATGGCTAACCCTTTAAAAATAAACCTTATTATTTACAATCCATCCTCTTCACCTAACATATTGCTAAATTTAATTAATGCCGTAGGTACATATTTATCTTTTCTATAAATGAATATTGTTTTAACTTTTCCATATTCCAGATTTTCCTGTTCAAAATATACTAACCCAGGATATTAGAAAGACTTCTAGTGCACAAAATAATAAAGAATTAATGTCACTTTGGTCTGGTCAGAGTCCAAGATTAGCTAAAAGTCAAACCGTTGAATCATTAATTCGAAATATTATTACAGAAGCTAAAAAAATTAATATAGATATTTATGGAGTGTAATAAATTATTGCTCTTATTCTTATCTCTCTGTTTTAAATAAATTAAATTGCTAAGTTATGAGCAAGGTCAGCCAGATATTTGGTTGACCATTTTTTATTTAACAGTAACGCATTTTTTATTAAACTAAACTGCCCCGTTACTATAAGTATATTCCTTCACAATCTCTATTTTAAAATATCCAAATTAACAACCAAGTGTTATTCAATTATCTGGCCCTTATGTAGAAGAACTTCAGTATCCGCTTACTCTGTTAAACTGCCCTTTGCCTTAATAAGAAGAGGCGACACTTTGTTAAGCAATCGCACCCGAATGTTGAAGATCCAATCTACATCAATATGTAAGAAATTACTGTCTCCCTCTTGAATAAAAGCATCTGTTAGTTCAAGAATAAAATGCCCAATTGAGTTGCCTACTTGGGTGATCAATATTGTTCCTATTTTTCAAATGCCTTTGTTAGGAAGGATATAAACAGTTTCACTTCAGGAGTTTCGATTTTGGTAACAACGTAAGTAAAAGACATTGGTGAAAGGATTTTATCTTGCTTTACTTCGATCATTTTCTGGTGTTTTAATTCTTCGCGGACCATAGATAAAGGCAAGTATGATACCCCTAATCCCTTTTCAATAAACCGTTTGGAAATTTCAATTTGAGTAACTGGCATTGTCCGAATGCTTGGATAATATCTTTTAATCTCGGTTAGAAGGTTGCTCCAATAAGTGGGATGGTTATTTGTTAAAACCCTATATTGTTTAAGTATTTCTACCTCAACAGGAAGATGTTCATTTTGTTCTTTTTCCTTCCTATATGGTGCCACTAGGATAACCGGGTCTCGATGAATAACTTCATAGGATAAGTCTTTTTGAATAGGCTCCATTCTGGAGATGCCAATGTCTGCTTTGCCAAGTCTAATCTGTTCCCCTATTTTGAATGAATTTACAATATTTATAATGACCTCTATACCAGGATGTTCATCTATAAAGCCCCGCAGAATATCCGGGAGTACAGAGGATGCGATTTGCGGAGCTACAGCAATAGTCAGTTTGCGATTATATCCTTGTTTCCAGCCTTCAAATTCTTCCATACCCTTATCATATTTTTCTACAATCTGTGTAGCAAATGAAAGAAACTTATAACCGGCAGGAGTTAGAGAAATGTTTTTGCCGACTCGATCAAACAATATAGTATTCAAATGGTTTTCAAGGCTTTTTATATGTTTGCTGAGAGCTGGTTGTGTTAAAAAGAGATCCTCAGAAGCCCGGCGAAGGTTTTCATATTTTGCTGCTATTATAAAAGTCTTTAACCACTTAATGTCCATGAAATTTCAGCCCTTTTTATTAATAACAGTTAGTTATCGATTTTCAACAATTTTGTTATTTTCCATTATATACTAAAATGTTTTACAATTGGATTATTCTAGTAATATAAATTCATCACAGGGGGAATGAATTATGGATACCACTATTAATAAGGTAAAAGAAAAGTTTAACCAAAACGCACTTCAATATGATAATCAACGCAGGAAGTTAATTCCTTGTTTTGATGACTTTTATTCCATTCCAATATCAATTATCGAGACATATAAGGAATCACCAAGGGTCTTAGACATAGGGGCTGGAACTGGGTTATTTTCTTCCTTCATAAGAAAAAAGTTTCCGAAAGCAAAAATGACACTAATCGATATTTCCGAAAATATGTTGGAACAAGCTAAGAGTCGATTTAAAGAAGATGATTATATTGACTATCTGATTGCTGACTATACTGAGCATAAATTTGAAGAAAAGTTTGATATTGTGGTGTCCTCACTTTCGATTCATCATTTAACAGATGAAGCAAAAAAGAAGTTGTTCGATAATATTTACTTCATATTGAATCCTGATGGGGTTTTCATAAATGCTGATCAAGTACTTGGTCATACACCATTTATAGATTCCATTTATAAAAATGATTGGAAAAATAAAATAAATAGGAGTGGCTTAAAGGGTATCGAAATTCAGGCAGCACATGAGCGAATGAAACTTGATAATGACTACACTAGTCAATCAAATTAATTGGCTAATAAATAGTGGTTTTAAAGATGTAGATTGTGTCTATAAATACTTTAATTTTGTTGTATTGTTCGCAAGGAAGTCTTAGCCGGAACATACTAGTGTCCCCTAGACATCTTCTGTTCAGGGGCTTTTCTATTCTTTATGGAATAATCATTTTTGAAAAAATAGGATAAAAAAACATTTTATTCCATTCCGATCTTCAACTAACTCATACAATTGAATAACTTAAAGCTCAGTTTTAATTTTCTAATAATTCCTTCCTTTAATCAACGATTTTGCCCTTTAGTGGAGTAACACGCATGGAGTTTTACAACATCGGCAAAAGCAAAAAAGAAAAATCCTGTTTAAATCAATACTGGATTTTGATCAAACTTTATTACAAAATATCTTTAGTATCAGGCATACAAAAGCCGATCCAAAATCTTCCATCCCACAAAGGTTTCCTTTACTATCAAAGTGTAGGTTATCTGGACATGTGATCCCACTTTAATGTCCACCTGCAACAAATACTCTGGAATGTAAAAAAAGATGTAAACCATACAAAGTGTTAGTTTACATCTTTTTTATGGTATCCTGTAAAACAATTTAAATCATTTTTACTCCGTGGCGCTCAAATGCTGCCGCTTCTAGAACGGACATACCTTGTTTCTCGGCAGCCTTAGCCACTTTTTCTGAAACTTGCGGTGCAAGATTTGCAGGAGCAGCATAAGACATGTCCCTTGCGCGCGCAGAGTTTCTGCGTTGGAACGGTCCCCAAATGGCAAAGGTTTTGCCTGGGCTTTGAATATTGACAAAAAGTGTGTTTCCATCTGGTGAGAAGGTTGGGCCTGCCAATTCATCACCACTTAAACGGTTGGCGGCAAAAGGATAGACCTTGCCTTCTGGGGTAATTCCCATAAGACGATCTTGGCCTGAACCATCTTCTGCAAACCAAA
The DNA here is from genome assembly GCF_019933155.2 of Metabacillus dongyingensis. NCBI lineage: Bacteria > Bacillati > Bacillota > Bacilli > Caryophanales > Bacillaceae > Metabacillus > Metabacillus dongyingensis. The sequence goes on along the minus strand of NZ_CP082944.1, from coordinate 759,118 downwards.
GGTCGCCCCATGGAGTACAACAGATATTATCCGGATATTCCATTTCTCGTGCATCATTTCCCTCATAGAAAAGCTCCAATGTATTAGTGTGAGGAATATAACGGTAAACGCGTCCAAGTTTTTTGTCACCGGCAGAGGTGTCATCGAACCAGAAAACACCCTCTTGGAAGAACGCTCCCTCTAGTCTACTGAATTCAATGCAGTTTTGTTCCTTAGCGTCCTCGCGGCATAAATGAGGATCTAGTTCCTTCCAAACAATCTTAAATGTTTGTCCTGTTTTAAAGGTGCTTGCTGTTGGATCAGTTACCGCTTCAATCGCAGCTGCATAAAGCTTACCGCCTTTTTGTAACGCGCCTGGTTTTTGGCTCAAGTCATTTGGAATAAAACGGTAAAGGTAACTTGGGCTTGCATCCTCAGTTAAGTATACATAACCTGTCGCAGAGTCGATGGCACAAGCTTCGTGAGAAAAGCGCCCCATTTCCTTAATTGGGGTTCTGGACATTTCATTCTCCGGCTGCTGTGGATCTACTTCAAATACATATCCGTGTGTTTCGGAACGTGTTTCTTCACAAGTCAGCCAAGTACCCCAAGGTGTAGCACCACCCGCACAATTTCGGATCGTTCCTGAAGATGTTACATATTCTTTAATAACTTCGCGATTTGGACCTACAACTAGAGCCGTTGTACCACCTAAAGCAGCTGCATCATATGGATTGCTTCCAAATGCTGGGCCATCCTTTAATTCATGGTTACGAACAAGAATAGTTGTATTGTTTGGCCCTTCAAATGCAGCCATTCCATCAAAAGCTCCAGGGATTTTGCTTCCGTCTGTCATCAGGTCGCCTTCTCTGGAAATAATTTTGTAATGAAAGCCTTTTGGAAGATCAAGAATACCATTCGGATCCGGAACCAAAGGGCCATATCCGCCAAATCCGCTGGCTGGATTATCGGCAGCATCCGCAAATGCTTTTGAACCGAGTGCTAGTACTCCAGTCGATCCAAGGGTTAGAGCAAGTGTGCCCATTCCTCCCGCTTTTAAGAAATCTCTCCTATTCATGCCATTATTAGATGTTTGACTACTCATAAAGTACATATCTCCTCACCAATATTTTTTTATATCAGTAATAGATTAAATGTAAATTATTAAGTAAAAATCCGAGTTTTGTTAAAATTCAGTATAAAATCAGTTTAAAAATGTAAAAAAGAAATTAGGCAACCTGGTTCCACATTCTATTGGACTCAGGATTTTCGTTTCTTCTGAACCCGTTTGTCTATTTGCCACTAAGCTACTTTTATTTAATTAATAGGGATAACTAAAAAGAGCAATCCATTCTCTGTGGATTGCCTTTTTCCATGCAGGTTACGTATAAGGCTTTTTGAATAGCTTGCTGAATAACCATTATTTCCATTTCATTACAATCACACAGTTGAAAAGGTCATATTGGAAGAAAAAACACACCAATTATGCTGATAATTGGGGTGTTAAATGTTGTCTTATTTACTATGCTGTTTTAATGTTTTGCACCTCTGAACCGAACCCGTTAGTTTACAGGAAGATCTTTTTTATTTTTGTTTCCCAATCATTTCAACAACTTCTTTGACTTCATTCAGCATTATTTTCCGTGTCTCTTCATCAACATATGGAACCGAATAAATAAACTTGTGGGCGAGCGTTTCGATTCCACAAAAATTCATAATGCCAACATCAAACGATGCCTGCATGGCCATTGTCAATTGCGGGGGCTTCAAAGACTTCTCAGGCTGCCCTGTAGTCTGGAAAATTAGTGCCTGTTTTTCTTTCAGCAATCCCTCCGGACCTTCATCAGAATACCGAAAAGCAAAACCGTTTGTAAAAACTCTGTCAAAATACCCTTTTAAAATCGCCGGCATCCCGGCCCACCATGTTGGAAAAACAAAGACAAAAATATTTGCCCATATAAGTTCACTCTGTTCCGCCTGAATATCAGCTGGAACTTTATCCTGATAAAAGGATGAATAGTCGTCTTCTGTCAAAATGGGGTTGAACTTCATCTGATAGAGATCTCTTTTTCTCACCTGAAAGTCTTTGCTTGTAAATTCTTTTTCCACGGCATCACATATCGCTGCATTAAAGCTTTCCGGATTCGGATGAGCATAAATAATCAATATATTCATTTCATTCTCCTAAAATCGCTTTTTTATTATTGTTTGCGGAGTATGAGAATAATATGATTTTGTTTGATATTTTTCTGTTTTGCAGTTGCCGTCATGGCTATATATTTCAAGCTATATTCTAAAATTTTCACTATAATATAAATATCAAGCTAGCTTAACAGGAGTGTACGATCATGATTGAAAAATTTGAAGTATTCATCTCAACACTTGAACGGGAAAGGCGAATTACAGTCTTTTTACCTGAAAACTACAGAGACAGCTCTAAATCATATCCAGTTCTTTACATGCACGACGGCCAGAATCTATTTGAAGACCGTGATGCAAGCTTTGGGTTCAGCTGGGGAATAAAAGATTATCTTGAACAAAGTGGCCAAGAATTGATTGTGGTGGGCATCGACTGCAATCATACCGGATACAATCGATTTAATGAATATGGTCCGTGGATTAACCGCAGTCTCGCTCAGGATTTGTTTGGACAGGATGAAGATCTTGGAGGCGAAGGCGATGCATATATCAGCTTCATCGTTCATGAATTAAAGCAGCTGATTGACAGCAAGTATCGCACACTTCCTGATGAAACCTCAATGGCTGGAAGTTCGATGGGAGGATTAATATCTACATATGCCGCCTGCAAATATTCGCATATCTTCAGAAAAATCGCTTCTCTCTCATCTGCTTATTGGTTTAATCAAAAAGAGATAGAAGCTTTGATAAAAGATAGTGATTTGTCAGCAATTGAAAAATTTTATATGGATGTCGGCACAAAAGAAATAACTGCTTCCTTTCATCATCAGGATTATATTGATTCCAGTGATGCCGTATATGATATTCTAAAAGAAAAGGTTAGCGATTACCGCTATGAAGTAATCGAAGATGCTGAACACAATGAAGCAGCATGGAGAAAGAGAGTGCCCGAGATTTTTAAGTATTTATATTCGTAAATTCAAAACGCATGAACCCATTCGAGGATTCATGCATCTTTATCGTTCGATCCGGGAAATACGGATTTTTTAAGTATGGGAAATTTCATTGAATTTACCAAGCTTTATTCATGAAAACAAAAGGATCTTTCTCAAAATGAACTTAGTTTTTCCAATGCATTCGTCCGTTTTCTATCTTTCACATGCAGGGCAGGATCAAAATAGCCAAGCTGCAGAATGCCAACGATTTTTTCACCATTTTGAACTCCTATGGCACGGCGGAATTTTGGGTCATACATGTGATTTGGCGTTTTCCATACCATTCCAAGCTCTTTTTCCCAGCCAAGCAGCTGCAGATTTTGAATAAGGGTGCTGATCGCCGCAAAATCCTCTTCCCATATTTTCTGGCGGGGATCTTCAGGCATAATGGCAACTAAAAATGCAGGAACATCTGCAAGCTTTGACCTAACTTTTTCATGTGCTTTTGCTTCGTAGCACGCAAGAACAGTCTGAATAAAAGCTTCCTTCCGCTCTCCGCTTACAAATAAAAACCGCCAGGGCTCTCTTAGACCATGATTAGGCGCCCAGACAGCGTCATTTAGCAGAGTTACAATATCTTCTTCCTTTACCTCGAGAGGAAGGTAATTTGATTTGATTGAGATTCTTTCACGTATTACTGCTGAAATAGATTGCTGCTGAATCATCTTTTTCCCCTCCAATTGATAACGATTTTCACTATCATCTAAAGCAATAGTATCACTCTGTATTTTTTTCGTCAATTTTGGACTGGTGACTTCTTTATTGAAGGAGAGATATTGTATTCATCTTCTAGGGTTAATAGGAAGCGGACTTAAGGAGTGTTTTGTACATCACCGCTTTGTAATCCAGTTTAGTACTCAACTGCGCTCTTTGAGTTCTCAAAAACTAGGGGAAGGCCACGTTGAGTACTCAATCACGGTCTTTGAGTGCTCAAAATCCCGAATTTGTTCATTTAGAGTACTCAACTGAGCTATATGAGTTCTCAAAATACCGAATTCGTTCTTTTAGAGTACTCAACTGCTCTCTTTGAGTTCTCAAAAACTAGGGGGAGGCCAGGGTGAGTACTCAATCATGCTCTGTGAGTGCTCAAAATACCGAATTCGTTCATTTAGAGTACTCAAACGCTCTCTTTGAGTTCTCAAAAACTCGGGAGGAGGCCAGGTTGAGTACTCAATCATGCTCTTTGAATGCTCAAAATCCCGAATTCGTTCATTTAGAGTACTCAACTGTGCTCTGTGAGTGCTCAAAAACTAGGGGGGAATCCAGGTTGAGTACTCAATCACGCTCTGTGAGTGCTCAAAAACTCTTGGGGAAGCCACGTTGAGTACTCAATCATGCTCTTTGAATGCTCAAAATCCCGAATTCGTTCATTTAGAGTACTCAACTGTGCTCTGTGAGTGCTCAAAAACTAGGGGGAGGCCAGGGTGAGTACTCAATCACGCTCTGTGAGTACCCAAAATCCTGAATTCGTTCATTTAGAGTACTCAACTGTGCTCTGTGAGTGCTCAAAAACTAGGAGGAATCCACGTTGAGTACTCATTCATGCTCTTTGAATGCTCAAAATCCCGAATTCGTTCATTTAGAGTACTCAACTGCTCTCTTTGAGTTCGCAAAAACTATGGGAAGGCCACGTTGAGTACTCATTCATGCTCTATGAGTGCTCAAAATCCCGAATTTGTTCATTTAGAGTACTCAAATGCTCTCTTTGAGTTCTCAAAAACTCGGGGGGACTCCAGGGTGAGTACTCAATCACGGTCTTTGAGTGCTCAAAATCCTGAATTTGTTCATTTAGAGTACTCAACTGCTCTCTTTGAGTGCTCAAAAACTCGGGAGGAGACCAGGTTGAGTACTCAATCATGCGCTGTGAGTGCTCAAAATCCCGAATTCTTTCATTTAGAGTACCCAATCGCTCTGTGAGTGCTTCATTCGCAGCTTTGATGTACTTTTTTCAAGGTGGGCTCGGTTTTTTTGCGGCATTCTCTTGCTTTGATGCACTTTTTTCAAAGAGCGGGCGCGTTTTTTTGCGGCATTCACTTTCTTTCACGCACTTTTATTAAGCTTCTGGCGTTTTTCTGGTCCATTCGAAGCTTTGAGACTTCATGCACGATCACTCCTTATGTTATAAACGATCCTAAAAAAACCCTCCAGTTAAGGAGGGTTTGCTAATTAAAAGAATAGATTTAAAATAAAGTAGGAAATCGCTGCTAATGTAGCAGAAATCGGCAAGGTGATGAACCATGTGATGACCATCGTTTTAGCCGTTCCCCATTTTACCCCTTTGATTCGATGTGCAGAGCCTACGCCAAGTATTGAAGATGAAATAACATGTGTTGTACTGACAGGCAAGTGAATAATCGAAGCGCCAAATATTACGGCTGCCCCAGTTAAGTCAGCTGCTACACCGTTAACTGGACGAATTTTCATGATCTTTCCGCCAACAGTTTTAATGATTTTCCATCCGCCGACACTTGTACCAAGTCCCATTGCAAGTGCACATGAGAATTGAACCCACCATTGAATATCAGTTGAGTCTTGAAGATTCCCGGCAATAAGGGCCATCGTGATAATACCCATTGCTTTTTGAGCATCATTTGTACCGTGAGTGTAAGATTGCAAAGCAGCTGTTGCAACCTGAATCGCACGGAAGTTTCTGTTTGTTTTAGTCAGGTTATTGTTTTTAAAGACAACTTTAAAAATACTGTAAACAATATAACCGACTATAAACGCTAAGATAGGCGAAATGATAAGTGCCTGAAGGATTTTCAAAAACCCTGAATAGTTTAGAGAATTAAATCCTGCCGCAGCAATCGCAGCACCTGCGATTGAACCAATAATCGCATGTGAGGAGCTGCTTGGAATTCCATAATACCAAGTAATTAAATTCCACGTGATGGCTGCAATCAGTGCAGCTAATATAACAACAGATCCATTTTGCAGGGTAAACGGGTCAACAATGTCCTTTGTGATCGTTTTTGCTACTCCTGTAAATGTCATTGCACCGACAAAGTTCATGACAGATGCAAGGATGATTGCCTGTCTTGGTTTAAGGGCTTTAGTTGATACAGATGTTGCAATTGCATTTGCCGTATCATGAAATCCGTTAATAAAGTCAAACGCTAAGGCAAAAATAACAACCAGAATGGTAAGAATTAATATAGTATCCATAATATCGCCTCTTACGCGTTCTTCATGATGATAGTTTCAAGTGTGTTGGCAACACCTTGACAGCTATCAGCAATTTCTTCAAGTGTTTCGTATATCTCTTTATATTGAATGATTTTAATCGGATCTTTTTCAATTGCAAATAAATTTTTCACAGCAGTACGCAGGTAATTATCACAGTTTGACTCAAGTTCTTTTAAACGGATAGCATGAGTGCGGATATCGCTTAACTTTTTGTTTGAAAGCAATTCAATTGATTTAGCAATTTCAATTGTACACTCATTAATTGTGTCAACAAACTTTACCATGTAGTCAGTCGGCTGTGTAACAGAATACATTTCAAACAATGCAGCAGAATGTTCGATGCCATCCAAAACATCGTCCATAATCATTGCAAGCTGAAGAATGTCTTCACGTTCAATCGGAGTAATGAATGCATTGTTCAGTTCCATGATGATGGTATGAACAAACGAGTCGCCTTTTGACTCATAATCCTTAATTGTTTCTGAGAATACTTTTAGATCATTGGCATTATTGATTTTGAAATCAACAAAATACTGCCCAGTTTCTTTTAAGTTCTCAGATATCTGACTTAACATTTCAGAAAACTTATCTTTTCTTCTTTTGATAGCCATTGCTTATTCCTCCATGGAGCCATATATTTTTGTTTTTCTCTCTATTATTTGCAACTTAAAAAGTATATACGTAATTGTCGAATACGAAAAGACTTTGTCGTTAATTTTTACAATATCTTTACAAAGTATTAATATTAGTAAAATATTTCTATGGTAATGATTTCTAAGCAAATTTACACAACTTTAAAAAAACACAAAAAAAAGCGGAAACTCCGCTTTTTTTTACTTAGCAATTGAAATTTTTGCAGGTTCTGCTTGTTCAGCCGGAGGATGAAATTCACCTTCCATTTTAGAAACAACAACAGTTGCAACACCATTTCCAATGAGATTAGTGATTGCCCTGGCTTCAGACATAAAACGGTCCACTCCGAGCAGTAAGGCGATGCCTTCAACCGGAATCATCGGGAATGCAGCAAGCGTTGCTGCCAATGTAATAAAGCCGGATCCTGTTACTCCTGCCGCCCCTTTAGATGTCAGCATCAGAATTCCAAGAAGGGTCAGCTGCTGCCAAATACTGAGGTCTACTCCATATGCCTGTGCAATAAACATGGCCGCCATTGATAAATAGATTGATGTGCCGTCTAAGTTAAAGGAATAGCCTGTCGGAATGACCAGTCCAACAACAGATTTAGAGCATCCGTATTTCTCCATCTTCTCCATCATCTTCGGAAGTGCGGATTCTGATGAAGATGTTCCAAGTACAAGCAGGATCTCTTCTTTAATAAAAGCGATAAATTTTGTAATGCTGAAACCATAATATTTTGCAATGGCCCCTAAAACAAAGATGATAAATAGGAACATGGTGATATAAACAGATCCCATCAGCTTACCGAGAGCAACAAGCGATCCTAATCCAAATTGTCCAATAGTGTATGCCATTGCTCCGAAAGCCGCATACGGTGAAACTTTCATGATCATGTTTACAACACCGAAGAAAATATCTGTCAGCCTTTCAAACAAAACGACAACAGGTTTTGCTTTTTCCCCAATCGCTGCCATTGAAATTCCAAACAAGACAGCAAAGAATAAGATAGGGAGCAGTTCTCCCTCAGCCATCGCGCCTACAACATTCTCAGGAATAATGCCGACTACAAAGTCAATGAAGCCATGACTTGTTTCTTCTGCCTGTTCCGTATACTGAGATACATCTCCACCCTCAACGGCATCTGTGTTGAAGCCTTCGCCAGGCTTTACAATTCCTACTACAATAATTCCGATTGCAAGCGCAAAGGTCGTCACAATTTCAAAATACAGGAGAGCCTTGCCTCCGATTCTTCCGACTTTCTTTAAGTCACCCATGCTGCCAATTCCGATTACTACCGTAAAAAAGATAATTGGCGCAATCACCATTTTAATCATTTTGATAAAGACATCTGCTAATACTTTCAGCTCAACCCCAAAGCTTGGAAACAAAAAGCCAACAGCAATACCTAAAATAATTCCGATAATGACCTGAACCGTCAAATTCTTAAAGTTAATTTTCATAGTATCCTCCATTCTCCTCATTGATAACGCTTACAATAATACCTTTATATTAACTGATAATTTAGACATCATTCCGTTTTGGTATTATTGTTCTTTTTGGTCTTTTTGGTCACCAGAAAAGCGGCACCGCCCGTTCAGCGCAGGCAGATAAGGATTCACCGGAAAAATCCGGATTTGACTTTTGGGAAATACGTTCTGGACGAGGAGTTCGTAATTATGAAATCACATAAAAAAGCTCCAACCATTTTAAGTTGAAGCTTCTCTATCAGCCAAAATAGCCGTTATTTCATTTTTTAGGAGTCATTTGATTTTAGCTTTTCAGCCGAAGTTTGCCTTATATCTCAGCATCTTAGCTATTTGGCCGAAGATAATGTCTATCTGTCCCTTGTTTATGCATCCAAAATTCTTATCGAACATTCCGGATATCCTCAATCCACCGCTCCCCATATTCAGAGGAATACGTTTCATAAAGCGGCATGAACACCTTACGCCATCTATCTTTTTCGGCTTCACTCAGTTCATGGATTTTCAACTTTGAATTTTGTTTCATTCTAATTAGCTGTGAGTCATTCATCTTTTTTGATTCTTTAAGCATCCACTCAGTCGTTTCATCCATGGCTTTTTGTATTTGAGTTTGCAGTTCAGGTTCCAGACTATTCCAGAATTCTGCATTCATTAAGACAGAATAGCCTAAATAGCCATGGTTCGAAACCGTCATGTCTTTTTGCAGCCGATAAAATCCTTTTGAATAAATATTTGAAATCGTATTTTCCTGGCCATCAAATTCATTTCCTTCCAAAGCGATGTAAACATCATTGAAGGAAGAAGCTTTTGGAATGGCACCCATCAATTCAAACTGTTTTGCAATTGTATCACTTGGCATTATTCTAAAGCGCTGTCCTGAAAAATCCTCAGGCTCGATCAATGCCCCCCTGCTGCTTGTCATTTGTTTGAAGCCATTTCCCCACAATGCGAGTCCCTTAATATTTTCACTTTCAAGTTCGCCCAGCAGCCGTTTTCCAACTTCTCCTGTATAAACGTTATGTACATGCTGCTCATCCTGAAAAATAAAAGGCAAATCAAGCACTTGCCATTCGGGGATGACCTCCGTCATTTTTGAATAAGAAGGAGCAATCATTTGAACATCGCCCTTTTTAAGCGCATTCAGCTCTTTTTCATCGGAATACATAATTTCGTTCGGAAAAACTTCCACTTTTATTTTTCCATCTGTCCGGTCTGCGATAATATCTGCAAATTTTTCTGCAGCCAGTCCCTTAGGTGTATTTTCAGCAACCACATGACTGAACTTAATGACAATTTGATCACTCAAACCATGCTGTTCATCGTCATCTTCTATTTTGTGCATAGGATCATGTGAAAAAACTGCCACTAAAAAGAGCACAGTTAAAAGACTTGCGCTAATAAACCATTTCATACTATCCACCGTTTCAACAATTTTTTAGTAGATTCATTGTATCATGAGATTTTGGTGCATGTTACAATGAAAGATATTTTATTCTTCAGAATAATGAGGAACCAATATGAGACGAATTTCAATCTTATGGAAAATTACAGGCTTAATCTTCTTTATATTAGGGTTTTCTCTTTTTCTGGCAGGCATTGTTTTAATCGGCAATTATATAAGCGGAAAAGAAGAAGAGTTAAAGGCGCGTTCATTCGTAACAGCGCAGACGATCGCCGAACTTCCTGAAGTGAAAGAAGCTCTTGAAAGCAGTCAGAATGATCTTAATAAAGTAATCGACCGCTTAAGAATCATCAACAACGCAAATTATATTGTTGTTTTAAACATGGATCGCGAAAGACTGACACATCCCGTACATGATATGATCGGCACCCGCTCACAGGGAAACGATGAAGGCCCGGCCTTTGCAGAACACTCCTACACATCTAAGGCTAATGGGGAAATCGGGACCGTCATGCGTGCATTTGTCCCTGTCATGAACGATGACCATGAACAGATTGGAGTCGTCCTTGCGGGATATAAACTTCCAGTCTTTATAGAAGTGCTGCAAAGCCTTGTGCTTGAAATCTTCATCACATCAAGTCTCTCTTTATTATTTGGGGGCTGGGGCGCCTGGATTCTGGCACGGCAAATTAAAAGACAGATGTTTCACCTGGAGCCTCATGAAATTGCAAGGCTCCTTGTCGAGCGCACTGAAACATTCAATGCCATGCACGAAGGTGTAATAGCTATTGATACGAATGAAAAGATTACTATTTTTAATAATAAAGCCATGAAAATGATGCGGATAAACGGTCACGTGATTGGAAAATCCATCAGAGAGGTTATTCCGGATACCGCCTTGCCTGAAATTCTTAAGCTCGATCATGCGATATACAGCAAAGAACTTAATGTAGGCAACCTGAACATTTTAAGCAATCGGGTTCCGATTAAAGTAAGCGGCCAAACGGTTGGAGCTGTGGCCATCTTTCAGGACAGGACCGAAGTGAAAAAGATGGCGGAAGAATTAACAGGCGTACGAGCTTTTGTAAACGCTTTACGTGTCCAGAATCATGAATACAATAATAAGCTCCATACGATTGCAGGACTGATTCAGCTCGGGAATCACGAAAAAGCGCTCCAGTTTGTCTTTCAAACCACTGAAGAGCAAGAAGAACTGATTCAATTTTTGAGTAAAAACATCAGAGATGAGAGCATTGCGGGATTGCTGCTCAGTAAAATCCGCAGAGGAACCGAACTTGGAATCAGCGTGGAAATTGACCGCAACAGCCAGTTTAATAGGTTCCCAGATAGGCTTGATCATCATGATTTTGTTCTGATCCTTGGCAACCTGATTGAAAATGCATTTGATTCTTTTAAACATTATCAAGGTCCCTTCCCTCATATTTTTATCAGCATCGAGCAGGATGCAGAAATACTGACACTCTTAGTCGAAGATAATGGAAGCGGAATAAAAGCAGCAGATTACCCCCGCATTTTTGAACAGGGTTTTTCTACAAAAGGAGGCCATGAACGGGGTATCGGGCTTTATTTAGTCAATCAGCTTGTTCAGCAGGCAAATGGCACGATCGTGGCGGAGTCTGCAGAAGGGGCGGGAACAAGCTTCACAGTTACATTTTATATGGAGGAGATTTGATGCCGGATAAACCAGTTTCCGTACTTCTGATAGAAGATGATTTAATGGTCCAGGAAGTGAATCGGGAGTTTTTAGACAGAGTGAATGGTTTTGAGGTTATTGGAATCGCATCAAATGGTGCTGAAGGCCTGGAGCTTGTGCGAATGCTTGCTCCTGATCTGATTTTGATTGATATGTATATGCCCAAAATGAATGGACTTGAGACCATTCAAGCCATTCGGGCAGAAGGACATGCCTCTGATATTATTGCGATAACGGCCGCAAGTGATATGGAAACAGTCCGAAATGTTCTGCTTCACGGAGCCGTTGATTATTTAATGAAACCATTCAAATTTGAACGGCTGAAGCAATCACTTGAAAACTATTCAGCCTACCGCAGAAAGCTGAACGATAAATCCCGTCTGACACAAAAAGAACTTGATTCAATCAGGTTTCAAAAAGAAGAGCCTGAAGAGAAAAAGGACTTGCCAAAAGGATTGCATGAGGTGACTCTCCATAAAATTCTTACCTACCTCACAGATCAAAGCGATCCTGTATCAGCTGAGAATGTAGCCTCAAGCGTGGGAATTGCCAGAGTAACAGCTAGACGATATCTTGAACACCTTGAACGAGAAGGAAAATTAGAGATTGATATTCAATATGGCGGTGTCGGGAGGCCTGTAAACAAGTATCTTATTTCAGGAAGAGCTTAGTTACTAGTTCATAGTTATCCTTGAGTACTCAAACATGATTTATTTCTCGATTTGTGGAATCATTGCTACTCTTTGAGTACCCAAACATGATTTCTAGCGCGGATTGGGGAATCATAACTACCTTTTGAGTACTCAAACTGGACTCTTCTCTCGATTTGGGGAATCATAGCTACTCTTTGAGTACCCAAACTGGACTCTTTTCTCGAATTGGGGACTCATAGCTACCCTTTGAGTACTCAAACTTGACTCTTCTCTCGTTTTGGGGAATCATAGCTACTCTTTGAGTACCCAAACTGGACTCTTCTCTCGATTTGAGGAATCATATCTACCCTTTGAGTACCCAAACAGGATTTCTCCCTCGTTTTGGAGACTCATAGCTACCCTTTGAGTACTTAAACTGGACTCTCCTCTTGATTTGGGGACTCATAGCTACTCTTTGAGTACCCAAACAGGATTTCTCCCTCGTTTTGGAGACTCATAGCTACCCTTTGAGTACTTAAACTGGACTCTCCTCTTGATTTGGGGACTCATAGCTACTCTTTGAGTACCCAAACAGGATTTCTCACTCGTTTTGGGGACTCATAGCTACTCTTTGAGTACCCAAACTTGGACTCTTTTCTCGATTTGGGGAATCATAGCTACTCTTTGAGTACCCAAACAGGATTTCTCACTCGTTTTCAGGAATCATAACTACCCTTTGAGTACTCAAACTGGACTCTTCTCTCGATTTGGGGACTCATAACTACCCTTTAATTACTCAAACCTGACTGTTCTCTCGATTTTGGGAACCATAGCTACCCTTTGAGTACTCAAACTGGACTCTTCTCTCGATTTGAGGATTCATAGCTACTCTTTGAGTACCCAAACAGGATATCTCCCTCGTTTTGGGTACTCATAGCTACTCTTTGAGTACCCAAACTGGACTCTTTTCTCGATTTGGGGAATCATAGCTACCCTTTGAGTACTCAAACTGGACTCTTCTCTTGATTTGGGGACTCATAGCTACTCTTTGAGTACCCAAACTGGATTTCTCCCTCGTTTTGAGGAATCATAACTACCCTTTGAGTACTCAAACAGGATTTCTTCCTCGTTTTGGGGACTCATAACTACCCTTTGAGTATCCAAACAGGATTTCTTTCTCGTTTTGAGGAATCATAACTACCCTTTGAGTACTCAAACAGGACTCTTCTCTCGATTTAGAGACTTATAACTACCCTTTGAGTACTCAAACTGGACTCTTCTCCGGTATTTGGGAACTCATATATAGCGGTTCATCCCCAAATTCCCCTCTTCTCCCCCACAAATCATGCTGTCAAAACAACAAAAAAAGGGTACGAAATTCCTGGGAAATTTCGTACCCTTTTTCATTATGACTTAACAGTAATTTTCTCAAGCGGCTGAGCATTTCCGTAAACCGGATACTCGCGTTTTGTAGGTGCTGCCCATTTAGCCGCATTCACTAATACTTTTTGAATTTCTTTGTTATGGTAAGTCGGGTATGTTTCATGGCCAGGGCGGAAGTAGAAAACCTTTCCGTTTCCTCTTTGGTATGTGCATCCTGAACGGAACACTTCTCCGCCTTCAAACCAGCTGACAAATACTAATTGATCTGGTGCCGGAATATCAAAATGCTCTCCGTACATTTCTTCTTTTTCAATTTCGATGTACTCGCCGATTCCTTCCGTAATTGGATGAGAAGGATCAACAACCCATAGACGCTCTTTGTCGTCGGCTTCGCGCCATTTAAGGTCACAAGATGTACCCATCAGCTTTTTAAAGATTTTTGAGAAATGTCCTGAATGAAGAACAACTAAGCCCATTCCTTCAAGTACTCGTTTTTGAACTCGTTCAACGATTTCGTCAGTTACCTCATCATGTGCAAGGTGTCCCCACCAGAAAAGAACGTCTGTCTCGCTTAATACTTCTTCTGTTAAACCGTGTTCAGGCTGATCTAATGTTGCAGTCGCAGCATCAAAGCCGTTTTCTTTTAAAAAGTTAGCGATGGCGCCGTGAATGCCTTCAGGATAAATTTCTGCTACTGTTGGATTTTTTTGTTCATGGCGGTTTTCGTTCCAAACTGTAATTTTCATTGTTAAATCTCCCTATAGTGAATTATTTTTAATATTTAAGCTAATCTATCTATTTCAATATACAATAATCCAGCCTATTAATTAAGCCTAATTATTTAATTGATCCTTTCATTACTCCGCTGATGATCCATTTTTGTGCAAAAACATAGACAATAATCATCGGAATCAGTGCAAGCAGATAAGAGGCAAATGCCAGGTTATAGTCTGTGCTGAACTGTGATTGGAAAATATACTGCACAAGCGGCAATGTTGCCATGTCGCTGTCGCTCAGAACGACGAGCGGCAGGAGAAAATCATTCCACGCCCCAAGACATGTAAGGATGGCCACAGTTGCATTCATTGGTGCAAGCAGCGGGAAAATAACCTTCCAGAATACTCCCCATGTTGTTGCGCCGTCTACTATTGCAGCTTCTTCCAATTCTTTCGGAATGGATCTTATATACCCTACATAGATAAAGATATTGAAAGATAGATTGTAGACAATGTACAAAATGACTAATCCCACCAGATTATCCATGCCCCACAATGCTGTTTGTCTTACAATCGGAAGCATAATGATCGGGAAAGGGATGAACATCGCACTGACAAAATAGTAAAACGTGAATTTATAAAACTTTTTATGCATGTTGCGTGCAATCGCGTAAGCGACCATTGAATTCGTCAGGACAGTAAAAATGACGACTAATACAGTGACGAATACGCTGTTTTTTAATGCATTGAAGAAATTCGTCATTTCTATCGCTTTCGCAAAGTTGTCAAAAGACCATGACTGCGGCAGAGCAAGCAGGTTTCCCGCAAGCTCCTGCGGTGTTTTAAATGCAATGGTAATGGTTAAGTACAGCGGCAGGATAATGAAAATTGCCCCTAAAATTAAGAGAATGGTGACAGGCCAGTTTGTCTTTTTGCTGATCATCAGTTGCCCACCTCTCTTTTTTCAAGAATCTTAAGCTGAAAGATAGAAAAGATAACAATAACAATAAAGTAAATGACCGCATTTGCAGACTGATAGGCAAATTCTCCGCCCTGGAAGCCGCCTCTATAGATCAGAAGCGAAATCGATTCTGTTGATTGACCGGGTCCTCCGCCTGTAAGGGCAACGATCTGGTCAAAAACCATCAGAAAACCTTTCATGGATAAAATCATATTAATAGTAAAAAATGGTGCAATCAGCGGAAAGGTGATTTTCCAGAACTTTGTCCAAATTCCAGCACCGTCAATGCTTGCGGCTTCATATAAATCCTCCGTAATGGTTACAAGACCTGCAAGGTACAGGATTGTATTGAACGCGATTGCCTGCCAAACAGCTACGATAACGATACCAACCCAGGCAAGGTTCGGATCACCGAGAATATTTTTAGATAATGCCTCAATTCCAAGGCCGCCTGCAATATCAGGCAGATAATGAGTGAAAATGAAGTTGAAGATAAAACCAACGATCAGAATACTTAGGATATAAGGCATGAAATAGACAGCCCGAAGTGTTTTTTGAAACTTAATCTTTGCATTAAGCCCCATTGCCACAAGCAAGCTGAAAAAATTCACAAGAATCGTTGAAATAATGGCAAACTTAAAGGTGAAGCCGTACGCATTGAGAGCTCTTTCATCTTTAAATACATTCAGATAGTTTTTCAGACCGACAAAGTTCCACTCCCCGTATCCTCTCCAGTCCGTAAAACTGTAGAATATCCCCTGAAGGGCAGGATACGTATGAAAAATAAAGAACAGGAGAACGGCAGGAACAGTCATGATGAGAAATACTTTGTTTTTATTATTCATTGATTTATCTCCCTTCTAAAAATTATTAGCGATCCTCTACCTTCTCCCACTCTCTATCCATTTTCTTCAAAAAAGCGCTTTTCTTTTTCTCGATCAGAAATTCCTGAAGGATGTTTTCTGCTCCCATTCCTGCTGGATAATAGTGATCTTGGAAACTGGTGATTTTTCCTTTTTCAAAGTTTTCTTTTATTCCTTCGAAAACCGGATCCTCCTGATAAACTCCCTCTATTGCAGAGAAAGCCTTTTGCTCATCAATGTACCGTTTTGCTGTTTCTTTCTTCAGCATAAATTTGAGGAATTTTTCGGCTTCTTTTTTGTGCTCACTGTCTTTGCTGATTGTCAGCAGAACATCAACACCTGAAACAAGTTTGTTTTGCTCTGGGTCGTTGGTTACAGGCATCGGAAAAACGCCAAGCTCTGCTTCAGGATTTGCTTTTAAAATCTCAGGAATCGCCCAGTTCCCCTGAATATACATGACACCCTCGCCTGCTGCGAACGCATTGTTGCCATCGCCGTAGGCAATTCCAAAGTTGTCTTTGTGTCCGTATTCTGTAAGGGTCAGCATCTTGTCTGCGACTTCATCGTAGCTCTTTACAAATGACGTCTTTCCAGAGCTTTTCTTTTCTGCAAATTCTTCGCCTGCCAGATTTCCTCCAAGAGAGTTCAAGGAAATCATTCCAGTCCATGCATCTTTAAGAGTCAAATAGATTGGTATTTCACCAGCAGCTTTAGCTTTTTCCAATATGGCGATAAATTCATCCCACGTTTTCGGAACTTCAAGGCCAAGCTCTTCAAACTTCTGTTTGTTATAGATAACCGTGTTTGCGTTTGTCGCATATGGCAGTCCGTAGACCCCATCTTTTTCAGGGCCTACTAAGCGGTCAATCATGTCGAGATAGGAAGGCTGGATGGAATCGATAAGTTCTGTATCAGCAAAATCCTCAAGCACTCCTGCTCTTCCCAATTCACCGTATGTAGCATTACCTGCAATCAGCATAACGTCAGGAATATCATTCTTAATAAGCTTTGTCCGCAGCACGGTTTCTGCTTCCGGAGGAGAATCAAATTTGATCCTGATATTTGGATTTTCTGCTTCAAACTCTTCTATCAGACCTTTATATGTATTGATATTTTCAGATTTGTTGGAGAAAAGATTCAGCGTGACCTTCCCGTCCGCTTCTTCCCCTGAAGAGCATCCCGCCAATATGGCAGCGCCAAGCACCATGCCTGCCGAAAGTGCAGTAATTTTCTTGATCATCATTTCGCCTCCCAGTTCATAATAAGTAAACGTTTACTCTTTTCTGCAAAAAAAAAATTGCCGCTCATTCTGCGTAAACGTTTACGTCATTTACAAAAAAGAAGAAGCTATTCCTCTTTTTTTACTACACTGCTTCTTTCCTTAATGGAATGCGGCATAATCCGGCTTTCTACGAGCTGATCGCCATTGATCATGTCAAATATCATTTTTGCTGCCTTCTCACCCATTTCATATAAGGGCTGAGCGAGTGAAGTTAACGGGGGTATCGACATTTCGGCAATACTCAAGTTATCGTAGCCGATAATCGATAATTCCTCGGGTATTCTTATGCCCTGCTGATAAGCCTCTGAAATCGCTCCAAAAGCAATTTCATCGCTTGCCGCAAAGATTGCTGTCACTTCAGGCGCCAGCTGTCTCATTTTCTTTAATCCTTCTCTGCCGTCTGCAAAGGTAAATCCTTCACTGCAGACAATCTGACTGTCATGAACAGGAAAGCCATAATCTAGTAACGCATCCTTAAACCCATCAATTCTTGGTTTTCCTGCTATAAGATCATTTTGATTTCCGCTGATCATGCCGATGCGCTTGTGGCCTTTTTTAATTAAGTACTGAGCCGCAGAATACGCCGCATGCCTGTCATCCACTTTGACGTATGGCACTGAATAAATACGTGATTCCGTCGATAAAAGAACTAAGGGAATACTCATTTTCTGAATAAATTCATAGTATTCCTCTTTTAGGATTTCACTTGTGAAAATAATTCCGTCAACACGCTTTTCATTGAGCAATTGCAGGTATTTCATTGTTTTTGAACCGTTGGACTCTGTATGGCAGACAATCACGCTTGATCCAAGCTGATGAGCTGCTTTTTCTATTCCGGCTAACAGTTCCGTTACGAACATACTTGAAAGTGCCGGAAATAATACACCAATCGTTGACGTTTTCTTATTGATAAGTCCTCTTGCAATGGCGTTTGGATGGTAGTCCAATTCTTCAATCGCTTCAAGTACCTTCCGTTTCGTTTTTTCAGAGTAACCCTTCTGATTATTAAGAATTCTTGAAACAGTTGCAATCGAAACATTCGCTTTTTTTGCTACATCTTTGATGGTATAATTCATTTCCCACCTTCTCCCTGCTTTTACGTAAACGTTTTCGTAAATTTATAGTACCACCATATGAAAGCATTTACAATATGGAAAATATTTAATTTTTTATACTTAAGCAATTTCCATTTGATCCACAAAAAAGAGCCCGCACTGGACTCTCAATTCTTCTACTTCCACAAAAATCTGCCGACTTCTTCATCGACTTCTTTATTCTCATGCAATCCATTATGTGTTGCTTTCTTCGATACAATGATTTGTTCGCGGTAATGATCTGAAGCGACTACATTTTTTAAGGAAGTTGCACTGTGGACTGAGACAAGACCGTCGCCGTCTTCTTTTTTACCGATTTTACCTGCAATTGAGTATACTTGTGTATTTGGATCAAAGTTATCCTTTTCTGAATATAATTCCTGAATCGCCTGTGAATCTGCGATTAAATCATGCTTTTTCTCCTTATATCTTTTTTCAAATACTTCTCTCTTAATGCCTTTAAAAGGAGTTCCGATTGTAACGAGCTTTTCTACTTTAGGAAACTCTTTTTCCTGTCTTGTTTCCTGAATGTAATTGACGGAAACAAGACCTCCCATAGAATGCGCAACGATATTGACCTTATCGTGTCCGTATTTTCCCTTTAAAAGCTTAAGAATATTTCCGAGTTCTATGCTTGTCTTCTCAAAATTCGAATCGTTGTCTTCAAAGTAAACATGGATAAGGGGGTTTTTCACTTTTTCGTCTGTCAGGGCCTTACACTCCGCGACTCTCTTATCAGAGGTGCAAATTAGAGTTTTTTCTCCCCATTCATAATCCGACTGAAATCTTTCCATCATGCCTTCGAACGAATTCAGCGTGCCTCTATAGCCATGCACAAAGACAGTCGGCGTTCCTTCGTGCTTTCCATCACTGGCTCCATTTGAAATCTCTGGCTTTATAGTCTGAATGATAAAAACGATTGCTGCTAAACTAATTGCTGCTATAAGTGCGATATTCTTTTTTAATTTCATTTATGGAATCCTCTCGTCTTCTGCGATTTTCTTGTCGTAAGCTATATGTATACCCCTTTTTTTTTACTTTAAACGGACTTATTTTAGATAACTGATATCTCTGCTTATCTGTTCAGCTGAAATTTCTAACTTGAATTTTGTTTGAGAATTGAATGCCCGTTTATGCGAGTTGAACCGGGATTCTTGCGAGTTGGAGCTGCTTTTTCGCTAATTGGCAAGCGATTTTTGCGAGTTGGGCTCCCCTGTACCGTGTCTGATGCTCTATACACAGCTGAAACTCTTTATTTTTATGCTGAATCTTTTTTTAGCTGGCCAACGGCAGCTAGAAATGGGCATTATTATGAGGTTTTTTCATTGGAATTTGAACCTTGCGAATTGAATGCCCGTTTATGCGAGTTGAACCTGGATGCTTGCGAGTTGGAGCTGCTTTTTCGCTAATTGGCCAGCGATTTTTGCGAGTTGGGCTCCCCCATACCGTGTCTGATGCTCTATACACAGCTGAAACTATTTACTTTTATGATGAATCTTTTTTTAACTGGCCAACCGCAGCTAGAAATGGGCATTATTATGAGGTTTTTTCATTGGAATTTGTGCCTTGCGAATTGAATGCACCTTTCTGCAAGTTGAGCCGGGATTCCTGGGAAATGGAGTTGCATTTTTGCTAATTGGCCAGCGATTTTTGCGAGGTGGGCTCCCTGGTACCATGCCCTGATGCTCTACACAGCTGAAACTCTTTATTTTTATGCTGAATCTTTTTTTAACTGGCCAACCGCAGCTAGAAATGGGCATTATTAAGTGGTTTTTTCATTGAATTTGTGCCTTGCGAATTGAATGCTCCTTTCTGCAAGTTGAGCCGGGATTCCTGGGAAATGGAGTTGCATTTTTGCTAATTGGCCAGCGATTTTTGCGAGGTGGGCTCCCTGGTACCATGCCCTGATGCTCTACACAGCTGAAACTCTTTATTTTTATGCTGAATCTTTTTTCAACTGGCCAACCGCAGCTAGAAATGGGCATTATTAAGTGGTTTTTTCATTGAATTTGTGCCTTGCGAATTGAATGCTCCTTTCTGCAAGTTGAACCGGGATTCTTGCAAGTTGGAGTTTCTTTTTCGCTAATTGGCAAGCAATTTTTGCGAGTTGGGCTCCCTGGTACCGAGTCTGTCGCTCTGCATAATGCTTAATCATATCTGGCCGGAAGTTCCCTATCCTTTGCTTCTTTCCCCCTTTTTAGGCGATAATAAGAGAGAGATTTGGAACAGGAAGGGATCTGCTATGAAGAAACTCAAAATAAGTCTTTTGTTCGTTGCTGTTGCTGCAGTCATTCTCGCAGGATGCAACCGTCCGCAGCTTAAGAATGAAGATTACAGTATGCAGGGTATATATAACGGAACTTGGGTAGACCGGGTAAAAGTGAAAGAGGAAGGCAATTTTGCCATCGTCAATTTTCCAGAGGATGGGCAGGTTGCAGAGCTGACACTTGGACTGAAATCGAAGGATAACAAGATTCTGCGTGAGAACAAAACAAAAACGACCATTCGCGGAAATGGCGATGGCCCTTTTACAATAGAGGATCCTGCACTTGAAAAGCCGGTTGAAGGAACGATTTCCCTTCGAGGAGACGAAATTGTCATCAGCATTAACGGTCTTGATGAAAATCAGGAAAAAAAGCTTGGTCTTCATAACGGAACGAAGCTGTACAGCAAGGTCGATTATCAATTGAAGTAACGGCTGGCATCAGCGATGAAATTTATGCCTCACTTGTTCTGCATAAAGTAATACAGGAACCACACGGCATGATTCTGTTCATCTGCTGATGCTCTTTTAAATTGTTTTCGAATATAAGGGCTACTTGCATTTTCTGCAATATCAAGATAAAAATCCACAGTCTCCTGCTCGTCTTTAAAAGCCGCTGTCAGCGCTCCAATATAATCCCCAGGGCATTTTTCCGTTTGTTTAGGACTGTATTGCATCCCGGACAGACTCTGATAAATAGCAGCGAATGTCTGGTAGTGGTTTATTTCATCATTTCTAATCTCCATGATTTGCTTTTTTTCTTCTTCATTCTTCGCCAAATTTGCCATATGTTCATAACACTGAATCGCATTATATTCTCCAGCAAGTGCTTTTGCAATTTGATCTATTTCAGCCTGATTTGCACGATAATAGCTATACATTAAAATTTCCCCCCTTTATAAAAAATCATTGATAAAATTATATTTTTAAAGAGAGAGAATATGCCGGTCATTTGTGAATGGGAACTTTCAGCAAGTAAGACATGGAAAAATAGTCATCCAATATAAGGAAAGTAATCTAGATATGTTTTATAGGTATCCCTGATAATTCTACTGCCATTCTGGCCGCTCCATAAAAAAGATATAGACCCCTGTTACAATCATTAAATAACGATAAAATCACCCCTGAATATACATTTCCTGTTTTTAACAATTAAGCTGCTTTTAAGGTTTTGATAACTATGTGTAAAGCTTCAGCTGATAGACTTGTGAGAGTGCAAGCATAAGAGTTTACTAAATGAATCATTTTCAGGTTCATCGCAAAAGGTGCATGTGTGTATTGATGATTTCAAGAGATTTTGGATGATCATTCGCAAGAGGAGCACCACTTGTTGTTTGGTGCTTTGTTTTTTAGCGGCCTGTTTGCCATATGACACAAAAAAAGAAATGAAAACATGCAGGAAACTCTTAACATATGCACTGATTTGAATTAAGGTAATGAAGGACAGAAAGGGGAAGATTTCCTTGATTCATACATGCAAAATACTATTAGTGGACGATGAAGAAGCCATTATTAAGCTCGTCCGAACTGTTATGCAAAAAGAAGGCTTTTCACATATAGATGAAGCCTTAACGGGAGCAAGCGCTCTTAAGGCAATTGAGAATAGAAAATATGACTTAATCGTGCTTGATATCATGCTGCCTGATTTAAGCGGATTTGAGCTTTGCCCGCTTATTAAACAAAAAACAGATGCGCCAATTATCTTTTTAAGCGCAAAAAGCAGTGATCTCGACAAATTATCAGGCTTTGCATATGGCGCTGATGACTATATTACTAAGCCTTTTAATCCTCTTGAAGTGGCTGCACGCGCTAAAGCCCTTTTAAAACGCACCATGCCTCAATCCAGTCAAAAGACTGCGGCAGAGGAGAAGTATGAGTATCAGCGCTTTAGCATAAATGTTTCTTCAGCAGAACTGACCGTAGCGAATCAGACAGTTGACTGCTCCGCGCAGCTTTTTCAGCTGCTGATTTTCTTCTGCAAACATCCAAATCGTGTTTTTACCAAACATCAGCTTTATGAAAACGTCTGGAATGAGCATTACATGGTCGATGATAATACGGTAATGGTCCACATCAGAAAGCTCCGAGAGAAAATTGAAGAAAATCCAAGTCAGCCGCGCTACATCAAAACAATCAGAGGCCTTGGCTACAAATTTGTGGATGACAGGGTCAAACCATGAACTTAAAAAGAAAGCTCACTCGTTTTTTTATTTTTCATATGATTGTCTGGTTTATTTTCTTTTTAACCATCACGGGTGCATCACTCGCGATCTTGATGACACAGGATTTCAATAACATGCTTGAAAAAGAAGTGAAACGCATTGACCCGCTGTACATAGGAGATATCTTTCAGTTTTCAGATGATGACATCTCACTTGACAAGTCTGCCAGAGATGCGATTAAAAAACAAAATGGCTGGCTGCAGGTAATTGATGAGGAAGGGAGCGTTGTCTTTTCATACTTGACTCCTTCTTCCATACCGAAGAAATATTCACTGCCTCACTTTTTTGCAGATGTGGAAAAAGCCTTTCACTATGACCAGACGTATTGGATGCTTCACCAGGAAGAAGATTCCTATATTGTCCTCTACGGAAAGCATTCCGCTAATACCGATCTGATGACTGACCTTATAGATAACGGCCTTTCATTTAATGAGAAGCCAGTGCTTTCTAAAGAAATGCAGGCCAATTTTTCAAAACAAAAAGCCTGGCTTGCGGTCTATGATTCTGAGTACTCTTTAATTTACTTTCATAATAAACAGAATAAAAATCTGCCAAAATACTTCGAGATCATGTCTTATAAAAAAGAACCGTGGAATCATAAAACGTCTATTTCCACTTATGCCGATCCGGCAACCGGCTATAAATATGTCATTGGTTCGCCAAATAAAGAGTACTTCCCCGACGATCAGTTTGACAACAGTCTCATGATCTCTTTATTCAAATGGATAATCGTTTTTGTTCTTTTCACTGGAATCTTATTTTTCATTATCTCTATCTGGTATTCAAATAAGCTTGGAAAGCCGCTGCTTCATACGATTCTATGGCTTGAAAATCTCGCCACTGGAAGATATGAGGAACCTCTTTCAAAAAAAGGCGTCCGGGCAAGCTCGAGACAAAACGGAAAGTTAAAAAACTCTTTTAGAATCTATCACGACATTATCTACTCTCTCAATGTCCTTACCTCTAATTTAATTCAAAAGGATAAAGACAGGGCCATGATGGATAAAAGAAGAGAAGGGTGGATTACAGGTCTGTCTCATGATTTGAAGACTCCCTTAAGCTCTCTGTACGGCTATGCATACATGCTGGAGTCTGATCAATATGACTGGACAAAGGAAGAGGTTCAGGATTTCGCAGGAATTATGAAAGATAAAGCAAGCTATATGACATCTTTGATTGAAGACTTCAATCTGACCTATCGGCTGAAAAATAATGCTCTTCCGCTTCATATTGAATCAGAGGAAATGAATGAAACAATCAGAAGATCCATCGTGCATTTTTTAAATGACCCGCTTTATCAAGAACGGGAAATAGATTTTCACCCTTCGGAAGATGCAATCTATTATCCTATTGATAAAAGATGGTTTCAACGCATTATTGAAAACCTTGTTGCTAATGCATTCAAGCATAATCCATCTTCAACAGAGGTTGGGATTTCTCTAAAAAAAGAAGAAGAGTACTTCTCTATCCTGATTAAAGACTCTGGAAATGGGATGGATGAGGCAACAAAGGATAATCTGTTTGATCGTTATTTCAGAGGCACAAATACAGAAGAATCAACAAAAGGGACCGGACTCGGACTTGCCATTGCAAAGCAGCTGATTCTTGCTCATAATGGGGAGATCGCCGTCTGGAGCGAGCTTGGCAAAGGTACAGTCATTACGCTTAAATTCCCGCTTTAAATCTTTTAGCCAGGCCCGTCCAATTTAGGAACGGGCCTGTTCCAATGGATCTATTTTACACCCTGAAAATGATGTTCATTTTATAGACTCTATGCTATTTTTATAGTAGATTATCCCCTGAAAACAGGAGATTTCCGCCATTTATTGTAAGCGCTTTATACTAGTTTGTGCAAGGAGGCTGTTGTATTTTATGAAAAGAAAGGATTTGATTTACAGCTTATTTAAAAAGCAGAGCAGAGTCTCCTATTCTGCAGCTGAAATTTCAGAATTGCTTCAGCTTGACCGTGCAAATGTAAGCAGCGATCTGAATAAACTCGTGAAAGAAGAACTGCTTTCAAAGTCTTCATCAAGGCCTGTCGTTTTCTTTTTAAATGCCGATCGTGATCCGGCAGCAGATAAATCCGAAGTCAGTTTATTAGACTCTTTCCAAAAGGAAAACCGCAGTTTACGGACAGCCATTGATCAGGCTAAATCTGCTATTCTATATCCTCCACATGGCATGCATACGCTCATTTTCGGTGAAACAGGCGTCGGAAAATCCATGTTTGCATCCATCATGCATCAATTTGCGCTTGAAGCAGGCCGGCTGCATGAAACGGCTCCTTTTGTTGTCTTTAATTGTGCAGACTACGCAAATAACCCTCAGCTTTTGCTTGGTCAGCTGTTCGGTGTAAAAAAAGGGGCCTATACAGGTGCTGTTGAGCAAAAAGGGCTGATTGAAAAAGCAGACGGCGGCATTTTGTTTTTAGATGAAGTGCATCGTCTTACACCAGAAGGACAGGAGATGCTGTTTACATTTATTGACGGTGGCATGTACCGCAGACTGGGAGAATCAGAGAATGAACGGACGGCACAGGTTCTCATTCTGGCTGCTACAACGGAAGATCCTGTTTCTTCCCTGCTCGGGACATTCAAGCGGAGAATGCCGATGTTTATCACCCTGCCCCCGCTTAGGGAACGCTCCTCTGAAGAACGGCTCCTGTTAATAAAACGCTTCTTCACAGATGAAAGCATCCGCCTGGGGAAAGAAATCTCAGTCTCAACGAATACCATCAGGGCATTGCTCTTTTATCCCTGCTCAAGCAACATTGGCCAGCTGAAAGCAGATATTCAGCTGACATGCGCTAAAGCCTATGCCGACTATGTCACCGATAAAAAACAAAGTATTCATATCCGGTCTTCAGACCTGAACTGGTATATCAAAGAAGGTTTGTTTATTGAAAAGAAAACGAAGCACACGCTTATTCAAATGAATGAACAGTACACATTCAGCCCTACCGAGTCTTATTCGGTACAGAGTCAGCCTTCGTTTGACCATTCTATCTATGAGCATATTGATATGAAATATGAGGAACTGAAAAATCGGGATATTGATCAATCAGAGCTTGCGATGCTGATGGACCATAACATTCAGTCTCTTTTCAAACAATATTTAAAACAAACGATTCAGCAGATGAGCAAAGATAACCTCCAAAAAATTCTGTCAGCCGAGATTGTAAAAGTCAGTGAAAAAATCATTCATTTAGCTGAAAAAAGATTAAATCGCACATTTGATGAGAAGGTATTTGTAGGCTTGTCCCTTCATCTGCAAACCTTGATGCAGCGTCTTGAATCCCACAAATCAATCTACCATCCCAATTTAACGGCGATACGCGAGCAGTACCGGGATCAGTTCAATGTGGCCATAGAAAGTATGAGGCTCGTAGAGGATACGTTTTCGATCACGATACCATTTGATGAAGTTGCGTTTCTTACAATGTTTTTCGTCGTCGATTCTGATGAAACGCCAAGCTTTCAAACCGCAGTCTTCGTTTTGGCACATGGAAATGGAATTGCAAGAGAGATGGCAGCTGTAACCAACCATCTGCTTGGAAATGAAGACGTCACCGGCATTGATATGCCGCTCCATGAATCGCCTGAGGAATTTTTGCAGCGTGTTAAAAGAGAAATGCAGCCTCTGAACCATTGCACCGGACTGCTCCTGTTAATCGATATGGGGTCTCTTGCCTTCATCGGCGAAATGATTGAAACGGAGTTTTCTATTCCCGTTAAAGTCATACCTATGGTCAGCACCGCCCATGTCATCGAAGCATCACGAAAAGCAAGCCTTGGCTATCACTTGGATGAGCTTTACGAGGATGTTAAAAATTTAACACCGTTTTATATGCAGACTCAAAAAGAGAAGCAATCAAACAGCAAGACGCTGAAATCAGTGATCCTGACCGCCTGCTTAACCGGGGAAGGCAGTGCGATTGCCCTTAAAAATATCCTTGAAAATTATCTGCATTTTAATTCAGAAATCATTGAAATTTTGCCGATCAGTATTTTCAACCGAAAAGAAATGCAAAAAATGCTGACTAATATATCAAAGGAGCGCAGCATTCTCTGTGTTGTCTGCAACTTTGAGATTGCCTTGCCATACAGAACCATTCATGTTCAGGATATCCTGAACATGAAAGAGATCAAGACAATTCAAGAGCTGATTACTCATGAAGAAACGTATATTAAAATGGCTGATGCCCTGCAGCAGACTCTCACAATTGACGATGCAGGCGAAGTCATTACAATTGTGCGGAACGTTTTAAATGATCTCCAGCTGCAGACAAATACATATTTAAATCATGAAAGTCTGATGGGCATTGTTCTTCATATCAGCTGCATGCTGGACAGGCTCCGGAAAAATCAGCCGTTTGTCAAATATCCTGATAAAGATGCGAAAATCAATGAACATTATCTTCTCTATTTAAAAATCAGAAAAGCGCTCAATAAAATCGAAGAAGCTTATCAAATTGCCATTCCGAATGATGAAGTATGTTTCATTATGGATTTCTTATTAAAAAATGAGAGCAGTGCTAAAACTAATAAAACGTCCGTCTGATATATTCCAGACGGACATTTTTTTAATTATTAAAGCAATATCAGTAAATAATAAGACAATTCTAAAACAAGGTAAAAGCTTAAAACGAAGGGGTTAAATAATGGAGAGAAATTATGCAATAGACTTTATAAAATTTTTTGCGATCTTTGCTGTAGTAGTGATACATACTTTCCCATTAGATAGTCAGATTGGATTGTTTATTCTTGATAACCTTTCTAGATTCGCTGTTCCTTTTTTCTTTGCCGCTTCAGGTTATTTGTTCGGAATTAAAATAGTAAATACCAGTGAGTCTGTTGTATATTTCAAAAAGTATGTTATAAAAATAGTTAAAATTTACGTTTGCTGGCTCATTTTTTATACAATATACGATGTTCTCGTCATATATCTAAGTGATTCTAATGTAAACCAGAAATTAATGAAGTATTTTGATGAATTTACAATGCTGAATCTTTTGTATTATGGCAAAGGGACTAGCGGATATCAATTGTGGTTTTTAACGTCCTTAATTTGGAGTATCATCATTGTGTTTATTTTTTTCAGACTAAAAAAAATAAATGTGCTGTTTACACTTTGTTTTATTTCGAACTTAATAGGCCTTTTCGGACAATCCTATTCAATATTTTACAAAATTCCACTAAGTACAAGAGATGCCATTTTCTTCGGTTTATTTTATACAACTTTGGGATTTTGCTTTGCTTTTCATTCACAATTTATGAAACCCCTGAAAATAAACAAAAATATTTATTTATACTTATTTTTTGTTTTTTCAGTTCTGCAAGTGATGGAGGGCTACATTTTAGAAAAGATATTATCAGGCAGTCATGGAGAATATTTTTTATCCACAATTTTTCTAACCGTGTTTTTATTTTCCTTTGCACTGAATAACAAACAGTTAGGAAAGGGTTTGTTTTTAACGAAAATTGGCAGCAATGCTCTCGGTATTTATATTATTCATGTTTTTTTCATAAAAATAATTGATTTGGGGTTAAATATTTTAGAACTGAAAAACATTACAGAGAATTTGGTTTGGACCCAGCTATATACCCTGTTTATTTTTGTTATTTCGTATGTTGCCTATAGTTTTCTTCAATATTTAAAACAGGCATTTAGGGGGTAGAAGATTGTTATGCAAGAATATATTTTCGTAAAGCAAATGCTACCCCATTTTCATTGTGTTTTTTCGTAATAAAAGTACCGTTCTTTTTTACCTCTTCTACAGCATTCCCCATCGCTATACTCATTCCAGCAACATCAAACATAGAAAGGTCATTCAAGTTATCACCTATTGCAACTGTTTTTTCTAAAGGGATCCCCAAATAATCTGCCATGAATTTTAATGCATTCCCCTTGCTTATATCCAAGTGGCCAATTTCAAGTTTTGTACCTCCTGAAGACGTAATTGATATATCTTTTCTTCCCGATACCCTTTCCAGGAGTTTAATGAGTTTACATTTATCGAAGGATAGAACAAATAATTTGTATACCTCTAAATGGGTAAAATCTATATCTTGATAGTGGGGAACATGAAGCAAACCATGTTGATTGTATTGAATATCAATTTCACCATAAGCCCATTCCTCAGGAAAACCGGTTTCTTGCTCTTGCATATATTTGATTTCCTTTTTTAACAGGTCTCTTCCATCCTGTTTTAATAAAATACCGTTTCTTGTATATATCTCGTAGTAAAAATTGGTTTCATCTAAAATTTCCATCATTTCCGATATGACATTAACAGGAAGGGAAAAGTTTTGAATAATTTTTTCTGTATGGAATGAAATAGCCCCATTCCCCGATATGATTGGACACTCTATACCAGCTTTTTGAAGAATTTGCTTTGTATCATGAAAAGAACGGCCAGAGGATATGACAATAATATTCCCTTGCTTCTGAACCTCATGAATTGCCTCCCTGTTTACTTGGCTAATTGAACAATCTTCTGACAACAGTGTTCCATCCAAATCAACGGCAATTAATTTCATATGATAACCCTTCCTTACGTTAGTCTTTGTTAAAACCAAAAACCGATTGTCCTATTCATACGAACAATCGGCTTTTTTTCCTCATACCTTTTCATAGCGCATTTACGCCGATCTATACATTGATCTTGTCTTATACAAACGATGGAACTACTCTGCCTTCGCTTCCCACCATTTGAATTTTGGATTTTGCCATGTCTATTGCTGCCTCTTTAGCCTTTTGCAAGTAAGCACGCGGGTCTAGGCTGTCCGGCTCTTGTTCAAAATGTTTACGAATAGCTGCTGAATAAGCATTTTTCAGTTCTGTTGATACGTTGACTTTTGCCATACCCAGAGATACACAGCGGCGTACGTCTTCATCAGGAATTGCAGAGCCGCCATGGAGAACGAGGGGAACATCTACAAGATTAGCAATCTCTGCAATTCGGTCAAAGTCAAGATCCGGCTTCCCCTTGTATATGCCATGTGCAGTACCGATTGCAGGTGCAAGTGTTGGAACGCCAGTCAGTTCTACAAACTGCTTACATTCTCCTGGTACTGCTTTTTCGGCATCTTCCTCTGCTACAACGATATCATCTTCTACTCCGCCTACTTTTCCAAGCTCTGCTTCTACATTAACACCCAGTGACTTAGCGAGATTCATTACTTCTTTTGTCCGGGCTGCGTTCTCTTCAAAAGGATGCATCGATGCATCAATCATGACTGATGTATAGCCAGCCCGTATGGCTTCTTTAATTACTTCAAAGTCTGTGCAATGGTCAAGATGCAAGCCTGTTGGAATATTGAAATGTTCGGAAGCAGCTTTTGCAACTTCAACAATGTTTTTGGCACCAAGTGATTTGACTGTACCAACAGTTGTTTGCAGAATGACTGGTGATTTTAAATCGGCTGCTGCTTCTAGTACCCAAAAGATGCTGTCAAACGAATGAACATTGAATGCGACAATGCCGTGTTTATCTTGCTTTGCTTTCTCTAGCATAGATGTTGTTGATAAAAGAGCCATTTTAGTTTTCCTCCCTGATTGCTTTTTCTATGAATGCAGCCAGTGCTTCATTGGTTTTCGCATCCAGCAGTTCTTGTCGTTTGTCTTCGTCCATGAGAACCCGTGATAGAGATGACAATGCTTGTAGATGTGTTGTGCCAGCTTCTGATTTCGGAATCAGAAGAGAAAGAAAGAAAAAAGCTGGCTGGTCGTCAAATGATTCCCAATCAATACCCGTTTCGGTACGAACAATTACTATGGCAGGCTTTACTACAGCTGCTGTTTGTGTGTGCGGGATAGCAAAGCCATCCTGGAAGCCAGTTGTGCTTTGAGCTTCACGAGTTTGTAAGCCTTTAATAACCTCATCTGCTGATGTGGCAATGCCATTTTGAACAGCGATGTCCGCTATGCATTGAAAGACACCTGTTTGCGATGAAGCTGTAGCCTGTAATTGAATAAAATTTGGCTGGATCAAATTTGTCATGATTAATTACTCCTCTACTGGGATATTTTTGGCTATTTTTTTACGATACAAGCCATAAATTACGGCTGCGATAATGGAACCTGCCAGAATGGAAAACACCCATTGGATGGCGCCTGTCACTACTGGAAGAACTAAAAACCCTCCGTGTGGAGCTGGGACCTGTACGCCAAACATATATGTCATAATGGCAGCAATTGAAGACCCTAGCATGATAATCGGAATGACGACAACTGGATTCTTTGCCGCAAATGGAATCGCTCCTTCTGTGATGTGCGTAGATCCTAAAATAAAGTTAATCATTCCTGCATTTCTTTCATCTTTCGTAAAATACTTACGGAAAAACACTGTAGCAAAGGCAATAATAAGCGGCGGTGCAATACAAGCCGCAGATACACCAGCCATAAAGTAAAGATTGCCTTCAGATAATAACGCGGTTCCAGTTACGTAAGCCGCCTTGTTAAAGGGACCGCCCATGTCGAAGCCAGACATCATTCCAACAATAATCCCAAGAAGAAGCGGATTAGATGATTGTACAGAGGCTAAGAAGGCCATCATTCCTTCATTTAAACCTGTAACAGGGACAAGAATCGGTGTCATAATCGCACCAATCAGGAAAATACCTAAGACTGGATACAAGAAAATTGATTTCAATCCATCTAAAGATTTTGGCATGTTTTTCAACAGCTTTTGTAACAAAATAATAAGGTAACCGGCTAGAAAACCGGCAATTATCCCACCCAGAAAGCCAGCTCCTCCTTGGTTAGCAAGAAGACCTCCGATAAAACCAACAACCATACCTGGACGCTTTGAAATGGATTCAGCGATAAAAGCCGCAAGAATTGGAACCATTAAGCTAAAACTTAATCCGCCGATTTTATTTAATAAGGCGGCAAACTGGTTGTACTGTTCATGATTGGGATCAGATGAATAAATTCCAAACAAGAACGAAAGTGCAATGAGCACTCCCCCTCCGACAACGAATGGGAGCATGTGAGAGACACCGTTCATAAGATCTTTATAGATGGTATGCAGCCATTTTTTATTGCTGCCTGAATTAGTTGATGATGTTTCCTTTCCAGCTGAATTCGGCGATTCTTTCTGGTTATCTTTTGTGTAACCGCTAACATAGTGAACAGACGCTTCTTCATTTAAGATTTGGCTGATTAAGTCTTTTGGTGCACGAATGCCTCGTGCAACCGGTACTTCTACTAGACGTTTGCCATGGAAACGGTCCGTATTAACATCCTTATCTGCAGCGACAATAACTCCATCTGCTTCGCGAATATCCTGTTCTGTTAAACCATTTTCAATTCCAACTTGACCATGTGTTTCGACTTTAATATCAACATCTAGATTAGCAGCTGCTTTTTTTAACGCTTCAGCAGCCATGAATGTATGTGCAATTCCGGTCGGACAGCCAGTTGCGGCTATTATTTTTTTGCGTCCCATGGTTATGCCCCCTTATAAGCTGAAATGGTTACTTGATTAAGAAGAGATGGTATATCGGCTAAATCACTTAGCCCTTTTGAAAAAGCAGTAGAGGCACCTGTTGCAACGGCATGAGCGAGTGCGTCTTCCAAAGAATTTTCCTGCATACGCTTACCGATAAAGGCGGCAAGCATTGCATCACCCGAGCAAGCAGTATTGACAACTTGTCCTTGTGGTGACGTGGCTTTTAACAAATCTTCTTGTGAAAAATAAAGGGCTCCATCCTTTCCTCTTGAGATAATTACATTCTGAGCTCCTTGTTTAAGAAGCTCTTTCCCGCATTCAATAAGCTCTGTCTCTGAAAGTGGATGAGCCTTATTAAATAGATTGGCTACTTCTTCCTCATTTGGTTTCAGCAAATATGGCTTATACTCAAGCGTTTCGATTACTGTGCACACACTTGAATCAAGAACGAGCTTCACGTCATGTTTGCTGCAAATTTTGGCGATGTCAACGAGAATGGAATC
This sequence comes from Metabacillus dongyingensis, assembly GCF_019933155.2. NCBI lineage: Bacteria > Bacillati > Bacillota > Bacilli > Caryophanales > Bacillaceae > Metabacillus > Metabacillus dongyingensis. The sequence continues at coordinate 726,210 of NZ_CP082944.1, read as the reverse complement.
AGACACACCTTTTGGAAGACTCCCCGAGACAATGAGCATGCTGCCAGCAGGGATCTCCTTCACTTTCTTCAGAAGGATCTCTTGCTCTTTTTGCTCAATCATCGGTCCTTGATTAACGAGTTTGTATTCATTCTCTGAATTTATAAAAACGTTAATGCGTGTAATGCCATCGACTTTGACAAAATCAGTCTTAATGCCCATTTCCAGTAATGATTCTTCTATATATCTACCAGAAAACCCAGCGATAAACCCTAAAGCAACACTTTCAATACCTAAGCGCTTTAGCATGATTGATACGTTGACCCCTTTACCATTCGGCTGGTAATCCTCATCGTGCGTGCGGTTTACTGTATCTGGTTTTAATTCATCAACCGCTACGTACAAATCAATGGCAGTGTTCATGGTGCATGTATAAAGCACGGTTGCTTCACCTTCCTTCATTTGTTGATAAGGAAAGTATCTCATGTTTATTTCTGAAAATGTTTTCAGATTATGTAAAGCCTTTCTTACTCGTATTTCACTATCTGAATTTCCTTAAGTATCATCATTTAGGATAACCCCAACCGGATTATTGAACATCCGCGATTTGGGAATATGAACTCTGATTTAGCTCACCACATAAAAAAGCCCTCAAATCTTGTAATTTGAAGGGCTTGAAATTATTTATTCCTAGTACGAATCACATAGGCATCAAGAAGAATCCGAGCAATGACATTGAGTGAGAGACGTGAGCGAACTTCATATTCTGGAAATAGAGATTGGTCGCTCTTATACCCTAGTAATGTCATATCAGATAGCTTGCTTAAAGTTGAATCGATCCGGGTGGTTAGAGTGATTGTAGTAACTTGTTTCATGCTTAGATTTTGACAAGCTTCAACGAGCTCTGGAGTTTCACCATTTAACGAAATGAAAATAGCCAGTTCATTTTTCTCCATTTTACGAGATTTGATTCTTATAATGTTCGGGTCATCGTGGTTCTCACACGTTTTTTCCAATACCTGAAGCTTGACCGTCATTTCTTTGGCCAGCATTTCCGAGAAGCCGCGGCCAAAGATATAAATCTTTTCCGCATTGTATATCTTCTGTACAGCATCCTCAATTTGTCCGATGCTTTGAAGCTGAATCGTTCTAAGAACTTCTTCCTCATTTTTCTTTATCGCTTGCTTAATTGAAACATCAATATCACCAAGCTGATCATCGTAATCAACCATTTTCTTATCCTGTTTTAATCTATACTTAAAAGAAGTGTAGCCATTGTAACCTATTTTCTTCATTAACCTTACGATAGTTGCCGTAGAAACAGCTGCACGCTCACTTAGTGTGACAATCGACATAGTTGCAATATCATTTAAATTTTTGTGAATATATTCAAGAAGATAACGTTCGGTCTCACTTAACATTGAATAGGTACTTGACGGAATATCAAACAGTGGTTTTTCCATTTTCTAACTCCTTAGAAATTTAATAGATAATCTTGGATTCCTTTTATAACATTAGAGATAATCATTCTTATTTCCCTCAACTAATATGGTTAGTATGTGTAAAGTCTATTGTATTTGTCAACGATGTTTTATTTGATTTTTATGTCAATTTAAACTCTACTTTTTTTGTAATAAATTACAGCTATCACTATTTGACGTTTCCTCACACACGATTCACATTTTCCTCTGACGCCGTTCGCACGGAAGCTATATGCAGAATCCCGCTGTAAGATTACCTCATTTGATTTTTAGACTACAAAAAAGCTGAAGTGATTCTTCAGCTTTTCTTTGTATCTTTTGAAGTTTCTTCTTTCTCAAAATCACTCACTTCTTAATACACTTTTCGGCACATATCACATTCATTAGTTTCCTTTGGGCACTTTGCTCTTGATCTGCAAGCTATATACGTCGAGCTGCCATTAATATAGACAGTTCATTGCTTCTCTGCAAGCAGTAGGAAGAACCCTTTAATAGAGCTTCATCAATATACGCAGGATGACACATGATTTCAACACGAATATCCCCTTGATATGATTTTTTCAACTCCGTAAAATAATCCGGACTTAAATCATCCCCGTAAAAAGTATGCACAAATACATCAGAGAATGCTTGCAGTCCTTCCTTTTCCCCTTCCCAAAAACGCCTTACCGGCAAATCATACTTATTTGCCAGATTCATTATAACCTGTTCTAGTACTGGCCATGAATGAACATGATGATGACTGTCAAGATGAGAAGGAGCAAGGCCAAATGACAAAAACCGCTGAATTTGCGTCTCCCATTCAATCTCAACTTCGGCAGCATTTATATTCTGATTCTGGTTAGAATCATTCTTAATCTTAAAGTAGCCGTTATCATCTATTAAAGAAGGTACTTGATCGCTTGCAGCCCTCCCGCAAGTGAGTGTTAAGTGAATGCCAACCTGCAGCTCGGGATGCTCCTTAGCAAGCGAAACGGCGTGCTGTGCACCAGGCATATTCACCATCATTGTCGCAGAATTTACAATGCCGTCAGTATGTGCATCAATGATTCCGTAATTTACACCCCGTGAATAGCCAAAATCATCTGCATTGATAATAAAATGAGGCATAAGACTCCTCCTGTCTTCTAATAAAACCTGTTTTCACATCGTTATTTTTAAAAAATGACAGACCCCATTTTCTTCGCCAATACCAAACTCTAAAAATACCATTAACGATAAGATGCTTCTTTGAAAAACTGCGGAAGGTGTTCTTTATGCGCTTCCAGCATTTCATCAAGGAGTTGCTTGGCCACACGATCAGAAGGAACAAGGGGATTAATAGTCATGGCGAGCAAAGCCGTTTCATAGCTGCCTGTAACTGCTGCCTCTGCCGCCGTCCGCTCAAACGATTTGATTTGCTGAACAAGTCCGTTTACAGCAACTGGGAGCTCTCCCATTGCAATCGGCTTCGGACCTTCTTTTGTAATGATACAGTCCACTTCTACAGCAGATTCATATGAAAGACCCGTAATGGCTCCTTTGTTTTGGACATTTACAGTCTGAATGTCCCCTTTGTTGTTATAGATTGAATTGATCAGGCTGCAGGCTGCATCACTGTAATAAGCTCCTCCCCGCTTTTCCAGCTGCGGAGGTTTAATCGATAAGTTTGGATCCTTATAAAGTTCGAACAAATCGTTCTCAAGCTGTTTCACAACTTCTCCCCTGCATCCTCTTACGGCAGCTTCTTCTTTTTCCTGCTGCAGCATTTCTCTTGTTTTATAATAATAGCGGTGATATGGGCATGGAATGGCCTGCAGTGCTTTCAAAAATTGCGGTTCCCATTCAAGGGAAGCAATGTTCTGCATCGACATTTGCTTCTCCCCAGCAATCAGCTTATCAATGACTTCAGCTGTTTTGTCCTTCCCATCTAAATATACACGCAATCCGAATACCATATGATTCAATCCTGCAAAATCAATATGGATTCTCCCGCTTTCAACATTCAGGGTTTTAGCTATGTGCATTTTCATGCCAATCGGTACATTGCACAACCCTACAACTTTCGTAATCTTGCTGTATCTTAATACAGCTTCTGTCACCATTCCTGCAGGATTTGTAAAATTGATCAGCCAGGCATCAGGGCAGAGCTCCTCCATATCGCGGCAAATATCAAGAATCACCGGGATGGTTCGCAGCCCTTTAAATAACCCGCCCGGTCCATTTGTCTCTTGACCGATCACATCATATTTAAGCGGAATTTTCTCATCCAATATTCGGGCATCTATGGAGCCGATACGCATTTGGGTGGTTACAAAATCCGCTCCTTTCAGTGCAAGTCTCCGATCTGTTGTTAATGAAACCTTTATTGGAAGTCCTGCTTTTTCAATCATTCTCTTGGCCAATTGTCCGACAATCTCCAGTTTTTCCTTGCCGGCTTCGATGTCAACGAGCCAGATTTCCGACACAGGAAGCTCGCTCCAGCGTTTGATAAATCCTTCAATTAATTCCGGTGTATAGCTTGAACCGCCGCCAATCGTTACAATTTTCATCCCATTCACCTCATTAAAATTAATTAGAAAAGCGCAAGTGCCCGTTTAGCTTTGACATGACAGAGTTCTGGCAAAGGAGCTGGGCAAACTAGACATCAATACATAAAAACTTTTATTTCCCTATTCCTTTAAAAAAGAACGGGGACGCCCGCAATGAGTATCCTAATTTAGTGTTGAGCCAAAAAAGAGGAATCATATTGACTCTATGAGTAACCAAATCCAGGATGGAGCCTGAAAAGAGGCAGCATTCCCACCCTTTGAGTACCCAAATCCAGGATTGTGCCAAAAAAGGGGAATCATTCGCACTCTATGAGTATCCAAATTCAGTGTTGAGCCAATAAAGTGGAATCATATGGACTCTATGAGTAACCAAATCCAGGATTGTGCCAAAAAAGAGGAATCATTCCCACCCTTTGAGTACCCAAATCCAAGATTGAGCCTGAAAAGAGGAATCATACCCATCCTATGAGTAACCAAATCCAAGATTGAGTCAAAAAAAAGGAATCATCCGCACCCTATGAGTACCCAAATCCAAGATTGAGTCAAAAAAAAAGGAATCATCCGCACCCTATGAGTACCCAAATCCAGGATGGAGCCAAAAAAAAGCCAGCATCCGCACCCTATGAGTAACCAAATCCAGGATTGTGCCAAAAAAGAGGAATCATTCCAACCCTTTGAGTACCCAAATCCAAGATAGAGCCTGAAAAGAGGAATCATACCCACCCTATGAGTAACCAAATCCAAGATTGAGTCAGAAAAAAGAAATCATCCGCACCCTATGAGTAACCAAATCCAGGATGGAGCCAAAAAAGAAGAATCATTCCAACCCTTTGAGTACCCAAATTCAGTGTTGAGCCAAAAAAGAGGAATCATTCCAACCCTTTGAGTACCCAAATTCAGTGTTGAGCCAAAAAAGAGGAATCATTCCAACCCTTTGAGTACCCAAATTCAGTGTTGAGCCAAGAAAGTGGAATCATATGGACTCTATGAGTACCCAAATCCAGGATGGAGCCAAAAAAAAGCCAGCATCCGCACCCTTTGAGTACCCAAATCCAGGATTCTGCCAAAAAAGAGGAATCATCCGCACTCTATGAGTATCCAAATCCAGGTTGAGCCAAAAAAGAGGCAGCATTCGCACCCTTTGAGTACCTAATTCCAGGATAGAGCCAAAAAAGAGGCAGCTTTCCCACCCTTTGAGTACCCAAATCCAGGATGGAGCCAAAAAAAAGGAATCATCCGCAGCCTATGAGTACCCAAATCCAGGATGGGGCCAAAAATGAGGCAGCATTCGCACTCTATGAGTATCCAAATCCTGGATAGAGCCAAAAAAGAGGCATCATACGCACCCTATGAGTACCCAAATCCAGGATTGGGCTAAAAAAGAGGAATCATCCGCGCGTTAACAGTTCGTTCTCCTTCACTCTTTTTTCAGTTTTTTTCTTCAATCTTTTTGTGCAAATAGATAATCTCCTGTGTCAGCTCGCGGACCGTGATTGTATTCATCAAATGATCCTGGGCATGCACTAAAAGGATGGACACTTCTGCTTTCTGACCGCGCGCTTCCTCTTGAATAAGTCCCGTTTGAGAATGATGAGCCTCTGTCAGCTCTTTTTTTGCCAATTCAAAACATGCTTCCGCTTCTTCAAATTTTCCTTCTCTTGCATATTGCATCGCTTCTATTAGTGAACTGCGTGCATTGCCGCTGTGAAGAATGATTTGGAAGGCCGTTTGTTCAATTGAAATGCTTGCTGTCATGGTCGTGCTTCCTCCCTTTCATTAAACAGATAAATTGTTATTGTCCGCTGCTGTTTGTTCTTTTATTTTTTTCGTATCAATCCGCTCCTGCATGATGACAAATGGCAGATAGATAGCAATTGAGATAACGAGATTGATTCCTGCCATAACGGCTCCTGATAAATGGGCGCCTGTTGCAAGGTAGCCGCCGATAATCGGAGGTGTAACCCAAGGAATGTTCGTAACAACAGGATGGACAAGACCAATGTCTATGGCTAAATAAGATGTAATCGTCAGGACAATTGGTGTTGAGATAAATGGAATGAGCCAGATTGGATTCAGCACAATCGGCAATCCGAATAAGACGGGTTCGTTAATCTGGAAGATTCCCGGCGGCATGCCGAGGGCTACGATTTGCTTGCGCTTTTTTGATGCAACAAGCAAGGCAATTAATAGTCCAAGAGTTGCTCCTGATCCGCCCAAGAAAACAAAGGCATCGAAATATGGACCTGCCATAACAGCATATTTGCTGAGATCATCAACCCCGGCAGCAGCCAGGTCAATATTCTTGTTTCCAAGCTGTGTAAATAAAGGCGTTGTAATTCCTCCAAGAATATTCGGGCCATGTAAACCAATTGCCCAAAAAGCATGAATAAAAAACGCAAGTAAAATGGCAAACGGCAGAGAATCGGCTGCATTTGTAAGCGGTGCAACAAGTACTTGGTTCAGCCAGTCATTTAAATACATGCCATTTGTTGCCTTTCTGAATAGCAAACCGGCAAGACCGAACACAAAAATGGTAATCATTCCAGGAACGAGCTTTGCAAAGGCTCTTGCAACTGCAGGCGGTACACCATCTGGAAGTTTGATGATTAAAAACCTCACTCTGGCCAATCTGACAAAAACTTCTGTTGCAAGAAGAGAAACTGCGATTCCTGTAAACAAAGCAGTAGAGTTTAAATACGTATTGCTGATAAAGCCCCATGCGTCCCCTGTTTCAGGTTTATCTGCAATCGTCAGTGTTACTTTTGCAACTTGCGGAACAAGGACGAAAAATGATGCCAGTGCAACAAGCATTGCCTCAAATCCATCGTCATCATAGGACCTTGCAAGTTTATAGGCAATTCCAACGACAGCAAAGACTGTCATGAATGCAAAGGTGCCCCACCATATATCTCCGCCAAGAGTTGTCCACGTATCCCCGAAAATCCATACCATCATTTTTTGATAAGGCGGAATGGCTGCGCCTAAATTATTAAACAGGACGGCAAACGATCCGATCATCGTTATAGAAATCATACCAATAAGTGCATCGCGAATCGCTAATAAATGACGGTTATTTCCAAATTTAACAGCACCGGGAAGAATATACTTTTCAATAAACTCCATCATCATCTTTCACCCTCAATCTCAAAGTATATAGAATCTATCTTTTCGCTAAGCCTACAGCAGTCTCAAGGACAGCCTTGCCGTCCATCATTCCGTACTGAATGGAATTGATGACTTCGACCGGTATACCTTGCGGATCAGCAATCGCTTTCATATTTTTCAGCAAAAATCTTACTTGAGGACCGAGCAAAACAACATCCGCCTGTTTCATTTCTTCTTTTGCCGCGTCACCGGAAACTGCCCAAATCTTTGCTTCAACCCCTAGTTCCGCCGCTGCTTTTTCCATTCTTGTCACCAGCATGCTGGTCGACATTCCTGCTGAACATACAAGTAAAATATTCATCGTTTCCCCTCCATTTGTTTTTCTCTATCACTTATTTATAATGCAAGTCCTGTGCCAACTCTTTTATCTTCTGAGTTATCAAGCCAGAGGGATCATTGTGTTTTATTCATTAAATAGTGTGTTGGTATTGAAAGTGTCAGTGTGTTCCTTCCTTTTTGCTTAGTGTGTCATTTCATTTTCTATTAGTATCGGAGAATACCCGGGGAATTTCAGGAGGCATAGATTCATTGGAAATGAAGGAGTTAAGGGTATACAAATACTAAAGCCTAATTTCTCTGTGTTTCATGTGAGAAATTCGGCTTTAGTTTCCGCTAGTTGAACACATCTAAAATTTCCGATTGATATAAATTCCGCATCTTATATTTTCTTAAGTAAAGACTTAATAACTCGGAATCTTAGCAGAAAAAAAGTCCAAATCAAATGGGATTTGGACTTTTAATACCTATCATTTTCACTCATCTATAAGCCGAGAGTACATTTTTTATCTTGGCCGCAATTCCTGATAAGACTGAATAACAGCCATATTACCGGAAGCAGCTTGCACACGCGGCGGATTTTTTACCTCTAAGGTTAAAATACTGAGAACATACATATTCACGAGAACAATAATTGTAAGTGTAATGTTGTAAATTACCTGTTCTATAAGATTAGCAAGCTACTTCTTTAACATGGCAGTAATTTCTGGCACCTTCACTTCCTCTGCTATTGAGCGGGCTGTTTCCTCTTCGCTTGTGACATAATCAGGATCAGCCCCGGCATTCAGCAGAAGTTCAACCATTTTCACATCTTCTTCATATACAGCAGCAGTAAGCGCTGTTTGCCCGTAGCCGTCTTCTAAATTGATATCGGCATTTTTCTCAATAAGCAGTTCAGCCAAATCAAGATTGCCTGAGTAGATGATATCTACAGTAGCCAAATCTCCATTATCTGAAATAATGTTTGGATCTGCCCCATGTTTAAGGAGCAGCTCAACCATTTCAGTGTTGATGATCAGCTCTTCTTCATACTCATCTGCGGGTGGATAACTTGCATACATAAGGGGCGTCATGCCAAATGCATCCTGAGCGTTGACATCTTCACCATCTTCTATTAGCTCTTCTGCACGCTCTAAGTCATTCTCTGAAGCTGCAACCATAAGCTGGGTTGTTTCCTCGCTGTCCAGCACAAAATCACTGTAAAGACTTGTTTTAGCCAGCATTGGAACCAAATAGACGCATCCTGCTCCGAGAAGCAAAAGAAAGGCAAATACTCCTGCTAGTCCAGCTTTAAACAAAGCAGATGTCTTAAATGTGATGGATGGATCAGGCTCTCCAAATTTTACATTTAATTGATGAATTCGCTTTGGAAGAACAGGGTGTGTAGATAATTTTTCACTAAACCAGACAAACAGGTTTTTTTCGCGGCTGCTTTCTTGCAGATAATCAGTCTCGTTAACATGTTTATATAGCACTGGACCAATTGCAAGGACAGTCAATGCGCGTTTTGATGCATCCAGGTTTTCCGTATAATAATGAGCGATGGCGTCACTTGTATACTCGCAGGCTCTTGAATAGGCGCTGCCGAGGAACGGCACCCAGTTTCCAAATAGAACGAAGAGATTTTTTAATAGATGATTTCTTTTAATATGCGCAAGCTCGTGTGCAATGACAAAATCAAGTTCTTCTTTTCCTCCCTTTACATGCAGTTCAGCTAATCCGGAATAAAGTACAACCATGTTTCTGCCCAAAAATCTTGTCGCAAACGCATTCAGCATGCCCTCCGATTCAACGATAAAAATATCGGGCAGCTTCTTTATTTCCATTTTGACCGCAAGATCATTCACCTTTGCATAAATCTCAGGAAACTGATAAGGGGTAACCTTCACTCCATTGCCGCGGATCATTCCGATAGAAAGCAAATGAGCAATGAGCGGGATCAGTATAAAAGGAAGTAAAATTAAAAGTCCGACTCCCGTAAAGATAAGTATTAAATACACCGGGATACTGATTAATAGCAGGATAATAAAATAAATATGTTCTTTTCTGTGTATATGCTCTGACATTCGAACCTCCGGATTATGTAATTTCTGTATGCGATATGAACTATCCTATTTTACCTATTTTTAAGCTTGAATGAAAGGTCATTTTTTATAGAAAAGCAGAAAAAGAGGACGATGTTTCGTCCTCTTTTTCTAAGCATACATCTGCTCTTCATCTTTCCGGAAAAAACCTTTCATCGCGTGGAACACATCGACTTTTTGCTTGAGGATATAGTGGCGGAATCTTTCATCAGAGATATTCTTATAAGCGGACATTAAAGTAGAATGGCGATTGTACTGATTAACTTCACCGTATCCAAACATATTCGAAACCTTCATCAGTTCTCCCACCAGCTTGACGCAGCGGGCGTTGTCAGATGTTAAATTATCTCCATCTGAAAAATGGAAAGGATAAATATTATAGCGGCTCGGCTGGTACTTTTCTTCAATAATTTCAAGTGCTTTCCGGTAGGCAGATGAACAGATCGTTCCGCCGCTTTCCCCTTTTGAAAAGAAATCTTCCTCCGAGACAACCTTTGCTTCTGTATGATGGGCAATAAACTCAATTTCCACTTTTTCATACTTGGAGCGTAAAAATCTTGTCATCCAAAAGAAAAAGCTTCTTGCCATATATTTTTCCCAAATGCCCATTGATCCGCTTGTATCCATCATCGCTAAAACAACAGCGCGTGATTCAGGCTTCACAACTTCATTCCACGTTTTAAATTTTAAATCCTCAGGATAAATCGGATGAAACTTTGGTGCTCCTGATATCGCGTTGCGCTTATAGGCAGAAAGCATTGTTCGTTTTTTATCAATATTTCCCATCAATCCTGTTTTCCTAATATCATTAAATTCAATATTTTCTACAACAATCTGATCTAACTCTTTTCTCTTAAGGTTCGGCAGCTCAAGCTCTTTGAACAGCGCCTCCTCAAGTTCCATCAGCGAAACCTCTGCTTCATAATAATCCTCGCCTGCCTGATCGCCTGCTCCCTGCCCTTTTCCGGGACCATTTGCATTCTGCTGAGAACCATCTCTTGCTACAACATCGCCGACTTTACTGTCTCCATCTCCTTGACCAACATGTTTGTTTTTATCATAATTGTATCTGATTTTATATTCATCCAGTGACCTGATCGGAATCTTAACGACATCTTTACCGTTTGACATCACAATATTTTCTTCTGTAATAAGATCTGGCAAATTGCTGCGGATAGCTTCCTGAACCTTCTCCTGGTGACGTTTCTGATCATCGTGGCCTTTGCGATGGAGGGACCAATCTTCATTCGAAATGACAAAGTTGCGCCCATTTCCTTCTATCATCTTATTTTCTCCCCCTCCAAAAAAAATTTTGGAATTGATTCACCAAACTGCACCTATTTACATAAAATAGCTTTGGGTCTAGATTTCGGTATTGTTTAGATTACTCTATCCTATGCTGAAAAAAGAGATAATTGACAAATAATTTAGAAAATTAGACTTGTCCCTTTAAAAAATAGACAAGTTTCATTCTGTATATTTATTAAAGCCATGTTTGGGTTTATTCAAAAAAAGCGGATCAATATCCCTTATCATTTGAAGCCTGATTTTATACATATGCATCTTTTTATAACCAAGCAATGTGATCGTGTAAAGCAGGACAGAAAAAAACTCTCTGACATTCACATCAGAGAGTTTTTATTTATTATGATCTTCATGCTGAGCAGGATCAGGGTTTTTGCCGCTTTTTTTCACTTCCTGATTTGTTTTCATATGCTCCATGATCTTCGAATGCTCTACTAAATCCTTCATATTGCGCACCATTGAGCCATTCTCTGTTTCTGTTTCATTTTTTTTCGTCATGGTAAGCACCTCCAGTATTATTTTTCCTTTTCCCGATATTATCCAAATTGAAACCTAAATGTGATATGCGAACTGGACTAAGATTCTTTGGTAAGGATGAGGAATAATAGACAAACCTTGGATCCGCCTGCCTAAATTATGTTTCTTCCGCCAAAATCGGGGATATTACTGAAATTGGACAGTTTGTAGCCGAAAATGGAAATCTTTCATCCCTTTTTTTGATTATAACCGCCGGATTTCAGTTCCTATCAGCCAACCCCTTTACACGTGATAAAAGCCGGGCACTTTAGCCCGGCTTACCTTTACCGATTTAACAGGCTGCCTACATAGCGCAGCAGGTCATTTGCAGATGTTGAGTTATAGCCGTGCTCATCAATGAGTCTTTTCACAACTTCATTGATCTTTTTCAGCTGCTGCTCATCCGGTGTTTTCGAGGACGTTGTAATTTTCACTACATCCTTCAGATCAGCAAATAGTTTTTTCTGAATCGCTTCGCGAAGACGCTCATGAGAGTTGTAATCAAATCGTTTTCCTTTCCGGGCATAAGCAGAAATTCGGATTAATATTTCTTCCCTGAATGCTTTTTTCGCATTTTCAGAGATTCCGATTTGCTCTTCAATTGAGCGCATCAGTTTGTCGTCCGGATTCATCTCTTCCCCAGTCAGCGGATCGCGGATCTTATTTTTATTGCAATAAGCCTCCACATTATCCAGGTAGTTATCCATAAGCGTTTTAGCAGACTCCTCGTAAGAATAAACGAATGCTTTCTGCACTTCTTTCTTCGCAAGATCATCGTATTCTTTTCTTGCAACGGAGATAAAGTTCAAGTAGCGTTCGCGGTCTTCATTTGAGATGGATGCGTGCTGATCCAATCCTTCTTTTAAAGATCTGAGGACATCGAGTGCATTAATAGAAGGTATTTCTTTTCTGATGATGGTCGAAGAAATTCGGTTGATGACATACCGCGGGTCAATACCGCTCATTCCTTCATCTACATGTTCCTTTTGCAGCTCCTCTACATCGACGTTATTGTAGCCTTCTACATTCTCGCCATCATACAAGCGCATCTTTTTGACGAGATCAATGTCGCCGCGCTTAGGATCTTTCAATCTCGTTAAAATGGTAAACATAGCTGCAACACGCATCGTGTGAGGTGCAATATGAACATTTGATACATCACTTTCCATAATCATCTTTTCATAAATTCTTTCTTCTTCAGAAGCTCTTAAGTTATAAGGAACAGGCATCACGATAATCCTTGAATGGAGTGCCTCGTTTTTCTTGTTGGAAATAAAGGAGCGGTACTCAGTTTCATTGGTGTGCGCTACTATGAGCTCATCCGCGGAAATTAAGGCAAATCGCCCTGCTTTAAAATTGCCTTCCTGCGTAAGAGACAGCAAGTGCCACAAGAATTTCTCATCACATTTCAGCATCTCCTGAAACTCCATCATCCCGCGGTTTGCCTTATTCAGCTCGCCGTCAAAACGATAGGCCCTAGGGTCAGACTCTGAACCAAACTCCGCAATGGTTGAAAAATCAATGCTTCCAGTCAAGTCTGCAATATCCTGTGATTTCGGATCAGACGGGCTGAACGTTCCGATTCCTGTCCGCTTATCCTCGGAGAAAAAGATCCGCTCAATCAGCACATCTTCAATGCGGCCTCCGTACTCCTGCTCAAGTCTCATCAGGTTTAGAGGCGACAGATTCCCCTCAATGCGAATACCGTATTCCTGAAAGAAATCTTCTCTTAGATGGTGGGGAATTAAATGCAAAGGATCCTCATGCATTGGGCAGCCTTTAATCGCAAATACAGCTCCGCGATCTGTCAGAGAATACGTCTCAAGACCTCTTTTCAGCATGGTCACGAGCGTTGATTTACCTCCGCTGACAGGACCCATAAGCAGCAAAATCCGTTTCCGGACATCCAATCGCTTAGCTGCCGGGTGGAAGTACTCCTCTACAAGTTTCTCAAGCGACTCTTCAAGTCCAAACAGCTTATGATCAAAGAACTTGTAGCGTCTTGATCCGTTTTCTTCCTCTATACCGGCATCTTTGATCATATTGTAAACTCGTGAGTGAGCCGATTGTGCAACCCATGGTTTCTCTTTTAACATCTCTAAATACTCAACGAAGGTTCCTTCCCACTTCAGTCGCTGTTCATCTTCTCTGTACTTTTCAATTTTTTTTAAGATATCCATAAGGACCTCCTCCATCATTGGTGATACTTGAGCGCGATTAATACACTTTATGCAAGGATGTCCTTTAACATTCTCTTTTTGTATAGAAAAGCGGAACCGACTGTTTAGCTCCGGCAGACAGAAAAGATTCTAATAGAAAAGCTCCTATTTGAACTTAATCGAAACTGAGGAAATCATCCTTTTCCAGCTGATTTCATCGAAGTCTGCCTCATAAAATGATCCAACTTAGTTTTATCAGTCTAACCACAAAACTTATCGTTGTAATTTAAAGAAATATCAGTCTAAAACGGCGTTTTATCGGTCTATACTGCATTTTTATCAGTCTAAATCAAACATTTATCAGTTTCCGTCTAAATACTTTCTGCCTCTTCCTAAAAAAAGATAATTCAGGAAATCTTCCCATTTTTATTCACATGATATTTGGGATAGGATATAATAGGACTAGCTATGTAAGGGTCATCATTTACATATAAGGGAGGAATCAGCACGATGAAAACGGCATTAATCTTAGGGGTATGCATCACTTTCTTAGTTTCTATATTCACTGCTGGATACAATGATAAGCCAGGCTTGAAAAAATAAACATATAAAAAACGACCTGAGAATCGCTTCTCAGGTCGTTTTTTTGAGTAATCCAGGATAGTTCTGCTGCCTTAATGCTTCGTAGATTAAAATCGCAGCGGTGTTCGATAAGTTCAGGGATCTTACATTTCCTGTCATCGGCAAACGCAGACATCTTTCCAGGTTTTCTGCGATTAAGTCTTTCGGAAGTCCTGTCGTTTCTTTCCCGAAAACAAAGAAGGTATCTTCCTCATGATTGCTGTAATCAAATGTTGTATGCGGTTTTTCTCCGAATTTCGTTATATAGTAGAATTCGCCCTCCGGATATGCTTCAAACAGCTCATCTAAGGAATCATGATAAACCACATTCACATACTCCCAATAATCAAGTCCTGCACGCTTCAGCATTTTGTCATCCGTTGAAAATCCAAGAGGTCGGATTAAGTGCAGCGTTGTATTGGTTGCAGCGCAAGTACGTGCAATATTTCCTGTGTTTGCCGGAATTTCCGGCTGATAGAGTACGACATGTAATGCCACTTTCTTCACCTCATCAAAATCTGTTACCCGTATTATACCACTGTTTATTTTTTAGAACCCGAATCATCCTCGATATGAAAAAATTTATACTTAATGTTCGGTGTGTAAGCTGTTGAGTCTTCATAATCCCAATAACGCATTCTGCTGTTGTACGTATTTGCATTCACAAGAGGCATGTTTGCCTGATCCTTCGCAACAACAATGGTTGTATGATCAAACCTGCCATCGCCTTGAAAATCATAGCAGATGACATCCCCCGGCATTAACGCTTCTGGTGCTCCCACTGCTTTCGCTCTTAAGCCTGATTTAGAATTCCCGAGATGCAGGGTGAGAGAATGGGCAACCGTCCAGCTGTAGCTCCAGATATTATTCTGCATCCACCACCCGGCTGATCGCCCCGGGTACCCTCTCATTGGAGCTCCGCCCGCATGAAGACACTGGGAAACATAATTCGTGCAGTTTACATCGAAATTTTTAAACTTTGGATTGTGGGTGTTCCACCATCTCTCGGCATATTGAACGGCAGCAAGTCTGTCGTACAAGAAAGATACTCTTTCATTAGAAGAATCATCGCTTTCTGCAAAAGTTTCATCATATTGATGCTCTACCTTATAATCCCTGATGATTGTTCCATTTTGAAATACAGCGATACGGTCTTCCGTTTTTTCTTCAAGATAAAAGGATTCCTGATCTTTATGAAAATACTTATAATGACACTGGTAGGAAACACGCTGCTCCCGTTTAGATACCTTTTCAATATTCTGCAATTGAACGGAAGCATTTCCTTTTACCATCTCGACATTCCTGTTTTCGAGAATCTTTTTTTTCCGCAGCAGCACTTTGCTGTCTTCTATTATATCAAGCTCTTTAGCACGCCGATTGTTGATCAGCAGCTCTAACTTAGCTTTTACTGCAGCTGAAAGATTATTTTTCATCCATGCCTCACCGCCATATTTGTCTTTAGTAAGACCATATGAAAGGAGATTGGCAAGTATGAAGCTTACGCATCTATAAGCGATATTCCTTTTTTGATTTCTTTCCGTACTTCTTCGTCTTCTTCAAGCTGAAGGGCTTTTTGCAGGTCGATCAGACTTTCTTTTTCACCAATTGATCCGATTGCCCATGCAGCCGTTCCGCGAATGACCGGACGCACATCTTTGTGCATCAGCTGTATTAATTCTGGGATAGCGGTTTGGTCCTTAAAGTGCGCGAGTGCAATAATCGCATTTCTCTGAATCGGTTTTTTCCCTCTCCATGACCCCGATACATGTCCAAACTTCTCTTTAAATTCCCGGTTGCTCATGGTAAGAAGGGGTTTAAGCTTCGGCTTTGCAATCTCAGGGTCAGGCTCCATTTCTGCATGAAGATGAAAATCCTTGCCTTTGTTCTCTGGACATACTGTTTGGCAAGTATCACAGCCATATAAACGGTTTCCCAGCTTCTTCCGGTATTTATCTGCTAAAAAGCCCTTCGTCTGCGTTAAAAAGGCGATGCATTTAGCAGAATCAAGCTGGCCGCCCTGAACAAGCGCACCTGTCGGACAAGCATCCACACAGATATTGCAGCTGCCGCAGCGGTCTTCCATTGGTGTATCCGGCGAAAATGGGATATTTGTGACAATTTCGCCCAAGTATACATACGAACCAAATTCCGGAGTGATGATCGCGCAGTTTTTTCCGCTCCAGCCAATGCCCGCTCTCTCTGCCACAGCCCGGTCTGACAGTTCCCCTGTATCAACCATTGACTTAAGCTCTGCGTTAGGAACCCGCTCCCGCATATATGCCTCGAGCTTATTCAGACGATCCCTTAACACATGGTGATAGTCCTGTCCCCAGGATGCTCTGCAGAAGATACCTCTTCTATCTTCCTTCGTGCTTTTTGGTGCATTCTTCAGCTTGGATGGATAAGCAAGCGCAATGGAAATAATCGATTTCGCCCCTGGCAGAAGAAGATCGGGATTTGTCCGCTTTTCAAGATCAGGCTCTTCAAAACCGGAATGATATCCTTTTTGTTCGTGAACAATCAGCCGCTGCTTCAGTTCATCAAAAACAGACGCCTGCGCAAACCCGATTTTATCAATGCCAATGCTCTTGCTGAATGAAAGAATATCCTGTTTAAGCTCTTCATAATTCATGTCCTGCACCTCCCTTCGGTTTATATTTTCGAAAGACATTATCTTATATGGTAAAATAAGTACATTAAAAAGTGGAGGATAAAATGATGGAAATTTCTATAAGCCCTCAAATCAAACAGCATTTTCCTGAGTTTAAGCTGGGCGTTATTGAGTATACAGCCATAAGTGTATCAGAATCCCCGCAAATGCTTAAAGGAAGAATGAGGCTCTTCCAGGAATCAATCTTCTTTGAAATGGAAGACAAAAAAGTACAGGATCTAAAACCGATTCAGGAATGGCGAAGCATTTTTAAAAAGCTTGGCGCAGATCCAGGCCGGTATCGTCCTTCAAGCGAAGCGCTGTACCGCAGAATTCAAAAGCAGCAGTATCTTGAACCTATCCATTCAGCCGTCGATTTAAATAACTTCTTCTCTCTGCAGCATCAAATCCCATTCGGCATTTACGATATCGATAAGCTGTCCGGGAATATTGAAATCAGAGTTGGCAAGGAATCTGATGTTTATATGGCCATCAATGGACGGGATGTCTCCATGAACGGAAAACTGCTTTCAGCAGATGAGAAAGGTGCCTTTGGAAGCCCTTATGTGGACTCAAAGCGGACAGCTGTCACTGAAAAAACGGTAAACGCACTTCACTTAATCTATCTCCAGCCAAGCATGAATGATGAAAATGCGGATGAAATGTTATCATCATTAACGAAAATGTTCATTCAGATTCATGGAGGAGAAGGAAAATACAGCTTAGTTAAATAAAGCAGCGTACATAGCATTCCCTCCCTGATTTGCAGGGAGGGGTTTCGTTTTTAACAAAAATATAAAAAACGCAATGCCCCGTTTGTCAAAAAACGAAACACTGCGTTGTATATGTATGGAGCGGGTGATGGGAATCGAACCCACGACATTAGCTTGGAAGGCTAGAGTTTTACCATTAAACTACACCCGCAAAAGGTAATAAAGATATTATAGCAAAAAATGTACCCTTCTTCAACATAAAAAATCACATTTTGTCGAAATTACGATAAAGAAAAAACAGGAATTTCTGCTTTTTCTCTATCCTCAATTACGGTTTAGAAGTCAGGGAATGCCGGTATTCATTTGGTGTAACCCCAACTTGTTTCTTAAACACCTTACTGAAGTACTTTTCATTTTGATAACCTACACCATATGCCACTTCATATATTTTTAAATAAGGATTCTCAAGCAGCTTTTTTGCTTTTTCCATGCGGATATTTGTCAGATAATCTGTTAGTGTTGCATGATAATCCTGTTTGAATTTCCTTGAAATGTATTCACGGCTTAAGAAAAACCGATCGGCAATATCCTGGAGATTGATATCCTCCTGATAATGCTGCTGCAGGTATTCTTCAATTTGCTGCATGTTGTTTTTTTCTTTCTGATACTTCACATTAGAGAGAAATTTGATTAGCTGACCGAATTCTTTTTTCTTTTCTTCTTTGAACTTTTCAAAAGAAAAAGAACCGTCTTCCTTCCAATAATCCGTACCAGAATAAAAAGCCGGATGATGATGGACCTCATATTCTTTGATCCAATTGCTTCTCAATAAGTCAAATTGATTTTCCCATAGTTTAATCTGCTCCAGCGACAGTGTATGATCATTGATCAGCTTGGTGAAAATTTGATCCAGCTGTATTTCCGCCTGGGCAGCACTGCCCGATTTAAGCGCCCATTTCAGTTCATTTGAAAAATCAAACAGATGAAGAAGCGGCTTTAAATCAACCTCATTACTTGTCACAATCTTTTGCTTACTCAATAAATTATGTTTTATATATACTTGTTCAGAAGAATCATAGGCTTCGCTTAAATCAATCGATCTTTTTCCCAAAGCAAGAATACAATTGATTTTATAAGAATGATAAATTAAAGCGCTGATTTCTTCTGAAAGATAGGTCACATTCTTATTCTTCCAAAAGAGGATAACAAGCTCTGCTTCCTTATTAATGTTCCTGAAACAAACACCGTCATTCTGTTTTCTTAATATTCCGCTGAACATGTTTGAAAGGGCAGAATAGGCAAGCTCATAATCACCCTGGAATGATTTCATGACAATTGCTTTTATTGGAAGGATGGCAGCTGTTTTTTCAGCGAGCGTCATTGAAATGCCAAATTCTTTTTCAATTTTCTCTTCTGCTGATTGCGGTATTTCCTTTTTTGTACAGATGCCCGAGAACAGCTGGTCCCAATAGAGCGGCTTCACTTCATTCATAACCCGGCTTTCCTCAGCCTGAGAGTTTCGGGAACGCGCCTGCTCTTTCCATTCTGTCACAGCCCGTTCCAATGTTTCATTTAAGACATCCGGCTCAATGGGCTTTAAAATATAATCAAAGCTCTTGTAAGCAATGGCATTTCGCATATAATCAAAGTCATCATATCCGCTTACGACAATCGTTTTGCTGCCTAAATCAGCGGAATATAGCCATTTTAACAGACTTATACCATCTCTTCTTGGCATACTCATATCCGTAAAAATGATTTCCGGCCTGTGCTCTGTGATCAGCTTTACCGCTTCCTCGCCATCCTCAGCCTCAAGAATGGTGTGAATTCCGTGCCTATCCCAATCCGCCAATAAAAGCAGACCTTCACGAACATGCTTTTCATCATCAATGATGATTGCTTTCATTTCCTTCACCTTCCATCCATATAGGCAGCCTCATGGTTACCATAAAGCCTCCTTCTTCTTGATTTTCAAGCTTTAAATCAGCCTGCAGATTATAATAGAGCTTTAGCCGGACATATACATTTTTCAGCCCTATATTTGTTTCTTTTCCTTTTTTATTCAATGCTTCAGCTTTAAAATGCTCATATATCTCATTTAACCTGTTTTCCGTCACTCCGATTCCATTGTCGCTTATTTTCATGACAAGCTCATCGCTCTCCCTGTAGCACTTTAGCCGGATGCTCCCAACACCTTCACGACTATCAAACCCATGTTTAAAATAATTTTCAATAATCGGCTGCAAAATCATTTTGGGAACCTGAACCTCTTGGACGTTTTCATCGACATCTATGGTGTAATCAAGATTTTCGCCAAAGCGTTCCTTTTGCAAAAGAAGAAACGCTTTCGTATAATTTATTTCTTTACTCAAAGGAACTAAATCTTCCTCCATGTTCATTCCATATCTCATGATTTTAGATAAGTGCGTAATTAAGGAATAAATTTGCGGAACTTTATTTTTTAAAGCAACTGTACCGATTGATTGCAGCGCATTGTATAAAAAGTGCGGGTTGATCTGTGATTGCAGCACTTTTAGCTGATTTGTCTTGTTTTCCAGTTCAAGCTTATACTCACGGGTGATCAAGTGATTGATCCGTTCAATCATTTGCTGAAACCTGTATCCGAGAATGCCGATTTCATCTGAACCAAAGGACTGAACCGGAACCTTCATATTTCCTTTTTCCACTTGTTCAATATTTTGAAGCAAAATTCGGATAGGCGATGTGATTTTAAATGAAACAAACAGGGTAGCTAATACAACCAATGATAATCCAATAACCCCAAATAGAATATTAATTTTGGCTACACTATAAGCACTTTCATATAAGATGTGATATGGAACCCTTTTCACTAAAATCCAGCCTCCAGATGAAGCCGAAAGCTGATCGTACATCATCACCCCATTAAAAGAGTCTTCTTTCCACTCCATTGTTCCTGAAGATTTCTCTGCTTCAAGAACGCGGTCAATCCATTTTTGATGATTTTGATTGTCGGGGATATCTGTATCTGAGCTGTAAATTAGTTCTCCTTCTGATGATAATAGATAGAATTCTTCTGTATCACGATTATATAAATTTCTGCTTAAATCGATAATCTTATCAGGTGAAATCCCAAGTGTAATATAACCAAGGACCTCATTGCCGGGAACATTCGTCAATGCCCTGTGGATTTTAATGATGTCTCTTGCTCCTCTTGTGTTGTTCTCGTGGCTTGCAAAGATTGGTTCAATATACATGTTATAAGGACTGCGTTCTGCACTGTTAAACGCTTCATTCCTGGAACCTTCTATGCTTGTGGAAAAAACAACTGTAGAACGTTTCGTCGCAGAAATAACCCGGTCATCCTTTGCAAATGAAATTTTCACTTCATTAATGGTATCCGCTGTATAAAGAATGGTCTGCATTACATTTTTAACAATTCCAATGGTTAAATAATTATTCTCAGTATCCGGAGATCTCATATAGTTAATGAAATCAGGATTATTGTAGAGAGAAAGAGTTAAACCATTCAGCTCATTAAGGTAGCTCTCCAGATTAACCTTGCCCTGATACAGCAGATTGCTGCTTTCCTGAACGACTTGGTCCTCCATGGAGCCTTTCGTATATAAATAGGTAATAATGATCGAACTGCCAAAAGGCACAATTGTAGTAATCATTAATAAAACAATTAGTTTATTCCGGATGCTTTTTTTCAGCATGGGGACGGACCTCCCAGGTCTTACTTAACCTTTAGTATATAGTGAGGTTCTTACTCTTAAAAGGACTTTTTCGAATCTTCCTGCAAATACCTCGAAGAGCGGAGGCGCCTGTATTTACAGAGGGTCAGGGAGACTGAGCTGAAGTCATTGAATAGCGTAAACAATAGAAGCTGATGAACCTGGTTTTTAGCCAAAATCACCATCTTTTTAGAGGGAATTCAATTTTTATTAGCCATTTTAACAATTTTTATAGATTTCGAACCTTTTATTTAATCGGTTTTCTGTTTTTTAAGCTGATTTTTTTACTATTATCTGAAATCACCTTTTTATAGCTTAAAGCCTCTATTATGAGAATTTATGAACCGGCAAAAAAGCATGCCCATAAGGCATGCTTTCTGCTGCTATTATTATTTCAAGTTATCCCAAGATGTCTGGAATCTCTCAAGCAGTGTATCATAATCGATTTTGCCTGCAGCGTATTCCTGAATAGCTGCTGCGAATTCTTTATTCGCTCCATCCGGCCATTTGAACCAAGTCCAAGGAATTGTTTTTTCTTCCTTAGAGTAATCAAGGATTGATGTTCCAAGATCGCCTAAACCTGCTGGCTCAATGTTATCAAATGCTGGAATGAATGCAAATTCTTCTGTGATGAAGCGTTTGCCAGTTTCAGAAGAAACCATCCAGTTTAAGAATGTTTTAGCTTCTTCAAGGTGCTCTGAGTTTTTATTCAATACCCAGTTATTTGGAACGCCTACAGGAAGGTTTCCTGCACTTTCATCATTGCTGATTGGAATTGGAAGGAAGCCCATATTGATTTCAGGATTGATTTCAGTGATCATGTTCTCAGTCCAGTTTCCTTGTTGAAGCATTGCTGTTTCACCAGAAGCAAAAAGTGTAACTTGAGTATTGTAATCTGTTGTTAATGGATTATCGTTTGCATATTTAAGCTCTGTGTCTAATACTTCTTTAAATTCTTTAAACTGCTTGTTGCCTGTGATTTTCTCAGAACCATCATATAATCCTGCGATAAATGCTTCTGGATCTTCTTGCTGAGCAAATGGAATGTTAAGTAAATGCTGTCCAATTACCCACCACTCGCCATAACCGGCAGAGAATGGAGTGATCTTTTTAGCTTCAAGCTTTTTTGCAGCGTCTTTTAATTCATCAATCGTTTTAGGCGGCTCTGTAATACCCGCTTTTTCAAATAAATCTTTGTTGTAAACAAATCCATATCCCTCAAGGTTTACAGGCATACCATAAAGCTTGCCGTCTGCATCTGTCATTGGCACTTTTCCGATTGGAAGAACATGCTCAACCCATGGCTCACCTGATAGATCAGCTAACTTTTCTTTCCAAAGCTCTAATTCTTTAAATCCGCCGTTGTTGAAAATATCCGGCTCTTCACCTGAAGCGAATTTTGCTTTAAGCGCTGCACCGTAATCGGCACCTCCGCCAACTGTTTCAAGCTTTACTTTAATGTTTGGATGCTCAGCTTCGAATTCTTTAATCATCTCTTGAAGCTGATCAGCAATTTCAACCTTGAACTGGAAGAAATTAAGCGTTACTACTTCATCACCAGACTTAGAATCTCCGCCTGACTCCCCATCTTTAGCCGTTTCCTTAGAAGAACAGCCAGCCATAATACCAAATACGAATACTAAAGACATACATAATAACAGAAAGCGTTTCATGAATGGATTGACCTCCTTGATAACTATTATATTATATAATTTTCTGCACCCATTACATCCAATGAATGCAGAAACTTTATATCTACTTGATCGAGCCAGAAGCAATTCCCTTGATTATGTGCTTCTGTAAGAATAAGAAGAAGATGACCACTGGTGTAATACCAAGCACTAACGCGGCAAGACCCATATCCCACTGCTTCGTATATTGAGCAAAGAATGAGCTTGCTGCAAGCGGAATCGTCCGCAGCTCTGCATCCTGAAGAACCAGCAATGGAAGCAGATAATCATTCCAGATCCATAGTGTATTCAAAATAACGACCGTGACAGTAATCGGTTTTAGGAGAGGGAAAACAATTCTCCAAAATACTCCGAACTCGCTGCATCCGTCTATTTTCGCTGATTCTTCAATTTCCACAGGAACTGTTTTTACGAATCCATGATATAAGAACAGCGACAGCGGAACACCAAATCCAAAATACATCATGATTAAGCCTGGAATACTATTTGTTATCCCGAGCGTACCGCCAAGCTTCATAAGCGGGATCATGACCGTCTGAAACGGGATGACCATGGCAGCTACGAAGAGAATGAATAAAATCTTGCTGAACTTTCCTGGCGTGCGGACCATTTTCCATGCAGCCATCGAACTAATGATAACTAAACCAATGTTACTGAAAACTGTAATCACAAGGGAGTTCCAGAATGCACGAGGGAAGTTGATGATCTCCCACACCTTGGCATAGTTAGAAAACATGAATTCCTTCGGCCATGCTGCAGCATCAATGAGGATTGCCGCAAACGGCTTGACAGAGTTGATCAGCACGAAGTAAAAAGGAACAAGGAAAATGAGCGCGACGGCAATGGCTATTATCTCTAATATAAACGTCCTGCTTGTATACCGGTTACCCATTAAGCCTCAACCTCCCTCTTCTTCGTCATCATTACCTGAACTGTAGTAAAGATTGCAACTACTACAAAGAACAGAATGGACTTCGCTGTACCTAATCCATAACGGTTGTTCTGGAAGGCTTCCTGATAAATGTTAATCGCTACAGACTGAGTTGAATTGAATGGCCCCCCGCCTGTCAGGGAAATATTCAGGTCAAAGATCTTGAATGCCATCGAAATCGTTAAGAACAGACAAATCGTAAATGCCGGTAATATCAAAGGAATAATGATTTTTGTTAAAAGTGTGAAGCTTGATGCACCATCCATTTTCGCAGCCTCCAGCAGTGAATTATCCACACCTTGAAGCGCTGCAATATAGATGACCATCATATAACCGCTGGTCTGCCATGCAAATACGATGACAATTCCCCAGAACGCTGTCGTTTCATCCCCAAGCCACGGCATTTTGAAAAATTCGATGCCCGTCATGTTCCCGATCGAAGCAAATCCTTTTACAAAAATAAACTGCCAGATAAATCCGAGCAATAACCCGCCGATCACGTTAGGAATGAAAAACACGGTCCGCAATATGTTCTTGGTTTTTAGCGCAGCATTTAAAATCAGCGCAAACGCAAAACCTATTAAGTTACTAATAATAACAGCCGCAAACATAAATTTCGTCGTAAACATAAAAGAATTAAAAAAGGCCGGATCGTTCGTAAAGATCTTCTTATAATTCTCAATTCCTACCCACTCAACAGCCGAGCTGACTCCATTCCATGAAGTAAATGAATAATAAAGACCCATTAAGAACGGAAGAATTTGAATAACTAAGAAAAATAAAAGTGCCGGTCCAACAAAGGCAGCGTATGTTAGTAAACTCTTATACTTAAATTTCTTTTTAGGTACTGCCTCCATATGAGATTTCGTGCTTACCGGATCCGTTTGAATTTTCGTTTCCAACCGTATCACCACCCCTTTTATTGTAATCGCTTTCTTTTATTATAATGGTAGCGCTTACTTATATAGGGAGACTAAATTGACGAAGAAGGTGCAATATTTTGACTATATTTTTATTCATTTGGATAAGGCAAATCCTAAAAATCACCGGTAGGCAAAGTTCCTTTCAATCTCTTCTATGGTTCTTCTCATTGATTGAATACCGAAAAGGTATTGGATGAAGGCCATTTTAATCAAAATAACTGGGTCAATTACTTGTACGGCCTCGATCTGCGGAGTAGACTTTCTCTCCTAAAGGATTGCTGAAAGAAAAATCGAGAGCCTGTTCAATTTAACGGACTAAGTGATTTTTCGGCACCAACTGTTCAAGTGTAACCTTCTCAAGTTTTAGACAACATCCAAATCACCTCTGAATTGTTCTACTTTAATTAAAAAAAACTGTCGACAATTCCCCCAAAAAAGGGGGATTTGTCGACAGTCTGAAACTCTTCCTAAGAAGTATTTTTTTTGCTTTCAATGAATTGTTGAATGTCCTGCAGTAATCTTTTTATTCTTTCTTTGTTTGTATGATGCTGATGAATAAACGTATACCCATTATCCGTTATCTCCTGCCTTTTCTCTTCGTTTTTCAAGTAATACATTGCTTTCTCATAAAAATTATCCTTGTTGCATGAAACAAAGTTATGTCCGTCCTTAAACCCCAACTCTGAAATGTCATCTGCAGGCTCTGCCAGCATTAAGGACCTGCAGGCAGGAGCTTCAAAAAATTTTTGTACGGGATAGTTATAGATGGACCCGCAAGTAAAAAAAATTTTAGATTTATTGATTTCTTGTGCATATTTCTCGTTGATGATGGCATTTTTTGACCTTGTCGCTTGCCCGGGGTGAGGATTGAAAACAAAGCCTTCAACATCCCTCATTTTTATCAGCACTTCTTCTCTGAATGGGTATTTTCCGCGGGGAGTTTTTGGAACATCAATTGCTCTTCCTTCACGGTCATGCACTTGCCCCATCAATAAGAAGTTTATTTTTTTATCCATTTTCCAATCTTTGTAGATCATAGGGTTGACGGCAAAGGGAAACCATTTAAATTTATTTCTATACTGTTCGAACCTGTTTAAAAAAGCTGATTTAGTCAGTGAAAAGATAAGATCTATTTTCGTATCATTAAAATATTGATTCCTTATTTGAGGGGAATAATGGATATCTATGACAATGCAGCCTTTTGGTATGTCGACTTCACCAAGTCCGTTTACCTTTGGTGAGAAAGCGTGATTCCAGGCTACGTCATATTGAAGAATAAAATCCGGTAAAAAATTCAATGTTTTCAGGATATCATGAATATCGCCATCTTTATCCCAGTATTTAATCTCAGCCTGTTTTTCCAGCTCAGTTATCGTTTCATAAAGAGATTGATAAGTCGGAAACTGTTTTTGAAAGTGTTTCATAATCACAAGAATCTTAAGTTTTTCTCCCAATATACAAACCTCCTTATGTAAAATAAATAACTCTTTCATTTTATTGACAAAGATGATATTTCATAACTGTAAATTTCCTGCAGTAAATGTATACCACGACGTTATAGTCTGATCTTGAACGGAACGCCCTTGCTGTAAAAGCTCTGGCCATCACTTGCTCCGTCCGGAAACACAACATTTTGGAATACGGAAAGGCTGTCGTTTCCGAATACCTCAATGGAAAATTCGTCTACGAAAATACTCTGTTTCACTCGTTTTTTCTTTGGCGTAACTCTTGTTTCATGATAGGCGGAAAACTTATCAGAAAAACTGATGTCTCCTGATTTAGAACGATCAAAGGTGGAAGATAGATGGAGTTTCCCATGGAGCATATAAAGTACACGTGGGTGAAGCAAGTTCGTACTGGATGCTTCCGGAATCTCTGCCGGAGACGATGTGCAAGTTTGGGAGTACCTGGACTGCGGCAACCAGCAATGGAGAATAACCGCTCGGTGGGATGAAACGTATCGTTTAAGAGCTGTCAACAGCGGTCCAGCACCAGTTGAAATCGTCATGAACTTTACTTTTGAAGTTCTTCTAGTTGCTTGATTATTTCATTTTCTAGTATTTCTGCTTCTTCATAACTTGCTGCTTGAACTGTCCCTTTAGGGGCTATTTTAAGTGCTATTTTTCACTATAAGTAAATATAAAAAAGCCCAATTTCAAAATTTCAGTGCTTAAAATTGGGCTTTTTTATATTGTAATTTCCTTAAAGTTGTAAATCAACTCCATGACGCTACCCCTATTAAAAAAGCATTATCCCTATTTGAATAATGCTTCACAACTTCACTTTTACTTCGGTACCGTCTTTTAATTTGGTTTCCACAAGCACTAGGCCTTTGTGCATAGAAAGTCCTTGCAACAATGGTTTTAAATCTTTTCTTTCAATTTCCGGAAAACTGAATTTACTGCCATCCTTTTCAATTGCCTTATTAATTATGCGGTTAACTCTCTTTGAAGTAATAATCAAACTAACCATATTTAAAACCGCATAAGGAACGGGAATGGAGAACCGCTTATCCTTTACTTTCACCTTAACTTTTAACATAAACTACTCAATCACCACGAAAACTTTATCACCGTTAGCCGAGGTGATATCAACAATCTGTCCGTCCAATTCGTTTTCGATTGCCTCGATGAGCAGGTCAACATTAATATCTTTTACATATTTTTCTGCCTCGGGGATTTTTTCCGCAATATTTGTACCTACTTTCAAAACAGCTTTTACCAGATTAATTGGTAAATTCACATTTACATTATCACCTTCTTCAGAGGTAACACGAATCTTTAATATTTTATTGCCATATGGTACTTCTTTCTTTAATGAAAAAAGTTCTGGCTGGTCTTTTTCTCGGAGGATATTAATTAATTCACTCGCTTTTTCTTTATCAATCTTTCCTTCTTCCATCATCGTTAATACCCTTGAAATTTCGTCCTTCATTCTGCTTCCCCCTCTTTTAATAAACGGATTGCTTCTTCCGCTGTAATTTCTCCCTTTTCTAAAAGGCCAACAATCTTTTTCTTATCGACTCCCGGTTTCTTTTGTGCGTTATATCCTAGGATGGAAATGATATCATCTAATTTACCCCTGACCGTTGGATAGGAAATGCCTAATTCCTTCTCCACTTCTTTTATATTCCCGCGGCATTTAAGGAAAGTTTCAATAAAATGCAGTTGTTCCTGACCTAAAGCAGACAGTTTTGAAGCTTCAAATTCATTTTCTATTGTTGTCTGACAATGTCCGCATTGTAGCTTTGTAATTTTTAATGATTCGCTGCAAACCGGACAATTTGTGAGTAAAGGATATGCCATGTTTTGCTCCTTTCTTTTATTAACCATATTATACTACGTTTTTTAATAATATCAAATATCAACTTAAAATAATTTATAAAATCGAACTTAAATATTAAATAATTTAATTTTAATATTAAATATAAGTGCTAACCATTCTGAAATCAACTCCGGCTTAGGAAAAGAAGTTCCAGTAACTGCCGATAGTAACGAAATAATATATATATTTTGCAAAAAATAAGATAGGGTAGGGATTGTTTTATTAGTTGGTCTTCAATAAATGTGTCCGATTGCGGAACAAAATAAAAAAAGCAACCTGTCAATATTTCTTAAACCCAATATTTGTTCCAAAACTCGTGGCTTTCTTTTTGTTCTAAATAACTACTCTGCTACCCTTAAAATTACGCATATAGAGAATCACATTGTTTTTAATATGTTCTTCAGTTAGGTTAGATGGTTTCAATAAAGTAATATCAATACCCTGATCTTTAAGTTGATTTAAAAATGCTTGTATTCCATTCAAGTAATATTGAATTGTATGAGGTCTTAAATTTCGAAATTCGCAATCCTTAATGAACAATTGAATAGCATCTTTAAATGTCTCTACATAAGCTTTTACTTACTTTGAATAACAGCCAGTTCATCATCATTTAAAACATTCTTACGCCTTGTCATAATAATTCCTCCTTCAACGGTGCACACGATTAAGGAACACGATTTCATTTGAGGATGTCATGTAAAAAAAAGATAAAAAGACAACAAAAAAACGCCTCTACAATAACTGTAGAGACGTTTTTAAACGTTGATATTACTTAATTCACTTGTAATTGAAAGTAATAAAATTTCGATACCGGTGGCCGGGGTCGAACCGGCACTCCAGAGGAACACGATTTTGAGTCGTGCGCGTCTGCCAATTCCGCCACACCGGCAAATGAAATTGTGATGAAGATGGTGCCGAGGACCGGAATCGAACCGGTACGGTAGTCACCTACCGCAGGATTTTAAGTCCTGTGCGTCTGCCAGTTCCGCCACCCCGGCAAGGGTGATAAATAAAAATTGGAGGCGACACCCGGATTTGAACCGGGGATAAAGGTTTTGCAGACCTCTGCCTTACCACTTGGCTATGCCGCCTCAACTATTGGAGCGGAAGACGGGATTCGAACCCGCGACCCCCACCTTGGCAAGGTGGTGTTCTACCACTGAACTACTTCCGCAAATCGCATTGTAATGTATTTTATGCAGGAGCTGCACAAAGATGACTTTAGATTGAAAATGGCTGGGCTAGCTGGATTCGAACCAGCGCATGACGGAGTCAAAGTCCGTTGCCTTACCGCTTGGCTATAGCCCAAAACAGAAATAAAAACCCTATTAAGTAAAAAATGGGGCGACTGATGGGAATCGAACCCACGAATGCCAGAGCCACAATCTGGTGCGTTAACCACTTCGCCACAACCGCCATTATACTATATAAGATTAATTAAATTGGCAGGGGTAGTAGGACTCGAACCCACACCGGAGGTTTTGGAGACCTCTGTTCTACCTTTAAACTATACCCCTATATTCTTTTAATAAAATGGTGGAGGGGGACGGATTCGAACCGCCGAACCCGGAGGGAGCGGATTTACAGTCCGCCGCGTTTAGCCACTTCGCTACCCCTCCACACTGTAAGTGGTGCCGGCAAGAGGACTTGAACCCCCAACCTACTGATTACAAGTCAGTTGCTCTACCAATTGAGCTACACCGGCATTTAAGTGTAAATGGTGGCTTGGGACGGAATCGAACCGCCGACACAAGGATTTTCAGTCCTTTGCTCTACCGACTGAGCTACCAAGCCATTTTATTCTTTTTTAATTAAGAGAATGGCGGTCCCGACCGGGATCGAACCGGCGATCTCCTGCGTGACAGGCAGGCATGTTAACCGCTACACCACGGGACCATTTGGTTGCGGGGACAGGATTTGAACCTGCGACCTTCGGGTTATGAGCCCGACGAGCTACCAGACTGCTCCACCCCGCGACAATAATAAATGAAGTTTTTTTGCTGCTTTATTTCAGTAAAGATGGTGGAGGATGACGGGCTCGAACCGCCGACCCTCTGCTTGTAAGGCAGATGCTCTCCCAGCTGAGCTAATCCTCCGCAGTGAAAATGATATTGGTGACCCGTACGGGATTCGAACCCGTGTTACCGCCGTGAAAGGGCGGTGTCTTAACCGCTTGACCAACGGGCCATTTATATAAGTAGTGGCGGAGAGCAAGGGATTCGAACCCTTGAGACGGGTTACCGCCTACACGATTTCCAATCGTGCTCCTTCGGCCACTCGGACAGCTCTCCAAAATGGCTCCGCAGGTAGGACTCGAACCTACGACCGATCGGTTAACAGCCGATAGCTCTACCACTGAGCTACTGCGGAATAATATTTTCACTAGCCTGGCAACGTCCTACTCTCACAGGGGGAAACCCCCAACTACCATCGGCGCTAAAGAGCTTAACTTCCGTGTTCGGCATGGGAACGGGTGTGACCTCTTTGCCATCATCACCAGACATAGTGACAAAAATTATTATACTATGAAATCCGAAGATTTCAAGCTTTTTTTTTGAAAGAAGTTATTCTTTCAAAACTAAATAACGTTTGATAACAAGTTTCACTCAGGTTTTACACTTTATTAGACTGTGGTTAAGTCCTCGAACGATTAGTATCTGTCAGCTCCACACGTCACCGCGCTTCCACCTCAGACCTATCAACCTGATCATCTTTCAGGGTTCTTACTCACTAATGTGATGGGAAATCTCATCTTGAGGGGGGCTTCATGCTTAGATGCTTTCAGCACTTATCCCTTCCGCACATAGCTACCCAGCGATGCCTTTGGCAAGACAACTGGTACACCAGCGGTGCGTCCATCCCGGTCCTCTCGTACTAAGGACAGCTCCTCTCAAATTTCCTGCGCCCACGACGGATAGGGACCGAACTGTCTCACGACGTTCTGAACCCAGCTCGCGTACCGCTTTAATGGGCGAACAGCCCAACCCTTGGGACCGACTACAGCCCCAGGATGCGATGAGCCGACATCGAGGTGCCAAACCTCCCCGTCGATGTGGACTCTTGGGGGAGATAAGCCTGTTATCCCCGGGGTAGCTTTTATCCGTTGAGCGATGGCCCTTCCATGCGGAACCACCGGATCACTAAGCCCGACTTTCGTCCCTGCTCGACTTGTAGGTCTCGCAGTCAAGCTCCCTTGTGCCTTTACACTCTGCGAATGATTTCCAACCATTCTGAGGGAACCTTTGGGCGCCTCCGTTACATTTTAGGAGGCGACCGCCCCAGTCAAACTGCCCACCTGACACTGTCTCCCAGCCCGATCAGGGCTGTGGGTTAGAATTTCAATACAGCAAGGGTAGTATCCCACCAATGCCTCCACCGAAGCTGGCGCTCCGGCTTCCAAGGCTCCTACCTATCCTGTACAAGCTGTACCAAAATTCAATATCAGGCTACAGTAAAGCTCCACGGGGTCTTTCCGTCCTGTCGCGGGTAACCTGCATCTTCACAGGTACTATAATTTCACCGAGTCTCTCGTTGAGACAGTGCCCAGATCGTTACGCCTTTCGTGCGGGTCGGAACTTACCCGACAAGGAATTTCGCTACCTTAGGACCGTTATAGTTACGGCCGCCGTTTACTGGGGCTTCAATTCAAAGCTTCGCTTGCGCTAACCTCTCCTCTTAACCTTCCAGCACCGGGCAGGCGTCAGCCCCTATACTTCGCCTTGCGGCTTCGCAGAGACCTGTGTTTTTGCTAAACAGTCGCCTGGGCCTATTCACTGCGGCTTTTCAGGGCTATGAACCCTAAAAAGCACCCCTTCTCCCGAAGTTACGGGGTCATTTTGCCGAGTTCCTTAACGAGAGTTCTCTCGCTCACCTTAGGATTCTCTCCTCGCCTACCTGTGTCGGTTTGCGGTACGGGCACCTCTCACCTCGCTAGAGGCTTTTCTTGGCAGTGTGGAATCAGGAACTTCGGTACTAAATTTCCCTCGCCATCACAGCTCAGCCTTTATGAGAAGCGGATTTGCCTACTTCTCAGCCTAACTGCTTGGACGCGCATATCCAACAGCGCGCTTGCCCTATCCTCCTGCGTCCCCCCATTGCTCAAATGGTGAGGAGGTGGTACAGGAATATCAACCTGTTGTCCATCGCCTACGCCTTTCGGCCTCGGCTTAGGTCCCGACTAACCCTGAGCGGACGAGCCTTCCTCAGGAAACCTTAGGCATTCGGTGGAGGGGATTCTCACCCCTCTTTCGCTACTCATACCGGCATTCTCACTTCTAAGCGCTCCACCAGTCCTTACGGTCTAGCTTCAACGCCCTTAGAACGCTCTCCTACCACTGTTCGTAAGAACAGTCCACAGCTTCGGTGATACGTTTAGCCCCGGTACATTTTCGGCGCAGAGTCACTCGACCAGTGAGCTATTACGCACTCTTTAAATGGTGGCTGCTTCTAAGCCAACATCCTGGTTGTCTAAGCAACTCCACATCCTTTTCCACTTAACGTATACTTTGGGACCTTAGCTGGTGGTCTGGGCTGTTTCCCTCTTGACTACGGATCTTATCACTCGCAGTCTGACTCCCAAGGAGCAAGTCTTTGGCATTCGGAGTTTGACTGAATTCGGTAACCCGATGAGGGCCCCTAGTCCAATCAGTGCTCTACCTCCAAGACTCTCATACTTGAGGCTAGCCCTAAAGCTATTTCGGAGAGAACCAGCTATCTCCAGGTTCGATTGGAATTTCTCCGCTACCCACACCTCATCCCCGCACTTTTCAACGTGCGTGGGTTCGGGCCTCCATTCAGTGTTACCTGAACTTCACCCTGGACATGGGTAGATCACCTGGTTTCGGGTCTACGACCACGTACTAAAACGCCCTATTCAGACTCGCTTTCGCTGCGGCTCCGTCTCATCAACTTAACCTTGCACGGGATCGTAACTCGCCGGTTCATTCTACAAAAGGCACGCCATCACCCATTAACGGGCTCTGACTACTTGTAAGCACACGGTTTCAGGATCTTTTCACTCCCCTTCCGGGGTGCTTTTCACCTTTCCCTCACGGTACTGGTTCACTATCGGTCACTAGGGAGTATTTAGCCTTGGGAGATGGTCCTCCCTGCTTCCGACGGGATTTCTCGTGTCCCGCCGTACTCAGGATCCACTCTGGAGGGAACGAAGTTTCGACTACAGGGTTATTACCTTCTCTGACGGACCTTTCCAGGTCGCTTCATCTACCCCGTTCCTTTGTAACTCCGTATAGAGTGTCCTACAACCCCAAGAGGCAAGCCTCTTGGTTTGGGCTAATTCCGTTTCGCTCGCCGCTACTTGGGAAATCGCGTTTGCTTTCTCTTCCTCCGGGTACTTAGATGTTTCAGTTCCCCGGGTCTGCCTTCATTATCCTATGTATTCAGATAAAGATACTGTTCCATTACGAACAGTGGGTTTCCCCATTCGGAAATCTCTGGATCAAAGCTTACTTACAGCTCCCCAAAGCATATCGGTGTTAGTCCCGTCCTTCATCGGCTCCTAGTGCCAAGGCATCCACCGTGCGCCCTTCATAACTTAACCTAAATGGTCAATCGCATCACAAGATGCGTTTCGCATTTCGTTGTTTGTTTAGACATAAATGTCTAGAAAATCACTAATTATGGTAAGCGTAAATCTCAGTGAATTACTTGTTATCAATTACGTTATCTAGTTTTCAAAGAACAACCGACAAACCGGATGATTTGTCTTCTATCATAGAGAGAATGATCTCTCAAAACTAAACAAAAACCAAAAGCGTCCTCATATCTTCCTTAGAAAGGAGGTGATCCAGCCGCACCTTCCGATACGGCTACCTTGTTACGACTTCACCCCAATCATCTACCCCACCTTAGGCGGCTGGCTCCTTGCGGTTACCCCACCGACTTCGGGTGTTGCAAACTCTCGTGGTGTGACGGGCGGTGTGTACAAGGCCCGGGAACGTATTCACCGCGGCATGCTGATCCGCGATTACTAGCGATTCCAGCTTCATGCAGGCGAGTTGCAGCCTGCAATCCGAACTGAGAATGGTTTTATGGGATTGGCTAAACCTCGCGGTCTCGCAGCCCTTTGTACCATCCATTGTAGCACGTGTGTAGCCCAGGTCATAAGGGGCATGATGATTTGACGTCATCCCCACCTTCCTCCGGTTTGTCACCGGCAGTCACCTTAGAGTGCCCAACTGAATGCTGGCAACTAAGATCAAGGGTTGCGCTCGTTGCGGGACTTAACCCAACATCTCACGACACGAGCTGACGACAACCATGCACCACCTGTCACTTTGTCCCCCGAAGGGGAACCTTCTATCTCTAGAAGTGGCAAAGGATGTCAAGACCTGGTAAGGTTCTTCGCGTTGCTTCGAATTAAACCACATGCTCCACCGCTTGTGCGGGCCCCCGTCAATTCCTTTGAGTTTCAGTCTTGCGACCGTACTCCCCAGGCGGAGTGCTTAATGCGTTAGCTGCAGCACTAAAGGGCGGAAACCCTCTAACACTTAGCACTCATCGTTTACGGCGTGGACTACCAGGGTATCTAATCCTGTTCGCTCCCCACGCTTTCGCGCCTCAGCGTCAGTTACAGACCAGAGAGTCGCCTTCGCCACTGGTGTTCCTCCACATCTCTACGCATTTCACCGCTACACGTGGAATTCCACTCTCCTCTTCTGCACTCAAGTTTCCCAGTTTCCAATGACCCTCCCCGGTTGAGCCGGGGGCTTTCACATCAGACTTAAGAAACCGCCTGCGCGCGCTTTACGCCCAATAATTCCGGACAACGCTTGCCACCTACGTATTACCGCGGCTGCTGGCACGTAGTTAGCCGTGGCTTTCTGGTTAGGTACCGTCAAGGTGCGAGCAGTTACTCTCGCACTTGTTCTTCCCTAACAACAGAGTTTTACGATCCGAAAACCTTCATCACTCACGCGGCGTTGCTCCGTCAGACTTTCGTCCATTGCGGAAGATTCCCTACTGCTGCCTCCCGTAGGAGTCTGGGCCGTGTCTCAGTCCCAGTGTGGCCGATCACCCTCTCAGGTCGGCTACGCATCGTTGCCTTGGTGAGCCATTACCTCACCAACTAGCTAATGCGCCGCGGGCCCATCTGTAAGTGACAGCCGAAACCGTCTTTCCAACTTGAACCATGCGGTTCAAGATACTATCCGGTATTAGCTCCGGTTTCCCGGAGTTATCCCAGTCTTACAGGCAGGTTGCCCACGTGTTACTCACCCGTCCGCCGCTGACCTCCGAAGAGGTCCGCTCGACTTGCATGTATTAGGCACGCCGCCAGCGTTCGTCCTGAGCCAGGATCAAACTCTCCGAAGAAAATTTGTGACTCAATTTGTTGCTGACTTAAAAATTTAAAACGTTTGGTACGCTTTTGGTTTTGTTTAGTTTTCAAAGATCATTTTCGCTCTTGAAGCGACCTTCTTAATATAACATTTCGTTAACTCAGTGTCAACATTTTTTTAAGAAGTTTTTTTAATTGAAAGTCGCTGTCTGCGCCGTCATGTTTGAACTTGCTTCAGCAGCGACGCTTATTAATATATCATCGTAAAAAACTAAAGTCAATACTTTTTTGTAACAGAATATCCGCGATGGAAAATCCTTTGTCCTTTCGTTTCAATCTGAACAACTTCAACGAAATTTTTATCTACAAGAAACTCTAATAACACACTTAAGTCTACCGAATAATATTTAGCTTCCGGATGCTCGAGAAGCTCTGCATAGTGCCACACTTCTTTTTCAGAAAGGATGCTTAACAGATGTCCTGCACCAATTTCTGATTTGGAGTGAATCAGGAAATCACTCGCCAAAAAGAGGAGTTCAAGTCTTTTTTCTAATGACTCTTCACTTTCAACCAGCTCTTTATACAGCTTATAAACCTGCGGTTCCATCTGCCTCACTTGATTCCAGACCGTAACCTCAGGATAAAATCCATGATCAATCACTTCAAGTCTGGCCAGATGATGAAGGGCGTGAACGATATGATTGTACGCATCAAGGAACTGCTTTGATTCAAAAAACACCTTGCCTTCCAAGTATCTTCTAATAAGCTTGCCATACTCGAGGCCGATTTTTAATCTGCGTTCTGAGAAAGGAAACATTTTTAGACGATCCAAAAGCTTGCCAAGGTATTCATTTCTGTCAAAGAGAACTTTCCCGTTTAAAATCCATTCTACAATGCGCCGGTTTGTTCCAAGCAGGATCCACTGCTGAATCTGTTCATCAGTCACAATATTAAGTGAAGCCTTTTGATTATCAAATTCATAATGCTTAATATAAACAGGCTGCTTCGCTTCTTTTACAATAACAAGCAGCGCGACATCCAAATTATCTGTAAGCGGTGATGTTTGGTTTCTCTTTTCAATCATGACGATTGCTAATGTGTCTGGATGACTTGCTCTCTCTTGATAAATAGGACGGAGAAGATTTTCCATTGTGATTCCCCCATTTAATTTATGACTATATATCAGAATTCTACATAGGAGATAAAATCCCTTTCAAATACAGCACTTCAAAATTATAAGTGAATGCTGATAGAGAATCTATTATTTTCTGAGATTTCCTGTCTTTTTTATTTAAGGCACCATTGGATATTTTCTGCGAAATCCCTTACATTTGTGCTATATTGGTATTTGGGAGGTCGGAATAATGGCAGCGAAATATTCTAGCAAGATTAATAAAATCCGCACGTTTGCATTGAGTTTAGTCTTTATTGGATTTTTTATTATGTATATTGGCATCTTCTTCAGAACTTCTCCGATTGTCATGACCATATTCATGATGCTCGGGTTATTATCTATAGTAGGAAGCACGGTTGTTTACTTCTGGATCGGCATGCTCTCGACTAAAGCTGTTCAAGTAACATGCCCTTCATGCGGCAAAACAACGAAGATTCTCGGCAGGGTTGATATGTGCATGTATTGCAACGAACCGCTGACGCTGGATCCGAATCTGGAAGGCAAAGACTTTGATGAAAAATACAATCGCAAAACGGTCGAATAAAAAAAGCGGAGTGCAGTATATGCACCCCGCTTATATTTTAGAAAAAAAGACTGAATGCTTATAAAGACATTCAGTCCGTTTAATGCGCTTCTTTCTTTTCGCAGCTTCCGCACACTCCGTAGATCTCCATGCGATGGTGACTTACTTTAAAACCTGTCACGTGTGAAGCAAGATGTTCTACCTCATCTAGTCCCGGATAATGAAAATCTACAATCTTTCCGCATTTTTCACAAATAACATGGTAATGCTCCGTTGTGACAAAATCAAATCTGCTCGAAGCATCCCCGTATGTTAATTCTTTGACAAGGCCTACCTCGCGAAATACACGCAAATTGTTATAGACCGTTGCAACGCTCATATTTGGAAATTTGCTTTCCAAGGATTTATAAATATCATCAGCTGTAGGGTGAGTCATAGATTGAATAAGGTATTCTAAAATGGCATGACGCTGGGGAGTAATGCGCACTCCAGTCTGCTTCAGCGTGTCAAGTGCTTCTTTTAACTGATGTTCAGACATCTGCTATGCACCTCTTTCCTGAAAAACATTCTTACTTTATAATATTTATAAATAGTGTACATTGTGACTGGGACTTTTGTCAATTGCGGTTAGACAGCCTTCTTTTTATTTTAGGCCTCAGTATCCTTGTTTTAGATCGATTGCATTTTCCATGGATGAATAATCTCCATCTATATATAACGCCAAATTTCTCTTAAAGATATCCATCGCTCTTGGTAGATAGTTCTCAGTTATGCCCGACAAATGCGGTGTTACTGTGACATTCTTCATTCTCCAGAATGGATGATTTTCTCTCAATGGCTCCTCTTCGAACACATCAAGCACTGCATGCTTAAGCTTTCCCTCGTTTAATGCTTTTACTAAATCCGCTTCGCATACAGCATCTCCGCGTCCGATATTAATAAATATGCCTGCTGGTTTCATCCAGCTGAATGCTTTATAATTCAACAACTCTTTTGTTTCTTTTGTACTAGGGAGAACAGAAACAACAAAGTCTGCTTTTCTCATTCCTTCTTCTAAACCATTGTATGTATGAATTTTATCAAAATATTCAACGATTCTCCCGGATCTGTTCATCCCTTCCGTTTTCATCCCGAAAGCTTTTGCGAGCCTTGCAATTTCAGTTCCGATTGCACCTGCTCCTAATATAAAGATCTTTTTCCCATGGAGTTCATGCATTTTGACTCTGCGGTCCCATTTTCTCTCCTGCTGATTCTCGCGCAGCTGCTGTGACTCTCTTGAAATTTGCAGCATCATTGAGATTGTATACTCAGCCATTGGAATCTTATGCACGCCTTTAGAGTTGGTTACCAGTATTTTTTGATGTATTAAAGCATCAAAAGGGAGCTTGTCCATCCCTGCAGACGAAACCATCAGCCATTTCAGTTCTTTTGCCTGCCCAATAATGTCAGCTGTCAGATCTTCCCCGTATGTCAAAATCACTTCAGCTTCTTTTACCTCATTAAGGACATCATTTATCCTGTTGTCAAAATTAAAATCCAAATCAGGAAATTCATTTACTAATTCTTCCTTTAAATAAACAGGCAGCTTTACCGTTGATAAAATCTTCAAAACCAATTTCTCCTTTTTCCTTTTATTTTACCAAAAATAAAAAGAGTGCAGGAACCAAAGTTCCTGCACTTAATTGCGCTAACGAATGAGGAGGTTATGCCTTCTTTACAACATACTCCGGGTTCTTATTTTTTGTCTGGACGTTTGACTCAGTTCCTAAAAAAAAGGCTTGTTATGACAAATTTTCTTTCATATATTGAAGGGCTTCTTCCACATGACCCTTCACTTTTACTTTCCGCCACTCTTTGACAAGCTCGCCGTCCTTATTGATAAGGAAAGTTGAACGTTCAATTCCCATATATTCTTTTCCAAAGTTTTTCTTCAGCTTCCATACTCCGTATTTTTCAGCAGCTTCGTGATTTTCATCCACCAATAAAAGAAATGGAAGATCGTACTTGGCTTTGAATTTTTCATGCTTGCTCTGTGCATCTGTACTGACTCCAAGAATAACAGCATCAAGCTCCTCAAAGCTTTTGTGCTGATCTCTGAAGTCACATGCCTGAGTTGTGCAGCTCGGGGTCATATCTTTTGGGTAAAAATAAAGTATGACATGCTTTCCTTTAAAATCTGAAAGCTTCACTTTTTCCCCGTTATCAGCTGTCAGTTCAAAATCTGGTGCAGTTTGTCCGATTTGAGTTGTCAAAAATATCAGCCTCCGCAAAATTGGTTTAGTATAAGACTACCCAATTCCACAGAATGATTCAACTTATGACCCTTTTTCCAGTCCCCATACCGTTCTTGCAACAAAAACAGCAGGCAGAACATAGCCTATAAGCGCTTCGAGAACAGCAAGCAGTCTGCCAAACCCGATCGGAATGACATCTCCGTATCCTAATGAAAAAAGAGTAACAGCGCTGAAATACAGGCAAGTATGCAAACGGTCAAGATAGGTTCCTTCCATAATAACCCCATTATCAACAAGCACCTCAAACCCGCTGGAGTCCAAAATTAAGAAAATCATACTAAAGCCAATCAAAATTGAAAGATATAAGAAGATGACAATTAACAGTGTATCTATAGATAGAAAATTTCGTTCCTTAAAAGTGCGGATGAAGATGGTAAAGCTCATCAGCAAACACAGCGATACAGCTATAGCAAATAACCCTCCCATATATATGCAGCACCTCATGTTCAAAACACGTAATGTTACAATATATACAAGAAGGTCCTTAATATTCGGCCTGTCTTTAAATTTCGCATCTATTTTCTTATAAGCTGGACAGCGAACAAAAGACTGAACGAAAGCAAGACAAGCGCTCCAGCCCAAAGCCACGCGATCGTCATATCCCCTGAATCGATTGCAACATATATAGCAGTTGCAGCCGTCTGTGTCTGCCCCGGAATATTCCCTGCAAACATCAGGCTTGCCCCGAACTCACCGAGAGCTCTTGTAAACGCAAGAACCGCCCCCGTGACGAGTGACGGAATCGCGAGCGGGATCGAAACATGCCTGAAAACCTGGCGTTCATCCGCTCCATCTACCCTCGAAGCATCTTCGATTTCACGATCAATTATTTGAAAGCCAAGCTTAGAAGCCTGATACATAAGCGGAAAAGAAACTACGCATGCCGCAATAACGGCTGCCCACCAGGTGAAAATAACTGGAAATCCTGCAATGCGTTCAATAAGTTGACCAGCCGGGCTATTCATTCCGAAAATGACAATCAGGAGAAATCCAACAACCGTAGGCGGGAGAACAAGCGGCAGCATGAGGAATGTCTCAATCACTGTCTTCCCTTTAAACGAGGTTCTTGCCATGATCCTGCCAATAAAAGTTCCGCTTAATACGACTATTACACTAGATACCACTGCAACCTGAAGCGACAGCGCAATAGGCTGACTGAATTCACTCCACATCGCGATCACCTTTATGAAGCACCTTAAATCCCTGCTGCTCAAATACTTTTATCGATTGTTCTTTCTGCAGAAAACGAAAAAAAACTTCGGCTTCTCTTTCGTGTTCAGTTTCCTCCAGCACACCGGCCGGATAGATAATACTCTCATAAGAGGCCGGTTCTATCGGGGTCTGATTCACTTTTTCTGAAGTCGCGGCATCTGTTTTGTATACAATTCCCGCATGAACATTGCCTGTTTCAACATAGGACAGGACCTGTCGCACATCTTTGGCATATACTATTCGATCTTTATTTCTTTCCCACAAATCATCATGCACAAGAGCTTCTTTCGCATACTTGCCGGCAGGAACCGTTTCCGGTGTGCCTATTGCTATCTTGCCAATATCACCTGATGCGAGATCCTGCATTTTTAATGTTTCATTCTCTTTACTTGTAATAAGCACTAAGCTGTTTCCCAAACAATCCATTTGAAGGGATTCATTTAGTAAACCCTTTTTACCCAGCTGTTCAAAAAGATCTTTTGAAGCAGAAAAAAAGACATCTACCGGAGCCCCTTGTTCTATTTGACGCTTTAGAGCGCCGGTCGAACTGAAATTATAGCGAACTTCAATAGAAGGATTCTCTTCCTCAAATTGTTCTTTTATCTCATTCAATGAATCTTTTAAACTTACTGCAGCCGAAACAAGCAAAACGGTTTTCTTTTCAGGTCCGCTCTGCTGAGAGGCGCATGATGTTAAGAAAACTATACTAATAAGAAAAGTCAGGTATTTTTTCAGCACTTGTCCGCGTCCACCCTTTACTTACTGAATCATCTTTTTCTTTCTATTATACTAAAAGATGCGCAAAAGTTTTTCATCCTTTTTAAACATGCTAGAATAGACTTTAGAAATTTTTTTCAGGAGGAAGACATGAAATTCACTAAATCTGAAGAGCTTCACGAAGAAGCGTTGCAGCATATTGTAGGCGGGGTTAATAGTCCTTCCCGTTCTTATAAAGCGGTAGGCGGCGGATCTCCAGTCGTGATGGAAAGAGCAAAAGGAGCTTATTTCTGGGATGTTGACGGCAATAAGTACATAGACTACCTGGCAGCATACGGCCCAATTATTACCGGACATGCTCACCCCCACATTACGAAGGCCATTCAAAAAGCAGCAGAAGATGGCGTGCTTTACGGAACTCCGACTCCCCATGAGGTGAAGTTCGCTAAAATGCTGAAAGAGGCAATGCCGGCAATGGACAAGGTACGTTTTGTCAACTCCGGAACAGAGGCCGTTATGACAACAATCCGGGTTGCAAGGGCGTATACAGGCCGGGATAAAATCATTAAATTTGCAGGATGCTACCATGGCCACTCAGATCTTGTGCTTGTTGCGGCGGGCTCCGGACCTTCGACTCTCGGCACACCCGACTCTGCAGGGGTTCCAAAAAGCATTGCAAATGAAGTGATCACGGTTCCTTTTAATGATATTGAACCTTTTAAAGAAGCACTTGAGAAATGGGGAGACGAGGTTGCAGCTGTTCTGGTTGAGCCAATCGTAGGAAACTTCGGGATTGTCGAACCTTACCCAGGTTTTTTAGAAGCAATTAACGAGCTTACTCATGATGCCGGAGCACTTGTCATCTATGATGAAGTCATCACAGCTTTCCGCTTTATGTACGGAGGTGCACAGGATATGCTTGGTGTCACACCCGACTTGACTGCCCTTGGGAAAATCATTGGCGGCGGTCTGCCAATTGGTGCATACGGCGGAAAAAAAGAAATCATGGAACAAGTTGCACCTCTTGGTCCTGCCTATCAAGCCGGAACAATGGCAGGCAACCCCGCTTCTATCTTATCAGGGATCGCCTGTCTTGAAGTGCTTCAGGAAAAAGGGGTATATGAAAATCTCGATAGACTTGGACAAATACTTGAAGAAGGCATTCAAAAACATGCAGAAACCTATCAAATTCCAATTACGATGAACCGGTTAAAAGGTGCTTTGACCATCTACTTTACGACAGAGAAGGTTGTCAATTATGAACAGGCGGAAAGAACGGATGGCGAAATGTTCGCCAAGTTCTTTAAATTGATGCTTCATGAAGGGGTTAATCTTGCTCCTTCTAAGTACGAGGCATGGTTCCTTACAACAGCTCATACAGAAGAAGATATCAAGGATACATTGCTTGCAGTCGAGCGCTCATTCAATAAATTGCATAATGTATAAATATACAATTTATTCAAACAGGGATTTTAGTCCCTGTTTTTTTATTTTTTTATTCCTCGCTGAAAACGTTTACAAATAAGCAACCGCAAGTTTTCATGAATATTTAAACTTTTCAAACTTGTATGTGCCTCTCAAAAACATGCATAAATAATTGAATTTTTTCAATCTAAATGATATGATAAGTATTACATTTCTGAAAATTTTGTTATTAAATCTCACAAGAAATCTATATTTTCAAATGATAGATTCATATTTTATCGGGAGGTGAAGGCTATAAGCGGGAACAAATTCCCCTTTCAAGCCGCTTTTATGAAAGAAAATTGGAGCCCAAGTAAGTTTAAGGAATATTACAACGCAGAGCATGACGCTTGCGGCATTGTATCAGTCATCGAAAAACGGAACGTGCCGACTAAAGAAAACATTGATTTATGTATAGATGCATTGATTACGATGAATCACCGCGCCGGGTTTATAAACGGCGAAGGAGACGGTGTCGGCATTCATATTGATATTCCAAGAGCCCTGTGGAAGCAGAAGCTTGCAGACGCAAAGCTTGATCAGCAACTGGCTGAGCGTGGCGATTTTATCGTCGGACACCTCTTTTTGTCTAAAAACGAAAGCCCTGATAAATTGAAAAAAGAAATCAAAAACCTTCTATCCGAAAAGAATTTCGAACTTGTTTTCGAAACAGATAAAGTCACAACATCATCTGCATTAGGACCCATCGCCCTGCAAGAAGAACCTCTCTTTTGGCAATTTGCCATGATTCCAGCCGGCAAGCATGATTCTCTTAATAAGGATCTTTTTGAGCTGACGATTCAGATTGAGAAAAATCTCAATGTTCATGTCGCATCGCTCAGTCAGCATGCTGCTGTTTATAAGGTTATGGGTGCGGGAGATGTACTTCCGAAGTTTTATCATGATCTTGCAGATCCGCTTGCAGCATCAACGATGACTCTTGGACATAACAGGTATTCTACTAATACATTATCTACTTTTTTTCGTGTGCAGCCATTTAGCCTGTTAGGTCATAACGGTGAAATCAATACAATTGCAAAGCTTCGTGACGAAGCAAGAATGATGAATGTTCCGCTAACAGACGGCGGAAGTGATTCTCAAGACTTGAACAGAACGATTGAAACATTGGTGGCAAGAGACGGCTATAGCCTGTTTGAAGCACTGGATGTTCTTTTTCCTCCTATTATTAATGAAATTAAAGCATATCCAGACCACCTTCAGGACTTATACACATATATTCGTGAAGCTTGGGGACATTTCGCACAAGGTCCTGCAGGCATTATCTCGAGATTCGCAGATGAAGCAGTTTTCAGCGTAGATGCTTTGGGACTCAGACCATTGTGGAAGGTAGAATCAAAATCTTCCTATATATTTGCATCTGAACCGGGAATCATTCCGACTTCTCTTTATGCAGGCGAGCCTAAACCGCTTGGACCTGGCGAGAAGCTTGGACTTAAATGGAACAAGGACGATATTGAACTGTTTGAATATCCTTCTCTTCAGGAGGAAGTCTATAAAAGATTTTCAGGCAGAACGGATATTGACGGGTACCGCAGAAGATTAGCGCATCCAGTCAGCAAAGGCAAATGTTCAGCGTCCCCTATTTTCAAAGTTCACAATGGACATTACGCTGCATTCGGCTGGGATCGCGAGCACATTCAGCTGCTTGAGCAAATGGCTGAAAAAGGAGCAGAGCCGATTCGCTCGCTCGGACATGATGGTCCTCTTGCAGCCATCCATCCAGACCGGAAAAACATTGCTGACTTTATTAAAGAAAGTGTTGCTGTTGTTACCAATCCGGCGATTGACCGTGATCGCGAGTCAGAGCATTTCTCCATCCGCTCTGTGATCGGGAAACGCCCTTCACTGACTGAGCAGCAGGAAAGAACAGCTATGATTGAGCTTCCTTCACCATTATTGCTTGAAGGCAAGCTTGGAATCATGGCAACTGAGCATATTGAACAGCTTCCATATGAAGAAGTTATCGAGACATTCTCTAAGGAAAAACAGCTGTATGTCCTATCTGCTGTTTACTCTGAAAGTGAGAGCCTGAAAGACGCTCTTGACCGTCTGAAGCTTGAAGCTATTCAAGCTGTAAACGAAGGCGCTGTATTACTTGTGCTTGACGATCAGGAAGCCCATCAAAACGGAAAGCTGTGGATTGATCCGCACTTG
Organism: Metabacillus dongyingensis; assembly: GCF_019933155.2. NCBI lineage: Bacteria > Bacillati > Bacillota > Bacilli > Caryophanales > Bacillaceae > Metabacillus > Metabacillus dongyingensis. The sequence goes on along the minus strand of NZ_CP082944.1, from coordinate 681,289 downwards.
ATTACTGCCGTTATTGATCAGGCATTGGTTCAAGCAAGCCTGCGCAGAAACTGCTCGATCGTTCTTCGCACAGGAGCCATCAGATCCCTGCATGACATTATGATTGCATACGGTCTTGGAGCAAATTTAATCAATCCATATATCCTTTTTGCTACTGTTGCTGAGGAAGAATCTGCAAAACCTGCTGTTAACTTGTATGAATCATTAAACAAAGGACTTGAGAAGGTCATTTCTACAATCGGCATTCATGAGCTTAGAGGATATGGACGTCTCTTCTCGGCTATCGGATTAAATGAAGAAATCGAAAAAGAGCTTAACATTGTAAACTTCTTAGGCTCTCGTTCTCTTAAATATAATTTTGAAAGCCTCAAAGCCGATGCACTTGAACGAAGCCAGGACTTTGAAAATGAAAAAGCCCGTCCAAGCAAGACATTCCATATTTTCCCGAGAATCTGGAAAGCGATTGGCGATGTTGCAAAATCGGGCAGCTATGACGGTTATCGCGAAAAACTGACAGAGCAGGAAGAAAGCAATCCGATTACCATTCGACATTTAACTGACTTAAAAACAACTAAAACTGCTGTGCCAAAAGAAAAAGTAAATATCGGAGTCGGAGAGCACAGTCTTCCATTCGTGATCGCCTCCATGTCCTTCGGTTCACAAAATGAAGTAGCATTCCGTGCTTATGCAGAAGCTGCTGAACAATTAAATATGGTTAGTCTGAACGGTGAAGGCGGAGAAATTAAAGATATGCTCGGTAAATATCCGCGCACACGCGGACAGCAAATCGCATCAGGAAGATTTGGTGTAAATGCAGAGCTTCTGAACTCTTCTAACCTCCTGGAAATTAAAATCGGCCAGGGAGCGAAGCCTGGTGAAGGCGGTCACTTGCCGGGTTCAAAAGTAACAGCGAAAATTGCAGAATCCAGGAATGCCACGATTGGATCAGATCTCATCTCGCCGTCAAATAACCACGATATCTACTCGATTGAGGATTTGGCGCAAATGATTTCTGAACTGAAAACAGCTAATGACCAGGCAAAGGTTTCCGTTAAAGTTCCTGTTGTTCCTAACATCGGAACGATAGCTGTAGGAATTGCAAAAGCCGGAGCTGACATCATCACGCTGAGCGGATTTGACGGAGGTACTGGTGCAGCCCGCATCCATGCACTTCAGCATGTTGGGCTGCCTGTTGAAATCGGTGTTAAAGCGGCACATAACGCATTGCTCGAAGCTGGATTGCGTGAAAAAGTAGAGCTTTGGGCAGACGGCGGAATTAAAAGTGCACTCGACGTTATGAAAGTCGTTCTGCTTGGAGCAAACCGCGTCGGGTTTGGAACATTATCGATGATTGCAATCGGCTGTACAACATGCCGCGGCTGTCATTTAGATACATGCCACGTGGGGATTGCCACTCAAATTGAATCAGAAGCTCAGGCAAAAGAGCATGGCTTAAGACGCTTTGTTCCAAGAAAATACGATCCCGCTGTACAGGGCCTTGTTAATTTGTTCAGCGCATTCGGTTCAGAGCTTCAGGCACTGACAGCATCACTTGGATTTACAAATCTTCAGGAGCTTGTCGGAAGATCTGACTTGCTTGAGCAAACGCGCGGCAAAGAAGAAATGGATCTGTCACTCTTGCTTGAAACATTGGATATTCAAAATCTTTCTCATAAAGAAGTTGCAGCAAGCTTAGAAAGCAAACGTCTCGCTGTTGCAGCCGGAGCTGAGTATTTAGATTACGATGACAATGAACTTCATGATTCAAGAGAATTCTCAAGCGTTACATCTGAACAGCGCATCCTCGGCAGCCGGGTTTCCTGTCACAGAGTGCGCGGCCGTCTCGATGGCTCGTACAAAAAACTGGATGACGTTGAGCTTTATTATAAAGAAGGCTCTATTCCAGGAAACGGTCTTGGCGCCTACAATTCAAGCGGCATTAATATCCGAGTTGAAGGCGGAGCGCAGGATGGCACAGGGAAAACGTCATTTGGAGGCAGCATCCAAGTATTCAAATCTAAAGGAACTGACGGTAAGTACTACAACGGTTCTGTTGGTAAAGGATTTGGCTATGGCGCGCAAAGCGGCCTGCTGCTTGTACAAGGCAATGCGGATGCACGCGCTGGAATTCGCCTCTCAGGAGCAGACATGATTATTGGCGGTAAGATTGATAAGCCAATTCCTGCAAATGAGAAGGGTAATATTGGAGTAAACGCCAATATTAAAGGATTTGCGTTCGAATACATGACAAACGGCAGAGGACTTGTCATGGGAGATCCAGGCCCATGGATTTGTGCAGGGATGACTGGCGGGGTTGTGTATGTCAGACATCAGCCTGAGCTTGGATTAACAAAGCAGGCTTTAGAACGCCGAATTGCAAAAGGCGCTAAAATTGACATTTCACCTCTAAATTCAAAAGGCGAGAGTGATGTATCAGAATTGCTAACAACATATATCGAGGCTCTCGGGCGTCATGGTCAACATGATGAAGCTGAAGAACTAAAACTGCTTTTACAGGATTTAAAAAATAACTTTATTCAGCTGGTGCCTGTTAAAGAGCAGGCAGATCCATCTGTATCAACTGAATAATACTACTTTCAAATAACACCTGCCTGTCAGGTGTTATTTTTTTTTGCCAAAACGGAAAAATGTAACTTGAATAATTTGTTTAAACGTTGTATAGTCATTAATTATTTGACAAGAAGGCTTTTCAGCAAACATTGTTCTTTTTCATTTGTGCGAAACAGCCCAACAACAATTAGTAAAGAAGGGAATGTCCATACACACCTTATGAAACTTGGTGCCCGCATTATAAAAACGGGGATAGCCATTACGCTGGCTCTATACTTGGCCACGTTATTAAATATACCGTCTCCCGCGTTTGCAGGTATTGCAGCCATTTTTGCAATCCAGCCAACCATATATCGCTCTTATCTATCTGTCATAGAGCAAGTACAGGCAAATATCATCGGAGCAGCCTTTGCCATACTGTTCGGGCTGATCTTTGGTCCCCATCCGTTTGTTATTGGTTTAACTGTGATTATTGTCATAGCGATTAATTTAAAAATAAAAATTGAAAATACGATTCCTGTATCCATCGTTACAGTTATTGCGATCTTAGAAAGTCCCGGGGAAGATTTCATTGAATTTTCCCTCATCCGGTTTGGAACGGTCCTGCTCGGAGTTTTATCGGCCTTCATAGTCAACTTAATTTTTATCCCGCCTAAATACGAGACAAAGCTATATTACAGGATTGTCGACAATACAGAGGAAATAATTAAATGGATCCGCATTAACATGAGGCAGGTTTCCGATTACAGCGAACTGAAAACAGACATTGAGAAAATAAAAGATAAAATGATTAAGCTTGATCAGCTTTATCTGCTGTATAAGGAAGAACGGGCTTATTTCAAAAGAAATATCTATGCAAAATCGCGCAAGCTCGTCCTGTTCAGGCAAATGCTTGTTACATCGAATCGTTCCTTGGATACCCTGAAAAAGCTTCACAGGCTGGAAAATGAATTGCATCACCTTCCAGAAGATTTTAAAGAAATTCTTGTCAATGAGCTGGACTATTTGATCGATTTTCATGAAAGAAGCCTCCTGAAATTTATTGGCAAAATTAAACCGCAGTCCACAACTGACCTTATTAAGGAAGGCCAGTTTAACAAGCAGGAACTTGTCGATACTTTTATGAAATTTAAAGGAAACTGCATTGATCAGGAATGCTTCTATCATCTGCTCCCTCTTATCGCTGTCATCATTGACTATAGCGAGCAGCTTGAGCATTTAGATACTCTTATAAACAGCTTCCATAATTATCATAAAGATGAAAATGAACTTCAAATTAATGAAATCGAAGAAACCAGCTGATCTGAATTGATTGCAAATAAGAAGAGGACTAACCCGTTAATGGTTAGTCCTCTTTTTTTAAGCTGTACCTTTTGGGTTTTAAATTTTTAATTGGAGCTAGACACAACTGCGGAAGATTATATACCTTCTAATAAAAAAATCTTTCTTTCCCCGTTAGTATTTCCCACAAATAAAAAAGTCCAAATCCCATAGGATCTGGACTCTTCATGTATTTTTTTTATTAATGCTTCCCTTTTGGATCAAGCGCATCCCGAAGTCCGTCACCCATTAAGTTAAACCCAAGAACTGTAAGCATAATGGCAAGACCGGGGAAAAACAGTGTCCAAGGAGCCTGAACTAAATATTGCTTGGAATCGGCAAGCATTTTCCCCCATTCAGGATTTGGAGCCTGTGCGCCAAGTCCAAGGAATCCAAGAGCAGCTGCTTCAATAATGGCCGTTGCAATCGCAAGAGAAGCTTGTACAATAATCGGCGAAAGGCTATTCGGCAGAACATGAACAAGCAGAATTCGGGTATCGCTTGTTCCGACCGCTTTTGCTGCGTGTATGTATTCTTCTTCTTTTACACTCAGCACTTTCGCTCTGATCAGCCTGCCAAAGTTCGGAATGTTAATGACAGCAATGGCGATCAGTGCATTCTGCAGGGAAGGTCCTAAAATAGCAACAATCGCAATGGCAAGCAGGATGCTCGGAAAGGCAAGCATGATATCAAAAATCCTTGAAATGATGGTATCAATGATACGGCCGTAGTAGCCTGCCATAATACCAAGAAGCGTTCCCACTATTGCTGATCCAAGGACTGAGAAAAAGCCAACCCACAGGGAAATTCTTGCCCCAAACAGGACTCTTGAAAAAATATCCCGGCCAAAATCGTCCGTTCCAAACCAATGCTCAGATGAAGGAGGAAGCAATCTCTTTGAGAGCTCCTGCTCATCAATGCCTTGAGGGGCAATCAGCGGTGCCGTGATTGCAATAATAACAAAGAAAAGGACGAGAAAGCTTCCTGCGATTGCTAATTTATTTTGTAAAAAGACGCGCAGCTTCTGCTGAAAAGGAGTGACAACCTTCTCCTGTTTTATAATGGCAGTCTGCTGCTCCTGCAGCGATGGTAGTGACATAGCAGTCTCCCCCTTTCCTAATATTTAATCCTTGGGTCAATTGCAGCATATAAAAGATCAACAATCAGGTTAATAAATACAAAAATCGTTGCGATAATTAAGATTCCGGATTGGATAACCGGATAATCACGATAGCTGATGGCATCAAAAATATACCTTCCCATCCCCGGCCAGCCGAAAATGGTCTCTGTTAAAATGGCTCCACCAAGCAATAATCCAGTTTGCAGTCCAATAATTGTTAAAATCGGAATGATGGCATTTTTTAAAGCATGCTTGTATACAACCCAGAACATATGAAGGCCCTTAGCGCGTGCTGTCCGGATAAAATCCGACTCCATTGCTTCAATCATGGTTGAACGGGTAATCCTTGCAATGATCGCCATTGGAATCGTAGCGAGCGCAATTCCCGGCAGAAGAATATGCTTGAGAACTTCTATAAATTGATCAAATCTTCCATGCAGAAGGGTGTCGAGCAAGTAAAGATTTGTGATAGAATCTATCGGATTCCGAATTTCCTCCCGCCCTGTAGTAGGAAGCCAGCCAAGCTGAATGGAGAAGACATACTGCTCCATTAGTCCAAGCCAGAATATCGGCATCGACACGCCGACTAATGCGATAACCATTGCTGTATAATCAAACCAGGAATTCCGGAACCAGGCACTGATGATTCCTGCATTGATTCCTACCACGATAGCAATTATCATAGCAAAAATCGTCAATTCCATTGTTGCAGCCAAATATGGAGTCATCTCCTGGCTGATTTGTGCTCCAGTTCGAATGGACTGACCAAGATCACCGGTCAGCAGTCCTCCAACATAATCAAAATATTGGATGTACCAAGGCTGATCAAGACCAAGCTGCTGCGTTAATTTTTCGATTGCTTCCTGTGTAGCGCGCTGCCCGAGAATGACCTGTGCCGGGTTGCCCGGAATGGCTCTGATTATAGAAAAAACGACTAGTGTCATCCCAATTAAAACCGGTATGAGCAATCCAATTCTTCTTACTGTGTATGAAACCATCGTCTCACCTCGCATTTATTTCTGAAAAAAGGAGGAGGACAAGTCCTCCTCCTTCAAGATTACTTAAATTCAACCTTTGTTAAAATGTCAGATCCAGTTGGGTGCGGCATGAATCCAGTTAAGCTGCTGCTTCCGGCCAAAATTGGCGTTGAGTGAGCAATCGGGATCCAAGGTGCATCTTCTTTAATGATTTCCTGCGCTTTTTTATAGAGCTCGTTGCGTTTTTCCTGGTCAGCATTAGACTGTGCTTCAATCAGAATGTCATGAAGTTCATCATTGCTGTAGTACGTATAGTTATTGCTGCCGATGCTGTCTTTGTCTAAAAGAGTATAAAGGAAGTTGTCAGCATCTCCATTATCTCCAGTCCAGCCGAGCATAAAGGAATCCGCTTCCCCTTTGCTTGCTTTGTCTAAATAAGTTGCCCAGTCATATGTTTTGATTTCGGCTTCAACACCGATTTTTGCAAAGCTTGACTTAAGAACTTCTGCCACTTTCATACCCTCTGGCATATACGGACGCGGTACAGGCATTGCCCAAAGCTCCATTTTAAAGCCATCAGGATGTCCAGCTTCAGCAAGAAGCGCTTTTGCTTTTTCCAAATCATACGGGTATGGCTCGATCTCATCATTATAGCCTTCTAATGAAGGCGGCATTGGATTTTTCGCAGGTTCAGCAAGGCCGCCATAGAAAGAATCAATAATCGCCTGTTTATCTACTGCATGGTTCAATGCCTGACGCACAAGTTTGTTATCAAGAGGCTTGCGGTTTGTCGTTAATCCGACATACCCTATATTCATGGACGGACGCTCAAACGTCTGTAAATCTTTATTGCTTGTAATAGATGCAGTATCAGATGGATTCACTCCATCCATTAAATCAATTTCTCCCGTCTGCAATGCATTTAAGCGGGCTGAGTTTTCTGGAATGGATTTAAAGATTACCTGATTTAATTTCGGGTATCCTTTCATCCAGTAGTCTTCATTTTTCTCAAGAACGATTCTGTCGTTCGGCTTCCACTCTACAAATTTAAATGGCCCTGTTCCAACAGGATTTTCTCTGAATTTATCTCCGTGCTTTTCAATTGCAGCAGGACTTGCAATTCCAAATGGAGACATCGCAAGGTTCTTTAAGAAAGGAGCTTGCGGACGCTTTAGTGTGAAAATAACTTTATTCTCACCTTCTGCTTTCACTTCTTTAATAACATGGCCTTCATCCTTTTTAAATCCGCCAAACATTGTGTAGTAAGGGAATTTATCGGCATCCCCATTCATCCAGCGCTCGAAATTGAACACAACAGCTTCAGCGTTGAAGTCCGTTCCGTCATGGAATTTAACACCTTCTCTTAAAGTAAGAGTATACGTCAGGTTATCTTCAGAAACTTCCCATTTTGTTGCAAGACCTTCCTGAACAGTTGTATCCTGCTCACCGTAATTCAACAGTGTTTCAAATACGTTGACAGTTACTTTAAATGCTTCTCCCTCTGTTGTTGTAATTGGATCAAGTGATGTAGAATCCCCGCCGCGTCCAAAAACAAGACTATCCTGTTTCTTTTCGCTGCTTCCGCCTTCTGATTTACCATCTGATGAGGTGTCATTTGAGCTGCATCCCATCAATGCCGCTGATAACAGCAGCACAAACATAATTGAGACCAACAGGCTTTTCTTTTTCACGCATACATCCCCCTATTTCCTATTAATCAAACTATTAATCAATCTATCAATCACATCTGTGCCATTATTGATATAAATGACACGCGACATAATGACCTTCTTTTACTTCAGTCCATGCGGGCTTTTTCACCTTGCATGGTTCAAAGCAGGCAGGGCATCTCGTATGAAAAGCACACCCTTTAGGCGGATCGGCCGGACTCGGAAGATCCCCTTTTAAAACAATCTGTTCTTTAACTGCCTCAGGATCCGGGAGAGGCACGGCAGAAAGCAGCGCTTTTGTATACGGATGCAGCGGTTCAGCGTACACCTGCTCGCTGTCTGCAAGCTCTACTAAACTTCCCAAATACATGACTCCAAGCCGGTCACTGATGTGGCGAACCACTCCCAGGTCGTGGGAAATGAAAATATAAGTTAATGAAAATTCCTTTTGCAGGTCTTTTAATAGATTCAGAATTTGAGATTGAATGGAAACATCAAGAGCAGAAACTGGCTCATCTGCAATGATCAGCTTCGGATTCGTCATCAAGGCTCTTGCAATCCCGATTCTTTGCCGCTGTCCTCCGCTGAACTGATGCGGGTATCTTTTTCCGTAAGCTTCATCTAGACCGACAATTTTCAGCATCGTTTTTACTTTTTGCCTGCGCTGCTCCTTGTTTCCAATTTTATGTACGATAAGCGGCTCTTCAAGAATTCGCTCTACAGTCATTCTAGGATTGAGCGATGCATAAGGATCCTGAAAAACCATCTGCAGCTCCCGTCTCATCTTTCTCATCTCTTTTTGAGACTTAGAGAGCAGCTGTTCATCCTGAAATGAAACAGTGCCTTCTGTAGCATCGATCAGTTTCAGCAAAAGCCGGCCCATAGTTGACTTCCCGCAGCCCGATTCACCGACGATTCCAAGTGTTTCTCCTTCATATACTTCAAAAGACAAATCATTTACCGCCTTGACTGCACCTACTTTTCTGCCAAACACTCCGCCATTTATCGGAAAATGCTTTGACAGCTTGTCAACTTTAAGCAAAGGCTTCGTCATGATGAATAGCCTCCTCTCGTGCCAAAAAGCATCTTGATTGATGGGAATCCTCTAACTTGTACAGCGGAGGTGCATCATTTATGCACTCAGCCATTGCATATTCACAGCGCCCTGCAAACAGGCATCCCTGTTGAACGGTGCCAGGACGCGGCACCTGCCCGGAAATGGAATATAGCCTGTCATTTTTATGCCGGATATCAGGCACTGATTTCATAAGCCCTTTTGTGTAAGGATGCTTAGGATTTTTGAAAATGGTTTTGACGCTTCCCTCTTCCACAACTTGACCTGCATACATGACCATGACGCGGTCACACATTTCTGCTACCACACCAAGATCATGTGTGATAAAGACAATGGACGTTGCAAGCTTTTCATTTAGGTCTTTCATTAATTTCAGTATTTGCGCCTGAATTGTTACATCAAGTGCAGTTGTCGGCTCGTCGGCTATAAGCACCTTCGGATCGCAGATCATCGCCATCGCAATCATGACACGCTGCCTCATACCTCCGGAGAGCTGATGGGGATATTCTCCGTATAACTCCTCAGGTCTCGGCAGTCCTACCAGCTTTAGAATTTGAATGACCCGGTCCTTTGCCTGTTTTTTAGTTAAGTTCTGATGAACACGAAGTGACTCTTCAAGCTGGTTGCCTATTTTAAATAATGGATTGAGCGAAGTCATTGGCTCTTGAAAGACCATCGCGATTTCATTTCCGCGCATTTTCCGGAGTGATTTTTCGTTCAGCTTCAGAAGATCCTTCCCTTGAAACAGCACTTCTCCTGTAAGCTTTGATGTTTTCTTTGGCAATAGCCCCATAATCGAAAGCGATGTCACACTTTTTCCGCATCCCGATTCTCCTACAATACCTAAAATTTCTCCCTTATGTACGTCAAAGCGAATGGAATCCACAACACGCGTTTCTTCTTTGCTTTGCATAAATGTAATGCTTAAATCCCTGATTTCTAAAATTTTTTCCCGTGTCAGACCGTTCACCCCCAGTGAGGACACTCTTTTTCCAACACCATAAAAACATATGATGCCGGATCATCCTCTTTGCTCTCTCTTGATATTTCTGTAAGATACTATTCAAAATACAAAAAAATTGGATATGTACAAATTATAGACTAAATATTCTAAATATTAAAATAGTCCTTTGTACCTAAATAGTTTTATTGCATTACCTTGATAAAGTGATTATGTTAATTAAATTCATGTCCTTTGAAGCACTTTTGAAGCATTTTTGAAGCAAAAAAAATAGCAATCCCGAAAGGATTGCTTGTTTTACTTAATATGGAATTCTTTTTTCCTAAAAATGTGATTTTATTATGATAGAAAAACATGAACTAATCCAATTGCTGAATCTGGAATAGAGAATAATAATGGCCTTGCTTCTCCATTAGCTCAGAATGATTCCCCTGTTCTGCAATTTTCCCGTTTTCTACGACAACAATTTTATCTGCATGTGTAATGGTTGAAAGACGATGAGCTACGATAAACGTAGTTCGGTCCTGAGCAAGCTTCTCCAGTGCTTCCTGTATGAGGTGCTCGCTTTCCAAATCAAGAGCTGACGTTGCTTCATCAAGAACAAGTATAGGAGGATTCTTTAAGAAAACTCTTGCAATGGCAAGTCTTTGTTTTTGTCCGCCAGAAAGCTTAACCCCGCGTTCACCGACTTTTGTATCATAGCCTTGAGGAAAGCCTAAAATGAATTCATGGGCGTTTGCAGCTCTTGCGGCTTCAAACACTTCTTCATCCGATGCTCCAGGCTTGCCGATCAGAATATTTTCTTTAACAGACTGACTGAATAAAAACGTATCCTGCATAACCATACCAATTTGATCTCTCAGGCTTTGAGCCCGGTAGTCTCTGATATCAATCCCATCAAGAAGAATGCGCCCTTCTGAAACATCGTAAAAACGCGGAATCAAGCTGATGAACGTGGATTTCCCGCCTCCGCTCATGCCTACTAAGGCAACTGTTTCCCCTCTGTTCACTTTTAAAGAGACATGATCAAGGATCATCGGTTCTTTCTCTTCATATTTGAACGAGACATCTTCAAATTCAATTGTTCCATTAACCGCTTTTGCTTCTATTGCATTCGGTTTGTCTGTGATATCGTACTCTTCATCAATTAGTTCAAACACACGGTCCATGGATGCCAGGGCCTGAGTGAGAGTAGTTGACGAAGTAACAAGGCGTCTGAGCGGATTATAAAGCTGATCAATATAAGCAATAAATGCTACCATTGTCCCAACTGTCATGTTCCCATGAATAACTTGATAGGCAGCATATGATATAACAAGCAGGGGGGCAACATCCGTAATTGTATTCACAACTGCAAACGTCTTAGCATTCCAGCTTGTATGATCGAGCGCTTTCGTTAAAAAGTTATGGTTTTCTTTATCAAATTCAGCCTGCTCATGTTCTTCAATGGCAAAGCTGCGGATGACAGGCATACCCTGAACTCGCTCATGAAGATGTCCCTGCACCTGCGCCAGAGCTTGAGATCTTACTCTAGTCAGATGTCTCAGCTTTCCGTAAAAGTACTTGACGGAAAAGCCGTAAAGAGGAAACAGAATGATTGATACCAGTGTAAGTTTGATATCCATTGTAAACATGATGATCACTGCGATCACGATTGTAAAAATATCAAGCCATACGTTCATTAGACCGGTGATGACAAAGTTTTTCGTTTGTTCAACATCGTTGATGATTCTCGAGATAATTTCTCCCGCTCTTGTGTTTGCATAGTAGCGGAGACTGAGTTTTTGCAGATGTGTAAACAGGCTGTCCCTTATATCATAAAGGATTTTGCTGCCTGTCCATTGTGCAAAATATTGACGATAATATTCAATTGGCGGCCTGACTATAAGGAAAATGGCGAACATGATTCCCATTATTGTCAGCAGCTTTGCCGTTTTTTCATCAGCTGACATTTTTCCGCCTAATATATCATCTACTACATACTTAAGCAGCAGCGGTGTTAATAAAGGAATAGAGAATTTTATAATTCCAATTAGGATCGTTCCTGCTATTTGAAATTTATATGGTTTAACGAATTTCATGTAACGCTTTACAGAACTCAAGGGTCTTTGTCTCCCCCTTTCTTTGTCTATTTTGCGCGCAGCAGAACATCTCATACCTGCCTTTGCAGCGCATTGATTGGCTTTAAAAAATATCCCGGCAAAAAGAATAAGCCTGTTTATCAAACAGGCTTTCAGGCTGTGCATCCCCAAATCTGCTATCTATATGCTGTACATCAGGAAGTGTGAACGGATAACAAATCATTTTACATGTGTTAAATAACGTTCATACCACTCATCGATAAATTCTGCTGAGAACGGACCTTTTTGCTGTCGGATCCAGCGCAGCAATTTTTCAAGGTTGCTCTTTAAAATAAGATCGATGACATCAGGATAATTCATTTTTTTACGGTGATATTCATATTCATCTTCATCTAAGATGATATAGGTCATATCAGGAAAAATTTTAACATCAAGGTCATAATCTATGTATTTCAGCGCTTCATCATCCCATGCGAATGGCGAGCTTATGTTGCAATAATAATAAATGCCGTCTTCCCGGATCATGCCTATTACGTTAAACCAGTACTTAGTATGAAAGTAACAAATGGCAGGTTCACGGGTAATCCAGGTTCGGCCATCGGATTCTGTCACAACGGTCCTGTCATTTCCGCCGATAATACAATGCTGACTAGCCTTCAATACTGTTGTTTCATCCCAAATTCGGTGGATATGCCCATCATGTTTGTAGCTATGAATTTGTATGTTATCTCCTTCCTTGGGAAATCCCATTTTACTCCCCTACTTTCCGTATCGCCGCTTTGCTAAAGAGCAAAGATCTTCAACTAATTGTTTTTACTATTATACCGTTTGCAGGAAAAAAAAGAAAATAAAAGAGCCGCCCCTCTAGGTTTTGGGAGACTCTTGAAATAGCCTTTATTTGCGTAATGGCAGAACAGCCTGATAAGAAAGAATTACCTCTTCTGTCTGCTTTTCAAACACTTTCTGAATCATATGCAGTTCATCCTTCATAAAGTCAATCTCTGACTCAATCTCCTTGCATTTTATTTCATCCGGAAAACTGCACAGCTGCTCCTTTAACTGCTGACATCTCTCAATTTCAGACTGCAGGCACAGCAGCTTTTCCATCGTCTGGAGCTGGCTGCCGACTAATTGATCAAAATCTTTCAATCCAACTACACCTCTCTCTTCCGTCTTGCCTATTTGTACACATACTTTTTCTTCTTCATAAATCATTTTCCTTTGACTTTATATGTTGAGGAATAAGAGGTTTTGTCGGATGCAGAATTGTGCAGATTGTTACATTGTCGGGCCAGCTGACCTCTATTAAAAACGTTGAAAGGGATTGTCAACGCTAAAATAAAAATAGAAAAGACACTTCTTCTCACAAGGAAGAAGTGTCTCTTATTTAGCTGTTTTTAAAATTAAGAGTTTTGGTTTTTCTTAGCTTCAGCTTGTTGATTTTGTTTTTTCACTTGTTGAGCATCTGTTTCAGTAGCGAACTCAGCTCCGAATTGTTGTTGACCTTGCGCAGCTTGAGCGTTTTGTTGTCTTACTTGTTGTACGTTAGTGCCAGCTTGAGTTTTGTTTGGTTGTTGTTGATTTGCCATGATTATCACCTCCACGAAATATATCATGTCCCGGAGGTGAAATTAATATCCAAAGGTTTTAATTTTTTTTGATTTTTGCAGTTTTCTACATCAGAAGGGAACGTCCGCCATCCACGATGATGGTCTGTCCTCTGATCATAGATGCCTGGTCTGAAACGAGAAATTCAACAGCATCAACCATATCTTCCATATCCACCATACGTCCTGCAGGAGTCATTCTTTTCGCATCAGCAAGCAGTTCCTCGCGGTTTGGAAAATGCTTCAGTGCTTCTGTATCAACAGCTCCGCCTGAAACAGCATTCACTACAATATTTTTTGATGCAAGCTCGACTGCCAGGTAGCGTGTCAAAGATTCGAGCGCAGCCTTTGATACTCCGACTGTGGTGTAATTTTCAAGAACGCGGATCGAACCTAAAGAACTGATGCTGACTATTGTTCCTCCGCCATTTTTCTCCATTCTCTTCGCAGCTTCCTGAGCACAGAATAAAAGAGCTTTGCTGTTAATATCCATAGTCCAGTCCCAATGGCTTTCTTCAAGCTCCATTAATGGTCTTAATACACCTGATGCAGCATTGTTTACAAATATATCTAAACGGCCGAAGGTCTCATCTATTTCGGCAAACATTTCTTTAATCTTTTCAGGTTTTCCTACGTTTGCTTTTACTACAAGCGCCTTTACGCCAAGCTCTTCAATTTCTTCTGCTGTCTGAAGAGCTGCACCTTTGCTTCTGGCATAATTGATGACAATATTGTATCCCTGCTTAGCAAGACGGAGTGCGATTGCTTTTCCGATTCCGCGGCTGCTTCCTGTAATTAGTGCTGTTTTGTTCTGGTTCATTTTTACATCTCCTTATTTGCTGTTAATCGTATAGTTGCTTTTATTGTATCAAACAATAGGACAAGCGAGTAGTAGAGGAGGATTGCTTATGTATGTAGGCCGTGATATGACTGAATTATCCATGATGTCCATCCATGAGTGGAAGGACAATGAATTAGCTTACTTTCATCATGGACTTCAGCAAATGATGCTTTATTTAAACGCCGAAGGACAAACAATACACCGTGAGATCATCCAGGAAATTGAAGAACGGGGCGGTTTAAACCGCAATGAAGCTGATTACACACACGGGACAAAAATAAGCTATGACTAACACGAATCGGCCGTAATCAGGCCGGTTTTGTGTTTTTAAATGAAGCATGCATATCAATTTGTTCACGGGTGAAAAACTCCTATCTCTGTAAATTATGTAATTAAGCGAATTATGGCAAACTCACTTAATTTCCAGAAATTTTTTTGCACACTCCCACCCGTTTTATCAAAAACATTACTGAAGTGACATCTGATAAATCTTCTGATGTGAAACAGGAAACGCGTATCTCTGCATTTCAGTTTCTGTCACTTTTACAAGATCTTTATAGCTGCTGCCAGGTTTAAGCTGACCGGTATAGACGGAAATGTTCCAGACTAAATGAGAAAATATATGCTGAATGGTGCCTGTAAGCGGTTCAAGCTCAGCATCAGTCCCATATTCATCATTCAGGAAATTCACAAGCTGTTCTTTTTGCGGGACGATGTCAATCGATGTTTCACAGTTTGGAAACTCCCATAAATTTGCGAGAAGTCCTGAAGAATTGCGTTTATGGATGTAATAATGGCCATCTTCATCTTTAAGAACGGCAGCGGCCATAGTGACTTGCTTAGGCTTTTTCTTCTTGCTTTTGACAGGGAGGTCACTTTGAACACCTTCATGGAACGCGTGGCAATGCTCCCTGACAGGGCACATAAGACATGCTGGGGACGTTGGGGTGCAAATAATCGCGCCAAGCTCCATTAATGCCTGATTAAATTCTGAAGGCTGTTCCTTTGAGATTACCTCATATAGAATGTTTTCAAAAATCTTGCGTGTTTTCGGCTTTGCGATATCCTCCCAAATAGATAGAATACGCGCCATCACTCTCATCACATTACCATCTACTGCCGGCTCCGGCACGTTGTAGGCAATGCTCAAAATGGCCCCTTTTGTATAAGGACCCACTCCTTTTAGTTTACTGATCTCCTCAGGTGTATCAGGTACAATGCCCCCGTAGCTGCTCATGACCTCTTTAACAGCCGAATGCAAGTTGCGTACTCTTGAATAATAGCCAAGTCCCTCCCACGCTTTCAGAACATCTTCTTCATCCGCATCAGCCAGTGCTTCAAGTGTCGGGAACTTTTCTGTGAAGGCAAGAAAATACGGAATTACTGTATCAACTCTTGTCTGCTGAAGCATAATTTCAGAAACCCATATTTTATAAGGATCCTGATCAAGTCTCCAAGGCAGATCTCTTTTCTCAAGCAAATACCACGAAATTAAATCTTTTCTAAATTCGTCTATATTCAATGAATGTAAATTTTTATCAATTGAGTCGAGCATATTTAAATATCCTCCGCATGTTATTTTTATAGGAAATTTGGGAAAATAGATGGTAGGCTTTCATTTGAGTTTTAAGAAAGTATAAAAATTTTGCGCTTTGATTTCTAGCTCCGCGCCCAGAATAAAATCTCCCAAAAAATACAACCCCGGACTTTTCGGGTGATTTCTTATCTGTCTGTCGGTGCTAAACGGGCGCTTGCGCTTTGATTGTGTCAACTAAAAAATCATACAGCATTCGACGCAAATTAAAAAGGGGCAGGCATGCCTACTCACAAAAACCATAATAATCAGTAATATATCCTATAAAATAAAGGGATGAGAAAACCTTATACATCATATGAAAGTGACAGGAGGTTTTAATGGGTGGATACAGGCACACATGTTGTGATGGGTATTGCTCTCGGCGGGCTTGCAACACTTGATCCGGCAGTAGGCACAGATCCTGTGACTGCACAGGCTGTTATGATCGGAGCCATTGCAGGGTCTCAGGCTCCCGATCTTGATACCGTATTAAAATTCAGAAATAACGCTAAATATATTCGCAATCACCGTGGGATTACTCACTCTATACCTGCTGTAATTCTTTGGTCCGTTTTAATTACTGCTCTTTTGTACTGGATCATCCCGCGAGCTGATTTGCTGCATTTGGCCGTATGGACCTCAGTTGCTGTTGTACTTCATGTATTTGTTGATATTTTTAATGCTTACGGAACCCAGGCACTTCGTCCATTTTCAAAAAAGTGGATCGCACTTGGCATGATTAATACCTTTGATCCAATCTTGTTTTTGATTTACACAGCAGGAATTGTGGTTTGGATATTTGGAACACCTGCAGGCTATACATTTCTAACTGTCTTTATCGTTGCATTCGGGTACTACATTCTCAGATTTATCATGAAGAGAAGAATTGTTCATAAAATCCATGAGAAATATGGCGATGTAGAAAAAATCATTATTTCTCCGACGATGAAATTCAGAAAATGGCGGATCGCGATCATTTCAAAAAACCATTATTATGTGGGACGTTCACTTAATAATGAACTGACAATCCTTGATGAATATGACCGGGTTCCAGTACCTCAAACAGATGTTATTCAAGCTGCTGAACAGGATGAAAATATTTCTGCGTTCTTATCTTTCTCCCCTGTTTACAGGTGGGAGGTTGACGAATATACAGACCATTACGAGGTGAAATTTATCGACTTGCGCTACCGGAGCAAAGGGCATTATCCCTTTGTTGCCATCGTTCAGCTCGATCAGGATTTAAACATTGTCAGTTCGTATACAGGCTGGATATTCAGTGAGGAAAAGCTCAGAAAGAAATTGGATTTATTGCCTGAATAGAAGACTTGAGCCAAACGGAGAACAAAAACGCCTGATTTCATTATCTAGGCGTTTTTTTAGTTTTTCGGGGAATTATAGATGGTGGTGGAATCCACAAACAAGCTTACTTTCGTTTTTTGGGGACTCATATCACTACTTTGAGTCCTCTAACAAGGCTGCTCTCCGGTTTTGGGGACTCATATCACTCCTTTGAGTCCTCTAACAGGTTTACTTTCCGTTTTTGAGGACTCATAACATGACTTTGAGTCCTCAAACAAGCTTACTCTCCCATTTAGAGGACTCATACCACGCCTTTGAGTCCTCAAACAAGCTTACTCTCCCATTTAGAGGACTCATACCACGCCTTTGAGTCCTCAAACAAGCTTACTGTCCGTTTTTGGGGAATCATAGCACCCCTTTGAGTTCTCAAACAGGTTTACTTTCCGTTTTTAAGGACTCATACCACTCCTTTGAGTCCTCTAACAAGGCTGCTCTCCGGTTTTGAGGACTCATAGCATGACTTTGAGTCCTCTAACAAGGCTGCTCTCCGCTTTTGAGGACTCATACCACTCCTTTGAGTCCTCAAACAAGCTTACTCTCCGGTTTTGAGGACTCATAGCATGACTTTGAGTCCTCTAACAAGGCTGCTCTCCGCTTTTGAGGACTCATAGCATGACTTTGAGTCCTCTAACAAGGCTGCTCTCGGCTTTTGAGGACTCATACCACTCCTTTAAGTCCTCAAAGAAGCTTACTCTCCGGTTTTGAGGACTCATACCACTCCTTTGAGTCCTCTAACAAGGCTGCTCTCCGGTTTTAAGGACTCATACCACGCCTATGACTCCTCTAACAAGGCTGCTCTCCGATTTTGAGTACTCATACCACTCCTTTAAGTCCTCAAAGAAGCTTACTCTCCGGTTTTGAGGACTCATACCACGCCTATGACTCCTCTAACAAGGCTGCTCTCCGCTTTTGAGGACTCATACCACTCCTTTGAGTCCTCAAACAAGCTTACTCTCCGGTTTTGAGGACTCATACCACTCCTTTGAGTCCTCAAACAAGCTTACTCTCCGGTTTTGAGGACTCATACCACTCCTTTGAGTCCTCAAACAAGCTTACTCTCCGGTTTTGAGGACTCATACCACTCCTTTGAGTCCTCAAACAAGCTTACTCTCCCATTTAGAGTACTCATAGCACCCCTTTGAGTCCTCAAACAGGTTAACTTTCCGTTTTTAAGAACTCATAGATGGCCACTAATTTTATAAACAGAACTACAATCGGTCAAAAAAAACGGGTACAAATTTCGGTGAAATTCAGTACCCATTTTCATCTATATTTTTCGGTTATCCCCTTCAATAAAGATAACATTTCTCATGATCAAACTTTTTTAATGCAGCAAATGATCATCATCATTCAATAAATGTTTATATTTAGGATTTGTTGCTAAAAACTCATGCAAATGCTCACCGTAGTTGGTAATCCACTGCGTCACTATTTTCTCCGTTACATTTTTTCCGCGGTATTTTTCGCCAGCTTTGGCGTAGGTGGCTTCAAAATCCTCCCAAAGGAGTTCAATCCACGTCCGGGCTTTTTCATAGCTTAAAGACGGATTTTTTTCCATCAGCAGCTTAGTTAAACGTTCATAATATGTTTCCATTTTTCATCACCTCGTGGCATTGATTCTTGCTTATAGTTTTAGCATCAGCATCACATACTATAAATACGCTTCAGTTATTGAAGCTATTTTAAACCCATTGGAGGTCATACGCATGCGGAATAAAGCAAAAGACTTTCCGATTCAATCCAGCAATAAGTTTGAGGGAGAACCAAGATCAAAAGATGACTTCGCCTCAAAAAGAGCGAATGGTACGACCAACACTAACCCGCAGGAAAGAATGAGAGCATCAGGCGAACGCAATGATATTGGTTCTTGATTTTGCATAAATTTTGCGGAGGTGCTTATAATGGGTTCAAACCATAAGAAGTTCTATAACAACAGATATGAAAATCCGTTTCAGCAGCCCTGGGCTAATCCTAAACATGCACATTCTCAGGTAAATGGACAGACACAGCTGACCCAGGACTTAATTATTTTAGAAGCACAAACAAGAAAAAGATCATAGATTTTTAAGGAATAACGAATCATGCTGAATGAAAATATTCAGTGTGGTTCGTTTTCATCCTTTTTCTCACCGAGCATTGAAATCGGAATACCCTCTTCTTCACTTGGGCTTTCCAGACGATAGCCCCAGGCAAAGACACCATTCATATAGGTGATTTTGAAAAACGTTCCTGGTGCCCCTTCTATTTCATAAACCTCTCCCGGCAAGAAGCTGTCCGGATTCAGTAAATAGGCTTGCGCCATTGTCATTTTACGATCTAAAACCGCAAATTCATTAACCATTCCCAATTGTTCCGCTTTACGAGCTTTTTCACGCAGCTGGGCAATTTCTGTTTTTAGCTCATATTCAGTCAGAGTACTGTATCGTTTTGTCTGCAAAATGATCATCCTTTCTCATTTCTTTAAAATAAGTATAGAATATAAGTAATAATTAGAAGGAGTGAGCCAATGTCAGCTATAGTTATTACAGGAGCCGGATCTGGGCTTGGGCGAGCACTTGCTCTGCAATACAGCAATAGTTTTAATGAAATTATTTTAATCGGGAGAAATCAAGAACGGCTTCAGCAAACGAAAGACATTCTGCTGCAAAGCCAGGAGCTTGAAGTCTTTACATATACCGTGAATATCCAAAACCAGCATGAAGTAGAGACTTTATGCACATCGTTGTTCACCAAGCACGATGCAGCTGCACTCATTAACAATGCGGGAGTAGGCCACTTTGGGCCCGTCACTTCATTATCTGCTGAAGAAATCAGTGAAATGCTGGATACAAATGTTAAAGGCACCATTTTTTTAACCCAGGCTTTTATAAAAGAATTTACGAAAAAAGGTACAGGTAAAATTCTAAATATTATCTCTACCGCCGGACTGCGGGGCAAGGTAAACGAAAGTGTGTACGTCGCATCGAAATTCGCCGTCAGAGGTTTTACAGAAAGTCTTGTAAAAGAGCTGGACGGAACGGACATTTCGATTGCCGGAGCTTATATGGGCGGCATGGATACACCCTTTTGGGACAATAACGAACACATTAAGGATAAAACCCGTCTTAAATCACCGGCAGTTATTGCAGAAAAGATTTATCGTCTTGATGACGGCAGAACAGAAATCATTGCAGAGTAGGATATCAATCCTGCTCTTCTTCGCTTAAATAACGGTCGATGATTTCAATTGAGAAACCCTTTCTGTATAAAGCCTGCTTCATTTTCATTTTATATTGTGACTGTGCTGCTCCTTTGGCATACTTCCTTTTCAGTTTTTCTGCCTGAAGAACAAGGGAATTCCACTCTTCTTCATCATTATTTTCATACATTAATTCTTCTTTTACAATAGAAATGACATCATAGCTGAAGCCTTTTCTCATAAGTGTCTGTTCCACTTTTTGCTTAATCTGTACAGTGGAGATCTTCGATTCTTTCCGAACGACCTTTTCGGCGTGGACCATCGCTTGTTCCACTTGATCTTCTTTTGAATACTGCAAAAGAGCTTTTTCGGCAATGTCCTTGCTGATTCCTTTTAATGAAAGCTCCTGCTTCATCACACCGGGCCCTTTTCCGCCGGTTTTCCAGTGCGTGCGGATATAAGCATCTGCAAACTCTTCATCGTTTACATACTTATAGTGGCGCAGCTGGTGCATCACTTCAGAAACAACGGCTTCTGCATATTCTTTTTTCAGAAGCATGTCCGCAACTTCTTTTTCGGAGCGCATTCGGAATCCTAAAAATTCAATGGCTTTATTGAACGCTTTTTTCACGGAATCTCCATATTGTATTTCCAGGATTTCCATCTCGTCCAGTTCAAGACCTTTTTTAAGACCGAATTTTAAAAGGACATTCTGATCGACACTGAATGCGAATTTTTCGCCGTTTCCCTCATTCAAAAAGATATTGAAACGCTCTTCACTGCTTTTTTGAGCCGTAATTTTCGTTATTATTGGCATATTGACACCTCTCCTTCATCTTATCATATTTCGCTTTTAGAAGGCTTAGTGTAAGCGCCGGCGCGTCATTTGAAGAAACTTATCTTTCTCAGCATATTAAGAAGGATTATCGGGGTTTGATTGCTGAAATATAAGGATAGAGAATAACAAGGAGTGATACAATGAAAATTGCGATTGCTGGCGGAACCGGTTTTATAGGAAAGAAGCTCACTGACTATCTTTTAGAAAACGGAAACCAAGTGCTGATTTTGAGCAGAACGAAAAAAGAAAGTACGAAATCCGGACTTCAATACATTGAATGGATGACTGAAGGTGCAGCTCCTGAACGCGAACTAGATGGAATAAGTGCTTTCATTAACCTTGCAGGTAAATCCATAAATGACAGGTGGACGGATGAAGCCAAAAAACAAATTGTTGAAAGCCGAGTCAAAACGACCAGTGAAGTATACAGGATCATTCAAAACCTGGAGACTAAGCCAGAGGTGCTAATAAATGCAAGCGCGGTCGGAATTTACGGGACATCGGAAGAAGAGACATTTACAGAGGAATCACGACCGAAAGCATCAGACTTTCTCTCAGAAACGGTTATTAAATGGGAGCAAGAAGCAGCCAGGATATCAGAGCTTGGTGTTCGGACTGTATTTACACGCTTCGGTATTATTTTAGGAGAGAAAGGCGCTCTTCCTTCTATTGTACTGCCTTATAAATTATTTGCTGGAGGAACCGTTGGCTCCGGCACACAATGGCTGTCATGGATTCATATAAATGATGTAGTGAAACTTATTCACTTTTTGCTTCTTCAAAAATCGATTGAAGGTCCTGTTAATGCAGCATCTCCAAATCCTGTTCAAATGAAGGATTTCGGAAAAACGGTTGCCAAAGTGCTGCACCGCCCTCATTTGGTTCCCGCACCAAGCTTCGCCTTAAAGCTGGCACTCGGAGAAAAAAGCATGCTTGTTCTCGAAGGCCAGCGGGTGATTCCGAAAGTCGCACTGGAAAATAACTTTCAATTTTCTCATTCAGTGCTTGAAGAAGCTCTATCTGACATATTAAAATCCACATAAGGACACCAGAATAGGAGTTTATCATGGATAGCTTTTTATTTAGGAACGCAACAATTTATCCCGTTACATCAAAAGTACTTTATCAATCCGATCTCTATGTTTCCCGCGGCAAAATTACGGCAATCGGCAAACAGCTGCCATGCCCGGAAGGAACTAAAATCATTGACTGCAAGGAGCAATTCTTGTTACCTGGCTTCATTGATGTTCATACACATCTTGGCCTTTATGATGAAGGTACAGGATGGGCAGGAAATGATGCCAATGAAACCATTGAAGTGCTCTCTCCTCACATTCGCGCTCTTGACGGGGTTCATCCTCTTGATCAAGGTTTTAAAGATGCCGTTCAGTATGGCATTACCACCGTTCATATTATGCCTGGAAGTGCAAATGTGATCGGAGGCACAACATCTGTCATTAAAACACATGGCGTAAATATTAAGGACATGATCGTCGTTGAAACGGCCGCTTTGAAAATCGCACTTGGGGAAAATCCTAAACGCATTCACAGTCATGGCAACAAAGATTCCATTACGAGAATGGGTATTATGGGGATGCTCAGAGAGGCTTTTTACAAAGCACAGTGCAGCAAAGAGCCTGATGATTTCAGATCCATTTCCATCCGCAAAGTGCTAAATCGCGAAATACCGGTACGTATTCATGCTCACCGTGCAGACGATATCCTTTCAGCCATACGATTTGCTGAAGAATTCAATCTTGATTTCAGAATTGAACATTGTACAGAAGGACATCTTATTGCAGATGAGTTTATAGGCAAAAACATAAAGGTCAGCGTAGGTCCTACTCTGACAAGAAAGTCCAAAGTAGAGCTTAAAAATAAAAGCTGGCTTACTTATCAGGCATTAGCAGACCGCGGCGTTGAGGTCTCCATTACAACAGATCATCCATATACACCTATACAGTACTTAAATGTTGTGGCATCCATCGCCGTAAGAGAAGGTTTTGAGGAAAAATTGGCGCTAGAAGCCATTACCATTACTGCTGCCAAAAACCTGTTAATTGATGATCGCACAGGGAGTCTTGAAATAGGAAAAGACGCGGACATAGTCCTATGGAATCACCACCCTTTTCACTACCTTGCAAAGCCCGAGCTGACAATGATTGACGGGAAAATCGCCTTTCAAAAAACCTGAATTTTCCTCTTGAAATATACGCATTTTCCCGCATGAAAAAATGTACTTAAATTCATAAAAAAATAACAAAAAAATAGTTTCATTTTGAAAAAAAATCGAGTATGATACGAGAGGATAGAGTAATAAAATAATTACTAAAAACCGAATGATGCAAATGCGTGGGAAGGCAAATGGTGCGCCACCAGTAAACTGGTCCTAGTGGGTTCGATTCCCACCCCGAAATTTTTTTATCTAATTTAAAAAATTTCGAGGGTGGGACTTCAACACGACAAGTCTGTAAGTCTGCCCTCTGGTTGGAGGGATAGCAGATGCTAAAAAAACGTGATATTCAAGACAGTCAGCCGCTCTATGATCAAATGGTTCACCCTGATGTCTTCCCTTTTGTGCGCCACAAAGCTGCATCAATTGATGAATATCTATTTTTAACCAAACAAACGATTGAAGCAGAAGAGCGCGGGGAATTGATTTCACGTACCATTCTCGATGAATGGGGCTCTCCAATCGGAACGATCAGTTTATTTGATGTTCAGGACAATGCGGGGTTTCTTGGTACATGGCTGGGGAAGCCATTTCACGGAAAAGGCTATAACCAGGCTGCTAAAGATGCTTTTTTCAATGAACTCTTTTTTGACCTTGACATTGAACGGATTTTTCTCCGCATCAGAAAGAAAAACATTCGCTCAACAAAAGCCGCTGAAAAGCTGCCTTATGTCGTAAATGCCAATGAAACAAGAAAGCCTCTTCTCGACGAAATCAATCAGGGCGAGGATATTTATAACTTATACGAAATTTCAAAAGACCTATATACCTTCTATACGATGCGTACTGCCGCTGAAACCGGGGAACAGCATCTTAAAGAAGCATAATGATACAAAACCTGCTTATCTTCTTGAGCAGGTTTTTTTGTATGAGATTCATGAAAGATGACAAAAATAGTGCTGACACATAAAAGAAAGGGTGAACGAAATGGCTGATAAAAGAAAACGCGAAAAAACCCGCAATTCTTTAAGCGGTGCACAGGAAGTAACCTATTCAAGAGCATTTAAAATGGCTGACCGTGCAGGCGGATACATAAACAGCAAATCAAGTCATTAACTGCCAGCATACCATCCTCCAGTTGAGATAAAACTAAGCAATGAACATATGAATGTTCAAGCTAACTTCAGGGGGGCTAAAAAATGGGCAGAGCAAACAGTCAGCATTCTAGAAGCAAAAGCAAAAATGATTTAGCACAAGTTCCAAAAAATCTTAAAAAAGAATCTGATGGAGTTTATGAAGAATATTCGGCTGAACTCGCAGATCAGGCAGATAAAACAGCTCAAGCAAGAGCTAAAGCTGCAGATGAGCGTCAGGGAAAATAAACGATTTATATACGATACAAAAAGGAGAGTGCTTAATGCGCTCTCCTTTTTATTATTTCTCTTAGATAATCTGTGGATAATGTTATCAACACCTATGTGAATTTTGTGGATAATATAAATTAGACACATATTAATATGATTGAATGTAAAATTGTCAGATTTTTTAGTAATATTGTGGACAACCTCTATTTAAACTGTGAATAATGTGTATAAATTTGTGGACCCTTTAAATTTTATGGGTTTTCATTGTGGATAAATATTTTAGTGGATATTCGTATATTTTTTGGGGATTTTACAAATTTTAACTATACATCAATGATTGTCATCATGATATCTGAAAAAGAGCTGCCAGCAGGCAGCTCTTTTTTTATTAATAGCATCTCCAACTAAAAGTATGTCATGTTTCCTTACACGAATAAAGAAATCTCCATTCACTAATAGTAGAATAAGTGAATATTTAAAAAAATTAAATTAGGAGAGATGATAATGAAATTAAATGACTTGAGAAAAAGCGGTCATGCCCCTTCCCTCTTTGCATCATTTCTTTATTTTGATGTCAGTTTTATGATTTGGGTTTTATTAGGGGCATTAGGGGTTTATATTACAAAGGATTTTGGACTTTCACCAGCTGAAAAAGGATTGATTGTGGCCATTCCAATTTTAGGAGGATCGTTATTCCGGCTCATTTTAGGTATTCTGACAGACCGTATCGGCCCTCGGAAAACAGCAATCGGCGGTATGCTGGTTACAATGATTCCCCTTTTGTGGGGATGGTTATTAGGAGAAAGTTTAGCAGAACTTTATATGATTGGAATCTTGCTTGGAGTTGCAGGTGCAAGCTTTGCTGCTGCTCTTCCTATGGCCAGCCGCTGGTATCCTCCCCACTTGCAGGGCCTTGCCATGGGGATAGCTGGAGCAGGAAATAGCGGTACACTTTTTGCAACATTATTTGGACCGCGTCTTGCAGAATCAATTGGCTGGCATAATGTAATGGGATTAGCCTTAATCCCTTTATCTATCGTTTTCGTCATTTATCTATTAATCGCAAAGGACGCTCCATCACAGCCTGCTGCTAAACCAGTCAAAGAATATTTTAATGTATTTAAAATGAAGGATACTTGGTATTTCTGCCTGCTATATAGTGTAACCTTCGGAGGTTTTATAGGGTTTACCAGCTTTTTGAGCATCTATTTTGTGGATGAATACGGGTTAACCAGGGTTAGAGCAGGTGACTTTGTAACATTATGTGTCATCGCAGGCAGTTTCTTTCGTCCAGTTGGAGGATTTATCGCAGACAAGATAGGCGGAGTTAAACTTCTATTGTTCTTGTTTGTTGGCGTTGCGATCAGTATGCTTGGAGTTAGTGTTCTATCATCTTTTACTGCCGTTACGGTTCTGCTGTTTCTCGGCATGCTGTTCCTTGGTATGGGTAACGGAGCTGTCTTTCAGTTAGTTCCACAGCGATTTCCCGAAGAAATTGGTTTTATTACCGGAATTGTAGGGGCAGCTGGCGGTGTAGGAGGATTTCTTGTACCAAACATACTTGGTACTTTAAAACAAATTACGGGCACATATGATGCTGGATTTGCCGTTTTTTCTGTAGTTGGAATTGCCGCATTGACGATCTTAATATCAGCACAGTTTTCGTGGAGAAAGACGTGGATTATCAGTAAGAAGTCAGTCAAAATTTAGCTTTAATTACGCATATTCTTCTATAGTAGAATTTAGGTGAAAATCAAAAAAACACTTAGATATTTTCTAAGGGTCCGTTTACAGGGGAAAAGCTTAAAATCTCGCACCGCTTTTAGCGGTGTTTTTTGCATACTAAAACCCAGTCCCTTTAGGACTGGGCTTTTTGATCCGTATTCAAATCTTACTCCATTATCCCCCCTTTAATAGAATAACTACAATATGGCCTCAGTCCTAAATTGCTCAACCCACAATTTGTCTTTAACTAACGCACCCTGCTTTGTACACTCCTTTTACAATCTGCTCTTAGTATAGTAATTTCCTATTAAGCCTGATAACGCATGCATAATATTCTTTGCTATAATAAAATACATATAATTGCAGGTAGAAAAAAATGGACTAGGGGTGAACATATGTATTGGACTCCATTATTTGAAAACGATGTACCAGTAGCACACTTCTGCTCTTAGTGGAGGGAAAGTGACTACATCTCTCCGTTAGGGGCATTTTCGACCTAATTAAAAAACGGAGGGTATAAAAAATGAAAAACACCTTATTAGGTTCTTTATATTTAACTTTAGCTTCCAGTATCTGGGGCGGTATGTACGTTGTTGTTAAAATTGTAGTATCGGTCATACCTCCACTAGAACTTGTGTGGATGCGATATTTAGTGGCAATTGCTGCACTTCTCGTTATCGGCTTGATAACACGACAAAACTGGCGAATTGAGAAACGTTATTTCTTATTAATCGCAGCTATTGGGGTCATTGGCAATACCATTTCAATTGTTGCTCAGGAAACTGGTACAATGCTTTCCACAGCACAAATGGGAGCCATTATAACTTCTTCAACGCCAGCATTTATGGTTATTTTTGCTCGCTTAATCCTTAAAGAACGGTTGACGTTAAAAAAGGGGATCTCCGTTTGTTTAGCGACAATTGGAGTACTTCTCATTGTCGGAATTGGTGATGTTAATATGTCCGGCACACTTGGAGGTATTGCACTGCTTATTGCAGCATTAACATGGGCACTCATGTCTGTACTTGTAAAGCTTTTGCCAAGTGATTATCCACAAATTGTGGTAACCACCTATTCCATCTTAGTAGCCCTAATCGTGTTGACTCCTTTCGTTTTGCCGCGGTTACACGAAATTAATATCTCTGAACTGACTCACCCGACTATTTGGGGAGGACTCTTATATTTGGGTATTGTTTCAACAGCAGGCGGATTTCTACTCTGGAATCGCGGATTACAAATGCTTAACGCCTCAAGTGGAGGAATATTTTTCTTCTTTCAACCCGTGGTTGGAACATTACTTGGATGGCTTATTCTGGGAGAGAACATAGGTGTAACGTTTTGGATCGGTTCTATCCTGATTCTCACAGGTGTTTTATTCGTTATCAACGAGAAAAAATAGTATTTAGAAACCCCTTCAAATGTATCTGAAGGGGTTTTGCTTGTCTTACAACACTCATTCATGAGTAAATTATTTGTCATTATTCAACTAACCTGCCGTTTAATCGAATAACCCATATTTATAATAATATCCCATTAAACGTTTGGGAATAAACTGCGTAATAGAAAGAAGGATCGTTTTACAGGTTGAATAGCACACTAACACAAAAATTTC
This sequence comes from Metabacillus dongyingensis, assembly GCF_019933155.2. NCBI lineage: Bacteria > Bacillati > Bacillota > Bacilli > Caryophanales > Bacillaceae > Metabacillus > Metabacillus dongyingensis. The sequence continues at coordinate 653,238 of NZ_CP082944.1, read as the reverse complement.
GCTGGACAATAACTATTGCCCGCTAGCTAATTGAGTGGTCATAATCGGTGAAAATCATAATACTGCAACAAAAATAGCAGGTCTAATTCGCTTGCGAATTAGCCTGCTCTCCTAAAACGGAACCTCTTAGGTATTTCCCTAAGCGTTTTTATATTGATTAGCTGCTGCCGTTTTATATGAATACCTTCTCTCTTTTTCTTGGTGAAAACCAAGATAAACGCTGCGACAAATTAACAACTTCCCCTATAATAATCATGGCCGGATTTGTGACTGCTTCACTTTTAACTGTTTCAACGATTGTTTCGAGAGTCCCTGTTACAATCCGCTGATTCATTGTCGTGCCTTGTTCGATTACTGCTATTGGAGTTTGGGGATTTTTACCGCAAGATTGAAGCTGGCTGCATATATAAGGAAGATTTTTTATCCCCATGTAAATGGATATCGTGTCAACCCCTTTAGCTAAATACTCCCATCGGATGTTATCGGGTTTACCTGTCGTACAGTGACCTGTGACAAAAGCAAAGGAACCTCCATACTCCCTGTGGGTAACAGGAATGCCTGCATACGCAGGCGCTGCTATTCCTGCTGTTATGCCAGGCACAATTTCAAAAGCAATGCCAAGTCGGGCGAGCGCTTCTGCCTCTTCTCCACCCCGCCCGAAGATGAATGGATCTCCGCCTTTTAATCGCACAACTGTTTTCCCTTCAAGAGATTTTTCAATGAGCAATTTCTGAATAACCTCTTGTGGAACACAGTGGTTTCCCGGAATTTTACCACAGTATATGAACTCAGCTTCTTCCTTTGCATGATCCAGCAAGACAGGATTGACTAAACGGTCGTACAGGATGACATCTGCTGCTGCAAGACATTTCACAGCTTTGAGGGTAATTAATTCCGGGTCACCAGGTCCAGCTCCAACAATATAGACTTTTCCTTTTTTCATCCTTTTCCTCCAGCTCTGAGAAGTATCTAACTGATTCTGGACTCCATACTATTTACATTGACCGGATCCCATTCTACAAAAGAAGATAAATATCATTATCATCTATTATCGTTTCATATGTTTTTACACAGCCATTATCTGGATCCTGGACCATGCCATCATCTAAACAGATCTTCCAGTCATGCATTGGGCAATAGACATATTCACCGCTGACAATTCCTTCTGTGAGCACCCCGCCTTTATGAGGACAGCGGTTTTCGACAGCACGAACTCTTCCATCAGATAATCTGAATACCGCAACCTCATTTCCTTCAACACGAACCGTTTTTCCTAAACGTTCTGGAAGTTCATCAGCAGCACAAACCAGCACTTTTATTAAACTATTATTTACCATGAATGATTTCCCCCTTTTCATTGCAGACCGCTGTATTAAGACATAACGACATTCTCAAACAATTCTTTTTTTGTTTTATCATTATTTACAATTTCTTTCCAAGGGTCCTTATAGACAGATAGAGCTTCATTCATTCGGTCATTAAGCTTTTTACATGTTTCCTTATCTTCCAAAACAGATTGAACATGAGTCAATCCAACCCGCTCTATCCATGCGGAGGTACGCTCTAAATAGTTTGCCGTTTCCCGGTAATATTGCAAATATGCACCTGTGATTTCCATCACTTCTGCTTCCGTTTTTACTTTGAACAGCAAGTCTCCGCCGCGTACGTGCGTTCCGCCATTTCCTCCTACATAGAGTTCCCATCCGCCTTCAATGCCAATATATCCAATATCCTTGAATCCAGATTCTGCACAGCTTCTAGGGCAGGCAGAAACGGCCATTTTTACTTTATGCGGAGTTTGCAATCCTTCGAATTTTTTTTCAAGGGCAATACCAAGTGACATGGAATCTTGTGTGCCGAAGCGGCAGAACTGTTCCCCAACACACGTTTTCACTGTACGAAGGGATTTACCGTAAGCATAACCAGAAGGCATATCCAGCTCCTTCCATACATCTGGCAAATCTTCTTTTTTAACTCCAAACAAATCCAGGCGCTGTCCGCCAGTTACTTTTACTAACGGAATTTCATACTTTTCTACAACATCTGCGATGCGCCTTAAATCTTTGGCATTTGTAACACCGCCATACATACGGGGTACAACCGAGTATGTTCCGTCTCTCTGAATGTTCGCATGCATGCGCTCGTTTACAAAACGTGATTCTCTCTCATCTTTATATTCAGTCGGTTTTACCATCCCTAAATAATAGTTCAGAGCTGGACGGCATTTTGAACAGCCCTCCTCTGTATTCCATCCTAGAACGTTCATGACCTCTTTTGTATGCGATAATCCTTTGGCTTTAATTTCATCGACGATTTCATCTCTTGATAAGTCTGTACAGCTGCAAATCGCTTCTTTTTGGGAGCCGGCATCAAAATCTTCTCCAAGCGTGCATTGCAATAGCTCTGCAACCAGCGGCTTACAGCCTCCACATGAACGGGAAGCACTAGTACAAGCTTTTATTTCATCAACTGAGGAGCATCCTTGCTTTTGAATAGCATCGACAATGGTTCCTTTTGATACTCCATTGCATCCGCATATCATCTCTTCAGCACTCATGCTTTCTACAAGGCTTGATCCAGCCAATTCGCCTGCAGGCTGAAGGATGGATACTTTGGATGTCCCTGAAACATCGGCTTGCTTTTGAATCATCGAGAAAAGACGGCTGCCTTCATTCGTATCTCCAAATAAAACAGCGCCGACAATTTGATTCCCCCGCAATACGATTTTTTTATAGATTCCATCTTGATCATCAAAAACCTTGATCGCTTTTTTATCTTCTCCTTCTATAAAATCGCCTGCAGAAAATACGTTAACACCTGATACTTTCAATTGAGTAGATACAACAGATCCTTTATATGGATCTGTATGATTCCCGCAAATGTGTTTAGCTAATACTTTCGCTTGCTCATACAACGGTGCGACTAACCCGTAGGCTATTCCGTCATGTTCTGCACATTCGCCTACCGCATATACGTGAGGAATATTTGTTTGCAGGTAATCATTGACGATAATTCCCCGATTTACCGAAAGCCCGCTTTCCTTTGCAAGCTTTGTATTAGGCTTGATGCCAACTGCCATTACGACTAAATCAGCTTCTATTTCCGTACCATCTTTAAACCTCAAACCTTCAGCCCGATCATTTCCGATTATCGCTTCAGTTTGCTTTTCTAACAGAAATTTCATCCCTTGGTTTTCTAATTCTTTTTGCAAAAGCTTTCCAGCTATTGGATCCAATTGACGTTCCATCAAACTTGGCGCTAGATGAATCACAGAGACATCCATACCTAAGTTTAACAGTCCCCTTGCCGCCTCCAGCCCCAGCAATCCTCCTCCGATGACAGCAGCCTTTTTATATTTCTTGGAGGCTTCAAGCATTTCATCTGTATCGCTTATATCACGAAAAGCCGTAACACCCTTTTTATCTGCACCTGCAATAGGGAGAATAAAAGGATTAGATCCCGTAGCTAAAATCAACTCATCATAACGTTCGACTCTTCCTGAGTCAGAAAAAACAGTCTTCATCTCCGCATCAATTTTTATGACCGTTTCTCCCGTATGTAATTGAATGTTATTTTCTTGGTACCACTCCCAATCATTTAATGTAATATCCTTAACTTCTGTATCTCCCTGCAAGACCTTTGAAAGTAAAATCCTATTATAATTCGGATGTGGTTCGCTTCCGAAAATCGTAATCTCAAACTCTTCGCCTGATACCTTCAATACCTCCTCAATGGTTCTGACGCCGGCCATTCCATTACCGATAAGAATTAGCTTTTTCTTCACTTGGCGTTCCTCCTCCTAGAAAGTTTCTTAAACTATATCACAGCAAGAAATAAACTTAACTTATTATGTAAGGTTTTCTAACATTGTTTTTTTTGATAATTTAAAATATTGCTTTCAAACGTATGTTTTTAAAAGCAAAACCGGCTGTGAAAAGCAGCCGGTTTTAGGATTATTCTTCTGATTTATTCTGCCGATTCAACAAGAGGCGCTATTTTTACTGCACTCACTTTAAATCCAGGCATTTTACATACCGGATCTAATTCTTTTGAGACAAGCAGATTGATATTTTGAGAGTCTGCCCAATGAAATGGGACAAAAATGGTATCCTGGCGAATCTTTTCTGACCATTTGCTTCGGACTACTATACTGCCCCGCTTTGACTCAATTTTCACCAGCGTATGATTTTTAATGTGATACTCCTTGGCTGTTTTAGGGTGAATTTCCATAAATGATTCGAAATTTCTGGCTGCCAGTGATGAGCTTTTTCTTGTTTGCACCCCTGTCAAGTAGTGTGACATAACCCTTCCAGTTGTTAAAAATAATGGGAACTCTTTAGTCGGCTCTTCTTTCGGGACATTCGGGCTGTTTGGAACGAGTGTCATAGCCGCTTTTCCATTCGGATGTGCAAAAGCTTTTTCAAATAATCTTTTCGTCCCAACATGTTCAATATCTGGACATGGCCACAGAATTCCTCCTTCTTTTCTTAGACGATCATATGTAATGCCATAATAATCAGCTGTTCCCCCGCGGCTTGCCACTCTTAATTCATTAAAAATTTCTTCAGCGGATTGAAAGGAAAAATACTCGCCTTTTCCAAGGACACGAGCGATCTCACAAATAATTTGCCAATCATGCTTCGCATGTCCAGGTGATGGAAAGCTTGCTTCCCGCAATGTAACTCGGCCTTCTAAATTGGTCATCGTTCCTTCATCTTCCAGATAGGAGGAAGCAGGCAAAATCACATCTGCTAATTTTGCAGTTTCGGAAACAAACATATCCACAGCTACAAGATACTTTAATTTTTTTAATGCTTTTTTGACAAAATCAGCATTTGGATTAGAAACAATAGGATTTGAGCACATTAAAAACATTCCGGTAATTTCACCTTCATGTATTTTCTCTATCATTTCATAAGCAGAGACACCTTTTCTTGGTAAATCTCCTTTATCGATTCCCCACACACTCGCAATATATGATCTGTGTTCATCGTTTTCAATAGAGCGGTATCCTGGCAGCTGGTCTGCTTTTTGACCATGCTCTCTCCCGCCCTGACCATTTCCCTGTCCCGTAATAGCTCCATAACCGGAGTTAGGCTTTCCAATTTTCCCTGTAACGAGGAGAATATTCAGGAAATTTCGAACTGCTGCAGATCCATCTGTTTGCTGTTCAACACCTCTTGCTGTAAAGATCATTCCTGATTCTCCCTGCCCGAACGTTTTCGCTGCAAAACGGATTTGATCAGCAGAAACACCAGTCATGTGAGCAATCTCTTCCAAATCCAAAGAAGTAATATACTCCTTTACTTCCTCAAAACTATCCACACGTTTCCTGATAAACTCATGGTCGATAAGGTCCTCCTCTATCAGCACTTTCAGCAATCCATTAGCCAAAGCTGCATCCTTCCCAGGCTTAACTTTCATATGTAAGTCAGCAAGATCCGTTGTCGCGGTTTCTCTGGGATCAATTGCGATGATAAAGGCACCATTTTCTTTTGCCTTTTCAAAATAAGGGATAATTGTTGGCTGGCATTCCGCAATATTTGTCCCCGCCAATATAATACATTTTGTGAACGGAATTTCTGATAAGCTGTTTGTTAAACCTCTATCCATCCCAAAAGTTTGAGTTGCAGCTGAAGCCGCTGCAGACATACACAAACGGCCATTATAATCGATGTATTTCGTTTTTAAAGCCACTCTTGCAAATTTTCCAAGTAAATAAGCTTCTTCATTCGTAATGGATGCACTTCCATAAACAGATAAAGCATTTAGCCCATCTTTTGCTTGAATTTCATTAAAATTTTCTTTGATGTGTTCCAGAGCCTGCTCCCAGGAAACTTGAATAAATTCACCATTTATTTTTAATAACGGAAATTTAAGACGTTCATTGTGCAAAGCGTGCTGATGGGCATTCATCCCTTTTATACATAAACGGCCCTCAGAAGCAGGATTGTCTTTGCCAATTGTCACATACTTTTTTCTTGTGACAATCGATTGTTCAAGCAATTGCATCTTACACTGCACACTGCAAAATGGACATTGTGTATCATATGATTTTTCCGATTGCACTTCCTGCTGCTTCTCACGGAAATATTTCAATAATAACTCTGTCAAGCTCTCACGTCCTTTGCTTAATCACTTTATTATTAATCTGAAATGTTAAGTAATAAGCGGCTGCTTCTCCATCAAATTTTTCCGATGAGATGCGTCGCTTTCAAAATAATGAAGAAGCTGCAAAAGAAGTTCTTCATTAAACAATACTTCCCTGATATGAAGTAAGCCTACGCGCTCAATCCATTGCCAAGTCCTTTCTGAATAATTGGCTGTTTCACGGTAATATTGAATAAAACCGCAGGTTAATTTAATGGCTTCTTCATCTGTACTGGCTACGGCCAATAATTCCCCCGCCCGCACATTGCGTCCGCTGCTCCCGCCTGCATATATTTCCCAGCCTCTGTCAATTCCCATAATTCCTATATCTTTCGTTGTGGATCCTGCTCCATTATGCATGCAGGCAGATACACCTATTTTCACACGATAAGGCGCTGATATAAGATTAAGTTTCTTTTCTAAAGCCACGGCAAGTATGAGGGATTGCTGTTTATCGCAGCTGCAGATATGCTCTCCAGTACATGTTTTGATGTTTTGAACATAGCTGCCGGCCTTAGAAGAAAGCGGCATGTTTAAATCACTCCAGACCCCTTTTAGATCCTCTTTTTTAACACCCATTAAATGAATTCTTTGTTCACTTGTTACAGCAACCTTTGGGATGTTATATTTATCTGCTGCATCAGCAATTTTCCGGAGTTCTTCAGCATTCGTCATTCCACCGTACATTTGGGGAATAACCGTGTACAGATCATCACTTTGCCGGACAGCATTCATTTTTTCGTTTATAAAAATCAGTTTTTGACTGTTCTCATACTCTGGGTAAATCATTCCCAGATAATACGTAAGAGCAGGCTTACAGGTTGGACAGCCGTCACTATTTTTCCATCCAAGGGCAGTCATGATTTCTTGATTAGATGATAAGTTTTGGAGCTGCATTTCATGCACGACTTCATCTTCTGTTAAATCAGTACATGAACACATGCTCTTTATTTCAATCACTTCATCAAATTCATCACTATTTACATATAATAAAAGTTCGTTTACTGCCGGCTTACAGCCGCCACAAGAACTTGATGCCTTTGTACATGTTTTCACTTGTTCAACTGTTGTTAATCCGTTCTTTTGTACAGCTTCAATAATGCCTCCTTTTGTTACTCCGTTACAATTGCAAATCAGATCACTCCATGCCATTTCAGCAATGAGACTTCCGCCGGAATGTGTGGAGGTTTGAAACAGGCTATTCTTTTCCTCTGTGGATATGTCTTTCTGTTTCAAGATCAAATCAAATAATTTTGCACCTGCCCTTGTATCACCAAAAAGAACAGCGCCAACGAGTTTTCGATCTTGAAAAACCGCCTTTTTATAACAGCCGTCAAGTTCATCAAATGATGTTATTGATTTTGTTGAATCTTGATCATCGAAATGCCCGGCTGAAAATACATCCACTCCCGAAATTTTAAGCTGAGTAGAAAGGACTGATCCCTGATAACCTTGAGTTTTGATGCCGCAAATATGCTTCGCTGCTATAGCCCCTTGCTCATAAAGAGGTTTTACAAGTCCGTAAACGATGCCGCGATGCTCTGCACACTCTCCGACAGCGTAAATATTGGCGGCACTTGTTTCTAAATAGTCGTTTACAGTAATAGCGCGGTTTGTGAGAATTCCGCTATCTTTTGCAAGCTTTATATTTGGTCTGATTCCCGCAGCCATAATCACTAAATCTGCCTCTGTTTCTGTTCCATCTTGAAAACGAACGCCTTTTGCACGGCTGTTTCCGATGATTTCCTGTGTCACCTTTTTTAAAAGAAAGTGCATGCCTTGCCTTTCCAGCTCTTTTTGAAGAAGGATAGATGCTGTCTGATCAAGCTGTCTCTCCATTAAATATTCTGAAATATGGACGACACTAACCTCCATGCCAAGGTTTAATAGTCCTCTCGCCGCTTCTAAGCCTAATAATCCTCCACCAATAACCACCGCTTTTTTATATTGACGCGAACTTTCAATCATTTTCCGGCAATCATCAATTGTGCGAAAAGCGATTACTCCCTCTTTATCAGCTCCTGGGACAGGAAGAAAAAAAGGAACAGAACCAGTGGCAATAATTAACTTGTCATAGGATAACTCCCTCTCCTTATCTGTTTGAATGATTTGATTCAAAGTATCAATATTCAACACTGTTTCACCTGTAAACAGCTGTATATTATGTTCGGCATACCAATTATGATCATTTATTGTAAGATCCTCAAAAGTCATACTGCCCTGCAGAACGGTAGATAATAAAATTCGATTATAAGTAATGTGGGGTTCACTTCCGAAGACAGTAATATCAAACATTTCGGAGCCGTTCTTAACAATTTCCTCCACACATCGGGCCCCTGACATCCCGTTTCCTACTACTACTAATTTTTGTTTAGTCATTTCGAAACCTCCAACATCCTTCAAGATGGTAGTTGAGATTATCATTATTTCATATATCCTTGAAAAAAGTAGTAAGTATGTTACATTTCCTTACACGTTTTGTAATAAGCAAGAAAGGAGAGACGTATATAAAAAATCCCGCAGCCAGATGGCTGCGGGATTTTTTTATTTAGATTCTACTATTTCACCCTTATAAAAACGCTTTTTATGAAGCTCAACCTTTAATCCTCTGCAGATTTGCTTCAGTTCACGCTCTTCTCGTTCTGTCACAAGCGAAACGACCGTTCCGTCTGCTCCATTTCGGCCTGTTCTGCCTGAGCGGTGAACATATTGCTCAACTGTTTCGGGAAGGTCATAATGAATAACGTGTGTAACCCCTTCAATATCGAGGCCTCTTGCCGCTACATCTGTTGCAAGGAGCATCGGAAGCTCTCCTGCACGGAAACTTTTGATGGCTGTTTCCCGCTCGCGCTTTGTAGAATCCCCGTGAAGAATACCAAGCGGCAATCCTTTGTACATAAGCTTTTCTGCTAAAACAGCTGCATTGCCAATATCTTTAACAAATGCAATCGCTTTAGCTCCATCTAATCTTGAGAGCTTTTGAAGTAAATCAATTTTATCTCTGGCTTCTGCAGTGAAGTAAATATGATCAACTTCTGATTGGACACTTTCATCTCTGCTTACTTTTATGACTTCCGGGTTTTGCATCAGGCTTCTCGCTTCTGCTTCTGTTTTTTCCGGGAGAGTTGCCGAGAAAAGCAAGAGCTGTCTATCCTTAAGTGTTGTTTTAATGATATTTTTAATATCGGACAAATGTTCAGGCTGAAGGAGCTGATCGCCTTCATCAAGGACGATTGTTTTAACTTCATGCATTTTGATTTTCTTTTGTTTAATAAGCTCAGAGACACGGCCCGGCGTACCGACAATAATCTGCGGACGCTTTTTCAGCTTTTCCTGCTGTCTTTTCACATTTGCTCCGCCGATGAAAGAAGCTCCTAAAATGCCGCTTCCCTCCGACCATTTTTGAATCTCCTGATGGATTTGCATAACAAGTTCCCTTGAAGACGCCATAATCAATGTCTGGACATTCTTGCTTTCAGGGTTGATGCGCTGCAGGACAGGCAGCAGATAGGCAAGCGTTTTGCCTGTTCCAGTCGGTGATTCTGCAATCACATCGCGGCCGTCCAATATGGCAGGCACGGCTTTTTCCTGTATAGCGGTTGGAGTTGTATACGAGGCCTTTTTCCAGGCTTCCTGTAAAAATGGTTTTGCTTCTTCAAGCAGTGACCATGTGCTGTTCATTTGTTTTCACCTTTTCGTATCTGAAGTCCGTCTTTCATAAAGAAAGACGCATTTTCTTATTATATACCATTTCGGCGGAGGGAAAAACAGCTCTTGAACTTTCTAGCGGTAAGAACATCCTGAAAATTACCAGTTATTGATTTAAATTTTCTGTTCTAGCTTATATAATAGACTCCATAAAAAGAACTTTTCATAGAGGAGAGAACAGAATGACCGTCATTGGCATAGACCTTGGAACATCCAACAGCCTTGCAGCGTTTTGGTCTGAAGAAGGACCGAAGATTATTCCCAACATACTCGGAAGCAATTTGACTCCATCCATTGTCAGCATTGATGATAACGGCGAAATCCTCGTCGGCGAAATTGCAAAAGAACGTCAGATTTCACATCCTCACCTCACAGCATCTGCTTTTAAGCGTTATATGGGTTCGGCTAAAACCTATCATCTTGGAACCTATCATTTATCTCCGGAGGAATTGTCCTCTTTTGTTCTACAGTCTTTAAAAAGAGATGCAGAAGTTTTCCTGCAGGAAGAAATCACGCATGCAGTTATTAGTGTTCCGGCTTATTTTAATGACCAGCAGAGGAAAGCGACAAAGCGTGCAGCCGAGCTTGCCGGACTTACGGTCGACCGTCTGATCAGCGAACCAACCGCTGCTGCCATCGCATACGGCTTTCACCAGCAGAATGAGGATACCCGCTTCCTCGTATTTGACCTCGGCGGCGGAACCTTTGATGTATCGATTCTCGAGCTTTTCGAAGGGGTAATGGAGGTTAAGTCCATTGCGGGGGACAACTTTCTCGGAGGCGAGGATTTTACGAACCTGCTCATGCATTATTTTCTGAACGAACATAAGCTTGCGGCAGATGACCTGGATGCACGGGCACAATCTGTTCTGTTTAAACAGGCAGAAGCATGCAAACGGGAGCTTGGCAGCCATCATCAGCGGGGCCATATGGTACTCCATCACAACGGACAGGAGTATTCATCCAGTGTGGACAGGTCCTCCTTTGAAAAAATGTCCCAGCCGCTCATGCTGAAATTACGGAATCCGATTGAGCGCGCGCTGCGGGATGCCGATTTGCAGACGGACGAGATTGATGCGGTCATCCTAATTGGCGGAGCCACAAGACTGCCTATGATCAAAGGCATTGTGACAAAGATTTTCGGCAAACTTCCTTTTCTTACGATTCATCCTGATGAAGCAGTAGCTCTTGGAACAGCGGTTCAGGTAGCCCTGAAGGAACGAAATGAAGCCGTGGACGAGCTGATTCTTACAGATGTCTGCCCCTTTTCACTTGGAACAGACGTCGTGAAGCAGCATGATGCTGACTCATATACTTCCGGCTATTTTCTTCCGATTATAGAGCGGAATACGCCGATTCCTGTCAGCAGAGTGGAGCGCCTGTACACCATCCGGGACAACCAGAACCGGATTGTCATTGACATCTATCAGGGAGAAAGCAGACGCGTTGAAAACAATTTGAAGATCGGCGAACTGACTGTTCAGATCCCAAAAGCGACTGCAGGAGAGGAATCCGTCGATGTGCGCTATACATACGACATTAACGGGCTGCTTGAAGTTGAGGTCACAACCATCAGCACCGGCCGCAAACAGAAAATGATGATTGAAAAAAACGCAGGAAGCATGACCCCTCTTGAAATGGAAAAGAGAATGGAGGAGCTGAAGGCCCTCAAAATCCATCCGAGAGACCGCACAGAAAACAGGCTCCTTCTCGCAAGAGGCGAACGATTATATGAAGAAACGCTCGGACGCGAACGGGAAGCTGCAGCCGCTGCCCTTGAACAGTTTGAACACATCCTCGCCTCACAGGATGACCAGAAAATCCGCGCAGCAGCAGCACGGTTAAAAGAGATCCTCGAAGAGATGGAAAACTGGAGCAGACAGCGATGAATTCAGCATGGAATATTCTAGGAGTCGAACCGACTGACGACCTCACTGTTATTAAAAAAGCCTATTCGGCAAAGCTCAAAATCCATCACCCTGAAGACGATCCTGAAGGCTATCAGAGGCTGCGGGAGGCCTTTGAAACTGTAAAAAAAGAAAGAAAAAGAATAGCCCGGAATTTCCAGACAAGCGAGGAAAGTGTCTACAAAGAGACTGTCACCGTACCAATAGAGGAGCCTGCCCCTTTCATCTCCTCTCATTTTCCTTTTCCTGAATGGCACGAGACAGAAGCAGATCCCCAAGCATCTATCGATTTGTTTATGGAGAAAGTTGAGAAGCTCTATCAGGATTTCCCCTCACGTATTAACAGAGAGAAATGGCTTGAGCTCCTGAATGATGATGCTCTGTGGGATTTGGAGCAAAGAGACTATCTAAGTGAACGGCTTCTGACTTTTCTTCAACTGAACCCGTATCTTCCTGACTACATCTGGAAACTGCTTGAAGACACGTTCCAATGGATTGACTTGCTTCGGGAGGATCCGTACCTTCTCGGTGAGGAAGAAACTGAGGCATTTCTGCGGCGTCTGAACGACAACACTGGACTCTATCCATCTCTTTCGTATCAAGCATTATTACATATAGAGAACATTCCCTATGATCTTTATCTGATGAACCGGGAAAAAGCACTTGATGAACTCCTTGAAAATCGGCTGGAAGAAGCGGAAGCGTATTTGAAGACCGCCCTGTCCATTTTTCAGGATGACCCGCATCTGCAGACAATAGCCGGAATGATTTTCGAACGAATCGGCCGGTTTGAAGAAGCTGCTGCTGCTTTAAAAAAAGCATGCACGCTCCAGCCTGAAAACACTAAGAACCGCACGCTGCTTGCAAAGCTGCTGCATAAAGCCGGCAAACTGGAAGAAGCGGAGCAGGTCTTCCTCAAGTTCCTTTCTGATCATCCGTATGACCCGGATGCCATCAGTCTTTTAGGCAGAATCTATTTAGAAACCGAGGAATGGCAGAAAGCCCGTGAACAGTTTAGGCATCTAGAGAGCATTCAGGGCAAAGATGCAGAGACAGTTGTTTACCTGGCTAAGATCAATGATTTCCTTCTCAGAAACAGCTTTAAGCGAAAGCCCCTGACGAAGAAAGAAATTAAAAAAGATGTCAGACCTGACACGTTCAGCCAAAAGCTGACTGCTTTTCTGGGCTGTCATTTGAAATGGAAGATGATTTTTGCTCTCAGCTTTTTAATGGTGAGTCATAACAGGCTTCTTGCTCTAGGAGAAGAATGGCAGTCAAATCCAGTCTGGGTGGTCATTGTCGCCCTCTTTTCTATTTTTAAATACACTGATCTTTCTTTTTATTTCGAGTACACATTAACACCGCTGTTCTGGACGATGATATGGACAATAACCGTCATAACCCTGTTAAAAGAATGGAACCGCGTCCGAAAAACGTTCTTATAGAAAGGAGGAGCAGCCGTATGAACCGAAAACAGAAAAAATATGTGAACACACTGGCACCCCTGTGTATGATTGGATATTACACTTTCTACTACTCTCTCTATCTTTCAGAGGTTCCATTCAGCAAGCGCACAGCCAGAAAACATCTGAAACAGTATGAAATCACAGACAAAAACACCGCCCAGGACAGACTGGAGTGGTTTTTAACAACGGGAAACAGAAGAGAATTTTACGTCCTGCAAAGCTCCCTCCTTTTCCTCTCAGAGGCTGAGGCCAAAGAGCTGCTTTCCATCGGCGAAGATGAAACGCTCATTGCCAAGCTCTCTGCCGTGAAGAAGTACATGCATCGCTTAAATGAGCACAGCATCGGAGCATTCGATCTCTCCAGTGCGATTTTGCTCACAAAGCACGCACAAAGGACAGGCCTCCTTACCCAGAAAGAAGCACAATCCTACGAAATCCGGGCAGTCAGACTTGCCCAGACCATGTACACAAGCTGGAGCGAGTACCTGACCGCCTGCACAGCAGGAGCAGAATTTGTCCAGAAAAGTACAGACGATCAGGAAAAATACTTGAACTTCCAGAAAAACACTTTGATTAAACTGATGGCATCCAAACACAGTCCGTTTAGGAAGATTGAGTTTGAGACTAGTTTCTCTTAATAAGAAGATCTTTTTGAGAGGAAGAATTGAAGTAAAACCCAGGAACGCAAAGAGCATTCCTGGGTTTTGTTTTGTGCGTTGTTTTAGAAGGAATAGTCTTACCGCTTTCAATCAGCTGCCCAGGCAGCAAGGTTCATTTTCACACTCAAGCTTAATCTTTAATCCAAATGGTGTTTATATTTTTTGAAAACGTTCTATAGTTACATTTATACAACTCCCTGATTCATCCGCATTCACTATCCAAATAATACCACATCAATCAATCGCCATATGTATCTTTAAGCTATAAAACAAAAAAATAGAGAGAAATAATTTCAATTTCTCTCACTAAATTTATACTTCACTCTGACTATTTACTTTTCAAAACAAACCTCACCACACACTCCACATGCGCAGTATGCGGAAACATATCCACAGGCTGAATATATTCAACCTTATACGCCTTCGAAAGTGTCTTAATATCTTTAGCCAATGTAGACGGATTACATGATACATAAATAAACTTCTTCGGTTTCACCTTAAGAATCGCACCAAGCAGCTTTTGGTCGCAGCCTGTTCTTGGCGGGTCGACAACGACTGCGTCGGGGCGCCAGCCTTCGCCGAGCCATTTTGGGAGCCAGTGCTCAGCCGTTCCTTTTACATAAGTTGCATTTTTAACTCCATGCTTCTTTGCATTTTTCTTCGCGTCTGCAATGGAGTCTGCGATTGTATCCATTCCCCTGATTTCCTTTGCACCCTTTGAGAGCCACATGCCAATGGTGCCGACTCCGCAATATGCATCAACTACTTTTTCAGAACCTGTAAGCTGTGCAGCTTTTTTCACTTCATCATACAGCTTGACAGTCTGAACAGGATTCAATTGGAAAAATGCCCGTGCTGACAACTCGAAAGAAAGATCGCCCAATTCCTCTTGAATCACTTCTTCTCCTTCTAAGTGAATGGTTTTCTCTCCGAAGATCAAAGACGTTTTTTCACCGTTCACGTTCTGCATGATGGATTTCACTTCAGGAAGGCGCTTCTGAATTTCACTGACAATCAGTTCTTTGCGAGGAAGATTCTCCTGTGATGTGATCAAAACAATCTGTACCTCACCGCTTGTAAAGCCGATTCTGCTGACAATCGTACGTACGATTCCTTTGCGCTTACGTTCATCGTAAATTGAGACCTTCAAATCCTGTAAAATCTGCTTTACTGTTTGAGTCGCTTTATTTGTTGCTTCATGCTGTACAATACAGTGATCAATATTTACAAGATGATGAGAGTTTTTACTGTATAGGCCGGCAATGACTTTTCCGTTTCGCAAACCAGTCTGGAACTGGCTTTTATTCCGGTAGTTCCAGGGATCATCCATGCCGATTGTTTGTCTGATTTCAACTTTGCCCAGATCAAGTCCTGAATACCGCTCCATTGCCTGAACAATAATGTCTCTCTTTTCTTTTAATTGCTGTTCATAGGAAAAATGCTGAAGCTGGCAGCCCCCGCACTCATGATAAATCGGACACGGCGCATCTACCCTGTGAGGAGATGCCTTTCTGATTTTCTTGATCTTGCCTTCTGCAAATTTCTGTCCGATGTTCGTTGCTTCTACGACAACTTCCTCGTTCGGAAGGGCGCCTGGCACAAAAACAACTTGTTTTTTAAAGTAGCCTACCCCTTCTCCATTAATGCCGAGTCTTTTTATTGTAAGTGGAAAAGTCTGTCCTTTTTCAAGGGTAATTCCGATGTTTTTCTGATTGTTCTTCATGTTTGCCGCTCCATTTCTATTCAATGCTTCTCCATAAATAAAGAGATGCATAGCTTAAATAAGGTGACCACTCTTTGCTTAGGATTTCCATTTCTTCAAAGGTTGGTTTCCGTTCAAGCTGAAAATGCTTTTTTAATGCATTTTGTATACCTATATCTGCAAACGGAAAAAGGTTTGGACGGCCGAGTCCGAATAAAAGCAGATTCTGGACTGTCCAGGGACCTACACCGCGTATTTTTACAAGTTCCTTAAGAATAGCTGCATCTTCCATATTCTGAAGTTCTTCAAGGTTTATTTTGCCTTCAGCTATAAGCTTTGATGTATCAATCACATACTCCGCTTTGCGGCCGCTGAACTGAAGCTCCCTTAAATCACTGCAATCAAGTTGAGCCACTTTTTCAGGAGCCGGGTAAAACCATACACCGTCAATCTTCTCACCGAATGTATGAACAAAACGTTCTGTCAGTGTATGGGCGAATTTCAGGT
Organism: Metabacillus dongyingensis; assembly: GCF_019933155.2. Classification (NCBI taxonomy): domain Bacteria; kingdom Bacillati; phylum Bacillota; class Bacilli; order Caryophanales; family Bacillaceae; genus Metabacillus; species Metabacillus dongyingensis. Next base: position 637,139 of record NZ_CP082944.1, on the reverse strand, counting down.
TGAGCTGCTGATGAATAATGCACTTCATCAGACAGCCGTAAAGACTAAATTCAAGGACGATCGGCGTCCCGTCATGCGCTTCGAATATTTCTGCAATGTTTGTAGAACGAAAATGTGTTTGAACATCAACTAAAGAAAAATCCCACTGAAAAATACGCATCGTTTCTTTTATTGCAAAGTCTTTATCCGATTTGCCGCTGAGAAGAAATTCAGGAGCCGTTTTTGTCCCCATTCCTTTTACGGTTACAACAAATGGATCATTGTTCTGGTTTCGGAGAGGTATAGAAACCTCACGCTCCTCTAAACGAACATGATGAAGCGGATCCATGGATAAACGATCGAGCACACGGTCAAAATCATATGGAGGTTCTATACGTATACGTTCTTCCCACATAGTCATCTCAAATCCCTTATTTTTGATACTGTGTATTATACCATGAATACACAAGCGGGAAACGCAAAACTCCCTCCGAGCATAGGTCAAAGGGAGTAAAGGAATTTCTGGTGAAATGTTCGGTCAATCATCAGATCATCAAGGCTTTTAAAGATATAGCCTTGTTTTGTTAAATCATCTATCGCACGGTCAAGTGCTTCTGCATTATCTTTTGAGACAGTATGCAGCAAAAGAATACATCCTGGGTGAATTTGAGTCATGATTTGATCATATGAGTATCTCCAGCCTTTTTGTGCATTCGTATGCCAGTCGACAAAGGCAAGCGACCAGAATACCGGCTGATAGCCAAGTTCTCTTGATAAAGACAGAACCCGTTCACTGAAAACACCTCTTGGCGGGCGCAAATAATTGATGCCATGGTAGCCTGTTAACTGCTCCGTTTTCAGTCTTACCGAGTCCAGCTCTTTCTTAAATCGTTCATCACTGACTTTTGTTAAGTCCGGGTGATGCCATGAATGGTTTCCAACGATATGGCCTTCATCAGCCATACGCTTGACAAGCTGCGGCTGATCGAGCAAATAATGACCTGTTACAAAAAAAGCGGCAGGTACTTTTCTTTTTTTCAGCACATCAAGGACTTTTCCTGTATAGCCGTTTTCGTAACCATTATCAAATGTTAAGTAAATATATTTTTGAGTTGGGTCACCCATAAAAAAAGAATCATATTTATTCAGCAGCTTCTCCATCGGCAAACCGGGATTTGCAGATTTGTGATTTTTGCTTTTTTCAAAGCCCCAGTTGATCGGCTGGTTAGAGACAGACGCTTTTGCTTCATGAATTCCGAATGATAAAAACAGCAGAACGCTTAAAATAGCGCAACAGTATCTCAAAATAATCGCTCCCCTGACATAGTTTCTATCTATAGTGTCGGAAAGAGCATAAATTACATACTGTTTTTTAGCAGGTAACATATGGGAAGGAACTGCGAAGAGTTTTTCAAGAAAGTCCATAGGTTTATTATTGCGAAAATCACCATTAATTTAGCGGGTTTTTGAGTTTAATTACGGATGTAATTTTTTTGATTTTCACTAAATACTTCCTCGTCATTTTGTCTTTTTAGCCAAGTTTCTCTTATTATTTTAATAAAAAAAGCCGGAATAATCCGGCTTCGCCTTAACTGAAAACAGGTTCTTTGAATTGTGAAAGCTTTTCAAGAGAGGACTGATCAACATCTGCATGCAGGCTGTTGCCATGTGAGTCCATTGTGACTACCGCGGTAAATCCTTCAACCTTCAGGTGCCACATCGCTTCTGGAATGCCAAACTGCATAAGATCAACACCTTCAACTGATTTAATGCAATCTGCATAGTATTGTGCGGCTCCGCCAATCGCATTCAGATAGACTCCTCCATGTTCATTAAGGGCTTTCAGCGTTTTTGGCCCCATGCCGCCTTTTCCAATGACTGCGCGAATACCGAATTTTTTCATGATATCGCCCTGATAAGGCTCCTCACGAATACTTGTTGTCGGCCCGGCAGCCTTCACGTGCCAATTCCCATCTTCATCCTTCAGCATAACTGGACCGCAATGGTAGATAATTTGACCTTCAAGATCGACCGGGGCGTCATTGTCAGATAAGTATTTGTGAATCGCGTCGCGGCCCGTGTACATCATTCCATTGATATGAACAACATCGCCAACTTTTAATTCACGGATTTTTTCTTCTGTAATTGGCGCTTCCAGAACAACTTCACGTGAATCCGGTGCTTCATCCGTTTGATCTGCATCATTCAAGTTTGGCATCTCGCCCTCTTGGTACAGCCAATTTTGAATTTCACCGCTTGCAGCATCAATGTTTACCCCTAAACGGCGATATGCCCAGCAATTATATGCAACAGATACAAAGAAGCTGGCAGGAATCCGGTTCATCACTCCAACTTTGCACCCTAAAAGAGTAGCTTCCCCGCCAAAGCCCATTGTGCCTATTCCGAGCTGATTGGCTTTTTCCACAATATACTCTTCAAGTTTTTGAAGATCCGGGTTTGAATTGACGTCTTCTGAACTTCTGAAAAGCTGTTCTTTTGCAAGCTCATAGCCGGAAGTGCGGTCTCCGCCAATTCCCACTCCAATGAACCCTGCACTGCAGCCTTGTCCTTGTGCCTGATAAACAGAATGAAGAATGCATTTGCGGATGCCGTCCAAGTCCCGGCCAGCTTTTCCAAGTCCATCAAGCTCGCACGGCAGACTGTATTGAATATTTTTATTTTCACAGCCGCCGCCTTTTAAAATTAAACGGGCATCAATATAGTCTTTTTCCCATTGCTCAAATTTAATGACGGGTGTGCCATATCCAAGATTATCTCCGCTGTTCTCACCGGTTAACGAATCCACTGAGTTTGGACGAAGCTTTCCGTCTTTTGTCGCTTGAGCAATGGCGCGTTTGATCTCTTCTTTCATTTGAAGCTGATTAGCACCAACGGGAACTTTCAGTTTGAAAGTCGGAAGTCCTGTATCCTGACAAATTGGCGATACATTTTCATCCGCCATTTTGATATTTTCAGAAATAGTCGCAAGAGACAATGCAGCGCGCGTACCTGCATTCTCTTTCATTTTTGCTTTCAAGATTGCACGGCGGACATCCTTAGGAAGGTTTGTAGATGTCTCGACAATTAAGTTGTACATGCTTTGATAAAAATTTTCCATCCTGTTTCTCCCCTTATTGTCTATAGTATTCGGTCAATTTCATTCAATTTTTATTATACTCCTTTGCGTTTTAGTTGGAAAGGCTTACAGCCTGGAAAGAATTTACCCGAAAAACTTTTACAAGGGGATATTCATTACTTTCCAAAATGTTCTTTTTACTCGCATAAAGCTTTTACCAATCATCACCTGATTTTACTTGTAATTACATAAAAAAAACAGCTGCCTCAGCAGCTGATTCCCTCTATTTTTTATCCCAGTCCTTTTTAAACTGTTCCTGCTTCACTTCAAGCTCATCAAGCATTTTAATTAAACGATCAATATCCTCGACGTCTGTTGACTCAGGATCCATTGAATCGATGACATTCATAAACATATTTAAGCGTGTTTTTAAATATTTTAACTGTGAGTCTTTATCATGAACGGCGTTGCCCAAGATGTATCTCTCCTTTCACTGATAGTGATATCGTAGCTTATTCGTCCTTCTTTGACAACAGTACAATCGGAGAAGGTATTCCAAAATATGATGTTCATGATAGAATGTTCTCTATGTGAACTTGAAAAAGGAGTTTTATGAATGAATGCATCAGCTGGAAATATACTGCAGCCCATTACACCTTCTTATGATCCGTGGGAGGCTTATTTAGATATAAAGCAATATGGTAAATTAACCTTAACAAATGTTGAATTTACGACAACGACTCTATGCAACATGCGCTGTGAGCATTGTGCTGTAGGCTATACACTCTCCCCGAAAGATCCGTTAGCATTGCCGATTGATTTAATCCTAAAAAGGCTGGACGAAGCAGAAACGCTCAGGTCAATCAGCATTACAGGCGGAGAACCAATGATGTCGCTTAAGTCAGTAGACAATTATGTGCTTCCTTTACTAAAGTATGCCCGCGAACGGGGAGTTCGTACGCAAATAAACTCTAATTTGACGCTTGATTTGGCGCGTTATGAAAAAATCGCTCCATACCTGGACGTTTTACATATCTCTCATAACTGGGGAACGCTCGATGATTTCGCAGAAGGCGGATTTGCGATGATGGACAGGAAGCCAACTTATGAACAGCGCACTGCTTATTTTGATCGTATGATTGAAAACAGCCGTGCCCTTGTAGATGCAGGAATTATGGTCTCTGCAGAAACGATGCTGAATAAGCGTACATTGCCTCATATTGAAAAAATTCACGAGCAAATCGTGAATGATATGAAATGCCAGCGTCATGAAATTCATCCAATGTATCCCTCAGATTTCGCAAGTGCCCTTGAGACACTTACTTTAAATGAAGTCAGAGCAGCTATTCATCAGCTGCTTGATATACGAAATGAAGATGTATGGATGCTTTTTGGCACACTGCCCTTTTACGCTTGCAGTGAGGAAGAAGAAGATATAAAGCTCATTAGACGACTTTGGGAAAGTAAAAACGTAACAGTGCGCAATGATCCTGACGGCCGTTCAAGGCTTAATGTCAATATTTTCAATGGGGACATCATTGTGACAGACTTTGGAGATACGCCTGAGCTTGGCAACATTCAAAATGATACGCTCCAATCCGCCTATGACCGCTGGAATGAATCTAAGCTTGCCCGCGAGCTTAACTGCCATTGCCCGGCTGTTTCATGTCTTGGTCCAAACCTTTTAGTGAAAAATAGTTATTATCAGGATATAGATTTTCAAAAAAGGAAATCCTTCATATAAAAAAGCGAGCCGTTTAAGGCTCGCTTTTTTGTTTATCTCGGTTGTTCTGAAACGGTAAATCCGAAAGATGCATGATCCTGAACAGGAATCCAGGCCCCTATTCCCTGGGATGTCACATTTTGAACAGAAATTCTTCTTTTATTTCCTTTTAACACTAAGTAGACTTCGCCATATGTTACTTTGCCCTTTTCATTGACTGCCGGTGCGTATGCATTTAAATATCCGATTCTTTTTGGCGGGATGTTATAGATCTGTTCTTTTTTTGACCCTGTTCCGATGATTGTCTGAAATGATAAAGGCAGGTTTGTCTTTTTCATCGCCTTTAAGAGCATCATTTTTTTTACATCATCTTCACTGGGAATATGAGCAGTTAATCCGCCTTTTACCTGCTTTTGGGATTCTTGCTTATAATGAATTTGAGTTGTTGCCTTGCCGCCGCGGTTATCAAAGAAATTTGTATTGATTTTCTGGAACTCCCAGTTAACAGCGGTTTCGCTTGATTCATAATTTAATGCCCATTGCCCGAGGAAAATCGTTGCTCTGTATCCGATTGACAGCGGATTATCAGAGATTGATGATTCATTCAAGAGACGGATTAAATTAGGATTTTCAATCGGAATTTTAGACGTTTCAATCAGGCTTTGAGCAAATTCACTCGGCTGAAGATACGGCAGATCCTGAGTTGGGTTCGGATACGTATTCTCCTTGGAGATATCCAGAACAGAGCTTGGCACCCTTGCTTTGTTCGCCGCAAGAACAGAGCTTGAAAAACTAATTGATAAGAGCAAAGCCATTGAAACGAGCATCCATTTTCTCATTTCCTAAACCCCTTTCGGTTGCTTTACAATTATTGTTTTCAAGCTCTTACTTCTTTATCCAATATTTTAACTAAGTTTTCGCCATCCATTTTCCAATTACCGCGTTTACAGGAGGATTGCACAGCTGAATCAGCGGTCCGATTCCGAATGTAATAATGATTGTTCCAAGGCCAATAGGACCTGCAAATAACAGAGCAAGAACAAGCGCACCCACTTCACCAATCGTCTTTGCAGCCATCAGACTCAGTCCAAACTTCTGATGCAGCGTCAGCATGAGCTGGTCAATCGGATTTGCAGGGAAGCTTGTTTGAAGATAAATAGAAACTCCAATTGCTATTAATAAAATCCCTAAAAATAAAATGACTGCTTTAAAAAATAGATTTTGTATGATGATATCCTGAAAAATAGAAAGCATCCAAAAATCAACAAAAAATCCGATCAATAAAATGGTAAAGACGCCGAGTACCTTTGGAGCTTCTCTCATAAGAACAGCGTTTAACAAAATAATTATGATTCCCACAATAAAAATCCAGCTGCCGACTGTTAAGCCGATTTGATCGGTTAATCCCACATTTAATGCATCCCATGCTCCAGCTCCCAGGTTTGCTTTAATCGTCAGTGTCACACCAAATGCCAAAACAAATAAACCGATTACAAAAAAGCCCAATCGATAAATCATGCTCTCCATCCCCTTTTCTCTCTATATGTATGTCCTTCTATAGCAGCAGAGAATTTAAAAACTGAATATTTACATTTTTTAAATAACATGCTACATTTATAATAACTCACATGATTTCATGAGGGTTAGCTTCTTACTAATTGTTTCGTCCTACACGTAAAAATGACTCTGTGCTTTGCACAGAGTCCCTTTTTTTTCACAAAAGATAAAAACCAATGCCCATGATCAAGTAAGCTGCCAGAAGGGTTGCCCCTTCAAACCAGTTGGTGTCCCCATCATTCGTAATGGAAATGGTCAGCAGAACGGCCGTTACCATTGAAATCAATTCCGGCACTGTAAAGACAAGCGGCATTTTTTTTGTGAACATTAAGGAAATCAGGACCAGAAGCGGTGCTACAAACATGGCGATCTGCAGTGTGGACCCTACCGCTATCTCAACTGCTATATTCATTTTATTTTTATAGGCCATAATGATTGCTGATGCATGCTCAGCAGCATTACCGACTATTGCAACGATAATGACCCCGATGAAGAGTTCACTCCAGCCGAAGCTCTCGCCAACAGCCTCAAATGTATGTACGAGATTCTCCGAAACGTAAGCTACTGCAATTGTTGCAAGCAACAGAATAAACAATGCTTTTTTAGCAGTCCATTCAGGCTTCTCGTGATCTTCGATTTCATCTGTTTTATGCTGATAAACACCGCGGTGAGTAACAAGCTTAAAGAATAAGGCTGCTAAATATAAAATAATTAAAATAACTGAAATGCCTATACTTAAGTTTAACGTTTTTGTCTCATCCATGTCCATTGCAAAAATTTCAGGGATCACAAATGCCACAACAACAGCGAAAATTAATAGACCAGAATTATGCCTCGCATCGTATACATTAAACTCCTGCCTTTTAAACTTTAATCCGCCTACGAAAAACGAAAGGCCGGCTACAAGAAGCAAATTTCCAAGAACAGAGCCTGTTAATGAGGCAAGCACCACTCCAATTAAACCTGCCTTTAATGCAAAAATAGAGATGATGAGCTCAACAGCATTTCCAAACGTAGCATTAAGCAGTCCGCCTATCCGTGGACCTGTCACGATTGCCAGGCTTTCTGTGGCTCTTCCCATATAGCCGGCAAGAGCAATAATAGTAATACAATAAATGGCAAACATGAGGATCTGCGGCCAGTGCATTAGACTCCCTATAACAGATAGAGGAACACCTGCCATTACAACAATAAAAAAGATTCGATTCATTTCATTCTCACCCTTTCTTCTACTTATTCTTTCTCTATTTTGCGAAAAATTAAACCACACGCTTTTGCTGCGTATGAAAAGACGCATTTGATGCAGATTAATGAAAGATATGAAAGGAGTGAATGAATATGAGTGAACCTAAAGAAAAAGTTCTGCAAATGTTCAAAGAACATAAAATCGGCACACTTGCCACAATCCGTCAAAACAAACCATTTTCGAGGTTCATGCTGTTTTTCCACGATGGACTAACTTTATATACAGCTACAAACAAAGATACCCACAAGGCAGAAGATATTGAAAACAATCCAAGCGTTCATGTTCTTCTTGGCTTTAATGGCGACGCCTGGAAAAATGATTATGCAGAAATAGAAGGCAGTGCTTCTGTAGAAGAATCTGCCGAATTAAAAGAGAAATTCTGGAACGGGGAGTTAAAAGAGTGGATTTCCGGACCAGACGATCCAAACTACTTACTTTTAAAAATAACACTTAAATCAATCAGGTATTATCAAAAAGCGGGAAGCGAACCTGAAATCATCGAACTTTAAAATGAGACTGTGCGGTATGCACAGTCTCATTTTTTAATCTCTAAGGTTTTAAGTAATTTTGCTGACTTCCACCGATCGCACTGGCAAGCTTAATGGACTGCTCTATTTTCTCCACGGGAAGGTCATTACCCTAAATGACAAAATGAAGGGCAATGCTCTCGATCCGTTTCGCTCGCAACGGGTGCTACGGGCGTACTACTTATTAAGTGCGTATGATTCCCCTTTTCTGGCTCAACCCTGAATTTGGGTCCTCATTGCTTGCGTATGTTTCCCCTTTTCTGGCTCAACTCTGAATTTGGGTACTCATTGCTTGCGTATGATTCCTCTTTTCTGGCTCACCCCTGAATTTGAGTACTCATTGAGTGCGTATGATTCCTCTTTTCTGGCTCAACCCTGAATTTGGGTACTCATTGAGTGTGTATGATTCCTCTTTTCTGTCATTAAGTGCGTATGATTCCCCTTTTCTGGCTCAACCCTGAATTTGAGTACTCATTGAGTGCGTATGTTTCCCCTTTTCTGGCTCAACCCTGAATTTGGGTACTCATTGCTTGCGTATGATTCCTCTTTTCTGGTTCAACCCTGAATTTGAGTGCTCATTGAGTGCGTATGTTTCCCCTTTTCTGGGTCAACCCTGAATTTGGGTACTCATTGCTTGCGTATGATTCCTCTTTTCTGGCTCAACCCTGAATTTGGGTACTCATTGAGTGTGTATGATTCCTCTTTTCTGGCTCAACCCTGAATTTGAGTACTCATTGAGTGCGTATGTTTCCTCTTTTCTGGCTCAACCCTGAATTTGGGTACTCATTGAGTGTGTATGATTCCTCTTTTCTGGCTCACCCCTGAATTTGAGTACTCATTGAGTGCGTATGATTCCCGTTTTCTGCCTCAATCCTGAATTTGAGTACTCATTGAGTGCGTATGATTCCCGTTTTCTGCCTCAATCCTGAATTTGGGTACTCATTAAGTGCGTATGATTCCTCTTTTCTGGCTCACCCCTGAATTTGGGTACTCATTGCTTGCGTATGATTCCTCTTTTCTGGCTTAACCCTGAATTTGGGTACTCATTGCTTGCGTATGATTCCTCTTTTCTGGCTCAACCCTGAATTTGTGTACTCATTGAGTGGGCATGATTCCCCTTTTCTGGCTCAACCCTGAATTTGGGTACTGGTGCTACTGGATTTTCGTTTCTTTTCGTGATGTCCTCTGCAGCTAATCTTTTCTTTTCAAGAATTCCCCTGAGCACTCCGGCCGCTGCAAACGGCAATTGACGAAACCATAAGCTGATAGGGACGAAAACCATATTTTTTATTTCCTGCAGCATGCAGTTCTCCGTATTCTAAATTTGCGCTGAATCCTGCTTCCCTCATTTTAAATTTCACTGTCACCATCCCTTTCTTTCTCCCATCATACCCAAAAAGGAAATGCAATTTTTCTTGTCTGCTTTGAATAATGAGTGTAACATTCAGGATGGAAAATAGAGTAAGGAGTCAAGATTATGCCGAAATTCAAATTCGCTATCCTCGTCAGTATTGTCGCTATTTCAGGTTTTTCACAGGGAATGCTTCTCCCATTAATCGCCATCATCTTTGAGCAGGAAGGATACTCATCATCTGTCAATGGATTGCATGCCACAGGGCTCTACATAGGTGTTTTGATTGCTTCTCCTTTTATGGAAGGGCCATTGAAGAGGTTTGGCTTTAAGCCTCTGATTTTAGTTGGAGGAATCATGGTTGCTCTCAGCTTGTTTGGTTTTCTTTGGATTCAGTCATTCTGGTTCTGGTTTTTACTCAGGCTTTTAATTGGTGTAGGTGATCACATGCTCCATTTTTCAACGCAAACATGGATTACATCCATCTCTTCTGAGGAAAAACGCGGACGCAATATCTCTCTTTATGGACTGTTTTTTGGACTTGGCTTTGCAGCAGGGCCGCTTATGGTTCCGCTTGCTGAAATAAGCCCAAGCCTGCCTTTTATTCTTTCTGGCAGCATTAGTTTAATCGCATGGGCCTTCGTCTTTTTTCTGAAGAATGATTTTCCTGAACAAGACATGGGATCGACTTCATTTTTTGGGACGGCAAAACGCTTTGCAAAAGCATCAAAGCTTGCATGGGTTGCATTTCTTCCTACGTTCGGATATGGCTTTTTGGAAGCCTCTCTTAACGGAAATTACCCTGTCTATGCGCTTCGGACAGGATTAGATGTCTCATCTGTTTCCATTATCTTATCTTCCTTTGCCATCGGAGCCATTGTTTTTCAGCTTCCTCTCGGGATCATCAGCGACCGATTCGGAAGAAGAAATACCATTTTGTTCGTCATGCTGTTTGGATTTATTAGTTTTATGGCCGCAAGCTTTGCAGACACACTCATTCCGCTCGTTATCTGTTTCTTTACAGCTGGCATGCTTGTTGGGTCCACTTTTTCGCTTGGCATCAGCTTTATGGCTGATCTGCTTCCTAAAAACCTGCTTCCTGCAGGAAACCTGCTGTGCGGCATCTTTTTCAGCATCGGAAGCATATCCGGTCCTTTTTTAGGCGGATTATATATTGAGCATGTGGCATCGGCTAATTTTTTTCATGTAGTCAGCTTTATTTTACTCCTTATTTTCATAACGACCGCTTTCTTTAAACAGCCTGCTTATAAAACCGCCAATAATTAAGAAAAGCGCAAGCGCCTGTTTAGCTCCGAAAGACAGATAAGGATCCGTCAGAAAAGGCGCTTTTTGCCTTTACTGGCGGATCCTTTCTGGCCGAGGAGTTAGGCGATGGAGCCAGACATGTAAGCGCAAAAATTGCATACTCCCTAATCTCTAAAAAATTGGCGTTTTTTTTAAAATATAGGTTGAACATTTTGAATTGTCTGTTATATAATAGTATTAACAAATACATTCTGTATCATAACAATAATATAACAGGAGGAATTATTATTATGAAAAGACAAGAGCGCAAAAACATGATCGAATTTATCGCAAAAATGAAGGATATCGAAACAGAAACATTGATGTATATGACTGATGAGGATATCGAGCATATTTATTCTTCGGCATACCATAGTTATATCCAGCTTGCTGAATAATACAAAAAGCGGAACCCAAAAAAGCAAATCGCAGGGACAGCGATTTGCTTTTTTTAGTGGCAGCTGCTCTGCTGAGTCAGCATTTACCCGAAATCGCCATTTTATTAGCTGAAATTCACAATTATTTAGCGGATTTCCCGTTTTATTTAGCCGATATTAAGTTTAATTTAGCCGTTCATATTTTAGATATAAGTAATTAAATTAACTTGCCGAATTCTTTTCTATTTAGCATTAATCCTGAGTTAAAAGCACAATCAGCTTGATTTCAGAAGAAAGCCTGAGGCGACAGACAGATAAAAAAAGCAAACCGCACAGGTAGCGGTTTGCTTTTTTGTTTAGTGGTAGCCGTTCTGACCGTTTGCACTGCCACTTGTTTTATGCTGCGGCTTGCTTTTTGAATTCTGCTTGTTATGGCTTCCGCCTTTTTTCGTATGCTTTGCCATGAAGATTCACCTGCCCAGCAAGATTTTGAAGACCATGTCTTCTTCTTTACTGTTTCACTATTTTCCGCTCTCTATGACACACAATCATTGGAAATATTAATGAGACCCTTTTCTTTTGTATAGAATGGCATTTAACTCTCCGCCAATCATAATGATCATTCCGGAAAGATAAAACCAGATCATCAGAACAATGATTCCGCCCAAACTCCCATAGGCGGCACTGTAATGGCCATAGCTCCCGACATAATAAGAAAAGGCAAATGACACGAAGGCCCATCCAATTGTTGCTAAAACAGCACCCGGCATTGCATCCTTCAGGTGTAAATGCTTATTCGGAGCAAAGAAATAAAGAGCTGTAAAAACAATGAACAAAATAAGCGCACTGACAATCCATCTTCCCATATTCCACACGGTTAAAAATTCATCTGACAGTCCAAATACAGAAAAAAGGAACATGCCAATTTCTTTCCCGAATACAGGCAAAAGCAGGGCAACTAAAATGACAAAAACCATCGCAATTGTAAGCAAAACCGCCATACCCCTTGCTGCTATAAATGATCTGCTCTCAGAGACATCATAGGCGCGATTAAAGGCACGGACAATGGCGTTAATTCCATTTGAGGCAGACCACAAAGTGGCAAGGATCCCAAACGACAGCAATCCTCCATTTGAATTGCTGATGATTTCAGCCAATGTTTCTTTGATAATAGCAACGGATTCTCCAGGTGCATATTGCGCAAGAAAATTCAGTATATCTTCCTGAGAAAGCGGAAGAAAGGCTATAAGAGTCATTAAAAAGATTAAAAACGGAAACAGTGAAAGTAAAAAGAAATAGGCGAGTTCTGCCGAAAGGCCAATGATTTCATCTTTTGAAAAACGCTCAAACAGATCTCTCAGGATGGATCTCTGTTTATGCTGGCGCTGCTTCACGCTTTTCATTTATTCACCTCTCTTTTTGATCTGTTATAAACCTTTCTTTTGTTTCTTCTATCATTTCAATCATTTGAGGCGCTGTTTCTTTTAGTTCATTTATTTTTTCATTGATAAATTCAATATCTTCTTTAGCTTCCTGAATCACGTTTTTTGCCTGATCAATTTGCTGTTTAATCTCTTCTGTCAATAGAGATGGATTTTCAATATAAAGGGCTGTTTTGTCTTTTAAGGATTTTCCCTGTGCGACAAACTGATCTCTTGTCGGCTTATGGAGAAGAGTAAGTGCTCCTCCAACCGCTGCACCGGCGAATAAGCCTTTTAGAAACAAACTGTTCGATTCATTACTCATCTGAAATAACCCCTCTTCTTATAAGTTATGTTCTATTTTAATACACGCAAGCAAATGAGAACATCCTGTGTACACCATTTCGTAAACCTCTTCAAAGTTGTCTGTAAAATAAGGATCCGGTACGTCTGCCAGATCTGAATCCGGCACAAAGTCCATTAACCTTCCGACAAAGCCGGTTTTGGAGTAGCCCGCAAGCCTTCTTAAGTAACCAAGGTTTTCATTGTCCATCGCAATAATGTAATCGACTTCCAGAAGATCATCAAGGGTCACCTTTCTTGCCTGTATCCCTTCATACCCGATTTTGTGATGATCAAGAATATTCCTTGTTCCTTCGTGGGGCTGATGGCCGATATGCCAGTCTCCTGTTCCGGCTGAATCTGTCACAATAGCCCTGCTTAGCCCTTGCTCATCAATTAAGTGCCTCATTATTCCTTCTGCCATCGGGGATCGGCATATATTCCCTAAACAAACAAATACTACTTTAATCATCATTTTCCTCCTGCGATTAAGACAATGTGCCGTAAAAACCAAGCTTTATTATATGTATGTTTCCTCTTGCTCTGTTTATGGTACATTTCTCTATTCTTTACACAAGTGATTTTATAATTAGCATCTTTTATTTACATAAAACATGTTACAATAAATAATACTTAAATGGGAAAGTTTGAAAGGATGAATGCAGTTGAATAATCTATCAGAAAAATCAGTGGAAAATGTAGAATACATGATTGAACAAATTAAAGAAAAACTGCGCGTCATTAACATTGGAGCGATTAAACCGTCACATTTTGACGAAGAAATGTATGAAGAATTGAAGGATATATACGATTTAGTCATGAAGAAGAATACATTTTCACCCAATGAAATGCAGGCTATTGTTGAAGAACTAGGAAACCTCCGCAAAGTTTAAATCGGACTTTCCTTTCTAAAAAGAATAAAAAAGATTCTCAGCACGTCCCCTTTTGCATATATGTGTACAAAGGGGGCTGAAAAATGGCTGCAATGTGGTGGTTTGCAACAATTGTTTTATTCCTGTTATTGATTACTTGTATTGTTTTTGTTGTTTATTCACTTAAGACTGCGATTCACACAGAAGATGCTATAAATGTAGATCCGCTCCCCAATGCGGAGAATCCAGATCTGGAAGATAAAAAATAGCCCTGCGCCTTCTGCGCGGGCTATTCTTTTATTTATTTTAATAGATTCAACGATTCACGTGTAAAAGCAGGCAGATCATCAGGCGTGCGGCTTGTCACCAGCTGATTTCCGCATACGACAACCTCTTTATCATGGAAATTTGCACCGGCATTCTTTAAATCAACGGCAATTGATTTATATCCAGTCACATCTCTCCCCTTAAGCGTTTCTGCTGTAATGAGCAGCTGCGGACCATGACAAATAGCAAAGACCGGTTTGTTATCATCCATGAATTTTTTCGTGAATGTGACAAACTTATCATCAGCGCGCAGGATATCCGGTGAAAAACCTCCTGGAATAAACAGCGCATCAAAGTCATCCGCATTTACTTCAGCAATCGATGCATCTACCTTGATTGTTTCCTGTCCTTGTTTCCCTTTTACTGTTTTGCCTTTTTCATTTTCGATAACAGTCAATTGGTGACCAGCTTCTTGATAAGCTTTTGCAGGCTCCGTATATTCAGAGTCCTCAAAATGATCCGTTACAACAACAGCAATTTTTTTACTCATCTCCTAGAACCTCCTCTACTTGTTAACACTTTTTAATCTACCCTTTGTAAAAGAAACAAAACATATGACAGGAATAGTTGCTCTTGTCGAATTATGAAGGCTGCTAGTGTAAAGAATGAAAATTTTTATAAAAATACAAGTACTTTTTAACCACGAACCATTTTCAAAAGACAAAAAAATCTTCAATAACAGGTCATTTATATCCATAAAAAGACGGTAAATGTAAATACAAAGTTTTGTAAATCTTTACTTTATTTTAACAATAAATGACAAAATACTCATAGATTTATAGACAAAAAATTTATAAAATTTAAATGTTGTGAAAAATACTGAAAGGTGGATGTTTGTGAAAAGAAAAACAAGCCATACATTTGGCAAGAAATTATTCAATTCATTTGCTGCTTTCCTTGTTTTACTCAGTGTTCTCCCCTTCCCGGCATTAAATGCAGCTGCTGAGGAGCTTCCCTCAATTGATCTGCGTTTGATGGAAACTACCGATATTCATGCCCACATTATGGACTATGACTACTATTCAGATAAAGAAACGGCGAGCTACGGATTAGCCCGCACAGCTGTTTTAATTGATGAATACCGAAAAAGTGCAAAAAACAGTATTTTAGTAGATAACGGAGATCTTATTCAAGGGAACCCGCTGGGTGAATATGTTTATAAAAATTTAGGTGCTGATATAGCAGCCGGCACTAAAACAAATCCTATTTTCGACGCAATGAACACCCTTCAGTATGATGCAGGCACGCTTGGAAATCATGAGTTCAATTACGGATTAGACTATCTTAACGGCTCTCTCAAAGGGACAAACTTCCCTGTAGTAAGTGCAAACGTTTTTGATGCTCAAACTGACAAGCCTTATTTCAAACAATACGCTATTAAAGAAAAAGAACTTATTGATAATACCGGCAATAAGCATACCGTTAAAATTGGATATACCGGCTTCGTCCCTCCCCAAATCAACGTTTGGGACAAGAAGCATCTTGAAGGAAAAGTTGTCACAAAAGACATAGTTGAAATAGCCAAAACGGTCATACCTGAAATGAAAGCAAAAGGTGCAGACTTAATTGTTGTCATGGCTCACACTGGAATAGAGACGGCTTCGCAGGCTGCAGGATCTGAAAATATGGTCTTTGATTTGGCAAAAGAAGTACCAGGCATAGATGCAATCGTATCAGGTCATCAGCATGGTCTTTTCCCCGGAGACAAAAAGTACAATGGAATTGCTGAAATCGACAATGCTAAAGGGACAGTAAACGGCATCCCGGTAGTCATGCCTAAAAACTGGGGAAGCCACTTAGGTTTAATCGATTTGAAATTAGGACAAAAAGACGGAAAATGGACGGTTACTGATTCTCAGTCAACTGCAGCTCCAATCACTTCTGTCACAACTAAAGATGAAGAAATCGTAAATACAATCAAATCAACTCACGAAAGTACTCTTAACTATGTAAGAAAAGCAGTTGGAACGACAGAAGCACCCATTAACAGCTTCTTTGCTTTAGTCCAGGATGATCCTTCTGTGCAAATTGTGAACGATGCTCAAAAATGGTATGCGAAAAAAATCGCTGCTGAAAACCCTAAGTTACAGGGGCTGCCGATCCTTTCCGCTGCTGCACCGTTTAAAGCCGGCGGACGCAACGGTGTTGACTATTACACAAATATTGCAAAAGGCGATTTGGCCATCAAAAATATCGGTGATCTATACCTTTACGACAATACTGTGCAGATCATAAAGCTGAACGGATCTCAAGTAAAGGAATGGCTAGAGATGTCTGCCGGACAATTTAATCAGATTGATCCTGCTAAAACAGGCGAACAGGCATTGCTTGATGCAAACTTCAGATCTTATAACTTTGATGTCATTGACGGCGTTACCTATCAAATTGATGTGACAAAGCCCGCTAAATACTCGGCAGATGGAAAAGTGATAAACGCTGATTCAAGCAGAATTGTTAACTTCCAATATGAAGGCAAGGAAGTTAATCCGGAGCAAGAGTTTTTAATTGTCACGAATAACTACCGTGCTTCCGGAGGCGGCGGATTCCCTAACATGAAGCCGGAAAATATTGCGTACATTTCAGCTGATGAAAACCGTCAGGCCTTAATGAACTATATTACAGAAGAACAGACAATCAACCCTTCTGCTGACGGAAACTGGTCCATTGCTCCAATTAAGGGAGAAGCTGAAGTTGTATTTGAGTCAACTCCGGCTGCAAGGGATTTTGCCGAAAAAACGAAAAATATCCGATATGCAGGAGAAGCAGCTGATGGGTTTGCAAAGTATTCCCTTGATTTAAAAGGCGGCGAAGTCACGCCTCCTGCAGACAGCTGGAAGTTAACTGTTATGCACACGAACGACACACATGCACATCTGGATAACGCCGCCCGACGTGCTGCAAAAGTAAAAGAAATTCGTGCAAAAGAAGAAAACAGCATTCTATTAGATGCCGGCGATGTATTCTCAGGAGATTTATATTTTACTAGATGGAACGGACTTGCCGATGTTGAATTTATGAACATGATGCAATATGATGCAATGACGTTTGGAAATCATGAGTTTGACAAAGGACCTGAAGTATTACGAGCTTTTATTGAAAAAGCGAAGTTCCCGATTGTCAGTTCCAATGTAGATGTGGCCAACGAATCAAAATTGAGTGATCTAGTAAAAGATCCTAAAGACTTTCCTTCGAAAAAAGATGGTGTTATCTATCCGTACGTCATTCTTGATGTGAATGGGGAGAAGGTTGCTCTCTACGGTCTGACCACAGAAGATACGCCTGAAGCTTCAAGCCCTGGTGAAAACATTGTATTCAATGATGCAATCAAAGCATCTGAAGCAACAATAAAGACCATTACAGAAACAGAAAAAGTCGATAAGATAATTGCTCTTACTCACCTTGGATACGAGAAAGACCTTGAGCTTGCAGAGAAGGTTGAAGGAATTGATGTGATTATCGGCGGCCACACACATACACTAGTCGATACATTAAAAGTCGTAGATCAGGATGAAACGCCTACGATCGTTGCCCAAGTGCAGGATTACGGCAAGTTCCTCGGTAAACTTGATGTTGCCTTTAACAAAGATGGTTTAGTTGTTCCTGCTGAATCAAGTACAGAACTGATTGCCATCGATGAAACAATAGCAGAAGATCCTGAAGCAAAAGCATTGCTGGATGGCTACAAAGAAGAGATTAACAGCTTTAAAGATAAAGTAGTCGGACATACAAAAGTTGCTCTGGACGGAAAACGCGAAAACGTCCGTTCTAAAGAAACAAACCTTGGAAACCTGATAGCTGATGGAATGCTTGCAAAAGCGAAAGAAGCAAAAGGTGCTCAGCTCGCGATTACAAACGGCGGAGGAATCCGTGAATCCATCAACGAAGGTGATATTACCCTCGGAGAAGTATTGACCGTCATGCCTTTCGGAAATACATTATTTGTTCTTGACATAACAGGGGAGCAAATTATCGAAGCTCTTGAGCACGGAGTAAGTGCGGCAGAAGAAGGAAAAGGACAGTTCCCTCAAGTTGCTGGAGTTAAATTCTCATTCTCTAAAGGTCTTCCTGCAGGAGAGAGAATAATGGATGTTCAAGTTGAGAATGAAGATGGTACCTTCTCTGCTATAGAGCTGGAAAAATCATACCGTATTGCAACAAATGGATTTATGGGTGCCGGCGGTGACGGATATGATGTCTTTAAGGAAGCCTCTTATGCTGAAGATCTTTTCTTCGTAGATTATGAAGTATTCCTTGAGCAGCTTGAAGCAAAAAAATCCGTTCAGCCAGAAATTGAAGGACGCATTATGGAATATTTCACACCTTCAGTTGATGTTCAAGATAATAAAGCAACGATTACATTTGATGATACTTTCATTCCTTATGTTGAACATACAAATGAGGTCCTGATTGACCTTTTCGGAACATCTGAATTTGATGCAGTTGAACTGAAGTTCACAAGCAGCCAAATCGCAGCATTAAAAGCGAAAGATTCCAGTCTGTCTTTCAATAATGAAGCTGTCGGACTTGATATTCCGCTTTCAAATCTTGAAGAAAAAGAAACGAGTATTTCATTTGCAAAAACGGAAGAAATTGACGATGCATTAACAGACACATATGACTTTTTGCTCACTCAAGATGGTCAAGCACTGACTAAATTCAAAGAGGAAGTAGCGATTGCCTTCTTCGTTGAAGAGGCTGAAAATCCTCGAGTCTACTACGTGGACCGTGAAAAAGAAAAACTTACAGAACTGGATGGAGCTTATGAAGACGGGGCTGTTTATGGGTCTACAAGCCATTTCAGCGAGTTTACTGTCTTGGAATCAGATGATAAAAGTAATCCTGGCAATGGTTCCGGGAATGGAAACAATCCTGGCAGCGGCAGCAGCCCAGGACAAGGAAACACCCCTGATAAAGGCAATCACAATGGCGGAGGAAACGGACTTCCTCACACAGCAACAAGCTCATTCAACATCATCCTGACAGGCTTAGTCATTTTGCTTGCAGGAAGCATTTTTTACTTCATTCAAAGACGCCGGTTAGGGAATACCTAATGAAGAAAAGCCCCTTCTCAAAACGAGAAGGGGTTATTTTATGGAGTAAATTGCTGAAAGACCCTTCTGATCATGCTCAACCTTAAATCATCTCCGCTGCACTCTCTTTATACTCTTCTATAGTTGAAATAAACTCCAGAACTTTTCTCTCATATCCTTTAGGATCTGTTAAAAAAGCCTGGGCATGCCCTGCTTTTGGAACTAAATACAGCTGCTTTATTCCCTTTTTCAAATGATACATATCAAGCGTCATTTTCATCGGGATAAAATGATCTTCTTTTCCATGAATAAAAAGAATCGGCGTTTTCGTATGTTCAAGGTCCCGGGCAGGCTTTATTTCTTCAAATCCCCAGCCGTAGCGAAACTTTGTTACAAGACTGGTCCAGGAAATCAGCGGGTAAAACTTAACCTTAAAATCAATTCTGAGCCTTGTTTTCAGCAATTCCGTCAGATCGCTGAATGCACAATCCGAGATGCAAAACGCGACTCTTGGATCTTTTTTTACATATTGCAGGGCAGAAGCTGCTCCAAGTGATTCCCCAAGAATCCCTACAAAAGCATCTTTCCCCAGTTTTTCATAAAGGCAGTCCACCCATGCTTTTAAGTCATCACTTTCATAATAACCGAAAGATGTGTGATCTCCTCCGCTCAAACCATGAAAACGGTGATCGCATAGGAGCACGTGATATCCCCTTTTTTGAAACATTTCTACATATTTGAAGCTCCCAAACAGAGACCAGGTAATTCCATGTGCGATAATGATGGCTTTTTTGCTCTCAGATACAGGAAACCACATTCCGTGAATTTGATAGCCATGAAAAGAGTCGATAAACCACTCTTCTTTTTGAGCGCTTTCAAAAATATCAGTATTGATTTCACCGCTCTCTACTCCAAGCAAATACGTTTTTTCGTATGCCACTTTTCTAGGAACGGTAATCATGCTGCTGAAAAAGCAGGACACAGCGAGGATAGTTAATAAAACGGCGAGTATGGAACAAACAATAATCCACATGGAATCACCTTCACTTCCCTTTTTTCCATCATATTATTCTCTTTCATCATAGGTGAAAAATGTAAAGCTGCTGTTTTAAGTTCTGTAAAAGTTTTTTTAATTATGCAGAGCAATTGAAACTTTGGGGTCTGTGACTGCTAACAGTAAAATGACAGAAATCAGGTTGAATAAGTTGTGGAAGCAAAAAGTTGTTGAGATCGGAGGGAGAATCGGAGACCTGTCAGCTCCTGCATTGATGTTACAGTGGTCGAAGCCTAAAATGAATGGGCGGATGTGCAGGAAAAGCATGATCAGTCTATTTAGATGGCAAATCAAAGACTTGCTGAGTTGCATCTCCAGGATAGTAAAACGGAAAAGTCAGGGCCGCTGATGGAAGCATGTAATTACAGAAAAGCGCGCAAAGAGATTGCGATTTTAAACACCAGTGTTTTTTTGTCAAATGCAGCTTCGTTTGATTTTAATACTCACTTTAGGAGCTTAGATCAGAAAAAGATATAGCTTCTTTTTTTGCATTATTAAATGCAAACTTGTACTGTAAGAAAATAATTTCCGGATACTGTAATTTTTGTCAACCAAATTGTATCATGTATATATGACATCTTTTCTTAAAGGGGGAGTTTTAAAATGAAAGCTGTTTTAACTTTTGTAATAGCCATGCTTGCACTTACTGGATGTTCTGCGTTAGCGAGTGATGAAGGCAATCAACTGAAAAGGTTTAAAACTAAAGAGGATTCAATTGAACATGGCATAAAAGAAGAAGAAATAAGCCAGGAAGACATAATTGGAGAAATAGAAGAGAACGGAGAAACTATTATTTTTTATAAGAGAAAAGCAAAAGAAGGAATAGTAATTGAAGTTTCAAGTATAAGCAAGAATGAAGGAAAGTACGCATGGTATAGAGCTGATGCAGGTGTTCTCGTTAAGTATAATAGTCATCCAGAGAAAGCTACCAAAATAAGTCTTGAGACTCAAACCCAATCGGGCAAGAAATTTATCGCATATACAGGGTACACGAAAGAACAAAATCCGACTATAGATACAGAAAATGGTAGTACTACGCCACATATCGACAAAAACTCAGGGATTTACTTCTATATCGAATCTATTAAATAATGAAAATTCTAGTCTTATTTATCAGCGAATTCCCCCTCCCTTTATTCACCTTCATTAATTATAGCATTTAGTCTTCCAGCCATTTCTGATGATTCGGATTATTTTTTGAAAGTCCAGTGTCTTCATCATTAAGCAAGAATTGGTTTTCGCCAGTGATTTTCCAGCTCTGGTTGGTTTCCATCTTCAAATCTTAAGTTGAATTCAATGATGTGCTTGTCATTGTATGCGAACCGGCTCAACCTATGATACAATTCGTCTCTTATTCTATCTGTATCCATTGTCTCACCTCATCACTATGATATAATCACATTATAAAATTTTCCAATACCTTGGGGCGAAAACGATGAGAAATCACATAAAAACATGTTTTTTTATTTCTTTAGTACTGATCGCCGGGTGCAACAAAGAGGCAGGAATGGATAAAAAATATATTGAAGAAACAGCTTCGAATATTGCTTCCGAGTATATGCTTGTAGAAGAAGACATAGACTTTGTTGTTACAGATGTGCAGATAACAAAAGAAGATGTTGGAGTTGCATTTGTGAATGGATATGTAAAAAATGAGAAAGACAAAAAGTATTCTGTCATGGTAGATTATCGAGCTGATTTTGAAATTGGCGGATATGGTGAAATAGATGATGAAAAATAAAGAGCAGCCAAATGGCTGCTCTTTTTTATTCTTCATGGCTTTCTAGCTGTTATGAAATGATGTAAAGTGCCATCAGATGCCCTATTTTTTTTTAATGTTTTACTACTACAATAGTTGCAGCTGAGCTTACATTTCCTGCGCCGTCTTTAGCTGTAATCGTTAATTTCGCACCTGCTTTTTGAACAGGTATAGTAACTGAAAAAGAACCACTAGATGGTGTCTTTCCCGTTCCTAGCACTGTGTTTCCGCTTTTTACCGTAATTGTAGAGTTAAACTCTGCCTTGCCGGTTACAGCTTTGTCATTATTATCTACCTTGTTAACAGTTGGTTTACTAGGTGCAATAACATCTCCAACTGTTACGGATGCAGCTGAGCTTACATTTCCTGCGCCATCTTTAGCAGTAATCGTTAATTTCGCACCTGGTCTTTGAACAGGTATAGTAACAGAAAAAGAACCATTAGATGGTGTCTTTCCCGTTCCTAGCACTGTATTTCCGTTTTTAACTGTAACTGTAGAGTTAACTTCCGCCTTACCGGTTACAACTTTGTCATTATTATCAACTTTATTAACAGTTGGTTTACTTGGAGCAACAACATCTACGACAGTTACTGACACACTTGCACTCACATTTCCTGCCTTATCCTTAGCTGTGATTATCAATTTTGTGCCAGCTTTTTGAACGGCCATATTAACTGTGAAATTACCATTAGATGCAGCTTTAGCAGAGCCAACTACTGTATTTCCATTTTTAACAGTAATCGTGGCACCAGATTCACCCTTGCCGGTTACAACTTTGTCATTATTGTCTACCTTGTTAACAGTTGGCTTGTTTGGAGCCACATTGTCTACGAATGCAGTTGCGAGTGCATATAAGTCTTCTTCTGTATTATCATCATAGTAATCGTTATCATTGTCGAAAACGCCTACGTAGTATGTGCCACCCTTAGCCTGGTATGCCTGGTACTCAACTCCATCTTCATATTCAGAACCTAAATATACTAATTTATCATTCTCAACAAAATCTTTTTGCACAGCAGCATATGCTAAATCAATCGCATATGAATTAGCGGCTCCAGCTACTAGTAAAATCCCATTCACTGGTACGACTACTTTATGAAAATCTACATCATATAAAGGAAGCAATTGTCCTATTGTTGGCTTATCATACGATGTGGAATTTGCGGTATTAAAAGTATCATTGTATTCCTTTTCAAGCAAATACTCTTCATCACTGGCAGCGGCGCTGCTCATAACTCCCATTTTATTCAAACTTTTTGTTAAGTAGGATTGAGATCCTTTTACTTCTTTTTCAAGCTGATTAAATGTGCGTGAATCAATGATGCCTTTATTAAGTGGTTTTTCAATTTGACCTTCAATACTCTTCTTTGACAGTTCGTACTCGTTTCCTTCAGCCTTTACAGCACCTACAGACAATGATGAAGCTAATAGACCTGCAGCCACTAATGAAAAAACACCTTTTTTGCGCAAAATTTACCTCTCCTTTATTCGTTATTAAGAACATATTAATAGTACAATAGAATGGACAATATTACCATACAATAATTCTAAATACCTACAGATAGCATTAAAAACAGGAGACCTTTAAGTTAAGATCTCCTGTTACACGGTACTATCCGCACCTACTCATTTAGTTATTGAGGAACCAATTAAATCTTCAACGCAAGAATCATAAAACAATCTTGATGAATATTCTCATTGCTCATACAAAATACATAATTTTGAGTATACTTCTTCAAAGCCATACCGTCATTATTTGTATAAATCCTGATGGGATCTTTAACTTCAATTCCTAAATTTCTTCGTCATTCAGCCGGGATTACAATTCTCCATAACTCATCAATTTTTCTAACCATTCCGGTTGATTTCATATCTCCTCAAATTTACTTTTAACCAGATACATAATATTGCACATTTTATCAGTCTATATTGCAAATTTATCAGTCCATATTACAATTTTATCAGTTTAAATCGCCAATTTATCAGTCTTCTGCCAACAAACTCTGCATATATGCTTCCACTAAAAAAAGCCAGGCAATTAAGCCTGGCTTTTTTAATGTCCTCTTCTCGCAAAATCAACAAATCTGAATTTATCAAGTCTGTGGCGTGATACTGTGTACTGAAACAGACTTGTATCTTCCAGATAAACGTGATTTTTCACAACGACAATATGCTGGAAATTTTTTAAATCCAAATACTGATAATCTTCCTCTGTGCACTCTTCCACAACAATTTCTTTTTTTGCAAAGCTGATCTTTAATTTCAATTCTTCTTCAATGTAGCGGTAGATTGAGTCTTCGCATATTTCCTTTGTTAAAAAAGGAATGTGCCTGCGATTGAGATAATCCTTATCAAGGATGATGTTCTCGCCATCAATTTTTCTTGAGCGTACAACCTCCCAGACTTCGTCACGGGCACCGAGGTTCAGCTGCTGCATGATAAAATCGCCTGGCTTGATGAGGCCGAATTTCTCAACTGTTGTTTGAGAGGTTCGTCCTAAGTTCTGCGAAAGCTCTTTGAAACTAACGAGACCCGAAACAGGGAAACTCATTTTCGTTACATCGAGAACAATTGATCCTTTACCTTTAACTTTTTGAATGTACCCATTTTGGGCAAGGAGATTAAGGGCCTTGCGAATCGTTTCCCTTGAAGTCTCATATTGCACAGCGAGCTCGTTTTCAGAAGGCAAGGTTTCATTCACTTTTACAAGTCCTTGTTTAATCCTGTCTGATAACTCCTGAAAAATCGCCAAATATTTATTGTTTGTTTTCATCTTTAACCACCACTATTAGTTTACCATTACTTCTTAAGATGATAAACGACGGACTCAAACGGGCGCAATGTTACTTCTTTAAATGTCTGCGCAGAATCAGGATAGTTGGAGATAAGAATTTCACTGTTATATCCTTCTGCATCAATATGATCCGGCAAAGTAAATACTGTTTCCATTTCATAGAAGTTGTTGATGACCAGCAGCTTCTCTCCATCACCGTTTCGCACATAAGCAAACAGCTGGCTGTGATCTTCAAGGATCAGTTCATAATCGCCGTACGTGATTAAATCAATGTCTTTTCTAAGCTGAATCAGTTTTTGATAGTGATAAAAAACAGAATTTTCATCCTGAAGAGCATTCTGGGCATTGATTTCCGGATAATTGCTTGCAGGTTTGATCCAAGGTGTTCCTGTTGTAAACCCGGCATGCTTGGAATTATTCCATTGGACTGGTGTACGTGAGTTATCTCTCGATTTGCTTTTTAAAATCTCAATAATCTCTTCTTCTGACTTCCCTGCGTTTTTCAAAATTTCGAATGTATTCAGGCTTTCTACATCCCGATATTCATTGATGCTTTCGAATTTAGGATTAGTCATGCCAAACTCTTCCCCCTGATAAATATAAGGAGTTCCCTGCATCATGTGTATCGTTGTCGCAAGCATTTTAGCGGACTGGGTGCGGTATTCACCGTCATTTCCATATCTTGAAACAATCCGCGGCTGATCATGGTTGCACCAAAACAATGCGTTCCAGCCCCCGCCTTTGTGCATTTCCACCTGCCATGTTGAAAGAATTTGCTTAAGTGCACCAAAATCAAAATCTGCCAGTGCCCATTTCTCCCCGTTCGGATAATCCACTTTCAAATGATGAAAATTAAATGTCATGCTTAGTTCTTTGGATTCCGGATTTGAATACTCAATACAGTTTTCGATCGTCGTTGAAGACATTTCCCCAACTGTCATGCTGTCATATTTCGAGAAAACTTCCTTATTCATTTCTTTCATATATTCATGCACACGCGGACCGTCTGTGTAAAACTTGCGGCCGTCGCCAGGAGCTGTGCTTCCGTCATCATCCGGGAAATCCTGATTTTTTGAAATGAGGTTAATTACGTCAAGTCTAAAGCCGTCTACACCTTTTTCAAACCAGAATTGCATCATTTCATAGACTTTTCTGCGGACTTCTTCATTCTCCCAGTTCAAGTCAGCCTGAGTGACGTCAAACAGATGCAGATAGTATTCACCTGTTTTTTCATCCAGCTTCCAGGCTGAACCGCCGAATTTCGAAATCCAGTTAGTCGGTTCAGAGCCGTCTTCCTTTCCTTCTTTCCAAATATAGAAATCACGGTAAGGATTCTCTTTTGATGATTTTGCTTCCTTAAACCATGCGTGCTCAGTAGAAGTATGATTGACAACGATATCCATGATGATTTTAATCCCGCGATCGTGAGCCTCTTGCAACAGAGATTCAAAATCCTCCATCGTTCCATATTCCTCGTGAATGGAATAGTAGTCACTGATGTCATAACCGTTGTCTTTTTGAGGAGATTCATAAATTGGCGTCAGCCATACAACATCAACGCCGAGCTCTTTTAAGTAATCTAATTTTTCTATGATGCCCTGAATGTCGCCTACTCCATTCCCATTCGTATCATTAAAGCTTTTCGGATAAATTTGATAAACCGCTGATTTTTTCCACCAAGGCTGTTTCATTTTCATATGCACCACCATCTTTTAGATTTAAACGGCAAAAAGGACAATGGCTTGTCCTTTTTGTTTATTATTTTTTCTTCCAATTAAACTTGGCAAATACGTAAGTCAGTACGAATGGCACAACGATTGCGATGGCCATTCCGATAAAGAATGCCGTCCAGTATTCGGATTGGATCGATAAGAATCCAGGGATTCCCCCAACACCAATTGAAAATGCTTTTACATGATTGATTGTAATAAAGATACCTGCAATTGCAGAACCGATCATGGCAGCGATAAATGGATAGCGATATCTAAGATTCACACCAAACATAGCAGGCTCTGTAATACCAAGGTAAGCCGAGATTCCAGAAGTCAGAGCCAAACCTTTTTGTTTTTCATCTTTCACAATGCGCATCATGGCAAATGCTGCTGAACCCTGTGCGATGTTCGACAATGCAAGCATCGGCCAAAGGAATGTGCCTCCAGCACTTGCTACAAGCTGCAGGTCAACTGCAAGGAAAGTATGATGCATACCTGTTACAACAAGCAGTGAGTATAAGCCTCCATAGAGCAAACCGCCAAGAGCTGCAAAGTTATCAAAAATCGCAATAACACCGTCTGTAATGAAGTTTCCTGCTGCAAACGTAATTGGTCCAATTAAGATAAAAGCAGCAAAGCCAGTCACTAATAAGGTAATTGGGGCAACCACTAATAGCTTAATTGAATCAGGTACTCTTTTATTTAAAAAGACTTCAATTTTAGCCAGTAAATAAGAGGCAAACAAAACAGGAAGAACTTGCCCCTGATAGCCGATCTTTTCAATCTCGAGGCCGAATAAGTTCCACACCGGAACCTCCCCTTTAGCCTGGGCTTCACCATATGCCCATGCATTCAGAAGATCCGGATGCACGAGGATTAAACCAAGGACAATCCCAAGAAGCGGACTTCCTCCAAAGCGTTTCACAGCCGACCAGCCGATTAGAGCCGGGAGGAATGTAAACGCTGTATTCGCAATCAAGTTGATAATGCCTGATAAATCAGCCCATTGCGGATAAACTTCAATCAGAGATTTATCATCAAAGAAAATTCCCGAACCGCTCAGAATATTATTTATTCCCATTAATAAACCAGCCGTTACGATAGCCGGCAAAATCGGAATAAAAATATCAGCCAGCATTTTAACAGCTTTTTGAAGAGGATTCAAGTTGCTTGAAGCTGCATCTTTTACATCTTCTTTTGAAGACTCGCCCATTCCCGTTTGTTCTGCCATTTCCTTGTAAACTTTATCAACAAGACCTTGTCCAATCACAACCTGGAATTGTCCATTTGTTGAAAAAGAGCCTTTAACCATATCAATCTGTTCCAGTTTTTCTTTATCCACTTTGCCTTCATCTTTCAAGGCAAATCGTAAGCGAGTGACACAGTGTGTGGCTGCTGCAATGTTGTCCTTGCCGCCGACAGCATCAACGATATCGCGGACTTCCTGTTTGTTCACACTCATCTATTTCAACCTCCCGTAATCGTTTTCATTAATAACCTGGTATTGCCTAAAGAGTCAGCAATTTATATTCTTCTCACTCCTGTATATACAAGTTATAAGCATATTGTAGTCCTGTATATACATGTTGTCAACAAAAAAGAGTAATCGTTTTCATTTTTCTGGCTGCTTATTCTGTTATACAGGCTATTACCAAATCCCTCCGTTTTTGACATTCATGAATCTTGTGTTCACACACTTCATGTATCCATACCCTCTAACTCCTGCAAAAAAGCACTCTATTTAATATTTTTTCTGGATGCTTTGCATGATTTATAATGGGCTTTCCCTTTTTCTGACCGCTAATAGAACATTTATGACTGCCCAAGTCCATTTTCCGCAAACCAAAAAGTACGCTCTATTTATAAGGGATTCCGATTAGGGGAAAAAACAGCAAATAGCACTAAAAGGGGGATTATAGGCAGGTCTTATTATAAAAAACAAGAAGTTGTCTCAATTAATAAATCGTTTGAGGTGATTATCGATACTATCGACGCTTTGGGTTTAGAACATCAACTGAATTTGGTATATATGCATCCAAGAATAACCTTCCGCCTTCAGAAGAGTATTTAATGGCTGTGGAGTTAAGTAAAAACGGCTTGGAAAATATTTCAGGTGAAGTGGATTATTCGATGTATAATGCATTGAAACATTAATAGGCATATCAATCACAGACTAAGGTTAGATCGGCAATGATTCAAAGAAAGCTACACATTTAAATGAATTGGAAACTAAAGTAGGGATCTCACTAATGGGTGCTTTACTTTAAGAAGGAGTAAAGCTTGTTTGTTTAATTTAAGGGCAGGATTGTTGAATAAGTAATTATTAAAGAATCCAAAGAATACCTATAACTATTCCTTAAAAGTGAAGGGAGAATGTCTTTTGAACTTGAAACATATGAGCTCAGAAATAGCTATCTAAAGGATACGCCGAAGGGTTAGCCATTTAGGTATATGTGGTAACGTACGGAAGATTGTTCTTGTTGGGAGTAACTGTTTTTATGGCGACTCTGTCGTTCCAGCTTAGGATTAAAAACAAACAGTATCGAGGAGGAAACAAATGAGTAAGATAATCGGTGCGGAAACAACCGCGAGAGTAGAAACCCAGCCCCGAGGAAAAATGATTGCTTATTGGACATTCACATTACTACTCGCAGCAGCTGTTATGTTAAGTGGTATCGGGCAACTGATGCAATATGGGGGAAACCTCGAGTTAGTGACGAATCTTGGTTACCCATCATACGTCTTGACCATTCTCGGGATTTGGAAAGTGCTTGGAGCCATCGCTCTCGTGGTGCCAGGTTTTCCTCGGCTTAAAGAATGGGTTCATGCTGGTATCTTCTTTTTAATGACCGGTGCGGCTTTATCTCATGCGTTTGCCAACGATTTTGGTGATTACGGGTTTCATATTATCCTTCCGCTTTCATATGCTGCACTAAATATCGCCTCGTGGGCGCTGCGTCCGAAGAGCCGCAAACTTTAAGGAGGCGGTGAAATTAACGGCTGTCCCTTACTACCACCAATAGATTTCTACTACATAATTTTGGAGGGGGGTTGTGAAAATCGGGGACTTTAATAATGTAACTATAAAAAAATGTTATAAACTCAGTTCAAATAAGGACTGAGTTTTTTGGCGTGCAAAAAACTCCGCTTAAAGCGGTGCGATCTAATCTGCGAATCTTGGTGTTTTTTCTAGTGCTAAATAGGGTGTGATTGTGAGGATTCAAAACGGCCCCTTACCCTATTTAGCGTGGTTTTAAATCAGTCTCTTTTCACAAATCGAATTTCAATTGTTCATGATCAGAAGACTTTGAAGGACGTTCTGATATACCCGACTTGGTTTTCCTTGCAGCCTGATTCGCTTTTTTAATATCTACTATTGGCGCCTGATAATCCAGGCGAAAAAAACCTGGATAATGCCAAGGCTCCTGAATATGTTTAGCCGGAACATTCGAAAGACTTGGTAAGTATCTTTTAATAAAAACTCCGTCTGGATCTTCTTTTTTTCCTATTTTCACTGGATCCAGCACTTTCTCCGGCATCTTTTGAATCTGGTGAACATGAATGATGGGCTCATAGTCCAGAAAAAGGGAAGCTAGCCCATCCGAACATATTTTCACGTTCAGGGAAAGCGTATTGATTGCAAAAGACGCAAGCATACCCCGATATTTTGAGGGGATCCACCCGGTTTTATGAAGACAAATTACTGATGCATCTATCATGGGAATCCCAGTTTTCCCTTCAAACCATCTCAAAAACAAATCATCGCCTGCACCTTTTTCATCAGGAAAAGGCTGCAATTCAAAGAGATCTCCCTGCTCCATCAGCTTCCACCTTTCCTTAAGACGCTCCTGAAAAGATGTTAATTGTTTCACAAGAAACAAATTATCACAATTTTCTATCTTTATCGACGTTTTCTGGACAACTGTACGAAACGAAATGTTTCCCCATGCCAAATATGGCGAAAGCCTGCTTGATGAAACAGTTGATTGAAGCAGGTTAGAACCATGCTCTTCGTATAAGTGAAAACGTTCCTCCAAAAAAGTTTCAAGCGTTTCAAGCGCCTGCTGTTCACCGCCCTGCTGGCCAAATCTGATTGGTTCCCCACTGACAGGAAAAGCTTTAAGTTTTTCCGCCCCAATGAAAAAGCTTTCTGGAATGGTTTTTGGTACTTCGACACGCTCAGGGCGGCTGAGAGGCTCACTTCGACAAAAACCGTTCCATCTTTCCTGAAGTTTTCTTCCGCTGTTTTTTTCATTAATGGGATACTCCAAAAACCTGAGACCTCTGTCACTCATCCATTCTCTCACTCTTGTATTTCTGTCATGTACACGTTTCCCTGCTTTTTCTTCATGAGCATACAAAGTGAATGGGCCGTATGTTTTAAAGAGTGCAGAAAGCGCCTCTTCCATCTCCCCCATATAGGTGAATAATCTGCCGCCCCTATCTTCCAAAGCGCCCTGCAGTTCCTCTAAGCTTTCCCTGACAAACTGAAAGTGCCTTGCAGAATAGTCTTCCCCAGACCATATAGATGGTTCGGCTGCATACAGCGGGAGGACTTCCCCATATAGAGCTGCGTCAGCAAGCGGCTTATGATCAGCTATACGTAAATCACGTTTAAACCAGACGACGTTCATGAGAATCACTCCATCATCGATGTCTATTAGGACCATTTCGAAAAAATCTGATCTTTATAAAAAGCAGAAGCTCTTGAACTGAAGGTATTTCTTTTCTTTAGAACTTTATCAAGCTGAAATGCTTTCTCGTTCAGCTGCACCTGCAGCTTTTCTTTCTCCATTTCATCAGGACATTGGGCAATCAGCTGCTCTAACGTATGAATCGCTTTTTTCAGCTCGATGTCTTCATCCATCATATTCGCATTTTTCAGTATTTTATAGGATATTCGGAGTTCAGGCGGGATATGGGACAAATCCTCAAGCTCAAGAGGCTTTCCCATACCGGGAAGCTGTTTAAACTCACCATCTTTTATCGCCTGTTTAATTTTATCTTCTGAAAGAATCGTGAAAAAATCCATTTTTCTCCCTCCACTTAAAAATCCTTCTCTTACTTAGGTTATACAATCAGCTGCGTTATTCCTTCTTAAAATATAGATGTTTCATGACAAAGAATCAAACAAACGTTCTACAGCCGGGCTGTATAGCATATAGTTTAGAATCACACGAAAAACGGAGGCATCCATATGAGCGATTCAAAAACCTTTCAAATCCCTGAGGAAATGGTTGCACGATATGCTTCATTGAATGAAAAGGCGAAAAGGATTGAAGAGGAACTTGCAGAGATGAAAAAAATCTTCAATTCCTTTTTTGATCATGCGCACGGAAAGCTCTGCAAAGGGGAAGAGAGAATCGGTGATTATAAGATTCAGAGGCAAATCCGGCATTCAGAACAATATCATCCTGAGAAAACAGTCAAGGTTTTAGAAGACTTAAATTTAACTGATTGTATTATTTCAGTAAAACAGCCTGACAAGCAAAAAATTGATGCCGCCCTTACACTTGGAATGGTTTCAGAAGAAGAATTAAAAGACTGTTTGATTAAAAAAAGCTCTCAGGCTATTGTGGTTAAGCTTATTAAATAATGTTAAAGAAGATCAACCATTCTTTAATAAAAAATCCGCTTCCAGATAGAAAGGAAGCGGATTTTCTATTTAAACATACTGCCGCAAATTTGATAGTATGATTTAAAAACCGGCGGCTCGAATTCAACCAAATATGGACCTTCGCCTTTCTTCTCAAGCATTTGCTGAACGGTGCCCGCTCCGGATGCTTCTGTAAAAATGAGCTTAAAGGATGGAAGCTGGATGGCATAGCTTCTTGCACGCCACTCATCATTCACCGTTTCCTCTCCCCTTGGCAAATCAAAGTACTTTCTCCATTTGGTAACGGCGGAATTTAAATCTTTTACGATATAATGGACGGCTGAAATAGATACGTCGAGGTTTTGAGCCCCTAAAGCACCGTTCTTATGCAAGTCTTGCTTCCGTTCATCATCTGTCTGGTTCCATTGGATAAAAAAAGGCAGCGGACAGTCTTCATCGCTTTGTTGAATAAAGAGCATTCTCCATTCTAATAAAGTGCCATCCTCTCTTTTTCTGCTGGCATTTATGACTTCTCCTGTCTCAAGCCCTTTTTCTTCAAGCTTCTGTTTCACTTCTTCAATCCGCTCAGTCCGGATTGCAAGCTGCCCCAAGCCTTCAGCACGCTGCTTTAACAGCCGGTGAATAAGCGGATTATTTGCCGTATTTGCTTTCTCGCGGTCTTCAACAGCAAGAAACTCCAAGTAGGCCAGATCGCTGAAATAACATAGGCTGTTGTGAGACCCCCAGTTTTCATGACGTCCGCCCATAACAGCATGTAAATCCTGTTTTATGAACATATTTGCGGCTTCAAGTGGATGCCTGTCAACAAAATGAACAATGTGATCCAGTTTGAATTCCATAGATTCACTCCTTTTCTTCAAGCGGATAATTATTTCTATTATTCTATAAAATAAATCTAAAACGGTCTGTCATTAAAACCTATCATCTCTTAAAGGTATTCACAAGCATGAATGCGTTGCTCTTCTATTCTGCTGAGGAGTATCATAGAGAAGGTGTGATATTGAAAAAGCGAGGAAAACAGCATGAGACTTAGGGATTGGGATCGAAATTTAAAAATACGCTTATTTGGCGAAGCAATGATGAATATTACATATTGGATGTTTTTCCCCTTTTTGACGATTTATTTTGCTGAGGAATTCGGGAAGGAGCAGGCGGGATTTCTGCTTGTGTTTTCGCAGATTTTTTCTGTTATGGCGAATTTAATGGGAGGCTACTGCGCGGACCGGTTCGGAAGGAAGAAAATGATGGTGTTGTCTGCTGCCGGTCAGGGCCTGTCATTTCTTACGTTTGCTCTTTCCGTTTCACCATGGCTTGAAGCTCCGCTGCTTGGTTTTATCTGCTTTGCGCTTGCAGGAGTTTTCGGATCATTTTATTGGCCGGCAAGTCAGGCCATGATTGCAGATGTCGTAGAAGAAAAAGACCGAAGCAATGTGTTTGCCGTCTTCTACACGTCCCTCAATCTGGCCGTCGTCATTGGCCCGATTTTGGGTGCTATTTTCTATGTGAATTATTTTTTTGAATTATTGGTGTTTGCAGGATTCGTTTGTTTCTTGCTTGCAGGATTGCTTTTTCTATGGACGCGCGAAACCGCCCCTTTTGCTGGCAGCAAGCTTGGCAGCGGCTCCAAGTGGTATGAATTTCTTCTTCATCAGATTCGGGAGTACAAGATTATTTTTAAGGATAAAGCATTCCTGCTTTATATTGGTGCAGGCGTGCTTGCAGCTCAAACCTTTATGCAGCTTGATATGCTGATTCCTGTGTATACAAAAGAAACCGTGCATAATGAGCAGCTGTTCTCAATTGGAGAATGGTCCGTCTCTCTCGGGGGTGAGCAGGCTTTCGGGTTTCTGCTTTCAGAAAATGGCTTGCTTGTAGCCGTCCTGACAATTTCTGTAACTAAGTGGATGACGGCCTATAAAGAAAGGAACGTTTTTATTCTTTCCTCTATTTTATACGGAGTGTCGATCTTCCTCTTTGGACAGTTCAGCTTTATCTGGGGACTTATTTTTGCTATGGCGCTCTTTACATTTGCTGAACTGATGACGGCAGGTTTGCAGCAAAGCTTCATCTCAAAGCTTGCTCCTGAACACATGCGAGGACAATATTTTGCCGCAGCCAGTCTTCGATATACCGTAGGACGGACGATTGCCCCGCTTTCCATCCCGATGACAGTCTGGTTTGGTTTTCAATGGACGTTCGCCATTTTCGGGATCCTTGCATTCGGAAGTGCGCTGCTCTACTGGCTGATGTTTTCGGTTTATGAGAAAAGAAGTACAGCTGGCACACGGATTTAAGTCCGTGTGCTTTTTACTGTACTCTAAAGTCTTTTTTCAAAAGAGGATCTCCAGCTGTCTGACAATGCTTTTACTTCAAGGATCCTCATTATAGCCTGCGTATTTTGTTTATCGTGGTATTTTATATGGTTAGCAGCCGCAATGGAAACACCGTTTGCTTGTGATTCAATCAGCTCCAGTGCATCTTCTTTGCTGACTTTTCCTTCTTTCAAAACACGAAAATAAAAGCCGGTAAACATCGTATTTTGAACTTGAACCGGCAAATCATTCACCTGGTGTTTCATAGCAAGCTTAAAGCACGGCTGTCGCGGCTGGCTTACTTCTACTATAGCTTCTCCAAGCTGATAGACATCGCCAATATATACATCTTCCTCCGTCAGCCTTCTGACTGTAAGATTTTCTCCGAAAGCTCCCGGCTCTAATCGTATACTCAAGGCATTTTCCCAGAAAGAATAATGATCATACGAATACACGCAAACTGCTTTGTCCTCTCCTCCGTGATGTACGAGATCTGCCTGGCCATCTCCTTCAAAATTCGTTTTTGAGAGGAAAAGCTGACGATCAACAGGCTCCTTATATATTCCCGTTTCAATTTCACGTCCATTATATAAAACCTTCCTTGGCTGGCCAACATTCAGTGATTCCAATGCATATTTTTTACTTTTCACGGCGTCCCCATCCTGTCTTAGACTATTTATCATTATTTTCCCACAAAAATGGTGCAAGCAACATAAAAGTTGTTGTTATTTTAGCGCCTTGAGAATAGGGCTGTTTCGGGTTAGGGGTATCATTCCCGCTCTATGAGTATCCAAAATCCTGATTTTGAGGGGTTTGGGGAATCAACCGCCCTCTTTGAGTATTCAACATCCTGATTTTGAGGGGTTTGGGGAATCAAACAACCTCTTTGAGTATCCAACATCCTGATTTTGCCGATTTTGGTGAATCAAACAACCTCTTTGAGTATCCAACATCCTGATTTTGCCGATTTTGGTGAATCAAATAACCTCTTTGAGTATCCAACATCCTGATTTTGCGGCTTTTGGGGAATCAAATAACCTCTTTGAGTATCCAACATCCTGATTTTGCCGATTTTGGTGAATCAAATAACCTCTTTGAGTATCCAACATCCTGATTTTGCGGCTTTTGGGGAATCAAATAACCTCTTTGAGTATCCAACATCCTGATTTTGCCGATTTTGGGGAATCATACGCACTCTTTGAGTATCCAACATCCTGATTTTGCCGGTTTTGGGGAATCAAACAACCTCTTTGAGTATCCAACATCCTGATTTTGCCGGTTTTGGGGAATCAAACAACCTCTTTGAGTATCCAAAATCCTGATTTTGCGGGGGTTGGGGAATCAAACAACCTCTTTGAGTATCCAACATCCTGATTTTGCGGCTTTTAGGGAATCAAATAACCTCTTTGAGTATCCAACATCCTGACTTTGCCGGTTTTGGGGAATCAAACAACCTCTTTGAGTATTCAACATCCTGATTTTGCGGGGGTTGGGGAATCAAACAACCTCTTTGAGTATCCAACATCCTGATTTTGCGGATTTTGGGGAATCATACGCCCTCTTTGAGTATCCAACATCCTGATTTTGCGGGGTTTGGGGAATCAAACAACCTCTTTGAGTATCCAGCATCCTGATTTTGCGGATTACATAAGTGCCGTCATTCGAAAATTAGGGGTGAAGCATCGAGCAGAGGCTGTGGCTGTCGGACTAAGAAAAGGAATGATACATTAAGCAGAAAAGCCCGTTGCATTTATTGGCATACGGGCTGATATTTTTATAGGCCCTTTTCTAAAAGCTTCGTTGCTTTTCAAGTTGTTTTAAGTACGCTCAAATTTTTTCAGGGTGAGTTTTGAGCGATTTTATTAGAAAGCAACTCGATACTTTACTAATAGACGTAAAAGAGTCTACTTATGAAAACCAACAATCTATGCGAACACTTTTTATAAGAGCGGCCTCCTCATGCACTCATCCATTTCAAAGTCAAACTGCCGATAAAGCCCGTGAGCATCCTTTGTAGCTAATCCCATTTTAGTATGCACTATGTCCGGATGTGAGATTATACATTCAACGAGCTTTTTTCCGAGGCCTTTTCCTCTGAATTCCTGATCAATGATCACGTCCATAATCCACGAAAAAACCGCCTGATCTGTAATGACTCTGGCAAAACCTATTTGCCTGCCATCTTTATCATACATTCCAAAGCACAAGGAGTGTTGGATGCTTTTTTCGATGATTTCTCTAGAGCGGCCTGCTGCCCAATACGCTCCGCTGATCCATGCTTCTATTTTTCCCATTTGAAGCAGTGTTTTATCATCTGATACGATGTATCCTTCTTTCTCCCATTTCAACTGCATCATCTCCTTTGTGACACTTATATTTTGATTATAATAAGAAAACAACGGGAAAAGGCAAAAAAGGAGGCGATTTTAGGATGAAAACATTACATATAATCGTAACTGGCAGAGTACAAGGAGTCGGATTCCGTTTTTACACCCAAACGTCAGCTGCGGAAAACGAACTGACAGGCTGGGTGAAAAATAGAGAAGACGGGTCGGTGGAAATCATGGCTCAAGGACAAAGCGGGCATTTAGAAGTTTTTCTGAATGCTTTAAAAAAAGGGAATCGATATTCCAAAGCAGAAAACGTTTCTGTAACAGAGAAACGTGATTCTGAGAGGTTTGCTGCATTTGAAATATTGTATTAAAAAGCATGCTGATGGGGCTGTGAGTACAGATAATTTTAACGAAAACAGGCACATCGACACATTAAATGTGTTCTTTTTTAAACAGTACTACTGTGATAGATGTTTACTTTCCATTTTCACCATTTTACTCGCCAATTTCTTTAAGATACTTTCATAAATTCAGCATTCACTTCCCTTTTTCCAGAAAACCCCCAATTCAGGCGTTTTCTCTCGGGTACAATTCAAATAACCAGGTGTCCGTGCATATGCTCTTCTTCCATTTACACCGTTAGGAATCAACCGTAATTTCCTTTTGTTCAAACTCATCATTTTTTCCCTTATTTTTGAGCATATTAAAGATGATTAAATATGAAAGCGAGATGGATTAAAGAATGTCTAAACAAGGTATGCATAATAATAATCAGACAAGAGATCAAATCGAGAAACAGGATCTGAGAAATGATGTTGAATCAGGAAACGAATATTCTATCGGTAATTCTAGTTCACAGAGCCAAAAAAAAAGCGGACGTCAAGTAAATAAAAAATAGCTTTATTCTTTTATATTTATGTTTGTTAAGGAAACATACGAAAACAAAAGAACGCACATATAATCAAATATGTGTGTTCTTTATTAAAGCTTGATATTAAATCCTTCTCAATCTAAATAAAAGAACCTGAGTCCCGCAGGGACCTCAGGTTACTTGATATCATTTTTTTCTATCTGCTGCTTGACTCTATTTATATGTCCTAAAGTGATTTTTCAAAATGGCAATCTTTCAATGAAATTATTTTGGTCTTATGAAAAACCTTATACCCCAGCCAAATCGCTAGAAATAATGGTAAACCAATGTAGGAAACTGCGACCCCATACCAGTCAATACTGCCGCTTAAATACGCCTCGTAATTCTGCCCTGCAATGACAATCATGCAAAGGATAAATGAAAGAATCGGACCGAGCGGAAACCATTTTGCTTTGTATTTTAACTCGTTTAAGTCACCGCCCTGTGCTATGTACGCACGTCTAAAACGATAATGGCTGACGGCAATTCCAATCCAAGCGATAAATCCCGTTAATCCTGAAGCATTTAATAGCCATGTAAATACATGATCCCCAAAAACAGACGTTAAAAAAGCCAGTCCTCCAATTAAAGTCGTGATAATCAAAGCATTCATAGGGATTCCCCTGCGATTAACTTTTGCCAGAAACTTTGGAGCCTGATTATCTTTTGCCATCGACCATAACATCCGAGTTGATGCATAAAGCCCCGAGTTTCCTGCAGATAGTAATGATGTTAAAACAACAGCATTCATGACAGAAGCTGCAAACGCAAGTCCTGCCCGTTCAAAAACGAGCGTGAAAGGGCTTACAGAAATGTTTTCTAAATCCCCGCTTAATAAACTTGGACTCGTATATGGAATTAACAAGCCAAGTATCAAAATGGCTCCGATGTAAAACAATAAGATGCGCCAAAATACTTGGCGAATCGCATTCGGAACATTTTTTTCAGGATTCTCACTTTCGCCAGCAGCAATACCAACCAGTTCTGTACCTTGAAAAGAAAATCCGGCGATAAGAAAGATGCTAATAATCGATAAAAATCCTCCCTTGAAAGGAGCCTCACCCTTGGTAAAGTTTTCAAATCCAATCATATCTCCGCCGAAAATTCCCAAAATTGTCAATAATCCAATAATGATAAAAACAATGATGGCCACGACTTTTATTAGGGCAAACCAATATTCTGATTCACCATAACTTCTAATGGATAGAGCGTTCAGTATAAAGATGAGACCAAGGAACAATGCACTCCAAATAATGCTTGGCACTTCAGGGAGCCAGAATTTCATAATGATAGCTGCCGCAGCTATTTCCACCGCAAGGGTGACCGCCCAGTTAAACCAATAATTCCAGCCAAGCGCAAAACCAAATGCGGGATCTACAAAACGTGTAGCATAGGTGGAAAAGGATCCCGATACAGGCATATATGTCGCCATTTCTCCCAAGCTAGTCATAAGAAAATAAACCATAATTCCTATGCATGCATATGCAGTGAGAGAACCGCCAGGTCCTGCACTTTGGATGGTTGCACCGCTTGCCAAAAATAAGCCAGTTCCGATAGAACCTCCAATCGCGATCATAGACATATGCCTTGCTTTCAATTTTCTTTTAACTGTCGGTTCCTGATTTTCAATGAGATTCATGTCCATTTAGTTCCCACCTACTATTCATTTGAATTTTAAATTTTCAGAAATAATAAAAGAGAATTGTCTAACAGCAGATAGTAGATTCATATCTATTCTAACTTAAGAACCTGATTCGTTCCACTACCCAAATGGAAGCTTCACTTTACTGGATTTATAAGGAAACGGGGATTAGACATCAAATCTCATAACTTTTTTTTCTATCCGTCTTGTGTAAATTATAAAGGGTTGATCTTCAATTTCTATCAATGTCTCGTTCAATTGGTACGACATTCCTTACTCCCTGCTTGAATTTTCACTAAACATTATTCCAGCAGGCAACTCCCAATTTACGGTTTCGTTTGTTCCGTGTACATTTTCAGACTCACATCATTCGCAAATCGGTTTTTTACTCCCCTTCAATACCACACCATTGAATTAAAGTAAGGGCAATAATCTCCGCTGTCGTAAACACGTTATCTAGTAAGATGTATTCATTTGGATAATGGGCAGCCTCTGTTGCTCCAGGACCAAAGACGATTGCAGGCGTTTCACCGACATGAGTCAGCAATCCTCCATCAGTCCCCCACGGAGAAGCTTCAATGACCGGATCCTGTCCAGCAACTTGCCGATATTGATGGACGAGCGTATTCATCAGTTCATGTTCTGCGTCGATTGCCCCAGGTACCCAGCGTGCTCCGAACCATTCTAAAACGGGAGCATGCTCCTTAAACCATTCGTCAACTTCTTTTAGCTGTAACAGCCATTCAGCCATTTCGTTCTTCGCCTGCTCCATCGTTTCCTCCGGCGCAACACCCATTCTCCCTTCAATTTTCACAAGGTCGGGAACGGAGGAAGGCCAATTACCGCCTTCAATAACCCCTACATTGATAGGAATCGGGATAGGTGTGTTCTGATAAAGCGGATCACTGATGCGTGCATTTCGCTTTTCTTCCAGAGCACGAATGTGATTTATTACGGTCATACTCTTTTCAATGGCGCTGACTCCTTCATACCTTGTTCCGCCATGGGCTGACCGGCCTTTTACCAGAATACGGAACCACATCGAACCCTGCTGTTTGGGAAAAATCCTCATATTTGTCGGTTCAGGGATAAGGGCAGCATCGGCTTTGTATCCCTTCAAAATGGCTGCTAAAGTTCCGGCTCCGCCGCTTTCTTCTTCAATCACACTTTGAAAAATCACATCTCCCTTTAAATGGATGCCACTTTCCTGTAACGCCTGCATTGCCAGAATAAGGGATACATTGCCTCCTTTCATATCTGTTACGCCACGTCCAAACATTTTTCCATCCCTGATAGCTCCGCTGTATGGATCGTCATCCCACTGTTCCCGATCACCATCTGGAACCACATCGATGTGTCCGTTCAAGATAATGGAGCGGCCTCCTCCGGATCCTTTCATAATTCCCGCCACATTAGGGCTGTTTGAAAAATCGCTGCGAGGAGAATAGAAATAAGAATGCTTTTTCAGTTCCTCACCGTCAGGCTCCCAAATATCAACCTGCAGACCCATTTCCTTTAGTTTTTGGGCGACGATATCCTGCGCCGCGGCTTCATTTCCTTGCGTACTGGGGGCTTGTACCAATCGTTGCAATAAGTCCGTTCCTTCTTCCCGGTGATCCTTGATCCATTGGTGAATGCGTTTTTTAATATCTGGCACTTTTATCCTCCTTATATGCACATATTCTCATAGATAACTGAAAGTCCCATTCCGCCTGCCATACATAACGTTACCATTCCGTACTTAACCTGAGAACGCAGCATTTCATGCATCAATGTGACTGTCAATTTTGCACCTGTTGCTCCTACAGGGTGACCAAGTGCAATTGCCCCTCCATTGACATTGACGATATCCGGATTCAAATCTAACTCCTTGATCACCGCAAGTGCTTGAGCAGCAAAGGCTTCATTAAGTTCAACCAGGCCGATATCCTCTAACAATAGTCCTGCTTTAGCCAATGCTTTTCGAGTCGCTGGTACGGGTCCGATCCCCATAACTCCCGGTTCAACACCTGCACTGGCGAAAGCCTTGATTTTCAGGAGCGATCTTAATCCCATTTCTTCTGCTTGCTGCTTGGACATTAAAAGTACAGCTGCTGCTCCATCATTCATGGGACAGGCATTACCTGCCGTAATGGTTCCTTCATTTTTGAATACTGCAGGAAGGCCTGCTAGTTGATCCAGATGAATGTCCTCACGAACCGCTTCGTCTTGGCTGAAGATATGAAGACCTTTTCGATCCTTGATTTTCAGCGGAATAATTTCTTGATCAAAGCGACCTTCTGCCCCAGCTTTCCAGGCCTTCTTGTGGCTTTGATAAGCAAATTGATCCTGTTCCTCGCGACGGATACCGTATTGTTCAGCCAGACGTTCAGCTGTTATTCCCATATGCTCATTCTCTAAGGAGCATATTAATCCATCTGCCAGCAGAGCATCCTCCATCGTTACGTTTCCAAATTTACCGCCCCATCTATTTTTCACGATATAAGGTACATTGCTCATGCTCTCCACTCCGCCGGCGATGATTACGTCTTCTTGTCCAGCAGCGATAGTTAGAGCCGCACTGGTAATGGCCTTTAAACCTGATCCGCATGCTTTGATTACAATGTGACCAGGGATATTTTGCGGGAAACCAGCCATCTGCGATGAAATCCGGGCAGAGTTAAGACCGCCTCCATGAACATAGCCATGTCCAAAGATCACTTCATCGACCTTTTCTTTACCTACCCCAGACTTTTCCATTAAGCCTTCTAATACTTGACGGCCCAATTCGGCAGCATTAACATTCCGGAGTGATTTCCCAAATGATCCGACTGCCGTTCGCGCTCCAGCAACGATGACAACCTCATTCATGCTTCTGCCTCCTCTCAGCTATTCAATGCTGTTGACAACAGCCGGGATTTTAAGCGTCGCCTCTGTATTCGCAATCACTTCATCCACTGTATAAGGTGCCATAACTTCCTTCAGCACCAATCCCTCTTTTTTAACTTCCATGACAGCCATATCGGTAATGATTAAATCTACACTTCGTCTTGCGGTTAAAGGAAGAGTGCATTCCTTTAATATCTTTGATTCACCCTGCTTATTCACGTGATTCATCAAGACAATCACCTTTTTGGCTTTTTGGGCCAGCTCCATTGCTCCGCCCATTCCCGGTACCCGTTTGCCTGGGACAATCCAGTTGGCCAAATCCCCTTTTTCACTCACTTCCAATGCACCAAGGATGGTAATGTCGATATATCCTCGACGAATCATGCCAAATGCAGTTGCACTGTCAAAGTAAGAAGCCCCTGTTACGGTCGTAATCGGGAACCCGCCTGCGTTACAGAGAGCAGGATCTTCTTGCCCTGGATTCGGACTGGGACCTGTACCAAGGACACCGTTTTCCGCATGGAACAGCACATGGATATCTTGAGGTAAATGATCGGCCACTAAGGTTGGAATGCCAATACCTAAATTGACGATTAATCCATCATGGATTTCCTTGGCAGCGCGTTTGGCGATGCGATTTCGTACATCTACTCCCATGCCCATTTCCAATTCACTCCTTTTGTCGGAATTACCATATCTACATAAATACCTGGAGTGGCAATACACTCCGGATCCAATTCGCCTGCCGGAACAATTTCTTCGACTTCTGCAATGGTAAAGGCCCCTGCCATCGCTGCCAGCGGATTGAAGTTGCGGGCACTCTTGTCATACACCAGATTTCCAAGCGGATCTGCCTTTTTGGCATAGACAACACTCACTTCCGAGGTTAAAGCCGTTTCAATCAAATACTCCTTTCCGTCGATTACGATTTTGTCCTTGCCTTCTTCAGCTATCGTGCCAATTCCGATATCGACAAAAATCCCGCCCAAGCCTACTCCGCCTGCACGAATCCTTTCAGCTAATGTCCCTTGCGGAGAGAATTCTACTTCCAGCTTTCCTTCATTCATGAGCCGGCCCGCATTAGGATTGGATCCGATGTGAGAGGCGATGACCTTTTTTGCTCTTTCATCAGACACCAGCCGGCCAATTCCGATATCAGGGAATCCTGCATCATTGCCAATCAAAGTCAGTTCCTTAACACCCTTGTTCAGGATGCCCTGTATGAGTGTTGGCGGAGTCCCCACTCCCCCAAACCCGCCATACATGAGTGTACATCCATCGTTGATATGCTTGAGTGCTTCTTCTATGGTTACAATTTTGTTTTTTTTCGCAATGGCTTGCTTCATATCGTTCCTCCTAAATAGCCTGCATGTTCTCTATCAGGCCTTCCGCGTGCAATTCATGCTGTAATTCCTCAATTGATGCTTCCAGCATCTTTACAAGGCGGTCAATTTCTTCATTTGAAATAACCAGCGGCGGAGAAATAATAACCGCATCGCCCTCGATTCCCTCGATAGCACCAGAAGCGGGATAGATCAGCAATCCCTTCTCAAATGCTTTATTTACGATCCTTGTGGTTATGCCATTTTGCAAGCGGAATGACTTTTTTGATATTCTATTGGAAACAAACTCAAGTCCCAGAAGAAGCCCTTTTCCCCGCACATCACCAATGATGTCAAATCTCTCAGCAAGTCCATGTAATTGCTGCAATAGGTATTGTCCTTTCTCTTCCGCTTCCTGAACCAAATTCTTTCGCTCAATGTAATTAAGAACTTCTAAGGAAACAGCAGCAGATAGTGGATTTGCACTATACGTGTGTCCAGCCATG
This sequence comes from Metabacillus dongyingensis, assembly GCF_019933155.2. Lineage (NCBI taxonomy): Bacteria > Bacillati > Bacillota > Bacilli > Caryophanales > Bacillaceae > Metabacillus > Metabacillus dongyingensis. Next base: position 593,176 of record NZ_CP082944.1, on the reverse strand, counting down.
ATTGATTTTGAGCCTTTTAAAATGGGTTCCATAACACGATCACTAACCAAAGTGGCAGCCATCGGAGTATAGCCAGCGCTCATTCCTTTACCCAATGCAATGATATCCGGGGTTACGCCCCAGTGTTCCATGGCAAACATTTTTCCCGTACGTCCGATTCCTGTCATAACTTCATCAGCAATAAAAAGAATGTCATAACGTTCGCATATTTCCTTAATCCTTTGATAATATCCGTCAGGCGGTGTAACAGCACCTGCGGATGCCCCGATAATTGGTTCGGCAATGAATGCGGCAATATTCTCAGATCCAATTCTTTGAATGGCCGTCTCCAATTCATTTGCACACTGCAGCCTGCAGCTAGAAGGCTCACTATTATAAGGACATCGATAACAATACGGAGCAGAGATACCAGGAAAATCCTCTAATAGCGGAACAAAACGTTTTCTTCTTAACACATGACCGGACATTGATAAAGCACCCATCGTAATCCCGTGATAACTCGTCCAGCGGGAGACGATGCGATTTTTCCGCTCATATCCTTTTTCTTGCCAATGCTGAATCGCTATCTTCATCGCCGTTTCCGTCGCTTCAGATCCGCTGTTTACAAAAAACGTCCAATTTAAGTCTCCTGGAGCTAACTCACTTAACTTTTGTGCTAATGTCTCTGCGGCTTCACTTGTGAAATGAGATCTATATGCAAAAGAAACTTTGCTTGCCTGCTCCGTCATGGCATCAACAACCTCTAATACTCCATGACCAATACTTGCTGTAACCGCACCTGATGATCCGTCGATGTATTGATTTCCATCCATGTCATAAAGATATATTCCACTCCCATGAGAGACGGTGGGATAGTTATGATCTAGAATAGGCTTAATCAAATGACTCCGCTTCATTTCATCTCTCCTTTTTTAAGTTTCTTGCCCACTGCCCTTTTTCTATGAGTCAGTTAACCTATTAATTTGAATATATAAAAGGAACAACAATTTAGATTTCCACTGTCCATTCCCTGCATTCCGTACATTCGTACAATTTGTTTTAGAAGCTGGTAATACCATATATTATTATCTATGAAGTTCAAGGGTAAATGAGGTGTGAGTGTACGTCCAAATCAACTTAATCTATTGGAAAAATCCGATTAAATAAATGAAAGAATAAATGGCAAATTTGAATCTATGAAACCGAGTTTACCTATTAAAAGGTTCATCCTGAATGAGAATTGATTCTGTAGGACAGCCTTCCATTGCTTCATTCATATCATCATGAAGAATCTCCGGAATTTCGGCACTCCCCTGATTTTCGTCCAAGACAACGAAAGCAAGGCCCTGTTCATCAAAGTCATAAATATCTGGTGCTGTTCCACCGCATGCTCCACAGGCAATACAAGTATCTTTATCTACCCATGTGTATTTAGCCAATAAAATTTCCTCCTATTTTAATAATCTATTTAAAGAAGATAAATCTTTAACCCAAATATTCATATCCTCATACTTATCCCAAATATTGCAATTCTTTGTTAATCTTCCTCCATATTCATATCCCAGCTGGTGAAAAACGGCGTTCATGCCCATTGACAAACCTCGTGCTAAAGAATAGGCACAATAAATATTTCGCCTGATCAGTTCTTGTTCTAATGCCGAGATAAGTACTTTCATAAAACCATGCTTTCTATGATGAGGGATAGTCGCACAGTCTGTTAGTTCAGCATTATGATAGATATCATTAACCTCCGCGGATGCGGCACTCACGATGGATCCTTCATATTGGATAACACTGAAGACCGTACCTTCTTCTATCACTTTTTTTATATAATGCTCATCATTCATTGGCGTTGGATAGGTTTCAAAAATTGTACGATATAAATTTGCCAGCTCGTGTGCATCTTCAACTGCAGCAAATCGGAGGGAGTAATTTTCAGGTATTTGCGGCTTTTCTATCAGCCTGGGAATCTCAATGATTTCTTTTAGAATTTTGTCTTCTTTCATCCAATAGTCGCTTGTTCGCCTCTCATTGGTAAAATACAATGCCATGCAATAAGCATCATTCCCTTTAAAATACCTGTTCAATTTCCCCTCCAGCATAAATCCATGAGCCAATATCGCAGATAAATCTTCCTGTCTAGCTTTAAGGATCACTTTTGTAAAACCATGTTCCTGAGCGATGACAAGTGCTCGGGCTATCGCTTTATTGATATTTCCTTGATAATCATCAATGCGTAAGCGAAGATTCGCATGATCAAGAAAGAGCTCTAGCGTAAAACATTCCCCAGTCTCAATTCGGGTGAAAAAAGGCAGGTTTTGAACAGACATTATGTACCCTCCTCATCTAAATTAGGGAGAAGTGATGATTTCATCTCCTTCTCCCGGCATTCTATTTCCAATTAAACAATTTCTTTACAGGCGCTGAAAGAAGCTGTTCATACGTAAACTCATCAGGATACTCACTCACGTCATATATATATAAAGCTTCATCTACCTTTTGATTCATCATGTCAGACACATAGATTCCGCAATTCGGACAGTTCAGAGCTGGAACTTGAAGAACCTTTATTGATCTTTTACCATCAGGCATAATCCAGTAACAATCCTTCTTTTCACTTTCCTCCACGTTTGGGGCATTACACCACAAGCAATCCATTTTTATTCCCCCTTGCCTTATTATTTACCGAGTCTACACCGTCGGCTGATTCTTTTTTTCTTGAGCTTTCATCAATTTTTCTTTCATTTCATCCCGTTTATCACGGCGATCCTTTAAGGATGCATGTTCCTCAGTACTCTCATACGCTTTTCTCTTGTCGAGGCGGCGGAGGCCTTCTGGTACCAAGTTGAATTTTTCGTCTGTCATAAGAGCAGCAATTCCCACGGCTTCTTTTCTTTCTTCCGTACCATACACCTCATCAAAGTAAGCATCTGCACTTCCAGGAATGTAGTTCTTAGGTTCCGGATAGCTGGTGATAACACCTTCAAAGTTTCGTAAGACCACTTTATCAGGACTCTGTGAAAGGAGGTAATTTGGAGTCAAGGCGATTTTTCCTCCTCCTCCAGGAGCGTCTACCACAAAGGTCGGCACCGCATATCCTGATGTATGGCCGCGAAGCGCTTCAATAATTTCCAGTCCTTTAGAAACCGGGGCACGGAAATGGCCAATCCCTTCAGATAAATCACATTGATAAATGTAATAAGGTCTCACTCTAGCTTTAACACAGTCGTGCATTAACTTTTTCATGATATGAACACTATCGTTAATCCCAGCAAGAATGACAGCCTGATTACCAAGCGGCACTCCAGCCATCGACAACATATCACATGCCTTTTTCGCTTCTTCCGTCAGTTCAAGTGAATGATTGAAATGCGTATTTAACCAGATTGGATGATACTTTTTCAAAATATTGCATAAATTCTCTGTAATCCGCTGCGGGAAAACGACCGGTGCACGAGTACCAATCCGAATGATTTCCACATGTGGGATAGCACGTAAATTACTTAATACGTATTCGAGAATCTTATCATTGATTAACAGACCATCTCCTCCTGAAATCAGAACGTCTCTCACTTCTGGAGTGTTTCGAATATATTCAATCGCTGCGTCTAATTGCTTTTTAGGAACCCCCATGCCAACCTGGCCTGAAAAGCGGCGGCGAGTACAGTAACGGCAATACATAGAGCATTGGTTCGTGACAAGAAATAGAACGCGGTCCGGATAACGATGCGTCAGACCTGGCACTGGGGAATCTTCATCCTCATGCAGCGGATCTTCCAAATCATATCTGGTCTTGTTCATTTCTGCCGAAAGCGGTACAGACTGTAAACGAATCGGGCAGCGAGGATCATCCGGATTCATTAAGGATGCATAGTAAGGGGTAATATTTAAAGGAATTGTTTGAGTCGAAATTCGAACCCCTTCTTCTTCTTCCGGTGTCAAGTTCACAACTTTTTTCAGATCATCAAGAGTTTTAATTGTATTTGTTAATTGCCAGAGCCAATCATTCCATTTCTCTTCCGTTACATCTTTCCACAGCTCAATCTCATTATAGTGTCTGCGTCCACCAAGGTATTCTTTACGTTTTAAGTCCATCTCCATCAAACTCATTAAAATTACCTCCTTCTATCTTAAGAACTTTGGATTGTTCTTTATATTTATCTACTTGCAAGAATGATGCCAACATACAAAACTATGAAAACATAGAAAAAAGAGGGCTGTATGCCCTCTTTCTTTTTAAAAACGCAAGATATTTTGCGTTACGCATGATGTTTTGCAGCCAATTAATTTGCTCCAAGTTAAATTTATTAATGCCTTCTGCTAAAAAGTTACGCCAAATGATACAGCACAAAAGAGCAGGTCCTTTCTAAGGCAATTATTACAATTTTACTTTTGCCTCATCCGACTGGAAGCGTTTCCAAAATTATCTTGATTATTTTTATTTTTTTGTTCTTCCGGTAAATACTTTCTCAATCCCGTATTTGTTTAGCTTATACTGTAAACCCTGTCTCTTTATATTGAGTGCCTCAGCTGTTTTGCTTATATTCCCGTTGCATTTCTCAAACATATTTATAATCATATCCCTTTCTATTTCCTCCAGCACGACAGGTAAATCAATCTCATTTATTAATGGAGGATGATGGTTCTGCGTATTTGATGCGGAATACTTTCCTGATGGGAATAAATAAGCAGGAAGATGATGTTCATCGATTGTTTTTTCCCCCGCGTCCATGACGTTAAAAGCTAACTCTATAGCATGACCCAATTCCCGAATGTTTCCCGGCCATGGATATTGAAGCAGCCGTTGCATAGCTTTTCGGCTGATCCCTTGTACGTCCGAAACGAATGATCGATTGAATTTGTGAATAAAGTGATTTGCGATTTCAGGAATATCTGCTTTGCGTTCCAGGAGAGATGGCATTTGGATTGTCACAACATTTAGACGGAAAAATAAATCTGAGCGAATAATTTCCCGCTCTAACGCCTCATCTGGAGAAATATTCATCGCAGCAATGATTTTCACATTAATTTTCTGGTCCTTCGATCCACCAACACGGCGTATTTCCCCTTCTTGTAAAACCCGCAGCAATTTTGCCTGCAGTCCAAGGTCTAGGCTATTCAGTTCATCAAGAAACAGGGTACCGTCATTTGCCTGTTCAAAAATACCCATACGGTCCACAGCTCCCGTAAATGCCCCTTTCGTTGTACCAAACAGCAGTCCCTCCATTAATTCCTTTGGAACAGCAGCACAATTCTGTGCAATGAATGGCTGATTTCGCCGAGCACTTACATTATGTATACTTTGAGCAATTAGTTCTTTCCCTGTTCCTGTAGGTCCATAAATCATGACTGGAGAATGTGTACGGGCCGCTTTTTTCGCCAAAGAAATAGCTTCTTGAAACGCAGGGCTGTCCCCAATTAAATCACTAAAATGATAAGTGGCTGTACCTGCAAAGAACTTGCTTTTCTTGTGGGTTTCGGCCAGCTGAGAACGCAAATCCACAATTTGATCGTACATGCTCATGACCTTAGTAATATCCTTGGCGATTTCCACTGCTCCAATAACTTTACCTTCCTCGTATAGAGAATACGTACTATTAATAGAAGTTATTTTTTCCCCCTTTAAATTGACATAGGTTTGAATAGACTCATTCGTTTCTATGCCTTTTTCCAATGCCAAATAAAGCGTACTGGATTCATCAGTTAATGATGGGTACAGCTGAAAGATATTTTTTCCTAACACCTGTTCACGATTCAGCCCATCGATATGAGCCATCATTTCATTGTAGAATACGGTATCTCCATCCTTATTAACGATATGGACACCAACATTAATCACATTCAATATCCATTCAAAGTGAGTGGAAAACTGATTTGCTAAAGATTTCATTTCTTCATCTCCGCTCTATGTAATTGATAGTATTACCTGTAAATTATAGCATTTGGATTTGAACTATTTATCTCTTTAACTATGTAAATCTGAAAATTCCATTTTCAAAGATGATAGAACAAAAAAGCACTCAGAAAATATCAAGTGCTTTTGCTATGGCCTGTAAGGGATTCGACTCCCGGCCAATGATGCTGATTGGTGAAAAAAACGGCTTTCGGAATGACCGCCCATTGTTTAGTTTAGCGGATGACGGATTAGCCTCATCAGCTGATAAATTTCTTTTATATGGTTTCAGAGATTCTTTCTGATGATTCAAAGATGTTCCTTGTATTTCTTTAATTTATAGATGACTGACGGCTGACTAATTCCCAAATAATCTGCCATTTCATATGTCGTTTTACATTGTTTATATGCTTTGGCAATCAATTGTATTTCAATCTTTTCCAACGTCTTTTTAAGATCTTGTTTTCCGTTTAATTCCTGTTCAATTGAGAAGGAAGAGGAATCTTCATTCTGTTCCACTGCCCCTGTGATGGCGAGGGGAAGGTGTTTGGGATAGATAGCGGGTTCATCAATGGTCAGAATTAACCGTTCAATTAAATTTTCTAATTCCCGTATATTTCCAGGCCATTCATAATGAGTCAATACTTCATAAGTCGAGGGATGTAATTTTTTTAATGTCTGGTATTTATCATTGGTTTTCTGCAAGTAATGCTGAATTAAGATTGGTATATCTTCTTTACGCTCAAGTAATGAAGGAATTTGAATGGGGATCACATTTAAACGGTAATACAAATCTAATCTAAACTTCCCCTCATTTACCATCTTCTCCAAATCCTGATTTGTTGCTGCGATCAGCCGGAAGTTAATAAGTCTTTCTTTTTTTCCGCCGATGCGCTTTATCTTTTTCTCTTGCAGCACTTTCAATAATTTTGCTTGCAGGGCAAGGGGGAGTTCCCCGATTTCATCTAAAAAAAGAGTACCGCTGTCAGCTTGTTCAATCAGTCCCTGCCTGCCTTGTTTGTTCCCCCCTGTAAAGGATCCTGGTTCATATCCAAATATCTCTGATTCAAACAAACTTTCTGGGATTGTGCTGCAATTCACCTCTATAAATGGCTCTTTAATTCTATTGCTTTGATTATGAAGAGCGCGTGCAAACGTACTTTTCCCTACCCCAGATGGTCCTAAAAAAAGAATCGTGGCATCGGTTTTAGCGACATTTTGAATCGTTTTTAAAATCTGCTGAGTTTGATTACTTCTAGCAATAAAAGAATGATGACCAAGTTCCTTTTCCCTTAAATCCTCGACTTCTGTCTGATAGCCCTTTACCTTGCGTTGTAATTCCTCGTATTGCTCCTGCAATTTCCATATTTCGGTTTGATCCTGACTATAGCTGATCACTCTAACCAGGTGGCCTTCCTTATTGAAAAGTGGATAGCCAGTTGACATGACAACTCGGCCTGTTCTTGTATGCTGCATAATACGAGTGAATTTTTTTTCCTTTAAAACGATTGCATTGATGGAAGGTGAAAGCAGCCCTTCTTTTTCTAATTGATAAACCGATGTACCGATGTATGTATCAGGCTGCATATCGTAAATTGCCCAATGTTCTCGATTAGATCGTAAAATAATTCCTTTTTCATCAGTAATTGTAATGTTATTATTCGATGTTTCGATAATTTTATTTAATTCCATCTCCAGTATTCCATCTTCCAATACGGTCCCCTCCTTTAATGTCTATAGATGTTGATTAAAATATAAATCAAAAAAGAGAAAATAATCAATAATTAAATCAAAAACCACATATTTGATTTAATTTTAAATCAATCAAACTAAAAAACAGCCTTCTCTCCAGGAAAAATAGTTGGCACGAATCTTGCATAATAAATAGGTAAGATCATATTTATTTTTTCAAAATGAAAGGGTGTTCATGATGACACATACTGAAAACTCAATCCAGGAATTAAGAGAGTTAGATAAAAAACATTTTATCCATCCAACATCCCCAGTTAAACAGCAGCAAGAACAGGGGCCTGCTTTTATTTTTACAGAAGGAAAGGGAGTCTATCTTCAAGATGCAACAGGAAAAAAAGTCATTGATGGTATGTCATCTCTCTGGAATGTAAACGTAGGGCATGGACGTGTGGAATTAGGCAAAACGGCGATGGAGCAGATGTCAAAACTGGGTTTCAGTTCCTGTTTTGCCACCTATAGCAACGAACCTGCCATTCGATTGGCCGCAAAACTTGCACAAATAGCTCCTGGAGATTTAAGCGCAACTTTCTTCACTTCTGGCGGTTCGGAGGCGAATGATACAGCTTATAAACTTGCACGCCATTACTGGATTCTAAAAGGGCAGCCAGGAAGAAAAAAGATCATTTCAAGAACAAAATCCTATCACGGGGTCTCAATGGGGGCAACAAGTGCTACTGGGCTGAAAGCTTTTCGGGATTTCACAAACTCACTGGCTCCTGATTTTCTGTACGCAGACAACTTTTCTTCTCAATCTTTACGTGAATTAATTGCAGCAGAAGGTCCTGAAACGATTGCGGCTTTTATTGCAGAACCTGTACAAGGAGCAGGGGGCATTCACGTAGCTCCGGAAAATTATTTTAAGGAAGTACGTGAAATTTGCGATGAGTATGGAGTTTTATTTATTACAGATGAAGTGATAACTGGATTTGGCCGAACAGGAACGTACTTTGGAATGGATCATTACGGTGTTGCACCTGATATGATGTGCTTTGCAAAAGGTGTCACAAGCGGGTATGCTCAGCTTGGAGGGGTCATGATATCAGAAAAGATCCATCAGGAATTAACGGAGCTCTCAACGGGCACTTTGCTGCATGGTTACACGTATAGCGGGCATCCGATGGCTTGTGCGGTTGCATTGAAAAATTTGGAGATTATTGAACAGGAACATTTAATAGAAAATGCTGAAGCAATGGGACAGGAACTGCTAAATGGACTTTACCGAATCAAGCAAGAGCGAAAAATAGTCGGTAAAGTAAAAGGACTTGGATTAATGGCAGGTATTGAAATTGTCAAAGATTTAAATACAAAAGAACGTTTCGCTGCCCCTATGTCTCCAGCAATTGTTTTAGAAGCTGCAAAACAAGGCCTTATTTGCAGATCCGTCGTCTTGGATGATCAAGATATAGTAGTATTTGCACCGCCGTTAACGATTAATAAAGATGAAATCAAGAAAATGATTGAGATTCTAAACCATTCTATCTCTGTTATCGAAGCAGATCTTGCTTCAGAAAACTGTGCAGCCAAGTAAACAAAAAAATGATTCATACACAAATATGCAAGGCGAGGAGATTTATTATGAAAAAAAACTTATTTATTAACGGTGAGTGGGTACATGCAGAAAGCTATAGTCCTTTATTATCTCCTTACAGTGGAGAGGTGATTGCAGAAGTTCCTGCAGCAACTCTTACAGAAGTAGAAATGGCGTTGACTGCCGCTTATGAAGCCAGAAAAACAATGGCAGTTATGCCAAGTCACCAGCGTGCAAGGATTTTAGAGAATCTTGCAGCTCTATTAGAACAACGATCAGATGAAGCGGCAGAAATAATTGCTCTGGAGGCAGCTAAACCACTAACTACTGCAAAAGGGGAAGTTGATCGCACGATTCAAACATATAAATTTTCTGCTGAAGAAGCAAAACGGATACATGGAGAAACGATACCGGTTGATGCTGCTCCAGGAGGAGAAGGAAGAGTTGCCTATACTGTCCGGGAGCCAATAGGAGTCATTGCGGCTATTACACCCTTTAACTTTCCTATGAACCTAGTAGCACATAAAGTTGGACCTGCACTTGCTTCAGGCAATTCTGTTGTTTTAAAACCGGCTGCACAAACACCATTGTCCTCATTATTTCTTGCTGAGTTACTCCAGGAAGCCGGGTTGCCGGCAGGAGCATTCAATGTGGTAACAGGAAGCGGGAGATTAATAGGGGAAAAGCTTGTGACAGATGAAAGAATTCAAAAGATATCTTTTACAGGAAGCCCCTCCGTAGGCATTGGCATTCGGAATAAAGCCGGATTAAAAAAGGTCACCCTTGAACTGGGTTCTAATGCGGCGGTCATTATTGACAAAGGCGTTGATATTGACAAAATCATTTCACGTTGTGTATCGGGAGCATTTGCATTTCAAGGACAAGTCTGTATTTCCGTTCAGCGGGTTTATGTTCATGAAGAACTATATGAAACATTTGTAGAAAAATTCGTTGCAGCGACTCAAAAGCTAAAACTAGGAGATCCTCTTGATCCGATGACAGATGTTTCTGCATTAATAAGTCCCAGAGACATAGAACGATCCCTCGAATGGATTGAGGAAGCGAAGCAGAAAGGGGCAATAGTGGCCACAGGAGGTAAATCGGAAGGGAATATTTTGCATCCCACTGTTTTATTGGAAGTGGATCCGTCCCAAAAAGTGTCTTGCCAAGAAGTGTTTGCCCCTATCGTATTGATCAATAAATTCTCAACAGTTGATCAAGCTATAGAGCTTGTCAATGATTCTCGCTACGGCTTGCAAGCGGGTATTTACACAGAGAACATCCGTACGGCATTAATGGCTTCGCAAAAGCTGCACGTTGGAGGCGTTATAGTAAATGATATCCCTACATTCCGTCTGGACCATATGCCCTATGGGGGTGTAAAAGAAAGCGGGATTGGACGGGAAGGTGTAAAGTACGCCATTGAGGAAATGACGGAACAAAAATTAGTTATTTTTAATCAAAATTAATACCTTTTTCCTTATAAAAATTAATTATGAAACGCAAAATCAATTCTAAATAGAAGAAACACATAAATGGAGCATCTGCTTGGGTGAAAGGCAGATGCTTTTTCAATAAAAAAGGGACCTTTAATTAGATAAGAAGAGTACACAATATAGAAGAGACAGAATAATACTGTCAAGCTTTTAGCTGGTATATCCATTAGAACAAAGCATTGAAATTAAAAAAACAAGCCTATAAATAAGCTTGTCCTAATAAGCACGATCCTGATAAAAATAATTCGGCTTTACGATTTTATTTTCATACTGTTTATGAAAAATATGAGTCACAGCAGGTGAAACCGGAGGAATCAGCCATGTCCAATCTCCAGTTACATCCCGTCCCACTGCCGCTTCGTTGTGCTCAAAGCGTTTAAATTGCTGGGCAGCGGTATGATGATCTACAATGCTTGCTCCTGCTTCTTTGAAAGAATGCAATACAGCAACATTCAGTTCAACAAGTGCTCTGTCTTTCCAAAGCGTCGCATTGGAGGAGGTATCCATTCCCATAATTGAAGCCACTTTTGGAAGCATGTTATATCTTCCCTCGTCAGCTAAATTCCTTGCCCCGATTTCCGTTCCCATATACCAGCCATTGAACGGTGCTGCAGGAAACGTTATCCCGCCTATCTCAAGGCTCATGTCGGATATAATCGGAACAGCGTACCATTTGGAATTCAGCTCGCAGAACTCCGGGAATTGAGGATGCGTGATTGGAATTTCAAACACAATTTCAGAAGGGATTTCATACCACACCGGCTCCCGATTTCCTGCCTGTATGACAAGCGGAAGCAGATCATAGTCCGTTCCCCCTCCCGCCCATCCAAGCTCTTCACATTTCTTTGTAAATGCGATGGACCCTGGATCGCCGACAATGCCTGAATCCGTTTCATAGCCCGCATATCTCAGCAGCTGGTGATTCCAGATTCGGACAGGTTCGGTCCCATCCTCAACAGGCTTAAAAATCGTAATCAGCGGACGGATTTTGCCATTGTTGGTTGCATATTCAATATGCGAAAACAGTGCGTCCCTAATTTCTTCTTCCGCCACAAGGTCTCTTGCATCCACAACTCTTAGCGTGTTCCAGAATAAGCGGCCAATGCACTTATTGCTGTTTCTCCACGCCAGTTTAGCTCCGTGCTCAAGTTCTTCAAACGTTAAATGATACTGACCCTCTTTACCCAGCAGAGATTTGATTTGCAAAAGACGGGCAACGGTTTCTTCTTCCGTTTTGCCCAGCTCCTGATAACATTGTCTGATAAATTTTTCTGCCTCTATCATATATTCAAGTTGTGCAGCCACGATAACCTCCTAAATAAACCAAGCTTATATAGTAAGAACTACGTAAGTTTTTCAAAAAAAAATTCCTTCCGATATCCTTACAGTATATCATCCCTATTCAAGCATACTTTTATTGCAAGCAAAACTTTGATGAACTTTTCTATACGGAAAATATAACATGAAGGATTCTCGCCTAATTCATATCTCTCAGGAGGAATTTCACTTTAGAAAAAAGATATTCTATAAAAATATGAAAAACTTATCATTTTTTTGTTGCATTATGAAAGCCCTTTATTTAAAATAGGTTTATGCAAGCGATTGCACGTAGTTGCACTCATATTTGCACAACATTATATGAAAAAATAAGTAAGCAATTCTTCCTAATAATGAATTCGTTTACACTATTTATATTTAATAACGGAAAGAAGGGCAAAAGATGAAGAACTTATTATCGTTTGATTTCTGGCAAAAATTCGGAAAAGCCTTGATGGTTGTTGTAGCAGTTATGCCAGCAGCCGGTATTATGATCTCACTTGGCAAGTTAATCGCCATGTCAGGCGGAGACATCACGCTCGTGCAAACGATTGCACGTGTAATGGAAGACATCGGCTGGGGAATTATTACCAATCTCCACATCCTGTTTGCAGTTGCAATTGGGGGTTCCTGGGCTAAGGAACGCGCCGGCGGAGCATTCGCTGCATTAATCGCCTTCATTCTTATTAACCGTATTACAGGAGCGATCTTCGGAGTTAATTCTGCTATGCTTGCAGACCCTGAAGCGACTGTAAATTCTTTATTCGGACAAGAATTAATTGTTAAGGATTACTTCACATCTGTATTAGGTGCTCCGGCATTAAACATGGGTGTATTCGTGGGGATTATCGCAGGTTTCCTTGGTGCAAACCTGTTCAACAAATATTACAATTACAATAAGCTTCCAGAATCGCTTTCATTCTTTAACGGCAAGCGCTTTGTGCCTTTCGCAGTTATCGGCGGATCTGTTGTAACCGCTATCGTATTATCTCTAGTTTGGCCATTTATTCAAGGACTTTTAAATGACTTCGGTCAATGGATTGCCACTTCACGCAACACGGCACCAATTGTTGCACCATTTATATTTGGCGCACTTGAGCGTCTGCTTCTTCCTTTCGGCCTTCATCACATGCTGACAGTGCCGATGAATTATACGTCTCTTGGCGGAACATACGAAATCTTAACTGGCGGAAGCGCTGGTTCAACAGTATCCGGTCAAGATCCTTTATGGCTTGCATGGATTGCCGACTTAAATAACTTCCTTGCAGCAGGAGATACTGCAAGCTACAATCAGTTGTTAAATGAAGTGACTCCAGCCCGTTTTAAAGTTGGACAAATGATTCTTTCTACAGCTTCACTGATCGGTATTGCTTATGCGATGTACCGCAATGTTGATAAAGAAAAACGCACGAAATATAAATCAATGTTCTTATCTGCAGGTCTTGCAGTATTTTTAACTGGTGTAACAGAACCAATCGAATTCATGTTCATGTTCGCTGCTCCTGTACTGTATGTTGTATACGCTATTACAACAGGGCTTGCATTTGCGATCGTAGATATCATCGACATCCGTGTTCACTCATTTGGTTTCATTGAGTTATTAACCCGTACTCCAATGATCATTAAAGCCGGATTATGGATGGATATTGTGAACTTTGTTCTTGCATGTTTAGTATTCTTTGGTCTTAACTTCGGAATCGCTAACTTCATGATCAAACGATTTAACTTCCCTACTCCGGGCCGCAATGGAAACTACATCGATTCTGAAGAGCCTGCTGCTAAAGGCACTGGTGCAGTAAACAGCGATTCACAGGCTTCTGCTATCATTACTTTACTTGGCGGATCTGCTAATATAGAAGATGTAGATGCATGTATGACACGCCTTCGTGTTACTGTAAAAGATTCAGGCAAGGTTGCAGGCGAGGCGCAATGGAAAGAGAACGGCGCTCTTGGTTTAATTATTAAAGACAAAGGTGTACAAGCAATCTACGGACCGAAAGCAGATGTTTTAAAATCTGATATTCAAGATACGTTAGGAGCTTAACCATGAAATTATTAACACTTAATTGTCACTCTTGGCAAGAAGAAAACCAGATGGAGAAAATCAAAACACTGGCAAACACAATCCAGGAAAAATCATATGATGTCATTGCCCTTCAGGAAGTCAGCCAGCTTGAAGATGGGCCCATCGTTTATGATCAGTTAAAAAAGAACAATTATGCGTTAGTACTTCTCGATGAGCTGAAACAGCTTGGAGTAACTGATTATCACCTCGTTTGGGGCTTTGCTCACATGGGATATCCTGGATACGAGGAAGGCTTGGCCATTTTATCCAAGCATCCTATAACCAATAAAGAAATCTTCTTCGTTACCGAAGGTCGGAATACCTGGAAAGCCCGCTCTATCGTTTGTGCCACGATTCAATACAATGAGCGATTACTCTCCTTTTACTCATGTCATCTTGGCTGGTGGCATGATGAAGAGGAGCCATGCAAATTCCAGATGGATTCTCTTCTTCAAAAGCTTGACCGATCCCATCCCTACTTTTTAATGGGTGACTTCAATAACAGCGCTGATATAAGAGATGAAGGTTATGACTACCTCCTGTCAAACGGTTTATATGATACCTATAAACTTGCTGAAGAAAAGGATTCAGGCATAACCGTTAAAGGCAAAATTGCCGGCTGGGACGAAAATAAACAGGATTTGCGCATTGATTTGATTTTATCAAGTGATGAGGTTAAAGTTCTGTCATCCAAAGTTATTTTCAACGGTGAACATAAACCTGTCGTTTCAGATCATTATGGTGTTGAGACAGAGATTAGCATGTAAATGAAGGCTGCTTCTTTATAAAGAAGCAGCTTTTTTTATTTTGTCATCTTTTCTTCTTCTTTTTGTGTTTATCCTTCATATCTCACGGGGAAATTAAAAAGGTTATAGGGAGGCCGACTATGAAAGATTTGCTAAGAAGAATTCACCAGCACGAATTAAACGACTTATCAGCCGTTATTGCCTATTATTTTTTACTTTCCCTTTTTCCGCTGCTTATTTTTTTAATTGCCATGTTTCCATATTTTTCGCTCGATGTTTCTCCATTATTAACATGGATTAATCACTACGTTCCTTCTGAAACAGCTGAACTGCTTACAGAACAGATCAAAAGTCTGTTTGGGGAAACAAATAGCTACATTCTCGCATTCGGCCTGATCGCAGCGCTCTGGTCTGCAAGTAACGCAACACATATTTTGATTCGGGCATTTAACCGGGCACTGGAAATTAAAGAAACCCGTCCTTTCATTAAAGTCCGCATTGATGCCTTGCTGTTGGCAGCGGGCCTTATCATTATCATTACAATTGCCCTGCTTCTGCCTGTATTTGGGAGAGTTATCATCTACAGTGCGACTCGGTATGCGCCCTTTCTTGAAAATATTCATCCGCTATTGAATCAGGCCAGGTGGTTTCTTTCATTTTTCATGATTAACCTGGTTTTGCTCGCCCTTTATTATTTTGCGCCAAATGAAAAGCTTGAATTTTTTGATATCTATTTCGGTTCTCTTTTAGCCACAACGCTATGGATTATAAGCTCATATGGGTTTTCTTTTTACGTTGATAATTTCAAAGCATTTAATGCTGCTTATGGAAGTTTGGGAGGCATCATTATTTTACTGATTTGGCTGTATTTCACAGCCTTCTCCATTTTGCTTGGCGGTGAAATAAATGCGATGCGCGTCTGCCGGAGAAAGAAAAAATACTGTCCTGACTGATTTCTCCTGAATGTACCAGTTTTGATATATATGACAGAGGGTATTTTCACGGTAAGAAGACGAAAAAGGAGAAAGGAGATCTCATGTTAGATTTCATCATAAATCTATTGCGGGAGTTTGGAATATGGGGTCTGATGGCGGGTCTTGCAATTGAAGCTTCATCCCTGCCTTTTCCAGGTTCACTTATAACCCTTGCGTATGGCTATTTATTGGATTTATCGATTCTCCAATTAATCTGGATTGCCCTTTTAGGCAGTGCAGTTTACACGGTATTCAGTTTTATTCCTTATTGGATTGGATATAAATTAGAGCATAAAATGAAAAAGAAGCTGACAAAAAAGAAAAAAACATTTGAAAAAACGCAGCGCTGGTTTAATAAATGCGGTCTTTGGAGCATTGCCATTGCACGGCCCTTAGGAATCGGCAATTATATTTCTTACGTTTCAGGACTGTCAAAAGTGAAGGCTTTGCCATTTGCCGGCCTTACATTTTTAGGGGTATTCCCTCTAAATATCACCATGCTCTGGCTTGGACAAATTGGCAGCCTAAAATCGATTACTGCATTCATGTCTGATATGCAGACTTATATGATAATTGCTGCCGGATTGGCGCTTGTCCTATTCCTTCTCTACCGTTTTGTCTACAAGAAGAAGGATTGTTCTGATTCAGCCAGTTCCTCTAGTCAAAAGGTATAATAGGACGAGCGGAAGCGTCCGTTTAGCTCAGGCATGCCAGAACAAATCCTGCAAAAAAGTCCGGGCTTTTTTTTGCAGGACTTGTTCTGGCGATGAAACTAGACAAAAATGCGCAAAGTTCTATACTTTTTTATCTCTAAAAAAAATCCAAGGGGAATCCCCTTGGATTATTTTTTTGCACCAATCATGTATATCAGCGACAAAATGATGCATATCGCCAGTGTGATAAACGTACCAATAGGCGGTGAAGTCATTAATATCCCAACTAGAATCGCAAGTAATGCAATTAGTGAAAACCATGATGTATATGGATAGCTTTTTACAAAAAAACCTTTTAATGCAACTCCTGGTTTTCTGCTTTTCAAATGAGCAATCGTAAGCATAATCCAGATCGTTAAAATCGCATACCCAGGCACCACCATCAGATAGCCAAACGTTTCGCCTTCAGCAAATACCGCAATGATTACTCCGACATATAAGAATGAAGTACTTGCAAGCAGCGCTCTGACAGGAACACGCTTAGAAGATAACTTCGAGAAAAATTTCGGTGCGTTTCCGTCCAAAGCCTGTGTATACAGGAGACGGGATGCAGCATACATCCCAGTGTTTGCCGCAGATATCACAGCAGTCAGCAGGACAAAATTCATAAAGCCTCCTACATAAGGAATGCCAAGTGTATCGAATACTGTTACAAACGGGCTTTGCTTGCCAACCTCATTCCATGGCATCAGACTGACAATGACAAGTATCGGAAGGACATAAAAGACTAATATTCGGATAATAACGCTGCGTGCTGCTTTTGGTATAACCTTTTCGGGATTTTCTGTTTCTCCAAGCGTCATACCGATCATTTCAGTTCCGCCAAATGAAAACATAACAACAAGCATAGAAGCGGCAATGCCTGATA
This sequence comes from Metabacillus dongyingensis, assembly GCF_019933155.2. NCBI lineage: Bacteria > Bacillati > Bacillota > Bacilli > Caryophanales > Bacillaceae > Metabacillus > Metabacillus dongyingensis. Next base: position 575,845 of record NZ_CP082944.1, on the reverse strand, counting down.
TGCCAAACGGAAGAAAGCCGCCATGCGCGGTAAGATTTCCAAACCCGGCTGCACTTTCTCCATTAAAGCCTGCAAAAATCAGAACGCCTCCAAGTAAAATAAACAGGGTCAAAACGGATACCTTTAACGCAGAAAGCCAGTACTCTGTCTCTCCAAATATATTAACCGCAAACAAGTTAATAACTGTGATTAATACAGAAACAAGCAGCGACAGCAGCCATAGCGGTGTATCTGGAAACCAATATTTCAAAAACCCGGCTGCAGCTGCCATTTCTGCTGCCATAACAAGCATCCAGCTGATGAAATAAATCCACCCTGCAAAGAATCCGGCATATGGTCCGAGAATCGTCTGAATCAAATCTCTCAAAGTTTTCGCTTCAGGCTGCTGAACAGCCATTTCAGCCATAGCCTGCATGACAAAATATAAAATAATGCCCGCTAATAAATAAGATAAAATAACGCCAGGTCCCGCAAGCTCAATGGATGAACTGCTGCCCTGAAAAATGCCTGCTCCGATCGCTCCGCCAAGGGCAATCATAGTCACATGCCTTGATTTCAGTCCTCTTGCTAATTCTTCATTATTTGAACTCATGCTCGTCTCTCCTTACTCATGTTCTATGCTCTTTTGTGGTACAAGTTATCTTAACAAAAAAGCAGAAACGTGAAAACTTCCTGAAATTTAGGTTTATTTCGTCAGCTCCCAAATCTCATTTAAAACCGGCATCTCCAGTTTTTCTTCTTCTGTTACCCTATCCCAATGAATGCCGTCCGGCTTCCTGTATGGTGTGTTCGTTTCCATCACACCAAGCTCTGTTACGATATAATCCACAGGCAAATCATATGTATCCACCTCAAACTCCTCATCCGTCACTTGGATGCTGTGGATCGTTGATATGACTGGAACATGAGGATTCCCAAGCTCTCTCAAAATGGCATACTCCCGATCCGAATACCCTTCTCCTTTGCCGATTCTTCTTCCGTCTTTATGAACTGCCACAGATCCGGCCACAATTAAGTCAACTCTCGGCAGGCCGGATAACGGAATTTCTTTTCCATATTCTCTAATATTCTTCAAGCTCACAGCCCGGCGCTCTTCTCCTTCAGGAACCCATTCTCTTTTCAGCATAATAAAACCTGCTTTTAACCTAGGAGTCGGAACGAGAAGTGTTTTTCCGTCTTTTATGACACGGGCACGAAGGGGAAGCTGTGGCGCATCGGGATTAATCTTTATCACATCAGCGTTCTTGTATACCTCAAGCTGTGCTGCATATTCTGCTGCCGCCGCTGCTCCCTTAAAATTCGGAATTCTATTTTTCAAAGGAAACGGAAATCCTCCAAGCTTCTCTTTCTCAAGCCTGTCCCACTTATCCTGTCGAATTTCGTCTTTCGTTTTCATTGATTTTCCCCCTTTCGCGTCAAATCTAAATAATGTGTTGAGTTTTCAAAAAGATTATCTTCTATAAATCCCGCCTGTATATAAAAGAGGGACGCTTCCTTAGTATCTGTTCTTAGCACAGCGAAATCGAAGAAATCATCAGCTGCCGTTAATAGAGCACTTAATAGAAGTTCGCCGACACCTTGCCTTCTATGTTCTTTTGAAACATAGAACCTCCTTATCCGCCCTGCCTTTTCATGCTGTGAATATGGATCCTGATTTATGCCCCCGATACCAATCAGAGTTTCATCATGATATGCACCCACCAGCATTTCCCCTGGCTTTTGAAACGTATTTTCTCCGGATTGATACTCAGTAACGAGTCTTTCCAAAAAACGAAATCCATCTTCTTTACTTTCCTCAACAAGCTTTGAAATCCCTTCCGAATCTGCTGAATCCAATCGTTTTATTGTAATCAATTTATTCCCCCTTTCCTTTTCATTAGAACATGTTAAAAGACTCTTTTATCAGTGTTGCGGTAATAAAAACACTATCAGGAGGATGAATTAAATGACGTATTCACAAAAACAAATATTGTTTGCAGATCGTCCAACAGGAAAACCAACAGACCGCCTGTGCACACCACTGAGGAAGGTCAAGTCCTTATTCGCACTCTGTATTTATCTGTTGCCCCCTATATGAGAGGCCACATGAATGAAGGGAAATCCTATGTCGCACCTTTTCAGCTGAATGACCCAATTTCAGGCGGAGTTGTTGGTGAAGTTGTTGATTCAAAAGGCAGTAAATTAAAACAAGGGGATATCGAGAAGGCGCAACAGCCGTTGTTTCAGGTAGGGATTTGATTGATGAACTTGGATTTGATGCTGCTATTAATTATAAAACAGAAGATGTAGAAAAAGCACTTGCGGAAGCATGCTCAGAATGGCGTGGATGTCTATTTTGACAATGTTGGCGGAGAAATTTCAGATGCTGTCCATAAACAGCTGAATAAGTTCGCGCGAGTTCCGGTATGCGGTGCAATTTCAACTTATAATTCAGAAGGTGCTGACTTAGGTCCGCGCATTGAAACAACGCTGATCAAATCAAGTGTCCTTATGCAGGGATTTGTAGTCGGAGACTTCTCTTCCCGCTTCAGCAATGGCGCAAGACAGCTTGCAGGCTGGCTGCAGGAAGGCAAGCTGAAATATGAAGAGACGATCGTTGACGGCTTTGACAACATTCCACAGGCATTCCTTGGCTTGTTTGAAGGAACGAATATAGGAAAGCAGCCTGTAAAGATTGCTGAGCCGACTTTGTAAAATATTCCTTCCTATAACGAAAAGTCGACCATAATCGGTCGACTTTTTCAGCATTGTATCCAATCGCACAAAATATCCCAGTCTGCTGGTTTATCGGCATTAGAAATAATTTTGTCCACTTTTTCTATAGGCACCATTTTATAGTTGGCGCGTGAGCCAATTTTTGAGTGATCGGCTAAAACATAGACTTCCTTTGCATTTTGGATGAGTATCTTTGATAAAACCGCCTTTTCAAGATCATAGCAAGTAATGCCTTCTTCAGCGGAAATGCCGTCTATCGAGATAAAGGCTTTATTCACGTAAAATTCTTTTGCCATTTGCTCTGCCAGAGCTCCCGAAGACCGATAGTGCTTGCTTCTTACGCTTCCGCCGATAAATATAACCTCTCCATCAAATAAATTCTTATTGGCGTATGAGATCAAGAGCGATGCGACTGGAAAGGAGTTTGTAATGACGGTCACATTTGGACAATCACATAATGGCCTGACCATCTGCAAAGTTGTACTTCCTTCATCAATGAATATGACGTCGTTTTTATTAATGGAAGACACAGCCTTCTGTGCGATGCACTGCTTTTCTTCAATTCTAATGATTTCCCGTTCAAAAAGTGCTGGTTCTTCCTTTTCATCAGAAACTTTTACGGCGCCTCCATACACTTTTTTAAGTTTTTTTTCACTTTCAAGCTCTTCTAAGTAACGCCTGATGGTTTCAGTTGATACGTCAAAATCCTTAGCAAGATCGTTGACCTTCACTTTACCTTGTTTTTCTATTAGCTCCGCAATGACTCTTTTTCTTTCCTCTGCTAATAAAGACATTCCTCAGACTCCTATATTAAATATTATTTTCATCCAATTTATTGATTTCTTCATGGATAAATATACCACGTTTTTCTAACTGATTAAATATTTGTACAGGATCGGTAAAAGCATCCTCTGGTATTACGATTCCTTTTTTCTCAACCTCACCTTTTGCAATCAGCTCTGCTGCGATTGCAAAAGGAATCGCTACGTTGCGAGTGTAGGCTCTCAATCCTTCCCAGCCTTGAACCGTGCCATCTGAAGAAGGATGCGTATGGGTTAGAATATGCTCAACTCTTTCGCCATTTGCCGTTCCAATGACCTGTATATGAAGGGCATAACCATATTGCTCTGTTTCTGTGCCTTCTTTTGATTGATATAAGTACTCTGAGATACAATCCATTATCCCTATTTCTGTACCGTTTATGACAAATTTATCATTCCGCAGAATACCATAATCATATAATGCCCGAACAAGCTGCATATTTTGCTGCGGCCAAGTTCCTCTGACTTCAATTAACTGAACTCCTTTGTGCTTTAAAGCTTGAGCCAATGTTTTCGTTTCTGAGTGCGGAATAATATACTGCACACCTTTTCCATATGGCTGCGGAAGCTCAATTTCCATTGGTCTCGCAAATGGAGGCACCTGTATGAACTCACCGTTCTCAAAGACGACCCGTGATGGGAGATTCGGATCATACTCATAGGAAGTTGTTTCTGCAATCGAGCGAGAAAACGCAATAGGACGGAATGAACCGTGGCTGACTCTTACAGACTCTATTGTCTCAAGCTGATTTGCAGCATGCATGGCCATCATTTGGGTCAGGCCGGGCGTCATGCCAAAACCGGGAAGACACGTTTTTTCATTTATCTGAAATAATTCGTGCTGAGAATCCTCTTCGCCAAAGCCGTTTAAATTAATGCCATGACAGCCCGCTTCGGCGATGCAAGCCGTTGATTTTCCGTTCAGCGTTATCGTGGTGCCGTCCATTACAATATCATAGCCCCGCATTTTGGAGACTGTATCCTCATGATCAAACACGTTCACTTTTACAAAATCGACTCGCGGATCATTCAGCCACTCTACAACCTTCTTGCCTTCTTCTTCATTGAAATCTGCTACTGTGATTTTTTCAAATTTCGAATGCTCCACTAAATCTAAAATCGCTTCTCTGCAAATTTTCCCTGCTCCGCCTAAGCAAAATACTTTCATAGTTTCACAGCCTCCTCTGATGATGTCTCTTTAATTGCAGCTAATAATTGATCTATATCATTCGGATAAACCTCGCCGATATTTCCGATTCTGAAGGTATCCAATTTAGATATTTTCCCAGGATAGATCACAAATCCTTTTTGTTTTAATGCTTCATAAAACCCGGCAAATGTAAATGAAGTGTCTTTAGGATACATGAATGCCGTAATAATCGGAGATTGGTTTTCATGATTCAGCAATGCAGCAAAACCCATTTTCTGCATGCCATCGACAAGACGCCGCTGATTCTCCTTATAGCGTTCATACCTTGCCAAAACACCGCCCTCTTCTTCAAGCTCATTCAGGGCCTGAAAGAAAGCTCTGACAACATGTGTTGGGGATGTAAATCTCCATTTTCCTTCATGCTTCTCCATCGTTTCAAATTGATCATATAAATCAAGAGACAGAGATCTCGCATTGCCTTTGCATTTAGCAAGCTCTTCTTTTTTAGCAATGATAAATCCAAAACCCGGAACACCTTGAATACATTTATTGGCGCTGCTGATCATATAATCGATTTTCAAGGCTGAGACGTCAATCGGAATTCCGCCAAAACTGCTCATGGCATCAACAATTGTGATTAATCCATGCTTCTTTGCAAGACGGCAAATATCTTCAATTGGATTAAGCATCCCGGTTGTAGTTTCGCAATGCACGACTGCAAGGTGCGTAAGATCTTTGTGGGATTCAAGTATTTCTTGAATGGATTCGATATCTAAAACAGACTGCTCATCTGTTCTTTTAATGATCGTCGGAATTTCAAGGATATCCGCCATTTCTGCAATTCGTTCGCCATATGCCCCGTTGCATGCAACGAGAAGCTTCCCCTTTTCTTTTGGGATTACGCTTGAAATGACAGACTCAACGGAGAATGTTCCGCTCCCCTGCATGAGAACAGCTGTGTATTCTTCTGAACCGGGAGCTGCAAGAGCTGTTAATCGATTTCTAATATCCTGTACGATCGCATTATAATCCTTGTCCCACGTGCACCAGTCTTTCAGCATCGACTCGCGGACTGTCTTTGAAGTTGATAATGGCCCTGGCGTTAACAGCAAGTATGGATTATTCATGTATTGTCTTCCCCTCTTCAATTTCTTTCAATAAAGGAATCAGTTCTTCAAATTTATTGATTACATAATGAGCACCAGCGTCATAGAAACGCTCTCTGACTGCATCCATTTTTTCCTTTAGTTCTTCTTGACCAAGTGTGCTCACTTCATCTTCAGTCAGTCCAAGCTCATTGCTGCCAAGAATAACTCCTACTGCCCACATGCCAGCGTTGATGCCTTCTTTCATATCTGAAACGGTATCACCGACTTTTACAAGCTTGTTCATTGGATAAATGCCCATTTCCATAGCATTCATGTATGACATCCAGGGATAAGGACGGCCTTCTTTTACATCATCAGGAGTGAAAAGATAATCGGGATAATATCCTTTTTCCTTTGCATGAGGTGCCACAATTTTCATCATTTCTTTTGTGTAGCCAGTGGTAGATCCAATTTTCAAACCTTGTCCGCGTAGCTTTTGTATCGTTCCTGCCACACCAGGAAGGGGTGTCGTAAACTGCGGAAGAATGGCAAATAAAATCTTTTCAAATTCATCATACATCGATTCAATATCCTGATCAGAAGGCTCCTGTCCATGAACATTCACCCATTCTTCTTTAATGCGCGGCATTTCGCAAAGTGCGCGAATATGATCAATTTTCAATAATCCCATCGGTTTGCGTGCTTCTTCTGCTGTAATGCTCACATCCCGATTCTCAAAAACTTCTATAAACACTTGGAGCGGTGCAAAGCATCCATAATCAATCGTTGTTCCAGCCCAATCCAAGATTATTCCTTCAATTTTCCCCATTTATAGTTCCTCCTTCAATGCTTTTCGATTTTTCATCCATTTTACAGTCAGTTCATAGCAAACCCTGACAAAAATGTTCGTCGCAACAATCAAGATGCTCATGGCAGCTGCTGATGCTAAATTCCCGGCATCATCCATACCTACGATTGATACTGCGGCAAGTTTAAAATCAGCTGTATATAAGAAAATGACCGCTGAAACTGTCACCATGGCATTCACAAAATAATACATCGCTACTTCAAGAATAGCCGGCAGACACATTGGAACCGTCACCTTCATGAAGGTTTTATAAAATGGAACGCCCATAGACTCTGACACGAGCTCAAATTCTTTGTCCAGTTTTTTCAATGCCGTTGTTGCGGTAATAAACGAAACGGAATAAAAATGAACGATATTTACAATGACAATGATAGCTATGGTTCCGTATAGAAAATGAAACGGATTTGCTATCGTATATCCAAAGATTGATAGATTTTGTTTACTGAAAAAAAAGATGTACCCGAGACCAATAACAAGACCAGGAACTGCGAGTGGAATAAGAGACAAAAAGGTACTCAATTTCCTTAATCCAATCATGCCTCTGAATTTTTCAATCATATAAGCAAAAATGAACGTGAAAATCGTTCCAAAGACAGCAGTCAGGATCGCTGCCAGCAAACTATTTTTATAAGCCGTTAAGCCATCGCCAGTAAAGCTGTCAAAGGCAAAATGCTCTAAAGTAAACGTCATATTATAGGGCCAGATTTTCACGCTGGCAGCAATGAAAACAGCTAAAAACAGGATTAAAACGGCTAATGATATGCCAGAGCAATAAAGAAATGCTAAACGATCTCTTAAAGGATTGTGTTTTATTTGATAAGGAACTGCTTTTGAACTGGCAGCACCTTGTTGTTTCCGCTGTGATAGCTGGTCAGCTGCAAATGCGAGTATCGCCGGAAGCATGAGAATTATGCCGACCGTGGCTCCCATCCCCATGTTTTGCTGGCCAATGACCTGCTTATAGACATCTGTCGCAAGAACGTTATATTGGCCGCCTACTATTTTAGGTGCCCCGTAATCTGTAAAACTCAGAGTAAACACAACAAAAATGGAACTGATTAAGCCGTACTTCGCTGATGGAAGCGTAATCGTGAAAAACTTTTTTATTCCGCTTGCGCCCATAGAGTCAGCTGCTTCATATAGACGCTGATCGGCACCTGATAAAGCAACCATTAAAATCAGGAATGCCTGTGGAAAGGTGTAAATTGTTTCAGCCATAATGATCCCGATTGGACCATACAAATCGATCTTAAACCCAGGAATCGTTTCAAAAAATCCATTTGTAATTAAGCCTTGATTACCAAAAAGATACATCAAGGCAATTCCGTGCATCATCGTAGGGGCAAATAACGGAAGCAAAGCAGAATAGCGAAAGATCGTTTTTCCATAAATGTTTGTCCGGGCGATTGCAAATGCATATACAAATGCCAGGCTCACTGCCAGGATTGTAGTAATGCTTGAAACAAAGAGAGTATTTTGCAAGGATTGAACAAGAATTTCCGACTGAAAATAACTGACAAAATTCTGCAGGCCAATAAAAATACCTTCACTGTCAATGAATGCTTGTACAAACAACATCAGTAATGGGAGCACTAATACTGCAGCAACAGCTAAAAGCGAGAAGATCAAGAGCAAACGCTGCAGCCATTCATTTAATCCTGCTTTTTGCTGTTTACGTTTTTTCGATGAAAGTTTTGAATGTGCGGTTGCAATACGCATCTCCATTTAGACAACCACCTGTTCTTTGTAGGCTAACAATCGATGATCAGGCAGCGTAATCTTCAAAGATTTCCCTTTCGAGAGATCCATCCGGTGCGCCATATGAGCCGATAAATCTACAAGCAAATTCTGATTATATAGCTTTGATTCCTTTTCTATTATTTTCACTTTCACACGATAGACAGGACCTTTGAATTCAACTGCTTCAATCACTGCATTTGCTCCGCTGTCATTCGTAACCTGAACATGCTCAGGCCGTATCGCCATCAGGTGATTTGTGTCAGAGTTCAAGAAATTCATAGAACCGATAAAGTTCGCAACAAATGGCTGATTAGGCTGATGGTACACTTCCTGCGGTGTACCCGCCTGCATAATTTGAGCATGATTCATGACGACAATCCTATCTGCCATTGTTAATGCTTCCTCCTGATCATGCGTGACCATAATGGTTGTGATCCCAATCTTTTCTTGAATGGCCCGAATTTCATACCTCAGTTTTTCACGCACCTTTGCATCAAGCGCTGATAACGGTTCATCAAGCAGCAGGAAGTCCGGCTCAAGTGCAATCGCTCTTGCAAGTGAAACACGCTGCTGCATACCGCCTGAGAGCTGTGCCGGATATTTGTCCTTAACATGCAGAAGATCTACTAGATTCAGAGCTTCCAGGGCTTTCTCTTTCACTCTTTTTTTCGGAACCTTGCGGGTTTTCAGTCCGAATTCGATATTTTGAAGAGCTGTTAGATTAGGAAACAGCGCATAGGATTGAAACACGATTCCGAAGTTGCGTTTAGCCGGAGGCAAACCTGTAATATCTTTGCCATTCACATAAACACATCCTGCATTTGGTTCCTCAAGTCCTGCAATGATGCGCAGCAGGGTTGTTTTTCCGCATCCGCTCGGTCCGAGCAGACAAACAAATTCATTTTTACGAATGTCAAAAGATACATTGTTAAGAGCTGTAAACTGATTGAAGTTTTTACTTACTCCTTCGACCTTCAGATAGGAATTCGGCATCTTTATACCAGCCTTTCTAATGGATTTGGCGAGAAACTAAGTCCTCGCCCAGCCTCATTTTCTTACTCTTTTGGTTCTGCTTTTTCCCCAAATTCAGCTTCCCACTTCTTAAGAATCATGTCGCGGTTTTCTGCAGCCCAATTCAGATCATTTTTTTTGTACATTTTATCTTGTACACCTTCAGGAAATGCCTCTGCTTTTTCAAACTTGTTTTCCATTGTTGAAAATCCATTTGCATCGTAATATTTCTTCATCACATCATCTGTAATCGCCCAATCTAAGAAAGCTTTTGCAGCTTTTTCATTTTTCATCTCATTTTTAGCAATAAGTCCATTCGCTTCAACATCCCAGCCCAAGCCTTCTTCAGGGAGGATGACATCTACAGGGGCACCATCTTGTTTTTGTGTGACACCACTGTATACTAATGAAATTCCAATTGGATATTCGCCAGCTGCAGATAGCTTAGCAGGCTTTGACCCGGAATGTGTGTAGGTACCGATGTTTTCATGCAGTTTTTCCATGTATTCATAGCCTTTGTCTTCGCCCATCATCTGCAGCCATGCATTTACCGTTAAGTATCCTGTGCCTGATGATGCAGGGTGAGGCATAACGATTAACCCTTTGTACTCAGGTTTCGTTAAATCTTCATACGTTTTTGGAATTGGCAGGTTTTTCTTTTCAAGCTCCACTTCGTTTACAACTATCCCAGTCATAAATGCTGTATTTCCAACCCATTTTTCAGGCTGATTGGCATCTTTATATTCCGGAAGAATTTTATCTGAATCCTTTGGGGTATAGCCTTCCAGCATTTCTTTCCCATCCAGCGCCAGCAGACTTGAAGCAGCCAGTCCCCAAACAACATCTGCTTCAGTATCTTTACCTTCTGCTAAAAGCTTAGCTGTGATAATTCCGGTTGAATCGCGGACAATATTTAAGTTAATATTCGGGTATTTCTCCTCAAACGATTTTAAGTATTCTGGAATAAGTTCTTCTTCAATAGCAGTGTAAACCGTAAGTTCACCTTCTATTTCTTTGTTTGCTTCTCCGTTTGTTGCATTTGACCCGCAAGCAGCCAACAGTGTGAAAGACATAAGTAAAACGAAAAGCTTAAGAATGTGGTTTTTCATTGTTTTTTCTCCCCGTTTAGTATTTTTCCTTACAAATACAATATAAAACCACAATGTTAAGCAAATATTAACGTGGAGTTAAGAATTTGTTTTGTGTGCTTTTTTGTTGTATTCCTTTGTCTTTAAAATCAAAAAGAAACAGAGGGGACCATGCCCCTCTGTTCTTCTTAAGCAGCTTTCTTTATAAATTTTTTTCTGTAATAAATCGATAATCCGACGATTAAAGGCGTAATCACGATTGTCGGCAGGAACCACAAGAGGATACTAACTGATTCTATTGCAAGCAGCCTTGGAGCTCCAAATACCATAAAAGCCGTGATCGTCGAAATGCAGCAGGCAAGCATACCGGAAAAATGCTCAAACCACCAATGCATTTTCTTTTTCGGTTTTTGAAGCCAATATGAAAGCTGGGAGATTCCAAGAAATATACCAACAAGCGGAAACCATGTCAGCAAAGGAACGTCATTTACACCCCCGTAGATGCACATTCCAATTCCAGATGAAAGGAGCAGCAAAGGATAGAAGAGATCAAGTACATTTCTGTGCCGATCCTTTCGATTTTTATACCGAAGGACACGAATGCCATAATAAGCTGCTGCTGAGCTTAAAATGGCAATAAAAATTAAAAACCATGAAAATGAAACGAGCTCTGGATTTGCATGCTGGTCAAAAAAAATGCGGTATGCACCCATATAAAAAGCGCTGATTGCCACCACAATCATACCGCCGGTATAAACCCAGCCTGTTACCCGGTGGGCCTTGCCTCCTTTTTTCGTGACGATTGGAACCCAAAAGACAAACAAAGCAATAAATCCGCCAATAATATGAAGGATTTTAAAAAATTGAAATAACTCCACGTGAATCACTCCCATCATTTTACTTTACCATTTTTTACATTATTTTCTTATTATCATTTGTGTTAATTTTTTATCTCAATGCAAAAAGACTGCGTATCATACATACCCGCAGCCTTACTTTCAATTTAAAGTTTAAGAGATTTGTCTCTTTTTTTTCCAAGATTACGCAAAAACTCATTGCTCATGCCGTCTCCCGCTACTAAGGCATTCCGTTTATTCGACTGTATCGCCATAGCAACCCCTGTAATGATCAGCAGCGATCCAATAAATTGGATGGAACTTACCGTTTCTTTTAAAATCAGATAACCTGCCATCATTGCAATAAATGGCTCCATATTTAATAGCAGTGATGCATTGGTAGAACCGACCTTGGAAATACAATGATTCCAAATAAGCGGACAGATTCCATGCATGATAATGCCGGTCACTATGAGCAATAACCACATACCTGCCGGTGCAGTTCTCGTTAGGCTGACGTCCGAGAATGGAAGGGCGGCTGTCATGAATACCATGCCAAAAAAGCTGGAGTAAAAGGTTATGATTCCAGAAGAGAAACTGTTTGCGTATCTTTCAACCATAACCATAAAACAAGAAAAAGATAACATAGTAAGAAAGATGTATCCCTCTCCAGCACCGATTACAATAGAACCTTTTTTCACGATAACCAGAGTCACACCTGCAAAACTAAGCATACTCCAAGCCCAAAAGAGGATTTTCTTTGCTTCCTTAAATAATACAAAATTAATAAACGCTGTGAAAATGGGTGCAGTCGCTAAGATAAGTGCCGCAGTAACAGGTTCTGCTTTTGTTAAACTTGCATAGAAACTCCAATGATTTAATGTAACACCAATGAATCCGATCATCATAAGAAATAGGACGCCCTTTTTAAATGGCTGATGAGCGGTAACAACTTTAAACAAAATGATAAATAAAAAGAGATTGATGAAAAGGAGCCGTATGAATGCAATTTCCATTGGACGGAAATAGTTTATCAGGATTGCTCCAAAGATAAAGTTACTGCCCCAGCAAATGACACAAAAAAGAAGGCCCATATAGATGAACATGGGCTTTCTCATAAGAATATGCTTCATACTGTATACTCTAATTTACTTAACGTTCCGTATACAATTTCCCCATTTATCATGATGGCTTTCCGATCTGGACGTCTTGCAACTGCTTCTGCTGAGGAAGCAGCCTCTATGAAAATGAAATTTGCTTTATCTTCAGCTTTCGGCCATAGATATTCTCCTTTATTTGTTAACGCTGTTACGCCTCCCGTTGCCCACTTTAACGTGCTCCGAAGCGACACCTCATCAATTCTGCGGCTAATTTGTGCATATTTTTGAACCTTCTCGAGCACATCTCCATTCCCATGAGGACTCCATGAATCATAAAAACCATCACAGCCAAAGTGGACATCTACGCCATGAGCATCTAAAAGCTCGATTGGCGGTAAAGATTTTGTAAGAGGAATGGTTGACATAATTGAGACACCATTTTCCCTTAAGCGTTCTGCAAGTGCTCTTTGCTGAGCTTCAGGAACCTCTCCGATACAGAAAGCATGGCTGATAGCAGAGCGGTTCTGCCAGTTCGCTTCTTCAACGTAATCCATCCACTTATCTATTGTATAGGTTCCTACGTTTCCTCCATCGTGTAAATGAATATCAACGTCTGCGTTAAACTCTGCAGCAATTTCCATTGTTTCGTATAATGATTTCTCAATCGAGCGGTCGATACCAGCAGGGTCCAGTCCTCCGACCATTGTAGCTCCATTTCTCATCGCTTTTCTCATTAACTGCGGAACATCATCTCTTAATAATCCATGCTGCGGAAAAGCAATGACATCAGCGGTAATCACACCTTTGAACTCTTCTAGTGCTTCAAGAACACCTTCTAAATTTTTCAGACCAATATAGGGATCAATGTTAACATGCGTTCTGATGTGGGTTGAGCCTTTGGATAAGATCATTTCAATCATGCTCATTGCCCGTTGCTTCGCTGTTGGTGCAAGTTCTTTTAGTTCCTGCGCTTCAAAATGGAGCCGTTCATTTAGATTCTTTACTGGCTTGCAAGCCTTCCAATCCAAAGATAGATAGGTTTTGTCCAAATGGTTATGCATTTCCTTGAAGGTTGGAATCGCAAGTAATCCGTTTGCATCAATCACTTCTGCCTGTTCTGAGATACTTTCAGTATGGTGCAGCCGCTCCATAATTTTTCCCTCTTTAATTCCAATATGGAATAGATCTGTTTTCGTTTCAATAAGTCCATCTTCGTTAAGCTGATTTCCCACCTCTAATTTAACGTTCTTCAGCCATTTCAAGTTCATCATTCCTTTCTAAGCAAGATTGATCTGCTTTATTCCCATTCTTATAGACAGATACAATTCGTGCTCTTCTTGCAACAGCTTCAGCTGAACAGCTTGCATCCACTAAAATAAAGTCTGCCTGGTCCCCAACTTTCGGCCACACTTGTTCACCTGCATCATTAAGAGGAGTGACACCGCCTGAGGCATATTTCCAAGATCTATTTAATGAAAATTCATCAATACAACGGAAACGTTCCGCTAAAACACTTAATTTTTCCACTGTATCCCCAGTTCCAAATGGAGACCAATGATCAGTAAGACTGTCGTGGCCAACAGATACTTTTAATCCATGTTTATCTAATGCAGGAATTGGAATAGTATGACGATTTATCGGAACAGTAGTTGTAATATCAATTTCTTGTTCTTTTAAAACATTCATAATATCTACGAGCGGCTGACCTTCTAGATCACCCAGTGCAATGGCATGACTGATTGTCACTTTCCCCTTCATTTTGGCTTCTTTCGTAAAATCAGCAAGACGTTCAAAAGTAAAGGCTCCTAATGAATTAGGTTCATGGAGATGAATATCTATACCTGCATTGTGTTCTGCCGCAATATCAAATGTTGTCCACAAAGATTTTTCAATATTTCGGTCGATTGTCGCTGGATCCACTCCGCCTACATGTGTTGCTCCATTTTTCATTGCATCTCTGATTAATTGCACAGAGCCGCTTCGCAATAACCCGTGCTGAGGGAAGGCAACAATTTCATAGGTTATGAAATTTTTATATTTTTCTAGCGCATTTATTGTTATTTCAAGATTTTTCAGGCCAGATGTCGGTTCAACATTACAGTGTGTTCTGATATGTGTATGGCCATTTTGCAGCAGCAGCTCAATCATTTTCTCTGCGCGTTCTTGAGCAAATGGGAATTGTTTAGGCAGCAGGTCCTTTTCTTCCTCAATTCTGGTAAAGATGCCATTTGTAATTGGACGACACGCTTTCCACGGACCGCTAAAATACGTTTTATCAATATGTATGTGCATTTCACGAAAGGATGGCAGCATGAGCTTTCCTTTTGCATCAACAACAGGTAAAGAATTCTTGATCTCGTTTTCATCTGCTGTCATGGACGTTAGCTTTCCATTTTCTATTTTCAAATGAAACTCTTGCGCAACGGTCCCCGTAACTGTGCCATTTTCCTTTTTAAAACCCGTTTCAAGCCTGACATTTTTCAGCCAAAATGTATTCACTGTAAAGTTCCCCCCATATTGATTTTTTCTATTAACCAAGGATGGTGACCCGGAGCGTTTTTTCGCCTGAGCCACCTATTCCTCTTACTCTAGTGTAACGTCATTTACCATTAAATAGTTGACAGCATTAAGCCAGAAGTCATTTACTTCATTGTTATATATGGCCATGTGCTCGTAGTTTCTTATTGGAATGTACACAGCGTCGTCCATTTCGATGGCCATCGCTTCCTCATACAGCTTTTTTCTCACTTCTGGATCTGTTTCTTTTCTGGCTTGTTCAATTAATTGATCGACTTTTTTGTTCGTATAGTAGAAATGATTTCCCGGAGAACCATGAGAGTCGGAGTGGAACAAGTTATACTGATTATAATCTCCATCTCCTGTGGCATTTCCCCACCCTCCAATAAACATATCTTGTTCACCTTTATCCACCGCTTCAATATAGGCTCCATACTCTAATACTTGAATATTTACGTTAACGCCAATCCCTTTTAACTGTGACTGAATGACCTCTGCCATGTTAATTCTCTCTTTACGGTCACTTGTTATTAACGTTAACTCCAATCCGTCTTTGAAGCCGGCTTCTTTCAGCAAATCTTTTGCTTTATTTGGATTATACTCGTATGGCTTTATTTCTTTGCTGTATCCGAACACTTTTGGGCTCATTGCCGCATTGGCCAGTGTTCCTGCTCCGTTGTAAACCCCTTTTATTATCGCTTCTCTTTCTATGGCAGAAGAGATCGCTTGGCGTACCTTCACATTATCAAAAGGAGCTTTTTGTGTATTAAATCCAATGTATTCAACGGCCAGTCCTTCTGTCCGATAGAGGTTAAGAGTGTCTGAGTTATTAATTCTATCAATTTCCGTTACAGGCACCTGATCATTGATATGGGCTTCTCCTGTTTCAACCATCGCAATACGAGTAGAATCCTCTGGAACAACTTCAAATTCAATCCCATCAATAAGAGGTTTCTCTCCCCAGTATTTATCATTTTTCACAAGGGTAATGGACTCGCCTGATTTCCAGGATTCAAATTTAAAAGGTCCAGTTCCTACTGGTTTTTTTGATAAGGTATCTGAACTTTCTTCAATTGCTTTGGGACTTATAATACTCCCTTCATTACTGGCTAAAATCGAAAGGAGAGGGGCATATGGCGTACTAAGTTTGATTTGAACCTTGTTCTCATCAAGAACGTTTACTTCCTTAATCATGCCGAGCTTATCCTTTTGAGGGGAGCCTGTCTTTGGATCTATCAAACGATCCAAGGTTTTCTTTACAGCATCTGCATTAAACTTGGAGGTGTCGTGGAAAGTAATCCCTTCATTTAAAGTGAATTCCCATGTTATATCATCAGTCTGTTCCCAGCTTTTAGCCAATCCGGGAACAATTTTCATGTCCTTATCAAATGTGACCAATGTTTCATAAACCTTTTGATATAAAACATTTGCCGAGGGAATATCCGTAATAAAATGAGGATCCAGATTCGTGGCATCAGATAGTCGAACGACCTTTAGAACCCCCCCTCTCTTCTTTCCGCTTTCATCACTTGATGCTGTTTCATTACTGGTATTGCCTGTAGAACATGCTTGCACCAAAAGCATCGACATGATGATGAATAGAACCATAAGACCTTTCATACTCTTCTTAAGTTTTCTTGAATTCCTCATTTTTCCCCTTCTTCCTTTTTTATGTTTGCAAGGCTTAATTGCATTATAAAAAAGAAATCACAGAATTTTTTGCAATATCTTTACTTGTTTTTTTACTATTTTGACAATTCTAAAAGATTGTCTATTTTTTTCTTTCTGCTTCCACTATCTTTAGGTTACACAAAAAAATTTCATGAGGGGGACACATGATGACGACAGAACTAAAGGCTGAAGAGGTACAAAGAAGCTTTTCTGAACCTGGCCCAACACTGTTCATCGGAAGGTTACGACAATTTTGGGAAATCTTTTCTAAAAACAAAGCAGCCGTAGTCGGCGGGGCGATTATCCTTTTTTATATTTTAATTGCCCTTTTTGCTCCGCTCCTTGCTGCACATGATCCATTTGAAATTCAATTAGACAAAAAGCTTCAGCAGCCGAGCTTTGAGCATTGGATGGGAACAGATGATAAGGGAAGGGATATTCTGGCAAGAATCCTCTATGGATCAAGATTATCCATGGGAATCGGATTTGCTGCAGTTTCATTTGGGGCATTTTTCGGAATTATCATGGGACTTGCAGCAGGATATTATGGCGGCTGGGTTGATACAATAATCAGCAGGATTTTAGATGTTATGCTCGCTTTCCCTGGGATTCTATTAGCACTTGCCATTATCAGTGCGCTAGGACCAAGTCTAGTGAATGTCATGATTGCTGTTGGAATATTTTCGGTTCCTTTATTCGCAAGGGTAGTGAGAGGCTCAACTCTTGAAACAAAAAAACTCGAATATATCGACGCCATTCGTTCATTGGGAGCAAATGATGGGACAATTATTTTCAAGCATATTCTGCCGAATATCCTATCACCTATCATCATTCAAGGAACATTGCGCTTAGCAACAGCTATTCTTTCAGCCGCAGGTCTTTCTTTCTTAGGCTTGGGAGCTCAGCCCCCTTCACCAGAATGGGGAACGATGCTATCCAGCGGCAGAGATTTTCTGTTCAGTGCTCCATATATCGCATTATTCCCAGGGCTCGCCATTTCTGTTCTTGTTCTCGGGTTTAACTTATTTGGAGACGGATTGCGCGATGCCTTGGATCCGCGGCTAAAATCATAATGAACCGGAGGAGAAAATTGTGATATTTTATATTTTTCGAAGATTACTGGAAATAATCCCAGTCATATTTGGAGTAACACTCGTTGTATTTCTAATTATGCAGATGGTGCCAGGGGATCCAGCAGTATTACTTGCAGGTGAAGGTGCATCAAAAGAAACAATCAATCAAATACGAGAAGAATTAGGTCTAAATGGACCTCTGTACATGCAATATGGCGACTATATCCTCAATGTCTTTCAAGGAGACTTGGGAACATCATTAAAAAGTCAGCAGCCTGTCCTTCAAGAGGTCCTTGCAAGACTGCCTATTACAATTGAATTAGCGTTCTACAGCATAATGATTACCATTGTCCTTGGAATGGCAGCAGGTATTATCTCGGCAGTAAGACCATACTCTCCTACTGATATTACTGTCATGATTGTGGCCTTATTAGGTATTTCTCTTCCAAGCTTCTGGCTTGGGATGCTTTTAATGTATGTTTTCTCCGTTAAATTGCATCTATTGCCTGTTGCAGGGTGGGACAGTATCCTCCACATTATTTTACCTGCTTTTACCCTTGGGTTAGGAGGCGCTGCAATCGTAGCCAGAATGACCCGCTCGAGCATGCTTGAAGTTGTGCGAAAGGATTATATTCGCACGGCTCAAGCG
The DNA here is from genome assembly GCF_019933155.2 of Metabacillus dongyingensis. NCBI lineage: Bacteria > Bacillati > Bacillota > Bacilli > Caryophanales > Bacillaceae > Metabacillus > Metabacillus dongyingensis. The sequence goes on along the minus strand of NZ_CP082944.1, from coordinate 557,518 downwards.
AAAGGTCTAAAAGGTTACGTCATTATTTATAAACATGCACTTCGAAATGCACTAATACCAGTTATCACTGTAGTAGGACTTCAATTTGGGGCTTTACTTGGCGGAACAGTTTTGATCGAATCCGTTTTTGCCATTAACGGTCTCGGGCGTATGATCGTAGATTCCATACGCATGCGGGATTTGCCAATGGTACAAGGCGGCGTTCTTATCGCCTCCCTCGTCTTCGTTTTTGTTAACTTATTTGTTGATATTTTATATCGATTCTTTAATAAACGAATCGAGTTAAATTAGGAGTGATCAGGTATGGATAAAAAAGTTGTGCTGAAAGTAAATAATCTCAAAACCTATTTTTCATCAAAAAAGGGCGTAACCAAAGCTGTCGATGGCATTGATTTTGTTCTGCATGAAGGGGAAACTCTTGGGATTGTCGGGGAATCAGGCTGTGGAAAAAGTATGACATCGCTTTCCATCCTTCGTCTTATCCCTTCTCCCCCGGGAAAAATTGTTGATGGAACAATTAACTTTAAGGGGAAAGATATTTTACAAATGTCTGAGAAAGAGCTGCGTCAGATGAGAGGAAATCAAATTTCGATGATTTTCCAAGAACCAATGACCTCTTTAAATCCAGTCATACCGGTTGGAGAACAAATTGCTGAAGCGATACGGGTTCATCAAAGGCTGTCTAAAAAGGACTCGTGGAAAAAAGCGGTTGAGATGCTGGATCTCGTTGGGATACCTTCTCCTGATAAACGGGCAAAACAGGAGCCCTTTCAGTTAAGCGGCGGAATGCGTCAGCGGGTAATGATTGCAATGGCTCTAGCTTGTAATCCGGAGATATTAATTGCAGACGAACCGACTACAGCACTTGATGTAACTATACAAGCGCAAATCCTGGAATTAATGAAAGATCTTCAAAAGAAATTAAATATGGGCATTATTTTTATCACTCATGATCTTGGTGTTGTTGCTGAATTATGTGACAAAGTAGCTGTAATGTACGCAGGTCAGATCGTTGAATACAGTACAACCGAACAGCTATTTGTAAACCCGAAACACCCATACACGACCGGTCTCATGTCCTCTCTGCCTAAACTGCATGAAGATCAGGAAGAATTACAAACAATGAAAGGAAATGTCCCTTCGCCATACGATATGCCGAAGGGATGCCGTTTTTCTCCTCGATGTCCGCTGGCAACAGCGCAATGCCATGAGGAGGAACCATCTCTTGCTACTTTAGAGGATGGCAGTCAAATTCGCTGTTTCCTTTATACCCCAGACTCACAAAAAAAAGGAGTGAAGGCAAAATGACAGAAGCGATAGCTGTAAAAAAGCCATTATTAGAAATCAGTGGACTCAAGCAATACTTTCCTGTTAAACGTGAATCTCTGTTTCAGCCCAAACAGGAAGTAAAAGCAGTTGATGACATCAGCTTCACCCTTTATGAAGGGGAAACATTAAGTATTGTTGGGGAATCGGGATGCGGAAAATCAACTACCGGCCGTGCTATCCTGCAGCTGGAAAAACCAACTGAGGGAGTCATTAAATATAATGGAATAGACCTAACCAGTCTATCTAAAAGAGACCTAAGAAAAATGAGAGGTGATATTCAAGTTATCTTTCAGGATCCATATGCATCATTAAACCCGCGTCAAACCGTAAGAAAAATTTTGAAAGAAGCAATGACTATTCAGAAGGTGCTTCCACCATCACAGCAAGAGCAAAGAATGAAAGAACTCATGGATTATGTCGGTCTTCCCCTTGCTTCATTAGACCGTTTACCTCATGAATTCAGCGGCGGCCAAAGACAAAGAATCGGCATCGCCCGTGCGCTTTCAGTTAACCCTAAAATCATCATTTGTGATGAAGCCGTCTCTGCTCTCGATGTTTCCATTCAAGCACAGATTTTGAATTTATTAAAACGGCTTCAAAAAGAGCTGCAATTAACGTACCTTTTTATTTCACACGATCTTAGTGTAGTAAGACATATTTCTGATCGTGTGATGGTCATGTACTTAGGAAAGCTTGTAGAGGTAGGATCAAAACACCAATTGTTTCAGGAGCCGCAGCATCCCTATACAAAAGCATTACTATCAGCAATTCCAGTGGCAGAAATTTCAGTAAAGAAAAAAGAGAGAATCATTTTAAAAGGAGATGTTCCTTCTCCTTTAAATCCGCCGTCCGGATGCAAATTCCATACTCGCTGTCCTTTAGCGACAGATCTATGTATAGCTGAACTCCCCCCTATGATTGGAAAAGATGGTCATTTTTCCCGCTGTCATTACGTTTAATAGATGTTTTCAGAATCTTCTTTTTCTACTAGAATAGATACATAATTAGTTCGGGGAGTCTTACAATGATTACACTTGAGTCCTTTTCCTTCTATATAATGATTTGTGTTTTAGCCCCTTTACTCGGGGCTTTTAGCTTATTGTTCTTATTCATTTTTGAGAAAAGATTAGATCAATTAAAAAAGGAAAAAACAGAGTTAATGCTGAAACAGGAGCTTCAAGAAGCAAAATACAATCAGCTTAGCCGTCAAATACAGCCGCATTTCTTTTTTAATACACTGAATGTCATCCTTAGTTTAGCAAGATTAAACAGAAGAGAAGAACTGATTTCCTCCATCGAAGTTCTCTCTAAATACTTAAAATTCAAATACAAAGAAACAGAGCCTTTCATCACGATTGAAGAGGAAGCAAGATACACACAGTACTATCTGGATATTCAAAAAATCCGATTCAGAGAAAGACTTGAAATCATATGGAAAACTGAGAATGAGGTTTTAAGCGCCCTTATCCCGCCTTTCTTATTGCAAACTCTTGTTGAGAATTCTTTTAAACATGGATTGGAAAAGACACCCGGCAGTGTCAAATTAATCATCTCTATTAAAGAAGAAAACGAACATATTCAATTAGATGTATGGAATACCTCTTCTCCTGAAGTTGATTACGCATCTTATCAGGAAGACGATGAAATAGGCTTAGGTCTATTGAATATTCAAAAAAGGCTGCAAATGCTGTTCCCGCTAAAACAGACCTATCTTAAACTGCAGCAAGAAGAGCATGGGACAAACGTTCAAACTCTCTGGCCAAAATTATTGATAGAAAACCGCTATAATTTCCAAAAGGAGAGTTAAATATGCATATACTGCTTGTCGATGATGAACCTCTTGAACTAGAACAACTCGAATATATCATACAGCACCGTTTTCCTTATTGGACTATCCATAAAGCAATTGATGCATCAAAAGCTGTAAAAGTAATGAATGAATATCCTATTTCACTTGCTCTGCTGGATATTCAGCTGCCAGGAAAGTCCGGCATTGAACTAGGTCTAGAATTAAAAAGGCTAAAAAAACTTGACATCGTAATGGTAACCGCCTATCAGTCTTTTGATTATGCACAAGCTTCCATTCGATTAGGAGCAAAAGATTATATTACCAAGCCGATTATTGAAGAAGAGCTGTGCAAGGTGTTAGAGAACTATCAGCATTCGGATGTTCAATCACACATCATTCAAGAAGCAATAAATATTATCCATGAACAATATAGCCAAAAACTCTCCCTCTCCTTTCTGGCGAATCAAATCCATATCAACAGTGCCTATTTAAGCAGGAAGTTTCACGAAGAAATGAAAATCAGTTTCTCTGAATATCTAAATGACTATCGAATTGAAATGGCGAAACAATTACTGCAGGAATCAGAGAAATCCATATCTTCTATTTCAGAAGAGTGCGGATTTAATAGCCAGCATTATTTTAGCGTTTTATTTAAAAAACAGACTGGTTTATCACCGAGAGAATACAGGCTTAGAGAGAAGGTTTAATTATGAAGCAGGGAGTCTATCATCACTATATTCAAGGAGGCATTAAATTCGGGATTGCATATGGCGTCGTTTCTCTTTTAGCGAGATGGATTACAGGCAATACCATTCTTTCATCACCAGAAACACTTGTTAAATATGGACTTTTAGGAGGTGTGGGCTACGCATTAATGGGTGCCTTTGCTCTCTTTTCTTTTGGCTGGATTGCCCCGATTATACGAGAACGCTTTCCAGATGCCATGACAATTGGCGATGTCTTAACGACAAGGCTCAAGGGGAATTCCTACTGGTTTGTCATGACAGTCTTATTGATTACAAGTATTGACTCCCTCTTTATACAGTCCCTTGGGGCAGGTATATTGCTTCATTTGCTATTTGACATTCCTGTTTTTGTTGGGCTGTTCATTTTTTTTGTATACTGCTTTTTACTGGGTGGAATTGGCGGTATGAAGAAAATTCATCAATTTGAGGGGGTACATATTTCCCTTATTTTTGCTGCTATTATTCTAATACCCGTTTATTTTTTTATCCAAGAAGGGATTTTTCCTGTTTATGATGGCCTTCATCTCTACCATCCCTACTTATTATTTCTCAAAAACAGCTCTGTCACCCCCTTTGTCCTTACTGCTCTATTAATCGGATTTGGGCAGGTCTTGATAGATAGAGCCAGCTGGCAGCGACTCTACATTATTGAAAAAAAGAAAATCAGGACATCATTCATGATGGCAGGCATTATTTGGGCAACCATTCCCATTGCCTTCTCCGGAATGATTGTCATAGCGATTTTCAGCCAAGGATATGAAAATCTTTATTCCGTACTCTTCCAGCTCATTGATAAAATGGACTCATTATTTTTATTATTGCTGTTTATCGGCTGCTGCTTCAGTGCTCTAGCATCTACAGTGGGCGCCGAACTGCATGCAACATCTATTATGATTATCCGAAATATGCTTACTGACAAATTTAATTGGAACGAACGTACCCAGCTTAAAAATACTTACATCGCTGCGGGTATTCTCTCTCTGTCGCTGTTTGCAATTAGTTCTCTTCTGTCTCCCAATTTACTTGAGCTCATTTTCTTTTTTGGGCAAGTCTATGCATCGATTATCCCAACAATGGCAGCAGTTATTTTCTACCGAAAGGAAATTCCCGCTTACTTGCCGTACTGCTCATTAGCAGGATGGACGGCCGGAACAATATCCCTTTTTTATCAATCTTCCATTTTCTCCATTTGGATCAGCTTTTTCACAGCAAGTATACTGGTCTTCCTTTATCTTGTAATGAATAAAGCGAGGTATGATTATCGTGGAAATAATTAAGATTCAGCCTCTCTGAGCCCCATACTCACCGAAAGACCATAAGAGCAAGAATGAGGACGAAATGGATCCAGCTTCCTTGTTAAAATAGGAACATCCAAAACATTAGGAGGCTGGAAAATGAACAAAATAAATACGTTTAATGAGCTCCACTCAACAGAAGATTTATTATTTTTAGGCAATGCCTGGGACCAGCTGTCTGCTTTGGCACTTGAAAAAGCAGGGTTTAAAGCAATTGGCACGACAAGCTTTGGAATTGCCCGCTCTCTTGGATTTACAGATGGTGAAAACATTGATTTTGATAGTCATTTAAAGATTATTAAAAGGATTGCTGATTCTGTTAAAATCCCCGTTTCTGCAGACATTGAGGCTGGTTATGGAGAAGACATGGATACAATCGTTTCTAATGTGTTAAGAACAGCTGATGCAGGTGTCGCAGGTATAAATATTGAGGATTCACTGAAGAAACAAATGGGACTTAAAGAAGTTGAACAGCACAGCCGCTTATTGTCAAAAATGAGAACAGAGTTAGATCGTACTGGCTTTGAAGGATTTTATATAAATGCCAGAATCGATACGTATCTCCAAAAGGAACATCCTCTTTTGGAAACAATCGATCGGGCAAAGGCATACGCAGAAAGCGGAGCCAGCGGAATTTTTGTTCCCGGATTGTCAGCAGATGAAGAAATAAAGGAAATTGTCTTTCATGTAAACGCTCCGCTTAATATTTTATCTTTACCTGGGCTAACGAATGGTACTAAGCTTAAAGAATTAGGAGTTAAACGCTTCAGCTTCGGAAATGCACTATCTGACAAAATGATATCTTTATTAGAGATGAATGCCGCTCACTTATTAGAGTATAGCGATACTGCACACTTATACGAGAAATAACCTTGAGGCGGGGTGTCCTATTATGCCGGATGTTAACCTTTCTTTTGAAGAAAAGTGGGAGAAAATCATTGCTTGTGATCAAACCTATGATGGGTTATTTTTTACGGCAGTGAAAACAACTAAAATTTATTGCCGTCCTTCTTGCCGATCCAGAAAGCCTAAAAAAATAAATGTTGAATTTTACAATGACCTATTAAGTGCAGAACAAGCCGGATTCCGTGCCTGCAAGAGGTGTCAGCCAGAAATAGAACACTCTCCCCATCTTGTACTTGTCAGAAAGGTTATTGCTTTCCTGGTAAACAATTATAATCAAAAGCTCCAATTACAGGATATTGCAGAACATGCCGGAGTAAGTCCGTTTTATCTCGAACGGCTATTCAAACAGGAAACGGCTGAAACTCCACGATCCTATTTGGAAAAAATAAGAGTCGACAAGGCTGCCCATCTTCTGATAAGCACGGACAAAAATAATCTGGATATTTGCTTTGAAACTGGATTCCAAAGTCCTTCAAATTTTTACAAGATATTTCGCCGTTTGAAAAATTGTTCGCCAAGTGAATATCGAAACCTTTCCAGTTAAAGACATTGAAGGAACCAAAATTAAAAGGCTCTGCCTTTTTCAGGTAAAGCCTTTTGATTGAATAGAATTGATATGGAATTTATAGCTGTCTCTCCGCTTTTTGCAGTAAAACGTTGGCCAGTTCCGATAAGCTTTCTGTCGTTTTATTAATTTCTTGAATGGAATCAACAATTGCGTCCAAATCCACTTTATTCCGCCCAAACATTTCCATGTAATTCTCCATCTCCATTTTTACAGTTATCAGACCGCTTCTAACTTGTGCAATTTGAGATTGGGAGGTTTGAGTTGAATCATTCATTGAACTCATGATAGAGACAATCGTATCCATATGCTTATTGCTGTTTGATATTAATGAGTTAATTTCGTTGCTCGTTCTCTTGGAATCTTCCGCAAGCTTTCTGACTTCACTGGCTACAACAGCAAAGCCTTTTCCATGATCTCCTGCCCGTGCAGCTTCAATTGATGCATTTAGAGCCAGTAAATTCGTTTGATCTGCAATGCCTTCAATTTCTTTTGTCATTCTCGTAATTTGATCTGATATGCCTTTAAGGTTGCCGATGCCTTCAAGAGAGTTTTCCACTTTTTCAATAACCTCTCCAAACGCTGAAACCATTTCGTCCATTTGCTCTTCGTTCTTGTTCGTCAAATTAAGGAGGTTTTTGCTGCTTTTTTGAGTTGATTGAATTTCTTCCCGGATTTGTTCGGCCTTTGAGCTTGTATCGTTCATAGTGGAGTCTGTAAGCTGAACAGATGCCGCCATTTCCTGGCTGATGGAAGACAGCTCCCGTTGAAGGTTTACATTTTCTTCGTTCAGATCATTCAGCTCATTCATTCTTTTTTGCATATATTGATCAACTACTAACTGTGAATCCAGATTTATTGCATGTGTAAGAGCCAGCAGGGCCACAGAGAGTTTTTGAGGCTCATTTTGAAGCACCTGAATGACTTGTGGAATCAGCAGGGAGCTGATTGCCGAGTATGTCGCCAAAAACCATGTAACAGGCAAGTGAGCACTGTTATGCGTTCCGCCGATACGGTTTCTCATCTCAAAAAATCGTTCATCCATTTCACCGCTCAGGAGACTTTTAAAATAATCAGCAAACACTGTTTTTAAGCGTGCTCTTGTCGTATGATCCATAGCAATCCTGCTTAATACAGGCTGCTTAAATAAGTGATTCAGAACTGATTCAAGGAGCTCATCAAGCAGCGGCAGGACAACTGGCTTCAGTTCTTTTAATGTTTCGAGCTGTTCATTGGTATAACCCATGTATGCAAGCCTCGAAGATAATTCTTTATCTTCAACAAATACCATCTGTTTATTATCAGGAAACCCCATGACAGGATTAAATGTTTCTGCCGTCTGTTTTTTTGAGAAAAGTTTCAGCATGCTCGTACCCCTTATTTTTAATTAGTGAATTGATTTCTATTATTAAGAAGATCTAAAAACGTTCAATCTTTAAAAATGACATTCTATTCTTACTATCGGCATAAAAAGATAAAACTAAAGTCCCAAATCTATTTATTGTCCGCAAAAAAAAGCGCAAATCTTTTGTGATCTGCACTTTGTCCTCACTCTATGTATCCCTTCACGCCTTATTGTACAAGGGAATGTTTAAATGCATAAATAACGGCTTGTGTGCGGTCCTGCACGCCGAGCTTGCTTAAGATATTGCTGACATGGGTTTTTACTGTTTTTAATGCTATAAATAACTCATCGGCAATTTCCTGATTCGTTTTTCCTTCTGCCACGAGCAGCAGAATTTCCATCTCCCTGGCGGTCAGCTCATCATGAGGGTTATGAATAGGTTTTTGACGCATTTTCATCATCATTTTCCCAGTTACCTCTGGTTCGAGAACAGATTGCCCATGAAACGTATTCCGGACTGCATTTGCGATTTCGCTTGCTTTAGATGTTTTCAGCATATAGCTTGTGGCGCCTGCTTCTAGAGCAGGATACACTTTTTCATCGTCCAAAAAGCTTGTGACAATAATGATTTTGGCTTCTGGCCAGTTCTCGATGATTTGTCTGGTTGCTTCAATCCCGTCCATTCCTTCCATGACAAGATCCATTAAGATTATGTCAGGACGGAGCTCGAGTGCAAGTTCGATTGCTTTAAAGCCGTTATCAGCTTCGCCGACTACTTCGATGTCGCTTTGAGCAGCTAAATAGGATGACACACCAATCCGCACCATTTCATGATCATCTACAAATAAAACTTTAATCATTATTCTCACCCCTTACAATTGGTATTTTAACCTCGAGCTTCGTTCCTTTTCCGGGGAAGCTCACTATTTTCATCGTGCCGCCAAGCAGAGCTGCACGTTCGTGCATATTCTGCAGACCATAGCTTCCTGTCTTAGCTGCATCTACTTTAAATCCTGCTCCATCATCCATCACTCTAAGCAATATCAGATCATCCCGTTGAATAAAAAGCACTTCAAGTGTTTCTGCTTTTGAATGGCGCAGAGTATTTGAAACAGATTCCTGGAGGATGCGGAAAAGGTGATCTTCAATTCCTTTATCAAGCTTCATCTCTTCCATTTTCCATGAGATCTCCATCGGAACCTTCTGCTGCAGCTCTTCTAACAGCTCCTGCATTCCTTCGTGAAGCGTTTTCCCCTTTAGGGCAGCCGGTCTGAGATGCAGAAGAAGAGCCCTCATTTCCAGCTGAGACTGATGAATCATCTGCTCGACAATGCTTAATTGTTTATTTTCTGCCTCACTGCGATGATCAGCTGATTCATTGACTGCCGACATCATCATGGATGCTGCAAAAAGCTGCTGACTGACTGAATCATGAAGCTCCCTTGCAAGCCTGTTGCGCTCTTCAGAAACTATTTTTTGAATGCGCTTTTCCTGCTCTTCCGCTTTTTCATTTGCAAGCTTTTGAGAAAGCTTTGTTTGCTCTGTCATGTGCTTTTGAAGATTGCGCAGATGTATCCAGATTTTTTCAAACTCTCCTGATTTTCGGCTAAAAGCGCCATCTACATACTTTCCCTGCTCCAGCTGTGAAAGTCCATCCGACAGCTGTGCAATATCGCTTCGCAGAAAAATCCCCGAGAGAAAGCCGAGAAACAAGCCAATTAAAAGACTGACTGCAGGAACGAAATAGATTAAAGGAAGATCCAGCATTTCGCTTTCCCATAAAATGCTCCAGTCATCAAGCGGAAACATAACAAAAAAACTGGCAGATAAGAAGATGAGAACGGAAAAAGAAATGGCTGCACCTAAAGCCATTTGCCGAAAAATGCTGCTCATATCCTTTTCACCTCTAGATCACCAACTATCGAAGATGTCACCACTTTTACCTTTTGCACGGCATCCTCATAGCCTTTTGTCTGATACGAAACAACCTGATTAAAAAACTTTGGCTCACGATGTTCAAAGATGGATACTGCTCCGGCCCATGAAGAATGCTGAAAAGCTGCATCAAGCTCATAAGGGAGAAGGATTTTTACATTTCCGATGACATTCCGGATCACGATGATGCATTCTTCCTTCGGCAATACGGTGTTGCTGAGATCGATGATCGTGTCTCCGATTCCGCTTTGGATATTAATATCATTCCATTCATAGATTTCTTCTGCAGAAGTCTGCTGGCCAAAAACGTTGTTGCCGAACAGTGGTTTCTTATAAACAACATCTTCTTTTTGCAGAGAAATGGATTCTTTGATTTCAGGTGTAATAACAGCGGGCGTTTTTTTAGACTGCCTGTATTGAAACAATAAATAAATAGCGAAAGCGAAAATCAAAAATTTTACTGCCCATAAATTCATGACCGTGATAATCAAACTTATTAAGCCAAACCAAAAGAGAAGTTTTCCCGTTTTCCTGGCAAGGCGTTTTTTCCCAAGATATATGCAGATTGATGAGAAAAACAGAAAAAAGATAAGCCCTCCATGATCAAACAGGACTTCAAGCATAAGGAGCACGATTCCAATGAGTAAAATATACGTCATCATATCAGCGTTCGCTTTTTTGAGCATATGGGCTTACCTCCTTTCCTTCCCGATTTTGTTTTTAAAAAGGCGCAGAAACCTACGCCTTCTCTAGAATACCATGTTTTTATTGTGTAATAGAATCTTCTTTTTTAAGTTCTTTTTCAAGCTGTGCAATTCTGCCATCAATTGTATTGCGGTGATAGCCTGTATTGACCTGATGCTCTAATCGCTCAAGATAGTTTTCCATCTCATCAAAGCGGCCATACGAACCAGCCGAATAGCTGCTGTTGTCTAATACTTTGTTCATGCGGTGAGAAGCGCGTGCTGTATTTTCACGGCCCATCAGTTCCATGCGCTTGATATACATGTCCTTTAGTTTATGCTTCATTTCTTCATACTTGCGTTCAAGATCTTCTAATTGACGGGTTACTTCTTTTAAGGATTCGCTCAATCTTACTGTACGCTCCTGATACTGTTCATGTTCTCTCACTGCAAATTCATGCAGTTCTGTCTCGCCGGCCTGTGCTGCAATTTCTGCCTGGCGCTTGCGTTTTTCAGTAAGGTGCTCTGCCTGCTTATATTCGCGTGTGAATTCCTCTTTTAATAAATACTGTCTTTCCACAAGGTTTCGGACCTTATCAGTTTCCTGCTCACATTCTCTTAAGTATTGATTCAGCAGAGCGATTGGATTTTTCTGCTCTTTTTGATCCAGAATTTCGTGAAAATCTGCCTTGATTGTTTCCTTAATTCTTGTAAACAAATTACTCATTTTTTACCTCTCCTCTTTCAATTATTGATTTTTTTTCATTTCTGCCCATTGTCTTTCAAAATTTGTGAATGGGTCGTTTGTTTCTTTAAAAGCAGTCTTTTCTTTGTTGTTCCATTTCTTATAGACAATATAAAGGATGTAAGCTGCGACTGCGCCAAGTACGGCTGGAAGATTTGATGCCGACGCACATAAGGCAATGATTCCGGCGATTGCCCAGAAAACTTTCATTCCAGTTGAATCAGTCTTCATGAATCCTTTATACGAGTAATAAAGGATAACCAGACTGATGGCCAGTGCCAGCATTGGGGCAAGATTTGCGAGCAGGACTATGGCTGCTATTCCCCCTGCGATCAATAAACCGAATTTTTTCATATTCTGTTCCTCCTTTCTATATCTCTATCCTACCTTCCCTGCGGTTTTCTCATAACGAGCCAGAGCTTTATTTTGAACTAAGACTTGAGGCGTAGCAGTCCATGAGACCGCATGGTCCAACATTATTCCTTCTAATATATTAAATTTTTATATAATTTTAAAAATTCCCTCTTGTCCGATACTTATTTCCTTGTTATCATAATGAACATTCAACTATGTAACTACAGGAGGCATTTTAGTGAAAAAGCAATATTTTATTGGTTTACTTATTTTTATCCCATTTTTACAGATTATCTTGCTTCCTTTCGTAAACAGGATCGATCCGATCATACTCGGATTGCCGTTCCTTCACCTCTGGCTCTTCCTGTGGATTGCCCTGACTCCTTTATGTACGTGGGGAATCTTTAAAATCCAAAAGAATCAGGGAGGTCTTGAATGATGCAGCAGGGAAATGTGACAGCACTAAGCATTACGATATTCATTATTTTAACGGTTGTATTAATTGGATTTTTAGCCGGACGTGATAAAGCATCGAGAAGCTCTGTTGAAGAGTGGTCAGTTGGAGGCAGAAAATTTGGAGGACTGCTTGTCTGGTTTTTAGTAGGTGCAGATCTATACACCGCTTATACCTTTCTTGGTTTGACCAGTACAGCATTTCAGGCCGGGAGCATTGCCTTTTTCGCGATTCCTTATTCGGTGCTCGCGTACTTTATCGCTTATTTTTTCCTTCCGAAGCTCTGGAAGGTGGCAAAAGAATTTCAGCTGACAACACTTGCAGATTATGCACGCGAGCGCTTTGACAGCAAGCTGCTTTCGTCGTTAATTGCTATCGTTGGCGTACTTATGCTGATTCCTTATATCGATTTGCAGCTCAGCGGTATTATGGATACATTGCGTGTTGCGGGAACTGGATATATTAATGTAACCGTCGTTGTTATTACTTCTTTTTTCTTAGTTGCACTGTATACTTTCTTCAGTGGAATCAAAGGTCCAACATACACAGCCATTATTAAAGATGTTCTTGTATGGGCCATTATGCTTTTCATGGTTGCATCTCTTCCAATCATTCACTTTGGGGGATGGACACCGATGATCGATAAAGTAGTGACAGAAGCTCCCCAGCTTTTAACGATCCCTGAATCAGGACCAAAAGGGCTGATGTGGTTCTCTAGTGCGGCAGTTGTCTCTTCTCTTGCCCTGTTTATGTGGGCTCATGCTGCTACAGGTGTATTTACAGCCAGAAGCGCAGATGCCATCCGTAAGAATTCGATATTTTTGCCTTTATATAATGTCGTATTAATTCTTGTCATCTTCTTGGGATTCATTGCTTTTCTCGTTCTGCCGGGAGATACGGATCCGCGATTTGCGCTGCTGACGCTGATTCAGACATCCTATGGCGGTGTTGCACAGGGCCTCGCTTATTCAACAATTGCCCTTGCTTCTCTCATTCCATGCTCCATCATGGCGATTGGCGCATCGAATTTATTCGCTAATAATATCTATAGAGATTTAATCAATCCCCGAGTAAAACCTGCAAAGCTGACAATGATTACAAGAAGCATGGTTTTTCTGGTAATCGGTTTAGCCTTAATCTTTGGATTATTATTTCCGACTGCTCTTGTATCCCTGCAGCTGCTTGGGGTATCAGGAATGGTTCAGATATTCCCTGCCATCGTGCTCAGCCTTTTTTGGCAAAAGCAGACGAAGGAAGCAACCATTATCGGTCTCCTCGTAGGACTGACGGTAACATTCACAGTATATGGAACAGGCCTTTCTTTTGGAGTTTATGAAGGTTTCTGGGGATTATCAGCTAACTTCTTGACTCTATTCATCTTAAATCCGATTTTTTCAGCAAAAACAAACCATGTTGCCAAATTCCTTTTTCAGAATAAAAAGCAGCATGAACCTATCAGAAAAGGCGCTTAATAAAAAACAGGTACATTACATAAATGTACCTGTTTTTCTTTTATTACCTATTCAAAGATTGAATTTCACTTTGTACCCGATGCGTTTGAAATGTTATGGTGCACACTGTAAAATCAGTCAACACAACGATATTAATGGCGAGATCTTCACTACTTCAGATATACAATACATAAAGCATCCGGCCACAGCCTTTTTATAAAGGGGTTTCCTTACTCGGCAATAAGGGGATAATAACAAGAAAAGTGCAATAATAAGGAGGCTGTCCCCATTATGAATCTATCTGGCAAAGTAGCGATTGTTACTGGCGCAAGCTCCGGCATCGGTGAAGCTGCCGCAATGAAACTTGCAGAACAGGGAGCAAAAATAGCTCTTTTAGATATAAAAGAGGAAAATGCCAAAAAAGTGAAATCTGCGATTGAAGCTAAAAACGGAGAGGCCATCATTGTTGAGTGTGATGTATCCGATGCGAAACGAATGGAGAGCAGCTACAAAAAAGTCATCAGCACGTGGGGGCAAATCGATATCGTGTTTGCAAACGCGGGGATTAACGGCAGATGGACCCCGATTGAGGACCTTGCTCCAGAGGACTGGGATCAAACAATCAACACGAATTTAAGAAGTACATTTCTGAGTGTCAAATATGCGATTCCGTATATGAAAGAAAAAGGCGGCAGCATTATCATTACCAGCTCTATTAATGGCAACCGCTTATACAGAGGATTTGGCCGGTCAGCCTACAGCACGTCAAAAATAGGCCAGGTCGGATTTGGAAAAATGGCTGCCCTGGAGCTTGCAGGATATAAAATCCGAGTCAATATGATCTGTCCTGGAGCCATTGAAACAAACATCGACAGCAATACCTTTACAGAAGAAGAAAACATAAAAAAGGTAGAAATCCCAGTCGAGTTTCCAGAGGGCGAGCAGCCTTTAGAAAAGAAAGCAGGCTCGCCTGAACAAGTGGCAGATCTAGTTTATTTTCTTGCATCCGATTTATCCAGTCATATTACGGGCACTGAAGTCTATATTGATGGAGCAGAATCATTGCTTTAACCTGCAGCACCTTCTAAACTGAAGGTGTTTTTTTCGGATAAAAAAGCCTGATTTGGACCAAAATAAACTTCTAATCTGTACTAAAGGAGGAATAACCTTGACTAACCGCAACGATAATCGTGAATCGAAGAACAAATATCCCAACAACAAGAAGCAGGATACTGAATTCTCAAAAGAAATCAACATCCGAAGTGAAGAAACGAAAAAGGATCTGAAGAAATAAGAAAAGCGGAACCGACTGGCCAAACCCGACAGACAGATAAGATTTCCCAGAAAAGTCCGGGTCTGACTTTCCTGAGGGAATTTGTTCTGGCCGAGGGGCCAGGAGGTGGAGCAAGACACCAATGCGCAAAATTTCATCCTTTCTCTTAAGCAGCAAACAGCCCGGAAAGAAAATCCTTCCGGGCTGCTTGCTTACACTTATTGCTGCTTCGCATTTTCTATTTCTTCAACCATAAGCGAGAGTTCTTCCCAGCGCTCCATTGTTGCTTCAAGCTCCGCATCAATAGCATTCTGCTGCTCCATCAGCTGCTGGATTTTGCCGTAATCACTGCCGCTTGAAGCGATTTGGCCTTCAAGCTCTTCTCTTTTTTCTTCCAGTTCCGCAATCTTATCTTCAATAACATCCCATTCTTGCTGCTCTTTATAGGAGAGTTTTTTTCTCTGCTTCGGAGCTGCCGCCGTTTCCTGAACTTTAGGGGCTGGTGCTGCACTTTCAGCTTCTTTCATTCTTTTTCTTGCATCCATGTAATCTGTGTAGCTTCCCTGGAATCGGCTGAC
Organism: Metabacillus dongyingensis; assembly: GCF_019933155.2. Classification (NCBI taxonomy): domain Bacteria; kingdom Bacillati; phylum Bacillota; class Bacilli; order Caryophanales; family Bacillaceae; genus Metabacillus; species Metabacillus dongyingensis. Next base: position 542,070 of record NZ_CP082944.1, on the reverse strand, counting down.
CTTGCCGCTGCCTTCAAAAACAAGGAGATGATCCACTACACGGTCAAGGAAATAGCGATCATGGGAAACAGTGACGACAACGCCAGGGAATTGATCAAGATAATCCTCGAGGACGCTTAGTGTTTGAGTGTCTAAGTCGTTTGTAGGCTCATCAAGGAAGAGAACGTTTGGCTCCTGCATTAATACCTTAAGCAAATACAATCTGCGGCGCTCTCCGCCTGATAGCTTGCGGATGTATGTCCACTGCATCGATCTTGGAAACATGAAGCGCTCAAGCATTTGCTCTGCTGTAATCGTTTGATGATCTACTGTCTGCACAACTTCCGCGACTTCTTTTATATATTCAACGACACGCAGATCTTCATCCATTGCCTCATGATCCTGAGTATAATAGCCGATTTTAACGGTTTCGCCAATTTCAACTTTGCCGCTGTCAGGCTGAATGCGCCCTGCTATCATGTTCAATAGTGTCGATTTTCCGCTTCCGTTAGGTCCGATGATTCCAAGTCTCTCTCCCGGAACCACAAGATAATCTACATTTGTCATTAAAATACGGTCCTGAAATGCTTTTGAAACACCTTGAAGCTCAATTACTTTTTTTCCAAGTCTTGTTGACCCGATGGCAAAATCAACGCTCTGTTTTGCTGCCGGTCCTTCCTGATCCTGAAGGTCTTCCACACGTCCAATGCGTGCTTTTTGTTTTGTTGTCCGGGCTTTAGCCCCGCGTCTCAGCCAGGCAAGCTCTCTGCGCAGCAGGTTTTGGCGCTTGCTTTCAGACTGTTCGGCATTGAATTCACGCTCTGCTTTTTTCTCCAGAAACACTTCATAGTTTCCCTCATAAACATACAGCTTGCCATTTTCTAATTCAAAAATTTGGTTTGTTACCCGATTAAGGAAATAACGATCATGGGTCACGAGAAGAATAGAGCCTTTGTATTGTGCTAAAAAAGTCTCCAGCCATTCGATCGTTTCATTATCCAGATGGTTTGTAGGCTCATCAAGAATCAGCAGATCTGCCGGCTGAATCAAAGCTTTTGCAATCGCAACACGTTTCTTTTGACCGCCGGATAAAAGCCTTACCGGCCTTGCAAAGTCGGAAATGCCCAGTCGGGTCAAGACGGTTTTGGCAACAGTACTTGCTTCCCAGGCGTCATTTTCATCCATTTTTTGCTGCATTGAAAGAAGCTTGGACTGTTTTTGTTCATTAGACGGATCTGCTTCCAGTTCAGAAAGAGCAAGCTCATAATCGCGCATCGCCCGCATGATCAAGGAATCCCCGTAATAGATCTGTTCAAGGACAGTCAATTCTTCCTCAAGCTCAGGCTGCTGCGGAAGGTATTCAATATGAAACGAATTTGCATGAATCATTTTTCCTTCTTCAACAGTCTCAAGTCCTGAAAGATATTTCAAAAGGGTTGATTTCCCTGTTCCGTTTGTCCCGATTAATCCAATTCTCTGCCTTTCAGCAATTGAAAATGAAATATGATCAAACAAAGTCTTTTCGCCATATGTTTTATATAAATTCTCTACAGAAAGAATGCTCATTTATTTATCCGCCCTTAGTATAATGTTTCATTATATTGTACAGCAGTTAGATGCACAAAAACTAGCATAAGATATTTTCCATTCCTATGTGACTGACAAGCTTGGATAAATCACAATAAACTTCTCATCCTTTTTCTACAGGAATCCGCAAATAACCTAATTTATTTCCAAGGAAATGTCGAACTCAGCCTTTCCCATAAAAAAAGAGAGACACATGATCCCTCTTTCTTACTTATTTTGTTCAACATTCAGCTCGATTAAATTGCCGTCTGGATCACAGCAGTATATTTGATCAAAACCGCTCACTCCATTTATGTCTTCCCGATATTCAATTTGATGTGAAATAAGCCAATCAACCGCAGATTGATAATCGGCAATCCTCAGGGCAAGATGTCCTTCTTTGGAATTCAGGGTATAATTCTTTCTCAGTGTTTGCGAATCTTCATCGACAATTAGATGAATTTGCTGTGAGTCGCCGATTTCATACCACACGCCATCAGAATCAAAAGGCGGTCTTTCGATTTCTTTTAGGCATAATACATTTTCATAAAAATGCTTTGCCATCTCAAGATTTGTCACAGACAGGCTGACATGCTGAATGGATTCATTGATTATCATCGTACACACTCCATTGCTTTTATAATGTATTTCCTGCAGCAGGAATCGGATGCTTGGCCAGAAGCCTCGCCAAGTGAACTAAATTTAAGCTCATTGTTCTTGTATTCTTAATCGTAAACGCATTTTCTTTTCCCGCTTCCATGTAGGAAGGCCCCGGCCCTGCTTCTCCAACCCAATACACATCCACATTAGGCGGGATAAGAAATCCTATGTGCTGCAGTCCGTATAAAATGGAGCGGGCTGCTTCCTTCGCGCCATCTTCATTGCCCGTTACTGCAACTCCCCCAACCTTATTATAATAAATAGACTGGCCTTTTTCATTCGTTTCACTGCTTGATGCGTAAAGTCTTTCCATAACAAGAGAAGCAATGCTGCTCTTTTCTCCTAGCCACAGCGGAGTTCCGACCACAACGATATCAGCTTGAGCTATTTTTTTCATAATCAGCGGCCAATCATCGCCTCTGCCCATATCTTCTGACATGCCAAATGCAATATTGTAGTCCGCAATCCGCAATTCTTCTGTTTGAACATCTTCATTCTGCATATGTTTTTGGGATTGTCTCATTAATGATTCTGTGTTGGAGGGTTCGTTTCCTTTTTTTAAAGAGCAATTCAAATAGAGAGCTTTCAGCATGATTTAGTCTCCTTTTTGGTTTCATTTATACTAATCTATTTGCCTTTTTCTTATTCCATCAAACATAAAAAGCCTCCCGATACAGATTGGGAGGCTACCGATATTTACTTAGTTCCAGATGGATTCAGCCCATTCGGGATGATCTATAAATGGATTGCGGTTAGATTGATAGTCTTTAAAGATGATGTCATTTCTTCTTCTTTCTCGTGCATCTACTGGATCTTCCCTGTGCCATTCAAGTAAAACAGACATTTTTCCATGCAGCGGGGCTGATCCATTGTTAACATTGTTGTTCAGTTCAAGATCCAGCTCGCCGCTGTCACCTTCATAACGGACCGCCATGTAAAATAACATTCTGGCCACATCACCTTTCACAGCGTCTCTCGGCTCCCATGAATCAGAGTCATAGTAGTTGCCTAAAGCTTCAGAGTGCTGTGTTCCTCCGTTATCAAAATCAAGATTGCCTCTTGAACTGTTTACTGAAACATCAGTTGGTCTTAAATGATGGATATCAGTACCGGCACCGGCACTTGTTCCAAAGTCGCCATGTGATTTGGCCCAAACGTGCTCTCTATTCCAATCATTCACATTTCCGCCGTTTGAAAGTTTGCTTTGTGAACGTCCTGTATAAAGCAGAATGACGTTGTTCGGATTGTTTGGGTCTTCATCTGTGTTTCTGAGTGCTTCCCAGACATTGTCATAAGAAAGCTCTCTATGATCGTCTATGATATTATGAAGTTCCGTCTTTAAAGCTTCGCCTGTCTTCCCTATAGCAGATTGATAATATGTGTCATCATAAGGGGGTGGATCACTAGGGTCAGTCGGGTCAGTCGGGTCAGTCGGGTCAGTGGTTCCAGATTGTTTTTCCATAGCTGTCGCACCCGTTATCCCACTGTGAGAAAAATAGGCTGCAAGTTTACCCGTCACTTTCATTTCCGTGCCTTTTAGAGAAGGGTTCGTTTTCAAACCAAATTGTGTTCGGAACGAGGATGAAATTTGGACATAAATCATTTTAGAAGTACTTGTTTCTGACGGTGAATCTGCGAGAGCAAGTGCATAATCATTTGGATAATTGGATGTCACTACCGTGTTAGCGGCGGTCGGCTGTCCCACAACGTATCCTTTAACCGTTTTAACAGAACCAGATTGATTGGCATTTGCCTGAGCTACTGAATACGGTGCTGTCCAAGAGCCGTCTCCAGTTGAAGCTTGTGATGGCGAAGCATGAAACACAGGAATAAATAAACTAATCATAAGTGCCAGTTTTACGATCACTGCAGCATGTTTGTTTTTAAGCAAAATGGTATTCCTCCTCATTTTTCTGATTATCACGAAAATAGAATACTATGGGAACATTAACTATTTATGACGTTTTTGTAAATTTGCGTCATAATCCTGCTTTTTTACAAAAGATGAGAGAATGAGACTAGTGCTCCCTAAACCTAAAAGCACAAAAAAATACACCTCTGTCTGAAGTGCATCTTTTCTTCCTATTAATGATTTTGATCTTTCATATGACCAGCCTTGCGTTTGTTTTTTCGTTTTACTCCAATTACGACAAAAACAAGTACGACAAACATCAGGATTACTCCGATATTTAAGAATCCGCCTATAAATAGAAAGAAGTCCTTTAAAAATTCACTCATTTATTATCACCTCTTTTCCCTTTTTACCCCTATACGCAGATTAAAAACCCTTGTACAGCGAGTTTGAATGAATAGAAAAGAGGTCTCAGTTTAAAATGACAAAGTTCTTCCATTCATACGGCAGAAGCGATTGGTACTTATCGGTTAAGAAACGGTCATCGACCAGCACAATGGTTCCGGTATCTTTTTCAGAACGAATCAGTCTTCCGCCTGCCTGAAGAACTTTGTTCATCCCAGGGAAAACATAGGCATAATCAAACCCGTTTTTTCCCGTCTGCTGAAAATAGGTTTTCATAATGTTTCTTTCAAAGCCTATCTGAGGCAGACCCACTCCAACAACAATGACCCCATTTAACCGGTTGCCTATAAGGTCAACACCTTCTGAAAAGATCCCGCCCATGACGGCAAATCCAATCAATGTCGTGCTGCTGTTTTCTTGAAAGGCAGCTAAAAAAGCCTCTCTCTCTGCTTCCGTCATCTGAGGCTGCTGAATCATCATTTCAAAAGGCGGATTCACCTCTGTCAAAGATTCATATACCTCCTTCATATAAACGTAAGAAGGAAAAAAGATAAGGTAGTTTCCGCCCCGTTCTTCAAGCAGCTGCATGACCACTTCAGAAATCGGCTTCTTGCTTTTTTCCCTGTCGTGATATCTGGTAGAAAGCGGCTTGATATAGACATCTAAGTTTTCCCTGGCAAATGGGGAAGGAATTTTCACTTGATAATCGTCAGAAACTCCTCCAAGCATGTCCATGTAAAATTGGATAGGAGAGAGTGTGGCTGAAAAGTGAATACTTGAGCGAAACGGTTTTTTCACCTGCTGCAGAAGATAGGATGGATCAAGGCACAGCAGTTTAATCACAGCCTCACTTCGATCTGCTGCCACTGTCGTCACATACCTCTCATCATAGAGCTTGGACATTTTTACAAACGTCTGAGCCTGAAAGTAACAATCTAACAGAAGCTGTGACTGACTTCCCATTAAAAGCTCTTTTTCTGCGTCTGAAATAAATGGTTCCAGCTGCTCAATTAGCTCATTAGGGATATTCTCCATCAGCATTTCATGATTTTCACATTGTTTTCTAAGAGCAATGAAAATATCATTTATTTTTTTTGCATGTTCGAAAATGGACCTGCTGTCCGTTTTAAATTCCTTTTTCAGCTGAAGAAATTCCGATTTTTTCAAGTCTGCGGAAAACATCGCCCTTCCCCTGTCGACCAGATTATGCGCTTCGTCAATCAGCAGGACCGATTTTTTCTTTTGTTCATCGAAAAATCGTTTTAAGGATACGCGCGGATCAAACACATAATTGTAATCACAAATCATTCCGTCTGAAGCAGATGCGAGGTCTAAGGAATATTCAAAGGGGCAAATGGTATGCTTTAACGCATACTTCTTAATGACGTCTGTTGTTAAACGGGTTTCATTTGAGAGGATATCAAGCACCGCACCATTAATCCTGTCATAGTATCCATTTGCAAATTCGCAGTAATCCTTTTGACAGCGGGTCTCATCTTTTAAGCAAACCTTGTCCTTTGCTGTAATCGTAACGGTATTTAAGCACAGTCCCTTTGTTTCCATGTAAGAAAAGGTATCTTCTGCTGCTTTTCTTGTAATCGTTTTAGCCGTTAAGTAAAATAGTCTTTCTACTTTACCCTCTCCCATAGCTTTCAAAGCTGGAAAGACTGCAGAAACCGTTTTGCCGATTCCGGTTGAGGCTTGAGCAAACAAGTCCTCCTTGTCACTGATCGCTTTGTAGACTGTTCCAGCAAGCTTCCTTTGACCCTCTCTGTATGTTTCGAAAGGAAAAGATAACTTTTCAATGCTTTCATCACGCTTCTTTTGATGCCCTGCTCTTAATTCAGCATATGGAGAATAAGCTTTTACCAATTCCTCCATGAAAGAATCGAGATCTGCTGATGAAACTATTTTTCTGAACCTTACTTGTTCGCCTGACTTTACGCTGACATAGGTCAGCTGCACACCGATGTGATCTAATGCTCTTTCTTTTGAAACAATATAAGCGTAGCATTTCGCCTGGGCCCAGTGAACTGGATGAGAATCCTCTTTTAATAAAGAAAGGTCACCCGCAGTTGATTTTATTTCATCAATATATGGCATATCTTCAGTTAACAGAAGCCCGTCACATCTCCCCTCAATTAAAAACGAGAGGTGGTTATGCTCGATGACAGTCTTTAAAAATACTTCTTTTTGATCCGCTTCTTCATATGTCTTCTGAATCGTCTGATGTGCTTTTGTCCCTTCTGTCATCGTTGCAGCTGTCCTGAATCTTGAATCAATGCTTCCCGATCTAAAAACATATTCTACTAGTGTTCTGACTGAAATATGCACTTCTTTCATTCGACATCACCTGTTATTATTTTATCAGATATTTAGTGGTTTTAGCCTCAGGATAAAAAGAAATCGCCCACCTGGAAGATGGGCGATTTCTCATCATTAACAGCAGCGCGAAACCTTTCCGCCTTTTGCGTTGTAGCGTGCTTCCTGTGCCTCGCAGAAAAATTCCTTTCTGCTTTGGACCGGCTGATCCGGGTGATGCATCATCATATGGTCCACATATTTTTCATAGCTTGGAACACCTGCCATCAAGCTGATAAACTGCTTTCTGAACTTAAGAATGGTAGACAGCTTCTTATACATGGTGGCTTATGCCTCCTTCAGACCTGGCAATATACGGCGCCTCGTGCAATGTGGTCTTCTTGTTGGTCAATACCTTTATCCATATGCGGATGGCCGAAATCAAGACGGCGATTACTACAAGCATAAAGATGGCGCAAAGACCTGCATCAACATAATCATTTACCAATACCTGCTTCATCTGAGCGGCATTTGCAGCAGGGGCAAGTACCTCTCCTTTATCAAGCGCACCCTTAAACAGATTTGCATGTGATAAGAATCCTATTTTCGGATTTTCATGGAAAAGCTTTTGCCATCCGGCTGTCATCGTTACGATTAAAATCCAAGTCGTCGGAACAAGTGTAATCCAAACGTATGCTTTTTTGCCCATTTTGAAAAGAATCGTCGTTCCAAGCAGCAATGCAATTCCTGCCAGCATCTGATTGGCAATGCCGAACAGCGGCCAGAGTGTGTTGATTCCGCCTAACGGATCGATAACACCCTGATAGAGGAAATACCCCCAGCCAAAAACACAAAGTGCGGTAGCAAGAATATTGGCCGGAAGATATTCCGTTCTGGCCAAAGGTTTATAGACATGACCCAATAAATCCTGAATCATAAAGCGCCCAACCCGGGTTCCTGCATCAATTGTTGTCAGAATAAATAGGGCTTCAAATAAAATGGCAAAATGATACCAGAAGGCCATAAGCGCTTTACCGCCGATGACTTCAGAAAAGATATAAGCCATTCCGATTGCAAGAGTTGGAGCTCCTCCAGTTCTTGAGAGAACCGTTTCTTCTCCAACATCGTCTGCAAGCGCTGTCAAATCATCCGGTGTGATCGTATAGCCCCAGCTTGAAACGGTTGCTGCCGCTTGTACAGCTTCCGTCCCAATCAATGCTGGCGGACTATTAATAGCGAAATAGATACCCGGCGTAAGAACACAGGCAGCAATCATCGCCATAACAGCGACAAAAGATTCTGTAAGCATCGCGCCATATCCGATTGGACGGGCATGCGATTCTCTTTCGATCATTTTCGGCGTTGTGCCCGAAGATACTAGAGCATGGAAACCGGAAACAGCACCGCATGCAATCGTGATAAATAAAAACGGAAACATATTCCCTGCAAATACAGGACCTGTACCATCTATAAATGGTGTAACAGACGGCATCTGCAGATCCGGAGCTACAACGATGATTCCAAGTGCGAGACCGACAATCGTTCCGACTTTCAGGAATGTACTTAGATAATCCCTCGGTGCAAGCAGGAGCCAAACCGGCAAAACAGAAGCTATGAAACCGTATATAATCATTAAAATAGCAATTGTTTCGCCTTTATATGTAAATAGCTTTGCAAGTTCCGGAGTTTCCGCAACGTACTGTCCAAGGAAGATCGATAATAGAAGAAGCACGACACCTATTATTGAACCTTCCCCCACTCTTCCCGGGCGAATATACCTCATGTAAATGCCCATGAACACAGCAATTGGAATAGTTGCTGCGATTGTAAACATTCCCCACGGACTTCCTACAAGCGCTTTCACAACAACGAGAGCCAAAACTGCTAATAAAATAATCATAATACCTAAAATACCGACCATGGCTATGATTCCCGTTATCGGACCAATTTCTTCTTTAATCATTTCCCCTAATGATTTTCCTTTTCGGCGCATTGAACCGAACAAAATAATGAAATCCTGTACGGCTCCTGCAAGGATAACGCCGACGATAATCCAGATCGTACCCGGCAAATAACCCATTTGTGCAGCAAGTATTGGCCCTACAAGCGGTCCTGCTCCCGCGATTGCTGCAAAGTGATGACCAAACAATACCCATTTGTTGGTCGGCACATAATCCTTGCCGTCATTGTGTGTCTCTGCAGGTGTTTCCCGCTTGTCATCAAGCTCAAATACCTTGTTCGAAATAAAACGGCTGTAAAAACGGTATGCAACCGCATACGAACAAACAGCAGCTGTCAGCAGCCAAATTGCATTAATGCTCTCCCCCTGATTGAGAGCGATGACTGCAAATCCTGCTGCTCCCAGTGCAGAGACTAACCCCCAAATAATAATAGACCTCAAAGCCTTCATCTGCATCACCCCTTCTGTAACATACAAACCTATTATACTTTTGTTATCTGAATTTTTAAATAATTATTTTTACTAATTTAGTAGGTTAATACTAGAATTTTAGATTGGAAGATGTGACCTAAGTGCTCTTTTTGTTTTGGGTGCCTGGAATAGCGTTTTTCCTGAATAGAGTATAAAAAACCACAGTAACTACTGTGGTGCGCCTCTTTTCTTATTTTTCACCGGCAGGATCATGGTCACTTCTGTACCTGCACCAAGCTCGCTTTTATAAGCTACTCTTCCTTTCATGGTTTCAATAATGCGAAGAGAAACGGTTGTTCCAAGACCGGTGCCTTTATCCTTGGTAGAATAAAAGACAGTGCCAATCTGGGAAAGCTGCTCGGTTGTCATCCCCTTGCCTGTATCAGATATGACTGTATGGGCATGGCTGTTTTTCAAAAAAAGCTGTATTCGGACCCTTCCGCCTCCGGGAGTTGCTTCAATTGCATTTTTAATGAAATTTAAAAGTGCCTGCTTCAGCTGGCTTCGGTCTGTTTCAACATAAAGGCCCGGCTGCAGCTGGCAGGATAACTTAACTCCTTGCTTGACCGCAAGTGCATTTAATAAATAGACAACATCCTGAATAACTTCTGAGAGCTGAAATTCTTCAATTTTTTTAAGCTTAGGCTTAGCAAAATTAAGGTAATCATTCAGAATGGACTCTGCTCTGCCAAGCTCACTCAAAATTAAACGCATATATTGTTCTTCGGTCTTCTTTTCTTTTTCCATAAGCTGCAAAAAACCTTTTACAACGGTTAATGGATTTCGAACTTCATGTGCGATGGATGCAGCAAGCTCTCCAATTGTGTTCAGTTTTTCTGTACGGATAATCTCCTGCTTCATCATCTTCCTGTCAATGCCTGCTTCAATCAGTTTAGCAGCCATCCCAATAGCGATAACTTGTAAAGTTCCGAAGATAAACACATAAAATAACAGCTCCCTGCTGCTGCTGAAGGTGTAATCAGATGTGATTAAAAAAGAAAGCAGAATGAAAAGCTGGACAACAGCTGGCCAGAATCCAATAATGATAGAAAGCTGAATTCTTTTTTTAGGCTTGTACTTTCTAAAACGCTTTGAAAATAGGAACGGTCCAATCAATGCAAGGAAGGCGCTTATATATCCAAAAACGATCGCTTCCCCGCCTATGTATGTTCTGGCAAGCAGGATGAAAAAGAAAACAATCAGGCCTGAAGCAGGACCTCCATACAACAATGCCAGCACCATTGGGACATACCTTAAATCCCAATAAAGACCGTAATCATAAAACGAAAAAATCATGCACAAAAAGGCAGCGATTCCGTAAATAACTCCGGAGAAATAAGGAGATGCCGTAATGCGCTTGTTTTCAAAAATAACCGTATAAAGTAAGACAGGAACCAAAACGATTAAAACATGTAATGTTAATTTCTCTGCAAGCATCGTAATTTCCTCAATTATATTTGTGTATTGAGTTGATATTCGACAAAAATCGCATAACTCCTCTTTGTTTTTTTAATGAAGATTATATTTAAACAAACGTTTATTTAATGTTTTAACCCTCAGTAAAACAGGTATCTGTACATACATGGAGGTGATTGGCGTGACTGATAAAAAAACGAAACAAAAACAAGATAACCCCGAGCAGATACCAGGCCGTGACGGAAAAACACTTATTGAACAGGAAAATGAAATGACCGTTGACGCTATCCCAACCGAAGAGGTGAAAATCGGACTTCAGGATGAAAAAAAGAAACATAAAACAAAAGATGAATCTTCAAGTGATTAATCTTTCAGCGGAAATAGCGATTTTTTCAGCCGTTTTTCCAATTCTTTCGGGCCGCCTTTTTGTTCAGTCCGAATCAGGTCACTGGTCTTATACAAAAATCCTCCCGCTTCAAAGCGGAAGGATTTTTTATGCCTCATTTCATTCCAGTATTCGCCTTCACGAGAATCTCATCAAATTTCTTCGCATCTTCTTTTTTGCTTGAAACGATGGTTCCGATGTAAGCACCAAGGAATCCAAGCGGGATTGAAACGATACCCGGATTAGAAAGGCTGAACAAAGGATCTCCAACAAAAATGGCTGCTCCTGCTTCTGGTGACCATACATTCGGGCTTATAGCTACAAGAATCAAAGAACTGAACAAACCAGTCAGCATACCTGTAACAGCGCCGGCTGTATTAAACCGTTTCCAGAAAATCGTCAGCAGGAGAATTGGCAAATTGGCGCTTGCCGCAACAGCAAAGGCCAGTGCGACTAAAAATGCAACGTTCATGTTCTGCGCAAACAATGCGAGAAGAATGGAAAGAACCGCCACACCGATAGAGGCCCACCTGGCTGCGACAACCTGCTCTTTCTCAGTTGCTTCTCCTCGGCGAAGAATATGGCTGTAAAAGTCATGTGCAAATGCAGAAGCAGCTGATAGCACGAGTCCCGCTACAACAGCCAGTATTGTTGCGAATGCTACTGCCGAAACAAATGCGAATAAGAAATCCCCGCCGATCGCTTTTGCAAGCAATGGCGCTGCCATGTTCCCAGCTGAGTTGGCAGCTATAATATTATCATAGCCAACAAAGGCTGCAGCTCCTAAACCTAAAAAGACAGTCATCACATAAAATGCACCGATAATCCAGGTTGCATATACAACGGATTTACGTGCTGTAATGGCATCCTTCACTGTAAAGAAACGAATCAGAATATGAGGAAGTCCGGCCGTTCCAAGAACAAGCGCCAGATTCAGCGAAATCGTATCAAGCGGATTTTTAAACTTATTCCCAGGATTCAAAAAGCTTTCGCCAAGCGGTGTCGCCGTCTGCATCTCAGAGAACATTTTCATGATGCTGAAATCAAATTTAGCAAACACAATAACTGAGATTATAAATGTGCCTATCATAAGAAGAACAGCTTTTACAATCTGCACCCAGCTCGTTGCAGTCATTCCTCCGAATACCACATAGATTGTCATCAGAGTGCCAACAATCAGAACAGAATACACATATTCAATGCCAAGGAGAAGATGAATAAGCCCTCCCGCTCCCACTAACTGAGCAATCATATAAAAGATTGAAATAGAAATCGTATTCAGAGCCGCTACACCGCGCACTTTACTGTTATTAAACCTTGCTGCTATCATGTCAGCCATTGTATACTTACCCAAATTCCGAAGGGGCTCAGCCACTATGTATAACACCACAAGATAAGCAACTAAAAATCCTATGCTGTAAAAGAATCCATCAAATCCCGAAAGCGCTATCATTCCGGCAATACCTAAAAAGGATGCAGCGGACATATAATCGCCAGCGATAGCCAGTCCGTTTTGAAAGCCGGTTAAACTGCTGTCTGCGGTGTAAAAATCACTGGTTGTCTTTGTGCGTTTTGAGGCAAAATAGGTAATAAATAATGTCATAATAACGATTGCCAAAAAGAGAGAGAATGCCAGCATGTTCATTGAAAGTTTCCTCCTTTACCTTCTTGCTTCAGCTTTGATTTCTTCTACCATCTGATCAAACTTCTTTGCACGGCTGGAATAAAGCATACACAGCGTCCAAGTCATAATAAATTGGGCAAAGGCAAATACCCATGCCCAGCTGATCGCGCCGACTGCATACTCATTCAGTACGGTGGAATAAGCCGTTAACACCGGCAGTGTAAAATAAAATGCTAAGAAAAATAATGACATTGGCAAGATGAAATTTCGTTTTGCCTGAAGCAGTTTTTGAAAGGATTGCGACTGAACAATTTTGGTGTAATCTACTGAGGACTGTGCGGACTTCAATTGTTGTTCTTCATTACTCACTATTGGTTCCCCCTTAGTTAAAAGTTTATAAAAAACCCAAACCTCCTTTAATTCCAAATTTTCACACTCTCATTATATATTTATCTGAAAAGTATGTAAATTTAGTTATCTTATTTTTTAAAAATAACCTTCTTTAGACTCATCCAAAGATAGATATAATTCAGAAGGTAGACTAAAATAAGAAAGATTACTTCATTCTATTATCGGTGAAAGCTGTTAAGGAGGATACGATGGAGAAAAAGAATACACTTCCAACCCGAAAACTGCTTGGAATTGCAGGACTTGGCTGGCTTTTTGATGCCATGGATGTTGGAATGCTCTCATTTATTATAGCGGCGCTTCAATCTGAATGGGGTTTAAGCGTTAAACAAATGGCCTGGATCGGCAGCATGAATTCTATCGGTATGGCCGTTGGCGCCCTCGTGTTTGGATTACTGTCTGACCGGATCGGACGGAAACATGTTTTCATAATTACTTTGCTTCTCTTTTCAGTCGGAAGCGGACTGTCTGCTTTCACAACTACATTGACCGCCTTCCTCATATTAAGGTTTTTTGTTGGAATGGGGCTTGGAGGAGAGCTTCCTGTTGCATCGACTCTCGTGTCTGAAAGTGTAGCGCCTGAAAAACGGGGAAGAATTGTTGTCCTGCTCGAAAGCTTCTGGGCTGCAGGCTGGCTTATTGCCGCCCTTATCTCTTATTTCATCATTCCAAGCTACGGATGGCAAGCGGCACTGCTTCTAAGTGCATTGCCTGCATTTTATGCGCTGTACTTACGGATCAAACTTCCGGACTCTCCACAGTTTTTGGCGATTAAGAAAGAACAGAAGCCTTCCATTTTGGAGAATATTAAAACGGTCTGGTCAAAGGATTACATCCGTCAGACCACTATGCTTTGGATTCTTTGGTTCTGTGTCGTCTTTTCTTACTACGGCATGTTTTTATGGCTGCCAAGTGTCATGGTTATGAAAGGCTTCAGTTTAATCAAGAGCTTTCAATATGTTCTTATCATGACTCTTGCTCAGCTTCCAGGCTATTTCACAGCAGCCTGGTTTATAGAGAAATTCGGCAGGAAGTTTGTGTTAACGACCTATTTAGTCGGAACTGCGTTAAGCGCCTATTTCTTTGGAACGGCTGAATCTCTCACTCTGCTTCTTGCATCAGGAATATTCCTGTCATTCTTCAATCTCGGAGCCTGGGGAGCGTTATATGCTTATACTCCTGAGCAATATCCGACAGCTGTTCGCGGAACAGGCGCCGGAATGGCTGCATCATTCGGTCGTATTGGAGGAATTTTAGGGCCATTGCTTGTTGGGTATCTTGTTGCTCAAGATACCCCGATGACCATGATCTTTTCAATCTTTTGTGTATCCATTCTGATCGGTGTACTGGCTGTTATCGTTCTTGGAAAAGAAACAAAAGCCAAACAGCTGTTTTAACAGAACAAAAGCGCAAGCGCCTTGGTCAGATTCGACAGGCAGATAAGAATCCGACAGAAAAGTCCGGGTTTGACTTTTTTGCCGGATTCGTTCTGACCGAGGATTTAGGCGCTTGCGCTGGACGCAGATAACTTTATTTTGTTATCCACAACCTATTACCTTTTATAATTTCCTAGACAATGAAAAACCCCCTCAACCTTTAAGAGTTGAAGGGGTTTTTTCTATTAATGGCCTCCCAGGTAAGCCATTTTCAGCTGATCACTTGCATTTAATTCATCTGCCGTTCCAGACAGCACAACCTTGCCTGTTTCAATCACATATACTCTATCAGCGATCGACAAAGCCATGTTTGCATTTTGTTCAACTAATAAAATGGTTGTGCCAGTCTTATTGATCTCTTCAATAATTCTGAAGATCGTTTTAACCAGCAGCGGAGCAAGTCCCATTGATGGTTCATCCAGGAGGAGCAGCTTAGGGCGCGCCATTAGCGCGCGTCCCATTGCAAGCATCTGCTGTTCCCCTCCTGACAGTGTTCCTGACTGCTGTTTTTTGCGCTCAAGCAGCCTAGGAAAGAGTTCAAATACTTTTTCAAAATCCCTTTTTATTTCTGCTTTATCTTTGCGCAAGTAAGCTCCAAGCTCTAAATTCTCCTCAACCGTCATGTTGGCAAACACCCTGCGTCCCTCAGGAACATGTGATATGCCTTGTTTAACGATTGTTTGAGCTGCTTTTCCTGCAATTGATTTATCTTGGAAAAGCACCTCTCCCTTTTTAGGCTTTAAAAGTCCAGAAATGGTTTTTAAAAGTGTGCTCTTCCCCGCTCCATTTGCACCGATCAAGGTCACAATTTCACCTTGATTGATCTCTAGAGATACATCCTTTATTGCTTGTATATTTCCGTAGTATACATTGATTCCATTTACTTTCAGCATTATGAAACCTCCTCGCCGAGATACGCTTCGATGACTTTTGGATTGTTTCTGATTTCCTCAGGCACTCCCTGAGCAATTAACTGGCCATGATCAAGTACATAAATTCGTTCACAAACACCCATGACAAGCGGCATATCATGTTCAATCAGCAAAACCGTTAAATCAAACTTCGCGCGAATAAATGCAATCAAATTCATCAGTTCTTCTGTTTCCTGCGGGTTCATCCCTGCTGCAGGCTCGTCAAGAAGCAAAAGTTTAGGGTTAGCTGCAAGTGCACGGGCAATTTCTAAACGGCGCTGCTGACCGTATGGAAGATTCTTTGCCTTCTCATGTTTCACTTTATCAAGCTTGAAAATCTTAAGAAATTCAATCGCTTTTTCTTCCATTTCTCGTTCTCCGGAAAAATGGGAAGGCAGCCTGAGAATAGAACTTGCAATGGAATGCTTTGCAAGAGAATGATAGGCCACTTTTACATTATCCAAAACAGAAAGATCACTGAACAGTCTAATGTTTTGAAACGTTCTGCTGATTCCTTTGCGCGTAATTTTATAGGGTACAAGACCGTTCAGTTTTTGACCTTCAAGCATCAGAGATCCTTCTGTTGGTACATATACGCCTGTTAACAGATTGAAAAAGGTCGTTTTTCCAGCTCCATTTGGGCCGATCAATCCAACAAGCTCACCCTTATTCAATTCGATAGTGACAGATGAGAGAGCCTTAAGACCCCCAAACTTTATGCCTAAATTCTGCACGTTAAGCAACGGTGTTTTTGCTGTCATGACCTGCACCCCCTTTCATGCCTTTACGATTTTTGAAAAATGAAGTGAACTCTTTCGTACCCAGCAAACCTTGAGGACGATAAAGCATCATTACAATCAGGACAAGACTGTAAATAATCATTCTCGTCTCTGGGTATTCCTGAAGGAAAGTAGAAACAATCGTAAGCAGGATTGCTGCCAGAACCGCGCCAGACATACTGCCGAGCCCGCCAAGAACGACAAAGATTAAAATATCAAATGACTTTAAAAATCCGAAGTTTGTTGGCTGTATGATGTAAAAGTTATGAGCGAACAGTCCGCCTGCAATTCCTGCGAAAAAGGCACCAATCACGAAGGCAGCAACTTTGTAGTACGTTGTATTGATTCCCATCGCATCAGCTGCTATTTCATTTTCACGAATAGAAATACAAGCTCGTCCATGAGTTGAATTCGTAAAATTGACAATGGCAAGAATCGTAATGAGCAAACATCCGAACACCCACGGCCAAGTTGTAAGATGGGATACCTGCATGCCGCTTGCTCCGCCAACATAATCAATATTCAAAAACGCAATACGGACAATTTCACCAAATCCAAGTGTAGCAATTGCAAGATAGTCCCCTTTTAAACGCAAACTTGGTATTCCAATAATAAGACCGGCAACAGCTGCAGCTAGTCCGCCTACAATCAGGGCAACCGAAAACGGCAATTGCATCTTCATTGTAATAATAGCCGAAGCATATGCCCCTACCGCTAAAAACCCTGCATGTCCAATTGAAAATTGACCGGTAATTCCGATAATAAGATGAAGACTTGCAGCCAGCATAATATTAATGGCCATAAAGTAAAGAGCATTGACCAGATAAATGTTCAAGAACCCGCCCGTGATTAAAACTTGTACGACGATGAAACCAACAAGTGCCAAACCGATAGATAACCAAAACCCTTTTGATTTCTTCATTGCTGTCATCCCCCTTACACTTTCTCTCTAACGTTTTTGCCAAACAACCCTGATGGACGGAAGATAAGAATGAGAATAAGGACGATAAATGCTACACCATCACGCCATAAGGAGTAGCCCATTGCACTTACCAGTGATTCAATGACTCCGAGAAGTAATCCGCCAACCATCGCACCCGGGATAATCCCGATTCCGCCCAATACTGCAGCGACAAAGGCCTTCAAGCCTGGAATAATCCCCATAAGCGGCTCAATTTTAATATAATAAGTTCCAAAAATAACACCCGCTGCACCCGCTAAAGCAGAGCCAATTGCGAAAGTCGCTGAAATGGTATTGTCAACGTTGATTCCCATCAGCCTTGCTGCATCTGCATCATGTGAAACCGCGCGCATGGCTTTACCGATTTTCGTTTTATGAACAATAAATTGAAGCAAGATCATAAGCCCGACAGAAATACCCAGAATAAATAATGACTGACTGCTAATTGTGACGCCGAAAATTGAAACGCTTTCCGATGGAAGAACTGTTCCAGGATATGCTTCCGGCTGTGCTCCTCTCACGTAAATAACTCCGTATTCAATGAGGAGGGAAACTCCAATTGCTGTTATAAGTGCTGCAATTCTAGTCGCATTTCTCAAAGGTTTATAAGCTATCCTCTCGATTAATACTCCGAATAATGCACAAACTGCCATAGAGATGATTAATGCCGGGAAAAACCCTAGTTCTAAAATCGTAATCGAGTAAAAACCTACAAAGGCGCCTATCATGAACACATCGCCATGGGCAAAGTTTATGAGCTTCACGATGCCGTATACCATTGTATAGCCAAGTGCAATTAAAGCATAAATACTGCCCAGAGATATTCCGTTGACAATCTGCTGAAAAATTTCCATAGTCTCTTTCTCCCCTGAAAGTCTTTTATTTTGTATGGCAGTTTTCATTGTTAATTTCAGAATAATAGGGGGCATGGCCCCCTACCCCATCTGTTATGTGATTATTTATTCAGGATCTACTTTCGTATTAAATGTTTGCTCGCCATCTTTGTATTCAAGGATAGCAGCAGACTTAACCGGATCATGAAGTTCATCAAGCGTCAGGTTGCCTGAAACAAGAGCAAGATCTTTTGTTTCTTCGATTGCTTTTTGAAGCTTCTCAGGGTCAGCGCCTCCTGCACGTTTAATCGCATCAGCAAGGAAATAGCCTGTATCATAGCCAAGAGCATTAAATGCATCTGGAGATTTATCTTTGTATTTCGCCTTAAACGCTTTTACGAAATCCTGAATTTTCTCATCTGGATCAGCAGCAGAATAATGGTTTGTAATGAAAGTGTTGTTCAAAGCTTCTCCGCCAGCAATTTCAATCAGCTTCGGAGAATCCCATCCATCGCCTCCCATGAAAGGAACATCAATGCCAAGCTCACGGGCTTGTTTCACAATTAGGCCTACTTCTTCATAGTAGCCAGGAAGGAAAACAAATTCTGGATTTGATGATTTAATTCTTGTAAGAGTTGCACGGAAATCTGTGTCTTTAGCCACATAAGCTTCCTCTGAGACAATTTTTCCGCCGCTTTTTTCAAATGATTCTTTGAAGGATTTTGCCAGACCTTTTGCATAATCGCTTGAGCTATCGATTAGTACAGCCGCATTTTTTACTGATAAGTCGCCTGTTGCAAAGTTTGCAGCTACCGTTCCTTGGAACGGATCGATAAAGCATGTACGGAATACATAATCATTCACTTTGCCATCTGTATTTGTTATTGTCGGGTTCGTTCCAGTTGGTGTAATTAACGGCACTTTATTATCTTGTGCAATCTGCACCTGAGCCAGAGTATTTGTACTTGTTGCAGCTCCAATGATGGCAGCTACCTTATCTTGGCTTACAAGTTTGATAGCGCCATTTGTTGCTTCAGCTGCATCTGATTTATTATCAAATTCAACAAGTTCAATCTTTTTGCCGTCAATGCCTTTTTTATTGATCTCTTCTAAAGCAAGTTCAAGGCCTTCTGAAATGGATTGCCCGTAAGACGCTACCCCGCCGGATAATTCTAAGTTCGCTCCGATTTTTATTGTCTCTCCTTCGGATGAACCTGTGCTTTTTGCACCGCATCCAGCCATAACACCAGCTGAAATCATAAGTGACATAAACACTGCCATTAATCTTCTCTTTTTCATTTGTATCCCCCGTTTTTGATCATATTTTGATTCAAACTTTCGGTCTTGTCAGTTCCTGATTCTAATCGAATCACCTCCTAAAAGGATCTTTAGTCCCAATAATATGATTCTTCTAAAAAACATTAATATTCTGAAAATATATTATAATATTATTTGCTATTCGTCTATAGTATTCTATTCTTTTTATCTATTGACATTTCAGCTGCTTTTGATCCCTTTATCAAGACAGCAGGCTAAAATCTATCATTATCAATAGTATTTATGCAATAATTTATATAAAAATAAAAAAGAAAGCATCACATTCCATGATACTCTCTATCTATTATCTTTATATATTCATTTTTCAGCTAAAACATCGGCAAAAGCTTTTACATAAGGAGGCAAGTCGGGCGGTCTTCTGCTCGAAACGATATGTCCGTCGACTACAACTGCTTCATCATGCCACGTTGCACCTGCATTCTCCATATCATCTTTGATGCCTGGTGTGCTTGTTACATTTCTGCCTGCTAATATTCTGGCTGAAATCAGCACCCAACCTGCATGACAGATTTGTCCGATCGGCTTTTCTTTCTCATGCATGTCCTTCACCATTTGAAGAACCTCTGGATATCGTCTTAATTTATCAGGCGCCCATCCTCCGGGAACTAAAATGGCGTCATAATCTTCAGAGCGTATATCCCCAAAAGCATAATCCGATGTGGCTGGAACACCATACTTTCCGATATAGGTTTCGCCTGCTTTTTCACCTACTAAGTGGACTGCTGCCCCTTCTTCCTGTAAACGAAGCACAGGGTACCATAATTCAAGATCTTCAAAATCAGCACTGACCAGCGCAATGACTTTTTTATTTGATAAACGCATTGTCCCACCTCCACATTCAGTATAGCATGACCATTTCACTAATGAAAAACAGAGGCATTCAAATAACATCGTCTTTCAGCTGACTTTGATATAGACCGCAGTAAAATCCTTTTTCACGAAGAAGAGACTCGTGACTTCCTTTTTCAATCAGCGTTCCATTCTCAAGCACAAGGATTTGGTCAGCTTTTTGAATGGTATTCAGCCTGTGTGCAATCACAAAGCTTGTTCTGCCTTTCATCAATCTTTGAAGGGCTTCCTGGATTTTCAGCTCTGTAATGGTATCAATGCTGCTTGTCGCTTCATCAAGAACTAGAATAACAGGACTAGAAAGGATCGCTCTTGCGATGGACAGCAGCTGTTTTTGCCCCTGGCTGATCCCGCTTCCGTCCTGAGTAAGAACCGTTTCATACTGATTTTTTGTTTTCATGATAAAAGGATGGGCATTTGCTTCTTTTGCAGCTTGCATCACTTCTTCATCCGTTGCATCCAATCGGCCGTAGCGAATGTTTTCCATGATTGTCCCTGTGAATAAGAAGGGATCCTGGAGGACAAAGGCCATGTGCTCTCTCAGGCTGCTTCGCCTGATTTTTGTGCTTTCCGTCCCATCAATCAGAATCTTTCCATCATCAGGATCGTAAAACCGTGATAACAGGTTAATCATCGTTGTTTTTCCTGCACCGGTAGGACCTACGATGGCTACCGTTTCACCGGGAGATGCATGAAAACTCAGGTTTCGAATTGTCTGCTGTTCTTCCTCATAAGAGAATGAAACCCCGTCAAATCTAACTTCTCCCTTCACTTCTTGAAGGTTAGAAGCATCCTTCTCATCCTTCATTTCCTCGTGTTCATCTAAAATTTCAAACACTCTCTCAGCACCTGCTACAGCAGATAGAATCGTATTGAACTGATTCGCAAGTTCATTTAGAGGACGTGTGAACTGTCTGGAGTATTCAGTGAAAATTACGATTACCCCGATTGAAACCAGACCATTCAGAGCGAGGATGCCGCCAACTCCTGCAATCACTGCAAAGCTTAAATTGTTCAGGACGTTCATCAGCTTCGGAATAAAGCCCGATATGGTCTGAGCCCAAAAACCTGCTCCTTTAAGCCGCTGACTCTTTTCCAGGAACTCCGTTATCACTTTTTGCTCCTGTGAAAACGTCTTAACGATGCGCTGGCCTGAAATGGTTTCTTCAATAAAGCCATTAAGATTCCCCAAGTTCTGCTGCTGTGCTTTGAATAACTTTCCTGTTCTGTTCGTGATCCACCTCATCCCAAAGAACATACTCGGGATAATGGCAAGAGTTATTAATGTTAGCAGCGGACTTAGCCAGAGCATGACACCAATGGTTCCTGCAAGTGTCAGGATACTGGAGAAAATTTGAATAACAGAGCTGTTCAACGTCGAACTGACGTTTTCTATATCATTCGTTACCCTGCTCATCAGTTCCCCGTGCTGCCGTTTATCAAAGTATGAAATCGGCAGGTTGTGCAGATGGCGGAAAAGCTGAGTTCTCATGGTGAAAACGGTATTCTGGGCGATTCCGATCATCCAGACGTTCTGCAGCAGCAGAGAAACGGATTGGACAAGGTAAATGACGACCAAGGCAATCAGCAGCTTAACAAACCCGCTGCTTTCTTTGGTGACAATATAATCATCAATGACTCTCCCAATCAGGTAAGGACCAAGAAGGGCCAAAAAGGAACTAAGAACTACCATAAGAAGAACCAGGCTAAGCAGTCCTTTATTCAAAGAAAGATACGACCATACCCTTGTTATCGTGACAAACCAGTTTTTTGGTTTCACTGTTTTTTTCTGTAGTGGTTCTTCCTGTTTTACTTTTGGATACTTGAATGGCTTACTTAGCTCTTTGAACATTCTGCAGGGCCTCCTCTCCAAACTGGGATTCATAGATCCGCTGATACAGAGCCGATTCTTCCATTAATTCAAGATGAGAACCCTGAGCCAGAACTTCTCCTTCATCCAGTAAGAGGATCTGGCTCGCCTCCATAGCTGTGCTGATTTTTTGTGTAATGATAAAAATCGTGCAGTCATATGATTTTAACGCTTTTAATAGCTTTGCTTCTGTAGTTAAATCAAGAGCGCTTGTGCTGTCATCAAGCAGAAGAATTTTAGGCTTGCGGACTAGTGCTCTCGCTATCGAAAGTCTTTGTTTTTGGCCTCCAGATAGATTGACTCCTTTTTGGCCCACCCTTGTATCATAGCCATTCGGAAGTCTTTCAATCGTTTCATGAATCTGGGCATTTCTTGCCGCTTCCTTGATTTCTTCAAGTGATGCCCCTTCTTTTCCCCATGCAATATTCTCTTTGACCGAACCTGTGAACAAGAGGGACTCCTGCGGGACAAAACCAATTTGTCCCCGGAGACTATCAAGCTTCATATCAAGCAGATTCTTTGAATCAATGTAAATCGCCCCGTCCGTCACGTCATAAAGCCTTGGAATCAGATTGAAAATGGACGATTTCCCAGAGCCTGTGGCTCCAAGGAGGGCAATTGTCTCTCCGGCATTCACAGTAAAGGAAAGGTCATTCAGCACAGCGGTGTCCGTTCCCGGATAAGTAAAAGAAACGGATTTAAATTCAATTTGGCCTTTTTCAATCACACTTATTTCTTCTGCATCAAGTGAATCAGTCAAGTCCGCTTCTGTCTCCAAAACTTCATTGATGCGGTCAGCTGATGCTTTTGCACGTGAAAAAGCCATGATGATAAAAGAAAAAATGGATAAAACAGAGGAAATCCGCAGCGCATAGTTTACAATCGCCACTACTTCCCCAACCTTCGCATCTCCTGTGCCCACATTGATGCTGCCAAACCAGAGAATGGCAAGAATACTGATATTCATAACCAATAATAAAACAGGCATGGCAATCTCCATCAGCCTGAGTGCTGAAACGGTCCCGCTCCTTAACTCTTCATTCGCTTTTGTAAACCTTGAGACTTCGTAGTTTCTTCTTAAAAAGGCCTTGATAATGCGCATTCCGGTCAGATTCTCCTGCATAACGCCATTGACGGAATCAAGCCGGTCCTGTACGGCTTTGAACATACCGCTTCCCTTTTTCATCATCCACAATAAGAAACCTATTAAAAGCGGAATAGAAATGAGGAGAATAAGTGCCAGCTGAAAATTGACGATTAAAGCCATGATCGTCCCCCCTACTATTAATAGGGGAGCACGCAGCATAATCCGCAGACTCATAAAAATCGTATTCTGAAGCTGAGTCACGTCATTCGTCATCCTCGTGATGAGAGACGATGTCGGAAACAGGCTGAAATTCGCAAAAGAAAAGGACTGGACCTTCTCAAACAAATCTTTGCGTACATCATACCCAAAGCTCTGACTGACGTGAGCCGCGTAAAAGGAATTCGTCACACCTGCAGCAAAGGCCGCAATTGAAATCCCAACCATGACGCTTCCCCAATAGATGACAACTGATAAATCATTTTTTAAAATGCCATCATCAATTATTTTTGCCATTAAAAGCGGATGCAGCAGCTCTACCCCAAGCTCGATCAGCATCAGGGTCAGGGCCACACCCATCGCAAGACGGTAAGGCCTTAGCAAAGAAAATACTTTCGACATGTGGCTGCCTCCAAACGTTGCAACATTCTATGTACATATTTAGCTGGACTAATATCTTGAATTTCATCTATTCTATCATACTCCTTATTGGTTAAAATTTGAATATTTAGATTAATGTTTCTCTAATTAATAAATATCCTCATCGGGAATAGCACAAAAAAAATAGACCTCTTGTAAAAGACGTCATTCATATCTTATGAACTGATTGAGTGATTAAAATATGTCCCATATGCGGTGACATTATTGCGAAAACTCGAACAGCTTATGTGAATTGTGGTTCTTTTTCTTTACATTTCGTGTTAAAAAAAGAATGCGCCTAAAAAGGCACACTCTTATTCTCTAAAAATAATCCTGGATTGTCAGTAATAAGGGCAGAAACACCCGACCTGGCCAATTCCTCTAGTTTATCAGTCTGATTTACTGTAAAAACTCTGAGGGGATACCCTGCCTCAACGGTTCTTTTTCCAGCAGCTGAGACTGCAAATGAAGCTTCTGAATGGAGGCCATTTGCCCGAACCTTCCGTGCTTCCTCCATAATGTTTGATGGAATTCCTTCGAATAAAAGGGCCGTTTGAATGTCATTGTCCAGCTCCCGCATCCTCCCCATGCTTTTAAAATTAAAGGATGAGAGAATGACTGAGTCCATCATTCCTGATCGCTGTACACACTGGAGCACTTTTTCTTCCATCCCTTCATAGAGCAGGACGTTATTTTTCAGTTCAATATTTACTTTCATTTCAGAACCGCTTGTTTTGATTAAGTCCAGGACATCCTGTAAAGAGGGAATGGTTTGCCGCGAAAACTTAGGGTGAAACCAGCTTCCTGCATCAAACAACTTTAATTGTTTGTATCTGAAATCTTTTACAAATCCAATCCCATTCGTTGTCCGGTCAATTTGTTCATCATGCATAACAACAACTTCTCCATCCTTTGTCATCTGCACATCAAGCTCAATGCCATCTGCCCCAATCTTGCAGGCCGCTTCAAATGCGGCCATCGTGTTCTCAGGAAACTCGCCGCTGCATCCCCGGTGTGCGTATATTTCAACTGGCTTGCTCAAGACTTTGTCCTCCTTTCCATGAAGCAATTCTGAGATTCTGTCAAAATAGGAACCGACGAATCTAAAAGACTGATTCATCAGTTCCTCCTAT
The DNA here is from genome assembly GCF_019933155.2 of Metabacillus dongyingensis. Classification (NCBI taxonomy): domain Bacteria; kingdom Bacillati; phylum Bacillota; class Bacilli; order Caryophanales; family Bacillaceae; genus Metabacillus; species Metabacillus dongyingensis. Next base: position 517,210 of record NZ_CP082944.1, on the reverse strand, counting down.
TATTTCCCTTGTTTCTTCCCTGCTGTTTTAAGTGCACGAACTGTTTCTTTCGCCGCCTGATTTAATGCTTTTTGAGGGTTCATTCCCTGATAAAGTTTTCCATTCCTGATACAATCTTTGTCTTGATTCAGGGAAAACAGATATTAACGCTCCCTGTGTCACTGCATTTGCTTTTGTGTCATGCAGCTGATCAACTGTCACTTTTAATTGAGGGTATTTTTCCCACATGGCTAAATTCACTTGTCCTTAACGAATTCCATCATACCTCTTTAAGGTAAACCCAGTATGAAGATAATATAGATTTATATGAAGGAATTGTTAGGGGTTTGTAAAATACAAGAAACCGTTTAGCATAAACGTATCTACCTTGGGAAAATCGCGGATTTTGGAGAATCATTTCGGGCGGAGAATCATCTTACAGGAATACTACGAGGTTTTATGTATCATGCCGTGCGAATGATTCTGCAAACAGCACTACTCATGGGTTTTGGATACTCATTGATGGTGGATTTGGTGGATGGATTCCCAAAACGGCACTTCTCTTGGGTATTGAATACTCATAACGGGCCTTTGATTACCCAAACAAGCACTACTTGACGGTTTTGAATACTCATAGCGGGTCTTTGATTACCCAAACAAGCACTACTTTACGGTTTTGAATACTCATAGCGGACCTTTGATTCCCCAAACAACACTACTTGACGGTTTTGAATACTCATAGCGGGGCTATGATTACCCAAACAACACTACTTTATAACTTTGAATACTCATAGCGAGTCTATGATTCCTCCTACAGCACTAACTTGACGGTTTTGGATACTCATAGCGGGTCTATGATTACCCAAACAGCACTTTGGCTACTCATAGCGGGTCTATGATTACCCAAACAGCACTTTGGCTACTCATAGAGGGCCTTTGATTACCCAAACAAGCACTACTTGACGGTTTTGAATACTCATAGCGGGTCTATGATTACCCAAACAGCACTTTGGCTACTCATAGAGGGCCTTTGATTACCCAAACAAGCACTACTTGACGGTTTTGAATACTCATAGCGGACCTTTGATTCCCCAAACAACACTACTTGACGGTTTTGAATACTCATAGCGGGGCTATGATTACCCAAACAAGCACTACTTGACGGTTTTGAATACTCATAGCGGGGCTATGATTACCCAAACAGCACTACTTGACGGTTTTGAATGCTCATAGCGTTCTATGATTCCCCAAACAGCACTACTACAAGTTTTGAGGAATCATAAGGGGCGGTTGATTCCCCAAAACAGACCCGCTCACTTGAAAGACAATAATAATCACTTCTCACAAAACGTAAAAAAAGGATACCAATTGCTGTGCAATTTAGTATCCTTTTTCTCTTTATTCAGGCGCCAATTGATCCAGCAGCTCAATAAGCGGCTGCATACGTTTTAAGGCTGCAGGGCAGGCATTTAGCTGCCTTTGCTGACTGCCACGTGCCAAGTCCGAGCGCTGAGAATATAAGCTCCGTCTCCCCAAGTCTCCTTAACGCTGTCTCCGGTTTCATTTGTATTCCCATTTACTTAACCTTTGTACGAAGCTGAGACCTTCTTATGACTTGATTGATTACCTCAGAAAAAACAAGGCCGATCGCGATGGAACCTGATATCATAAATGCTTTTGCAGCTAATGTAATCGCGGTATTATAGTCATTTTCAACGAAATTTCTCATCGCGTCATACGCCATTCCTCCAGGAACCAATGGAATAATGCCGGCTACGCTGAAAATAATAATCGGCGTTTTGTAGATCTTTGCAAAAACCTGACTTGTCACAGCTACAAATACTGCTGCAATGACAGTAGCAGGAACTGCATCAAAGCCATAGCCCACCAAAGATATATAGATCATCCAGCCGCACATCCCTACAAGTCCGCATTTAATGAGGGAAGGTTTAGGCGCCTGAAAAATAATGCCGAATGCAGCTGTAGAAATAAAGCTTGTCACTAGCTGTCCCAAGACCCACATCATTTTTTCTCTCCCTTAAAATAATGAAAAAACAACCGCAATACCAGATCCGATGGCAAATGCAGTTAAAAACGCTTCTGCTCCTTTTGAAAGTCCTGATATTAAATGCCCGGCCATTAAATCCCTGACAGCATTTGTAATCAGCAGTCCTGGAACTAATGGCATAACTGAGCCAATAATCACTTTATCCATTTCAGATCCAAAACCGGTCCTTACGAACAAATAAGCAAGCAGTCCTATAATGAATGCCGCCAGAAATTCCGCAAAAAATTTAATAGGCACAAGGCGATGGAAATAAATAACAGCCATAAAACCGAGCCCCCCTGCCAGTACAGCAGGAATAAAATCAGACCACTGCCCCTGAAACATAATCAGAAAGCAGCCGCTGGCAATCGCTGCAGCAATTACCTGCAAAAAGAGAGAGTAGGTAGAGTTCGCCTCATCAATTTCTTTTAACAAATCATAGGCTTCATCAACATTTAAATCTCCATTGCTTATTTTCCTTGAAATGGCGTTCACATTCGTAACCTTATCAAGATCCGTCGTTCGTTCCATGATTCGAATTAATTTCGTCTTCGTCGGCTCATCTGACTCTATCGAGAAGATAATGCCAGTCGGTGTCACATAACTATGCGAATTCTTCACACCGAATGATGCAGCAATCCGCATCATCGTATCTTCTACCCGGTACGTTTCAGCTCCGCTGATCAGCATAATTTTTCCGGCAAGCAGACAAACCTCCATGATCTCATAAGAATAATTTTGCTGACTCTTCATCTTTATGTTCTCTCCAATAGCTTGATATTCCCCTTCAAGTCAGGATTTATGTTTGTAGTTTGTTTCAGTTTATCTGAGTTTTGGGGGATTATCAATTTTTGCACAAAGCAAAGGACCCTAAAATAAAGGGTCCTTCTGTTTATTGATTTTTAATATACGTATTCTCCTCATTCGCCTTCACCATAAATTCATATTGAAGGAGTCTTACTTCAAAGAGACGCAGTGGATCGTAATAGATCTCAGGACTTGCTTTCATTTTCTCAAGGGTTGCTTTTGAACCTGAAATTTCATTTTCTGATTCTTGAATGGTCTGTTCCACATACAGAATCGGATTTTGGAAGAACATGATGATATCTGCTTTCAGAGCCCTTTCAAATAAATCAAATTCAAGGAAGAATTTTTTTGAAATTTCTTCTGCTGTGTCCTCGTAGTTTTTGCTTTCGACATATTTTTTATATTGGTTGTACAGCATTGACTTGTTTTGAGGAAGAGCGGCGAACAGCTTTCCGGCGCTTTTCAGCAGGAATTCAGTCGGCTTAAATCTAAGCAGGATATTCTGCTCGTCAACATCCGCTCTGCTTGTCATTCTGTTTAAATCACGGCGCCAGTCTTCAATGACTTTAAAATCGCAGAGAAGCTTCATTTTTTCTTCCCCGTATAAACCGTTGAAAGACAGACTCATTTCATCAAGATACGCCTGGCTTTCGTTTAGCTCTTCATTTGATTGGGAAAGCCATTCACGCAGAGACGTTTGGAATTTTGGAATCAGGTTCTGATGGATATAAGCGCCAATTTCTTCATTCATTTTCTTGTTTAACGATATGTGAATTTGGCTGAAATCACTGTTTTCACTTATATGAGCAGAACAGTTGCGCAGGATTTTCGGCAGCTGCACAGCCATGTCACTTTTCATCTCAGCAGTCACTTCACGATAAGAAGCCGAGATGGATTTCGCCTTTTCCTGCTCCACGTCTCTTAAATGATTCATGAAGCCGTTCAGTCTTACTAAAATATCCTCATTCCATTTAACCGATTCTACTAATCGATTCTCCATCTGAACGCGTTTGTTCAAAAGATCCGTGAGTGTTTTGCGTATGAAATATAGAAGTTTTGCCGTGCGTTTTTCTTCCAGCTTCGCGTCCGATTTACTGAAAACAGTATTCAAAAATTCACTCAAACGGCCAAGATTATCCGGGGAAAAAGCAAATACCTGTGACTGCGGGAAGAACTGGTTGATTGTTCCCTGCAGCTCTTCTGCCAATTTCCACTGTTCAGATGAGTGATTCAGAATAAAGTGAAACGGTGTATCAAGAGCATATTCCTGAAGCTTCATCAGCAATTCAAGCTCGTGCTCATTAAAAGGCGTATTTTTATCAAGGACGAACAGCATTCCATCTGATATCGGCAGAAATTCAGCTGTTTGTTCTACATCTCCAATACGATCCAATTCAGGTGTATGCAGGAACACCGTATTGTTCTCTTCTAAAAGAGCAGAAGGCCATTTCACTTCAATCCAAGTGTTTTCTGATTCCTGATACTCAGGATTGTCAGATATCCTTCTTATGCCGGCATTTGTAATTTCATTCATTTCCGCCAAATCACCTTCAGAACGTACAAACACAGGTGAACTAGTGTTGCTGACCAGATTTTCCTGAAGGATATGATTAATAAATGCGGATTTTCCGCTTTCCGTTGTGCCGCTGATTAAAAGATGGGTTGTCTTTAAATCGGAAAGTCCTGAAACGAGCCATGTCTTTTTATAGCCCACTTCAATATGGTTATTCTCTGCCCATGAAACAAGAGACTTAAATAAATCCAGGCTGTATTCAAGACTGATGCTGTCATGCTCAGAATCAAAGATCAGCTTTTCCGCTGTCTTAAGAGTCGCAGCATCCATAGACGATGGGAAAATTTCATTCCATGCAAGTACGGCTGTTGCAGCAAATAGCGCTTTTGACTGATTCGCAAGCTTTTGCCAGTTTGCTAAAAGCACAGGAATAATATCTTCTAAATCCTTTACCAAATAAGTGCCATTAATCACACTTAAGTAAGTATTCTGGTGGATATCAGACATCTTCGTCCAGGATTCAAAAGGCTGCACCTCAACATTAAGGAAGATTGTATTAACGGTTTTCAGCCATGATAAGTAGGAATCTTCATTTCGGTAGCTGTCCCACAAAGAAGCCGTAACCTTCTGAAATAATTTTTGATTGATTCGGAAAAGTGAAATAAGCGGCTGATAAAAGTATTCAGGATCAAACGATTTCGTATATCCCGCTTGAACATACTCATCCAGCAGCTCAAACCATTCAAGCGATTCCGCTCGCACGCCTTCAGCAACAGCAAGCTCAACGGCATTCTTCCAGTCCTGCTGATCCTCATAGAAAGATCGTGCCAGATCCGTTACATTCGGATAATCTGAATGAATATCAAGCGCCTTTTTAATAACCTTATATGCAAGTTCAATTTTGTCTCTCAATAGATAAAGTGAAAATAATTCAAGCGCCACTTCCATTTTCAAAGTCTTCGAATCACTTTGAATAGATGTGTAAATATCCTCTGCAGCTGAAAGATGACCAAGAGCATAATATGAGTCCGCAATATTTTTCTTGGCCCATGGCTCTAATTCATTGCTGATATTTTCCCACTTGAAGATCGCAGTCTCATAATCTTTGTTGTGAAAATAGACCTCACCCTGTGCAAAGCGAATATAGGACAGATCGTAAACTTCCTTTGCCTGCTCCTCGAAATAAAGTTCTCCAAGCACCTGTACAGGCTGAGCAGAAGCACTGTCTTCCATAAACCTTTCAAAATATGCTTTATGAATCAACTGTTTGTCGTTTGTCATTTTATCCTCCACCTAACGTACACTAGAAACTTATCTATAATAGTCTATTCTATCAAAAGATGCATTTAGAATGCTTTATTTATGTATACCCGTTTTGCCGGTTTTTACACTACTAAGGATCTAGGCGGGTCAGCATTTGATATATACCTGGGCTTTAAGTTGGTATCCATGTGATTAAATAATCCAGATTCCCTTGAAATAATGGTAAACACCGGTAAATTAAAGGAGAATAATCCCTTATGTGATTAGCGTGTGATTCAAAAGGCTCATTTTACAGGTAAAAAAAGTTAATTTGTCCGAAAACATTTTTGAAAGGCTGATTCTGCCATAACAAAAGGCAACCAGTCCCTTTCAAGAGCAGTAAAAAAGAGAGGCCTATTCCTCTCTTTAGCTTCTTCTTTTTTCTCAACCTTTAAAAAAGTTCTGTTTCTTTCTCATCATATCCAGCTCCTGCGGAATAAGCAGCTTTGATATAGGAGTGTCCGGATTTAAAATGACCCCTGTTTGTCCATCTATCTGATTAAGCACTTCCTGAAAAGACACAGCGAATGCCGTACTATTTTTGAACATTTTCTCAATTGGAAATTTTGAAGAAAAAACAGGCAATAGCTTCCGGTTTTTCTTCTCCATAATCTGAAACTGCTCCAGTGAAAAAACATCTTGTCCTTCTGCCGCTATTTCATTTGTCTGCTTTTCAATCAGCCAAATCGTACTTTTTCCGAGTATTTCGTAAAAGTCTGCTATTTTATCACTGTGGCTCATGGCATCAATCAAAGCTTTTTCTAAGGTGTTGAATGGATTGCTCATTTTTCTCCGAATCCTAAAATCGGTCTCTTTTTCTCCGATATACTTACATTAGCTATATCAACGGTTTTTATATACTCATATTTTCCGAGGGATGAAAATCCAAGTTCATCCACTGTGTTTGGATCAATAGATTTCAAGATGACCGATTGATCTGCCTCATTGATGCCTTCAATAATAAATTCCCGCTCTTTATAGATGGCATAAGGTTTATACTCATAGGCAGCCTCTAATTCAGATTGAGCAATTTCTTTAATGAAAATGTTTTTCTTCAATCCTGCTGCCTGAAATCCCGCGCCTTGAGCTGCTTTGTCTCGCGTGCGCAAAGTGACCTTTCCGCTTCCCTCAGGGATGATTGAATACTCTTTTCCTTGATAGATGCCGTATTCTCCTTTTTTAATCATGACTGTTTAACTCCTCTATACTGTAAAATCTTTGATCATATTTATCATAGATTCCTACCAGTTCTTCTGCGCCGCCTTTAACAACATAGATTTCACCTGCGCTAGGTCTGGCATTATTTCCATAAACCGTTTCAAACTCAGGGACAATCTTACCATTTTCTGCAGCTGTAAATCCATGGCCTGTTTGGGGATAGCTGATATATTCATTAGGCTTTGCTGCGTGAGGGTTATTAAGCTCCTCTGCATATGGAATTTTGAGACGGTCGCTTTGTTCTGTTGTAAATCGGATCACAGCGTATTCTTTGTCAGGTGAAAACGGTGTGTTCGGATAGTCCATCCGCAAGGAATTGTACATGTCTGCAGACGTTGTAATATCGCTGACATCATCCATTTTTGCTATACATCCCCCGACGTCTGTAAGTTGACCTGATAAATACAAGGCCATTTTATCCTGATCAATGACCTTCTGCAAAACGGTGGATCCATTGACAGGCGGTACAGCTTCGCGGACTTGATGCATTTTGTCCAATTCCTCAGGTGTTAAATCTTTATAATAGTGGGATTGAAGGGATAAAAATTCTTGCTTAGAAAGCCCCGCTTCATCAAGCACCGAATTAATCTCAGCAGCAAACCCTTTCCCCTGCGAAAGTTTTGCATAATCAAAACTCGTATCTGTCCCATGAGTGACAGTCTCCAATTTCGGCTTAGAGGATGTCCCATCAGGTACTTTTGTCAGCTTCGCAGCTTTTCCGAGCTTATCGATTCCCTTGCCTCCAAGAATGCCAAGTCCAATAGAGACGACACCATATGTAAAGAATTCCGTTCTGCTGTAGATATCTCCATTTATTACTTTTGTTTCCCAAGCTTCAGAGAGCGTGTTCCACATTGATTCAAGGGTTTCAAGGGGGTGAATGATGGCATCCCACATTGCTTCATATGTTTCCCATTCCGTGAGGGATACAAGCCCGTCCCAAGCGTCTGTAAGTCCATTCTTAGCGCCATCCCATAATCCTGAGAAAAAACCGCCCCAGCCTGAAGAAGCAGACGATTTGGCGGCCTCATCTGCTTCTCTCATGCCATTTGCGGTGTTTTCAATTAATGCTTTTGCATCATCTGTCAGCGTATGAAACCGATTCACCAAGTGCCGGATCTCTTCCTGGAGATCAAGAGCCCTTCCTACACGTGCAACAGAGGTAAAGCGCAGTCTGGCAGATTCCCAGTTTAACAGATCAAGGGCTTCTCCCGTATATGAGCGGGATTGTTCAATGTGCTGTGCGAACGCTTCAAGCTCTTCTGGTCTTATTTTAATTTCCATGTGCGTCTACCTCTCCTTTGTTCCTCTAAAACAATTGCAGCGCTGTATTAGGCGAGGCCAGCGGCCAGTTCTCTAAGCCTTCCGATTTCGTTTCTCAGCTCCTGAAAAAGCTCATCCTTCATATCGTATATATGATTATAAGTGACACGAATGTCATCCCGAATACTTTCATAGGCTATTTTTGTTTGACCAGTCCATTCATCTGCATACTGCTGATGCAGGTTATGAAAATGAAAAACTCCGTCATCAAACGTTCCCATTGCACGATTAACAGCAGCCAGATATGCTTCGAGTTCATCTGCATCACGATTGTATTCGGCTTGCTTTCTCTTTCTCTCCAAGTCTTCAAAGAAGTCTTCGATCGTATCCAACAAATTCTTTCCACGTCCTTCTTCCTGTTTTAGAAGCATCTTATAGTTATGTTAAAATATGGGGATGAATCCGGCAACTATCTATTAAACTATTTTTGCACATAGGCGAATATGACTAGAAAAGAAATTATTCCTTCCTACTATTAGAATATATTAAAAACTTCACGTCATTTATTCCACTAAAACAACCTTATTTAAGTACATAAACACGTTCTGGTCTTCCAATTGTTCCATAGGATAAATCAGCCGCAATTTTCTCCTGGGAGATGAGGTGTTCCAAATATCTCCTTGCAGTTGTCCGGCTCACACCGATTTGCTTCGCTACTGTTTCAGCCGTTAATCCCTGTCCCGCATCCAGCACTTCCATGACCTTAATCAGCGTCAGTTTATCGATCCCTTTTGGCAGCAGGGGCTTCTCAGAAATTTCATGCACCTTATAAAGAAGTCTGTCGACTTCTTCCTGACCCATGATTTTGTTTTCCAATCTGATTGCTTTAAGTTTGCGGTAATGTTCTTCGTATCTTTTTAAGGACTGCTTGAACCGTTCAAAAACAACAGGCTTGATAATAAAATCAAACACTCCGATTGTTATGGCTTCCTGCACCGTCTCAATTTCCCGCGCAGCTGTTATCATAATGACATCCGTTTGCTTATCAAGCTGCTTGATTTCCTTTAAAAGATCGCATCCGTTCATATCAGGAAAATACACATCAAGTAAAATTAAATCCGGTTTTAATATATCAATCAAGTTTTTTGCCTCAGCATAATTAGCAGCTATGCCAATGGTGTGAAACCCCTCTATCTGTTCAAGAAATCTTCTTTGAATCTCGGCAATTCTTAAATCGTCTTCAATGATCAGCACCTCAATGGCTTGATTCATCATCATACCTCCTGCTTTTTGGAATGGCTACAGTAAACGCTGTTCCTTCTCCTTTCTTCGATGAAAAAGTGATCGTTCCTCCTACTTTTTTCAAAGCCTGCCGGACAAGGCTCAGACCGATTCCTGCATTTTTGTCCCTGCTCTTTGTAGAGAACCCCTGCTGAAAAATGCTCTCGAAATGCTCCTCATCTATACCTGGTCCATTGTCTTCAACTTCAATAATCAATTCTTTGCCCAGATCAGTTAAAAAGAGCGATACCTTTTTATCTCCGTCTTCTTTTTCTCTGACAGCTTCAAAGGCATTATTCAGCAGATTGCCGAAAATGGTTATTAAAGCATCACGATTCAATGAGTCCGGAACATCCTTAAAGCTGCTTTCCTCATCTATGGAAAAATGGATTTTTAATTCGCTTGCAAGACTGATTTTTCCTAATATAAATCCCGCAAGAATAGGATCGGGAATTTCCCTCATGATGAAGCCAATAAATCCCTGCGTAACATTTACTTCTGTCGAAATAAACTCAATCGCTTCTTTGTAAGACCCTAATTGGATGAGTCCGAGCAAGGTGTAGAGCTTGTTCGAATATTCATGTGTCTGCGCTCTTAACCCCTCTGCATATGCTTTGACGTGTGACAGTTCCTTCAGCACCTGTGACAGTTCAGATTTATTCCGGAAACTCGCTACAGCGCCTATAACTTCTCCTCTTTTATCAAAAATAGGGATGCGGTTTACGACAAAAACATCCTCAAGAATGATGAATTCCTGATCATATTCAGCTTGTCCGGAATCAACAACCTGCAGCAGATGGGTGTCTTTAATGATCTCTTCGATCCGCTTTCCCCTTAAAAGAATCTCATTTGGAATCTCCAGGATTTTATGGGCATTTTCATTCACAACCGTGATTTTCCCGTCGGTATCAATGGCAATGATCCCTTCATGTATAGATTCCAATATGGCGTGTTTTTCCTGATACATCCAGGCAATCTCACGCGGTTCAAGGCCAAAGATTGCTTTTTTAATGTTTAATGAGATTAATAACGCTGAAATAATCCCGCCTATTAAGATAACAATTGTAGAAAATAAGATTTTGTTTTCAAGGTTTGTCAGTTCTTTTTCAATATCCTCCTGAAGAAATCCGACAGAAACGACTCCAATTACATTATCATTCTGACCGAATATGGGTGCTTTTCCTCTAAGAGATGGTCCAAGGGTACCGACAGATTCAGAAATAACGGTTCTCCCTTTGAATACTTCTTCATTATCTCCGCCAACCATTTTTTCGCCCAAACGATCAGCATCAGGATGTGAATACCTGATTTCATTAAGGTTTCCTACGACGATAAATTCCGCTCCCACCTCTTTGCGGATTTTCTCTGCGATCGGCTGAATGATTTCAGACGGATTTTCCGTTAAGAAGGCTTCCGCGATCTCAGGCATATATGCGATTGTCTCTGCAACAGACAGCGCCTGCATACCCTTATCTTTCTTCAAATTGTTCTCCATGATGGACTTAAAGGTTAGTTCAAATATACCTGCCATCAGGACTACCACAAGACTTATCCCAATCATCAGCTTAGCATGTAAACGCATTCACTCACCTCTGAATAATCATAGTAAAAAAACTCCTTATTAAAAAGGAGTTTTTTTAGCCCTCTACGTTTATGACTACATCCTTTCCCCGTTTTTTCATTAAAACAGGAATCAGAAGCCAAAGCGCCGTAAGTATTAAGAATGATACTGAAAGGGGACGCGAGAAGAAAATGCTGTAGTCTCCATTTGAAATGGTAAGCGCTCTTCTCATATTGTTTTCAATCATCGGGCCTAATACCAAGCCTAATACCAGTGGAGCAATCGGGTAATCATTCTTGGATAAAAAGTAGCCGAGAACGCCGCATGCAAGGAGAAGGAGTAAGTCATACACGGATACCTGCACTGCATATACACCAAAAATCGAAATTGCGATAATAATAGGAATCAAATACTTTTTCGGTGTTTGGATAATTTTCGCAAACACCTTAACAAGCGGCATATTTAAAGCGAGAAGCATAATGTTTCCAATGAACATACTTGCAATTAACCCCCACGCAACTTGAGGATGATCTTCAAACAGCAGCGGACCCGGCTGAATGTTATACATCATCAGGGCACCCATCAGGATCGCAGTTGTCCCTGATCCCGGAATGCCAAGCGTCAATAATGGAATCATCGCACCGCCGGATGCCGCGTTATTGGCAGATTCCGGTGCAGCAACACCTGCAATTGCACCTTTACCGAACTTAGATGGATCCTTGCTGATTTTCTTTTCCATAATATATGAGAAAAATGAAGCCAATGTGGCGCCGGCTCCCGGCAGTATTCCAATGAAGAATCCTAATAATGAACCTCTTGCGATCGGACCTGCGGATTCCTTCAATTCCTCTTTTGAAGGTAAGATATTATTGATTTTAGCAATTTCTGTGTCTTCCTCTTCTTTTTCAAGGATTGTCTTGAAGACCTCTCCTAATGCAAACAATCCAACCGCTATTGTTAAAAATTCAATTCCCTGATAAAGCCATGGAAAATCGAACGTAAATCTTGCAACACCTGAAACATTATCCACTCCAATCGTTGCAAGCAATAAGCCTGTGATCGTCATGATAAGTGCTTTTGTCACCGATTTGCCTGCAAGACCGCTGACTGCTGCAATACCAAGCAGCATCAGTGAAAAGTATTCCGCCGGGCCAAACTTAATTGCTATGCTGGATAAAGGCTTTGCTAATAAAATAAGTGCGATCAGTGTTACGATGCCCGCAAAAAAGGATCCGATTGCAGCGATGGAAAGAGCACTTCCCGCCCTGCCATTCTTCGCCATTTGATAGCCGTCAAGTGTGGTAACAACAGAAGATGATTCTCCAGGTGTATTTAATAGAATAGATGTTGTAGAGCCTCCGTACATAGCTCCGTAATAAACCCCGGCAAGCAGGATAATGGCGCTTGTTGCCGCTTGTTCCGGCGGCAGCCCCCCAGTCATTGAAGCTGTGACCGGTATTAAAAGAGCTACACCGCTCATTGGTCCGATTCCAGGCAGGACGCCTACTGCCGTTCCAATCAGGACGCCTGCAAAAGCAAAAAGGATATTATACCAAATGAAGGCTGACTGAAAGCCCTGCAGCAGATAATCAAGAGTTCCCATTGTGCATTTCCTCCCTTAATAAGAAAAGCTTTAAGCGCCTTGTTCAGCTCCGGCAGGCAGATAAGGATCCGGTGAAAAAGTCCTGGTATGACTTTTTGGCGGAGGAGGCAGGCGCTTGCCGTCAATGTGCTGAATTTTGTACGCTCTTATCTCATTTACTTAAAACCATACCGGAAAGCTTGGCAGGGTTCCTTTTAGAACAACAACAAATAAGTAATAGATCCCGGCAGAAAAACAAGCAGATATTACAATCGATTTCAACCATTTTCCGCGCTCCATTGTTTGAAAGCATATAAATAGAAAAACAAATGTCGTGATAACATATCCGATTGTTTCAAGTGCTGCTATGTAAAGCAGTGCTGCAAGAAAAATAATGATGAAAGCTTTCATCTGCAAAGGTTCTTTTTTTCCGTATTTTTTCTCGTAATGAAAGGTTTCATAAAACAAACGAAGGCTAAGCAGAAAAAGGATGGCACCTAGAAAGAACGGAAAAATATTAGGTCCGACAACACTTCCATATGAAGATTCCGCTATCTGCATACTGCCATACATAAAGAGCGCTCCCACCGCTAAAAACAAAACGGCTGCTGCCCTGTCAAACTTGATTGACATCTGAATCATCCTTTCTAATAGGAAAAGCGGAACCGCCCGTTTAGCTCAGGCATGACAGATTAGAATTCACTCAGAAAAGTCTGATTTGACTATCCTGAGTGAATTTGTTCTGGCCTGGGAGTTGGGCGGTGGAGCTAGACATAGAAACGGTAAATTTTATGCTTTCTAAAAAACTTTAAGCAAAGAAGGAGACTGCCTCCTTCTTCAGCTTCACAATTATTTCGACATTCCAACAGCCTTAAGCAGGGTTTGCACTTGTTTTTCCTGCTCTCCTAAAAATGCTTTAAAGTCCTCGCCATTCTTATATTCCATTTCCCATCCCTGTGTTTCGACTTCCTTTATCCATTCTTCAGACTCTACTAAATTTTTAATTGTTTTCTCCCAATATTTATAAGCTTCATCAGACATTTTCTCTGGGCCAAAAACTCCTCGCCAAATGGTGAATTCTGCGTCAATTCCTTGCTCTTTCGCAGTTGGAAGATCCTTAAGTTCGCCTTGAAGCCGTTCGGATGCAGTTGTAGCAAGTACTCTTACCTTGCCTGCCTTTAAGAACTCCTTGACGCTTGATACATCAGTTCCAATTACGTCAGCATTGTTCCCTAGAAGAGCTGTAATCGCCTCTCCTCCCCCATCATAGGAAACATATCTTAACTTTGTCGGATCCACTCCATCTGCATAAGCTGGAAGAATTGAAATCAGGTGATCCATTGAACCTGGAGCTGATCCGCCGGCAAATGTAAGCTTGCCCGGATTTTTTTTCACATCTTCCAATAAAGATTGCAGATCCTTGTATTTTGAATCTTCTTTAACAACAATTGCCCCATAATCCTTCGTCAATTGAGCAAGAGGAGTTGTATTTTTATATCCGTAAGGACTGTTTCCTTCTTTCTTCAGGTTATTGATGATAACAGGCGGCGAATTGACAAATAACCGCTCATTATTTTGCACATCCTGTGTGGCATATTCAGCCATGAATACCGCTCCGCCTCCGCCTGGTTTGTTTTCTACGGTGAGCGGCTGGTCTACAAGCTTGGTTTCACTTAACACCTTCACGAACGACCTCGCTGTTAAATCCCATCCTCCTCCGGCACCTGATGGAGCGACAACCGTTAAAGCCTTTGATGGATAGCCTGTACCTGTACTGCCCGAAGAAGCTTTCTCTCCGCTGCTGCAGGCACCTAAGCTAAAAGCAAGTGCCCCTGCACACATAATCATGGATACCTTTTTTAATCCGAACATATAAATCCTCCTTTGTAAGCGTTTTCTTAATTTTACAGAGGATTCTGAAAAAATATAGTTTATACACGTAAAGAGCATAAAAACCTTTAGCTCCTTTTTGTCCTTTTTGTTCACGGGCGAAATAACAGCTGAATTCATTTGAATAAATGGCGCGGGAAACATATAATTGTAAAATGAATAGATGATTTATGGATATAATGAAGTTTACATAGAAGAAAGGACGATAGATATTGGAAAATAACTCGTCAAACTTTATCAAAAGCATCATAAAAGAGGACTTGGAGAGCGGAAAGCATTCAACGGTCATCACCCGTTTCCCGCCTGAGCCGAATGGCTACCTTCATATCGGCCATGCAAAATCAATCTTAATCAACTTTGAACTTGCCGATGACTTTGGCGGCAGAACCAATTTGCGATTTGATGACACGAACCCTTTAAAAGAGGATCAGGAATACGTAGATTCCATTAAAGAAGATGTGAAATGGCTTGGCTATGAATGGGACGAGCTTCACTTTGCATCAAATTACTTTGAGGAAATGTACAACCGCGCTGTTCTTTTAATCAAAAAAGGCAAAGCGTATGTAGATGACCTCACAGCTGATGAAATCCGCGAATACCGCGGCACATTGACTCAGCCTGGAAAAGAAAGCCCGTACCGCAATCGCTTTGCTGAAGAAAATCTTGAGCTGTTCGATCAAATGCGCAAAGGCGAATTTGAAACAGGCAGCAAGGTTTTGCGTGCTAAAATCGATATGACGTCACCAAACCTGAATCTTCGTGACCCTGTTATTTACCGTGTATCACATGCGACTCACCATAATACAGGAGATACTTGGTGCATTTATCCGATGTATGATTTCGCACACCCGATTGAAGATGCGATTGAAGGCGTGACACATTCCATTTGTACAACAGAATTTGAGGATCATCGTCCTCTTTACAATTGGGTTGTCGAAGAATGTGAAATGGAAAGCAAGCCTAAGCAAATTGAATTTGGACGCTTAAATATCACGAACACAGTCATGAGTAAACGCAAGCTGAAGCAGCTTGTTGATGAAGGCTTTGTAGACGGCTGGGATGACCCGCGCATGCCAACGGTTTCAGGACTCAGAAGAAAAGGATACACATCTGATGCCATCCGTAATTTTGTACGGGAAACAGGCGTTTCTAAAGGTTACGGCGCTGTTGACGAAGCCATGCTCGAGCACTTCGCAAGAGAAGATCTTAAGCTGAAAGCACCTCGGACAATGGGTGTTCTTAAGCCGCTTAAAGTGGTGATTACGAACTATCCTGAAGGCGAGTCTGAAATGCTTGATGCAGAGATTAATCCAGAGGTTCCTGAAATGGGCTCGCGACAAATTCCGTTCGGAAGAGAAATCTATATCGAACAGGACGATTTCATGGAAGATCCTCCGAAAAAGTATTTCCGCCTTTTCCCTGGCAACGAGGTTCGTCTCAAGCATGCCTACTTCATCAAATGTGAAGATGTCATCAAAGATGAAAATGGAAATGTCGTAGAACTGCATTGCACATACGATCCTGAAACTAAGAGCGGATCAGGCTTTACAGGCCGTAAAGTAAAAGGCACCATCCACTGGGTGGATGCTAAAAATGCCGTGCCTGCAGAATTCCGTCTGTATCAGCCGTTAATTCTTGACGCAGACCTGGAAGCGGAAAAAAGCGAAGAGGAAGAAGAAAAAACATTCCTCGATTACGTGAACGATCAATCGCTGGAAGTCGTTCAAGGCTTTGTAGAACCGAACATGAATAATGTAAAGGGTCAGGACAAATTCCAATTCTTCAGACACGGGTATTTCAACGTGGATCCGAAGAATACAACGCCAGAAAAAGCTGTTTACAACCGGATTGTTTCTTTAAAAAGCTCGTTTAAATTATAATAAACATATGAAAGACCTAAATTTCTTTGAAATTTAGGTCTTTTTTTTTTACGAAATGTTCTTCAGCATTCGATAGGACAAGAGTAAAAAGCTGTCCTATCGAGATGAATCCCGTCGTCTGAGCGTCTCTTTTTACAATTCCAGTCAAAGTCCAACCCGAACATTGCAGAGATTTGGATGGTTTTAATCTTGATTTTTCGCGGTATAAACGTACTAACAAAGAAAAATGAGGGATGAACTAAATAAATACTAAGCAGAAAGGAGGACGATGAATCATGAGAATCAAAGCAGGCAGCTGGAGAATGCTGAGTTCACAGGAAAAACTGTTTATCTTGAAGGCAGTGAGTCATAGTATGAAAAAATAACAGATTGTGCAGCCGGTGCTAAACAATGTAACGCTTTTATCAGCCGAATTTCACAGTCAACGTAAAAAGCAGCCGCACATGCAGCTGCTTTCCTTACTTATTTCCACCAGCCATCAAACTTGCTTGCAGGCAATTGGCGCTTATGCTCAGTCATTAAGTAGCGCTTTTCCACCTTAGAAGCGACTTCCTCTGAAAC
Source organism: Metabacillus dongyingensis (assembly GCF_019933155.2). Classification (NCBI taxonomy): domain Bacteria; kingdom Bacillati; phylum Bacillota; class Bacilli; order Caryophanales; family Bacillaceae; genus Metabacillus; species Metabacillus dongyingensis. Next base: position 500,326 of record NZ_CP082944.1, on the reverse strand, counting down.
GGATTTCCCTTCTAAGTAGTCATCAAGCTCATCATAGGTAATGCCGAGCTCCGTCTCATCAGCCTGCTGCGGCTTATCGTCTAGGAGGTCAGCCGTTGGAACCTTCAAGTATAATCTCTCTTCTGCTCCAAGCTCTTTCAGCAAGCTTCTGCCCTGGCGCTTAGTAAGACCGGCTAACGGAAGAAGATCTGCTCCGCCGTCACCATACTTCGTAAAGAATCCTGTGACTGCTTCTGCAGCGTGATCTGTACCGATGACAAGCAATCCAGCCTGGCCTCCGATCGCATATTGAGTAATCATGCGTGTTCTTGCTTTCACATTTCCTTTATTAAAATCACTCAGCTCATCCTGAACGGCATCTGCATATTGCTTTTCAAAGGCATCAACCGTCGACTTAATATCAAACGTAATTAATTGATCAGGCTTGATAAATTTGAGAGCAAGCTGCGCATCATTTTCATCGTGCTGAACGCCGTGCGGAAGGCGGACGGCAATGAACTTCGCATCGCTTTTGCCTTCACTTCTTAACTCTTCAACAGAGAGCTGGGCAAGACGCCCTGCCAAAGTAGAATCCTGCCCTCCGCTTATACCAAGAACAAATCCTTTCGCACCCGTTTTTTTCAGATAGTCTTTCAAAAAATCAATGCGTTCTCTTATTTCTGCCTTCGGATCAATTTCAGGTTTAACATTTAAATCACTCATAATCTTCTCTTGCAAGCTCATCAAAAATTCCTCCTATTGATATAAAGAATGTTTTTTAATGTAATCATAACAAGCATCAGGCAGCAGGTAGCGCGGTTCCCCGCCTTTTGAAAACTCATCCCGGATGTATGTAGAGCTGATCTCCATCGCAAGCCCCTTATCAATCAAGTGAAAAGTTGAACCGTCATCATGATTCCGCAAAATCGGGGAACGGGAAATTGTACGGAGCATATCAATGCCTTCTCTAGCCATGACAATAAATTTATTGCTTGAAATCAGTTCCTGATCATATTTCCACTTGCCGTCTGCAATATCAACAAGCAGATCTGCACCCATAATAAAGTATATTTCATCATTCGGGTATTTCTTTTTAAAGTGCTCCAGCGTGTAATACGTATAGACATTCCAGGCTTCCTGCTTAATTTCATAATCATCAGCCAAAAACTTGTCATTTCCCTGAAGTGCAAGCTCAAGCATATTCCAGCGGTGCAGATCAGATGTTTTCATCACTTTATCTTTCCGTTTGTTTGAACATGGCAGAAAAATAATTTTATCAAGTCTGCATCGATGTGCAACGGTGCTTGCCGTCCATAAATGTACATTTGTAATCGGATCAAACGACGAACCGTAAATCCCTATCTTCCCCACTTGCGCTTCTCTCCCATCGTCCTCTACTTACTTCTTTCCCTGTTCAATCATATTCTTAACCTTAGATTGAACTTCTTCAATATTTCGCATCTTGTTCTCCCAGCAGCGCTCGCTTAAATCGACCGGATACTCCTCAGGATGCATGGTCCGTTTGTACTCATCCCATAGAACATCCATATTCTGAGCGGCATAGTCTTGAATCTCCTGGAGCTCAGGAAGTTTATAAACCAATTTTCCATCTACAAAAATATCACGGTGCAGTTCCTTCGCTTCAAAATTCGTCACGAATTTGCTGACGAATGTATGAATAGGATGGAACATTTTTAAGCGCTCCTCCGCTTGCGGATTTTCATCCTCAAGCGCAATATAATCGCCCTCTGATTTTTTATTGAGGGAATTGATGATCCGGTATACCTTTTTAATCCCCGGCGTTGTCACCTTTTCAGGATTTCCGCTGATTTTAATCGTGTCCTTCATTTCCCCGTTTTCATTTTCAATAGATACTAATTTATAGACAGCACCAAGAGCGGCCTGATCATAAGCGGTAATCAGCTTCGTGCCGATACCCCATGAATCGATTTGTGCACCCTGAGATTTCAGGTTAATAATCGTATTTTCATCCAGATCGTTCGAAGCAATAATCTGCGTCTCTGTAAATCCTGCTTCATCCAGCATTTTTCTTGCTTTCTTCGATAAATAAGCAAGATCTCCGCTATCGAGGCGAATCCCTTTGAAGTTAATTTTATCGCCAAGCTCTTTGGCCACTTTAATCGCAATAGGAACCCCGGATCTTAACGTATCATATGTATCGACGAGGAAAACACAGTCTTTATGACGGCGCGCGTATTTATGGAACGCAGTGTATTCATCACGATAAGCCTGAACCAATGCATGAGCGTGAGTGCCCGCAACAGGAATGCCGAACATTTTACCTGCGCGCACATTAGAAGTCGCATCAAAACCGCCAATGTAAGCAGCTCTGGTGCCCCACACTGCCGCATCCATTTCATGCGCTCTGCGTGTTCCGAATTCCATCGCACTTTGCTCGCCTACAACGTGCTTGATGCGTGAAGCTTTTGTCGCAATCAATGTTTGATAGTTCACAATGTTAAGCAAAGCTGTTTCAATCATCTGCGCCTCTGCAAGCGGCGCTTCAATCCGCAGTATCGGTTCATTGGCAAAAACCAGCTCTCCTTCAGCCATTGAACGGACGGTTCCAGTAAAACGAACCTCTTTTAAATACTCCAGATAATCTTCTTTGTATCCCAATTCATCTCTTAAGTACTCAATGTCACTTTCTGTAAATGAAAAACTCTGCAAATACTCGACAATGCGTTCAAGACCGGCAAAAACCCCATATCCATTGCTGAACGGCAGCTTTCTGAAAAAGACTTCAAATACTGCTTTCCGGTTGTGCATGTTATCTTCCCAGTACGTTTCTGCCATGTTAATTTGGTAAAGATCCGTGTGAAGCATTAAACTGTCGTCTGTGTATTTCATCAAAGGAACCTCCATCTTTCTATTCAACCCGTGCATTTAAGCTGTTTTTAAAATGAGATAGCGCCCATGTGTGACCCTCAGGATTGAAGCTTGCCACTGCTTTTTCATGAACAGCCATTTTGAAGCCTTTATTAAAACCGTCAACTGCCGTATGCAGCACACAAATATCCGTACAAACCCCAACCAGATGAATTTCTGTAATGCCCCGTGCGCGGAGCTTCAATTCAAGATCCGTACCCGCAAACGCACTGTATCTTGTTTTATCCATCCATTGTACATGATTTTTCTCTTTATTTTGCTCATAAACGTCTTCTAGCTTCCCAAAAAGTCTGCGGCCATCTGTTCCTTCAATGTTATGAGGCGGGAACAAAGCACTTTCAGGATGAAACTCATCGTTCTCATCATGCCTGTCAATCGCAAAAACCACATAATCCCCTGCATCAATAAAAGCCTCTGTCAGCTTTACAATTTCATCCTCAATTGCCTGCCCCGGTTTTCCGCAAGTAAGAGCCCCGTCATCCGCTACAAAATCCACTGTATAGTCTATGTTAATTAACGCTCTTTTCATAAATGTCCACTCCCCTTTAGTATTTAACACTTAATGAATTGTTAATTATCAAATCTAATAACGTGCCGTATAGATCGGTTTGACAACATCCATCTCAACAAATGTATAAAGCTGCGTCGGTTTTTTGGACGTTCGTGATGTCTTTCCTTCAGCCTCCCTGATAAATGGAAGGGTCTTAATTTTCCTTGAAAAAGACTGGTCACTTGCAATGGCAGGATCATCCGTCACCGTCTTCAGCACTGCCTGCAGCTCCGAGTATGTAAAGTATTCCGGAAGAAAATTCTTTGCCACAGTCGTCTGCAAAAGATCATTCGTAATCATTTTAATGGCATCTTCAATGATTTCTCTGTGATCAAAAGCGAGATCCAGATTCAGAACATCGTTGATTGAAAAAAGGTCTACCTCTGCAGCATCATCCTGAGCTTTTCTCAGGGACAGCGAATGCTCAGGAACAATTGCATAATGCGCATTCGAGATAATCCAGCCGCGCGGATCACGTCCCGGCTTATCATACACACCAAAGTGCTTCATATGAACCCCGGAAACACTCGTTTCCTCTTCTAATTCCCGCTTTGCCGCTTCAAACGCTGATTCATCATCCTGAACAAATCCCCCTGGTACCGCCCACTTGCTTGCCTCAATGTTTGGATTCCCCTCTGCATCTAACGCTGCACGCTGGATCATCATAAGCTTCAAATCCATCAATGGCGGCTTATACTCCCCGTCGCTTTCAGACACAATCGTAAACACACAAATATCTGACGTATACCCATCAGGAGTCCGATATTTTTTTATATCGTATTTCTTAAGAGCTTCATCGTTTGACATGAATAACTGGCTCCTTAATTCGTTTTTAATTAACAAGTTGTTAATTGTTAATTTATTTATACCTTATTTTGAGGTGGGTGTCAATGGATTATGTGGGGGAATTTTTGCAAAGATATTTATTATATTTACAAAAAAACCTTGAAAGGCATAATACCTTTCAAGGTTTATTTCAATATATGTATTCCACTGAACCTAAAAACTCCAGCTCACTTGTATCAACATTCGTTTTCTTTTTCACACCTTCATACTTAAAATTGTATAAAAGAATAACAAGATTATAATGACAATTCAAGTGTTCTCCACATACCAATGAAAACTTCGGAATAATTATATCATCATAAGAAAAATCTTCTAATAATCCACTAAGTGTATTATCAGCATCATCATAAAACTCCGCTTCACGAGTAGCATCATCATATCTTTCAATATCAAAACTATGGGCAAACTTAGATGGAATAAAATCTCCATCCTCTGTATAAGAAGTTTTCAGCAGATTATCTGGTTCCTTAGAGGAATTAATATTACCTACCCATAAGGATACAAAACCTTCTTTTTGCATAAGTTATTCAACTGCCCCCATTAATTAAGTTATCAAGGAAATGTGTTCAAAAATTCATTCCATATATCATATCCATACTTATTGATACTTTAAGGTTTCTTTTCATAATTTAAACTACTCCTGTAAATTTTCAATTTCCGTTCTCCAAAATGAATTAGAATCTATGGATTTCTTGTCAATTCTTTTTAAGTCTTCTTTTAACCTTGTAATCAATTCCTCAGGTATATCATTTTCAAGAAAAGCATCTTCTCCATTTACTTCTATTGCTTTATCAATCATGTTATTGAAAAGTAAAATTGATTCAGCAAATTGATTAATTGAAGAGTTTATAAATATTTCATTATAATTATCACCATTATTTAAATAAACGATATTATCATTTACCTTTAAGCAAACTGGATCACCAGAGCCAGTAGTACCTAAATACCAATAATCTTTAAATTTTGAAGGCATATTAAATTTTTCTATAAGACTGTGCAAAATTCCATTTGATGAAGTAAATTCAAGATAGGGTGGGGGTGTTTCAGGTAAACCAGCATTCACCAAGAAATCTCTTGTTTGTGGAGAAATCGAATTAATAATTAAATCATTTTCATTAAAAACTATTAATTTTCCTTCTTTTGCAGTGTTCCAATTCTTCAAGAAATTTTCAGGTGATATCAATTTATCCAACTCCTTAATTATCTTTTATAAATGTTTCTTATTTTTCAGAAGTCTAATTTGCATAACTTTCAATCTCTGTCTTCCAAAAACTGCTTTCATTTAAAGAGTTTTTATCTATTCTTTTTAGTTCTTTTTCTAACCACAAAATTGATTCACTAGGTGCGTTTTTTTCTAAAAAAGCCTTTCTTCCGTTGACTGATTTTATTTTACTTATAAATTCAACATATGTTAAAAGAGATTCTGCAAATTGATTGATATTTGAATTTATAAAAATCTCCATAAAATCATTCTGATAATCAAAACAAATAACATTTCCATTATTTTTAGAAATACATATGGGGTCATTTTCTCCAGTAAATCCAATATAAATATATTCACTAACCTTGTCTCTGCTTATTTCATATTTATTACTCAATGGACTTCCTCCACCTTGGTCTGAACCTTCAAAAGTTAAGAAAGGTGCAGCAGACTCTGGTAATCCAGCAATTAACAAAAATTCTTTAGCAGAAGAAGTAATTCCAATTTCATTTAGGCCCTCTTCTTTAAAACTAACTAGTCCATATATATCTTTGTTCCAACGTTCTAAAAATTCTTGGGGTGAAATCATTTATAAACCTCCTCCATTATCACTTTTTGATCTTTGTTGTTATTAGAAATGGTACAACCTTCATGAGTTATGAATTCAATTATGAATATTCTTTAAAATTTCATGTGCTAAAAAAACTTTGTAAGCAAAAAATGTGGATATAAAATAAATTTCACGTTTTTAAAATTAATAACTATTCATCCCATTCTTAATAAGTTACTGCACTCATAAATAGAATATTATTATTCGCTGATTTGACCTCATCTTCAACCTCATTGTACTCAAAATCATAAAGCCTTATCACACTATTAAAGTTTTCCTTTATAGATTCACCATAATGTTCTATTAATTGAGGTAATATTTTGTCTTCATAAGATGTGCCTTTTAGAAGTACCTTTAAAGATAAAAGGAAAAAGCCTTGAAAGGCACTTATCCATTCAAGGTAGTTAAAGTCTTTTAACATTAATATCTTCGAATTTTGAACGATTCTTATCTTTTCAACTTCATAGGGGTTAATTATTAATTAATATCATTTGTATATCTATTGAGAATCCTAAGATCCTTATCAACAAAAAATGACTTCAAAGTATGTTCCCAATGAAATTTTTTTTATATCATTTTTCTTTGTTAACCTTGCAATGCAAAATACTTACTCTCAAGGTAAATATGCAACTATTTTCCCATCTGGATATTCACCTTGCCAGCCACAAGGTAACCCTCCTGCTTTGTGAATTTCAAATAACTTTTCAAAAAAATTAGTTTCATCTTTTCCATTCACTGCACGGCTAATTGCGCAATTGTTTAAATCAGCTACTATTTCCTCATAAAACTCATCATATTTATTTAGTGAGTTTCTAACATTTTCAGAAATAAGTTCTAATAATTCTTCTAAGTTAACAGGTCTTACATCTTCAGAGAGGGTATAGTATACATCCCAAACTTGACTCATTTCCAACTCTCTAATATCTTTCCAAGAGTATTCTTCCTCTCCATACACTTCATCAAAAGCGAGATGCATAGCTTCATCAATGTCACTGATTGCACTAATTCTTATTGAAGCATTTAAATTTGAAGATACACTAAATTTTTTCGAAAACTCTACAACCTCATCGACTAAAAATCGGTATTCGTTCTGATACATTATTTGTTATACCACCTTTCCCAAAGATCTACTGTTGACTCAGGTAATGCAATGTTTCCAAATTTCAGCTGAATATGTTGTTTCATTTTAATAATTTCTGTATCTGATACTGGATTTAAATGAACTTCCATATTTCTCTACAATTTTTTCTATTTCTTTTAACACGTCTTTCCCCTAGGACATGTCTACTCTTCCCTTCTGGGTACCGTATTTGGAGCTGCAACCGGCCCAGCCTACTACCGGGACCATGCCGGCGTGGCCATAGCTCCTGCTGCGATGCGCTGGGCATCTGAAAGTTTTTCGCCGGTGACGGGATCGACGCCTTCTGTGGCGCGTTTGTAGACATAGTAGCCTGATACTTCACCCGTGAATGTTTTGGTTGTGTCCTAGAGTTTTTCGAAACACGGGCGGTCTTCGAGTTCCTGGGCGATTTTCATCTACTATCTGGCTTCTGCCTGTTCTGCTTTAAAGGCCAGGTATTCTTTCGAGCTGTTCACGATGTATTTTTTCATTTTGAAGATGTCGCTGTCTTTGTAGGCTTTTGCGTCAAAATGAATCGGTATGATGCTGTTTCCCTGTCTGGAGGATTCGAGCAGGTGACTGAATTGGCCATATACCTAACTGTTTCTCGATATTATGGATCCCTCCACTACCTGGATGCAACGGTTGTGGAATGGCGATTGCTTGTCCACCACCACCAATTTATCCAATCCATAAGCAGCTCCGCCAACTCCCAAAAACCCAAGGGCATGCATCAGACTCTGTTGTCTCTGTTTTTAAGAAAGCTGGTTGCTGAACATGTCTTTTCCTAACACAGCTTCTCCCAGACCGTTAGCGGAGACGAGTCCGTAGATGCCCATCTCTGTTTTTTGCAGAGTACTAAACGATTTAGAAGTTTTAGTGGCATCCAGTCCGGAATCTGCGGTTTTGTAGTTGTCGGTACCGCCTTTAAATGCTCGGCCTGCCCACCCCACTATAGGGACCATGTCAGCAGTGGCCATGGCTCCGGCTGGGATGTGCTGGGCATCTGAGAATTTTGTTTGTAGTCGTAGTATCCTGCTACTTCGCGTGTAATCTTCCCGTTTGCATATAAAAAACAGCAGAGATTTCTAGAATCCATCTCTGCTGTTTTTTTCATTAACTTTCAAAATAAAACAGTCATTTATACTCTTTTATGTGTATTCCTAGCAAATAGCAATAATTAAATTGCAACATCCTGGTAACCTACTTCAGTTACTTTTTCATTTAATAGACGAAGTCCTAGTCCGTTTTCTGTATCCCATATACAATTAAATGTAATTCCCATATCTCGACCTTCATAAATACCCGCATATGGAACAACTATTCCATCTAAACTTATCATTTCTAGTATTTGATCTGTTGTTTCAACTAGTGGATAATTTTCGTTTACTTCAATATCATAACCTAGTTCAATTCGCTTTTGATTGTAATAGTCTAAAATGGATTGCAATATACTTATTTGCAACTCTTCCCACTTTTGCATTAATGATTGATATGCTGTATATTGAGCTTCCTCAAAATTGCCATCTTCTTCACCATCTATCATCAAAGCTATATCCGTTTCTTTTCCAAAAAATTTAATTGTGGTATCCTTAGTCCAACCATATTCATACTCGAGTTCACCGAAAATTGGATCGTTTATTGTCATTTCAGTATCTCCTCTTTTTGTTTATTAGCAAATCCTCCAGGTTCAAATGCTCCTGCGTTTACCTCACCTACACCACCCAGGTGGCCGAATTCACTGTTTATTTTTGTTGGCACAAGTTGCATTGTTTTAACATCATTCAATTCATGCCAAGTTAATTTATTTTTTTCTCGATATAACTTTATATCTCTTGCACTAATTTCACCAGACTCCATACCAAATTGGCTTGCTAATTCAGGTGAATCATTAAGTTGATCAGCTAATTTTTGGTCTGATTGAATAAAATTAGCTCGTCTAGCTTTCGCACCAAATCCCCCTTTGCCACCAAGCATATATTCAATCTCTACTTGTGCTTTTGCTACTGGTGAAAAATCAGGAATAGCATGTTGATATTGGATACCATTAATCCCAACTTCATCTAAGATTTGTGCTAATAGACGATCTGGCGGCGGCTTGAGTATGCATTCAGATTCACCCCTTGTTCCTTCAAAACAAACCTTTAAATTATTAGGCGCAGGGGTTTGGCTTAGTCTTGATTCGTATGAACTGGCAAATTCAGTTTGCTTAAAGGCAGGCGGGATATCACTTCTATTACTACCCAAAACACCTTTGCCAGTTCCCTTATAAACAACATCACTCTTCGCCAATGATATTATATCACCTAAAGCCTTATACTCCACGTTAAAACCACTCATACTCAACCCAGTATTAGTCGCCAAAGATTCACTTTTAACCCTAATCGGAACAGGAATATTACCTACCCTTCTTCCAATATCGGTTAAAATAGCATTCGCATGTTCAATCTTCTGATTAACAAACCGATTACTATATGGCAACAATCCGCCACTCTTCGCAGCCAATTTATCCAATCCATAAGCCGCTCCGCCAACTCCCAAAATCCCAAGGGCCTGCATCAGACTCTGCTGCCTTTGCTGATCTGTCAGCTGATTACCAAACATATCTTTGCCTGTCACAGCCTCACCCAGCCCATTAGCCGACACCAGCCCATAAATCCCCATCTCCGTCTTCTGCAGAGCACTAAACGATTTAGAAGTTTTATAAGCATCAAGCGCATGATCCGCTGCATTATACGCTTTAACCGTTTTGTAAATCGCACTTCCTCCCTTGACAGCGCGGCCTGCCCAGCCGACAACAGGGATGAAGCCTGCTGCTGCCATGGCTCCAGCTGCGATGCGCTGGGCATCTGTGAGCTTTTCTCCTGTAACGGGGTCGACGCCTTCTGTGGCTCGTTTGTAGTCGTAGTAGCCGGATACTTCGCCGGTGAAGGTTTTTGTGGTGTCCCATGCTTTTTCGTACCATGGGCGGTTTTCGAGCTCCTCGGCAATTTTTGCTTGTTTTCTTGCTTCTGCTTGATCGTTCTTGAAGGCGAGATATTCTTTGGAGCTGTTTTCGATGTCCTTTTTCATTTTGTAGATTTCGCTGTTTTGATAGGCTTTTGCATCGAAGTTGATCGGTGTAATGGTGCTGCCCTGTCTTGAGGATTCGAGCAGCTGTCCGAACAGGCCGACAAGGTAGCTTTGGTCGCTTTCTGAGATGGCGTATTCTTCTGTCAGCGCCTGATCGAGCTGATTGACCGCGTCTATCGTTTGGGTGCGTTCTTTTTCAGCTTTTGCCATGTGATCTTCGAATGTGTCCGTTGAAAAAACATGCAGCGGGACAAGATCATCAATACTGCGGAAGATGGACTGCATGGCATCCTGCTGGCCTTGGACCATTTCTTTCGCACGATTTTGAGCACGCGGCACATTTTCTTCTAAAAAGGACATTTGGACAAAGGTATCGCCTGAGAGCTTCGCATCTTCCGTGTTGCCGGGGATTCCCCTGAAAAAAGCAATATTTTTATCGATCAGCCTCATCCAGGCTTCCACTACATCGACTTGGGCAGAATAAAAGCCTTTTATCGCTTCTGCGCCTTTTCCCTGGAATGCATCACCAGAATTTACGATATCTAAAAACTGTTTTTTCAGCTGATTCAGCTGTTCCTTCAGCTCTTCGTACTGCTTGGCTCTCTTTTCCGTTGCCGACACTAACGTTTTTGCTTCATAAACTTTAATTGCTGCCACCTCCCTTTTGTCCTTTTTTATCTGTGGACAATCGCTTCATCTTGTTCTTTCAATGAATCCACATTTACACGCGTATCTTCCACATTTTTCTGAACGATCGTTACGTACTGCGAGACAAATTGATGAATCATTTCCTCCCGCTCCTGCCATTTTTGCGTAAAATCAAGCTTGTTTTGTCCGACATCGTCTGGTCCTTCCAAAACCAAGGCATCCAATGCCCGTTTGACTTCATCCAGCTGCTTCATCATTTCGGCATGATTCAGTTTAATTTGGGTCATTTAAAACAACCGCCTTTTTAAATCATCTAGTCTGTTTCCAAGCTCTTCAAATGCATCCTCGCCAACCGCCAGCAGTTTATCTGCTTCATGTGCAAGTCCGCTTACTGCATTTAAGACCGTTCTGTCGACTTCAAGGGCTTTAATTTTCGACTGAATGCGCTGCTTATAAGCATCGTAATCTTCATCTGCAATATTCCGCATCACTTTATAAGCCTCATTGCGATCTTCGTGAAAGTCATTCGCTCTTGACCCTTTCCATAAATGATCAAGCTCAGGGTCAAGGATTTTGCGCATCTCGTTCATGCATTCGGTCTGTTCGTGTTCAATCTGCTGCTTTGCTCGCTGAAGTCTATTAATCTGGTCGTTCAGTTCAGATGATTGATAGGATATCGCACCATGAATTTGATTCAGCATTTCCGAAAAACTCATTTTGATCACCTCTGATCGAATTAATTTCCATATTTTATAGTATAAGGTAGATAGTAGTACCGTTGAATAGGACCATTGGCTTTAATTTGGCAGCCGTCATGTTTTTCTTAGAACAAAAGCGGAGGCGCCTTGGTTAGATCCGACAGGCAGATAAGAATCCGACAGAAAAGTCCGGGTTTGACTTTTTTGGCGGATTCGTTCTGACCGAGGATCTAGGCGCCGGAGCTGGACGCAGATACCTTTATTTAATAATCAACAACCTTTTGACTTTTTTTATCCTGGTTAACGACAAAAAAGAAGTGCAGCGTGTGCACTTCTTAATCTTCATCCTTGATGTCTATGTCTTCGGGAATTGGCTTGCTGAGCCACTCTTCCAGCTGTACTTTGTATTTTTCCATCTGTTCCAAGTGTGTCGTAAACTGTTCTTTGTTGATCAAATACTGCTCTCCGTCATGAACCGCTCTGATTTGTTTCTGCAAGATCAGATTTTCAATATACGCTTCAGGCATGGATAAATGCTCGGCTGTTTCTTTAATCGTAAGATACATGTTTTATTCTCGCTTTCCTGCATAATTAATACACATAATTATAGTTGGATTGCGAAACAAAGGAAAGGCGTATTCATTTGGCACGGCAAATTCGGTTCAGCGCTCCGCTCTCGTGATCCACAGAAAAATGAAAATCAGGCCAAGACTCTGATTGATTATTCTCCGTACCGCAAACAACAGCTGCATCAGCATTGAGATGGGATGACAAGTAGAGAAAGGAATAGCCATTTGGGCATGTTACATGAAAGAGCTGATTGCCTTCTACGTCATAGCCAATCAGAAACTGCGGGTTATTCTCATGATCTCCTGCTAATGCCAGAACCCTGCTGACACTTGGATAAAAACGCTCTTGAAGTATTTTCATATTGTTGAAAATCACCTCATCATCTATAGTTCGCTGCAAAACTAGGAAATTTCCCCTCCTAACTCTATACCCATATTTCAAGCGAAAAAACAATTTTTTTTGAAAATTACATAGAAAGAAATATAAATTAGTCAATATAAAACTTCCCATGCATAGATAAATCGAATTTTCTGATAATATTACCTTTATACAGACATAACTAGGAGGTTCAGACATGACTAAAAGAAAACTCATCATCACACAAGACCTGGAACAAAAACACTTAAGTGAAATTACTGCCAGCATCCCTGATTGGGAAATCATTGCAGGAAGAGACAAATCCGTTTGGCAGGCTCATCTTAAGGACGCTGAAGTGATTGCAGGCTGGAAAAAAGGGATGGAAGAAGAGTGCCTTGCAGCAGACTCAAAGCTTAAATGGGTGCAGTCCTGGAGTGCCGGTGTCAATAGTATGCCGCTTCAAGCTCTTAAAGAGAAAGAGGTTCTCTTAACCAGCGCAAACGGCGTGCACGCTTTTCCTATTTCAGAGACGATTTTTGCTCTCATGCTCGGGCTGACGAGAAAAATACATACCTATGTTAAAAACCAGGCCGAACGGAAATGGCATCATGCCGATATGAAGCTTGAGATTCACGAAAAAACGATTGGAATGATTGGGGTCGGAGCGATCGGTCAGGAAACAGCAAAGATCGCTAAAGCGTTTGGCATGAATGTGATTGGTGTGCGCCATTCGGGCAAGCCTGCAGAGTTTGTTGATGAAATGTATACAAGTGAGGAGCTGGATCATGTCCTTCCTGAATGTGATTATGTCGTAGTGACACTGCCGCTTACAAAAGATACTCACCAGCTTTTCAAATATGAGCAGTTTAAAAAAATGAAATCCTCCGCCTTCTTTATTAATATCGGCAGGGGCGAAACAGTGTCGGAAGAAGATCTCATAAAAGCGCTACAGGAAAAAGAAATTGCTGGAGCAGGTCTTGATGTGTTTGAAAATGAACCACTCGGGGAAAAGAGTCTCTTGTGGGAGTTTGAAAATGTGATCATCACCCCTCATACATCCGGTTCAACTGAATTCTATAACAAGCGCCTTGCAGAAAACATTTTGATTCCTAATCTGAAGCAGTATCTAAAGGGAGACACTCCTTCTATTAACTTAGTCGATTATAAAAAAGGCTACTGATTGTTATAAATTTTTAGTATAGGAAGGGCGCTTGTATTGGAAAATATAAAGACTAATACAAATTCAGAATCATAAATGAGGAACACGAATGATTATCCAATTTGATCAACTAGAAAACCTTACTCTGCAGCATATTTTCGGACAAGCCTCTCAAAACATAACAAGCCTTGCTTTTCATTCAAAACAGGTCAAGCCCGGTTCCCTTTTTTTCAGCATGAAAGGCGAAGAGCATGACGGTCACCAGTATATTGATGAGGCCATTGCGCACGGAGCCGCTGCCGTTATCGGAACGAGTTCTGAAAAGCTTGAGCAGCTTAGCCGCGAATACCCTGATCATACTTTCATACTTGCTGAAGACGTCAGAGAAACAATGGCTCTTTTAGCAAAGATGTTCCATGATCATGCCGATGAAAAATTGAAAACCATCGGAGTGACCGGCACTAATGGAAAGACGACTGTTGCCGCCTATGTGCGCTCTCTTCTGACTTTATTAGATCTTCCAGCAGGTTCAATCGGCACAACGGGAATATGGGCTTCAACTCACAAGCTTACATATAAAAAGAGCACGCCGACAACACCTGAATCCACTGATCTGCATCAAATCTTTCATGATTTGGCGGAGCTTGGGGACAAAGCAGCCGTTATGGAAGTTTCCTCAATCTCAACAGACCAAAAACGGGTGCACGGCATTGAATTTGATGCAGCGATTCTGACGAATTTCTCTGAAGAACACCTTGAATATCATAAAACGATTGAACACTATAAAAAATGCAAACTGGCTCTATTTAATCAGACTAAAACGGCTGTCATTAATCTCGATGACATCGAAATGGGCCTTGAGCTTGACCGGACATACAGCGGCAAAAAAATCACCTATAGCTTATCTCCTCTGACCGGAGCTGATCTATGCGCTGACAATATTCAATTCTCAGATATCGGAACTACGTTTGATCTTTCTTATAACGGGAAGATTCATCAGGCGACTGCTCCTATTTTCGGAACCTATAATATTGCCAACGCACTTGCTGCCATAGGTACTGCCCTGCTTTTCGACTACAAAATAAAAGATATTCTGCGCGTCTTGCCGATGCTTGAAAGTCCTGAAGGCCGCTTCCAGGTTATAACCGGCCCAGACAATAAAAAAATCATCCTGGATTATGCACACACCCCCGTGGCACTCACCCGCCTGGTGGAGGAAGTCAAAAAGATGGATTACAACCGTCTGATTGTCATGATTGCAGGTATAGGCATTCGTGACTTTAATAAGATGCCTAAGATGGCAGCAGCAATTGAAGGCCAAGCAGACGAAGTGATTGTAACAGTTGACCACCCCGGACATCATGATCCGCAAATCATCATTGATCAAGTGATGAAAGGATTTTCGGAACCGAAAGCGCCGAACATCAGAGCTGCCCTCACCAGAAAAGAAGGAGTCATCGCTTCTCTTTCAGCAGGTGAACCTGATGACATCATCCTCCTTACAAGCGGCTGCATAAATGGAGCGCAAATTGTAAAAGGAATAGAAGTTCCTCATTCAGACGAGGAAATCATCGAATCCCATTATCAATCCTTTTATCACGGCTGCCATGAGCTTGAGGCTTAAAAGCTCATGGCTTTTTTGCTCCCTTCAGAATTATTTTAGGCTGTCTATGGGCATCTGCCCTGTCACTCCAGGCCTCTATACATAGGCTATTTAAGTATCATTACACAAAAAGGAGTGCAGTCCATATGAATCCATATCAGTTTTATCAAGGCTATGTCCCTCAGCAAACCGATTATTATATGAATTATCAATACAACCCTTATCAGCCGCAGCAAGTACAAGATCAATTTGATCCAGATCGCCAGCCGCCTCAATTTCAGTCCCTTGAAAGAAGAATTAATGCTCTAGAAAGACAAAACGAGCAGCAATCAAGAGAACTGAACCGTCAAAACCAGGAACTCAGAAATCTCAGAAGAGAGCTTAACCAAACAAATCAGGAAGTGAATCGACTTAACCAAGTGGTTGAGCGCCATACAAGACGATTAAACCGTTTAAACCAGCGCCTTCGTGCAGTCGAAAACAGACTCAATATTCCGTTTACAGCTGAAGACGGTTTTTAATGGAAAGCAGCCTTTTGCTGCTTTTTTTGTTTATCCTTAAATTCTTCAATTGTAAATGGGCTAGAATGCAAAAACAGAACGACTTCAGAAATCGTTCTGTTTTCTCAAGCATTCAGTTTCCGCTTAAGCTCTCCTTCTCTTACAGACAGTTCAGCTCCAGCATCCTCACGCTTTCGCTTCCCATCAAAATGGATTTCCAATGTTTCTTGAATGGAGGCCTGTAAATTTCCTTGTATCTCTTTTAGTGTCTCTATCTCAAATCGTCCTCTTTCAGTTCCTGTTATAAAATTGAACTGTTTTTGATAAAGATCATTTGCAGATGCTGAAATATTCCTTCCTGCGGCTGCTGTATGACTCTGACGAATTAATGCCAAAGCAATGGTCACTTGGTTTTTCCAAAGTGGAATAACGGTCATTAAAGAGGAATGAATTTTTTCGGCCATTTTGTGGTTTGACTTTTGAATCATGCGGATTTGAGGTGCACTTTGTATCGTCATTTCTCTGCTGATTTTCAAGTCATACAATCTCTGGTCCAATTGATCAGCAAATTGAAGAAGATCCTCGACTTCCTGCTGCTTCATTGGATCATTCGAACCAAGACTCGCTTTTTTCAAAGCAGGAATTGTTTTATTGTGGAGTTCTTCGAGCTTCATTTCTCCTGCTGCAATGTACACATTCAATGAGTGAAAATAGTCTTTGTTATTTTCATAGAGCCTGTCGAGCATCACATTATCTGATAAAAGCATATTTTTGCTGCGCTCAAGCTTTACACTGATTCTGTCGATCTGTGCCCCTGTTTTATGAAACCGGGAGAGAACCTCTTGAATGGATTTCTTTCGTTTTCCAAACAGACGCGCTAAAAAAGAGGTTTCTTCCTGCTGTAAATCCTCAGGATGAACCTCATTCAGGTTTTTCATGAATTCGTCAAGGATTTCACCAACCTGCCCGATATCCTTTCGCTGTACCTGCTCAAGCATCACATTTGAGAAAGCGAGCAGCTTGGATTGCGCCGGCAGTCCGAATGATACCAATAGAGCATGGTTTTTCGGATTAATTTGTTCGGCCAGCTTGTGTGCCCTGACTTTTTCTTCTTCAGATAGGACATCGATAAGCCGTGACGTGTTTACTTGCTGAAATAAATCGATCTCGTTCATTTAAATTTCCGGCTTTCATCGAGATGTTTCGTATCTTTATTTGTTTTAATGGAATGCTTTGCTACATCAATTTCAAGATTTAGCTCATCGACATCGTCCTGCACCACCAAGTACAAATCCTGTTCAATCAGACGCGTCAGTTCGTTTAATGTTTTTCTCGTCTCATTTAATGATTTCTCAAGCTCCCAATTCCTCTTTGGCTGAGAGGATAAAAAGACGTATTTCTCAGTGAGAAGCACAGCAGAATCCAAATGAGAAAAGAAAAACTTCTCGGCTTTGTAAAAACGCCTCGGCTCTCTTATCGTCAGGCTGTAAATTCTGCGGGCGACACGCACAAGCTCAATTCTCTCCTTTAAAGAAGGAAGATGACGGATAGTTAAAAGCGTCTTCTGCAGGCGTGCCATCTTAGGCTTCGCTTCGTCCAGCTGTTTTTTAATGTATTTATAATCTTTGCGGGTAAGAGAATTTTTCTTTAAAAATCTGGAGTTCATACTCACAGAAGCAATCGAATATGCAGACGCTCCCCCAGCAATAGAATATGCGGCTGCCGCTAAAAAAGGCTGGTCAAAACCGATAAAACTAACAGTCCCAACTGTCCCTGCAGCCGGTATTGCGGCCATCATCCGGACACTGAATGCCATAAACGGATTCATTATTAATCGACTCCTTACATAAAGTCTCTATTTTAATACGTATGTATATAGTGAAGGGTTTCAGTCCTGGTGGAATAAAAATGGAAAATAGTCCTTTCTCATTAATATACAGCATCGCCGCCGATTTTTCTATTGGTCGGCAATAGTAGGAGATGTAGGACTTGAGACGTAGAGAGGTGCGCAGATTACTTTCTGATCAAGAGCTCAAATTTTGTGCGTCTGTCAATTAAGCAGGGTTTTCTCCAGCCAAAAAAAAACAGCCGGGAAACTCTGGTCCCGGCTTTGCCTCTAACTCTATTCTGTTTTTTTGCTTGCTGGTCTGGCATCTGAGATTTTCCCCAGGAAAAATCCATTAATTTCACTTAACTTGCCTCTCCAAAGGATTTGTCCTTTAGAAGGGGTGGATTTGCTGTCGCCGATATACACTTTTGTATTTTTCAAGTGGATGAAATGGGCTTCAGCATCTCCGTTTGATTCAACGGATTCGCTTGCACGTGATAATTGTTCACTTAATTTTTGGGCGACTTCACTTCCGTCTTCAAACGTTTCACTTAGGGCATCAAAGTATTCCTTAGCAGAAACCATTGTGCCGGAAATGACTGCCCCGTTAACGTTTAACGTGATGTCTAATGCAAAGTCATGTTTATTTGAAGCATGTACAAAGAATTCAAGTACACTGTCTTTTGATGAGGCTGCTGCTGTACTCATCTCCATCTCTCCTCCTTTTTAGTCTCAGTTAAGATGATGTATCATCGTCGCTGCTTAGAGAAGTATCTTCTGATTCTTCTTCCTCTTTTTCATCCTTAGCTTTTTCATCTTTAGCTTTTGATGATTTTGAAGTCTTTGGTTTTCTTCCGCGTGTTGATTTTTTCGGCTTTTTGTCTTCATCTTTGCCATCGTACATCATTTCTTCTTCTTCTTCGTCCTCTTCTATCTCATCATCATCATCTTCGTCTTCTTCTGAGTCATCAGATTCCGCTTTTGATTTGCTTGTTTTTTTCTTGCTTGGTGTTTCTTCTTCTTCCTCATCGCCTTCTTCATCATCTTCTTCTGAATTGCTTTGGCCGCTTAATTGGTTCATTTTTTCCTCAAGCTGCTGAAGACGTTCTTGAAGAGTCTGGTTTTCCTGCTTTAATGCCTCGAATTCTTCATTTGAATTTGAAGATGCAGTTTCTTCTTCTGATGAATTGTTCACTGAATCTTCTTGATCAGAATCATCTGACTGATTTTTATCTTTTTTAAATAGATTAGTAGCTGATGATTTTAAGCTTGAAGCACCTTGGAATGATTTTTCTTTAGCTGCTTTTCCAAAGTCCGCAGCTTTGCTTTTTATTTCATCTGTATCAATGCGGGCAAGAAGCTTCTTCCCGTTTTCAGGTGTTGCCAGATAGCCTACTGTAGCGCCAAGTATACTGCCTGCGACAGTGCGTTTAATTGGCGCGCTTCTTCTTGATGATTTTTCCTGAGTAGATTGCTCTTTGTTCGAGTTCTCTTTATTTGAGTTCGCGGCTTTCGTATTTTCCTTTTGATTTTCCACCTGTGAGTTGTCTAATTTTGTTTGTTCTGCCATTGTAAATCCCTCCATTATTTTAGTTGGTTAGCTGTATTTAAACGATTTGAGCCAAGCTGATTTTCAAGCAGCTCTAATCGTTCATTCAATTTCCTGTTTTCTTCTTCCAGAGCCTTTGTATTGTTATTCTCCGCTTTGGAGCTTAGATAAGGATCATTCTCCCACCAGTCCATGCCGATTTCTTTTGCTTTATCAACAGAAGCGACTATGAGGCGGATTTTAATTGTCAGCAGTTCGACATCCGCAATTCCGACGGTAATATCGCCTGCGATGACGACCCCTTTATCCAAAATCTTTTCAAGTACATCTACAATTGAGCTCGATTGCCCAGTAGTTTGGACTGCCATTTCATGTCCCTCCAAGTGGCCGCGTTAGGTTATAACAAGCTGCCTAAAGGACCGAGATCTATATTCAAATCTTCAGCGTCAAGGCCAAAGACTTCTTTCAATTCTTCCATTTTTTCTTCCAGGTTCATCAAGGCTACACCGAGATTTTCAATTTGCTCGTCCGTCAGCGTTCCACCCTCCACCCGCCTCATCGCATGACGTTCGACAATTTGCCTGAGAAGCTCAACGACGGTCAGGACTAGCTGCGCAAGTCCGTGTTCGGCATTGTCAGGATCAAGCTGAATCCTACCATTTGTTCGGCTGGCCTGTTGCATCGACTAACTCCTCCCTCTGTTTATCGAATTGATCAGATGTGACGGGCTTTCGGTTGCCTGCTTTTGATTGGACAAGCGTTTCAACTGAAGCAATCAAAACCCTTAGATCCAAATACACTAGATCTACACCTGCAATCGAAATGATTAAATCACCTTTGATGGCCACACCCTTGTCGAGAATGACATCTAAAATATCAATAAGTGCTATATCCTTGTTTTCAACTGATTCTCTAAGAGACATCTGTCAGATCCCTCACTTTTTATGAAAAACTGGAGAAATGGTACGCCGGCCATGGGCCTGTAGCTTCGAATCTCCAGCCAGTGCCGCCAAGTTCCTGTTCAAACTGCTTCATTTCTTCCAAGAAGCTTTCCACTTTCGGAATCGGAAGAAGAAACACACTGTTCCAGGCCATATTTTCTTTTAGACCTGTGACATCTTTGCTCCAATTTTTCTTAATAGCTGCATGAAGCGAATGCTCCTTCAGCTTCTCATGCACGTGTTCACAAACTCGATTCTTCTCATTTTCAAGCTCATCCTCGATCAGCTTATCAATCTTTTTCTTTTCAAAAAATTGTCTTCCGCGAGGCAGCTCGCTTATTTCCTGTTTCTTCGCTTCGATTGCTGAATTGTTTTCACTTACCTGCTTTTTCAGTTCATTATCGTCAGAATAGATTTTCACATTCCATTCTTCGTTTCCATAAAGCATGGAAAGAGTCTCTTCAATCCTCGTTTCACTAGATTGAATGGTTTGCTTCAGACTATCTTCATTCTTATAAATCGTGCAAAATTTAAGCGGAATGATTGTGAAGCTCTTATAAAGGGCAGCAACCGTTTCATGATGATGGAACGCTTTTTCCTGCAGCCAGTCCATATCACTGTCGATCTTGTCTTTAATGGCTTCTTCTGAATAATGATCAGAATCCAGTTTGCAAACAAATGCTGTGACATTGTTGATCGGAATGGTGTATAGCTTGCGTTCACCATCAAAGCCTGTAAAAGATGGAAACGATTGATGTGCTGCCGCTTCTTTAGTTGGTATCAATCCATATAAATAAATCAAGTCGCCCATCTGCTTATCCCTCGTTTCTTGGTTTCGTCAGCTTATCCCACTCTTCCATTTCCCTGCGCTTGGCAATTTCATACCTTGTCAAAAGCTCATCTTCTTTTTCTTGAAAAGCTTTCTCAGGAATCTCGCCGAGCTCAAACATCATTTGGAGCTGAATGAGCTTTTGCTGAATAGTAGGAAGGTCATATAACTCTTTTTCTGCTTCTTCCTGTACCTTTTGTCCGATTTTAACTACAAGATTCATTGGTGCGGTAACCAATTTATGAAGCATATCAGCTTTCCTCTACTTTTAACCTGATGTTCACAAAGTTGTATGCAGGCCATGGACCGCTGTAGTTAAAATCGACTTTATCTTTCCATTTTTCATGTGCATCATTAACCTTTTGATCAAAAAGCTCCTCAGAATCACGGTCAATTAAAAATGCGGCATTTAAAAGCATTGTTTCGCCAGTCGGTTCATTTGCTTTTGCGGCTTCAGCTGCTTCCTCAAGCGGTGTGAATACCTCGGCTTTCACTTCGTTTTGAAGATCAGCAAACAGTTTCTGGGCAATGCCTCCAAGCTGAATGCGTTCATAATAGCCTGCCGCTTCAGACTTGCCTTTCACAGAAGCTGACATTTTTCCGACCTCTGGATGCTCATTTACTTTTGCTTCAAGCCATTCTTTTTTGCCGATGACTTTTAACCCGACTTCAATCTTCCCTTTAATCGCCGGGAAGAGCTTTTCAAACTGAGGATACAGATTTTCCAGAAGGACTTTTACATCTTCTTTGGACTTAAAAACATTCCCGAAACTGATCGGAATGACTGTATCATTTTTGCTCATAATTGCGGCAACAGCGTGCTGATGCATCATCAAATTTTGACGATTCGGATTATAGATTTTCATTGGCACCTCAGCTGCAACCATCGCTGCATCTTTGTAGCGAATCGTAAAGGTTTCCCTCTCTTCGCCTTCAATCTCTACTGTCCCAAATTCCTCATCTTCCGTCGTTTGAATTCCGCTGAAAATATATATACCCATTTCTTGTTCACTCATTATCCAACACTCCTCTAATCCAAGACGTCCATTTTGCTGCATTCATCAATTATTAACTGCTCTGCATCTGCTTTTGCGTGATCCGAATCAAGACACCGGCTGATGGGATGACATAAAATATCAATGCATAAGCGCTGAAAATCCGGATCCGCGCCATCTATTGGAATATCCTGTTCTGCTGCAAGCTTCGCTATCATAATCGAAGCTCTCAAACTAGGACCATTATTTTTATCGTTTGAGCAAGCATCCCTCAAATTCGTAACGAGAGTGGTAATAGCTCTTGCTTCGTTTTCTTCTGCATCTGTTTTTTCGGCTACGATCCTCGTCTCGCGTTCAACATCTTTATAATCAATGAACATCGTGATCAAGCGATCAAGCAAGGCATCTTGAGTATCATAAACTCCTGCATATTCAGCAGGATTACTGGTGAATATGACTGCGAAATCGGGATGCACCCGGACAAATGGTTCTGTTAACTTAGAGCCATATAACGGCAGAACACCCTCTTCTAAAATCGATAGAAAAATATTATTGGTAGTAGGGCGTGACCTGGTGAACTCATCGTAAATTAACGTATATCCGTTTTTAACTGCTTCAAGGAGCCGGCCATCTTTCCACATTTCACTGACACTTTCATCTTTTTTATAAACAGATCTGACATACTGATCAACGACCTTTTTACTCGTATACCCTGTAAAATCTCCAATTAAATCTTTATTGTTTAATTCGTGATTTCCGTGCATAAGCATGACCGGCCGTTTTCTTTTTTTGGCAAGAGCAAGCGCAAGGGAGGTTTTTCCTGCACCTGAGGGGCCTGTAAAATGAACTGAATATCCGGCTTTCAAGTATTGCAGTGAACGCTTGAGAATATCCTTCGTCTCATCGTCCTGTATCAATGCTCTTGCATCTTTCTTTACCTTTTCTTTTAAGACCGTCATCTTTCCTTGCCTCCTGCCCGCTCATCCCTTACTGTTCCATACCGATTGCGCTTCGGTACCGAATGTCCAGCCGTTTAAACGAAATCACTTCTTCGTCTTTATTTAACTGACAATCATAGGTTCCGAGCATTTCATCTTTTGCGTATTTCTTCATATATTCTTTTTCTTCAATCACTTCAACCGTCACTCTCCAGCCCTCTTCCATCGCTTCAACAGAAGTGATTTTGTGCGGCGGTGCTACATGTTCGTTGAAAAAGTCGTTTACGTTTTTCAAAATATCTTTTATAGCCATAGTGTCGCCTCCGATTGTTCCTTCAGCCGTTTTAAGCTAAGAAGCAGGAGCCATCTTGTGAATGGCTCCAAGCCTTAATCATCTTAAATACTAAACTGTGAACTTCTTTCATTCGATTGTGCAGGGAGACCTTTTTCTTCTACTTCATCCCGAAGCAGGCCAACAGCCTCTGCATATCGCAACCATGTATCAACACTCGCAATTACGACACGTGCTTCGATCGTTAAGATTTCAATTCCGACTACTGACACCCTTGCAAATGCGTCAATTACGATCCCTTTATCCAAAATCCGGTCAATAACCTCTGCTAAACTTGAACTGTTGTTGCTTTTTTGAATCGACATTTCTGTATTCTCCTCTCAGGTTAAGATCCAATTGATTTTATATCTGTAGAAGATTTAATATCATTGGAACTTTTGATCTTCGTAGAGCTTTTTAGATCTGTGGAGCTTTTAATTTGATTAACGCCTTTGATGCCTTTATAGCCTTTTACTTTTTTCTTATCATCTTTAGAAGAGATTTTTTCTTGAAAATCTTCTCCTGCTTCTTTCACATTTCCAAGCTTATCTCTGACAGACAGCAGAATATCCTGAACCTTTTCTTTCGCTTCTTCAGCTTTGCCGTGAACTTTATCCGCGTTCTCGTCTTTTGCATGGCCAAGCTTTTCGGCAGCTGCATTTACTTTTTCCTGCAGCTTTTCTTCTGTCTTCTCGACGAATTTTTCCTTCGCCTTTTCTTTGATCTTATCCTCAACCTTTTCTTTAATAGGTTCAGGCGTATTTTCAATGATTTTTTTTCCAGCTTTTAAAGCAGCTTTTTTCATTTTATCCATCTAATCACCCCTTCAGGGCAGATCAATTATTTCTTTGCTTCAATGAGCTGATTCAGCATTTCTTCAATGCGCTGAAGCTGGTCATTCATGTTTTTGTTTTCCTCTTTCAGCTCATCATATTGAGAAGAGTCTAATTCCTTATCCTCACTTTTCTCATTTTCTGAAGAAGATTCTTTCTTTTTCTTCGGAGCAAGCAGGCTGCTTAAGTTTCCTTTATCAAGGTAGCCTGTTGCTGTCTGTCTGAGCGCAGCCATTGCCTGCTCAGTAATGATTTCCTGTGCCGTTCTTCTTAATTCCTTGCCGGCCACTCTTACCACTTCTGATTGCCCAAGACTGTTAAACACCTTTTTACTTGTCTCAGGACTTGACAGCAATCCGATACCCGCTCCAACAACTCCGCCTAAAATGGCGTAATTTAAGGAATTGTGCTGCTTCTCTTCCTGATTCTGTTCTTCTTGCTGATTTGATTCTTCCTGATTTTCCATTTTTTCTTTCTTATCTTTGCCCGCCATGATTTATCCCCATTTCTTCTTATTAATAATGATTCATATATTAAATGTTAAAAGCTGATTGTGAGCTTCGTTCATTCTTTTGACGATTTGCAAGACCTTCCTCCTGCACCTCATCACGCAGCAGCCCGACAGCCTCTGCATATCGCAGCCACGTATCGACGCTTGCAATTACAACCCTTGCTTCAATCGTTAAAATCTCAATTCCTACAAGCGATACCCTGGCAAATGCATCAATTACAATTCCTTTGTCAAGAATCCGGTCAATAACTTCCGCTAAACTCGAACTATCCGCACTTTTTTGAATACTCATCTCTCTTTTAGCTCCCTTCATTGACGATGTAAATTTGGGCAAGCCCTAATCGCTTTGTTATTTGGGATATACCTTTTAAAACTTGGCTTAAAACATAGGTTGGAAAATAGATGAAATCCCTTACCATGATTTTCTATTAATTCCGCTTCAGATTTGGAAAACGTAATTATAAAATGCTTTAATGGAGGGATTTTCTGAAGATCACAAAGATAATTAAGACAAGAATGTCAATTTTGTTACAAGATGATTACAAAGAGATTTAAAAGGGAATTTTTCTCGTTATGGGGATGAAAAATCCCCGTATTCGGTCGGAATACGGGGATTGGGGGTTTATTGATTTTATTTAACCAATTCTATGTTTTTAATACTCTGAACTAGTCCAGTATTTATTAGGAGTTTGGAAAATGATTAGCTCTTCAAATCAAATTTCCTCTCATACTTTACTTCCTCATATAACTTATCAAGGTTTACTTTGCGGTCCCATACCGCCTTCGCCTCACTAGTCATATGCGGAAATATATATTTATCTACAATTACAGCATAATCGACTTCATCGATAAGATCATAAGTCGGGATCTTATGAACTTTTTGATCAGAAGTTTCAATTACCATGCTATTAACCAAGTTGAGAGGGTTACGCATTAGGTTGATTTGTCGAATATGGTGAAATGGGACGTTGCCTTTTTTGGTAACTAAATAGCCATTTTCACCTTGGACGAGCGAAATAAGCACTTTACCAGGAATGAGTCCTGGAAAAAAACAGAAAAACAAGTAGAGGAAGATTGGAAAGAATAGAAAGCCGCCAACAAACCCAAACCCTTCTGAGATTGCATAACTTGACCCACATAGCCCTCCTAAAATAAAAACTGCCAAAACTCCGTAGTAAAACTTGTTTCCTTTAATATATAGTTTTGAGTTCTTTGATATTGCATTAAGCATTTGTTCCCTCCAAAAATAATCGCTGGACTCATATAAAATTAGATGTCTGTCTTTCTCTCATATTTTGCATGTTGATATAACTCACTTAGATTCACTTGACGGTCCCAGACTGCCTTTGCATCTTCTCTCATGTTTAGATAAACATATTTATCTACCAGAACAGCAAAGTCGGTATCATCGATTAAATTATAAGTACATATTTTTGTGATTTTTCCATCAATTGACTCAATGATAATGTCATTTATTAAGTTCACTGGATTTCTGACAAATGCTAAATTAAGAATTTCATTGAAGAGAATTTTTCTTTTTTTAGTAATTACTGAACCATTCACTCCTTCTTTAAGAATGAACAGTATTTTCCCTGGAATAAAACCTGGAAGAGACCATAATGTTAAGTAGAGAAAAACCGGTAAAAATACAAATCCGCCACTAATGTAAATCAGCGAGTACTTTGACTCAAATTTGAACCCATTCAGGATCAAAAATACACTGGCAGCCAAAGCGCCAAATGTCGCAAGAAGCATCCATCCGTACATAAACTTAGAGCCTTTCACTTTGATTAATTGATTTTCCTTCTTTAAGTTTAGCAACGACTTCCCCCCCTCTTTACTGTAATAGCTTGTATGCCTGACACCATATGTGTTTCCAATTTTGTTCGCATTATTTAATAATTAGATTCCTTGAGTTTGATTTAGTATATATTAAAAGCAGCCAGGTATATTCCTGACCGCTTCATTGAATAAATTTATTCCACATTATGATTTTTTCTCTCATAATTCATACTTTTAAGGAACTGATCATCTGTGATTTTTCTATTCCAAACTATTTTTGCTTCATCTGTCATATGCGGAAAGATATGTTCATCCACAACATCGTAAAAGTTTACCTCATGAAGTAAATTATATGTTTTGAACTTAACTGTCCTATTATCATATGTCTTTACGAAAACCTCATTAAAGAAATTTAAAGGGTTTCTCTTTAAATCAATATTCCTGATATTCTTGAACTGAACAGTATTTTTCTTAGAGACAATGCTGCCATTTTCTCCTTGATGTATTCTAAATAAAACCTTCCCTGGAACAAATCCCGGAAATGCCCAAAGTGCTTCGTAAATAAAAAAAGGAGATAAAATTAGGCCGCCTCCCAAATATATTAAGGAATAATCCGATTCAAACTTCAATCCGTAGGTGATTAAAATATAACAAGCTATTAAACCTCCAAAAACAAAAAGTCCCATCCATATATACATTAATAATGGACCTCTTACTTTTATTATGCTGTTATCTCCAGGTGTATTGGACAAGTTTTTCAGCTCCTTTAAAGGGTTATAACTTTATTTTTAAAAATAAATTGACCTAACGTATTTTCATTGCATTTTTCAAAGTTGTATTCATCAGTTTGATTTCTTGTTACTAACCATGATTGAGCTTTACCTGGAATCACAAAACATACGTCTAATAGATCAGGGGTATTTTCCTCGTCGTACTCCATATAGAGCAAGCTATCCATCCTTGCTTTTCTATAGATTAAATCATTTATTAATTCTTTAATCATTTCATTTCCAGTAAAACCTTCCATAAAAGACTGAGAAGGTAATCCTTGGCTAACTGTTTCTAAAAGTTCCTCAAACTCTGTCCTCTTCATCGAGAAAAGAACTTCATTATGAGCTATTGTTAAATCTTTAAAACTGAAAAACTCTTTAACTAATTCCATTGTGTCTTCTTTGCTGGAAATCTTACTAATTTGATGAATCTGATTATCATATAAAAGTTTATGAAGATAAACTTCATCCCCACTCATATGAACTGAAATAGTTTCTTCGTTTTTTAAATCTGTACTGAACTTAGATGCTTTGACAGTTCTTTCTGCATGATTCATTATTTTTATAAAGCTAATATAATCTTCCTTAACTTTATATCGATTATTTACTTCTGTCACCAAATCTTTTGCTAAAAGTGAACGAGATGCAAATTCTAACAAAATTTTAAGTTCTTCATCCTTCATTTCAGGAAAATACATTTCTTTGATTGACATTCCTTGTTCAAAAAAACCCTCACTATAAAATGAGAAAATTAATTCTTCAATACTTAACTTGATCGTTTCCATAATTCCTCCTTATGAGAATGAGAATTTTTTACCAAGAAAATTTTTTACCAATAAAACTTTTGGCTCCGTCAATCAGCGAATCTGCCGTATCTTTTGCCTTAGATAGTCCTTCACCTATATCCTTAACTTTTCCAATAGGATCAACAATAGCTTCTTTTATTTGTTCGTTAGCTGCATCTTTTACTTTATTAAATCCTTCAACTGCTTTTCCAGCTTGTTCAAAACCGCCTCTGACTAAATCTAAAGTACCTTGAATTGGTGTTTCAAGAGCAATCGCTGCTTTCTCAGCAAAACCTGCCGTGAATTTCCCGACTTGTTCTCCAACTAATCCGCCAACAAAGGAGCCTGCTGCAGCTCCTACCACTGTTCCCACTGGACCTATAGCACTTCCAATCGCTCCGCCAATTACAGCACCGCCTATTGATCCTGCAGAAATTGCAACTGTATTATTAACAGCTTTACCTACCGCTTTAGCATTTTCCCGTTTAAGAACATCAGGCATGTCTCCATACTTAGCATAATTCTCAGATATCTTAAGCCCCATTCCAACAGTTTCCATAGCACCTGTTACAACTAATGCACTAGCAGCATTGGTTTTACCAAATTTCAATGCATTCTTCCCAAGATCTTTCCACATGGTCGATGTTACATTATTTTTAATCATTCCACCCCATACTCCCCTTGTGCTTGAGGTAAAGTCCACAACATCACCAGGCAAATATTTTGAATACTTTTTATGTACAAGATCTGCAAATGGAGTATCTTTATATTTTCCTGAAAGAAAGGTCCAGCTGACTAATCCTTTAGCAGCTCTTTTATACTTTGAGCCATCTACAACTTCTGAAAATTTACTGAGTGCACTCATATGACGGAATGAATAGATCTCATCTGCATTTTTAGCAAATTGAGTGAAACCCAAACCATAATAAGCAAGCTGTCTGGATACCAAACCACCCATTGCAACCATTGTGCCGTATTTTTCATGCATATTAAAAAGTCGCCCAAGCAGGTCATCTCTTTCAGCAAACTTGTTGGCAGTCATTCTGACATCCTGTTCCAACTCACTTAATCTATTTGCTAGAGCTTGACCTGTTCCCCATGAATCACCGATAGAATAAAAGCAATGACTGTACTCCGGGGGAGCACTCAAAATCAAATTTGCAAGTTCAATATGCAGACGCTTAGATTCTTCTTCGATGTCACTTAATTTAAAAACGAATTGGTTGGCGAGTTCATCTAGTCTATTCGGATCGACGGATATTTTACCACTCATTAGTTTTTTCGACCTCATTTCTTGAGCAAAGATTTTAGTTTTAAATCATATTGATAAATTGGTACCCCAAGATACCGACTTGCAAAGGAATAATAAAAAAATCTATACATCCTGGCAACATACAGCCGCCCCTTGCAGCATCATCAGCTTCTTCTTTACTTCTTTTCTTATTCTTATCATAATTGCTCATTCTGCACCTCAGCATTTTTTCTATTATCCTAAATTAAAACATTATTAAATAAGTTATTGGAAATAATTTCCCTGATATTCCTATTTGTAAAGGAAGTAAGAATATATCAAGACAGCTAGGGAAGTATCCTTCGTCACCCGGTATATCTCTCTTCTTTTTCTTACGATTATAATTTGGATCATGATCATATAGAGGATTCATTTTATCACACAACAGAAAACTTATATGATATATATCTGAATCAATTGATAAGCAACGATGCCGACTTGAATCGGAATGATAAAAAAGTCGACGCATCCCGGCACGCAGCCGTCATTCATTCCCTGTCTTTCGTCCACTTTCTTTTTCTTTTTGCCTGAACGATGATTCATGCTGCACCCCTAACTGTTCTACTGCACATCTAATTTTTTCAGGCGGAGAATTCTCTCAAGTCTCTCTAATTCTTCTTGTCTTTCAATCTCTTCCCGCACTCTGTCAACGGAGTCGGCGGCGGCTTCGAGTTCGCGGCTGATGTCGTAGAGGTTGTCTGAGTGTCTCTGGAACAGAATCTGGGCTTCGTCCATGGCGGAATCAAATTTGCTGCGGCTTTTACCGCTCCATGTAGCTGCATTATTGTTTATGTCTTGAAGCAATTTTGCTTCCTGGTCTTTAACGGAATCTGATGCTTCCTGAAATACCCTTGCAAGTGCTCTGACGTGTTCAGAATTCATTATTTTCACCTCACCAATTCTTACATTTTTCTATGTATATCCTTCAAATTTCTACAAAATCATCCCGTTTTACACATATAAGAAAATATTACTAGATTCAATTTCCAATTTCCATAAGTCTCCAGTAACATTTTCTAAGACCGAATGTTCAGACTTTTGAGCGAGGAAAGTAATGCTTTTGAATAGACTATTGTTCAAATTAGGAAATCATTAGGACTTTGTGATGATAGGATTAAAGAAAAATATCCCAATTATCTAATACCACCTGCCCATAAAAAGATAAACCTTTTTTATAACATTTTCCAGAAAAACAAAAGCCTGGAATTCTCCAGGCTTCTTCCTCAATCATTCAGTTGTTTACCTTCCTTGCTGTTTACGATGATTTTATAGTCATCTCCTATAATGGAATTCTTTACTTTTTCAGAAGTTAAATAAACGTCAATTGTTTTTTCAATAGCATCCGCAAGTTCCTTGGCATCATCGTCCTTAATAGAAACGTTTGTCGTGATATAAATGGCGAAATAATCATATTTATTCGTGTAGCCGATCCCTTTTACTTTATATTCAGCTTTGGCAGTCAGGCCGTCTGCAATGGTGTTAAAGATCGGCATCCATCTGTCTTCACGCTCTTTTTTGGCTCTGTTGAATGTACGCACTTTAACTGAATAGTCACCAAACTGTTTCTCTTTAATACGATCGGAGACAGCTTTTTTGATTTCTTCTATTCGCGGTTCATCCTTTGGCAGATTAAATTCAATCACGCCCTCTTGAATGCCAAAGCCCGTCTGTGTATTTCCGTATTCTGCCAGGATTTCCAGCACATCCTCACTTATTTTGTGCTGCTCTCTCACTTGATCTAAGTCAGCTTCTGATGGTTCTTCCACTGGTTCTGATTTAGAGATGTCGATGGTATAAGCATTATCGTTTCTTTTCATTAAAATTCTTTGAATCAGTTCTTCCACATCCTGCTTCACATCATCATAATATTCATCGGTGCCGACGATTCTTACGCTGATCTCCCTCGGCTGCACCCCAACCCCCAAGCCGTCCCATTTGTACCCTTTATCGTCCAGCGCTTTTTGCAGTTCTTCCATAAGCGGCTGTTTTTCTGTTTCAAATAAAAGATTTAAAATCGGAATTTTTGCAGCGACCTGCGCTACACTAGGCAACGCAAAAGTGAGCTGCGCAGGCACCTCACTTTTACTTTTATTGGATAAAGCCATCTGCAATCCGGACTGCTTTTTCATACTGTAAAAAACCGGAAAATCTTGGACAAAGGTAACCATAAAGGCGGTTTGAGTACTCAAATCCGGAAAATTCTTAAAAAAAGGTAACCATAGAAGCGGTTTGAGTACCTAAATCCGGAAATTTCTTATACAAAGGTAATCATAGAGACTTTATGAGTACTCAAATCCATAAATTTCTTATACAAAGGTAATCATAGCGGCGGTTTGAGTACTCAAATCCGGAAAAATGCTAAACAAAGGTAATCATTGAGACGGTTTGAGTGCTCAAATCCGGAATATTCTTAAACAAAGGTAATCATAGCATCGGTTTGAGTACTCAAATCCAGGAAAATCTTAAACAAAGGTAATCATAGCGGCGGTTTGAGTACTCAAATCCGGAAAAATGCTAAACAAAGGTAATCATAGAGACGGTTTGAGTACTCAAATCCGGAAATTTCTTATACAAAGGTAATCATAGAGGCCGTATGAGTACTCAAATCCATAAATTTCTTAGACAAAGGTAACCATAAAGGCGGTATGAGTACTCAAATCCGGGAAAATCTTAAACAAAGATAATCAAAGCGGCGGTTTGAGTACTCAAATCCGGAAATTTCTTATACAAAGGTAACCATAAAGGCGGTTTGAGTACTCAAATCCGGAAATTTCTTATACAAAAGTAACCATAGAAGCTGTTTGAGAACCCAAAACCGTGAAAATGCTAAACAAAGGTAATCATAGAGGCGGTTGTATGACTGCTCAAAAACCCGGTGGAGACCTGTTTGATACATCATCTTCATAAATACACTTTTACAGCAAAACTCCCCGCCGTTTTAAGTCTCTTATAAAGTAAAAAAGATAAAAACGCCCAACTAATAATCGGGCGTTTTCTGCTATTAATGCTATTTTAATAACTTACCTCACTTGTCCATTCCCTGTCATCATATATTTTATCGTTGTCAGCGCCGGCAGCCCCATTGGTCCGCGTGCATGGAGCTTCTGGGTCGAGATGCCGATTTCTGCTCCAAAGCCGAGCGCGCCGCCATCTGTAAATCGCGTTGACGCATTATGATAAAGGGCTGCGGCATCAACTAAGTGCATAAACCGCTTAGCTGTCTCAGCGTTTTCTGTAATGATCGCTTCAGAATGCTTCGTGCCGTACTGATCAATATGATCAATGGCTTCATCCAGGCTGTTCACTGTTTTAATCGCAAGATCCAGGCTTAGATATTCATTGGCCCAGTCTTCTTCATTTGCAGGTATGACATTTGGAAGAGTATCTGCTGCTTCTTTGTCACCATGAATGGTAATGCCGTTCTTCTTAATAGTATCTGCAAGCACTTCTTTATTCCCATGCAGCCAGTCTTTATGAACGATCAGTGTTTCTGCTGCATTGCATACGGCCGGACGGTCTGTTTTCGCATTAATGAGGATGTTCAGTGCCTTTTCCGTGTCAGCTTCTTTATCAAAATAAATATGGCAGTTCCCTACACCTGTCTCTAAAACAGGTACTGTGGCATTTTCAACAACCGCTTTGATTAATGAAGCGCCGCCTCTTGGAATCAAAACATCAATATGCTCCTTCATAGTGAAGAGCTTCTGTGTTGCCGCATGGTCAGTTGAAGCGATAAACTGAACAGCTTCTTTCGGGATCTTCGTTTTTTCTAGTGCTCGATGCATCACTTCAACTATCTTTTGGTTGGACGATAAAGCCGAAGATCCGCCTTTCAGCAAAATCGCATTGCCGGACTTTAAGGCAAGTCCTGCCGCATCTGCCGTTACATTTGGGCGTGCCTCATAAATCATGCCGATGACGCCGAGTGGAACTCGTACTTCTTCTACCTTAAGGCCGTTTTCAAGCGTCCAATCAGATAAGACATCCCCCGTTGGATCTGGAAGATCAGCTACTTGGCGCAGACCTTCTGCAAAATCGGCAATACGCTCCTGAGTGAGAGCCAGTCGATCCATATATGCTTCATCAAAGCCCTTTTCTCTGCCTTTTTCCAGGTCTTCTTTATTCGCATCCAAAATGACTTGGTATTCGTTTTCTAACTCATTTGCAGCAATTCGAAGTCCTTGATTTTTTTCATCTGTTGTTAACATGTTTAATGCTTTCTGTGCTTTTTTTGCTGTGATTGCCTGTTCTTCCACCGTCATTGGTTTAAGAGCTGCAATACTCATCAAAACGCCTCCAGTTCATTTTTTAACTTGGTACCTTTATTGAAAAATCGAGAGAGCAGACAAATGTCTCCTGATCAATCACTGCCGTTGTTCCGTACTTCGTTTTATCCATTAATTTTTCAGTTGAAAAATTGATTCTGCCAAGACCAAATTCTTCTCCGTCTTCATCAAGGATTGTGACGACCGCACCATCGTTAAAGCGTCCGTTCACTTCCTGTATATCGATCGGATAAATGTTTCGCTGTTTATCGATCATGGCTGTTTTCGCTTCATTAGTAATCATAATCTTGCCTTCAGGACCTGAATGGAACGCAATCCATTGCTTTTTCTTATCAAGGTTGAAAGCATTCGGCTTCGGTTTAAAATACGTGCCTTTCGCTGTGCCGTTTACAGCATGCATTAAGATATCTCTTGTACTTGATTTTCCTAAGAAGGATTGAATGCCTGATGCCATCGCAATTTTGAAGGCTGCAATTTTAGACTTCATGCCGCCTGTTCCGACTGCGCTGCCTGAACCGCCCGCTGCTGCTTCGATTTCAGGGGTAATGGCATCCACTTTCTCAAGAAGTTTAGCATTCGGAATACTGTTTGGATTACCATTATAAAGCCCATCAATATCCGATAAAATAATCAGCATATCTGCGCCGATTAATGCTGCAACCTTAGCAGAGAGCGTATCATTATCGCCAAACTTTAACCGGTCTACTGTTACCGTATCATTTTCATTTACGATCGGAATAATGCCGCGTTCCAGCAGCACATTCATCGTATTTTTCATATTGCCATAGCGTGTTTCATCGGAAAAATCGCTTCTAGTAATTAAAAGCTGTGAAGCGACGTAGCCGTGAGATAAAAAGAGTTCTGAGTAAGATTCCATTAACAGACCCTGTCCGATGGAAGCTGCGGCCTGCTTCTCAGGCAGCGATGACGGCCGCTGAATGCATCCTAGCTTACGGTAGCCCGCTGCAACAGCTCCTGATGAAACTACAACTGCTTCGTAGCCGGCATCCTTAAGCTCTACTATCTGATCTGCAAGCTTCTCAAGCTTTCTGCGGCTTATCTCACCGTGCATGCTTGTCAGCGAGCTGCTTCCGATCTTAATAACAACTCTTTTTATCTGCTTCTCTTTTTTCAACATCCTATCCCTCCTGATTTTTTCTGTCTAGCCTTGCAATTCATATTCGGGTTAAGACGTCACCAATGCCCCTGCCATCTCTTCATTCAGCTCTTTTGAACGTTTCGCCGCATGATGAACCGCCTGTGAAATGGCTTTTCCGCCATTATTTTTCCGCAATGCTTCAAGTCCTGATGCCGTCGTTCCATTTGGTGAAGTGACTTTTTTTCGTAAACTCGCCGGTGCTTCGTCATTTGCCATAATCATTTTCGCTGCGCCAAGGATGGTTTGAGCAACAATCTCGCGGACCATCTCTTCGTCCATTCCTTTTTCAACGCCAGCCTGCTCCATATGCTCCATTAAATAATAAAAGTAAGCCGGGCCGCTTCCTGCAATCCCTGTAAAAATATCCATCTGCTCTTCTTCAATTAAAAAGACTTTTCCCATACAGCTGAGCAGCTCTTTCACAGCAAGCACGTTGTCCACCGCCGTATGTCTGCCAGGGCTTAGGGCTGTAGCCGATTCTTGAATCATGCTCGATGTATTCGGCATCACGCGCACAACCTGCTGATTCATTCTTAAATGATCTTCCATAAACGTTGTCGAAATCCCCGCTAAAACAGAAATCACTACCTGATCCGCTCTAACTTTATCCTTTAGTGCTCGGAGTGAATCCGCTGCGCCCTGAGGTTTCATGGCTAAAATAAACAAATCAATTTCTTCGTAAGGCAAGTCATTCTGATGGACCGCATTTACTCCGTACACATGATTCAATTCTTCAAGCCGCAATTGATTGCTTCTATTTGTGACATAAATATTTTCTGCCGGAATGATGCCGACCTGTACAATCCCTGAAATCATTGACTCTGCCATCGAACCTGCCCCTAAAAATGCAACTGTTTTTTCTCTTAACATAATGAGCCCCCTCAAAAACTCTGTTCGTGTCCGTTCGTATTTTTTCAACGTTTATTATCGTAACATGCTGAGAGATAGATTCAAGGGAATACAGGACAATTATAAGGAATAGACCGAGATAGTGAAGGGAAGCGTTATCATTGAGGGGTTACCTATGAGTGAATTCGTTTAAACAGGAATAATCGGCTGTAATCGGGTTATTTGCTGATATTTGGAGAATGGTCTGGGAGACATTTGGAAAAAAGAAAGTATTTGAGCTGCTCCGGCAAGTAAAATTCCGATTATAGAAAGTAAATCTAGTAAAAAAGAAAGTATTTTGTTGAAAATGGAAAGTATTCATTGAAAAAAGTGCCCCATTCTAATAACGGGACACTTTCTGACAGATTTCTAATTTATAACCCATTTATCCTTCATAAACAGCGCTCTTCCGATTACAAAAGCGAGTGCCATAAACAATACATTGCTGCCAATCACGATTAGGATGTGATCATACTGAATGACGCCAAACAGCAATTCTTTCAGAAGACTGAAGAGGTTCAATATTGGAATCGCAAAGTGATGAAACGCAAGTTCATTGATGCTGAGGTTTGCTGTTGTAAGGGCAGGGATCGTGACAAGCATCATGATTGGTGTGCTGTAGCTTTGCGATTCTTTTACCGTTTTGCCGATAATGCTCGTCACCATTAGCACTGATGCAATAAACATGGCATAGATGACAGAAATAAGAATAGCAATGCCGATAATAAGCGGAGCATCGTCACCGAATGAAACAGCTTTTCTGAGGTTTTCTGTTAAAAAGGCTATCTCAAGTGCTACTACAGCCAGTGTGATCATACCTGTAATGGTCCCTATAGAAGAAATGGTCAGCCATTTTGAGAATAGCAGCGTTGACCTGCTCACTGGAGTCATTAAGAGCGCCTCCATTGTTTTCTTCTCTTTTTCTCCAGCAAAAAGATCGGATGCAGCAGGACCAGCCCCGATGCCGACTGCTAATGCAAGAATCATCGGAACCAGAAGCGCAAGTAAGTTAATCGTCGGGTCTTCTTCCGATACTTCTTTTTGTTCAATAGAAAGCGGCTGAATAAGGGATGGATCTGTTCCCTCTTGAGCAAGCCTTTCGGAAACAATTGTTTTTTCATATGCCGTCAAGGCACCTGATACGAGTGTCATAAGAGCAGATGAATTTTGACTGAAAGAATCCCCAATGATTGTGATGGATGCTGCTTGACCGTCCTCAATCTTAGCAGTGAAATCAGAGTCAAGAAGAACGGCTGCCTGCGCATCACCTTCTTTAATGACTTCTTCAGGATTTTCCGTTTTGATAATCTTCACATTTTCAAGAACACTAAAAATGTCGGCTTCCGCTCCGCTTATGTTTTCATCAAGAGCCAGCGTGTACGTATTGTCTTCTCCGTCTGATACTAAACTCTCATAAAAAAGCGTCAATCCAGTCATCATCACAATCGGAAGCAATACAGTTAAAAATAGCGTTCTCCGGTCACGGAAACAGTCCTTCATTTCTTTTAGATAGATTTCAAGAAGCATAATCATCTCTCCTAACTAGCTTGCTCATGAAAATATAATTCAAATCACGGCTGCCTTCTGCTTGATAAAGACTCTCCAGGTTTCCCTGATAGACTAGCTCTCCCTTGTGCATCATCGCAACAGAGTCGCAGAGCATAGTGACTTCTTCCATGATGTGGCTTGAAAATACAATCGTTTTTCCTTCTCTTTTCAGCTGATGAACAAGCTGGCGGAAGACATTAGATGAAGTAATATCCAGACCCGTTGTCGGTTCATCAAAAAGAATGATGTCGGGATTATGGATAATCGCTCTGGCTATTGCGACTTTTTGACGCATTCCCTTTGAAAAGCCGCCAACTTTCCGGTTTAAATAATCCCTCATTCCGAACATTTTTGCTAAGTCATCTATTCGCACCTTTGTTTCATGCTTGCTGAGTCCATACAATCGGGCAAAGTATTCCAAGTTCTCCCGAGCGGTGAGGCGATCATACAAGCCGGTTTCCCCTCCGAACAGCACGCCAATTCGTTTCTTGATTTCATCCGGTTCTTTTATCGTGTCGTACCCTGCCACACTGACCTGACCTTCAGTTGGAGATAGCAGAGTCGCGATCATCCGCAGCAGCGTTGTTTTTCCCGCTCCGTTTTCTCCAAGCAAGCCGACCACTTCTCCTTTTTTCATGGAAAATGATACATGCTTAAGCGCTGTGACAAATATTTTTTTATCCTGAAACGTTTTCGTAACCTCATGAATCTCAATCATCATTATTCCACCTCTTTGTGTGTCTTCTTGTCATTAATATACAAACAAACCGCAGAGGAATCTGCACTTATGTCGTGAATCGTCCGTTTGGTGTCGTGAATATGCCAAATAACATCATATAAATGGTAAAATAAAGAGAATCTTACAAATTAAGAAGTTCAGCAATACGACGGCAGGTGAGACATATCAATGAAAGTTGGACTAGTAGACGACCGGTTTATTGACCTTGATAAATTAAATGGAATAATCGCAGGCATACCAGAACTCGAAATTGTGTTCTCCACTCAATCGGCTGAGGAGGCATACGAGCATATAAAGAAAGAGGCAGTTGATGTACTGATTGCGGACATTGAAATGCCGAATCTGTCGGGCTATGAACTAGCCGATGTGATTCATTCGCATGCACTGAATATTTCAGTTATCTTTGTGACCGGAAGCAGCGGCTATGCCGTTCACGCATTTGAACTGAATGTTCATGACTACATTATGAAGCCTTATTCGAAAGAACGGCTGATCAAATCAATTGAACGATTGAAAGAAAAATCAAAATCAGCGGAAATCGCCGGAAGACTGTATTTAAAACAAAAAAATGACATTCATATCCTTCAGAAGAAAGACATCATTTTCATTGAACGATCAGGCAGATCAACGACCATTTATACCAAATCTGGTTCTATCAAGACGTACCTGACGCTGAATGAACTTGAAGGAGAACTGAGAGAACGGGATTTCATCCGGTCCCACCGGTCTTTTATCATCAATATCCATTACGTAAAAAACTTTTCGCTGTATGCCAAAAATTCCTACATCGTGACATTTGAAGGCTTGGATGCACAAGCCATGATTACGAAGGAAAAAGTGGATTTCTTGCAGCAGCATTACTTTTAAAGGCGGGAAAATGGTGAAAACACATAAATTATACTGGGCACTGACTGCTATCCTTGGAACGGTTCATCTTCAGGCTTTGGTCATGAACCTTCCTTGGAAAACGCCCATTTATTATACTAGTTTACTGGCCTTAGGAATCGCTTATTTTATTTATAGAAAATCCGCTTTAAACCTTAGTGCACTGGAAGTAAAATGGCATATTTATTTATTCTTAATGCAGATGATACTCATTACCTTTTATATAGCGGATCTGCCTTTTTTAATAGAGCTCGTCCCTTTTCTGATTTTTATCGGTCTAGAAGCGGTCCGGCAAGCCGGTTCAAAGAAACTGCACACTTTATCTCACGAGCTTCAGCAGTTTGAAGAACAGCGGAATCACATGAATGAAACGTTCAGAATTGTCCGAAGCGAACGGCATGATTTTCTGAAACATGTTTCTGCTGTTCATTTCCTGCTTGAAAACGGCAAAAACAAGGAAGCGAAAGACTATTTGGATGAATTAGTTGGCGGATATGAAGAAACGAACCTCTCGATTAAAGGAGAACGGGGAATTGTCGCGGGAGCCCTGCACCAGATGTATAAAACTGCTCATGCGGCCGGCATTTCCATTGTCTATGATCTCGACCTCCCTTTATCTTCCCTGCCGTTTTCAGACCATAACATCGTGGCTTTGATTGGCAATCTTCTATCCAATAGCATTGATGCAAGCAAAGAATGGCAGGAAGCACATAAAGAACAGGCACAGATCTCCCTGCAATTTTACAAAAAAAGCGGTCTTTACATACTCATATGCAAGAATACTGCCATGCCAATTCCAAACGATATTCTAGATCAATTGTATGAAATATACGGGATCACGACAAAATCAGACGGACATGCTGGTCTCGGCACGAAAATCATTCATGATATCGTGAACGAGCATCAGGGATATTTAGATTTTGTTTATAAAAAAGAGGAATTTACGGTGAAGATCAAGATTCCTGCAATCAGATGAAAAACCCAGCTCAGTAAATAGGAACGGGGCTTATCCAAAAGAAAGCCCCCGAGTGTTGCAGCCGATTTAAGTCCTTACAACTTTATTTACTTAGCTTAATGATTAATTAAAGATAGTCCAAGATAAACGGCTGCCCCCCACATTACTAAGGCAGATATTTTATTCAATACAAACATAAAGTTTCCTGATTTATCGAGTTTTCCACTCATTCGCCCAATTAGCGCAAGTCCTAAAAACCAACTCCACGAAACCACCATGCATGAAAAAACAAATATAACTTTTTCTTCCCCCTCGTATCTTAACGAACCTGGTCCGATCACACCCATCGTGTCCATTATTGCATGAGGGTTAAGTAAGGAAACAGATGCCGCAAACAAGACTTGTTTCTTCAAAGAAAATTTCTTTGCAATTTCTGCTCTTTCATTGCTCGGTTTACTATTCCATGTGGTCCATCCCATATAAATTAAAAAGATAAAACCTCCCCCAACAAGGATTGTTTTGATCCAAAATGAACCTAGAATCAGTAAGGAAACCCCTAAGACAGACACTAAAATCAAAAGCGTATCACACAAAGAGGCAGTAATCACAACAGGTAATGCTTTAATAAATCGCGGCTGCAGCGCCCCTTGATTAAAAACAAAAATATTTTGGACGCCAAGAGGCAGAATCAATCCCAGTGCAAGAATAAATCCATGAATAAATGGTTCTAACATCCAATGTTCTCCCTTTCTTCCATTTTATTAAATTAGTCATAGTTTAGTTGAAGATATGGACCATGTCTCCGACCAATTGGATGGAATTCAAACCAACCAAATAATATAATAAATAATAAAAAGGAGAACCATTGGATGTTTTCAATCGATTGGAAGCCAAATAAGTCTTCACCTGTACCATTACATAAACAAATAACTGAATTTATAAAAGAAAAGATATCGAATGGGGAATGGACGATAGGATATAAGCTCCCTCCTCAACGCACACTGGCAAAAGCTTTTGAAGTAAATCGAAGTACAGTTGTAACTGCATATGATGAATTAACAGCGGAAGGACTTATTGAAGGAAAAACCGGCAGTGGAACAAGAGTGGTTAATAATACATGGAACCTTTTAACAACTGCCCCTCCCCCGGATTGGAGTTCCTACGTAAATTCTGGCATTCACAAACCCAACTTGCCAACGATTCAAGAAATAAATCAAGCTGAATTTATTCCTGACATAATCCATTTAGGAACAGGAGAATTATCACCGGAACTCATGCCTGGCACTTCAATGAAACAAGTTTTCGAAAAATTGTCTACTAGAGAATTAACTTATGGCTATGAAGAACCGAAGGGGTTGTTGCCGCTCAGGGAGCAAATAAGCAGCTATTTAAAAACAATTGGAATTCAGGCTTCACCCTCTTCCATTTTAATCGTTTCAGGTGCTATACAAGCCCTGCAGCTTATTAGTGTTGGTTTATTACATAAAGGTTCTACCGTATTAACAGAAAAGCCATCGTATCTCAATTCAGTGCATGTCTTCCAATCAGCAGGTATGCAATTAGTCGGCATCCCGTTAGATAAAGAAGGACTTGAAGCAGAACATATTCCACAATATAAAAAACAACATAAAGCTGCATTACTTTATACAATTCCTTCTTTTCACAACCCTACTGGAACTTTAATGACTGTTAAAAGACGTGATCAATTATTAAACATCTGTCAACAAGAACAATTGCCAATAATCGAGGATGATGTTTATAGAGAGTTATGGTTAGAGGAAAAACCGCCAAAACCCCTTAAGGCTTTTGACAAAAATGGCCTTGATTTATATTTGGGAAGTTTATCTAAATCATTAAGTCCAGGTCTTCGAATTGGTTGGGTAGTTGGTCCAGAACCAGTTATTGAGCACTTAGCAGATATTAAAATGCAAACCGACTATGGTTCCAGTTCTTTATCACAGTGGGCCGCAGCAGAATGGTTTTCCAGCGGACTTTATGATCAGCATCTTAAGGAAATAAGAAAACAGCTTAAAATACGAAGGGATTTTACATTAAATACTTTAAACCAGTATTTTTCCAGTATTGCAACATGGGAAAAGCCAAGTGGAGGATTTTATGTTTGGGTACGTTTATTGCCGTCAATCTCTATAAGAAAACTATTTGAACATGCACTTGCAGAAGGCATATTACTAAACCCCGGAAACGTCTATGATAATCAGGCTTGCCAATATCTGCGCATTTCCTATTCCTTTGCATCTCTTCCAAGTTTAGAAGACGGTCTGCGCCGTTTATCAATGATAATAAGTAGACTTGCCGAATAGGGGAACAATCAATTTTTCCCCAAATTAAAAGCCCAGTTTCTCAGCATCATAAATGTGAAATTTGGGTTTATTTTTCTTCATAATTGCCCCCGATTGTTGAATAGAACCAATTTTCCATCTTTAAAACGATAAATAATCCTGCCTGTTAGTATCCAAAAGCCTCTTAATAATACCGCACAGCTTATGAGGATTCGGCGAATGAAGTTTGGCAGATATAAAAATCGAAGTTTATTGGTGAGAACCTGTCAAATAGCAAAATTCGCTAAAAATTTTCGTATTCTGTGGTTTTTGTGTTTTTTTATCGAAATATATGATATATTATCTGAATATTATAAAAAATATTCTAAAAAAGGTGGCTTATTGAATGAATTTGCTAGCAAGAATAAGTACAGCAGCAGGTAACACTTTTATCTACTGGGTCTTACTATTCACGGCTTTGGCCTTGTTGTTTCCAGGAGGTTTTACCTGGATAGCACCTTATATCCCGCTCCTTCTTGGAATTATCATGTTCGGGATGGGATTGACGTTGTCTTTTAAAGATTTCAAGGCTGTATTCAAACAGCCCCTGGCCGTGTTCGTAGGGGTTGCTGCTCAATACATCATTATGCCTGGTGCCGCTTATCTTCTGGCCGTAGGGTTGAATCTTCCTCCTGAAGT
This sequence comes from Metabacillus dongyingensis, assembly GCF_019933155.2. Lineage (NCBI taxonomy): Bacteria > Bacillati > Bacillota > Bacilli > Caryophanales > Bacillaceae > Metabacillus > Metabacillus dongyingensis. The sequence goes on along the minus strand of NZ_CP082944.1, from coordinate 457,682 downwards.
GGCTGTTGGCGTGATATTGGTCGGCTGCTGCCCTGGGGGAACTGCATCGAATGTAATGGCGTACCTGGCAAGAGCAAATGTCGCCCTGTCAGTTGCGGTTTCATCGGTAGCGACTTTGGTATCACCTATCCTGACTCCGGCGCTTATTTACTTATTAGCGAGCCAGTGGCTTCCTGTATCAGGAAAAGATATGCTTCTCTCGACGGTTCAAATCGTTCTTATTCCTATTATTCTCGGTATCGTCTTCAAATGGATATTGAAGGACAAAGCAGAAGAAGGGGCGAAAATCCTGCCGCTTGTCTCAGTAATTGGGATCGTCGGCGTCATCTCAGCAGTGGTAGCCGGGAATAAAGATAATATCCTTGAATCCGGTTTGGCGATCCTCGGTGTAGTCGTTCTGCATAATTTTGTTGGATTGCTATTAGGTTTCTTTATTTCAAAATGGTGCAAATTCCCTTATGCCGATCAAAAGGCAATTTCGATTGAGGTCGGGATGCAGAACTCAGGACTTGCTGCAGCATTAGCAACCGCCCATTTCTCACCGCTTACTGCTGTTCCGAGTGCAATTTTCTCAGTGTGGCACAATATTTCTGGACCTTTGATTGCCACGTACTGGGCGAAAAAGTCCGCAAAAAAAGAGCAAGAAATGAAATTAGTTAAAAATCCAAAGCAAGTTTCCTAATAAAATTGACGCAGAAAACCCTAAAAGGTATTTTAAGGATAAAAAAGTCAATCTATTGCGACAGGCAGGTTTGAAATGACATCGTAAAGCATCAAGGAATATTCAAGTGAAAGTGGTGTCCTTAATGGACACCTCTTTCACTTGAATTATTTTAAAAAGACAGCTACGCTGCCTTTAGAGACTATTTATAATGTGGTTAGATATATAATAATTTATTTCACCCAATGTTTCTTCGTTCGGTCAACGATGGGATGGCCAGGACCCCTGCATTTTTCTGATTTGAATAATTTGACCCGTATGGTAAGCGTCGTGAAGAAATATATCCAGCAGTTTCCCTTCAAGGGAATTTTGGTCAAGCTCTTCAACAGAAGTTCCACTCAGTATCTGCCTTAAACTGTGATGAACGTTTTCAGCACGTTCAATGACTTTCTTCCATTCCTTATTTTCATTTGATTGTTCGGTGAGATAGAAGTTTTCGTCACCGCTTAGATTATGTGTCCATTCACGGCCTTCCATGTCTGCTACAAGTCTCTCTTTGTAATAAATGAGATGATTAACATTCTCCCAGATTGTTTTGGCTGCCTCTCCAGCTGGTCTCCAACTGGCTTGTTCTGCCGTGACTCCTTCAATTGCATGTTTAAGCGGAGCATACCAACTCTCCTTATCAAACGTCGAATCTAGCAGGTTTATAAGGAATTCAATACGATTCAAAGTCATCTCCTCCTTGAACAGTTTTCCTTTAAAAATAATGATTTCGTCAGTAATTGTTAAAAATCCTGCCCTTTACTTCAATAAAAAAGAGCATTTCTCCTTTTGGAAGAAATGATCAAAATGTTTTGTCTCTATATATGAAAAAACGTTAGAATCCTCTTCATACTCGCTAACATCTAATAACCGGTGCTGGGGAAGTATTTTAACGGGCGTTCGCATACGGCTACTACCTGAGCTGCAAAAAAGCATGACATTTTTTGTGTCATGCTTTTTTAGATACGGCGTAATGGATTATTCCCGCCAAAAATTCGTATATTCTGTTTTATCCTGTATATTAAATTCAATCATTTTCTCAAGCAATTCGTAATTTACCGGCTCAGCCCACCGAATTCGAAACAAGCCTTTGGTAGCGCTGTAGCCAGCTTGTGCAATGTCATCGACAAAGTGGGTAATGCCTGCTTCTTCGGGTGCAACGCTCAAATGATGCTTCGCTGTGGAAAAGCCGATGATAAATGTGCCGTGATCGGAAAACATTGGCGTATTCCACTTGATGTGCGGTTTCAAATTCGGGAATTTATCAGCAACCCACGTCAAAATTTCCTCTGTTCGATCGCGGTGGTCGGGGTTATCAATACCTGCTAAATATTTTGCGAAAACTTCCATGTCTTCCTCCTTCGATATTATGCTATTGCCGCCAAAAATTCGAATTCTAAAGCCTTATCCTTGATATTAAATTCAATTATCTGCTCTAGCAATTCGTAATTAACTGGTTCAGTCCATTGAATTCACAAAATAGATTTAATAAATTGCTCGGTGTTTAACACGGTGGCAAATTCATTGTGAACAGTCGCAAGAGAAAGATTATGAATCGTTTCTGCATCTATATATTCACCGTTATGATCCTTCATTCCAAAAGCTGCTGTTGCATCTGAAAGCAGATAAGTATCATAACCCAAATTCCCGCTCATTCTTGTAGTGGTTGAAACGCAATGCGGGGTAGTCAAGCCAGTAACTACTACTTTGTCCGTATTAATACTTTTTAAATATTCGTTAAGATTAGTTCCAATAAAAGCACTATTAACCGTTTTGGTTATTACTTTTTCATGATTGAGAGGAGCAACGATGTCTTTTATAGAAAAACCGTCCTCTTTATAATAAAAAACTGAACCCGGTTTTTCAGATAAGTGTTGAACATGGACTACCTCCCATCCTTTATCACGCCATATATCCAGCACTTTCTTAATGTTTTCTTCGGCATGAAAATTATTTCGTTCTCCCCATTTTTTGTGGTTAAAAGCTTTTTGAACATCTATAATTACTAAAACTTTGGTACTTTCCATACCTTTCACTCCATCTCTGAACAAACTCAGCAATTGCATTTTCCCTTTAAAGCGCCAATTAGTTTGTTTTAAGATAAATTATACTATCTCATCCGGGATTATCAATTAAACCGTACTTCTGAAATCGTTCGTAATGTCATGACAAATCATTTCCTTATTTTATTTTTGCTGAAACAAATGTCCTGATCGCTAACAGAAATTACATCCTCTAAGTATCTTCGATTTATTATGAAAATCCCTTCCCTTAAAGAGGTTGTTTGGTTCCCCAAAACCTGCATAATCAGGATTTTGGATACTCATAGAGGGCATTTGATTCCCCAAAACCCGCATAATCAGGATTTTGGATACTCATAGCGAGCGTTTGATTACCCAAAACCCGCACAATCAGGATTTTGGATACTCATAGCGAGCGTTTGATTCCCCAAAACCTGCATAATCAGGATTTTGGATACTCATAGCGAGCGTTTGATTCCCCAAAACCCGCATAATCAGGATTTTGGATACTCATAGAGGGCATTTGATTCCCCAACACCTGCATAATCAAGATTTTAGATACTCAAAGAGGTTGTTTAATTACCCAAAACCTGCATAATCAGGATTTTTGATACCCATAGCGAGCGTTTGATTACCCAACACCCGTATAATCAGGATTTTGGATACTCATAGCGAGCGTTTGATTACCCAACACCCGCATAATCAGGATTTTGGATACTCATAGCGAGCGTTTGACTCTCCAAAACCCGCATAATCAGAATTTTGGATACTCAAAGAGGTTATTTGATTCCCCAAAATCCGCATAATCAGAATTTTGGATACTCAAAGAGGTTGTTTGATTACCCAAAACCCGCATAATCAGGATTTTGGATACTCAAAGAGGTTATTTGATTCCCCAAAACCCGCATAATCAGGATTTTGGATACTCATAGCGAGCGTTTGATTCCCCAACACCTGCATAATCAGGATTTTGGATACTTAAAGAGGTTGTTTGATTCCCCAAAACCCGCATAATCAGGATTTTGGATACTCATAGCGAGCGTTTGATTCCCCAAAACCCGCATAATCAGGATTTTGGATACTCATAGCGAGCGTTTGATTACCCAAAACCCGCACAATCAGGATTTTGGATACTCATAGCGAGCGTTTGATTCCCCAAAACCTGCATAATCAGGATTTTGGATACTCATAGCGAGCGTTTGATTACCCAAAACCCGCATAATCAGGATTTTGGATACTCAAAGAGGTTATTTGATTCCCCAAAACCCGCATAATCAGGATTTTGGATACTCATAGCGAGCGTTTGATTCCCCAACACCTGCATAATCAGGATTTTGGATACTTAAAGAGGTTATTTGATTCCCCAAAACCCGTATAATCAGGATTTTGGATACTCATAGCGAGCGTTTGATTACCCAACACCTGCATAATCAGGATTTTGGATACTCATAGCGAGCGTTTGATTACCCAACACCTGCATAATCAGGATTTTGGATACTCATAGAGGGCATTTGATTACCCAACACCTGCATAATCAGGATTTTGGATACTCATAGCGAGCGTTTGATTACCCAACACCTGCATAATCAGGATTTTGGATACTCATAGCGGGCATTTGATTCCCCAAAACCCGCATAATCAGGATTTTGGATACTCATAGAGGGCATTTGATTCCCCAAAACCCGCATAATCAGGATTTTGGATACTCATAGAGGGCATTTGATTCCCCAAAACCCGCATAATCAGGATTTTGGAAACTCAAAGAGATTGTTTGATTACCCAAAACCCTCACAATCAGGATTTTGGATACTGACCCGTTTCATAAAGAAAGACGCCGTTCCAATTAAAGAAAAGCGCCCCGATTACAAAATAAAAATAACATATTTCTTCCCTAATCTCTTATTATCAACTATTGAATAAAAAATCTTATGGGACAAACAATATAAATAATTAAGCGACAAAAGCAGGAGGGAATCACATGGTAAATGTATGGGAAACAGTTATGGATGCAATGAAATCAATGACAGTTCAAGATAAAGATCAACCTCTTCATGTCGGAGAAGTGATGGCATGCTGGATTTACTTGGCAGGTCTTGAATTAGCCAAAGTATCCGTTCAAGCAGGTTTAAATACGACGGAGGATGATGAATTAAAAGCAATTCTTGAAGAAGATATGAAACTCGGAAACAGTCAAAGGAAACAACTCCATGATTTCTTGATTAAGGAAGGCATTACACTGCCTCCTGCCCCTGAAGATATGCCAATATCAGATTCTAACAGTATTCCTCTTGGTGTTAAATTAACGGATGATGTGATTGCAAACGAATTATCTTTAAAAATCATTAGTTTGATTATGAAAGCAGCTGGTGCCGCTACTGAGTCAATTCGTACAGATGTTGGTTTATTGTTTGTTCAGTTTCAAGCAGAAAAATTGGCTTACGCGACTAGATTAAAACATTTAATGCGTAAACGCGGATGGATTAAAGTACCGCCGTTTTACGTCCCAGCTGGTTCTCAACAACCATTGAGTTAAAACTTTTATAGTGCTGCCCCTTATAAGGATTTTTATAAAAAAAGGAACAAGGCATTTTTTCTAAGAAATCTTACTCAGCATCCAGCCATTATATGACCTAAAGGGGACGATTGCTTTATGCTGCAATTGCCCCCTTTAATTAGGATATACTTGGTCAGTTAGTTCGCTTGTTAATTTAGTATTGAACTCTTAAACCTGCTGTTCCGGCCTTAACCTATTCAAACCCCTTCCAGACCACAGGAAGCAGCTCCGTTAATTCATGGGCGAGCATCGTATGGGCTGACCTTTGCTCGGACCATTTATCGGCACGTACTCCGTGAAGATAGACCGCGTTTAAGACCGCATGTCTCCATTCCTTATGGCAGCACAGCATGCCAAGCATCATACCAGTTAGTGTGTCGCCGGTGCCTCCCTTTGCAAGCGCGCTGTTCCCTGTCGGATTTGTCCAGGCTTCACCATCAGGGAAAGCGATGATTGTCTCGTTTCCTTTAAGAACAATGGTTACACCAAGCTTCTCAGACCAAATGGATGCATGATGCGAGCGATTTTGCTGAAGCTCTTTTAGGTCAACTCCTGTTATTTTCGAAAATTCACCAGGGTGGGGAGTGAGAATCACAGGTTCCTGTCTTTCATCATACATCCGCTCAGTTAAAGCCCCCGCATCCAATATGAGGGGAGATTCCGATTTCATCAGCTGATGAATGGCCTTCTCCGTTTCTTCATTTGGTTCTATACCAGGACCTGCAGCAACAGCCTTATATTTTGCCAGGTCAACGGATCTTTCCGCCGTTTTCTGCAATCCATTTCTCAAATAGGTTGCCTCAGGCAAAACAGGGACAACATACGGGATCACCTCTTCATCAGTCCCGATTTCCAGTTTGCCAATCCCGCTGCGCATAGCTCCAAGTCCTGAAAGCAGCGCTGCTCCTGGCATATCTCTGCTTCCCGCTAAAAGGAGACCAGTTCCGTAGGTTCCTTTGTGACCTGAAGCCTCTCTTTTCGGAAGTGTTGTTCTTACGTTTTCCTCTTTCCAAAATGGATGAGCTTTCATTTAGGTTACCTCCTTTCTAATTTACGGATAGCTCCCCGACACGCGGTCGTGCATCACGGTACCATTGCAGGCAGAGAATAAAAATAATCACAATATCTATTACGTCTCCGCCGTAGTACATTAGCATTCCCGAAGCCTCGGCCTGCCCCAGAGACACTCCATTTGGCGGATGAGCATAAATGAACTTAGACAAAATTCCGTGGCCGGAGAACGCCAGCACCAGCACAATCACACGATAAGCAAAGCTCGTCCTATGCGGTGCCGGATCAATATAAATCATAGACACGGTGAACAAATACCCCGCTAAGAAAACATGAAAATGGATAACGATATGGAGAATGGAATTCTGATGCATGGCTGGGTATAAATCCGTCGTATAAAGGAGCCAAAGTCCTCCCACATTCAGCAAGGAAGCAGTGAGAGGATCACTTAAAATCCGTATTGGCAAGCTTTTCAGAACATGAGTGAGCCTTCTTGCCTGATTCACCTTTAAGGATCGCAGGAGGAGAGTCATTGGTGCAGCAAGCACCATGAGAAGCGGCGCCAGCATGCCGAGGAGCAAATGTCCGAGCATGTGCGCGGTAAAATCCATGTGGGCACGGTTGGCTAAAGGACCGCTCACTGCAGAAACAGCGCAAAAAATCCCAATAAACCAAAAAACAGACCGGTAAACAGGCCATTTTCTTCGGCTGCGATTAGAGATCGATACAGCAATACCATACAAAACCAAAGCAGCGATAAATGGCAGGGCCAACAGTAACTGAGGTCCGATTCCGATAACATGATGTGAATGATGCATACTAATCAGCTTTCCGCTTTCTTGTCCGGGCGATGAGAATGATCCCGGCAACCAGCATCAACGCTGCGATGATATTCCAGATCCAATCATATATGTACACATGATCCACGTACCGAATCTGATGAAGCCCCATCAGCTTATGCTGAACTGTGCCGTCATACAATTGAAAAGCTCCGGCCCCACACAAGACACCGCCCCACCACCTCTTGATCCACAAGGCATTCCGGCGTCTTAGATCCGCAAACAAAAATAAACCTCCTATTGTTGCAAGCCAGCTGAACGCATGAAACAGACCATCCGAGACTAATCCGATATCCGTTGTGGATTTATCATAAAAATGATGCCAGTGCAGCAGCTGATGAAAAATAGTTTCATCAATAAATGCCACAAGACCCAGGCCAAACAAAATGCCTGAAAACAGATTGCGGGAAGAATATGCCTCCCTTTGAGCCGATTGTGCAGGATCCATAACGAGGTGCCTCCATTCCAAATGTTTATTACTAAAATTCCCCATTAAATAACGGACATAAACATCTATATTGAAATGGGCTCAGATATCATATATCTGCAATCCTCTCTGATGAACATGTATCCTTTTATAAAATCAGCCTCCCGCCCTATCTGCAAATGCATCTGCGGACCATCCCTGCCTTTCTTTTCGATTGATAGACTGAATAGGCTTCATGAAAATAGTGAAAGGAGGAACTTCATGAAAAAAGCTGGACCCGCCGGATTGAAATGGCTCAAAATTGCTCACATTCTGCTCATTTCCCTATTCTTTGGCGGAATCATGAGCTCATTAGCGCTGAATTATGGCTTGTCACTGGCCGTTTATACAGATACGCTTTCAACGTACAAACACCTTGTTGAAATAAGCGATTTGATTGTTCGGACCGGTGCCATTGGAACTTTGCTTCTTGCATTTATTTATGGATTTTTTACGAATTGGGGATTTTTCAGGCACCGCTGGCTTGCAGTGAAATGGATTCTTTTCATCCTGCAGACTCTCAATGGAATTTTTATCGTCGACAAGCTGATGATGGCAAACATGGCTCTTCTTGAGGCTGAAGGCAGCGCAGCTTTAAGCAATGCCGTATTCATTCAGAATCATTCCATCAGACAGTACGCCGTCATTATTCAGATTGCCATTACTATTTTCATCATCATCATTTCAGTCTGGAAGCCGTGGAAAAAGAAAAAGCTCCATAAAAAAGGTGCTGTCATCAATTGAAGACAGCACCTTCATCATTCTGTTTACCTCGCCTGCCTGCTCCTGCAGAAAAGTTAATAGAGAGTGCAAGTTCACTTATTCAGGAAAACCTGCAACATTTAACGGAAAAAACCGCAGCTTTACTTCACCAATCATTTCCTTCGCAGAAACCTCGCCTATCTCACGGCTGTCCCTGCTTTGTCTCCGGTTATCTCCCATGACAAAGTAGGCGTCTTCAGGTACGGTTGCCTGAAAGTCTTCAGTCAGCAGTTCCCCCTCAGGGAGGTTCTGCTTAGATTCAGCCAGATAAGGCTCATCGTATTTCTTTCCGTTAATGTATAAAGTATCCTGTTTCATTTCAACCGTATCACCTGGAAGCCCGATGACACGCTTGATGTAATCTTTTCCTGGCTCAGGCGAGTGAAAGACCACCTTGTCAAAACGCTGGATTTCGCTCGTTTTGGAGATAATCAGCCGGTTTTGATCTTCAAATGTCGGCTGCATGGACTTTCCTTCCACCAAGACCGGCGCGAAAAGGAATTCCCTGCAAATAAAAGCAAGAGCGACGGCAAGCAGGAGCGATTTCGTCCAGCTCCAAATTTCCTTTTTCATGTTTTCCTTCATTGCTTCCCCTCCATTTCAGCTTCCATTTTTCTGCCCTGAAAAAAGCCAGCCGTCAGCAAACAGAAAATCCCTAGCCCCGTACCTGCAAGCATGGCGTAATCAATAATAGAATTCAGCGCCATACCTCCTGCAATAGAGGCAGAAAAGAGACAAAGAAATACAACCGTCCAATTTTTCATGCGATCCCGCCTTACGATTTATTTTTTTAACTGAATGCTATTCCAAAAACAATCCCGATTGTAATTCCCATAGCAAGCAAGATTATCAAGTGCAATGCCAATTCCCGCTCCCAGTGAATCCCAATAGCCAAACCTGTTCGGTTCTTATTTTCAGCACTCATTTTCAACCGTTTCTTTATATCACTATTTACGAAAGAACACATCGGAAAGTTTCAAAATACAGGGAAGCTATTTTTATCATGCCATAAATAAGGAGCGATGTCCCTTATAAAACATGCTGAAAGATGATGAATGAAAGAAGGCAGCACCTTTTTTATAAGGGCCGCCTCTCCATTTTTCTAATCATTTATTTATATGAGTCTGAAAGAGCCTTAACTTCAGTGTTCGAAAGTGATCTTTTCCATATTTTAAGATCATCGATCGTTGTAACGGCTGGTCCAATTTATGTGTGTTTAATAATATTTTAAGATTGCTATCTTAATTCATTAACCAATTTTCATTAATTTTATGTAAAAAAATCCTAGCAGGATCAGCAAGCAAAGATTATAATCCTTTCAACTGAATGCGTATTTTTTGATTCTATTACCTTCACTATCAGTCAAATTGCTATTTTGCTGGATGCGTATAAATCACAGAATTAGAAGAACCTCTCTAATGAGAAGAGATAACCAACAACAAAAAGAGCACGATCATGATCATGCTCACTTCTTCAGGGAATGATTGTTCTTTTTACTTTTACTCCCATACCTTTCTATCAAAAAATATTCCTTTTAAATAAAAACCCCCTCTGCTGGCATGCAGAGGGGCATTGATTTTATAAGAACAGATCAAACAGCAAAACAGTTCCAAAAGCGATAAATGACAATAATGTTTCTAATACAGTCCATGTTTTAAAGGTTTCTTTTACAGTTAACCCCAGGTATTCTTTTACCAGCCAGAAACCGGCATCGTTTACATGTGAGAACATGAGTGAACCTGCACCAGTCGCAATAACCAATAATTCCAAGTTCACACCGGACATGTGCTCAATAATTGGTGAAACGATACCGGCAGCGGTTGTTAATGCGACCGTTGCCGAACCTGTCGCAATTCGAATTAAACCTGCTACCATAAATGCTAAAACAATAGGAGATAAGGATGCCTGCTCAGACATTTGAGCAATTGAAGTGCCGACACCGCTATCAATAAGGATTTGCTTAAACCCGCCTCCTGCACCGATGATGAGAATGATTGAACCAACCGGAAGCAGGCATTCGTCCGTTAACTTTTTCAATAAGTTTTTATCGAAACCTTGGCGAAATCCAAGGAAGTAGTAGGCTGCAAAACAAGCAATTAGAAGGGCCATTACTGGACTGCCGATGAACAGGCAGAATTTCACGACGCCATCAGGCAGTGCCATATAAGGCGCAACAACCGACAGAATCATTAAGATAACAGGTAATAAGATAATGACGAATGAAATTCCTGTACCCGGTAATTTTTTTGATGCCGTGTTGATACGGATCAGCTCCGGCTCTCCTTCAGGAATCACGCGTTTATGCACCCACTTCGCAAACAATGGTCCTGCAATGATGGATGCAGGCAGCGCAATAACAAGAGAATAAATCAGGACTTTTCCCATATCGGCATCATAGATGCCGATTGCGGTCATTGCCCCCGGATGCGGCGGAACAAGACCATGTACAATGGATAATCCTGCAATAACAGGCAGTGCGATTAATAAAATGTTCTGTTTTGTAGTTTTATAAATTGATATGACCAGCGGCAATAAGATCACGATTCCCACTTCAAAAAATACCGGGATTCCAATAATAAAACCTGAGAAAAGCATTGCCCACGGCAATCTCTTTACACCAAAGAACCGAATGAAAAAATCTGCTACTTGCATTCCGGCACCTGAATCTGACATCAGCTTTCCTAGAATCGTGCCCAGCGCCAAAATCCCAACCAGGTGACCTAAAACGCTTCCAACTCCAGTTTCATAAGCTCCAATAATTTTATCCATTGATAATCCAGACATGATGGCCAAGAACAAGCTTGCAACCGTTAAACTAATAAACGCATGCCATTTCCACCATGCTACTCCTAAAATAACAATCACAATGGATAAAAAAGTAACCATTAATAGATACATTTCCATATTAAATTCCCCCTCCCCTATACAGAAAACGCTTTCAAAAGCCCGTCAGGAAAAGGTGCTGCATCCCTTTTTTCCCGCGTTTCCTATCTATCAAAATTAACTATATAATGCTGCATGTCCGTGTTATAGTAACCTTCACTGTATTCGATCACATCGCCCGCTTCATCATAGGAATAACGCGACCTCTTTAATAAAGATGTTCTCTCTTTCACACGCAATATTTCCGCCACAGACGAAGGTGCGATGGCAACAGCAAACCCATCCCGAAACTTTTCTAAAGAAATATCTTGTTCTTCAATCAAATCATATAAGGATTGCACGCTTAAATCTGATGGGTCCGTCCCTTTTATACACCTCGAATCTAAATAATGCGTGAAATGAATATAGGGAACCCCATCAAGACGATAAAGCCGTTCGATTCGAAAACAATGCTCCCCGAATAATCGATACGGTTCTGAGCCTTCTTGATTGCTTATTATTTCAGCTTTCAGCAATTGTTTTTGAATTTTATGCCCTTCTTCTACTAATACTTCCGTAAAACGTTTCCCTTTGGAAAGCTTTGAAGCAGAAGTATTTCGGATAACCTTCGTGCCTTTGCCGCTCTTCTTTTCAAGGTATCCTTCCAGAACAAGCTCATTTATGGCATTGCGGACAGTAATTTTGCTGACCTCGAATTCATTTTCCAATTGCGGTTCTGAAGGTATATTTGCTTCAAGAGGATACACCCCATGTAAAATCCGGTCTTTTAAGATTTTCTTTATTTGTAAATATAAGGGTCCTTTTTTTCGAGATACGTTCACTGTTACATCCTCTACCTTTCTACATCGCCCACTGATTCCGTCATTGCGCGGAGGATATCACTCTCCGTTGACATTGGGGTATCGCCAGCAATCGTATGCGCAAGCATTGCTGCTGCTGCTGCAAACGCTACCGTTTTTTTCGGTGAAAATCCTTCTGCCTCACCATGTACGATACCGCTAGTATAGGCATCTCCAGCACCTATTCTATCATAGACGGAAAACGTGAGTTCTTTTGAAAAGGTGAATGCTTGATTCTTAAACATAAAGCCCTGCAAGGAATGAGTATTGTCGCCATTGATTGAACGATGAGTGCCCGCTATGACGGAGATATTATACTTTTTTGCAATCGCCGGAATCAGATCTGTAAGCTGTTCAGTCCGTTCTTCCTTCTCTGTTTCCATACCAAGAACAAACATCGCATCTTTTTCATTCATCATGACTGTATCTGACAGATGCAGCATTTCTTCATATTCCGGCTTCGCTTTTTCATACCCGTCATTCCCCCAAAGGGACGGGCGGTAGTTGCAATCGAAGACAACTGTGCCGCCATTTTCTTTGACCGCTGCTGCGAACGTTTTCATATGATGGCGGACCGAATCATTCATCGCGAGTGTTATACCGCAAAAATGAACAATATCGATTCTTTTGGCAATCTCTTCAAACTCATACGTTCCTGCAGGGGCTGTATTGAAGCTGCTTTCCTGACGGTTTGAATAGGTTACGCGGCTCGGCCGCGCTCCGAATCCATTTTCTAAAAAGTACATGCCAACATATTTCCCATCCCGTACAATGAATGATTGAGAAACTCCCAATTTTCGAAGGTGCGAAAGGGCCGCTTCGCCGATTGTATTATCCGGCAGTGCGGATACGAGGTACCCGGTATGCCCAAAACGTGCAAGCGCTGATGTGACATTCACGCCCGTCCCTGAGAAGGAATAGTTTAATGTGCCCGCTTGTGACAAGAGTTCATATCCAGGTACTTGCAAGCGCATCATGATCTCACCAAAAGCCGCAATTTTTTTAGCCATTTTGATCAGCCAAGTTCTTCATCGTTTCAAGCAATTCCCGCACATCGCTGACATTTGTTTTTCCGGTTTCTTTATCAATGATCGATGAATACACATGAGGGATAACTTGCGGTACGTTCGCTTCAAGGGCAATGCGCAAGATGGCTTCAAAATTCTCTTTGTCGATTCCGCCAGTCGGCTCAAGCGCAAATCCTTCTTCACCGCATGCCTCTGCAACAGCACGGAACTCGTCTTCACGGCTTAATCCTTGCATTGGGAAGTATTTCAATGCATTGCCTCCCATATCACGCACAAGGGCAATGGCCGTTTTTACCGGTACAATCGCATGCTCGTCCTGTGCAGCGCTAACGGGGCCTGTTGAGATATTCACATATCCCGGGCGTCCTGTCGGAGATACCAGGCTGTTGATCCAGCTGTCTTTTTCCCCAAGGTTGGCACGTGTTGCTCCAACTGCAGGGAAAACTTGATTAATATGACTGCCAGGGTAGTGTTTCGCAATCTCCGCCACTACAGCAGCCTGGCGATTGTCACCTGCACCCAGTCCAATCGATACAGCCTCCTCAATTTCTTTTCCGTATTCTTTCATCGCCGCAACTGCTTCTTCTGCTGTCGGATAATCTTTTGAAAGAACACCGACTAAAACATGCCCTTCTGCCGCTTCAAATACTTCTTTCGCATTTTCTATGCTGCTGGCCAGAACATTTAATGCAACACGATCTTTGTAAAACCGTTTTGTTATAGTTGACATCTTATTTTCCCCCTTCTGCTAATTCGCGGATTTTCGCTTCTATGACATGGATATCATCGCCTTGCAGCGGACGCGGATCGATATCGAAAAAGCCTTGTCTCACACCATAATCACGTGTGTAGATGGCAATGTCCCCTTCACGCAGTCCCGCTGCGATATCTTTTGCAGTTGTATTTGCCTGCTCTGGATCTATTTGAATGCGCGCACGGAAAATGGCCCGGCCCGCTTCATCTTGTACAATCGTCACATTGACTCCTTGAATCTCCTTCAGCGGCATCAACACTTGCAAGGCATCTTTTTCTTGTTCGCTTTTATCTTCCTTTACGCCATATTCATCAAGTGCCTGAAGGAGGCCGAACGTCGTTTCTTTGCCGACTTTCATGCTTCTTCCTATACAATGAAGCTGCACTTTCAGCCATTCAATGTAGGTTCTCTTGCCGCCCACGATTCCGGAAGTCGGTCCTTCAATAGCCTTTGAACCGCTGTAAATCGCAAGATCCGAGTATTTCACATATTTCTGAAGATCTTCTTCCGCAGCAGCATCCACAATAAGCGGTACGCCGTTTCGCATGGCAACCTCCCATGCTTCCTCAACGGAAATCATATTTTTTTGAACAGCATGATGCGATTTGACATAAAGAATGGCTGCTGTGTTTTCTGAAATGGCATCTTCAACATGTTCTGCCTTTCCTTCATTGGCATAGCCAACTTCAACGAGCTTTCCGCCGCCCAAATAGATCATCGTCTCAACCGGTGCTCCGTATTGGACATTGTGGCCTTTCAGCATGATGATTTCATTTTGAGGAATGAGTTCTTGATGAAGGCGCTCGCTCTTCCGGCGATTCCCTTTAGTCACCAGCGCCGCAACTGAAAGCGCAATCCCGCTCGATGCCGAGTTCACGATAACAGCTGCCTCTGAACCAAGGATATCCGCAGCATAATCGCCGGCTTTATCCACTAAATCAGCGATCTCTGTATACCTTTGACCGCCTTGTTTCATTGCATCCATCACCGTATCCGTCGGAGCTGATACACCAAGGATACTCATTCGTCCGCTTGCATTAATCACTCGTTTCAGTCCATATTTAGCATTTAATGAATTCGCCATTTGCAACCACTCCTTTTGTTTCAATCCTTTTTTCAGCTACCCGTTCATCCCCTTCGGAATCGATGAGAGTAATTGGATCGCTTTGCACGGTAAATAGGGTTAAGTTTGCAGCGTCTCCAACCTCGATTCGTCCCAGTTCCGGTTTTTCAAGCCATCCTGCAGCATTAGTCGTGACAGCTGCGATCACCTCTTTAAGTGAGTATCCCAAATAAAGGAATTTCGTTAAAACGTTTGCCATGCTATAGACGGGACCGTTTTCTCGGTTCCCTCGGTAGATATCCGTGCTGATTGTATTTAAACCTATGAGATTAGCCTTTGCTGCTTCCGCTGCCTTAAATGAAAAACTCGCCGTTCCGTGACCGACATCCAAATGCACGCCGCGGTTGATCGCATCTATAAACACTTGAAGCGGTTTATCTCTATCATCAAAAAGGTTATTTTCTTTTCCGTTGAGATAATGAGTAATCACGTCCCTTTTTTCCAAGAGCGGAATGACCTCTTCAATGTTTGGCGGTCCAGAGCCAATGTGCACCATTAAGGGCAGAGATGTTTCCCTTGAAAGGGCCCGGGCAATACGCAAAGGATCAATGCCGCTGTCACGAACTACACTTTTACTAATTCGCGCCTTTAATCCGACAATGAAATCTTTATACTCATGTACCGCCTGTACGGCTTTCTCTGTATCGATCCATTCTAACTTAGATAATTCATCCACTCGTTTTAAGCCAATCCGGGAAATGTTTAAAAAGGCAAACAAATTCGTTTTAGCCCTTTCCCTGCTTGCAGCAAGATCCGCAATCCGGTCCGCCCCGCAGCTTCCTGCATCTATAATGGTAGTAACACCTTGTTTTACTCCTATTTCATCGATTTCATCGCCATACGGATCAAATTCAGGAAAGGCATGGACATGTAAATCAATCCAGCCGCTTGAAACATAAGCACCAGAGTAATCGTATACTTCCTCTCCGCATCCGCTCCCAGCCTTTGTCAGCTCGGCAATTTTACCGTCTTCAACCACAATATCCATTTCCTTTTCATTCACAAGCTTTACATTTCGCAATACAAATCGTTCCTTCATACCTGTCACCCTTTTCCATGATCCTCTCGGAACGCGCTTACATTTATAACTAGTATTTCTTTTCACACCTGAAGGATATCATAAAATATTAATAAAGTAAATATAACGTTATAATGTTTAGAATAAAAATATATAACGTTATAATGTTTATTGGTAAATGACTCTCTTAAATTTCATTGTAAACGAAAAAAGGAAAGGGACTATTTGTCCGCTTTCCTCAAATCTCATACTAAATGGAAGAAGTCCTGCTTTTCATTCACACCTTTATTTCTTTTGTTCCTCAGGTTAGAATCTTCTAAAGAACCTCTCCGATTAGGACTCTGCCAATTCCTTAATCACTTTTTTAGAGTTACCTGCAAATTCAACAGAAGCCTCATAATAGTTCCGGCCGTTTTTAATCAAAGAAAAATCACCGATCCTGATTTTTAAAAGTGTGCTCCTGCCGCGCTCCTCAAGCTGATATAGATAAGCTATATCCCCTTCTTTTATCTTTTCTTCCCACTTTGAGACGAAAAGAGAAATCTTTAACTCTTTTTGAGGCTCTGCATTTATGATCGTGGTGATAGATTGTCCCCCGTCAGGAAGCTCCCAGACCACCTTGCTTCCCGTACTCATGGCTCCTTCAGCATAACCCTCAGGCAGTTCATCCCACTGTGCTACATATTTTGATTCTGTCAGCACCCTCCAAATTGTTTCAGGGGGAGCGTCGATAATGATCTCATCATCTACAAACAGAGAATCTGCCATAATGCCCCCCTTTATTGAGCCGGATACGTTTTCTGCAAAAACGTAATTGACTCCTGTATCAGCTTCTTCAGCACCTCAACATTAATATCAGCTACTTTGTTTATGTAGACGCATGCCTTTCCGTTCGTATGCTTTCCAAACTCTTTTAAAAGCTCTTCCCGCTTCGTTTCACCAGGCGCAAAGTATAAACTGATTTTTGCCTTCCGGGGTGAAAAGCCGACAAGCGGCGCATCCCCTTCATGACCTGACGCATATTTATAATGATAAGAACCGAATCCAATAATGCTTGGCCCCCACATCTTAGCCTCAAAGCCTGCCGTTTCTGTAAAAATATCAAGCAGCTGGTAAGCATCCTCCCGCTTTTTCGGCGAATCTACAGCCTCAATAAATTCAATCACGCTGTTGTCAGTCTGCTTCGTTTTCAATTCGTACGCCATAGATCTGCTCCTTTACAGGTCTTTTTTCAAGTAGTGATGCTTAAAGTCTCTTCCAACTCCATCAAGAGTGCCATATACCTCGTACCCATGCTTTTTGTAAAAATCAACTGCCTGAAAGCTGAGGGTGTCTACTTTAACAAAGTCGCATTTTTTGAGCGCAGCAAGGTTCTCCGCTTCTGCCAGAAGCTTTGATCCATGCCCTGAATGGCGCAGGTCCTCATCGATCATAAGGGTATGGATCTCAAGCCAGTTCCAGCAGATTTCTCCTAAAATGCCTCCGCGGACCATGCCGTTTTCATCTTTGAGGTACAAATTGATTTCTTCATACCTGCCGTTTAAATCCTCCGGAAAGTGCAAGGAATTGTACTCATAAAGCTTCTGATTGACGATATTTTTGCTGTACGGATTATCTTCTTTAATAATGCAGTATTTCATATGCTGTCTCCCTGTCTAATTAATATGTTACTTAATAATTCTTTTTAATGATGCCAGTTCCTTTTTCTTTTCGCTTTTTTTCAGCGAAAACAATCAAAAAAGCCAATGAAAGTTGCCTCAGCCAATGATTTGCTATTCATTCACAAAAAAGAAGCTGCCATAGTTTTAGCAGCTGCACCCCTTTTATTTTACAATACCGAGAATAAACCCGTCATATCCTTTGCTGCCAACCGTTTGAATAACCGTTGCCTCAATTCGGGGCTCCTCTGAAAGAAAATCCATAAGGGTGCGGACACCGCTCACATTCTCATCCCCGCTGTTTTCATCTATGACCTTCCCGCCGCGGACAACATTGTCTCCCAAAATAACGGTTCCAGGTTTAGAAAGCTTCACCGCCCATTCGAAATAGCCCGGATAGTTCACTTTATCTGCATCAATAAAAATAAAATCAAACGGTGCCCGATCCTGTAATGTATCCAGCGTATCAAGCGCAGCTCCCACAATAATTTCAATTTTATCATCTAGGCCGGCTTTTTTCATATTTTCCTTTGCGATCCTCGCATGCTTCTCCTCATATTCAAGAGTGACAAGCCTACCGTCTTCAGACAGTGCCCGCGCCAGCCAAATACTGCTATAGCCGCCGAGCGTCCCTATTTCAAGAATCTTTTTCGCACCCTTCAGCTTCGCAAGCAAGTAAAGCTGTTTGCCTTGATTAGGTGCTACATCAATCTCAGGCAGCCCCGCCTCTTCGTTTGCTTTAAGGATGTAAGACATATCCGGGTCAGCTGAATGAAGTTTAGAAATAAAGTAATCGTCTGCTTTCTTCCAAGTGGCTGGTGTAGTCATTTTAACGGCTCCTTTATCTTTTATTTAAGCAATATCCTTTTCACGTAAATTATACCTTTTTTCTGACTTTAACTGTAACTCGAACATAAAAACTTAATATCCCCCGCCATCTCTCATCCTACGTAAAAGTGCCTGACCCCTTCATGGGATCAGGCACCAATTTATTTCTATCTTTAACACTTTCATACTCACGCTTAAATGCAAAGCTTACCACGATCAAAGCGCCCACAACACTGCTGACCAAAATCTGTTCCAGGTTCCAAAAAGGATGCTGCGGCGTTCGGGCGCTTTCATTCTTTTAGGCAGTCACTTTGACACCCTGCATTCCTTCCAGCCTAAAGAACTTTGCTTAAGAAGGATTTAGTCCGCTCATGCTGAGGGTTGCCGAATATTTCATTCGGTTCATTTTCTTCAACGATATACCCGCCGTCCATGAATATAACACGGTCTCCGACTTCACGGGCAAAGCCCATTTCATGGGTAACAACGACCATTGTCATACCCTCTTTAGCAAGCTGCTTCATTACCTCTAAAACATCTCCGACCATTTCAGGGTCAAGTGCAGAAGTAGGTTCGTCAAATAGCATGATTTTCGGATTCATTGCAAGTGCCCTCGCTATGGCAACCCGTTGTTTTTGTCCTCCGGATAGTTCTCCAGGATAGCTATTTGCTTTTTCCCTCAGTCCTACCTTATCCAGCAGTTCAAGCGCTAATTTTTCCGCTTCTGCTTTCTGGGTGCCTCGAATTTTAATAGGTCCCAATGTGATGTTTTCTAAAACAGTTTTATGAGGGAATAGATTAAAATGCTGAAAAACCATTCCAACTTCTTGTCTAACTTTGTTTATATTGATTTTTGTTTTTGGATTCGTTATATCATGTCCATTAATGACTACCTCACCGCCTGAAATTTCCTCCAGGAGATTCAGACAGCGCAGGAATGTGCTTTTTCCCGATCCAGAAGGGCCTATTACACAAACGACTTCTTTTTCTTGCACGATTGCATTAATATCTTTTAAAACCTCGACGGTTCCAAATGATTTTCTCAGGTTTTTTACCGTTATCATGCTCATCGAAGTTCAAACCTCTTTTCTACGAAATTAGCAATTAGGGATAACAAATAAATGACGATAAAGTAAATGATACCGACAATAAGCCAAATTTTAAATGCTTCAAAGGTAGCCGAGGCTTGAATTTGTCCCTGCTGTGTTAAATCTGCAATACCAATGACAGACAAAAGAGAAGTATCTTTTAAGCTAATGATCGATTGATTCGTGATCGTAGGGAGCATTCTTCTGAAAGCCTGGGGCAGCACGACATAGCGCATTGTTTGTCCACCAGTAAATCCGATTGATCTTGCTGCTTCTGTTTGGCCTTTATCAATGGACTGAATGCCTGCTCTTATGATTTCAGCAAAATAGGCCCCTGCATTAATTGCAACGGTAATGATACCAGCTGTTGTACTGTTTAATGAAATTAAATTCAGTGAATTGATGCCGAAATAGATAAAGAACAATTGAACAATAAACGGCGTTCCTCGTATAGCATCAATATAAACTTTTGCAATCCAGGTCAAGATTTTGACAGGTGCTAACCGCATCAAGGCCACAACTAAACCAATTAAAAAACCTAGAAGAATGGCAATGATAAAGACATAAAGGGTTACCTGAAGTCCTTTTAATAAAATCGGCAAAGCCGCAATAATGATATCCATTCTATTCATCTCCCTTCAAAAAGAAAGCGCGCCTTAAGCGCGCTTAATGAGCATAAAATTTTTATTCACCAAGATAGGTTTTTATAATTTTATCGTATGTTCCATCTTTTTTAAGATTAGCAAGACCTTTATTTATCTTTTCCAATAAGTCCTTGTCTTGTCCTTTCAATACAGCAATACCATACTTATCTCCATTCAAACGATCACCTACGGTCTTTAAACCAAGGTCTTTTTGAGCAATGGCATAGGAGATAACAGGATAATCTTCTATAAGAGCATCGGCATTGCCGTTTGCCACTTCCTGGAACATAGCGGGACTATCATTGAATTGAACAACTTTGATTCCCAGTTTTGCGGAATTATCCTGTGCATATTTAGCACCTGTTGTTCCTTTTTTAACTGCTACCGTTTTTCCTTTAAGGTCATCAACTGATTTAGTAGTTGTATTATCCTTTTTAACTACTACTGTTAATCCTGCATTAAAATACGGAGTTGAGAAATCCACTACCTTTTTTCTCTCATCTGTAATGCTCATCCCTGCAATAGCCACATCAAGCTGATTGGCTTGCATCGCTGGAATGATTCCGCCAAAGTCCATCGGAGAAAGTTCGATTTTAAAATCCTGGTCTTTCGCTATTGCATTGATTAATTCAATATCAATTCCTTTATACTCGTTTCCCTCTTTAAATTCAAATGGAGGATACGTTGTATCTACACCCACTTTATATACCTTATCACTTTTTTCTTTCTCGCCTGCAGTATCATTGTTTCCACATGCTGCGATAAAGATAGTAAGAATCAAAAACATACTAAGCAAACCCAGTTTCTTCATTCAAAACACTCCAATCTTAGATTATTATTACTATGTAGGATATAACAATATTACTTTTCTATAATATAGCATAAGTATAAAGTAATATAATAGTATGAATTATTGGAAAAAAATTATTCTTGTTGAATAACAATAATTGCTTTATCCCCCCTCTTTTAAGTGATGGTATTGGTAATTAGAGTATACTATTGAAACCTTTATTATAAAAATTACCGAGAGAATAAACTTGTTTTTTTATCTTACAATAAAAGAGGCTGACTCAAAAGGTTGTTGAATAACGACTATTTTGAGTCAGCTTCTTATTTTAAGGTTTTTTTGAATATTTATTACTTGCTATCATGATGTTCGGGACTTTCTTGACAGGCTGCTGTGGTATAGATGGCGAACTTTTTAGATAAGTTGCCCTGCTTATTTTTAAACTTTTGAAGAGCGTCCTCACTAGAATGATCGACATTGCAGCTTCCCATATCTTTTTCTCTCTATTCCACTTCCTTATTCCCACTTAAACGTATAGCTCGCCACAATAAACGCACCCAAGACCCAGCATCCCAGTATCAAGGTTTCGGTTCCAAGCGTCAAAAAGGATGCTCCGACGTTCATGACTTCCCTTAATGCATGGCTTAAGTGGGAAATCGGGAGCACACCGACAATCGGCTGCAAAAATTCGGGCATATTTTTAATCGGGAAAAAGACGCCTCCTAAAAAGAGCATTGGGAAGGAAAGAAATCCTGCGATCGGCGCGGCGCTTTCCGGTGTTTTTGCAATTCCGGCAATGATAAATCCAATCGCCATAAAGGCAAGAGTACCTAAAATCACGAAGGTGATAAGTGTCAGCCAGGATCCGCGCACATCGACTCCGAAAATAAGCTGTGCTATTACAAGTACAAGCAAAGCCTGCAAGCCATTCAGCATAAGACGAGCCGTTATCTGCGCCGCAATGAAGGTAGATGCCTTAAGCGTCGTTCCCTGCATTCTTCTCAAAATGCCCCGCTCTCTCCACGCAGCAATTTGCCCGGCTACCCCGTTCATGTTGTTGCTCATAATCATCATCGCCACAATTCCGGGTACCAAAAAGTCAATATACTGCAGGTTCAGCGTTTCGATTCCTTTTGCCTCAGTGACGACCACAGGCTTGTAATCTGCTTTTTCTTTGCTGATCTGATCAACCGCTCCGTTTACAAGCTGCAGGCCTACCTGGGAGGCCGCCGTATTTGTTTCATCATAATAGACTGGGAGTTTAAAAGGAGACTCTTGACCAAGCTCTTCACTATAACCTTTTGGAATCACAATCAAGATTTGCAGATTTCCCTTTTTTACCTCATTGAAGGCTTTGTCCTCCTTCAGCTCCATTTCAAGCTCCATCGCCTTATTTTTCTTTAATGCCGCAACAAATGCCTTCGATTCACCGGATTGATCCTGATCTACGACTCCAACCGTAACCGACATGCTGCTGCCATTCCCGAGAAACGACCCTAGCATGATCATAAGAAAAATCGGAAACGCAAGCGTCCAAAATAATACCTGGCGATTGCGGAGGAAAATACGCAGCTGGGTTAACGTTAATTGCCAATATGCCTTCATGCTTCCCGCAGCCTCCTTCCCGTCATATGGATAAAGACGTCTTCAAGCGTTGCCGTCCGAATCTGTAAATCTGCCAATTTCAAGCCCAGGTCTGCGGCCGTTTGAATGAGGCTCGTTAAGGTTGCCTGAAGATTATCCGTATACAGAATGGTTGCATCCTTCTGCCTTCCAACCTGCTTGACGCCTTCAATTTGAGTGAGATCCATCTCAGCTGCTTCTTCCTCAAACCGGAATTCCACCGCATTTTCAGAGTGAAGACTGCGCACAAGCTCGGCAGGGGTATCGAGTGCAATCAGGTTTCCCTGATCCATAATGGCAATTCTGTCGCAAAGCACATGGGCTTCATCCATGTAATGAGTAGTCAAAACAACCGTAACTCCCTTTTCCTTCAGGTTAAAAATAATATCCCACAGTGTTCTTCTGGCCTGGGGATCTAGTCCTGTTGTCGGCTCATCCAGAAAAATAATCAGCGGATCATGAACAAGAGCGAGCGCAATCGCAAGTCTCTGCTTCTGTCCGCCTGACAGGCTTTTGATCCGGCTCTTCGTTTTATCCGTGAGCAGCATATCCTCAATCAGCGGATGAATCGGAATCTGTTTCTTGTAAAAACTCGCATACAAATGGAGGATCTCCTCCACCGTCAAAAGCTCAAAAAGAGTTGTCGACTGCAGCTGGACACCAATGACTTCCTTCACCTTCTTTAAATCCCTCACCACATCAAACCCGCCAATATCAGCCGAACCGCCATCCGGCTTCCGCAGTCCCACCAGCATCTCCAAAGTGGTCGTCTTCCCCGCTCCATTCGGACCCAGCACTCCAAACACTTCGCCTTTAAATACATCAAAAGCGATGCCATTAACCGCTGTAAAATCCCCATATGTTTTGACCAAGCCATTCACACTGATAATCTGTTCCTGAGCACTCATTTTTTCACACTCCAAAATGAGACAGTTTGCTGCTGCCTCAGATTTGTTTCTATTGGAATGTATTCTTTGCGGGAGGCCTTTATCCCTTTGTTTCAATCTACAATCCATCATACTCTTTATCTGGAAGCCTATAATTTGACATGATGCTAAATAAAAGTTCAATCTTTGCAAACTTCCTCAGTAAACATTTGGACTTATCATCTAGTATCTGCGCAGTATAATGAAAGTAAGAAATACTTATTGAAGTTTGATATTTGCAAACTCCACATAGAATGAAAAAAAATCTCTTTTCACTATTAAGGAAGGAGGATTCCTGTGACATTAGATCAGCGGAGTGTGGGGATATTAAACAAAATTGTGCAAACTCCCCGCTATGTGCCGACTTCAGAGATTATGGAAGAGATGAACATTTCAAAGCGGACTGTCTATTATGATGTCGATAAGATTAATGATTGGCTGAAGAATCAAGAGCTTGAAGCTTTAAATTATATCCGCTCAGCCGGTTTTTATGTAACCGATGTGACACGTGAACAAATCAAACAAAAAATCGCACAAACCCGGCAGGCTCATGTGTATGAAGATTCTCCCAGAGAAAGAAAAGCCTGGGCTGTGGTGATGATTCTTACAAGGGAAAATCCTGTTTTTCTTAAAACGTTTCTTGACCGTTTTCTTGTTAGCCGAAGCACCATGCTTACGGATATTAAACAGATAAAACAGGAGCTAAGCAGCTACAACCTAATACTTCTATTCAAAAAAGAAAAAGGGTACTATCTATCAGGATCTGAGCAAGACAAACGAAGTGCATTGGTTTCATATATCACAGAGCTGATTGACGGACATGGATTAGATCAGCTTTTAACGGAAGTCCAGCACAGCTTAACAGCATGCGGACCAACTCCTCTGCAAGACTTTAACAGACTCACCATTCATGAGATTCATACTCTATTAAATGAGGCGGAGCAGGTAATAGGTGTCAGGTTTACTGATGATATTATCAATCAAATGAGCGTCCACCTTGCTTCATTTATTAAACGTTTTGCACAATCAAAATTTGTAACAATAAATGATGTAGAAAAACAGGTTATTAAACAAACAAAAGAATTTCAGGCAGCTAAATCTATTTCCTTAAAAATTGAAAACGTTTACCGTATTTCCGTTCCGGAAGATGAAGTTTATTATCTAACAACCTATCTTCTGGGAGCCAAAATCAGCGAGTATAAACGGGAACCGATTGATGATCAAGATGCTTTAAACATGAAGAAAATCATCTCCAGGATGGTGGATTCCTTTCAAACATATGCATGCGTAGTATTTACAGAAAGAAAGGCTCTGGAGAAAAACCTATTTTTGCATTTAAGGCCTGCATACTATCGAATTAAATATGGAATTGACCTTGAAAATCCACTGACTTCCTCTGTAAAAGATAAATATCAGGATATTTACTTATTAACAGAAAAAGTGATTTATCACTTTGAAGATGTGCTTGGAAAAAAGGTTTCTAAAGATGAAATTGCCTATGTAGCCCTGCATTTTGGGGGCTGGATCGAAAAAGAAGGTGTTTCAGTAAAAGCCCGGAAGAAAGCAGCAGTTGTATGCGGAAGCGGGATTGGAACCTCTCGAATTGTGCAAAAACAGCTGGAGGATTTAATTCCAACATTAGATGTAGTTAAGGTAATGACTAAACGAGAATATCATGAAAGCGAGCTCGGACAGATTGATTATGTCATCTCGACAACTCCTATTCAGAAACGGGATGTTCCTGTTTTCATTGTTCATCCCATTTTAACCCATACTGAAAAGGCCAATCTGCTGTCACAAATAGAAGCTTCTCCTAATACTTCACTGCCGGGGGAAATTGAAGCATTAATGACCATAATGAAAAAACATGGTGTGATCACGGATGAAAAAGGACTGCAGCAAGAACTCTCCCAATACTTTATAGCAAATCGACCATCAGATAATCAGGGGAGGAAGAAACCAATGTTAAATGACATCTTAACCAAAGACACCATTCAGTTTGCAGATCAGATTGACAGCTGGAAGGAAGCGATAAAGCTCGGTGCAAAGCCTCTTTTAGCAAATAAGTCGATTAAGGAAAGCTATATCGAGGCAATGATCAGCAATGTAGAAAAACTCGGACCTTATATCGTCATTGCTCCAAAAATCGCTCTGCCGCACGCACGACCGGAAGATGGAGTAAACAAAGTGGGAATGAGTTTTCTCAGAATAAAAGAGGGCTGTTCATTTACAGAAAAACCTGAGCACCGGGTAAACCTTTTATTCGTTCTGGCAGCAATCGACAATGAAACGCACTTAAAAGCATTATCTCAATTTTCAATGATGCTCTCAAATCCAGAAAATATCAATAAACTGGTACAAGCCGAAACAACAGATGAGGTTTTAGCCGTTATCGAAAAATATTCAACCAATTAGGAGGAAAAATGATGAAAAAGATTTTAGTAGTTTGCGGGAATGGATTAGGAAGCAGCTTTATTGTTGAAATGAATGTAAAAACGATTTTAAATGAGCTTGGCGTTCAAGCTGAAGTATCTCATACAGATTTAACAACAAGTAAATCTGAGCAGGCGGACCTGTATTTAGGATCAAAGGATTTAGTAGAATCACTTGATGATGGAACAAGAACAGTGGAAGGTTTAACGAATATTTTAGACACAAATGAGCTTAAAAGAGTCTTAGAAAAACACCTTAAATAGAAAGAACTGCTCAAGTAAAGAGGAGGGTCTCGAATGATTGATTTTATTATGAAGGATGTGCTGGGTACACCAGCCATTCTTGTTGGATTGTTTGCATTTATTGGACTGCTTCTTCAGAAAAAAGGAATGGCAGATACGGTTTCAGGAACACTGAAAACCATTATGGGATTTGTTATTCTCGGTGCCGGAGCCACGATATTAATTGGTGCTCTTGACATTTTTGGCAGCATGTTTGAAAAAGCGTTCAATATTCAGGGGATTATTCCTAATAATGAAGCAATCGTTGCGATTGCACAAGAAACGCTTGGAACGGAAACAGCCATGATCATGCTTTTCGGGATGCTCGTTAACATCCTGATTGCACGGTTCACTCCGTTCAAATACATTTTCTTAACTGGGCATCATACCTTATTTATGGCTTGCTTGCTGTCTGCTGTATTCGCAACAGGCGGAATAACGGGCATTCCGTTAATTATTATCGGGTCACTTATATTAGGGAGTTTGATGGTGCTCATGCCTGCACTGCTCCAGCCATATGTACGGCAAATTACAGGCAATGACAGCATCGCTCTTGGCCACTTTGGTTCCATTGGATATTTCACTTCTGCCTTTCTGGCAAAAAGATTAGGAGACAAATCGAAATCAACTGAGGATATCAAAGTGCCCAAATCCCTTGGATTTTTGCGCGATACATCAGTGGCAATGAGCTTAACGATGACAATCCTCTTTTTGATTGTCGCCCCGATAGCAGGAAAAAGCTTTGTCGAAGCAGAACTAAGCAGCGGCACAAACTTCCTTGTCTTCTCATTTATGCAGGCAATCACTTTCGCTGCTGGGGTGTACATTGTCTTAGCAGGGGTTCGGATGTTAATTGCTGAAATCGTTCCTGCATTTAAAGGAATCGCGGATAAAGTTGTAAAGGATGCGAAGCCCGCTCTTGATGCACCTGCCGTCTTCCCTTTCGCACCAAATGCTGTAATCATTGGCTTTCTATCAAGCTTTTTGGCTGGGGCATTATCAATGTTTATCTTGCCTATACTGGGCTTAAAAATAATCGTACCAGGTCTCATCCCCCATTTCTTCACAGGTGCGGCTGCAGGAGTATTCGGAAACGCCACTGGCGGCAGACGCGGCGCTATTATTGGAGCATTTGCCAACGGGCTATTAATCTCGTTTTTACCGGCACTGTTATTGCCTGTCCTTGGATCATTAGGATTTGAAGGGACAACATTTGGAGATTCGGACTTTGGGGTCGTTGGAATATTGATTTCATTCATAATTCAACTGTTTACGTAAAAAGAATAAAACACCTTTTATCCAATCCATGAAAAAGTAAAGCCAGAGGAAACTTTGGCTTTTTCCTTTTAAGAAGGATGAGAGGAAGAAAACAAGGCCACATCATCAACATCTCTTCCCTTGCCGGACACTAGCTGTTGTTGCAATCTCCGTTTGCAGAGGAACAGTCTCAATTACTCATAGAGAGCGTTTGATTCCCCTAAACAGGCACAATCCTGGTTTTGGATACTCATAGAGAGCGTTTGATTCCTCTTTACAGGCTTAATCCTGGATTTGGATACTCATAGAGAGCGTTTGATTCCTCTTTACAGTCTTAATCCTGGTTTTGGATACTCATAGAGAGCGTATGATTCCCCTATTTTGGCTCAATCCTGGATTTGGATACTCATAGAAAGCGTTTGATTCCTCTTTACAGGCTTAATTCTGGATTTGGATACTCATAGAGAGCGTTTGATTCCTCTTTACAGGCTTAATCCTGGATTTGGATACTCATAGAGAGCGGATGATTCCTCTTTACAGGCTTAATCCTGGATATGGATACTCATAGAGAGCGGATGATTCCTCTTTACAGGCTTAAACCTGGATTTGGATACTCATAGAGAGCGTTTGATTCCTCTTTACAGGCATAATTCTGGTTTTGGATACTCATAGAGAGCGTATGATTCCCCTATACTGGGTCAATCCTGGTTTTGGATACTCATAGAGAGCGTTTGATTCCTCTATACTGGCTCAATCTTAAATTTGGATACTCATAGAGAGCGTTTGATTCCCCTATACTGGCTCAATCCTAGATTTGGATACTCATAGAGAGCGTTTGATTCCTCTTTACAGGCTCAAACCTGGATTTGGATACTCATAGAGCGTATGATTCCTCTTTACAGGCTTAATCCTGGATTTGGATACTCATAGAGAGCGTATGATTCCTCTTTACAGGCTTAATCCTAGATTTGGATACTCATAGAGAGCGTTTGATTCCCCTATACTGGCACAATCCTAGACTTGGATACTCATAGAGAGCGTTTGATTCCCCTATAAATAAAAAAGACTAATCCCTTTAGGATTAGTCTTTAAACACCACAATTCCCATATACCTATTTATTAAGTTATGCAGATTCATAACCTTTTAAAGATTCTTCTTCTTTTACCTGAATCCGCTCAACTTTTCCAACTAAGAAAATGTATGATAAAGCTCCTATCAGAGTTACACAGGCGATAAAAGTAAGTGCAGGAGCAAAATTTCCTCCTTTTGCTAAAAAACCAATTACAATAGGAATAATGATAGATGCTGTACCGCCAATAAAGTTAAATACCCCTCCAGCTATCCCAACAAGCCGTTTTGGTGCCAACAGTGAAACAAACACCCAGGTAATCGAAGCGAAACCGTTCCCGAAAAAAGCTATACACATAAACATGATGACTAAATTTGTATTTTCCACATAGTTTGCCCCAATTATAGAGGTTGCCAGCAATAACCCAGTAATAACAGGCACTTTTCTAGCAACGTTGTCAGAAACCCCTTTTTTCACAAGGAAATCAGACAAGAATCCAGAAGATAATACACCTACAAATGCTGCTAAAAATGGTAATGAAGCCAATAAACCGGTTTTTACAAACGTTAAT
Source organism: Metabacillus dongyingensis (assembly GCF_019933155.2). Taxonomy (NCBI): domain Bacteria; kingdom Bacillati; phylum Bacillota; class Bacilli; order Caryophanales; family Bacillaceae; genus Metabacillus; species Metabacillus dongyingensis. The sequence goes on along the minus strand of NZ_CP082944.1, from coordinate 428,512 downwards.
CCTCTATATTCAACAAGGTACGTGGGAAACCAGGTTAAGAAAAACCATAGCGTGGATGCCACTGCAAATTGTCCAATGTATATACCCCATAACTTCCTGCTTTTTAATACGATTGCAAAGTCTTTTATGCCTACTGTAGATTTTACAGACTTATCATCTGCAATAGCATCAAAGATTGCCCCGCCTTCACGAATATAATCGAGTTCTTGTTTATTAACCTTTTTACTGTGCTGAGGATCACGATAAAGTAAAAACCAGAGAATCGCCCAAGATATTCCAATAATACCTGTAATGATAAACAGGCCCCTCCAGCCAAACCATTGCTGTAAAAAAATTAAGGCTGGAGTTAAAAAGGCCAATCCTATAAACTGTCCTGAGGTATAAATCGCAACGGCTCTAGCTCTTTCTTTTTCCGGAAACCAGCTGGCCGCTACTTTACTATTTGTCGGGAAAGCTGGTGCCTCAAACGCTCCCAATCCAACGCGAAGTAAGATAAATCCCGAGAAACCGTGTACAAACCCCTGCAGTAAAGTTGCTATAGAGAATCCAGCTATGCCTATTGCATGGGTTTTTCTGTTTCCCAGCTTGTCCAGTATCCATCCGCCAGGTATTTGAAGAGCACAATAGGTCCATCCAAACGCCGAAAATATAAGGCCCATCTGCACAGGGTCTAACTCTAGTTCCTTTGAAATAAATGGGGCAGCTACTGCAATATTGCTTCGATCCATGTAATTTATAATGACGGTGATAAACAACATAAAAACAACACCATACCGCACTTTTGTCATTCTCTTGCTCACTTTAACCACCCGCTTCATCCGTATTTATTATTACCACTCAGCGATGCTTCCATCAGTATGTCTCCAAACTGGATTTCTCCAATTGTGACCGATTTCTGCCATTTTCCTCACATGTTCTTCGTTGATTTCAATTCCCAAACCAGGACCATCCGGTATTTTCACGTAACCGTTTTCATATTTGAATACACGATTATCGACAATGTAATCCAGTAAATCGCTTCCCTGATTATAATGAATTCCAAGACTCTGTTCTTGAATAAACGCATTGTGACACGTAGCATCAACTTGAAGACATGAAGCTAATGCAATTGGTCCTAAAGGACAGTGCGGAGCTGCAGCAACATCAAATGCTTCAGCCATCGAGATTATTTTTTTGCATTCTGTAATACCGCCTGCATGGGATAAATCCGGCTGAATAATATCTACATAACCATCCATTAAAAGGTTCTTATATTCCCATCTTGAAAACATTCTTTCCCCCGTTGCAATCGGTATATTGGTTGCCCGCGCAATCTCCCTTAACGCCTCATTATTTTCCGGAAGCACCGGCTCTTCGATGAACATTGGCCGGTAGGCTTCAAGTTCTTTCGCTAATATTTTTGCCATCGGCTTATGTACTCGCCCGTGAAAATCAATGCCTATACCGACATAAGGTCCGGCAGCTTCACGAACAGCAGCAATACGTTCGACTGCCTGATCAATTTTTTCATAGGAATCAATGATCTGCAGTTCCTCGGTTCCATTCATTTTTATTGCAGTAAATCCAGCTTCAACAGCTGCCTTCGCTGAAGATCCCACTTCAGCAGGGCGATCTCCGCCTATCCATGAATATACGCGAATGGAATCCCTGCATGCTCCGCCTAATAGCTGATAGACTGGCGCATTATAAAATTTCCCTTTTATATCCCAAAGCGCTTGATCGATTCCAGCAATTGCACTCATAAAAATAGGGCCGCCTCTATAAAAACCTGATCGATACATATAATTCCAATGATCTTCAATTCTTAACGGATCTTTTCCAATCAAATACTCCATTAATTCTTTTACGGCTGTTCCTACCGTCTCAGCTCTTCCTTCAATAACAGGTTCGCCCCATCCGATAATTCCTTCATCTGTTTCAATTTTTAAAAACAACCATCTCGGCGGTACTTGAAATAATTCATAACTAGTAATTTTCATAATAGATACTCCCCTTTTTAGTCGTTTGATTTTACAGCTGAAACAAATTGTTTCGCTTTTTCTGTTAATTGCACTAAATATTCATCTGTTACCTCAAGCTTCGTATCCACAAGAGCGCTTCCAAGGCCACAGCCAACAGCACCCGCTTTCATAAATGCCTGAATATTGCTTAGATCTACGCCCCCTGTTGGAAGTAATGGAATTTGCGGAAGAGGTCCCCGTATATCTTTTATGAAGCCAGGTCCTAAAGCAGCAGGGAAAACTTTAATAATATCTCCGCCATTTTCATAGGCTGATAGAATCTCAGTCGGAGTAAACGCACCCGGAATGCTTACCGCCCCATATCTCTTCGTCATTTTAATCGTTTCAATATTGACAGTAGGAGACAAAATAAAACTAGCACCCGCTAAGATAGCGGCACGGGCCGTTTCAGGATCCAAAACTGTTCCCGCCCCTATTATCACTTGATCTCCCAATTCATCTGATACCTTTTCGATCACAGATAAAGGTTTTGGAGAATTCATTGTAATTTCCAAAGCGCCTACTCCGCCTTCATGAAGTGCTTTTGCAATCTTTAAAACATCATTTGGATTTGCACCGCGGATAATAGCTACAATTTTGGTTTCTAGAATTCTTGACAATATATCCATAGAGATTATGGTCCTCCTCTTTCTATTTAACGTGTAACATCATCTGAACCCGGCAACTCAGTATACGCTTCCAATATTTCTCGGTCAGGCAGCCCTTCAATATCTCCGCTAACAGTCGTTACTAAAGCACCAATGGCACAGCCTCTCTGCACACACTTCTCAAGAGTAAGCCCATCCAATAAACCTGAAAGCACACCAGAGGCAAAACCGTCACCTGCACCGACCGGATCCACTACTTTTTCCACTTTAAAGCCTTGTACATATCCTTTTTCAGAAGAAGCCGAATAATAAGCTCCTTTTTCTCCGCGTTTGATGATAACGGTTGCAACTCCATGATTATGAAATAGCTCTGCTAATTCTTCACAATCTTCTGTTCCAAACAAAAATTCCCCTTCATTAATGCCCGGCAGCACAATGTCAGCCATTTCAGCGATTGCAAGAAGCGTTTTTCGAGCTTCTTCATCGCTCCATAATTTACGTCGAATATTAGGATCAAAGACAACTTTTTTGCCATGTTTCTTTGCTATCTCAATAGCATAAAAGATGCTGTCTCGGCAAGATTGGCTTAGTGCTGGAGTAATACCTGTTATGTAAAGGTATTTCGTGTTCGCGATATACTCTTCTTTGATATAACTAGGATCCAGAAAACTGGCCGCAGAATATTTTCGATGATAGTATATTCGAACATTTTTTTCATTCAGCATCTCTTTAAAAAAGATACCTGTTGGTGCATTTTTGTCAGTTGTGACTTGACTTGTATCGACTCCTTCAGCCCTGACAGCCGAAAGGACGAACGATCCAAATTCATCCTTCCCTACACGACTGATCCATCCTGTCTTGTGGCCGAGCTTTGCCAGCCCGATTAATGTGTTGGTTTCGGCACCAGCCATTTTTGACGAGAAATTCCTGGCGTACCTCATCTGCCCTTGTGTATCCGGAGTAAACAAAACCATCGTTTCTCCCATACTCACTACATCCATACTGCGCCTCCTTTTCTCTCTCTTGCAGCTCTTATGAATGCCCTATGCTTTTGGAGATTTCCTTTGATGTTTGAAGAAGTTTGTCCGCTATGAACTCCTTGCGGCTGATCATTCTTTCTTTTGGCCCGGCTACGCTAATGGCTGCTTGAATGGTATGATCGGCACCGAAAATGGGTGCTGCTAAACAATATAAACCCTCTTCATTTTCCTCATCATCAATGGAATATCCCATACCTGCAAACCTTTTCAATTCCTTCTCTAATTCTTGGCGATCCGTGATTGTATTTTTTGTGATAGGGGAAAGTTCAGCATAGTCCAAAATAGCATTTTTCTCATTCTGGGGCAGGAAAGCCAGAAATGCTTTGCCCAGTCCCGTGCAATATAAAGGTTTCCGATAACCCGGTTGAGCGGTTGTTCGAATAGACCGATTATTGTCTATCTTAGCCACGTAAACTAACTCTCTTTCTGACAATACAGCCATGAATACTGTTTCTTGCACATCTTCCATCAGTTTTTTAAGATGTGGTGTTCCTTGAGAAGAAATGTCCAGAGATTCCATTGCAAGTGTTCCAAGCTGAACCAGTTTTGGCCCTAATTTATAACGCTTAAGGGAATCTTGGTTTAGATATCCTTCCTCAAAAAGAGTACCAACTAAATTAGATGTACTGCTCTGTGGGAACGAAAGATTTTCACTGATTTCTTTAATAGTTAGACCTTCTGGGTGATGAGCTACTAATTCAAATACTCTTAATACTCGTTCTGCAGATTTTACTGACATGTCATACCTCCGAAATCACATATGTGATTCTAAATCATATATGTGATTTGATGTTTTTATAATACCATATCATAATACCCTATACAATTATTTTATTTCTGCTTAGGAATGTAATGGGCGTGAGAAAATAAGAAAACTCGTTAAACCGTTGCTCTCTTAGAGGGACTTTTGTTGTTCATTAATTGATATAAATTTCAACTAAAGGTTCTAAAAAGTTGTTATCTTTTTCACCTGACATTTAATCTGTCAAAATAAAAAGCATTGCCTACAACTTCCATAGGCTAATGCACTACCTGTGATTCTATTAACTTGTTAAACTTTAAAAACTCTTCTACTTCTTCATTGTTGGATACCGTCCAAAGCTCAAAATGAATATGCTATGATAAGAGAAAAACGAGAAAAACGTTTTCAATTAATCAGGGGGATATCAATGAAAACCGGAGGATTGCTGCAGCAGCTCAACACCGTAACCGAATGGATCACCAAAATCTTCACAGCCAACATTCTATGGCTATTCTTCAACCTGCCGATCGTCTACTTAACCTTCAATCTATTTGCAATCAAGGACCCGGCGGGCTTAATTGTCAACGGACTGACCATTGCGTTCTTCGCTCCGTTCATCCTGTTTCCGGCCACAACCGCTCTCTTTGGTATTATACGCAAATGGGTGACTACGGACAGCCAAGTTCCTCTGATCCGTTCCTACTGGCGTTTCTACAAAGAAAATTATATCCGAAGCATGATAGGCGGCCTGCTTATTGTTCCGCTTTGGTTCATCCTGGTCATCGACTACGTTTACTTTGCCAAAACCAGCTCGCCGCTCTACTATCTCTTCCTGGCCGCAGGCGTATTCATGTTCGTTTTCACGCTGCACTTCTTCTCCAACACGGTGCACTTTCATCTGAAACTGTTTCAATCGCTTAAGAACGCAATGCTGCTGTCGATTGGGAAGCCGTTGCATACAGTTGGGATTACGGTGGGGATTGGGATCCTGTTTTACATAAGTACCAGCATCTTTCCTCTTCTGATTCTGCTTGGATTGGGGAGTTTGGGGACTTTGGTGGCGTTTTTTGTTTTTAATAAAGCTGTTGAACGTTAATAAAAGCCTGCTTTCTATTTGAAGGCAGGCTTTTTAATCTAGTAAATATCAGCAACTGCTTTGCAAAACTTCGTCCACTTGGTTAAATTGACGTAACATAATAAAACCTCTGTAAATTTTTCTAGGAAATAAATCTCTCACCTCTATAAAACTAATCTCCTAAATTTAACAGTCAAACCCTTGTTTTTTCAAGAGTATTCCTAACTCGTATTCTACTTTACAAACATTATTCCCTCTAAAACATACTTTTTACAAACAGACGTTATGCTTGGTAGGTAAGCATACATACTAGGAGGGAAAACAGTTGAAAAAAGGATTAAAACCTATTTTATTCGCGGCAATGGTACTCGCCATGGTAAGCAGTTTGTTTTCAGGAATGCAAAATGTTTCAGCTACAGAAAAATCCAAACAAGCATCAGAGGTAGATTTAAGGGTTATGACTTATAATTTAAGATACTTAAACAGCACTGATCCTTCCCCGCATACTTGGGCGGAGCGGATTCCTACTATTAAGAAGCTTATTCAGAGGGAACAGCCAGATATCATTGGAACTCAGGAAGCTGTCTACCAGCAAATTCAAGATTTAAAAGACACACTACCTGAATACAATTGGATTGGCTTAGGTCGTGAAGGCGGAAGCAAAGGTGAATACTCAGCTATTTTCTATAACGAAAACAAGTATACCCCAATTGAATATGATCACTACTGGCTTTCAGATACTCCAAATGTTATTGGGTCTAAATCTTGGGGGAACAAAATTCCACGTATGGTAACGTGGGCAAAGTTTCTTGATAAAAGGAGCAACCAGCAATTCTACGTAGTAAATACTCATTTTGATCACCAATCACCAGAAGCCAGAGAAAAAAGCGCCGCATTAATCTTAGAAAAAACAAAATCGTTCAATCCGGATTTACCTGTCATCTTAACAGGTGATTTCAATGCTGGTCCTGCCAGTCTTCCACATCAGACCCTGACAAAAGACGGGGAGTTCAGTGATCTTTGGGATACAGCTCAAACTCGCGTGAACGAAGATTTAGGAACGTTTAATGGTTTTAATGATCCTACTGGCAAGGGACCTGAAAGCCGTATTGATTGGATTCTTGCAAAAGGAAACATCTTAGCAAAAACGATTGAAATTATTAACTACCAAAAGAATGGTCAATTCCCAAGCGATCATTATCCTGTTATGACGGATTTAACTATGAATTATAAATAAACAAAATGACTAAAAGAAAAACGATCAGTGACTGATCGTTTTTCTTATTTTTTATCGATTTTTAAATAACTCACCTAAACCATTTATGAATTCGTCCAACTGCTCCTCAGACTGAAACTTAAATGAACTACCATAATGAATATACGTCTTCCCATCATTCTTCCTTCTGGGAAACCTGCTCAGCGCAGTATTATGTACAAACCCATCGCTCCTGCCGGTCAGTTTAAGCGACTCTGCCGTATCCGGATGAAGAACAATCCCAATTCCCTTAGTCGCCAATGCGTAGATAACGTCTTTACTTATAATATGTTCGTATTCTATTGCTTTGGTTGTTTCTTTTGTTGGTTTGAAGTTATATTTTGCGAAAATCTCGTTCATGTTTCTCTCCTCTGCTTTCGTGCCTCAACAGCCGATGTCAAACTATTACCTATTCCCTAAAAAACCGCCATGTTCCTGCAAGATAGAACAAGATTTATGTGTGAATCCTCCTGTTTTTCTTCTAAAATTCTTCTAATACCAACAGGAAATTACAAATATATTACGATGGTATTAGAAAATAATCATTGAAATTTTAACTCTTTGTCATGTTTTGTCATTTTCTTTCTATTTAACAATTTTTTCTAATAGTTGATAATTTATTAGTATCCTATTTATCTAGTGAGGGGGAGTTACATGTATAGAAAAACCATGGCGGGATTATTAGCCGCCGGAGTAGCGTTTAGTTTTAATGGAGTTATGGCTGAAGGCCCGGTTCAGGCACCTAACGCTCAATTCAGTTCTGCTTTTGACAACAAGATTATCAAGAAGATCAGCTCTGATAATATGTATAACACAGTTGCAAAACTGTCGCAGCAACCGCGTGAGGCTGGTACCGACGGAGAACTGGTGGGAGCTCAGTACATAAAAAGTCAATTTGAGAAGTATGGCTACGAGACTGAATTGCAGCCGTTTCCTTTTTATGAGACAGTTAGAAATAATGCATCCGGCGCCCTTCAAGTGAACGGCCAAGTATTCACTCCTTATGTATTCAGCGGTTCTTACAGTGCTGAGGTATCAGGACAGGTGATTCACGTCGGCAAAGCTCTTGCCGGTACAGTTTCTGATGAGGTGAAAGGAAAAATCGCTCTTATTGAGCGCGGAGACATCACCTTCGTGGAAAAAATCCAACATGTTCAGGACAAAGGTGCCATCGGGGTCATCATGTACAATAGCAGCGGAAGTTCAAATGCTTTTGGACAGGCTGCCTATGGACAAAATATCCCTGCAGTGGCCATTACTAGAGCTGAAGGACTTGCTTTAGTGGATAAATTAAAGACAGAGCCGCTTACTTCCACGATTAAAGTAACTGGTTCAGGCTATGTTGAAAAAACATCTTACAACGTCATCGCCAAATTGAAACCACATAAAAACAAAGATAATGGCCAAGTCGTCATGGTTGGCGCACATCACGATTCTGTCCACGGCGGACCGGGGGCTAATGATGATGCATCCGGTGTATCGGCAGTCCTTGAGCTTGCCCGAGTAATGGCCAACATGCCAACGGATACAGAGCTCCGCTTTGTTACATTCGGGGCAGAAGAAAAAGGGCTGTTGGGCTCCTATCATTATGCAAGTACTATAAGTGATAAAGAGGCGGATCGAATTGTCGCCCATTTTCAAATGGATATGATCGGAAGCAAGGATGCCGGAGGGGATAATCCTGCAGGCGGCTTAATTATGTATACGATTGACGGAAAGAAAAACCTTGTAACAGATTTAGCCGCGGCAGCAGGCGCGAGAACAGCAGCAGCGGAAGTCATTCCTTACGGCCAGCTGGGTCGAAGTGACCACCAGCCTTTCCATGAGCTTGGTATTCCGGCAGCCTTGTTCATCCACTCACCGGTTGAACCATGGTACCACTCTCCAGCTGACACGATTGATAAAATTGATAAAAACAAACTGCAGGAAGCGGCAGAAATTGTTGGAGCATCTGTTTACCAGATTGCAAGACCGGATACTCCGGCTTTGGAACATGCCAGAGTTGCACCTGGTCCAGTCGACTATGATTTCGAGGATCGACCGGTTCAGTAAAAGATAGGAAATGGCTGCAAGGTCCTTCGAGGTCTTGCGGCTCTTTTTGTTTTCCCTCTCCAAATTAGTATGCTTTTCTAGCTTAAAAAAGATTATCAATCCATGATTCATATTTTATAATTTATATAATTGAATTTTAATACAAAAAGGTGAATAGCAAGTCAAAATGAGAGAAAGCCTGACCCTTAAGTTAAGGTCAGGCCTTTTATATGGTTTTGGTCATAACAAGCTAGGCATTTGTCACCCATTATCATACTGAGGGTCAGGCACCTATATTTCCTTAAACAGTCATTTTCCAACTTGATACAGCCAACCAGTTTTCCTGTTCCTTATAACCCGGCATAATCTTCCCCACCAGTCGCCAGAAAGACCGGTCATGATTCAGATGAACCATATGGCACATTTCGTGAACGACTACATAGTCGATCACCTTCTGCGGTGCCATAGCCAGCTTCCAGTTAAAGGTCAGCTGCAGGTTTGCATCACAGGTTCCCCAGTTCTTTTTGCTATCTACAATACGGACCGAACGCGGCTTAGTTTTAAAGTTGCTTTGATAGGACTTGATGCTCTTCTCAACGATCGTTTTACATTGCTGATAATAAAATCGTTTCAGCGCCTGTTTGATTTTCTCATCATCAAGCTGCTTCACATAGATATGCAGTCTTTCTCCATCAAATACAGCATGATCCTGCTGGATGTTTTCATCATGAACAATCTGAATCGGATAGTCCCTTCCCCAAAAAAGAAAAGTTTCACCGTGTTCATAGACTCTCTCCTTCGACCCAAGCATCCGATCCTTCATTTCTTTTGCTTTTTCCTGAATCAGGTCCCAGTTTTCCTCTAATATATGAAGCACACGTTCATCAGATGTTCCTTTCGGAGCCAGGACCTCTACATTCCCATATTGGTCCATCGAAAGGCCAATGGACGTAAGCTTTTTATACGTAACCTCAAACCGAATGGTCTCCCCTGAGTAAGTATGAATCATACTTGCTTATTCTCCTCTGTATTTGACAGCCAATCCCTTTAGGAAGTTTCTTGCGAATTTATCCCCGCACTCTTTATAATTCTTATGGCCTTCTTTTCTTAATAAAGCGCCTAATTCCCCTTTTGTCACATGGATGCCCGCTTTTTCAAAGACATCAAGCATGTCCTCACTAGTCATGGCGAGGGCGATTTTCACTTTCTTCAAAAGAAGATTGTTCACATTTGCGCTTCTCCCCAAAGTTAATTCCGGTGTTTCAGGCTGGCCCGGCTTTTGCTCCTGTTTGCCTCTTTTAAACGTAACGAAGCCATTTAAAAAGGACTCAAACATCACGTTGTCACATTTAATGTTCTCTTCATCCTCAGCGATCTCATCGTCGTAGCTGTCTTTTGATTTCGTGAGGATTTTAGGCAAATCCTGCCTGCTCACTTCAATCCCGCCAAGCTTAAAAATCTCAACCATTTCTGTATTTTTCAGATCCAGTGCGTATCTTAATCGAATTAAAATATCGTTATTATCCATCATAAAACCTCCTATTAGCGTGCAGTTTCATCAAAACCTGTCACTACATTTTAAACCACACTTATAGTGAATGGCTACTTCACTTTCTACTTTCACTTCACTGCTTCTTTTATTACTAAGAAAAAGGATATACTATAGCAAAGGATAGGATCGCTAAGCTATATAGAATTTCTGTTATTTCCAATCAAAGTGGAAACATAACCTAAAAACCACAAGCAGGTGTACGATTTTGGATATCAAACATTTACAATATTTTATTGAGGTGTCGAATTTTAATAGTTTTTCCCGTGCGGCAGAACATTTATTTATCACCCAGCCAACTATTAGTAAAATGATTAAAAATCTTGAGACGGAGCTCGGAGTTGAACTTTTTGACCGCTCCCGCAAGAAATTAGCCTTGACCGATGCAGGACAGATCATTTTGGAGCAGGCAAAATTAATTGACAAAGCCTTTAATAATTTAGAAACGGAATTGGACAACCTGACAGGGCTAAAAAAAGGGCATATTCGTATTGGGTTGCCGCCAATATTTGATGCGCATTTTTTCTTGAAAATTATCAGCAGCTTTCACGAAAAATATCCCGGGATTACCTTTCAATTAGTAGAAGACGGTTCAAAAAAAATAGAAGAAGATGTGGCCAACAATTTTCTTGATGTTGGGATCATTGTTCTTCCGACTAAGAACGACATCTTCGACCATTTCTCTTTTATGGAAGAAGACCTTAAGCTCATCCTTCACCCTTCACACCCATTGGCAGAAAAAGAGGAAGTCCAATTAGCTGAATTGGCTGATGAATCTTTTATTTTGTTTAATAAGGACTTTGTCTTAAACGATCGAATTATTCTTTCTTGCAACAGTGTAGGCTTTAATCCGCATATTATCTCTGAAAGTTCACAGCAGTCTTTCATTGAGGAAATGGTTGCTTACAAACTTGGAATTTCTCTTTTGCCTGAGAGTATCTGTGATAATCTAAATACAAATGTAAAGTCGGTAAGAGTAGTAAACCCGTCAATCAGCTGGAACTTAGCGATTATTTGGGGCAAAAATCAATACTTCTCTTATGCTGCAAAAGAATGGCTGCAGTTCACGAAAGAACAGCTCACAAAGGGATTTAAAGATGATTAATTTAATATGATCCATATTCCCGGAAGACGGTTCATTTTAATTGAACCGTCTTTTTTTCTAATAATCTCCTATTTATAAACGGAATAATTGAAAGCATTTACATAGATAAAAGCTATGCTTTGGATAAAATATAACCATTTTACTTACAATCGAGCGCGGCGTACACTTGTTTTAGGTAAAAAAAACCTTTAATCACGTGGATATAGTATTAACTATCTAGCATCCATTCATGAAAGGAAGCATTTTAATGGAAGCAAAAAAAGCAAAAGAAAGCCGCATTATTAATACAGCTCAAGTATTATCATGCGATTTAAATAACTATAATACACTGTTTGGCGGAGTTTTGATGAAAAAGCTCGATGACGCCGCAACTTTATCAGCCCGCAGACATTCTCGAGTGAAAGAATGCGTAACGGCATCTACTGACCATATCGATTTCTTATGCCCTATTCATCAGACTGATTCAGTCTGTGTCGAATCGTTTGTAACTTATACAGGAAAAAGTTCTATGGAGATTTTTTGTAAAGTGATTGCCGAAGATATGATGAATGGCAATCGCAGAATTGCTGCTACAGCATTTCTGACTTTTGTAGCCTTAGATGAAAATAAACGGCCGGTTGAAGTTCCGAGTATCATTCCTGAAACAGAAGAAGAAGCATTTCTTTACGAAACAGGGAAAGAAAGAGCAGAAATGCGCAAATTAAGAAGACAGAAAAGTAAAGAATTAGCTGCGTATATTTCATTGGATAAACCTTGGGACAATTAAGAGGAGGAAGTATGATGATAACTTTATCTAGTATTGATGAATTGAAAGATACTAAAGATGCCCTTGAGAAGTTAAAAAAAGACTATCCAGACCTTTTTGAAAAATTGTTGGATATGGTTTTTCTTACTCGTGCCTTTCAATTTAAATACCATTACCTGGGATGTTTAATTATGAATGAAGATCCTGGTGCATATACCCCGAAATTTGCATATGGATCGGTTCTGAAATTGTATAAAAAAGAATTGCAAAAATTAAAAGATGACCTTGATTTCCCAGTACTGAAACAAACTTTTTCTGAATACAGAAGTACCGGTTACTCAAAAATCAGTCAATTAATACTTGGCATGACACCTGAATCATTGGTAGGCGCTTCTATTATTAAGTAGTATGACTAACAGTGTTAAAAAGCAGGAATCATCATTCAGATGAAAAAGGGTACTAAATTGCACGGCGATTTGTACCCTTTTTTTGTTGATATAACGGGCTTTAATGTGCACACTGTAAGATGTTTTGCAGAGGTGAGTAACTTCATGTATACTGCCCCTTCTCTGCTCAACCTGAAGAGTGACCTGCAAGTGTAAGTATCTAAATACCGTTAAATCAACATTTACCATGGAACCTTTATACTTTTGTGTCAATTTTAATATCCTGCTTCGATTTCCTTATGAGGTTTTGTTCTCCATAAGATAAACAACGAGAAAATCACAATTGCGAGACACGCCCAATATACATGGCGAAACCCTACAAACTGGGCAATGATACCTCCCCCCATATTTCCCACTAGCCTTCCAATGATTGACCCATTGTAATAAAGTGTTGTGGACAGCCCCGGAGAATTAGGTAATAAATCTGTGAAATAGCTTAGTCCATTACCCATGACTATAGCTACATACGTTGCCTGAAGGAGCTGTGCTGCGATAAGGTGCCAAGAATCGGTTGATATACTTAAGATGATGTAATAGGCCAGAGCCACATAGCAGCCGATCATCATTAAGGAATGGTTCGATATTTTTCTGCCCAGGGCACCTAAAAGAAGCATTATGGGAATTTCCATACCAGCAGAAATACTAACAACTAAACCGACATCCGTAAGCGTACCATTGAGCTCATTTACAATAAACAACGGAGTGTTGATTCCATTAATCGCATTGACCGCAAACAGAAAGACTAAGGCGATAAGCGGCTGCATGATTTTCCTATTTTCAAGAGATGAACTGCCTGTACTTTTTCGTTTCCTGTCATCAGGTTGAACAGATTTCCGTTTTTGCAGAAAAAAGAATACTAGAGATGCAATTGTAAGATAGATGGCGGATGTCCCCAGGAAAAGTCCTTTATATCCAAGTACCCCCAAAATGAATGTACCGACTAATGGTCCTATCAGGAATCCGAGAGATACTAGAGAACGTAATGCAGACATCGCAAAAGTCATATCATTGGTTTGACTTGCCTTTGCCGATTCCTGTGCGTAAGCGTAGATTTGCGGCATGGCAGGAGCCCCTAATCCATTAAAAAAAGTGATGACGATCAACAGAATAAAGTAGTTATGAAAGACTAAATACGAAGCATATCCCAAAGCAGATGAAAGCATCGCTAAAATAATCAACTGTTTTCGGTCCATCCCGCTATCGGATCGTTTAGCAATTAGCGAGTTGACCACCACTCCACTTAATGAACTCACTGCCATGAAAACTCCAAAAGCTCCTGCACTCATTCCCAAATCTTCTGTAGCATACAAGGATAAATACGGCTGAGTAATAGAAATACCGATACCAACCAGCAATATACAAATGACAAATAAACGATATCCTTTTATCGCAAACAGTTTTTTAAACCGTTTATACAAAATTCCCCCTCCTTAGAGTTCAAAAATGCTTCTAATAAACAACAGATCATTCTTTACTTCCACCAATATTTATAAAAACAGCCAGATAAAAGAACCTGGCTGTTTATTGACTAATTATTAAACTGACCCTAAAGCAAATAAAAGAGTAATGTCAGAGTTGCGTTCTATTTAATTATGCAGCAAGAAAAAAAAGACCGTTATCCTATTTGTCGCAAATGATTGCCTAATCTTCTCACACCCATTTTTCACTCACGAAAATGCATTATAATGGAACTATTAAGGATGAAGGAATAAGGAGGATCTTATGTCTGACCGAATCTATCAACTGCAGGATGAGATTGCCAAACTCATAGAGCGTTATTCAGGACAGGATGGTGTTCACTCGACTTTGATTCCATCTGTATTTTTTATTCGCCACTCTAATGTTACCGGGCCAAAGAACGGTGTTTACAAGCCTTCCTTATGCTTTATTGTTCAAGGTGCGAAGGAGGTATTGCTAGCACAGGAGCGTTTTAGGTACGATCCTGTCAATTACCTGGTTTCATCGGTTGACCTGCCGGTTACCAGTCAAGTTGTGGAAGCCTCTTACGACGTTCCGTATTTAGCTCTCAATCTTGTATTTACTCCAATCCAAATCTTAGAAGTTTTAAATGATACTGAAATACGAGGCAGAAAGAAAGACAGTGAGAAGCGAGGCATGTTTGTCAGCACCATCGAGTTATCTATGTTGGATGCTGTATTGAGGTTGGCCCGTTTGCTGGACAATCCGAAGGATATACCGGTACTTGCTCCTTTAATTACGAAGGAAATTATCTATAGGGTTCTGCAAGGGCAGCATGGGAGCACGCTTGAACAAATTGCAATAGAAGGAAGCTCTGCCTATGGTATCAGAGAAGTTATCGAACAAATCACGAATAACTATGATAGGTCTTATCGAATTGAGGAGCTTGCTGAAATAGCGAATATGAGTGTTGCTTCCCTTCATAGGCACTTTAAAGAGGTAACCGCTATGAGCCCAATTCAGTTCCAAAAACAACTGAGACTTCAGGAAGCCCGGCGCCTGTTATTGTCCGAGTCTGCGGATGCCGCTGAAGTTGCATTCCGGGTTGGCTATGAAAGTCCATCACAATTCAGCCGTGAATATTCCCGTATGTTTGGTTCTCCGCCTAGAGAAGATGTAAAGAGTCTCAGGGCCCAATATGACCAAAAGGTAAACTCATAAATGCCCTTATCCCTGCTAAACTGGAATCTATTATTATATCTTTTAAAAGTGACCCATTGCTCGCTGTTTTTACTATTCGTCGTTTGGAATAGATCTTTCTATCGGCTACCTTAAGTGGTTTTTGCAGTTCAATTAAGGTATCCTCAAACAAAAAACCAAAATCGCTTAAAACGTAAAAAGTCCAGTCGTTAGTGATTTTGGTTTTACCTACTTGAACTAGATCCAATTCTGTATCGATAAAGTTTTTATGTTGATTATTTACAGGCATTTAC
Source organism: Metabacillus dongyingensis (assembly GCF_019933155.2). Lineage (NCBI taxonomy): Bacteria > Bacillati > Bacillota > Bacilli > Caryophanales > Bacillaceae > Metabacillus > Metabacillus dongyingensis. Next base: position 413,004 of record NZ_CP082944.1, on the reverse strand, counting down.
TCTAAACGAAAAAAGCAGGAATCATTTAAATGGTTCCTGCTTCTTCTTTTAGCACCTCTGATAAATTTATATATAAAGTTTTAACTTTTTGATATTCATTTACCTCAATTATATCTTTGGTCCTTATTATCTTTTACTTTCCGGCCTTACCAAATCTGCTTGGCCTACTTTCCTTTCATTACTTCATGCAGTCTGTCTGGAAAGTTAGTAAACATTCCTGTTACACCCCAGTCAATCAGCTTCTTCATCGTTTCCTTGTCATTTACGGTATATGGGTGTATTGCTAGTCCGCTGCCTGCCACTTTTTGAACATAATCTTGATTTAAATAAGTATAGTTTGGACCAACGCCCATTGCGTATTGTTTGATGGCTGCAATTTCAGCGTCAGTTATAACAGCATTGGTTTTATAGGAAAGCAATTGAACGAGCTTGACCGATGGATCGAGTTCATTCATTGTTTTCAGGCTGAGAGAACTAAAAGACTGTACTAGAAGCGTATTTTTGTTGATATTATAATCATTTACCAGACGCAAAAGTTCTTTTTCCATACCAGGATAAACTTCAGGTGATTTCGTTTCGATATAATATTTTGCATTTTTTCCGAACTTTTGAAAAACCTCTTCAAGAGTTGGCACTTTTAATCCAGCATAATCCAGGTTTGCATATTGCGGGTATTTTTCATTAAACCAGCTGCCTGCATCCAGCTGCTTGATTTGTTCTAGTGTGTAATCTTTAACAAGACCTGTCCCGTCTGTCGTTCGATCTACGGTCTCATCATGCATGGCAATTAACTTGCCGTCCTTTGTCATCTGCAAATCTACTTCAATATATTCCCCGTGCATTTTATCGCCCATTTGATAGGATGTAATGGTATGTTCTGGAGCATATCCAGATGCACCTCGGTGTGACACATTTACGATGTCCTTATGTTTTTCCTTTGCCATAGCTGTTCCTCCGCCTGCTGTAAAACCGATTCCAATGACCAGAGCACCTATCACCGACACCCATTTTCTTTTCAATCTTTCCATCTCCCATCTCTTAATAAACTACTTTTTAAGATTAGCAGTAGATTATTAATTTCCTATAACACAAAGGTAAAGAATACTAATATGCTAGATTAAAATAAAGTGAAATCTAACAATTAACTTCAAGTTATACAATTCACCAATAATATTAAAAAAGATCTTATCCATTTATTCGATAAGATCTTTTCCTCGTTACATCTATTATTCTTTTTTTTACAAGTAGTGAACAGCACCCCGCATGTGTAAGGAGCTGTCACTCCTTTTCTTCCTTTTATTTTTAAATATCAAAATTAACAACCAAGTGTTGAGAAATATGAAAAGTTATTTGTATACCTATTTCACATAATCAGATAAGAACCCTAAATTATTTTGTTTCTATACATTACCTTATTTACATTATGCCTTACGGTATTATGACCGGCCTTAGTACCTTTACCAATAGCTATAAGCATAACATCTAAATACCTATCAGAAATATTTAAGATTGCTTTTAATTTCTTAGAATCATAGCCTGACATAGTAATTGTTTCAAAACCTGCTTCATTTGCTAACAAAATTAATGACATTGACGCAAGACTTACATCTCTAGTTAATTCTAGCTTTAGATCTTCATTCGATTTATTTTCATAATATTTTATTGCAGCATTTGCTAGATAATCTCTTAGCGATTCATCAAAAAAACCTGCTTGAAAGCCTTCTTCATGTATCTTAATAATATTATCTTTATCAAATGCTTGATAATCACCCAACATAACAATTAAAGTTGAAGCTTCTACCACTTGATGTTGATTAAAAGCTATAGGTAGCAATAAATTTTTCAAGTCTGGTTCATCAATAATCAAGTATCGAGTTGCTTGAATATTATTTCCGTTAGGTGACTTACTCGCACTTTCAATTAATGAGGTTAGAATTTCTGAACTTATTTTATAACTTGAATCATAATGTCTAACTGATCGTCTTTTTTCCAAGATATTTTTTACACTCATTTTATCAACTCCGAAATTTTTATTTATTGCTCCTTTAATTATAGTAAGCAATAATAAATGAGAAAATAACGCACAAAAATGTGGTATAGCCACTTTTAAGTGCCTATTCAGGAGGGACAGCACATGGTTAACTATAATACTGGAATCAACATTTTTATGAACATTGCGGGTGGAAAATGGAAATGTTTAATACTCTTTTTCTTAAGCCAAAAATCAGTAAGGACAAAAGAGTTTTACGAATTAATACCTGGAATTACACAAAAAGTCTTAACAGATCAATTGAAACAATTAGAAAGAGAAGACTTGTACGAAGAGAAATATTTAAAGAGGTACCACCAAAAGTAGAATACAGCTTAACTGATCTAGGAAGATCATTTGTACCAGTATTAAACACAATGTGTGAATGGGGTTATAAGTATGCAATTATAAAAGGTATAGATAAAGATTCACAAATTTATTGTGATCATAATTAAACCTAAATTCACATTTTTACTTCTGAAGAAGCCTGGCGGCTGCATAAAAAAGTGGGGTTTTATGCAACCTCTTATTCAATATAATGGCCCGATTGCGGAAGATCAATTAATACTTAAGAGGCTTACCAGTTATTCCTGATAAGCCCCCGATTGTTGAATAAGGGTTTTAGTACAACACGAAAATATAAAACGCGATGGCTAAAACAAAACGATATAAAGCAAAGGGAATTAAACCGATTTTACTAATCCACTTCACAAAAGTGACAACTGCCATAAGAGCTACCACAAAAGAAGTAATAAAATCAACAACAAACATAGGTAACTCACTTATGCTTAGATGATTCCAGCTTTTGAAAAGATCTAATCCTGTAGCTCCAACCATTATAGGAAGTGCTATTGGTGTGCTAAATGATGTGTTATTTTGTATACGATTTTAGTGTTTTGCACCTCTGACATTTATGCATGCAGCTTTTTTTTTGCAGTTCTATTCTGATACAATTTTTCTGATCGCTCTTATTTGAATGGAATCGATAGGGTCACTATAAGTTGATTCATAACGGATTCCCGAATCAAAATGAACTTCTCTCACGTTAACTTTTTCTAAGAATGCAGGCAAATTTAAAGGTGTTAACCCTGATCCTGCCATAATTGAAAGACCAGTACTTGCTGAAAGATCTGTCAGCTGACTTAGCTCTTCTATAGCTTCTGTAGCTTTATCCTTGCTGCCAGATGTGAGTACTCTAGATATGTCAGAGTACTTTTGAAGAACTCCTAAAGCAGTGACCTGATGATCGACCTCGTCAAATGGGCGGTGAAAGGTAATATCTAACCCTTGCTGCTCTGATTAATTTAGTATGCATTTCTTCATGTATTTCCTTCTCGTTCGTAAGAGCACCAATAACAACTCCAGCTGCACCTAATTTCCTGCAGGTTTCAATATCTTCTAACATAATATTCAACTCTGCATCGGAATAACAAAGCTCCGGGTATGCGGCCAAATCATTACATTTACTGGAATCGTCAATTCGTTGCAAACACTTCTAATTAAACCATAGCTAGGCGTAAGTATTTGCTAGCTTTCTTGAGACTCAACTATAAACCATTGTGCAGACGAGATTAATTAGCCTTCTGCTGCAGCGCCTGTACGTTATTGTTAGTGTACCAAATATATTTCCCTGTATAACCATAAATGATCGCAAGTGCAATGGAAACAAAACTTAACCACATGAATGGAACATAGGAAAAGGTAGATATACCTAGAATCCCTGCCATGAAAATTCCGTTGTCGGACCAAGGAATCATCCCAGATGTTAGCGTACCGCCGACCTCAGAATTTCGAGCTAAAACTCTCCGATCAATGTGTAATTTATCATAGTTTTCTTCCATGATCTTTGGTGTTAAAATTAATGAAACGTACATAGCACAACCAAATACATTTGCTAAAAAGGCAACAATTAATGTTGACAGGGTTACATTACCTGCTGAAGTTAGCTGGTTCTGGAATTTGGAAACAATTACTTTTAGTACTCCTAAATGCTCCAATAGACCACCAAATCCCAATCCGAAAATAATAACAACAATTGAGCCAAGCATTCCCTCGATCCCCCCACGGTTTAGAAGATCATCCATGAATTCAATGCCTGTATCAATTGAAAAACCACTGTAAGCCGTACCGAGGGCCGCAGAAAAATCCATCCCTTGGAATACGGTAGCCCAAATGATCCCTAAGAGAGCCCCTGCAGCAATCGTTGGCATAGAAGGTTGTTTTAGTGCGAGCATTAGAATGACAAATATCGCAGGAATTAGCATCCAAATTTGAATATCGAAGTTTTCTAGTAATGCAGTCTTCAGAAATTCTACTTTTTCTAAATCTGTATTTTTCCCGCCATACATAAACCCTGCTATGGTAAAAAGAATAGCAGTAATGATGTATGCAGGGACATCTAAATATAACATGGCACGTACGTGTGCAATAACATCCACTTTCGACATTGATGCTGCGAGTACGGTACTGTCAGATAATGGAGAAAGTTTATCTCCGAAGTATGCACCGGAAAGAACGGCACCAGCTACAAGCGGCAGAGGGATACCCATTCCCTCTCCAATTGCCATCATTGCGATTCCAGCAGTCCCGACTGTTCCCCAAGACGTACCTGTTGCCAAAGATGTGATCGAGCAAATGACGAGAGTGGCTAATAAGAAAATGCTAGGGTGGATAAATTCCAATCCGTAATAAATAAGTGTCGGTACGACTCCTCCTGCAATCCACGTCCCGATAAGGGCACCGACTGCAATCAGAATTAATATAGCCTCAAGACCATTCGAAATCCCGTTTGTAATAGCGCCTTGCAGTTGCTGGTATCGGTGTCCTAATCGTAATCCAAGTAAAATAACAATGAACCACGATATAAATAGTGCTAGTTGTATCGGTAAATCAAACATCGCGGTAAATGAAAAAACAATGGCTAAAAACAACCCCAATGTAAAAATAATTTCTAACATAGATGGTAATCGTACATGCTTCACTCTTACGCCCCCTTTAAATAAAACGTTTTCAAAATCTTGTTTTTAAAAATTCATCCTTGTTTTACAATCATTCGCCAGTTAAGTGACTCATAACCAAAATCGAATTAGAATAAATAAACGATCAATGACTTTGCCTATCAAGCTATGGCACCTAATAGGCAGGTTCTTCCTATAGAAATTCAAAATACATTTATTTCATCTGGAGATTTAATGGTTACTCTCGATCGAATAAAGCACCACCTGATATACCAGGATTTGTCATTTCGTAGGGGTTTAAAATCAAATCGAGTTCTTCCTCTGTCAGCACGTCATATTGCAGGCAAAGCTCTCGCACCGATTTGCCTTTTAAAATGGCTTCCCGTGCAATTCGGGATACAACTTCATATCCTAAGTGCGGATTCACGGCTGTAACTATTCCCACACTTTTTTCAACATATTCTTTCATCCGGTCTTCGTTTGCCTCGATACCGGTTAGACAATAGTCTGTAAAGCTTTTAAACGCATTATTCATAATACTGATGGATTGAAGCAAGTTAAAGACTAGCACGGGTTCCATCACGTTTAATTCAAGCTGTCCCGCTTCAGAGGCCAAGCAAATTGTATGATCGTTTCCGATGACCTGAAAGGCGACTTGGTTAATGAGCTCCGCCATTACTGGGTTGACTTTTCCAGGCATAATGGAGGAACCAGGCTGACGTGCAGGTAAGGTAATTTCACCAAGTCCAGCACGCGGGCCGGAAGCCATCAATCGTAAGTCGTTCGCGATTTTGGACATATTCATCATACAAACCTTCAATGCAGCTGACACTTCTGTGTAGGCATCCGTGTTTTGTGTTGCATCGACAAGGTGCTCAGTGCCGACAAGCGGCAATCCGCTTATGTCTGCAAGGTGCTTGACGACATTTTTGATATAGCGAGGGTCCGCATTTAAACCTGTCCCTACCGCTGTCGCGCCCATATTCACTTCGTAAAGATGCTGGCGTGTTTGCCCAATTCGTTTAATATCCCGTTCCAATACGCGGCTATAAGCTTCAAATTCTTGACCAAGGCGAATTGGTACGGCATCTTGAAGATGGGTGCGTCCCATTTTTATGACATGATCGAATTGCTGAGCTTTCTTCTTGAAGACATCCAACATGTCATTCATGGTATCCAGTAACTTTTCCAGCAAATTAAGGGTTGAGATGTGAATGGCTGTCGGAAACACATCATTCGTTGATTGCGACATATTTACATGACTGTTCGGACTTAATTTTCCATATTCACCTTTATTATGACCGAGCAGTTCAAGCGCACGGTTTGCAATGACTTCATTTGCATTCATATTCATTGAAGTGCCGGCTCCGCCCTGGATTGGATCGACTATAAAATACTCGTGCCATTTTCCTTCCAGTATTTCATCTGAGGATCGAATGATTACTTCACCAATTCCTTCATATAGACGCTTGACATCCATATTGGCTAGTGCGGCTGCTTTTTTTACCATTGCTAGCGCTTTTATCATTTCATTATGAATTTTGTAGCCAGTGATTGGAAAATTTTCTACAGCGCGTAACGTTTGTATTCCATAATAAACATCTGCAGGAATTTCCTTTTCACCGAGAAAATCTTTCTCAATTCGGTATGCTCTCTCAACTCTGACCATTTTCCCCTGCTCCTCTTGTATGTTTTAGACTGTAATGTCATCTGCAATTGGTGTTTCCATCATTTCCTTCACCTTGTGTGGGTCCTGTGTCTTTCCTAATACCCACATCAATTTAGGAACGATAGCTTCTGTATTCATATTTCTGGAACGAATGATGATATTTTGATTTACTTTTCGCCCCACTTCATATATATCTATATCCTCCCCTTCCTCTAAACATTGAGTAGTAATGACAACTGATATTCCACACTCGGTCAACTCATTCAATTTCTGCAAAATGTTTCTTCCTTGAAATGGAATGCCACCGCTTCCATAGCTTTCAATTACAATTCCCTTACATTGATTTTTCAGAAAATCAAAGAATTCTGGCTTAATCCCGGGATGTAACTTAACCAAAGAAACATCCGTACAAAGGGAAGTATCTAACTTAATTTCCTTATTCTTTGGTGAATGAAAAGACTTATTATACTTAATATCATCTTCATGTATAGAGGCAATATAAGGATAATTAATACTTTCAAACGAGTCATAGCTTTTCGTTCTCAGTTTAATGGCCCTTGTTCCCTGGATAACTCTACCGTCAAAAACCACATATACCCCGCCAATATCTTCACAAGCAAATCGAACCGCGTCAGAGATATTTCTTTTGGCATCTGTTTTCTTAAAGGCAATTGGGATTTGAGAACCTGTAATCACTATTGGTTTATCTACATCTTGTAACATATATGAGAGCGCAGCTGAAGTGTAAGCCATTGTATCCGTCCCATGGGTGATAACAAAGCCGTCGTAATCATTGTATTTTTCATAAATAGATTTTGCCATGTCAGCCCAATATTCCGGTTGCATATTTGTACTATCAATATTCATCAAAGGCTTACTATCAATCTGACAGAGACTATTTAATCCCGGTAGATGACTTAAAATTTCTTCGGCTTTCATCTCAGGAACTAGCCCATTTTCCCCTTCTAACGAAGCAATTGTCCCACCGGTAGTAAGTAACATCAACTTCTTCAATATAATTCCTCCCTAAAAACTCCCTTGTTTCAGCATTAAAATTACTATAAGCATATTGACAGAAAAAAATGTATTTTTAGTAAAATACGCGTTACGCGTACTTTATTTGTAATTATAGTGATGTTTCAGGGTGAAATCAAGCAAATGATATTCATAGCGCGTACATTTTGTATTCATATGATGATATAATAAATTGAAATAAAAGGAGAGTAATAAGATGATTTTAAATAGATTAACTACATTAAGGAAGGGCAAAAGGTGGTCATTGCAATATACGGCTGATCGACTCGGAATCGCAAAGAGTACTTATGCCGGTTACGAATCGGGGCACCGCCGCCCTTCATTAGAAGCCCTTAAATCAATGGCTGATTTATTTGACGTATCAACCGATTACCTTTTAGGTAGAGTTGATCATCCAACTTTTCAGCTTGAAGAGGATACAATAAAGTCAGTTCAATTTATGGAATTAACTGATCTACCAAATTTAGAGCTGGCAGTCGATGGAATCTTTCTTTCTGTAGAAGAAATGCACCAATTTATTGCTTTTATTAGAGCTAAGCGAGAATTGGAAGGAAAGGCACCATAAATACTATGTCTCGCTTGCTTCCTACTATTCAACACAAGTTAACGTCCAATGTTCCAATTTCCAAAAAGAAGACGTCTTATCTTCTTATAAATATTCCCCTGAAATCAAACGCTTCGCTTCAAAATAGAATACTTGAATAAATTTTTTTGTATTTACTTGAGTAGGAGTAAGACGTCTTTTTGCATTTTTCAATTCTTTCATCTTTTGGCTGATGACTGTGAATTCAAAATATTTTGAAGCGTAATTTTCAAACTTTTGATTTGAAAAATCTGTTAAACCAAGTGACGCAAAATAATTTAATGAATGATTAATCGCTCTGCGTATTCGTTGTGCAGAAGCTTTTATCTCACGATTAATATCAGCTTGTGCAGCTGATGGTCCGAGTTTTTTTTTCGCTATTTCTTTAAAAATATCTTTAAGAGTTGGAAATTGTTGTTCAAAAGCGTAAGCGTGTTCATTCTTAAATAAATATTGAAGTATTTCTATTAAATCTTTATGTCCATTCTCTCCCACGATTCCTAATTCAGACAAAAGAAATTCACCGACCTTTAGAATACTTTTTTCATTAAAAGTATCAACTTTTGGCTGAGCTAAATTTACTAAGCTATTTAAAGAAGCTTGGATATTATTAATCGACCTTTCTAAATAAATACGTTCCATTACTTTTCGAATAACTGTTAACACTTCCATACGATTTATTGGTTTATGAATATAATAATCGATCCCAAGAGAGTAAGCTTCACCAATTAGATCTTTTGATTCAACTTGTGAAATCATGATAACTTTTCCAGAAAAAATGCCTTTTAAATGGCGAATTGTTTCAATACCATCACGGATTGGCATCAATAAATCAATAAATAATATATCGATCTGTTTTAAATTCAAAATGTGTCCCTCTAATAGATAGCCATCTTCTGCTTCTTCCACAACTTCTCCTAAATCTTCGTCTTCTATAATTTGGTTTAAGATTGAACGTATAGCGTAATCGTCATCTGTTATAAAAAAACGCATGGAAACACCCTACCCTTTCTGAATCAAATTATGAATCGGTAACTTTATCAAAAAAACGACACCGATGTTATGTTTATTCTGAAATATGATCTCTCCACCAAGGTCTTTCACTACTTCTTTTACATATGAGAGCCCAATCCCTGTTGAAGGTGTTCCTAAATGGTCATACTTCGAGGTAAATCCAGGTTTAAAGATAGCATCCTCATATTTTGGCAGGATGCCAGGTCCGCTATCAGCAATTTGAATTTCTGCAGTATCGTTAAGTTTACCCAAACTTAAACTGACTGTTCCCTTCTCTTTAATTGCTTCTACTGCATTTGCTACTAAATTATTGATGAGAGATAACAAAGTATATACATGATAATTTGGATGGTTCCCTTCTACCGAGTATAAAAATTTAATATCTTTTCCTAATGAAAAGGCATATTTTTTATTGATTTGTATAATTAATTGAATGATTTCAGCAGCACTCATATAGTCCTTTAAACTTTCATTAGTAATCAATTTAGAGAGACCTGCAAAAATTCGTTGGTTATCTTTTTTAACTTCATGTATTTCACCAGCAATACGCAACGCTTTTTGACTAAACTGCTGTTTAAATACATTCTGTTCTTTTTCCTGTTCTTTTAAATTCCGATATAAATGATACGATTCTTTTGTAATATTCTCTGCATTTTTTAATGTTTTTTTTAAATGAACTGTTTCCTCATATAAATTGGAAATAAGCATTAACATGTGTTCATTTTGTTCTCTTATTTGTCGTTCCCTCGTCTGTGCTTCATACAGTTTCATCATATTAAAAAAGCTTAGAACAATAAAACTGTGAGCAAAAGCAACCATGATCATTTCATTTAGATCCGCAAACGTAATTGTTGTTTTCAACACGAAATATTGAATGATTATTTCTACACAGTCAGACAATATTTCGATTATGAGGCCGAAAAATCCGATTATCAAAGGTCTGTTATGAAAACGGTTGGTTTTCATTAAATAAAAGAGGCAAGAATATGTGAAGTAAAAGAAAAAACTGGGATATTGGACTAGGAAAGAGGATGTCCAGTCAAAATTCTCCTGCTGAATAAAGTCTAATAGAATTCGCAATTTAACAACAATCGTTCCTGTCAAAATACCCGATAAAACTGCTGGTATTTTCTGCAGTAATAATAAAAAAAAGAAAAATGCCGGTGCCCCAAAACTTACTCGAAACGTTTCATTTAATGGATAAAACTTTATTTCACCTGCCAGTGGCACTGTAAGCAACATCAGAACAAGAATATAAACGTCTTTTTTCGCTAAAGTACTAAAGTTCATGATGATCCTCCCAATTTTGTCTGAAAATCAGTATATAGCTTTATCTGCATCAAAACAACGCTTACTTTATTATAAAAATAAGCTATTAAAACTTGACCATTCTGAAACGGCTAATCTTCAACAATACTCTATTTATCTATTGATAATATTAGCACCATACTTGTCATATAGTTCAACCTTTATTTTTTTTTTGAAAATTTGTAGTTTTTTGTATGATCATGTAGTTCCAGTTATAAATTTAATTTAAGTTTTTGCAGACCATAATTGAAAGCGCTTAACGATACTGTTTTTACAATATTTTCAAACAGACTATGTGATTATTTCAGCAAAAACTATTACAGGCATCCTTATTGAAAAATTGTGAAAGCGTACAAATTAGAGGAGTGAAAGAATATGGTTGAAGATAGAATAAAAGAGAATAACGTTCAGATGTATAGTCAAAGTAAAGCTTACTTAGATGAATGGGTAGCACACTATCAATCATATTCTCCTAATGGACAAACCCCAAATTATATTCCTGCTTTAAGAACGATAAACTCATCCCATTTAGGCATTTGCATCATTGTACCAGATGGAACAATGATAAAGTCAGGGGATTGTGAAGTCTCTTTCACGCTGCAAAGTATCTCAAAAGTGATCAGCTTTATAGCTGCATGCTTGAGTCGCGGTATTCCTTATGTGTTAGAACGGGTGGATGTGGAACCAACTGGAGATGCCTTCAACTCCATTATTCGTTTAGAGATGCATAAACCAGGAAAGCCGTTTAATCCCATGATCAATGCTGGAGCGATTACCATAGCTTCATTACTCCCAGGGGAATCATCACAAAATAAATTAGAATTTCTTTATGTATTCATAGAAAAAATGATAGGGAAACGCCCGACCATCAATGAGGAAGTGTTTCGATCAGAGTGGCAGACAGCTCATCGAAATAGAGCCTTAGCTTATTATTTAAAAGAGACCGGTTTTTTAGAATCGGAGGTGGAAGAATCTTTAGAGGTTTACCTAAAGCTATGTTCAATAGAAGTTAACACAGAAGACATAGCGTTGATTGGACTGATTCTTGCACATGATGGATATCATCCAATTCGTAAAGAGCAAGTCCTGCCTAAAAATGTGGCTAAATTAGCCAAAGCATTAATGCTTACTTGTGGTATGTACAATGCTTCTGGTAAATTTGCAGCATTTGTCGGTTTGCCAGCCAAAAGTGGTGTATCTGGAGGCATTATGGCACTAGTACCTTCAAGCGTTAGAAAAGATCTGCCATTTCAAACTGGATGTGGTATTGGTATATATGGACCAGCTATAGATGATTATGGGAATAGCCTGACAGGTGTTTTGTTATTGAAACATATAGCACAAGAATGGGATCTGAGTATTTTCTAAAAGCATAATGTAGAAACTTTGCTTCTGGTGAAAATAATAAAGGAAGACAATAAGTCGCTATATCATTAGATTTTGCTATCAAACTACTAAACTTTTACAGGAGTGATGAACATGCAACAATTACTTCAAGATATTATTAGCTTAACAAATGATTTTCTATGGTCAAAGTTATTGATTATTATGCTAGTTTTATTCAGTCTTTATTTCACATTTAAATCGAAATTTGTACAGTTTCGAATGTTGAAGGAAATGGTCCGTGTTTTAATGGAGGGGAGAACTGGTTCTAAAGACAGCATTTCCCCATTTCAAGCGTTCTGTATTGGTATGGCGGCACGCGTTGGAACAGGTAATATCACAGGAATTGCGATTGCGATTGCATTAGGCGGTCCTGGAGCGGTATTCTGGATGTGGATTATTTCTATTATTAGCTCAGCATCCAGCTTTATTGAAAGTACGTTAGCACAAGTATATAAAGTAAAAGATAAAGACGGTTTCCGCGGCGGTCCATCCTATTATATGGAAAAAGGATTAAACAAACGTTGGATGGGAGTATTATTCTCCATTTTAATTACGATTTCTTTCGGTCTTGTATTCAATTCTGTACAATCAAATACCGTTACAATTGCTTTTGAGAACGCATTTGGTACAGATCGTTTAACTTTAGGGATTATCATGGCACTTGTTTTCGCGGCGATTATCTTTGGTGGTGTGAAGAGTATTGCAAAAATTGCTGAGTACAAGGTTATGCTTTTAGCTGTGTTATACATTGGTATTGCATTATTTGTTATAGCTACGAACATAACAAAAATGCCGGAAATTCTTTCTCTTATTGTTAAAAACGCGTTTGGCTTTGAACAAGTAGCAGGCGGTTCACTCGGCGCTGCGCTCATGAATGGAGTTAAACGTGGCTTATTCTCGAATGAAGCTGGTATGGGGAGTGCGCCAAACGTTGCCGCAACAGCAACAACAAGTCATCCGGTGAAACAAGGACTTATTCAAGCATTTGGCGTACTAACGGATACACTGATCATCTGTACAAGCACAGCATTTATTATTTTACTTTCTGATGCTTACAAACAACCAGGGCTAAATGGTATTGCACTTACACAAGCAGCATTAAGTGAACACATCGGTTCATGGGCATCAGGCTGTCTTGCCATCTTTATTTTCCTATTTGGATTCGGTGCGTTAATTGGTAACTATTATTATGGGGAAACAAACATTCGCTTTTTACACACAAGTAAAGCATGGTTGATGCTATACCGAATAAGCGTATTCGCCATGATTATATTCGGTTCAGTTGCAAAGATTCAACTTGTATGGGATTTGGCCGATTTATTTATGGGCTTCATGGTTATCGTAAACTTGATTGCCATTCTTTTATTATCAAAAGTGGCCTTTGCTGCATTAAACGATTACATAAACCAGAAAAAGGATGGTAAAGATCCTGTATTTTATAAAGATACTATTAAGAATCATGAAAACATTGAATGTTGGGAACACGCTCAATCTGATTCAGCCTTAAAGAAGGAAAATGTCATCTAACAATAAAGATGTCCAGACACATTATGGTCTGGACATCTTTAGCTTGTTTCTGTTACAAGCTCGCCATCTAAATTAACACTAAAATTTGAAAAGGAAGATCTGTTAAATCGACTGTAGATGCTTCCAGATTTTTATGAGTTAACTAAACAATAATCATTAAAGTAAATTATTTCGGTAAGTATTTTATAACCTTGAATTCTTTCAAAAGCTTCTTTGGCTTCTTTTTTATTGTCAAATTCATACATTTTGATATTGTTCTTTAAATGGGCAGTGATTATCCACACGAGAAAAATTCCTCCAATTAAGCATTCTTTAGCCTTTTCCATAGATTGATTGAGAATTTTGCATTTTAAAGCCGAAAATACCTTCCCTCATAGAATCCTAAAATTAAAGTAGCAGGATAGTAAAGATGTAGTATGACCCCTTTTCTTTTCACCTACTTTCTCCGAATTAGATTTAGCTTTAATTTATAATATGAACTACAAAATCATACGGAAAAATACAAAACACGTTGAAATTCCCCAAAAAAACCCCTTTATGAATCGTTGTTATATCGCAGAATTCTAGTTAATAGGATTATCGTTAATGTTCCGATTATATAATGATTTAGAAGTTTTAAATTTTTATATAATGGCTCTAATACAATACTGCAAGCAACGTAATGGCATTTGTTTGAGTAGGATACAAAACAATAATTGAAATTAAGAATATTCATAAAGCACTCTTATAATTTGTTTGATTAGTATCCCCGATTCTTTGCTGAGCAATTAATTTCTTATTCAATTAAACGGTCCATTATTACTTTATCCTTTTTATTGAACTGATATTGATGCCCCTTTTTCAAAATGGTTAAGAACAAACAATCATAGGTTGCTTTTACTCCCTTTTCATCACGGAAGCTGGTTTCGTATTGCTTTATCAATTCTTTGATACAGCAGCCATCATTCTCCTCCTGAAAAACTATATAAATTAACAAAGTAAAATTAGTTGATGACCCGGAACTTGACGTTAAGGTTGTATATTTTAGCTGATCTATAGGGTGAATCTAGATATAGAAAATCAAAATCATATCAAAGAGCTTAATCCGAAATATTTTACTATTTTTTGTTATATTTCTTTAAAAATAAAGTAAAGAAATACAGGAGCGAAAGACCGTGAACAATGAAGAATTTGTCACTATTTATAAAACAAAAACATTTTTTCATTGTAATTTTGGAGATATTGAATTTTTCCAATATAAAAGTCTCATTACATTTAGCTTATTTTTTGAAAGATACATATTGGTCTCTTAACAATTCTTTATAAATCATTAATAAAAGCTATCTATAATAAATGTCGAATTTATAGTTTTTTTAAGAGAGGGGAAAATAAGGATGCCGGAAAGACAAATTGATGAATTGATTAAGAAGTTGAATTTGGATAGTTTAGAGAAGAAAGAGTTTAATCGTCGCAATTTTCTACAGGGAGCAGGTAAAATTGCTGGTCTATCTTTAGGATTAACCATCGCCGGTTCAATGGGTTTAGGAGAATCAAAAGTTAGTGCCGCACCAAAGTTTCAAAGCTATCCCTTTACACTCGGTGTTGCTTCTGGTGACCCTCTTTCCGATAGTGTTGTTTTATGGACACGATTAGCTCCTGATCCGCTTAATGGGGGTGGGATGCCAAATCAGTCTGTTCCAGTCAAATGGGAAATGGCAAAAGATGAGGATTTTCATAAAATTGTAAAACAAGGAAGAGTCATTGCTAGACCAGAATTAGCTCATTCTGTTCATGTAGAAGTGGATGGACTTAAACCGGACAAAATTTACTATTACCGTTTTATATCTGGTCATGAACTAAGCCCTGTTGGAAAAACGAAGACACTTCCAGCAGCTGGTGCCGATGTTGCCCGCATGACATTTGCTTTTGCTTCCTGCCAGCAATATGAGCATGGCTACTATACAGCATATGAACATATGGCTAAAGAAGATTTAGACCTTGTATTCCATTTAGGAGATTATATTTATGAGTACGGTCCAAATGAATATGTATCAGGAACAGGAAATGTTCGTACTCACAGCGGTCCGGAGATTATCACGCTTGAAGATTACCGAAATCGTCATGCCCAGTACCGTTCAGATGCGAATCTTAAAGCTGCTCATGCTGCTTTTCCTTGGGTTGTTACATGGGATGACCATGAAGTCGAAAATAACTACGCAAATATTATTCCTGAGAAGGGCCAATCTGTTGAAGCATTTATTAAACGCCGCGCAGCTGCATATCAAGCCTATTACGAGCACATGCCTCTTCGTATATCATCGTTGCCAAACGGTGCCGATATGCAGCTCTATCGTGATTTTACGTTCGGTAATTTAGCATCTTTTAATGTACTGGATACACGTCAATATCGTGATGATCAGGCAAATGATGACGGAAACAAAGCACCATCGCCAGAATCTATGAATCCTGCTCGCACGCTCCTTGGAAAAGACCAGGAAGATTGGCTGCTGCGAAATCTTGGCAATTCGAAGTCTCACTGGAATGTGCTTGCACAACAGATTTTCTTTGCCAAATGGAATTTCGGGACTAGTTCTGCACCAATATACAGTATGGATTCCTGGGACGGCTATCCGGCTGCACGCCAGCGCATCATAGATTACGTCAGCAGCAAGAATATGAACAATCTAATAGTAATTACGGGTGATGTTCATGCAAGCTGGGCATCCAACCTATTGGAAGATTTCAACAATCCAAACGCCAAGAAAATTGGTGCAGAATTTGTAGGCACCTCCATCACCTCAGGTGGGAACGGGTCCGATGAAAGAGCAGATACAGATCATATTTTAGGGGAAAACCCCCATATTAAATTCTTTAATAATTATCGCGGATATGTCCGCTGTACAGTCACACCGGATAGATGGCAAGCTGATTACAGAGTAATTCCATTTGTGACAGAACCGGGTGCCGCCATTTCAACAAGAGCTTCATTTGTTTATAAAAAAGATGGCCTGGGCTTGAATAAAGTAGAGACAAATCAAGTTCCACAAGGAGTTAAAGTTTCCAATGAAGTGGAGGAAGACCGCAACCGTGCCCATGGCCGTGCACATGAAAAACAAACGGACAAAAAACACGACAAAGTGATGAATTAATTCACTTCACCTTATAAAATCATTAATTTATTAGGAGTGTGTATATGTTATCAAACATTGGAATTCCAGGGTTAATTCTGGTTCTAGTTATCGCTTTGATTATTTTTGGCCCTTCAAAGCTTCCGGAAATTGGACGAGCTTTTGGACGCACCTTAACAGAATTCAAGAGTGCGACAAAAGGATTATTGTCAGAGGAAAAGAAAGAAAAAGAGGAATTAATATCTGTTGAAAAAAAACAAAATAAATCAGTCGTTTGAAAAGATAGGCGGGGCAACCCGTCTATTTTTGTCATTACAGCTCACTAAAATAATTCTTCTATTCTAAATCCCCAACAATAGGAAGCATATCCTTGGTGAAGACTCACGTGTTTTAGGTTTCATCGTTTGGCAAAAGTTCCATTTATGTGGTAATATTAATGCGAATATTTGTTCTGTATTTGGCAAGAATAAAAGAATATGGACAGAAAGCAGGTGCAGGATAGCGACTGAGTATTTTTCTGTAGCAGATGATTTCATCACGCCTGAACACAACAAGAAATGAAACGAGAAAGTAATGCACAGCAACTTCAAATGTTCTGAACTTACGATCCTATCATTGTTACTTTTCTGACGTTGATGCAACAATATTTTAATTAGGCATTTTGCAAATGAAAGGAGAAAGAATTTGAAAAATCAAAACGAATCGGCTCAAAACGGAGGAACATTCGGGAGCAGAGAAAATTTTTTGCTGGTCATGATTATGATTCTGGGTGTGTTTGTAGCCATTTTAAATGAAACGCTGCTTAACGTAGCCTTAACAAAAATTATGGATGACTTCGGAATTGAGCCGAGTACCGCGCAATGGCTGACTACTGGTTATCTCCTTGTTATAGGTGTACTTATACCGGTCACCGCTTATTTAATTCAGCGTTTCACGACAAGAAGCTTATTTCTTGGAGCTATGGGATTGTTTACGGCGGGGACATTTGTAGCGGCTATCGCACCAGGGATAGAAATGCTTTTAATCGGAAGGCTGCTTCAGGCAGCGGGTACAGGGCTGCTCTTTCCTTTACTGACCAATGTGGTATTCTCAATCGTTCCTATTGAAAAAAGGGGTTCGGCAATGGGGACCATTGGAATTGTCATTACGTTTGCTCCCGCGATTGGGCCTACTCTATCAGGGATCATTGTAGAGCATTTCAGCTGGCGGGTTCTCTTTTACGGCGTTCTGCCGATCGCACTGATTGTTATTATCTTTGCATTTATGAAGCTTAAAAACGTGACGGAGACAAGTAATCCGAAGATTGATCCGCTTTCGCTTCTCCTTTCAACCTTAGGATTCGGGGGGATTGTGTACGGATTCAGCAGTTCCGGAGAAGGACAGGGTGGTTGGTCGAGCTATGAAGTTCTCATCCCACTTGCAATCGGCGTTGTTTCTTTAGCCTTGTTTACTTGGAGGCAATTGACGATTTCACAGCCCCTGCTGAATTTACGAACTTTTAAATACAACATTTTCAGGATGTCAACGCTGATTATGATGATTATCATGATGGCGATGTTTTCAGCGATGATGCTGCTGCCGATTTTTCTCCAGAATGCGTTAGGTTACAGTCCGTTGAAGGCAGGTTTGGTCATGCTTCCGGGTGGGATTGTCATGGGGATCATGTCACCCATTACAGGCCGGTTATTTGATAAATTTGGTGCCAAGTGGCTTGCACTTATCGGGTTGGGGCTGATCGCGAATACACTGTGGCAATTTGCCTTTATCACAGTGTCAACCTCCTACAGCACGATTATGATTTTCAATACGCTGTTAATGCTGGGGATTTCAATGGTTATGATGCCGATCATGACCAACGCTTTGAATCAACTGCCGCCTCCGTTATATCCGCACGGTACGGCTATTATCAGTACGCTTCAGCAGGTTGCCGGCGCCGTCGGGACAGCATTGCTTGTCTCTATCATGACCAATGGTTCTGCTCGTTTTATGGAAAATACACTGATTAAGGAAGACGCGGCTACCTTACAAATTCTAGGGATGATTTCTGGAATGAAAAGCGCGTTCCTGTTTGCATTCGGACTAGTTGCCATCGCATGGATCGTTTCATTATTTATCAAACGGGCTGTGCCTGAAGAACAGAGTTTGAAAATGAAGCAAGGTGCTGTGAACTGACAAAGAGGTAACTCATTTCAGACTGGCACATAACCACAATAAGAATGATTGATCTTTCAGTGCAGATTTGAATCAAAGTTGCGATGTTAATAAAAAGGTACGATGTTTTACCCCTCTGGTTATGAGTAGCCGGAGGGGTGTTTTTATATCGGACTTTTAGATTTTAATAGGTAATGTTTATAACTTACTAAAGTTCACGGCTGTAAACCCTCCTCCTACTGCGACATAGCTTCGTTTCTTTCTGAAAATTGGAAAAGAAAAATAATACAATAATGCTAAAAAAGTTCTTAAAAAATGTTGAATAATTTAATCCCAATTTCTCATTTATAACAATGAGAAATTGGGATTTTTAATGCTCTAATACCCTTAACGTTGTAAATACACGATTATCTATCCTTAGGAGTAAAAAGTCTTTAATTCAAAAAAAATTTTACATTGAAGACATGTAAACAACGTAATCGTATTGACAGCAAGCCTGGCATCATCGAATTCTAACCTATTATTTAGCATTGGAGGATTTCCTGGCAGGTGTATTGTTAATAATATAGTAGCTTAAAATTAAAATGAGGATAACGAAAGCATGTAATAATGTATTGAATGGGTCATCATGATCAACAATAATTAAACGGATCATTGCTGTAATGCCAATGTAGAGAAAGTATCGCATCGGAAAATGGTAGTTTTCGCGGAAATATTTTAAGATCATTGAGATAAATTCAAAATAGAGAAAAAAGACAAGGATCTGTTCGAGGAAATGTTGAAAATTGGGTTTATCAGATGTGACAATGAATTCTAAAAAATGAATGATTTCTTTAGCCATTAAAATACATAAAACCGTCGCAAGTATGATTAATGATGCATTTAAGATAAATTGTAATATTGATGGGATAGCGATACGAAAAGCCGGAAGTTTACTGAACTCAAAAATCGCTTTTTGCGAGGTAATCCTCCATGTCTCCCTCATTCATTGATAACCCCCTTTATCTTCGCAGACACAATCCTGCACGATTATTCCATTATCACTTTGTAATAAATCGTATTTAATGGCCTAACAGCATCTTTGCTGTCTTTTCCAGAAGCATGAAAAGTCATCGTACAGCTTGTGCGCCTGACATGAACATGCTTACTATACTTTTTGTATTTGACGTTTTGATGTATCCTTACTAATACATTGTCTTCAAATTCGGTCGTTTTCTTACTAAGATTACAATTGTTTCACGGGCAGCTGTTGACAAGGAATTTTGTTCCTTCTTGATTGTCAAATTGACTCACCATTACATGAATTTATTATATAGTATCACCTCAAATGGAATTCCGGTTAAAAAAAGGAACATTATCTAACACAAAAAATATAAAATGGAAGAAAATATAACATTTTTTGTTCAAGGATCAAGAGCAATAAATATGAATTTTAAACGCTGATTAATTAAACATTGTTCACAAAAGTTTTCAAAATGTTCACCCTTATGATCTTTGGATTTTTTATTCCCTGGCCAAACAACCAGGGGTGGGCCCATTTTAAACGATACTTAGACACAAAGAAAAGGGCCGTTCAAAATGAATGGCCTTTTTCTTTTATAGATATGAGTCATGGTCGGCGCATTATCAATCGTTCGTTTTAGAACACCCATCAAAGACCCTATGGATATTGTTTATATTTTCTGGGCGATTGTTGCCGGTATTTTATGCGGTGCAGGCTTCATTCCGCTCGCCATTATCGGTTCTATTTTAATCGGGTTAGTCTTGATCATATTTATTAATCGCATTACCGTTGGAAATCCTTATTTATTAGTCGTCCGCTACAATGAAACATCCATTGAAAACTCTCTTGAACATGTTATTTCCGGACATGCAAAAAAAACATTCCCTTAAATCAAAATCGGTTATGCCCGGTAATGATTTTGAAGTGACCTACGAAATCCGCGTCAAAGAGAATGACATGAGCTTCATTAATAATATTTCAAGCATGGAAGGCGTTAAATCGGCGATTATGTTAAGTTATGACGGCAATTTTACGGCTTAATCAAAGAGACCATTGGTGTAATAAACAAGGCGAGCGTAGTTAATCCTATGCTCGCCTTGTTTAACTATTTATTTAGCAGCTAATAAAAAGCCGCGGTTTCATATTCAAGTATACATTGATAAAAACGAGAAACTGTGTTAAATTATGATAGAAACACTTTTTTGTAGATTATAATATATAATTATCCTTATTTTAATCTTACACTAAAAATTGTCTTCAGTCAATCCCTATTTTCATTTTTTGAAGGAGTGCTTGTATGAATAATGAACTTCGGCAGGAGCAAGAACGATTGGATAACGTGGTCGAGACGATCACGGAGCAAATCGGCAAGCTGGAAGACGAAACTGGCCGGCGTCGAAAAGAAGTAGTCCATATTCAAAAACACTTTTGGGATGAAGTCAAGGTTAACACAGATACTTTTGACGATTATCTCGAAACGATCATCGGCTTAAGACAGCAGGCTCAAGCCCTGACCGTAAGCCAAAGCACCCACAGGCATGCCTCCAACCGGCAATCTGTCCTGCAGCGTATGCATAAAGCGCCTTATTTTGGACGTATCGATTTCACTGAAGAAGGAACTCAGACAGCAGAAAAAATCTATATCGGCATTTCAACGCTAACGGATACAAGCGGAGAGAACTTCCTGATTTATGACTGGCGGGCGCCGGTCTCGAGTGTCTACTACGATTATCCGCCCGGTCCGGCTGAATACACTACACCCGGAGGAGTCATTCAAGGCAAGCTTGAGATAAAGTGGCAATATATCATCCGCGCGGGCGTAGTTGAATCAATGTTCGATACCAGTCTCACCATTGGAGACGAGATTTTACAGCAGGTTCTGGGCAAAGGAACAGATAAACATATGCACAGCATAGTGGCCACCATTCAACAGGAGCAAAACCGGATCATTCGGCATGTCAGCGGCCGGCTGCTCATAGTGCAAGGCGCCGCCGGCAGCGGAAAGACATCGGCTGCCATGCAGCGGATCGCTTACTTGCTCTACAAATATCGAGATAGGCTGAAGGCCGATCAAATCATTCTATTTTCGCCTAACTCGATGTTTAACAGCTACGTATCCAATGTCCTGCCTGAACTCGGCGAAGAGAATATGCAGCAGGTTACCTTCCAAGAATACTTGTACCATCGGCTGAGCAGCGCATTTCAAGTCGAGGATCCTTATGAGCAATTGGAATATGTGCTGACTGCCACGGATGACCCGTACCGCCGGACCAGGACTGCGAGCATCCGATTCAAGGCATCGGCCCTTTTTTTCGAGACAATCAAAACATACAGTCAGTCTCTGGAATTATCCGGTATGATCTTCAAAGGAATTAAATTCAGAGGAAAACCACTAGTCTCCGCCAAACAAATCTCGGAAAGGTTTTATAGCGGCGATACCTCTCTCCGTTTTTACAACAGGATTGAGAAGTTGACAGAATGGCTAAACAAGCGAATCGATGAAATGGAAAAATCCGAGCTGACCAAGTCGTGGGTACAGGAAGAAATCGAATTGCTCAGCAAAGATGAGTATCAAAAGGCTTATAACTACTTACAGAAAAAACAAGGCTATAAGGTAGACATGCTTGACGATTACGAGAAAGAAATCCAAGTGCTAGGGAGAATGATCGTCCGCAAGAAGTTGAAGCCGCTCCGGAAATGGGTTCGAACGCTTCGTTTCGTCAACTTTACGGAAATCTACAAGCAGCTTTTTTCCAATCCAGCGCGGATCAAATTGTGGATGGCCGGGAAAACACCTGAGGAGTGGGAGGATATTTGCCTGTTGACAATGAATATGATGGACGAAGGCAAGCTGTTTTACGAAGATGCTACTCCGTTTTTACTTTTGAAAGAGCAGATTCAAGGGTTTCAGACAAACACCTCAATTAAGCACGTGCTTATAGATGAAGCACAAGATTATTCTCCGTTTCAATTTGAGTTTTTGAAACGTTTATTTCCTTCCGCAAAGATGACCGTACTCGGAGATTTTAACCAGGCTATATTCGTCCATGCCAGCGAAATGGCCGATTTTCACACCCTTACCGGCTTATACGGACCGGATGAAACAGATGCGATAATCCTGAGCCGCAGCTACAGATCCACAAAACCGATTACCGAATTTACACGCGGACTCGTGCCTGACGGAGAACGGATTACCGCTTTTGAACGTGACGGCGAGAAGCCTGTGCTGACACAATTGTCCGATCGTGCCGAACTGCACCGCCGCATCGCGTCTACAGTCGCGGACTTTCGGCATCGCAGGTATAATACGATCGCGATTATATGCAAATCCGCTGCGGAAAGCACTTATGCGTACGAGGCCTTGGGCAGTGTCGAAGAAATCAAGCTGGTGAAGAACAGCTCGGTTGAGTATGAGCAAGGCGTTGTTGTCATACCGGCGTATTTAGCCAAAGGCATCGAATTCGACGCCGTCATCATTTATGACGCATCTGCGCAAGTATACGGCGATGAGAGCCTGCGCAGATTGTTCTACACCGCCTGCACCCGGGCTTTGCATCACTTGCAGCTATACAGTGCAGGCGAACCAAGTCCCTTTTTGCAAAATGTTCCGCCGGAGAGTTTCATTCTGAGATTGACTTAAAGGACTGGCAGGGGATCTTCACTTTAATGGACCCCAAACTGATATGAATATAAAAAACAGATTTCAGGGCTTTCATGATCGTATGCGGGCAGGTGAATTCAATTGTTACTTTTGTCTACTAGTATCTTTAAAAGCTGATAAAAGAACGAAAAAAAGAAAGGCAGACATTCTGCCTTTCTTCATTTTTTATGCAGCTCAATCCATTTCTTAACCAAACGTTTCGGTGCCGCACGTAAATAGGCTTCTTGAATTAGATCGGTCAATTCATCCCAGTCTTCCCCATCCGGATTTAGAATAGATACCCAGCCGTGATGTCCTATATATGGGGTTTTGAAAAAATGCTCTTTCTGCAGCAATAACTCTTGAGTTTCCCGATCTGACTTGAACGACATGCTGAATCCTTTTTCGCTTTCACCTGATATCACGAATGATTTTCCATTAATTTTAAACGTATTGTGGCCGAAACCGTCGATTATTTCAACAGCTTCGGGCAGTGCAAGACAGATATTGCGCAAATTTTCAAGCATGCCTGCCGTGTCTTGTGATTTCATGTTTTTATTCACCTAAATTCTATTTTGCATTCGCATCGGGCTGATGAATTCCGAATGTATTGCCTTCGGTATCAATATGCCGCCATTCTCAATAATTTTAGCTTCTGTTACATCGTAATTTTCCACTCCCATCGTACAAGCAAATCCATTTAAAGGCTGGTTTGTTTCCGGCGCTGCACTACTATGCCTCTGCATCAGTGCACCATCGATTCCAGGTTCATTCTCATTGCCAGTCACTGCTCCAAAGTAAGGCATTCCTGCATACTCACTCCAATCATGAAATGACCATCCGAATACCTCTCCATAAAACTTCTTTGCCCGTTTCATGTCACTTACATGAATTTCAAAATGAACTAATCTTCCCATGAGTACCTCCCATATCCCGCAATAATTTATGATAATTTTCATAATACTTCTTTATAGAAAATCAATCTCTTACCCAAGTTCAATGATTTATCCCATTTTCTTACAGAAGTCTTGCGTTTTTTATTTATGGCTCCTGTGATTCGTAACACATAAGTGTCGTTCATATCGTCAAAAAGACAAAAACACCTGTTGTCTAAAGGGCAATCAAGTGCTTAATATTGTTGCCTTTTTTTTCACAATTTTCTCTTTCCGTAATTTCCCAATATTATTTTATCATGAAATCAACCTTTGAATCCTACATTTAATCTCAATGAAAAAAAGCAGGAACCTTTTAATGGTTTCTGCTTCATAATTTAAAACGAGCTTTGTCACACATTCCACATTCCTTGAGTGTTTGTAGCAACACTGGCGATTTGCTGGTGAGTTTATTTATCTTCCTGTTCAATAAAATTGTTTTCCGTTTCACTTTACTGCGCTACCTTAATATTCTCCTTTGATGACAAAAAACGAGCCCCGGATGGTTCCAGCGAGTTTAGACTTCTGTCTAGCAAACTTAAACTTGCCTTCTAACTCCTTTGGTATCTCCATTCCCTCAGAAAGCTTAAAACCCACTGCCCGCTTCTTCTGATCATCAACCGTATACATGACGTTGACCGCGAGACCATCCTCATAAAAGACGTAGGCAAATTTAATATTTGCCACTTGAAACCTGGACGTTTCCAATGGTTTGGCCGCAAATTCGATATCACGTTCCTCCTTTAAAATCCGGTTCACATAATCGAGCGTCTCCTGGCTTTCTCTCGCTGGTACAACCGCAAATTCGTGTTTGTATTTGTTCATAAAGTAACGGGATTCATTTGCACGTAAACCAGCAAGAGCTTCAGCTGCAGATGAAGATTCTAAACCAGCTGCTGACACGTTTTTATAATCAACTATACAGGACATTGCATTTCCTCCTTTTCTTATTTTCTGACTACAGGAATCCACATTTCACCATAAATCATGCCGTTTCGATGCTCAATCTCAACACTTGCATTTGGTCCGCCAACATAGGCAACATCCTTTGCTTCTGGAAAGACTTGACCAAAGGCAACAGCAGCAAGCTTGTTATTCAAATCATCAGCTGTCTTTCCTTCCCCTTTAACCACTACGTATTCCCCTTTAGGAAATTGGATTACTCTCGCTTCTTCTGGTGCCGGTTCCTCTGTCATGACACCAGCATAATGCATCATCTTGTTATTTACCGCTTCGTTCACAGCAAAAACGAAGTCATTGGAAGCCATGGATTTTAAAGCATCCAGTCTTCCATCTTGGCTGACAGCTTGCCAGAAATCGGACTTTTCTTTGTTTATGCCTGCATAGTCTGTGTAATCGCTCTTAAGCTCAGTTCCAAGACCGATCACGGTAAAGCCTTCTTTTTCTTCCAGCGTATAAATTGCCATTAACAATACCTCTTTTCTACATTTTTTCAATGATTTGTATTATTCTCTTTCTAGGTATATCATAGTCTTAAATCATGTCAAATAATGATACTGTTTAGGAGCTCTCATGAAAAAAGTTGAACGGATTAATATCATCATGCGGTATATCAATAACCGCGCAAGCTTTACCATTTCTGAAATTATGCGGGAGTTTAACATCTCCCGTTCGACAGCCATTAGAGATATTAGAGAAATTGAGGCCATGGGGATGCCGCTTGTGGCAGAGGTTGGAAGGGATGGGGGTTATTTTGTCATGCACAACTCCGTCCTTCCGGATGTTCGTTTTACCAACAATGAGGTCAAAGCACTGTTTATTGCCTTTATGGCCACAAGAAACCAGCAGCTTCCCTACCTGAAGAGCCGTCAGTCTTTAGCTGAAAAATTACTTGGCCTCATTTCCGAAAACCAGCAGGATGACCTTGTTCTTCTAAATCAAATCCTGCTTTTTGAAGGGACCAATCCCCATAACCCCGACCTGCTTGATCTTTCTGACCTCCCACACCCCATGTTAGAAACACTCATCCAAACCCTTCTTACAGACAGCTATCTATTCATTACCATTAAAGAAGAGAAGGAAACAATGTCATATCCAATTTATCTCCTGCACCTTTATCGTGAAAAAAGCGCATGGTTGATTGAAGGCTTTGACTTAAAAGAAGAAAAAAAGAAGATCATTCCTGTCGACCATCTCACCGATGTCAAACCCTACCCGGCAAGAAAAAGAGTCAGCAAGACAAAGATCTTAGAAAAATTAAGAAAACAGGAACAAGCACACAACCTTGTCCTTGAGCTAGGCCCAGAAGCGATCGCCCAGTTCAAAAAATATCATCCTTTAAATATTTCAATTTCCTATACAAATCCATACCAAACCACAGCTATTCTAAAGACTTTTATCAATGTGAACAAGACCGAAGAACTGATCGAAATAACCAGTTGGCTGCTTTTTCTAGGTCCAGATGTTAAGGTCATGGAGATGCCAGAAGAAGTCTTGGAAGGTTTACAAGAAAGATTACTCTTGTACCGCTCATAGGAAGTGCTTCAGGCTAAGGGTGTTGTCACAGACATCAGATCAATGTAAAAGAGGACGGCACCCCGGTTATTCATTACCGATTTGCCGTCCACGCATTTGAACAGGAGCAGGTTTCTTATTAGGAACCTATTTATTCGTTTAAAACTAACTGTGCCACACACTCCACATGTGTGGTGTGTATGTGACAACACATGTGATGCTGAATAAAATAAGTACACATGAGTTGATGTAATTCATAAATTCACTCTAACTTTTTGAGAATAACATCATTTCACTGTCCCCGTCCCATCAATATTCTTTTTCAAAGTTATCAAGCAATGCACGCACTTCATCTGTTGATTTCGTGTTCATCAATTGATTTCGTAATTCAGCAGCTCCAGGGAATCCTTTGACATAAATTTTGAAAAAGCGATGAAGACCTGTGATTGAACGCGGCACTGCTTCCGCATATTGATCTTGCAGATCAAGCTGCAGTCTTAAAAGATCAAGGTATTCTTTACTGCTATGCTCTTTTGGCTCTTTTTCAAAAGCAAAAGGATTTTTAAAAATCCCTCGACCGATCATAACGCCATCAATACCATATTGTTCAGCAAGCTGCAGCCCGGTTTGACGGTCAGGAATGTCTCCATTGATTGTTAGCAGCGTATTTGGCGCAATACGGTCACGTAATTTTTTGATTTCCGGAATTAGCTCCCAATGCGCATCTACTTGGCTCATTTCCTTTCTTGTACGTAAATGAATAGAAAGGTTCGCAATATCCTGTTTTAAAATATGCGTTAGCCACTCCTCCCACTCATTTACATCATTATTGCCAAGCCGTGTTTTCACGCTGACAGGCAGTCCGCCCGCTTTTGCTGCTTGAATAAGTTCTGCCGCAACGTCTGGACGCAGAATAAGGCCACTACCTTTCCCTCTCGATGCCACATTCGGTACAGGGCAGCCCATATTAATATCGATGCCTTTAAATCCTAGCTCTGCCATACCAATACTCATTTGACGGAAATATTCGGGATTATCCCCCCAAATATGTGCCACCATTGGCTGTTCATCTTCTGTAAACATCAAACGGCCACGCACACTTTTCATGCCCTCTGGATGACAATAGCTATCCGAGTTTGTAAACTCTGTGAAAAATACATCCGGTCGACCGGCTTCACTTACTACGTGACGAAAAACAACATCTGTCACATCTTCCATTGGTGCAAGTACAAAAAATGGCCGTGGCAAATCACGCCAAAAATTATCTATCATTTCAAACTCAATCCTCTCACTATAGATACAACTTCAAACTCTCGGTCAAAAAATATAAAGCCAAATGTTCCACTTCTTTTACACTTATATCATGCTTAATAACTTATTATCAAACACAAGTACATTTGGACATTTATAATTTGTGAAAAACTATTGTGAAAATCGGCAATGTTTATTTTAACGAAAATCGGTCCTGAATGGTATTTTTATAAACAAAAAAGCAGATGGTATAGATTTTTTCTATATCAACTGCTTTTCTATTATACCAACTCCAAACACGCGACCGCTTCACAATGCGTCGTATTAGGTATTTATGAAACCCTAGTTATTACACTGTGTGGTCATCGTGTGATCATGTGGTCAATTTGTTATCACTTTAAAATAAATATTTATTCACATTATCCTATATCAACATTTCCGGCAATCAAATAATGGTAAATCAGCAGCAAACCTATAAAAGCAGTTCCCAAGCTTAGAAAGATAGAAAGCGTCTGTATAGATACAGGCATGCTCCCAATTTGAATAATCTCCATATTGTCTCACCTCTGTATCCATTACACACAATAAAGATTAAGAATTGATAAAGACAGCAGATTTATTATTACCTGTTAAAAAAATCCGCCTAAAATGAAGGCGGATTTTCTCTTTTTTTATCCTAAAATATCTAGCCAAATCTTTATTGACGTTGCAATAATAAGTGCTGCTAAGATAAATTGAAGGATTTTTGTATTTATTTTTTTACCGAATTGAGCTCCAAGCGGAGACGCGATCAAGCTTGCTACTACCATTATTACAGCTGGCCATAATAATACTTGCCCAGTCGTAATCTTACCAACGGTCGCACCGATAGAAGAAATAAAAGTAATAGCAAGGGATGTTGCAATCGTCATTCGTGTTGGTATCTTAAGAACAACCAGCATGATCGGTACAAGAATAAACGCTCCAGCTGCACCTACGATACCTGCTGCTACACCTACAATAAATGCTAGTGCCGCTGCAAGCCATTTATTAAACTTAACTTGATCTAACGGAATGTCATCAATGCCCTTCTTAGGAATAAGCATCATCACAGCAGCTAAAGTAGCCAATACTGCGTACACAATATTGATTTGGCCCTCTGTCATACCCTGTGACCCGTATCCGCCGATAAAACTTCCTAAAAGAATGGCAGTACCCATATAGATGATTAGCGTCTTGTTCAAATAACCACCTTTACGATAAGCCCATACTCCGCCTATTGTAGCAAAGAATACTTGAACAGCACTTATACCTGAAACCTCATGAGCTGTGTATGCTGTGAAGCCTAGCATCGCTGGAATATATAGAAGCATTGGATACTTGATGATCGATCCGCCGATTCCTACCATTCCCGATATAAAAGAACCTATAAAGCCAATAAGAAAAATCGTTATAATGAATCCTATTTCCATGACTTCACCTCCCCATGACTGTTTTTAATTAGATAAATAAGTTGATCTTAGACTCATCTGCATCGGCAAGATATGAAGCTACACCTGCATAGTCTAAACCATCAATAAGTTCATCTTTCGTAATACCCATAACATCCATTGACATTGTACAAGCAACCATCTTAACATCTAGGTCTTGAGCCATTTCAATTAATTCTTTAAGTGTTACGATGTTTTTCTTTTTCATCGTATACTTCATCATCTTTCCGCCTAGACCGCCATAGTTCATTTTAGAAATACCAAGCTTCTCTGGTCCTCTTGGCATCATTTTTGCAAACATTTTATCCATGAATGTTTTCTTCACATTTACGTACTCTTCTTTTCTTAAGATGTTTAATCCCCAGAATGTAAAGAACATCGTGACTTGTTTCCCCATAGCAGCTGCACCTGTTGCGATAATAAAACTTGCCATCGCTTTATCAAGGTCACCGCTGAATACGACCATAGTTGATTTATCTTGTGTTTGTTGTTCCATTATTAAATCTCCTCCTCATAATTAGCCCCTAGATTTACATGTCATAAGGAGGCATGTGAACATACCCCCCTCATGTTTTATTAACCTTTTTGAATCCAGAACTTGAATACGCCGTCTTCTTCTTTATGGTCTAACAGTTCATGACCAGATGATTTTGACCATGCTGATAAGTCATTTACTGCACCTTTATCAGTTGCAAGTACTTCTAAGATGTCTCCGCTGGCAAGAGCATCCATTGCTTTTTTTGTTTTTACGATTGGCATTGGGCAAGATAACCCTTTTGTGTCTAAAGTTTGTTTTACGTTCATTTGAAAAACCTCCTGGTAATTTTAGTTTAAGTTTTGTTTTATTTACTCAGTGATTGCACAGCGGTTTGGACCAATTTCCATCTCGCGCTGTTCGTCAGATGTTGGATCAATTTTCCCCATGTTTGTCTGACGGATTTCTTGATATGCATTAGGCTGCGGCGGTAAGTTTTCCGTTACAGCTCTGCGGAATTCATCATCGCTTTCGATTTTTAACCCTTCGTTCATTTCAAACAGCTCGCCTAGTAGAGCTTGAACAGCACCTTTTTCATCAAGTTCGCTGATTTTACCAAAGTGAGCTGGCAATACTAATAGATCTTTTGAAAGATTGTTGTATTTGTTGTATAAAGAATCACGCAGATCGCTTACCCAGTCCTCAGCTTTACCAGCAAGGTCTGGACGTCCGATTGAATCAACAAACAGAATATCTCCAGAAAGCAAATATTGTCCGTCTACGATCATAGAAGTACTTCCGATCGTATGACCTGGAGTATAAAGCGGCTGAATTTCAATCTTTGTATTACCGATTGTAATGTCTTTGCCTTCTTCTAATGCTTCATAAGAGAACGTTACTTCTTCAGCATCTTTTGAAGGCAGCCAGTACGTTGCGTTAGTTTTTTCCGCAAGACGGCGTCCGCCCGAAATGTGGTCAGCATGAAGGTGAGTATCAATCATGTGCTTAATTTCAATATTGTTTTCTTTAGCAAAATCTTCATAAGCTTCAATTGTACGAGCAGAATCGATGATTGCTGCTTCTCCGTTTGATTCAACAAGGTAAGAAAGGCATCCTTTACCGATACGGTTGAATTGATAGATAGAGCCGCCATCCTTTAAGTCGCCGATCTTCACAGGCATCAAGTATTCGCTCCAAGCTTTCATACCGCCTTCAAGGTAATAAACATCTTTAATTCCTGCTTCATCAAGCATCTCCGCTACCATTACAGAAGAACCTTCTTTAGCACAAACAACCAACACTTCTTCTTTTGGAAGTTGTTCTAAAACGTCCTCTACACCATCAATTAGATCGAAATACGGACGGTTGATCGACTCAATACCTTTACCTTCGATTTTCCAGTCTTGAAAATCACTTTCATTACGAACATCTAGAATAAACATTTTGCCTTCAACAACACGTTTTGCTACTTCTTTAGCTGTTAATCCTTTAACCATTTTACTAAATACCTCCCCAGGTATAATTTATTCTAAAAAATTATTATTAAAAAGTTAATGTCATGTTTGCATCTTTTGCGAAATCTAAGAACATCATCGCTCCGCCAACGTCAATTCCATCGATAAAGTCTTCTTTTTTCATGTTCATAACGTCCATCGTCATTTGACATGCGATGATTTTAACGCCCATTTCTACAGCCATTTCAACCAGTTCCGGAATTGAAGGAACATTTGCTGCTTTAAATCCTTCAGCAATATTTTCTTTTCCTGCTGGAAGCGGCAAGTTTTTATAGCCTTCTTTATGAATTAAGTTCAAGCCCTCAAATGTGAAGAAAATCGTTACTTCGTAATCTGCAGATGTTGCAGCTGTTGCGATGTTGAATACCTTGTATGCGTCAAAAGCACTTCCGTTACTTGCGATAATTTGCAGTTTTGTTAGCCATTATTGGTTTCCTGCTTCAGTTGTTCCAATCCATTCTGACATTCCAGGCAATACATTTTTTACACGCTCAAAACCTTTTTCAGATAAGATTTGTGCAGCCATATCACTTCTTGAGCCAGTACGGCAAATCACATGGATTACTTTGTTTTTATCAAGTGTGTCTAATTTGCTTTCAAGTTCTCCCAAAGGAATAGATACTGCCCCAGGTATATGTTTGAACTCATATTCTGCGGGTTCTCTCACATCAAGCAGAATCATATCGTCTTTATTCTCAGCCAAAGCTTTTTCTAATTCATCGTTTTGAATCGTATGCTCAAACTTTGCTGCTTCTTTTCCTTCACCAGGGTTTGCTTTTCTTAAATAGTGTTTAAGAACATCTCCCTCTTCCTTTGTACCTAGATATTGGTTTCCTGTGTTTCTAGCCCATCCTTGAATATCAGCCAATGAACCTTTATCTGTTGCCTGAACTTCAATGACTTGACCCGCTTCAAGCTGATCCATTGCTTTTTTCGTGCGTACAATCGGCATTGGACAAGAAAGTCCTTTACAGTCTAAAACTTGATCTACTTTAATACTCATTTGTTAAAACCTCCGTATTGTCTTTATTTAATTTCACCATTCCAGTTATGCATGCCACCGGTCATGTTAATGACCTTGAAGTTGTTGGCAGCTAAAACGCTGCACGCTTTTTCACTACGTTTACCAGAGCGGCAAACCATGATATATTCTGTTGATTGATCTAATTCATTCATATGGTAAGGAACTTCCCCTAGCGGGATATGTTTCGCAGTAGGTGTCATACCTTGAGCTACTTCATCGTTTTCACGAACATCAATTAGGTTTAATTGAATTCCGTCTTTAATTAAACGTTCAACTTCTTGTGGTTCAATAGTTTTAAAAGACACAGTTTATTACCCCCTCTCTTACAAAACTCATGATACGAAATACTTATACCCGTATAGGTATATTAAAATCTAAAAAAATTTAGCACACTGCAATTTTACTTCTTACTCTAAGTTCCTTCATAAAAAATATTTATTTAAATCTATAATGGCATCTTTCATATGGTTCTATGAATGACTTGCTTAAGTGCCCCCATCCAGGGCAACACCCAGCCAAAACCAGCAATGAAAATTCTCACATTATATGGAGCAACAGATTTTTCTTGAATGTACTTGATCGCTTTTTCCGTAATATCCAAAACTGTCACCTCCACCCCCGTTATACCCATAGGGGTATATTAAATGATAAAAGAAAATCTGTCAACAGACGATGCTTATGACAGATATTAGCGGCTTTTTACAAGAAGCTGAACGGCTTCTTTTACAAGATCGGAGTTCATTTTTTCTCCGTTTTCCATTTGATCACGCAAGCATTGTTCAAGGTTCGTGCCGACAATTAATCCAATCGTACGATCAATAGCGGTTCGTGAGGCAGAAAGCTGGGTGATAACGGCTTTACAGTCTTGATCCTCTTCTAACATGCGCAAGACACCACGAATTTGGCCTTCAATTCTTCTTAAACGATTTTTCATTTCTTGTGTATATTCCAAACCAGCACCTCCTTGCAATAATACCTATATGGGTATATTACTTAACCTTGTCCATTATGTCAAATTTATTTATATAACCAAATACTTCATGATCTATTACTAATTTATCTTTTTATCATTTGAAATAGTTTCTACATCTACATCGGATTGATTCCTGAATTTAAAACTTAGATTTTTAAGCTATATAATTTAAAAGTTAAGGCAGATGCCCCTCAGAATTTTAGGATAAGGTAAAGAGTAACATATCGTTCATATTGCTCCATAATCATTTTATAAAAGTTAAATACAAGCTCATAAATCAGTAATTTACATATGGTATTGATAACTACTGTTTTAGGAGTGAATTATGTGTACTACTTTAATAATTTTCCGTATATGAATCACTGCCTTAATTATTATAACTATGATATGGATTTCACTCATTTATCAAATAGAAATTTACTTAACAAATATCCAACAAAGTTTACATCTAATAATATTGCATTGAATAGTTTTAATAGGATCAGAACTAGCTTTTCAAAAGAGGAAGCAGCAGCAATAGCTTTACTTTTAGGTATTGACTTTACTAAAAGTAAGTTTGATTTAGATGAGTTTTGGATGGGAGTAAATACTGAACTTGAACACGGTAAACTATCCAGCCAAACTAATGTTACTGGGGATGACCCTCTAATTACCGGAAAAATTGCATTGGCTCATCTTAACGAATTTCCTGATTATTATAAAAGGTTAAAAGTTCTTGAGAAGGAAGCAAAAGCATATTGGAACAAATGATTACCCCATTAGAAATGTGTATCGTGCATTATTAATGACATCAATACAATAGGGGTTGAATGTGAAGAATTACAATTAAACAAACGGGTAGCTTTACTTCAATAAGAGGTAAAGCGTTTTTCTTATTCAACTATAGTGGCAGTTAGTTGAAGATTAGTATTTAACTTGTGTTCAACAATTGTGACATATTATGGAATAGGTAATGAGTAATCAATTGGAAATATCATAAGAATAATTATAGATAACCTTCAAAGGAAGGTTATCCATATGAATTCCATCGAAAACACAAAGGGTATATTTTTTGCAAAAATGACCTAATTTCGGGATAAGCCTCTTTCGAATGCATTCAAATGATTCATTGATGCATTTCTTAACTGTGTAAATACAGTTCTTACATCCGTTGGAAGATTTAAAGAAAGAAATTTATTATACATACTTATATTCTCTTTCTCACCTTGTACTCCAGAAGCAAAAGCGTTTTTTATTGTTTCTGGGGTAGTAACAAACATTCTTGAAATGTCTTCAGGCTTAAGTACTTGATATCGTTCAAAAAGAGGAAGTAAAGCACTAATATGCCTTAATTCAGCTTCTTGGATTTGGGCAAATGTACGTATATATCCAAAGTTTAAAAGAATATTATTATATCTAGCTTGAGCAAGAAATTCGTCTTGTAAAGCATAGTTTAACATCTGAGGTAAAGTTAATGTTGGGGCATTTAAAGCACCTTTGGCTCCATAGTCATTAGCATTTTGTCTTACCAATGATTTATGATAAGGGGCTTGATTATGGAAGAAAAAATTTTTTACATACATTGATTGTATTTCCACCTCCTAAATTCTTTTCCTTTCCTGCTGCTGAACAGATGTTATGGTTGTGGAGCTCTAAACTCCAAATTATTCTCTTAATAGTGTATAAAAAAGGAATCAAAATGTACCTTGGATACACAAAGATGTCATTCAGAAGTAAAAACACAATGGATGTAAGAACTTTAAAATAGGTTAAAATCGATAAAGAAGATGTTTCTTTAATTTAAAGATACATTCGGTCAAGTACACTCCTCTCCTACAGTACATAGGATAATTTGTAAATAATAATTAATTAATGTGAAGGGATTGAGGAAAATGTACTGTGCAGCCTATATGTATCCATATCCTTATTATGTGAATGTACCAATGCATACTTACAGGAACCCTACAGATTATTGGGCTGATCCTAATAAGACATTTGGTTCGTATCGGTCATCTTATGGTCATAATAGGATTATGGTAAAAGATTATGGAGCAAACCCATTTGTTATAAATATCAATGAAGCCACCAAGCAAAACAATACGTATCGTACAGCAATATGGACCGGTAATCATTTGCAAGTTACACTAATGAGTCTCAATATTGGTGAAGATATTGGTTTGGAAATGCATCCTAACGTTGATCAATTCTTAAGAGTTGAACAAGGTCAGGGAATTGTACAAATGGGCAAAGGTAGAGATAATTTAAGTTTTCAAAGGAGAATTTTTGATGACTCTGCCATTATTATCCCGGCTGGAATGTGGCACAATGTCACAAATACAGGAAATGTCCCTTTAAAACTATACTCGATATATGCCCCACCAAACCATCCATTTGGTACTGTTCATAGGACTAAAGCAGATGCAATGGCTGCAGAAGAAGGCTATAGTAAAGGAAATACAGTAGTTTTTGGAAGGACTCCAGATGAATGGATAAGATA
Source organism: Metabacillus dongyingensis (assembly GCF_019933155.2). NCBI lineage: Bacteria > Bacillati > Bacillota > Bacilli > Caryophanales > Bacillaceae > Metabacillus > Metabacillus dongyingensis. Next base: position 377,006 of record NZ_CP082944.1, on the reverse strand, counting down.
TACGGAATTTTTGGTAAAAGAAGGCTTGGAAGACGTTAAAAGAGGAATTAATATGACACACATTCTTCAAGAATTTATTCTAATGGGAGTTCTTGTTGGAAAAGGATATTTTCCTGAAAAAGCATATGAAACAGTAGAAGAATGGGAACGTACAGGAGAATCCAAACTTCTACAGCAAAGCAAAAAAATGTAGAGCATTCAGATTTCACCAATCGGTTGCTATTCTTTTATAATAATTTTTTGTAACTGGAGCAACACATTTAAGGGATGTATTCAACAATCGTGGGCTTTTGTTGAAGAGTTAAATAACAATAAGCCAATCAAATCAAATTCAAAAAACTCGTCAAATTTGACGAGTTTTTCTGTGTTGTAATGCTAAATAGACTCCTGTTTTAAGTTTTGCACTCCAAAACGGAATCTGTTATTTGAGGCTGTTGTATTAATCGGACAGACACCTCCACCAGCTGCTTACTTCGGTTTTCGGAGCTACCTTGGGTTTGTTGAAAATAAAGCTGGAAAGGACTGTAACGGCAGGAGATGCCGAAAAATGTTTTATCACGCTATTTTTGCAAGCCTCGGTGATCAATTAAATAATTTCAATATCTGGACTGAAAATACTCAAGGAGGAACAGCCGGCAATCCTTTTAACAGTTCTATAATTATTATCAGCACGGCTGACCAGAGTGTAAATAAACAAATGCGCGATGCGTTGGCGGGAGCAGGCTTTGATCCGGATATCATGAATGATGACAATATTCCTATAGGTTTGGTTAACATGGGGCTTGAAAAGGGAAAGGATACCTTTTCCTTTATCATGAGAGCTGCAATATGGGCAGAAAAATTTATTGGTGATCAATTTCTTAAACATTCATGCTCAAAGCCAGGCTCATCTTGCAAATAATAAAAATCAACCAGAAGACCGATTGAGTTTGCACTGGGGGGATTGTCCAATCCCATATCGAGCGTAAATTCGTACATAAAAGGATTAGATTAGTCATGCCTAGGTCCATTTTTTAAAATTGGGTATTGCTAGGTCTAGTTTCGTATGCCAAAAATGTGCTATTGCCGTTTATTATTTTCAGGATAGTATTTAACAAAAAGAGTCAAATTGAACTGTTATTTTTCAGTCTTTTTTCATATCGAGAAACATATACTCAGTAAGAATGACTTTAGAATAGGAGGATCTAAATGACAAACAACAACCTGTTAAGCTTTTATGATCCCTATGTTTATCAGACATTAACAACCATTGTTGGTAAAATGGTTACTGTTCAAACCATAAGAGGTAGCGTTCGTGGCTCCTTGAAAAATGTATTGCCAGATCACATTGTTGTCGAATCTAACGGAACTCCCTTTTTTATTCGTACCCAGCAAATTATTTGGGTTTTTCCTGGTTAACAAAAAGGAAGTGGAGGGGAAATAATGTTTAAAAGAATAAATAAATTGGCAATTGAACTTCCTATACCCGCACACGGCGATATGAATGCTGCAGCAGCAGTACAAGAGCTCTTGGGTGGCAAGTTTGGGGAGATGTCTACCTTAAATAACTATATGTTTCAGTCTTTTAACTTCAGAAATAAAAAAAAGCTAAAACCATTCTATGAGTTAGTGGCAAGCATTACGGCAGAAGAATTTGGTCATGTAGAACTTGTTTCTAATACGATTAATTTGTTATCGGTAGGTAATACTTTTCCAGGGAATCCGGATATCACTCCACTTCAAAATGGGAAGGATGCGAGAAACACCCACCATTTTATTTCTACAGCTCAAACGGCTATACCAGGTGATTCAATGGGAAGACCTTGGACTGGTGATAATGTTTTTAATAGCGGAAATCTGGTTTTAGATTTAACACATAACTTTTTTCTAGAGATTGGTGCACGTACACATAAAATGAGAGTTTATGAGATGACTGATAACCCAGTTGCTAGAACCATGATTGGGTATTTACTTGTTCGTGGAGGAACACATATTCTCGCCTATGCGAAAGCAATCGAAATTGCTACAGGGGTAGACTTGACGAAAATGCTTCCAGTTCCAAATCTTGATAACTCAAAATTTGATTATGCCAGACCGTTCATAGAAAAAGGCTTAAGCAATGTGCTATTCACATGGAGCGAAACAGAATACAGGGATATCGGAATGATTTGGAAAGGAACAAATCCGGAAAATGGGCAACCGCTTGAAGTGAAAATTGGTACTCCTGAAGGCGGACCAATTCCAGACTTAGAGGAATTACCTGAAGAATTTGCTCCTGGTATTACTAGGGATGATTATGAATTAATCAAAAAACGTCTAATGGATAATTTATAATGGTTTTTTTTAGGAAAAATATTAATAAAATTTTGATTTGTTCAGCGAACGGCAACAGCCACTGTTCGGTATTTTCATTCATACTTCAACAATCCAAGTTGACACTTAAATAGAATCAGTTTGAAGTCGTCGAAAATTTTCCTTGTTTTTTTATTGTTCTTAGAAACTTAAGGAATTTCTCTTGTACATGCGGATGATTAATTAACCTCTTAACAACTTAAACTCCTAATTTGTGTTTGTTAATTAATGATTAAACTCTTATTTTAACTTTTGCTGAAACTCCCTTGTGATTTAAGTCACTAAAATATCGAGAGTTTGTGAACATTTTTGTGAAATAGTAAGCAAATGAATTCAGCACATGAAGCACAGGTGAAGCACGTGCATCTCATGGCCCTATCTCAACAAAAACAGAAAAAAGCAAGAGAACCGTTATCTTGCCTCTTTCGGTTTTTATGATAGACACTCATGCCGCGTTGCGGCATTGGAGAAGATCGCTTTTCCGGTTTGTTGCAGCTGATCATACTCTGGCTTCCCTAAGTTTTTTATTATTCGTAATCTCAAATCTTATATACCCCTTAAAACCTAGATATAAAGCCATTTTAGGACACACTAGAAAACTATAGAAAATTTCACTTTCCACGCTGGCAGCGAAGAGGTCAGTTATATTAGTCTCCGTAGTTCATGACAATAAATAGGAGCCTCCCCACTCAGGAAAGGCCCCCTACTCACTGTTACATCTTTATTTTTCTTTACTTACAAGTAGTGAACAGCACTCCACATGAGTAGTATGGGGAAACATATCAACAGGCTGAACTTCCACCGTAGCGTATCCGCCATCCTCCAACACACGCAAATCTCTTGCTAGCGTCGCTGGATTACAGCTCACATATACAACTTTCTTTGGCTTCATATCCAAAATCGTCTGCAGCAAGGCTTCGTCGCATCCTTTTCGAGGCGGATCGACTACAATAACATCTGCTGTATTCCCTTCTTCATACCACTTTGGAATGACTACTTCAGCTTCACCTACTGCAAACTCAGCATTTTCAATTCCGTTCAATGCTGCATTGCGTTTGGCATCTTCAATTGCCTCAGGAACAATTTCCACACCGAAAACTTTCTTAGCCTTCTGTGCTAAGAACAATGAAATCGTTCCGATACCACAATATGCATCGATAACTGATTCCTCACCACTTAAATCTGCATACTCCAGCGCTTTATCATAAAGAACCCTAGTCTGCTCAGGATTCACCTGATAGAAAGATCTTGCCGATATCGCAAACTTGATGTCCCCGATGTAATCGTAAATATATTCTTCGCCCCAGAGCACGGTTGTTTGATCGCCGAAGATGACGTTGGTGCGTTTTGGGTTGATGTTTTGGACAATGGACTTGACGGCCGGGAATTGGGATGTGATGTCGTCGATGATGGCTTTTTTGTTTGGGAAATCGGGTGTTCTTGTAATGAATACGACCATCATTTCTTTTGTAACGATGCCGTAGCGGACCATGATGTGGCGGAGCCAGCCTTTGTTTTTCTTTTCGTCGTAGGCGCGGATGCCGTGACGGGTGGCGATGGCTTTGATGGCTGCGACGACTTCATCGTTTTCGCTTTGCTGGATGAGGCATTGCTCCATGTCGATGATTTCGTGAGAGCGCTGCTGGTAGAAGCCGGCTATTAGTCCGCCTTCGCGTTCTCCGACTGGAACTTGGGCCTTATTACGGTAGTTCCACGGATTTTCCATGCCTAATGTCGGGTGAACGGTAACGTTGTCCAGGTTGAGCTTGCCGATTCTTGTGAGCACTTCTTTAACTTGCTTTTGTTTGAAGTCAAGCTGGCCCTGGTAGCTTAGGTGCTGAAGCTGGCAGCCGCCGCATTGTTTATAGATCGGGCACGGGGCATCGGTGCGTTCTGAGCTTTCATTGTGCAGCTCGACAAGGCGTCCGAAGGCATAGCCTTTATTTATTTTCGTGACTTTGATTTGGCCTTTTTCGTTTGGAAGGGCGTTAGGAACGAAAATTGGGTAGCCTTCGATCTTGGCAACGCCTGATCCGTCGTGTGTCAGGTCTTCAAAGGTCACGTCGTAATATTCATTTTTTTGTACAGGCGCTATTGCCTTTGTCATGATTATCTTCCTTTTCAGTTTGCTGATTGTCTCATTTTATCACAGTCCAGACATAAGAAAAACTTGGCGCAGGGCCAAGTTTTTATTCGTCCATAGACTGGGCTTTTGAAAGCGGCATGAGGACGTCAATGTGACGGTACAGGTTGACGAATTCTCCCGGGAGGTCTCCGCCGTATTCACCGTCTAGGTTTAATTGCATTTTTTGAGCGGATGTTACTTTCACTCGGTTTGCGGTTGTATAGATGATGTTGCCATCACTTATATGCTCACCGCGCAGGGCGAGACTTGCGACTCTGATGAACTCGGCAAGGTTTGTTTTTTTCAAGATAAGAAGGTCGAACATGCCGTCATTCAGTTTGGAGTCTGGCGCAAGTTTTTCAAAGCCGCCGACAGAGTTTGTGAGCGATACGAGGAAGAGCATGATTTCGCCTTTGAACAGCTTTCCATCGTATTCGATTTCTACTTCAGCCGGACGGATGGAAGGCAGCATTTCCATGCCTTTTAAATAATAAGCGAGCTGACCCAATACCGTTTTCAGCTTGCTTGGCACTTCATATGTGAGTTCAGTCAGACGTCCGCCGCCTGCGATGTTGACGAAGTAGTGGCCGTTGACCCGTCCGATGTCGATCGCTCTTGCTTCGCCTGCAAGCAGGGCGTCTACCGCTGTTAAGATATTATCCCGCGGGATGCTGATGGCGCGGGCAAAGTCGTTTGTCGTCCCGACAGGTATCACGCCAAGCTGCGGTCTAACATCCAGCTCTGCAAGTCCATTTACTACTTCGTTTACGGTGCCGTCTCCGCCTGCTGCAATGACAAGGTCAAAGCCGCGTTCGCCTGCGACTCTTGCTGCCTGGATGGCATCGCCTTCGCAGGTTGTCGCGTGGCATGATGTTTCATAACCGGCTATTTCAAATTTCTGAAGAACTTCAGGTAATTGTTTTTTAAAGGCTTCGCGCCCTGATGTTGGATTATAGATTATTCTTGCTCTTTTCATTTTCCCCATCATCCTAAGTTAGAATGTATTTCCATGATTTGTTGTATCTAACAAGCCATCAATTATACTACACCTTTTTTGTTAGATACGCAATCCATAGAACTAGTATAGCCAAAGCCGGATAAAAACAACGGCGCCCTCCATGATGTTCACGCGGCGCCGTCTCTTTGTTTTATCGTTTCTGAATTTCTTCAAGCAAAAGCTTGTTGACCATTGGCGGGTTTGCCTGGCCTTTTGTTGCTTTCATAATTTGACCGACCAGGAAGCCGATCGCTTTTTGTTTACCGCTTTTGAAGTCCTCGATGGATTGCGGATTCGCTTCAAGTGATTCGTTTACGATTTTGCGGAGCGTGCCTTCGTCAGAGATTTGGACAAGTCCCTGATCCTTAACGATTTGCTCGGCATCGCCGCCTTTTTCGATCAGCTCTTTGAACACTTTTTTCGCGATTTTCGTTGAAATCGTGCCGTTTTCAATCAGCTTGATCATGCCCGCAAGTCCTTCTGGCGTAAGGGCTACATCCTGAAGTTCTTTGCCTTCAGCGTTTAAATATCCGCTCACTTCACCCATCAGCCAGTTAGATGCTTGCTTAGCGTCTGCTTCTTTTGCAACCGTTGCTTCAAAGAAATCAGACATTTCTTTTGTCAGAGTAAGGACCTGTGCATCATAAGATGGAAGGCCAAGTTCTTCCACATAGCGCTTTTGACGCTGATCAGGAAGCTCAGGAATCGTTGAACGAATGCATTCCTTCCACTCGTCATCAATGTAGAGGGACACAAGGTCCGGCTCCGGGAAGTAGCGGTAGTCGTCAGATCCTTCTTTCACGCGCATCAGGATTGTTTTTCCCGTTGCTTCGTCAAAGCGGCGTGTTTCCTGCTCGATGATGCCGCCTGATAAAAGAACTTCTTCCTGGCGCTTCACCTCATGCTCAAGTCCTCTGCGGACAAAGTTGAAGGAGTTCAGGTTTTTCAGCTCTGCTTTTGTACCGAATTTCTCTTGGCCTACTGGACGAAGGGAAATGTTGGCGTCACAGCGGAGTGAGCCTTCTTCCATCTTGCAGTCCGATACACCTGTGTATTGAATGATCGCTTTCAGCTTTTCAAGATAAGCGTAAGCTTCTTCAGGTGTGCGGATGTCCGGCTCTGAGACGATTTCGATCAGCGGTGTGCCCTGGCGGTTGTAATCACAAAGAGAATAACCGTCGCCTGTATGTGTCAGCTTGCCTGCATCTTCTTCTAAATGAAGACGGGTAATGCCGATTCGTTTCTTGTAGCCGCTCACTTCAATATCAATCCAGCCGTGCTCGCCGATTGGCTTGTCAAATTGTGAAATCTGGTAAGCTTTCGGGTTATCCGGGTAAAAATAGTTTTTGCGGTCGAACTTTGTATCTGTCGCAACTTCACAGTTCAGCGCCATTGCAGCTTTCATGGCGAAATCAACGGCTTCTTTGTTTAATACCGGGAGAACCCCTGGATAGCCAAGTTCGATCACGCTTGTGTTTGTATTTGGATCAGCACCGAAATGGTTCGGTGCGCTTGAGAAAATTTTCGAATTTGTTTTTAATTCAACGTGGACTTCAAGTCCAATGACCGTTTCAAAGTTCATGATTTCACCCCTTACAATTCAGGTTTTGCTTTATGATGGTCGGTTGCCTGCTCAAATGCATGTGCAACGCGGTATACTGTGCTTTCGTCGAAATGCTTGCCGATGATTTGAAGACCGAGCGGCAATCCGTTTGAGAATCCGCAAGGCACAGAGATGCCAGGTACGCCTGCAAGGTTCACTGGGATTGTCAAAATATCGTTCGCATACATGGTCATCGGGTCATCTGTTTTTTCGCCTACTTTAAAGGCTGGAGTCGGAGTTGTCGGGCCAACGATGACGTCGTATTTTTCAAACACATCTTCAAAGTCTTTTTTGATGAGTGTGCGGACTTGCTGTGCTTTTTTGTAGTAAGCATCATAGTACCCTGAGCTGAGTGCAAATGTTCCAAGCATGATGCGGCGTTTTACTTCATCACCGAAGCCCTCTGAACGGGACTGCTTGTACAATTCAATCAGGTTCTTCGCATTGTCTGAACGGTAGCCGTAGCGGACGCCGTCAAAGCGTGCAAGGTTTGCTGATGCTTCTGATGAAGACAGCAGGTAGTACGTAGCAAGCGCGTATTTTGAATGAGGCAGAGATACCTCTTCCCATGTTGCACCTTGTGCTTCTAATACTTTTAAAGCATCAAGAACAGACTGCTTCACTTCTTCGCTGACGCCTTCGCCTAAGTATTCTTTTGGTACGGCGATTTTAAGGCCTTTTACATCTCCTGTCAGTGCAGAAAGAAAATCTGGAACGTCAACGTTTGCTGATGTTGAGTCCATTTTATCTACTCCTGAAATCGCTTGGAGCAAAAAGGCATTGTCTTCAACATTTGTCGTTAACGGTCCGATTTGATCAAGAGATGATGCAAATGCAATCAGTCCGAAACGTGATACACGTCCATATGTAGGTTTTAACCCAACGACACCTGTGAAAGCTGCCGGCTGGCGAATCGATCCGCCTGTATCTGATCCAAGGGCAAATGGTACCTCGCCCGCTGCAACTGCTGCAGCTGAACCGCCGCTTGATCCGCCTGGTACGGTTTCAAGATTCCATGGATTTTTCGTTACTTTGTAGCCAGAGTTCTCTGTTGAAGATCCCATTGCGAATTCATCCATGTTTAGTTTTCCGATTGTAACAGCTTCCGCTTTTTTCAAATGCTGAACAACCGTTGCGTCATAAATCGGGTCGAAGTTTTCAAGGATTTTACTTGCCGCTGTAGTACGCAGGTTTTTCGTAACGATGTTGTCCTTTACTCCAATCGGCATTCCAAACAATAGGCCTAATTCATCACGCGTTCCGATCGCTTCGTCCAGTTCTTTTGCATAGGAACGTGCTTTTTCTTCATCTAATGTAAGGAAGGCATTCACTTGATCGTCGACGGCATGAATTCGTTTGTACGATTCGTCAACAAGGTCTGTTACGGTGATTTCTTTTTTATGTAAAAGTGTTTTTAGTTCTGACAGTTTGTGGTCAAATAATGACATGCTGGCTGCTCCCTCCTTATTCTAAAATGGACGGCACGCGAATGTATCCGTCTTTATGGTCAGGAGCGTTTTTCACGACATCCTCTACTGGCAATCCTTTTTCTGCTTTGTCTTCGCGCAGAATGTTTTTCATCTCTAATACATGTGTTGTCAGCTCAACGCCTGTTGTATCAAGCTCATTCAATTGCTCTGCGAATGTGATGATCGCGTCCAATTGAGTTGTGAACATTTCCGTTTCTTCTTCCGTGATCGCTAAACGCGCTAAATTCGCAACGTGCTTCACTTCTTCTTTTGAAATGCGTGACATGTGCTCCACCTCCATTAAATCTCGTGTAAACAATACTCTGATGATAACAAAAGTCAGTGCATTAAAGCAACAAAAGCTCGTGATTATTGCGCCTTACCGTATTCCTGATCGAGTACTTTTTTCACAATGTTCGGGTGATCCGTCATGATGCCATCCGCACCGATTTCAACGAGCTTCCGGACACTGTCTTCATCGTTGATCGTCCAGTATTGCACAGCGATGTTTCGTTTATGCAGGGATTTGATGATTCGCTCGGTTGTCAGATTAAGACCACTTGCGCTCATTGGGATTTGAACCGCTGTGTATTTGTTCATTGGAATCAGCCGGTCCAGGAACAGCTTGTGGGCAAGGACGAAGTTGCGTGTTGCTTCGGATGGTGAGCTGACAGGAACTTTGCCGCCGGTTGCTTCGATGAAGTCATTCAGCGATTCGTCGTAGAATGAGGTGATGATGACGTTGTCGGTCATGTTGTGTTTTTGGATCAAGTCGGCCATTTTGTCTGTCAGTAAGGGGTCTTCGGTTTTCAGCTCAATAGTCATTGGATAGCCTGGGAAAGCGGTGAAGATTTCCTCCATGGTTGGGATGGTGACGCCTTTGTTCCGGTAAGGATGGGTTCCGTCCGGACCGACGAAGTGATAGCCTGCGTCCAGCTGTTTCAGTTGTTGGAGTGTCATATCTTTTACAGCACCTGTTCCATTTGTTGTGCGGTCTACAGTAGCGTCATGTATCACGACGACTTCTTTGTCTTTTGAGAGGTGAACGTCCATTTCGAGCATGTCGACTTCGAGTTTTTCAGAAAGGGAGAAGGCTGCCAGTGTGTTGCCGGGCGCCATTCCGTCTCCGCCTTGGTGGGCAATTATGAGCGGTCGCTTGCCTTTTTTGAGGAAAGCTTGATTTTCTAGGGGTTGAACAGGGATGTATTGAATGATGGCGATGAACAGGATCAGCGCGATGAGAATCGCAGAGGTGATTTTTATCTTGGTCCTCTTCTTTCTGACGGGCTGCGGCACGATTTCCATGGTTTGGTCCCCTTTTTTGGTTGGTAGTTTCTTTATATCATGGATCGTGTAATGGTGATGCAGGAATTTTGTCAAATTTCTTCAACGAGTTTAATAATAAACTACCCTCCCTTTCTAGCAAAACCCTCACTTACTTTCCAATCTCAGCAAAATACTTTCCATTCCGCCCCAAATACTATCCGGAATCCCTCCTTTACTTGCCAAACTCCAACAAATACTTTCTTTTTCCCAACTGTCTCCTAAAAAACAAAAAACACCAGCATCCATGCGGTGTTCTTCATTTAAACAAACGTTTGATTAAGCTCTATTTGCTGCTCTGGCGCAGTTTCAGCTTGGTTGCGATCACTACTTGCTTCGCAATTTTGCGTTCGGTGATGCGTTCAATCAGGAGATCAACAGCCGTCTCACCCATGACCTCTGTGTAGACCTTCACCGTGCTGAGCGCCGGGAAAATGTACTTTGAGACGCTGATGTCATTTACCCCGATGATGCTGACCTGCTCCGGGACACGGATGCCGTGCTCGTGCAGGGCCTGGAGGCTGCCGATGGCGATGGAGTCGTTGCCTGCAAAGAAGGCGCTTGGCAGGGAATCACCGAGCTCTGCAATGGCTTGGGACATCAAGCGATGGCCGTCCTTTACGGTGAATGATCCGATGAACATGGCGTCCTCGCGCAGCATGCCTCTTCCAGACAAGTACTTGATGAATGTCTGCTCGCGCTGATCGTCAAGTGTTGTGCTGTGCTCGCGGTAGGCTTCACGTCCGCCGATGTAGCCGATTTGCGTGTGCCCTTTTGCGATGAAATGGTCGAGGACGCGCTCTGTTGCCCGTTCGAAGTCGACGATGACGGAATCGAATTTTTCCGGATCCGGACTTGAGTCGACGAAGACGACGTTTCGCGCTGCTTTTTTGAATTCCTCTGCCTGCTGGTTGCTGAATTTGCCCACTGCGACGATGCCCTGAAGCTGATCCTGGTTGATCGCTTCAAAATCGTCGTAAAAATAGGTCGCAAGCTGAAGGTTGTGACTCTTCGCCCGCTCCTCGATGCCGAGCCTGATCGACATGTAGTAAAGATCGTTCAGCTCCTCCTGCTCTGTGTACCAGTGCACGATAGCGATCTTTGGAACGAGGTTTTTCTTTGTTTTTCTTTTTTGATAAGACAGCTCCTCAGCCACTTCGAAAATTCGCTTTTTCGTTTCGTCTCCAACGGATAGCGTTTCGTCAAAGTTCAGGACCCTCGAAACCGTCGCAATGGATACACCCGCTTTTTCAGCTATATCTTTTATCGTAGCCGCCATATACCGTAACCCCTTTGTTAAAATCAGAAAGTTTTCATATCCTTGTCCAGCTCCACCGCCTAACTCCTCGGTCAGTACGGATCTGCCTGTCGGAGCTAACCAGGCGGTTCCGCTTTTCTATATTAGTCCGAATGTAAATGATGTTCTGGATCTGTATGCCTCATGTGCCGCAAGCTTATGTGTCGGCAGGCCTGGGATCAGCAGCGATTCCGGAATGCGCTGTGTCTCAATGCAGATTGCCGCATATGGCCCGGTTGCCTGACCCGGTTTTAATGGATGATCGGTATCCATTTTATTCGCCATGTAGATGACAGCTGCTGGATCTGTTGTCTGCACTACCATCTTCCGTCCGCTTTCCTGCTCCTCTACTGACACTTGGTTGAGCTCACTTTGTTCAAATAGAAAAAGGTGGTCAAAACCGTTTCCGACCTTGTTGATCTGCTCGTGGTCAGACTCTGCTGCTTCTCTTAATAGTTTACCAGTTTTCAGGTCAAACGGGGTTTCTTTTGCAGGAATCCATCTGCCTGTTGGAATCGAATCGTCATCGAATTCAGCAATGGCATCACTTTTCATTGTAAGAGAGTGATTCAGTACGTCCCTTCCGCTGTCTGCTGATAAATTAAAATAAGCGTGGTTTGTCAGGTTGAGCCATGTATTTTTGTCCGAACGTGCTTCGTAATCAATGGTAAAGGTATTGTCACAGTCCAGACGGTATGTTACCTGTGCCTCAAGATTTCCAGGATAGCCGCCTTCCCCATCCCTGCTGAAATGCGTGAGGATCACTTCTGCTGAATCCTCATGTTCAACGGTTTTTACGTTCCAGAAAACCTGATGAAAGCCATGAGGACCACCGTGCAAATGGTGCTCTCCTTCGTTTGCCTCTAGTCTGTACGGACCAAGCTCTGCATTTGGAACCCGTCCTGCAACGCGGCCGATCAGTGCTCCTAAATAATATGGATTTTCGATATACTGCTCAGCATTTTCATAAGCTAAAACAACATTTTCAAAGTTTCCGTTTTTATCAGGCGCCATGATCGACGTGATTGTTCCGCCAAGGTTTAAGAAGCTGACCGAAAAGCCCTGATCGTTTTCAAGCGTATATTTTTCAATGTTTTGCTGCGGGTGTGTGAGAATCGTTTCGTGAAGGATTTTCATTTTCATCGTTCCTCTCTCTTTTTAAACTCTGGATAAAATGATTAAAATGATTATTCCCTTCATTCGTTCTTTTAAAAACTCCCGCATCCTCTAATACTCTGCTGAACTTTAATCCCACTTCTTTTTTCAGGATTCCATCAGCCGTTTCTTTTTCAAACGATTGATATTTCGAGATTAAGTGCTGAACCCATTCCTCATGATGCTTCGGGACTTCAGCCTCCTCACCGAGAAGGAAGGCTTCTATTTGCTGAAGCTCATGTTTAAGACGCTCTGGAAGGACCGCCAAGCCCATGACTTCAATCAGGCCGATGTTTTCTTTTTTAATATGATGCAAATCTGCATGGGGATGGAAAATTCCCATCGGATGCTCTTCGCTCGTTCGGTTGTTGCGAAGGACAAGGTCAAGCTCAAAGCGGCCGTCTCTCATTCTTGCAATCGGCGTCACCGTTTGATGAGATTCGTCTCCTGTAAAAGCAATAATCTCTGCTTCTTCATTTGAATAGGTTTTCCATGTATTCAGCACGTGTTCTGCCGCTGTAACGAGCGCCGCTTTATCTGATGATCGCAGTCTCAGCACCGACATTGGCCATTTCACCTTTGAGAAGGCTACCTCAGGAAAGCTCTCAATCTCAAACTTCTCTTCATCAGGAGCTTCCGCCATCGCAAACGTATACTTGCCTGCCTGATAGTGATCATGGGAGAGAATCGATCCGCCGACAATTGGAAGGTCAGCATTTGAGCCGATAAAATAGTGCGGAAACTGCTCAACGAAAGCAAGCAGTCTTCGGAAGGCGCTCCCATTGATTTTCATGTCTCTGTGCTCTCCGGATAACACAATGGAATGCTCATTGTAATAAATGTAAGGCGAATATTGAAAATACCACTGTTCATTCTCAAGGTTCAGCTCAATCACACGGTGATTGGATCGCGCAGGGTGTCCGATGCGGCCTGTGTAGCCTTCGTTTTCCGCGCAAAGCAGGCAATTCGGATACTTGCTTGCCGGTTTGACTGCCCGCTCCCGTGCGATATCCCGGGGGTCTTTTTCAGGCTTTGAGAGATTAATTGTAATATCAATCTCCCCGTATTCAGTCGGCGTTTTATAATGAATGTTTTTCGCGATTCGTTTTGTCTGAATGTAATTGCTGTTCTGACTCAGCTTGTAAAAGTAATCTGTCGCGATTTCAGGTGACAGGCTGTAATACTCTTCAAACGTTTGCTGAATCGCGGACGGCTTATCAAGAAACACATTCATCAGATTGGCAGACAGCTTTTCTTTTTCATCAAAGGTTCCTTCAATGATGCCGCGTTCTGCTGTCTGCTCGACTATCATATCAAGCAGATCCGGTATGGAAAGCAGCATGTTCGGCAGATCGCATTCTTCATAGGCATCAATCCCAAGCAGACCGAGAATCTGATTTCGGGCATACATCCGGTCTCTGTCAGTGATGAATTTTTTCTGGATGGCTTGCTCAACTAATTGATTGACGAATGAAGAATTGTTCATCTGGAATCCTCTCCATATCCGTTTGGTTTTGTTTGGTGCCAGTTCCATGCATCCTGCAGGATCGTTTTGATATTCGTACGGGATGGCTCCCAGCCGAGAATCACTCTTGCTTTTTCGGATGAAGCGACAAGTGTGCTCGGGTCACCTGGACGTCTAGGTGCAGCTTTTGCAGGAATCGGGTGTCCCGTCACTTCTCTTGCTTCCTTAATCATTTCATTCACCGAGAAGCCCTGGCTGCTGCCGAGGTTCAAAATGATGCTTTCGCCTTGTCTGCTTAAATAGTTCAGGGCAAGGAGATGGGCGTCAATTAAATCTTCCACGTGAACGTAATCACGGATGCATGTGCCATCAGGCGTTGCATAATCATCACCAAAAACAGAGATGTGCTCTCTTTGTCCTAATGCAACCTGGAGAATGATCGGCACTAAATGGGTTTCAGGTGTATGATCCTCTCCGATTTCAGTCGTGGCTCTTGCACCGGCAACATTGAAATAGCGCAGGGATACATAGCGGATGCCGTATGCTTGCTCGCACCAGCGCATCATTTTTTCCATCATCAGCTTTGATTCGCCGTATGGATTAGTAGGATTGGTGTGTTCGCTTTCTGTAATCGGAATGTTCTTCGGCTCACCGTATACAGCGGCTGTCGATGAAAAGACGATTTCTTTCACACCGTGCTTCTGCATCACTTCAAGCAGAACCTGTAATCCGTAGACATTATTGTGAAAATACTTGAGCGGCTGCAGGACGGATTCTCCTACTAAGGAGTTGGCTGCGAAGTGCAGCACCTGGGTGATTTCTTCTTTTTCAAACACGCTGTTTAAAAATGCCTGATCTCTCAGGTCGCCTTCGTAAAAACTTGCTCCCGGATGGATCGCTTCTTTGTGGCCGGTCTGGAGGTTATCGACCACGACAACGTCCAATCCCTGATCTGCTAATTGATAGACTGCATGGGAGCCGATGTAGCCGGCTCCGCCAAGAACTAAAACGCTCATATATGAACCCCCAATTCAATTTCGCATGCTCCGTCCCCGATGTCTGCGATGTAGAAGGATGCCTCGTAGCCGACTGCCTTTAAATAAGATTGGCCGACTTCTTCAAGAAAATCACCTACACTTCCGCGTTCAACAATCGCGATTGCGCATCCCCCAAAGCCAGCACCTGTCATACGCGCACCGATAACGCCGTTTTGCTTCCAAGCAGCCTCGACAAGTGCATCGAGCTCTGTACCTGTTACTTCATAATCGTCCCGCAGTGAGCGGTGGGAAGCATTCATTAATTCGCCGAATGTAGATAAGTCGTTCTTTTCAAGGGCTTCAAGTGCATGAATGGTCCGTTCATTTTCACTGACAGCGTGACGCGCGCGCTTTCTCACCGTTTCATCCGCAATGGAATCTGCGTATTTTTCGAATGTTTCCAGCGAGAGTTCGCCCAACGACTGCACGGGTGCCTTTTCCTGCAGGATCTTCAAGGCATCTTCACATTCCTGACGGCGTTCGTTATATTTTGAAGCGGCAAGCTCTCTGCGTTTGTTTGTGTTCATGATCACGATGACATGATGCTCTAAATGGATCGGTGCGTAGCGGTATTGGAGCGTATTGCAATCCAGCAGCATGCCGCACGCTTTTTTCCCCATGCCAATGGCGAACTGATCCATGATCCCGCTGTTGACGCCGATGTATTGATTTTCAACGATCTGACCAAGCTTGACGAGCTCAATCCGGTCTATTTTCAGATCAAAGAGAGATTCAAGCATCACGCCAGTAACCAATTCAATGGAGGCAGACGATGATAAGCCTGCGCCATTCGGAATGTTTCCATAGATTAAGAGATCAAACCCCTCTTCAATCTCATATCCGTGCTGCTTTAAAGCTGCGCTCATCCCTTTTGGATAATTCGCCCAGTCGTGTTCAGTTTGATAGTCCAAGTCATCAAGGGAGCACTCAATAATCCCCTTATCAGGAAAATTCACCGAGTACATGCGCAGCATCCGGTCTGAACGCTTTGCAGCAAGCGCGTAGGTTCCGTACGTAATCGCACATGGAAAAACGTGCCCGCCGTTGTAATCTGTGTGTTCCCCGATCAGGTTAATGCGCCCCGGCGCAAAGAAGCTGCGATAGTCCCCTTTGCCGAACTTTTCTCTGAATAAGCCTTCTAATTCCCCCGCATTCATGATGAGTGTCCCCCTCGCTCCATGATTTTCGTTTCAAACGGCTGCAGCACTTCCCCTTCGAAAGCTGCTTCCCCGTGGTTGTGGTTCATGACAATCACATGCCCCGCGCGTTCGACTACTTCAACACCAGGCTCGCTCTTGATGAACGAGATGCCTGTTTCATTTAAGACGGTTAATGTTAAATCAGAAAGAACGCCTGCTTCAGCACCTGTTCCGACGTAATATGCTTTTCCGTTTCCATACTCATTGACTGTTAAGGCTGCATAGTTTTTATAAAAACGGTCGCTGTAGGAATAGAGAACATCTGCGGTTGTTGTGCGGATGAGATCTCTCCACACCTGTCCCTGCGCCTCTTTCTGGCCGTCTTTTGAAAGGATTGAAACATGCTGGCCCTCATGAAGCGATTCGGCTTCATCGATTTCAATGCCGAGCAGTTCTTTTAATAAATAAGGCGATTTGTCGCCGAATGGAATATTGTTGTCTTTGTTTTTCATGCCGGCACGGAATGAGAAGATCACGGTGCCGCCCTTTTCTGTGAAGGCTTTTAATCTTGCAGCAAGCTCTTCATCTACGAGTGTCAGCACAGGCACAATAACAACTTTATAAACCGAGAAATCATGGTCGTATTTGAGCACGTCCACGGGTACATTCACATCATGGAACGGCTGGTACAGGCGCATTAATTCGTTTGTAAATTCAAGCTGTGAGCTTTGCTGCTGAATGCGCATCGACCAGATGTTATTAAAATCATACAGCACGGCTACATCTGACTTGAATGGTGCCTTGAACACTTCTTCATACTTGCGGACTTCTTTAAACACTTCCTGAACTTCGTAAAATTTTCTTGAACGTGTATTATCAGCATCGATAATGCCAAGGCAATACTGCTCTGCCCCTCTGTTCATGCCTCTGAAGCGGAAGTACAGCATGTTGCTGCATCCGTGCGCAAATGCGTGGTACGACCATAATTGCGCCTGACCAGGTCTTGGAAGATAGCCGATAATGTCATGACCCTGTGCCCCCATCAACTGTTCAACAATCCAGAAGTTCTCGCGTTTGATGCCGCGGATAAATCCGAGCGTGAATGATAGAAAGGCTGGTGTGACTGGCTCTGTCAGTCCGCCCCAAACCGGGTAATTGTCGTAGGACACGTAATCCAGGTCTCTTGAAAACTCGTTATGGTCGAACCATTTTCCGAAGAAGCCGCCCGGTAGATTTGTTGTAACCTCCTGATGAGCTCCCTTCAGCTTTTTTACTAGATTCAGATGCGTCTTCGCGAACTCGCTTAGAGACTTGCTTCTGAATCTTGCCCAGTCGAGCATCATCGCCGGGTTATGAACCGTGATTGTCGGCTTTGGAACAGGAACTTCATGGAAAGAGTTATACGTTTGTCCCCAGAAAATCGTTCCCCAGCGCTTGTTCAGTTCATCAACCGATTCATATTTTTTTGCAAGGAATGTGTGAAAAGCTTCTCTGCATTGACCGCAGTAGCACATATCGCTGCCTTCATGGCCAAGCTCGTTGTCGATCTGCCATGAGACGATGCCGCTCTCGTTTTGATAGTGAGTGACCAGCTTTTCAACGATTGCTAAAGAATAAGTTTGATAGTTTTTAGAGTTATAGCAGTACTGTCTCCTGCCGCCGAACGATTTGGGATGGCCGTTTTCGTCTTCGAGCAGAATATCCGGATGTTTTTTTACGAGCCAGGCAGGAAACGTTGCGGTCGGTGTTCCGAACATGACCGCAATGCCTTCTTTCTTAAACCGGTTTATGACTTCGTCAAAAAAAGAGAAATCATACTGCCCTTCTGAAGGCTCCATTAAGTGCCAGGCAAATTCGCCGATGCGCACCATGTTGACGCCCATTTCCTTCATCTTTTCAATATCTTCGCCGAACAGGGATGGATCCCAATGCTCTGGATAGTAATCAACGCCTAAATACATGTCTCATCCCCCATTTTTCGTTAAGTGGAATACGCTTGATTGAAAATCTCCGCCGCGTTCTGCATGATTCTTGTTCACACCGTTGTATTCAACCGGAAGCTGCAGTCCTCTTTGCATTAGTTCATCTCCTCCATACGCCTGATCTGACCCGTTCACATGGTAGGTGCTGTTTGCATCAAGCCCCGCTAGCTTCAGCGTCTGGATTTTCTTTGGATTTGGCGTAGCCAGTACTTGATACCATCCGATGAATGCTTCGGTCTGATCTTTAGAGACGATCATCCACGCTGTTTCGTTCGATTCAAATGGGCTGATCAATCTGTAAAAATCGCCGTTTCTAATTAGTGTGCGATGTGATTTATATGTTTCGATCTGACTTTTTACCTCTGCTTTTTCTCCATCGGTCATTTTGTTCGGATCCAGCTCATAGCCAAACGTTCCGAAGTATGCGGCATCACCGCGCGCCTTTAAGGACGTTCTGCGCAGCGTCTGATGATTTGGAATATCGGAAACATGAGAGCCGATGCTGTAGATCGGATAGATAAAGGAAGATCCATATTGAATTTTCAATCGCTCCACCGCATCCGTATCGTCACTGGCCCAAGCCTGAGGAGCATAAAAGAGCATTCCGGCATCAAAGCGGCCTCCGCCTCCTGCACATGATTCAAACAGCACGTCAGGGAATTTAAAAGTCAGTCTTTCATACAGGCTGTAAACCCCAAGAATGTATCGGTGGAAAAATTCTCCCTGGCGATCCTGTCCGAGTGCTGCGGAATACGCTTCCGTGATGTTGCGGTTCATATCCCATTTGATATAGCTGAGTTTTGCTGATTGGATAATAGAGGAGATTCTCTCAAACAGATAATCCACCACTTCTTCTCTTGTATAGTCGAGCACCCACTGATTGCGTCCATATGAAACCGGCCGCTCAGGATCATGAATGACCCAGTCCGGATGCTTTGAATAAAGATCACTTTCCTCTGAAATCATTTCAGGCTCAAACCATAGGCCGAACTTCAGCCCTTCGTTTCGGACCGACTGTGACAAAGCGTCGATTCCCTCCGGCAATTTGTTTTTGTCCACAAACCAGTCGCCGAGTGACGTCGTATCATCGTTCCGCTTTCCAAACCAGCCATCATCCAAAACGAATAATTCAACACCGAGCTCTTTGGCCTGCTTTGCAATCGCAACGATTTTTTCTGCATTGAAGTCAAAATAAGTGGCTTCCCAGTTGTTGATGAGCACAGGACGCTCTCTTTTTTGCCAGACAGGTGCAATGAGATGCTCTCTGAAAAGGTTATGAGCAGACTGTGTAAGACCATTCAGGCCCTTATCAGAGTAGGTCATGACTACCTCTGGCGTATGGAACGCTTCCCCAGGATTCAGGCGCCAGTTAAACTGAAATGGATGTATACCCATTTGAATTCTCGTTGTATCATAATGATCAACCTCAGCCTGAGCTAAAAAATTGCCGCTGTACACGAAGTGAAAGCTGTAAGCCTCTCCGCTTGTTTCTGTAGCATTTGAACGTTTCAGCGCCATAAACGGATTATGATGATGCGAGCTTGCTCCGCGAATGCTTGAGATCGATTGAATGCCGGTTTGAAGCTTTCGTTCTTTTACATGTCTCTCTCTTGACCATGTTCCGGCAAGATGAACCATTGTAAAATCATGATCGCAGAGATCGAGTGACATGCTCATCATTCTTTCGATGTCGATCGGCTGCTCTCCCTCGTTTTCCAGGCTTGCATGACGTGTAATTGAAGAGGTGTTTTCAAAAATTGTATAGGAGAGTTTGAGCTTTAAATCTCTCACTTTATCAAGTAAGGTAATGACGAGAGTGCATGCTGCTCCAGCATTGGCAAACGTAGCCGGCATGCCGGGGATGCGCTCTTTCCCATCTATCACTTCATAGGATGAATACTCAAATTTGCTGACAGAGCTTCCATTTGGATGCCGCAGGGAAATTGCCGGCTCTCTGAAATCGCTCGTTCCGTATAGCGGATATTCCTGACAAACCGTTTCAAGTGAAAAGGCAGGATCATTCTTTTCAGGATGACAGCTTGCCGCAGTCGGAATATGATAAGCTGCAAAATGAGAGAAATCAGGCTGATGGTTCAGTTTTTTTCCGTAATACAGCTGGCCAAGCTCCCCGTTTTTCATGACATGAAAAAGATAGCTGACCGTTTTGTTCGTAAGATGGAATTGATTGCGTTCTTCATTTATGAATATAGGCATCGTAGCAAGCTCCTTTACCCAAGATTTGGTTTATCCACAAGATTGATGGAATGGGCATCTGTTCCTTCAAGCTCGATAAGTAAAATCTTATTCTTTCCTTTTTTCAAAAGAGGACCCGGCAAGTAAAGACGTTTTTGAGGTCCTTCTGTTACCCAGTAGCGGCCAAGGTTAAAGCCGTTCACCCACACATTTCCTTTCATCCATCCTTCAAGATCAATAAATGTATCGGCAGGAGCTTCAATCGAAAGTTCACCTTTGTAAAAGCGCGGGAAGCGTTCATCATTTCCTTTAATGAATGAAACAGCTTCTTCATCTGGATTTAGCGAATATACGTCCCAATGAAACCAGTACTGATTGCCGATCCAGAGGTTATCAATGATGCCCTTTTTATCCTTTAAATGCTTGCCGTAATTGACGCGGCCCATATTTTCAACAAAGATCTCAAGGATGTTTTTCTTCTCGCTGAATGGCAGTGTAATTGTTTTTTCCGCATCATTGCGGTAAACTGTGCGTTCCAACCTGCCGTTAATGTAAATAAACGCTCTGTCGCGGATTGGCGTGATATCCATTTCAAGCTCGCCTTGCTTTGTGATCGTTGTTTTGTAAAGGACATAGCCGTAGTTCTGATCCAGCTCTTCCATTGATTTTGGAGCAATAAGCGTTTTCGGTGTTTTTTGTTTCAGAAAATCGAACACACTCATCTGTTCTGTAAGCTCCACAGTTCCATAGTGTTTCTTTTCAGATGGGACCGGGTTTTCTTTTGGAACATCCGTATATTTAGACAGCACCTGCTTAACAGCATGGTATTTTTCCGTCGGGTCACCCCATTCTGTCAAAAGCGCGTCGTAATCATAGCTTGTAATCGTCGGAGTGTAGAACTCGTAATGATTTGCCCCGTTCATATACCCAAAATTCGTTCCCCCGTGGAACATATAAAAGTTAACGGAAGCCCCCCGTGCCACCATTTTTTCATACTCTGCCGCAACATCGGCAGCCTCGCGGGTATGATGCTTTCCTCCCCAATGATCGAACCAGCCGATCCAGAATTCTGCACACATCTTTGGAGAATTCGGTCGAAACGTTTCGAGTGAAGCAAAGGCTTCCTCCGAGCGGGAGCCGAAGTTCAAGGTTGTCACTGCATCTTGCATGGAGCCATGCTGAATGAACTCTGGTCCGTCTGAGGTGAATAGCAGGACGTTTATTCCTGCCTGTTTAAAAAGCTCTGCAGAATCATTCAAATACTTTAGGTCATTGCCGTAAGCGCCATATTCATTCTCCACCTGAACGGCGATAACAGGCCCGCCGTTTGATGTTAAATGCGGCACGATTTTTGGAAGCAGGACGTTAAAATAAGAGCGCAGGTGCTCAAAAAAGACAGGATCCGAACTGCGGAGCGCCATTCCCGGCTCCTTCAGCAGCCACCCTGGAAATCCGCCGAACTCCCACTCTGCACAGATGTAGGGAGCCGGTCTCAGAATGACATACAGCTTCAATTCTTCTGCTTTTTTAATAAAGCTTTCCAGATCTGCCAAACCTTCAAAGTGAAATTCTCCCTTTTTCGGTTCATGGACATTCCACGGAATATACGTTTCTACCGTATTCATCCCGAGCTGCTTCAATTTGAGCAGCCGGTCTTCCCAGAACTCCGGTACAACCCTGAAGTAATGAATGCTGCCTGATAAAATTTGAAACGGCTCATTATTTAAATAAAACTGGTTTCCCTTTGTTGTCAGCATCTTTTTTCCCCCTATTTCACGGCACTTCCGAGCATGCCTGAGATAAATTGCTTCTGCAGTACTAAGAAGAAGATTATGATTGGAATGGTTGCGATGGAAACACCCATCATGACTTGACCGTAATCAATGTATGAAAGACCCATTAAGCTTGAAAGAGCAACTGGGAACGTGTACATACTTGCATCGTTCAACACTACAAGCGGCCACATAAAGCTGTTCCACTGTGTCATGAACAGGAAAATCGATGCTGCGGCGAGTGCAGGCCGCATAGATGGCGCTACTACTTTAAAGAAGATTTTCAGTTCCCCTGCTCCGTCAAGTCGTGCTGCTTCAATCAGCTCTGTCGGGAATGCCAGGAAGTTCTGTCTTAACAAGAAAATGGCAAATGGATAGCATAGCTGCGGAGCAATAACCGCAAAGTACGTATTCAGCAAATTCAGCTCAGACATCATGCGGAAAAGCGGAATCAGTGTTGCCTGATATGGAATCATCATGGACAGCAAAAACGCCGTAAAGATAAAGTTTCTTCCTTTGAATTCAAATTTTGCAAGAGCATATGCAGCTAGCGAACATACTGCGAGCGCTGCGACTACATATAGAAGGGATACAAACAGCGAGTTAAACATAACCTGCGGGATATTAATCGATGCATTCAGGTTTTGGAAATTCGTCATCAGCTGATCGCCAGGCGTCAGTGTCGGCGGATTTGTAAACATCTTTCCAGAATCATTTGTAGCGCCGATGAACATCCAGTAAAACGGGAAAATCGAGATGATCAGGAAAAGCATTAATAAACTGTACATGCCAAGCTTCTGCGGTATTTTTTTGCTTCGCTTCTTCTTTGTTTCGGTTAGGAAGTTCGATTGAATTCGGTTGCTCGTTTCTGCATTCATTATCTATCACCTGCCACTTTGAATTGAATGAACGTTAGGATGCCTACTAATACCACAACAATGTATGCAATGGCTGATGCGTAGCCGAACTGGAAGAATTCGAATCCGTTTTGGTAGATGTACAAGCCAAGTGTCATCGTGGAATCAGCCGGTCCGCCTTTTGTTAAGTTGAATGGCTCATCGAATAGTTGCAGCGTACCGATAGTTGATAATGTTCCAGCAAACAGAATAACCGGCTTCAGCTGCGGAATGGTAATGTAGAAAAACTGTCTGATCTTTCCTGCACCGTCTAAAGAAGCAGCCTCGTACATATCGTTTGGAATGTTTTGAAGAGCCGCAAGAAAGATAACCATGTTATATCCCGTCCATCTCCATGTCATCGCAAGGATGATGGATGCTTTTGCCCAGAAGCTGTCTGACAGCCACGGGATCGCTTCCATACCTAAAAATTCAATAACTGTATTAATAATTCCTTCCTCCTGAAGCATGATCGAGAAAAGGATAGAGTATGCCACAAGTGATGTGACTGCAGGAAGGAAAAATGAAACTCTGAAAAATCCTTTTAAGCGCAGCAGTCCGCTGTTCAGCACACTTGAAAGCACAAGAGCCAGAGTCAGCATGATCGGAACCTGAACGATAAAGATAATAAACGTGTTCATAAGGGCTTTATGGAAAATTTCATCCTGGAATAACGTGACGTAATTATCCAATCCAGTAAAGATGTATTCCCCTGCCTCAAAGGTTTGAAAGCTTAATAAAAGAGAAGAAAAAATCGGATAGACAGTAAAAACTATAAAGAGTATAACTGCAGGGGCGATAAACATATAAGGAAATAAACGTGTTTGACTCATGCAAGATCCCACCTTAAATTAGGAAAGGGCTGAATTAAATTCGGCCCTTTCTGTTCATTTTTCAATGTTATTTAATTCTGTTCTCTAATCGTTTTTGCGCGGCTTCGTATGCTTCTTCCATCGATACTTTGCCGCTGACTGATTCAGACTGGGCTTTGATTGATTCATCCATTGCCAGTGAATAGTTGCCTGTATAGTTAACAGATGGAATGCTCTCCATTTGCTCTGTGAACGTGCTCCAGATCGGCTGTCCAGAGAAGAACTCCTGCTCTTCAGTGAAGATCGGCTCATCATAAATCGTGTTAAGTGTCGGGAATAAGCCGCCTTTCATTGCTTCAAGCTGTGTTTCTTCATCTGTTGAGAAGTATTCCATGAAGTCATATGCCTCTTGTTTTTTGTCCGTAGATTCCATGATGACGTAGTTGCTTCCTCCAAGGTTAGAAGCACGGTTGCCGCCTTCTTCAAATGCCGGAAGAGCAATAACGCCCCACTTGCCTGATGTATCTTTACCTTGTCCTGTGATTGATCCTGAGAGCCATGCGCCGGATGGTGCTGCTGCAACCTCGCCGCTTACCATGGCACTGATCCATGCATCCCAGCCGACTGTATTTTTCACTAAGCCTTCATCTTTAAGCTTCTTGATCACTTTTGCAGCATTCATTGATTCTTCTGACGTTAAAGCAAGCTTTCCTTTATCATCAAAATAAAGGGAACCCTGCTGATTCATCATCATGCGGTAGAGTCCGTCGTCACCATTTAAATCAAGGCCAAGCATTGGTTTGCCTGTTTTTTCTTTAATGACTTTTCCCGCTTCAACAAATTGCTCCCATGTTTGAATGTCTTCTGCTTTTACGCCAGCTTCTTCAAAAATATCTGTGCGGTAAAAGACGCCTGTCGGTCCGCCGTCAAACGGGAAGCCTACCACTTTGTCATTCACAGTTAAAAGGGCTGTTTTACTTGATGGAAATTTATCTTTATGCTCCTCAAAACCGTACTTAGATAGATCTAAGAATGCTTTAGGATAAGATTCTGCATATCCCTGAATGCGGTCATCTTCAACAAGGACGATGTCAGGAAGACCTTGTCCGCCCGCCTGCAAGCCTGTTGTTAATTTCGAATAAACATCTTCTCTCCCGATTTCTACAATTTCAAGCTCAAAATCAGGATTATCTTTCTTATAGCGCTCGGCCGCTGCCTCAAGTACAGGAACGTTGATGTTCCAAGCCCAGGCCGTCAATTTTTTGTCTTCTTTACTTGTCTTTTCAGAAGATCCTCCCGAACAAGCAGAGAGCATGCCGATGATTAGAACCAGACTAATCAAACCCATTACCTTTTTCATGTTTTACCCCCTATAATCTTAATCAAAAGATACTGACCGTAAAAAAATTGAAATCGTTTACATAAACAATAATAGAATAATAGTCAGAAAACTTCAAGTAAAATTTAACTAAAAGTTTTTTATTTTTTACCTTTAATTTTACTTAAATAGTTCCCATACAAAGAAAAAAGCGCCGAGTTTGCATCCGCGCCTTTCTATTATCGTATTCTTCTAATTTATTATTTTAAAAGCTGAACTATTTTACTATATTCTTTTTACTTAAATTCTGGTTATGAGAGATAGGTGTTTTACTTCAATCAATCTCGATTTTAGTTGAAGGCTTCTTTGGAATTGTGACCTTCAACACACCGTTTCTGTAATTTGCTTTTAAATTTCTTTTTACAGCTGACGGGGGAATCAGTATTGATTGTTTGCCGTTTTTCTTCTCATTCTCTGATTTTACTGTAATAATCAGTTCTTCTCCCAGAATCTCAAGCTTTATATTCTCTTTTTCGATTCCCGGCAGTTCCGCTTTCACAATAAATGCTGCGTCTGATTCTTCGGTCACAACAGGAAATCCCCTTGGAGCAAATGAATGTTTAAAATAGTCATCGATGCTTCCGAGCAGGGTATGCTTTGGGCGCGAGACAAAAAAATCATTTATCATTTTCATTGGATCTTTTCGATTTGAATCCATGTTCAATCCTCCTGACATACGTGCATTTTTATCTCATTATCATATGTAGCATCATGACAGTTTGCCTATCCGCTGAATAAAGTTGTTTTTGTATTAAATCCGACCGGGCATAATACGCGTTAATGATAGAAAAGGTAACATCGGAAAATTCTAAATAGTTTTACTTTAATTCTTTTCAGAAAGCGCTTACTTATACATGCCCCATAGATCACAAGCGCTCAAAACCCCGCCATGCCTGTTTCATTTCCTTGAAACACGGTGAATAGTTTGTTAGGTTAGTAAACCATAGGGCTGAACGGATTGCGATATTTGGTTCTTATCACACTATCACTTATGTCAAAGGAGAGATTTGGTGGAAATCGGAACAATTTTATCACTTGGAATTTATTTTGTCGGCATGCTTCTGATTGGTTTCTATGCCTTCAAAAAATCAACAAATGATGTATCTGGCTACATGCTGGGAGGACGCGGGCTTGGACCTGCAGTTACTGCTTTGTCAGCAGGTGCATCTGATATGAGCGGCTGGATGCTGATGGGGCTTCCTGGGGCGATGTATACAACCGGATTATCAAGTATGTGGATTGCAGTAGGTTTATCCATCGGGGCTTATTTTAATTATATTCTTGTAGCTCCTCGACTGCGTACCTATACAGAGGTAGCAAACGACTCCATTACGATCCCGGATTACTTCGAAAACCGCTTTAAAGACACGTCACGCATGCTACGTTTTGTTTCTGCAATCGTTATTGTTATATTCTTCACACTTTATACTTCTGCAGGATTAGTATCAGGAGGACTTTTGTTTGAGTCAGCCTTTAAAACGGATTACCTGTTTGGTATGCTTCTTACAGCCGGTGTTGTAATGGTATACACTCTTTTTGGCGGATTTCTTGCCGTCAGCTTAACCGATTTTGTACAGGGCATCATCATGTTCCTTGCGCTGGTCCTTGTACCGATTGTCGCATTTATGGAACTTGGAGGAGTGGGGCCTGCATTTGACGTTGTCCGTGAAATAGATCCGACGTACATGAATATTTTTAAAGGAACGTCTGTTATTGGCATCCTTGGGTTTTTAGCTTGGGGACTTGGATATTTTGGACAGCCTCACATTATCGTTCGTTTTATGGCGATTTCATCAATTAAGGAACTAAAGCCTGCACGAAGAATTGGCATGGGCTGGATGATTATCTCGATTATCGGTGCGATGCTGACAGGATTTGTCGGTATTGCCTATATTAATCAAACAGGGGCTTCACTTGCAGACCCTGAAACGATCTTCATCAAATTTTCCCAAGTACTTTTCCATCCGTTCATTACAGGATTTCTGCTTGCAGCAATCCTTGCAGCGATCATGAGTACCATTTCGTCACAGCTGCTTGTTACTGCGAGTGCTCTGACAGAGGACTTTTATAAAACGTTCTTTAAGCGAAATGCTTCGGATAAAGAGCTTGTTCTCATTGGAAGACTCTCCGTCCTGCTTGTTGCAATCGTAGGTGTGCTGCTATCCTTGGAACCAAGCGACACTATCCTTTCTCTAGTCGGATATGCGTGGGCCGGATTCGGTTCTGCATTTGGACCAGCAGTCCTTTTAAGCTTATACTGGAAACGAATGACTAAGTGGGGCGCGCTTGCCGGTATGGTAGTCGGTGCTGTTACCGTACTTATTTGGGTAAACGTCCCTGCATTGAAAGAATTTATGTACGAAATGATTCCTGGATTCTTCTTAAGTTTACTTGCGGTTTACGTTGTCAGCTTAATCACAAGCAGACCTTCTAAGAGTGTTCAGAATACATTTACTGAAATGGAAGAAGTTTTAGAGAAAGAAACAAAGTAATAAACGATAAGACGCTTAGGAGATTGCATCCTAAGCGTTTTTCTTTTGTTCTTTTTTATTTTTTATCCTGAAGTAAATGTTTATGATAATCGCAATCAAAAACCGATCGAATTATAAGTCCTGGAAGGAAAAGATCATTGATGCTAGACTCAATACAAACATGATGCAGGTTAAAAGTAAATATGCAATTGCCACAGACTTACCTCATAAAAAAGAGCTTAAACAAACGTTTGTTTAAGCTCTTTTCCCTTCTATTAAAGCGTTTCTGATGTTGTTTTTGCCTGTAGATGAAGCAATAAATAATCCGGTCCGCCGCCTTTTGAATCAGTACCGGACATGTTGAAGCCGCCAAATGGCTGGTATCCAACGATTGCCCCTGTGCATCCGCGATTGAAATACAGATTTCCGACATGGAAGTCTTCGCGCGCCTTCTCAATGTGATCGCGGTTGTTGGTAAGGACTGCCCCTGTTAAACCGTAGTCTGTGTTGTTGGCAATTTCAATTGCATGGTCAAAATCTTTTGCTTTCGCAAAGCCGACAACCGGCCCGAAGATTTCCTCCTGCATCAAGCGTGCTTTCGGATCAAGATCCGCAATGATTGTAGGCTGAATGAAGAAGCCTTTCGAGCTGTCTCCTTCCCCGCCTGCAACGAGTCTTCCTTCTTCCTTGCCTATTTCGACATAGCTCATAATTTTATCAAATGCAGCCTGGTCGATGACAGGACCCATGAAATAAGATCCGTCTGCTGTATCACCGACTGTCAATTCTTTTGTTAACTCGATTGCGCGATTTAGAACCTGATCATACACATCCTCAACGATAACTGCTCGTGAACAAGCCGAGCATTTTTGTCCAGAGAATCCAAATGCTGATTTCACGATTGATTGTGCAGCTAATTCTAAATCTGCGTCTTTATCAACGACTATTGTATCTTTGCCGCCCATTTCAGCAATCACGCGCTTCAGCCAGATTTGCCCTTCATTCACTTTAGAAGCACGTTCATAAATGCGAGTTCCGACATCACGTGAACCCGTGAAGCTGATAAAACGGGTGCGTGGGTGATCAACTAAATAATCGCCAACCTCAGAGCCGCTTCCAGGCACGAAATTTAAAACACCTTTCGGAAGTCCCGCTTGCTCCATAACTTCTGCAAACTTAGCCGCCACAACTGGAGTAGTTGAAGCCGGTTTTAGTAACACAGTGTTTCCTGTTACGATTGCGGCAATTGTCGTACCTGCCATAATCGCAAACGGGAAGTTCCACGGGGAAATAATAATCCCTACACCCAGAGGAATGTAGCTGTAACGGTTATATTCACCAGGACGGCTCTCAACCGGCATGCCATCCTTTAATTTCAGCATTTGACGGGCATAGTACTCAATGAAATCTATCGCTTCTGCAGTATCAGCATCCGCTTCATTCCAAGGCTTGCCTGCTTCTTTCGTTAAAAGCGCTGAAAACTCATACTTGCGGCGGCGAATGATCGCAGCTGCTCTGAAAAGAATGTCAGCACGAATTTCCGGCTTTACTTTGCGCCACGTGTTAAATGTCTCATCTGCCACTTGCATCGCTTTTTCGGCTAACTCCTGGTTTGCCTTCGAAACGCGGCCAATCACCTCTTCTTTATTTGAAGGATTCACAGAAACAATTTTATCCTCTGTGGAAATGCACTCTCCGCCAATAACCAAGTTATAATCCTGTCCTAAATATGACTCGACAAGCTTCAAGCCTTCTAGATAGGCTTTCTTATTCTCTTCTGATGAAAAATCAGTAAATGGTTCATGTTTGTACGGTATCATGATTCTAATTCGCCTCCCTGCAAGTATGAAACGTTTCCCCCCCATTCTAACGAAAGAAGCGGAAACTTTCAAACTATGATAAATAGTCACAATATTAAGTTTATTGAGTTCTCTGTTTCATAGAGTTTCCTATTTTTTTATTTTATTGGAAGCGTTGCCGGATAGTTAGATTGAAGCGATAGATTGGTTTGGGCAGCCAGAAAGTTAGAACCTATTCTCGGTCCCTGGACTGAATTGGGAGATAACTTCTTATTAGAATGAATGCTTTTACCAATATAATTGGGATTGAATTATCGGGTTATTATACGTACTCTATGAGTATCCATATCCAGGTTTGAGACTGTTTAGGGAAATCATTCGCTCTCATTGAGTATCCAAATCCAGGATTGAGACTGTTTAGGGGAATCATTCGCTCTATATGAGTATTCAAATCCAGGATTGAGACTGTTTAGGGGAATCATTCGCTCTATATGAGTATTCAAATCCAGGATTGAGACTGTTTAGGAGAATCATTCGCTCTCATTGAGTATCCAAATCCGAGATTTAACCTGTAAAAGGGAATCATTCGCTCTCATTGAGTATCCAAATCCAGGATTGAGACTGTTTAGGGGAATCATTCGCTCTCATTGAGTATCCAAAACTAGGATTGTGCCAGTATAGAGGAATCATTCACTCTCATTGAGTATCCAAAACCAGGATTGTGCCAGTATAGAGGAATCATACGCACTCTATGAGTATCCAAATCCAGGATTTAGCATGTAAAGTGGAATCATTCGCTCCCATTGAGTATCCAAAACCAGGATTGTGCCTGTAAAGTGGAATCATTCGCTTTCTATGAGTATCCAAATTCGAGATTTAGCCTGTAAAAGGGAATTATTCGCTCTCTATGAGTATCCAAATCCGAGATTTAGCCTGTAAAAGGGAATCATTCGCTCTCTATGAGTATCCAAATCCGAGATTTAGCCTGTAAAAGGGAATCATTCGCTTTCTATGAGTATCCAAAACCACGATTAAGCCTTTAAAGAGGAATCATTCGCTCTCTATGAGTATCCAAATCTAGGATTAAGCCTGTAAAGTGGAATCATTCGCTCTCTATGAGTATCCAAATCTAGGATTAAGCCTGTAAAGTGGAATCATTCGCTCTCTATGAGTATCCAAATCCAGGATTGTGCCAGTATAGAGGAATCATACGCACTCTATGAGTATCCAAATCTGAGATTTAGCCTGTAAAAGGGAATCATTCGCTCTCATTGAGTATCCAAATCCGAGATTTAGCCTGTAAAAGGGAATCATTCGCTCTCTATGAGTATCCAAATCCAGGATTAAGCCAGTAAAGTGGAATCATTCGCTCTCTATGAGTATCCAAATCCAGGATTGAGCCAGTATAGAGGAATCATTCGCACTCTATCTGCCGGGTCCCTAGTGCAGCTAGAAAAGGGGCCATTCTTGTTTGCTTTATGATTTTTTGGAAGCACAAACTATAAAAAAGCCACCCCACACATGTGAGATGGCTAATAAATTATTGATAAATATGAACGGTCGGTTTTTCCTGTCCTGGTTTACGCACGATCAGCGCCTCTTGGCCGCTTGTTGAATTGATGTTTACTTCAACTGAAACGTAATCAGGGAAATAGTCGACCACTTTACCTGTGACGAACTGGGTAAAGGCAATGACTTCTGATTTTCCGTAGAATTGCATAGGTATATCAATCTTCAATTCTTGCATTTCTTCCCCTTTGTAAAAGGCTTTGCCGATAACGCCTGTGTAGTTAGGGAAAAATTCGTCGATGTCCTGTTTGAATCGTTCAAAAAGATTAGCATCCTCACGATAGTCTTCCGTACCTTGAGGCGATGGGAAAAAGACGTATTCCTCATCAATGCTGTCCCATTTGCCGATTTGATTGCTGCCTCCGTCTACTACTGTGCTTGCGATAAAGCTTCCAGGTACAATGGATGACTTCGGTGCTTGCTTGTATAATGCAATGACAACTGGTACATTTTCTAGGCCTTTTTGGCTTCGGACGCGTTTAATGACTTCCTCAGCCATCTTTTTCCCCTCTGCTTCAAGCTTCTGCGGATCGATTACATATTCACGCTGCGGCTCACCAACCGCTTCACGGTAGTAATGAACCGAGTTTAAAGCAAGTCCAATAACAACTCCGCCCAGCTCAACTGTATTTTCGCTTTTACGGACTAAGTAATTGTGTTCAAGCATGTGTGCTAAGTAGATTGGGCTTTTTTCATTTTGCTGAATAAAGTCGCCTTCAGTGCTTGCAATTGGGTTCAGACCCTCATTTTTGAAGGTTTCCTTATTCGCTTTTGCTTTATCTTGCGCTTCTTTCAACTTGTCCCCTTCAAGTTTGCGGCCAAGCCATTCTCGAACGGTCTTCTCATCAAGATACTGTCCCTCCTGATAAAGATGATTGTCAGGAGAAAATTCGTCCTGCGCAACTCTCATCAGTCCCGTTTCAAATTCGTCGATGTCTAAGCGGGTATTGATGTTTTCAGCGACAAGCCCTCTTGCTTTTCCTTCTTTAAAAGGCAGGATCATTTTATAGTAGGAATCTGAAATGTTGTATTTCGGAATGATCGCTTTTTCGGTTGATTTATCTTCTGATTCCCTCACGATTTCCTCTTGATCACCAAAGCTGGGTGCGCAGGCTGAAAGGAATAAACAGCCTGCGAGCAGCATTACCATTACTTTTTTCAAGTCGGAATACACCTCTTATTTTTTTAATTCCTCAAGCAGTTTCTTCTCATCCCAAATTTCGATGTTTAACTCTTGAGCCTTTGAAAGTTTGCTTCCTGCATCTTCCCCGGCAACGACTAAATCTGTTTTTTTGCTGACGCTTCCGGCTACTTTGCCGCCAAGAGCTTCGATTTGGTCTTTTGCTTCATTTCGGGAGAGCTCTTCTAGTTTTCCAGTCAAAACAACCGTTTTGCCTGCA
This sequence comes from Metabacillus dongyingensis, assembly GCF_019933155.2. Classification (NCBI taxonomy): domain Bacteria; kingdom Bacillati; phylum Bacillota; class Bacilli; order Caryophanales; family Bacillaceae; genus Metabacillus; species Metabacillus dongyingensis. The sequence continues at coordinate 344,793 of NZ_CP082944.1, read as the reverse complement.
AAGAAGGAATCTGATTCCTCTGCTCTAACAAGCTTCGGTCCTAAGTATGCCATATTGACTTCGCATGATTTCAGCTCCGAAATCAGCTCATTCATCTCAGGCTGTTCAAAATACGTCACAACGGCATCCGCCATCTTATCGCCAATTTCATTAACCGCAATAATCTCATCTCTTGATGCTGTTTGCAATCGTTCCATTGTCTCAAAATGCTGAGCAAGTGTCTTGGCCGCCTTCGCTCCGATGAAACGGATGCCAAGTCCGAACAGCAATCTCTCAAGTGAGCTTTCTTTTGAGTTTTCGATCGCCTGAAGCAGGTTGTCCACTGATTTCTCGCCCATCCGCTCAAGCTCAAGCAGCTGCTCACGGGTCAATTTGTAAAGATCGGCAACATCCTTAATCAGGTTTTCTTTGAAAAGCTGCGCAATGACACGCTCGCCAAGTCCATCAATGTTCATCGCATTTCTTGAAACAAAATGAATTAATCCCTCGCGAATCTGAGCCGGGCACTTCGGATTGATGCATCTGAGCGCAACCTCGCCTTCGATCCGGACAAGCTCGCTTTCACATTCAGGACAGTGGGTCGGCATATTGAACTCTTCCTCATCGCCTGTGCGGTGCTCAAGCAGGACATTGACAACCTCGGGAATAATGTCTCCAGCTTTTTTGATAACGACATAGTCTCCTAGACGAATGTCTTTTTCACGAATTAAATCTTCATTATGAAGCGAAGCGCGTTTCACCGTTGTACCAGCTACACGTACAGGCTCCAAAAGGGCAGTTGGAGTGATGACACCAGTGCGTCCAACTGTTAATTCGATGTCAAGCAGCTTCGTCATCACTTCTTCTGCAGGAAACTTGTAGGCAATGGCCCAGCGAGGACTTTTAGCTGTAAAACCAAGCGCTTCCTGCTGCTCAATCGAATCAACTTTTATCACGATGCCGTCAATTTCATAAGGCAGATTTGCTCTTTTTTCCTGAAATGATTCAATCAAAGTAATCACTTCGTCAATTGATTCGCATCTGCGGCGCTCTGTGTTCGTTTTAAAACCAAGCTCACAAAGAGCATCAAGTCCGGCACTTTGAGTAGCCGCTCCTGTTTCTTCACCAAGGTCTGCAATACTATAGACGAAAATATTCAGATTTCGTTTCGCCGCAATTTTAGGGTCAAGCTGGCGAAGAGAGCCAGCCGCCGCGTTGCGAGGGTTGGCAAACGGCTCTTCTTCAAGCTTAATTCTTATTTCATTTAATTTTTCAAAAGATGCTTTTGGCATGTAGGCTTCGCCGCGGACTTCAATTGAAAGGTTTTTCTTTAATTTAAGCGGAATGGACCGGATTGTTTTTAAGTTTTCGGTAATGTCTTCGCCTGTTGTGCCGTCGCCGCGGGTTGCACCTTGTATGAATGCACCGTTTTCGTAGCGGAGAGACACAGCAAGTCCATCAATTTTCAGTTCAACCATATACTGAACATCATCGCCGACTGCCTGTCTCACACGGCGGTCAAAATCTCTGATATCCTGCTCGTTGAAGGCATTTCCAAGGCTTAGCATCGGTTTCTTATGCTGCACCTTTTTAAATCCTTCAAGGATATTGCCCCCGACACGCTGCGTCGGGGAATCAGGTGTCTTCAATTCAGGAAACGATTCTTCAATCTCGATTAATTCATGAAGAAGCTGATCATATTCAGAGTCAGCCACAGTCGGTTTATCAAGAACGTGATATTCATAGTTGTATTTATTTAATAATTCATGCAGAGTTTCTGCGCGTTGTTTGGCTGCAGTCATATCCATCCGGGGTCCATTCCTTTCTTGTAACGTCTACACTTTTTGAATCGGAGCAAACTTGGCAAGCAGTCGTTTAATGCCTACCGGGCTCGGGAATGCAATATCAAGTTCTTTGCCTTCTCCTTCGCCTTTTACACTGACAACTGTGCCGATTCCCCATTTTTTATGCTCCGCTTTATTGCCGACAGACCAGGCAATTTCGTCTCCGCCTGTTGAAGCCGCAATCGGTCTGTTGACCTGTGGCCGTCTGTCAGGACGGGTTTTCGCAGCAAATGGAGCAGCGCTCTTTTTCACTTCATTTAAATTCTCCAGCAGTTCAGACGGAATCTCTGATATGAAACGGGATTCAGGATTCATGCTTGTTCGTCCGAAAAGAGTTCTCATTTTAGCATTCGTAATGTACAGCTCTTTTTCAGCGCGGGTAATACCGACATAAGCAAGACGTCTCTCCTCTTCCATTTCCGCTTCTTCCATAAGTGAACGGCTGTGGGGGAATACCCCTTCCTCGACACCCATTAAGAAGACAACCGGAAACTCTAGTCCTTTTGCAGAGTGAAGAGTCATTAGCACGACGGCTTCTTTAGAGGCTTCCTCATCTTCATCTAATTTATCAATATCCGCAACTAAAGCCAAATCGGTTAAAAAGGCTACCAGGCTTTTATCTTCACTATTTTTCTCGAAGTTTTGCGTAACAGATAAGAACTCATCAATATTCTCAAGACGGCTTTGTGCTTCAATTGTTTTTTCGGTTTTCAGCATTTCGCGATATCCTGTCTTTTCAATCACTTCTTCAGCAAGCTCAGTGACAGACAAGTAATCCTGCATGTTCGCAAGGTTGCGGACAAGCTCTCGGAAATCCACCATCGCACTGACTACACGCCCGCTTACGCCTGCAAATTCGATTTGCTCAATCGCACCGAACAGAGATAAGTCATTATCAAGCGCATACTGAGCAATCTTATCGACTGATGTGGCGCCTACACCGCGCTTAGGTGTGTTAATAACACGCGCCAAGCTGATATCATCATCCGGATTGGCAATCAATCTTAAGTATGCAAGGATATCTTTAATTTCTTTTCTGTCGTAGAACTTAATCCCGCCGACAATGGTGTAATTGATATTTGATTTGAGCAGAATTTCCTCAATAACACGGGACTGTGCATTGGTGCGGTAGAGAATCGCAAAATCAGATAGCTTTCTACCTTCTGAAGAAACAAGCTGATTGATTTTTCCCGCTACGAACTGCCCTTCGACTGATTCACTGTCAGCGCGGTAATAGTTGATTTTCTGTCCTTCATCATTTTGCGTCCAGAGATTTTTCGCTTTGCGGTTCATGTTGTTTTTAATAACTCCGTTTGCCGCTTCCAGGATACGCTGTGTGGAACGGTAATTCTGCTCAAGCAAAATCACGCTCGCAGTCGGGTAATCCTTCTCAAAGGAGAGAATGTTCGCGATATCCGCACCGCGCCAGCGATAAATAGACTGATCGGAATCACCGACAACACATAGATTTTGGAAACGTGATGCAAGCATTTTAACCAATAAGTACTGCGCTTTATTCGTATCCTGATACTCATCCACGTGGATAAACTGAAATTTGCGCTGGTAAAACTCAAGCACTTCAGGAACACGCTGAAAAAGCTGAATCGTTGTCATGATCAAATCATCAAAATCAAGCGACTGGTTTTTCAGCAGCTTCTTTTGATAATCCTTGTAAACATCGCTTGCGACCTGCTCGTACATGCCGCCTGCTGTCTTTTCGAACTCATCAGGAGTGATCAGTTCATTTTTCGCTCCGCTGATGCTGCCTAAAATGCTTCGCGGGTCAAACTTCTTCGGATCGATATTGCGTTCTTTCAGAATGGATTTTATGACAGAAAGCTGGTCTGTCGTATCAAGAATCGAGAAGTTTCTGCTGATTCCGATCCGGTCGATATCTCTTCTTAAGATACGGACACACATGGAGTGAAAGGTCGAGATCCAAATATCATCTGCACCTGGTCCAAGCAGTTTTCCGATTCTTTCTTTCATTTCACGCGCCGCTTTATTTGTAAACGTAATCGCAAGGATGTTCCATGGCGCTACGCCTTTTTCAACCATTAAGTAAGCAATTCTTCTTGTGAGCACACTCGTCTTGCCGCTTCCTGCTCCGGCCATTATTAAGAGCGGTCCATCTGTTGCCTTGACCGCTTCTTTCTGCATATCGTTTAAACCATTCAATAATTGATCTGTTAAAAATTGCACGTTCCGGGCACCACCTTATCAAACGTATGTTCTTATTTTATCTCATATCCTGAGTTAAATGCAATTACGAAAAGCGGAAGCGCCCGTTTAGCTCCGAAAGGCAGATAAGAATCCGGCAGAAAAGTCCGGGTTTGACTTTTCCTGCGGATTTGTTCTGGCCGAGGAGCTGGGCGATGGAGCTAGACATAAATGCGCTAAACTTTATTTCTTCTTCTCAAGGTTTTACTGCTTTTACTGTTTTCAAAGCGGATTGAAAATCATCATAGATAACATTGCCGACAACCACAACATCTGCAAATTCAGCCATTTCAGCTGCCTGTTCTGGCGTTTCAATGCCTCCGCCGTAAAATAGTTTGGTAGAGGATAAGACAGAGCTTGCAGCCTGTACTACATTTACGTCTCCGTAAGTTCCGCTGTATTCTAGATAAAAGATTGGCATATGGAACATTTTTTCTGCCATGCGTGCATACGCCATGACATCATCTGCTGATAACTCCGTATTCGCCTCTGTCAGTTTTGCCGCTTTGCAGTCACCATTTAAAATACAATAGCCTTCAACAATCAGCTCATCCCAGCTCATGATCTCACCGTATTCTTTCACAGCCTCGTGATGCAGTCCCATTACCCACTTCGTATTCATGCTGTTCATAACGGACGGGATAAAATACAAGTCAAATCCCGGTATGATCGACTCAATTTCTGAAACCTCAAGCACACATGGAACAAGATATCTTCTGATTCGGGACATTAAGTTTAACACATTATCCATCGTCACATTGTCGCTTCCGCCGACAATGATCGCATCTGTTCCTGATTCGCATAATATTTCTAGATTTTCATCGCTTATTTCTTTATCTGGATCGAGTTTGAACACATGTTTCCACTCGGCAACTTCATACATGGTCTTTCCTCCTAACAATCGGGTTCCACCTGAAACATTATATCAAATTAACGTCCTGCAAAAAACGCACAGGTGCTATGAAGGTTTTGACAATCTGTTCACGAGTTCGTTTTAAAAGTGGCTTAATTCATAATTCAAAACTATTTTGAAGATAATAATTTAAAAAAACGGAGGAAAAAACATTGAATGGAAAAAATCCTATTTGCTCATCTGAGCTCGGTACACTGTGGCTAACCTACCAGGAAAAAACACTGATTCTTAGAATATTAGAATATTTCATGGAAAAAGCTGATGATCAGCAAGCCTTAAATATTATGGGAGGTTTATGGCAGGAACTCAATCATTATGTAATCAAAATCGAAGACATTTTTGAACAGGAAGGTGTAGTCATTCCTAATGGATTTACTAAAGAAGATGTAAACTTAGAAGCTCCAAAGCTTTACGACAATGGATTTGATATTATGTTTCTTCGTATTTTAAAAGAAATCAGCATGGGTATGTACACCCTTAACATGAATATGGCATACCGTGAAGATGTAATGACCATTTATGAAGGATTAACGACTACTACGCAAAAGGTTTATAAACTGGCTACCCATTATTTACTTAATAATGGCATTCTTACTCTGCCGCCAAAAGTGACCATGCCGAAATCAACGGAATTTATAAAAAGTAAAAACTATTTGAACGGATTTCGTTTCTTTGGTGAAAATCGGGCTTTAAACGACATTGAAATAGGCAATCTCCATCACGGAATCGAAACAAATCATATTGGCATGCAGCTTGTAACCGGTTTTGCACAATGTGCTAAAAACAAAGAAGTTAGACAATATTTTGTAAAAGGAAAAGAACTTGCCAAGAAACAAATAAAAACTTTCGAAGAAATTCTCCTAGAAAGCAATGTTCAGTTCTCAGCTTCTTCGGGGAGTACAGTAACTGATTCGACAATCCCTCCATTTTCTGAAAAGCTAATGATGTTCTGTATTTATCTTCTTAATGGGTTTGGGCTTGTAGGAAGCAGTTTTGGTTCCATTTTCAGTTTAAGAAATGATATATCCATGAAAACAGCATTGATAGGAAAAGATATTTACGTCTACGCCAATGAAGGAATAAAAATTATGATTAAAAATGGCTGGATGGAAGAACCGCCTCAAATGGGAAACAGGACTTGAATGACGAATAAGCAGGCACCGCATCTCATCATATATGAAGAATAAGTTTTATCATCAGATAAATAATATGCAATGTGTTCGTTCATTTAACACGATCCTGCAATGTGGAGGGATTCATTTTGAATATTCTTGTAAGCTTACTCTCAATTTTCCTTGAAATCGTTATTCGGACAGCATTTCTGGTTAATGAGACTTCTTCTAGATTCAACTCATTTTTCAGAATGCCATCTTTAACATAAGCGCGGAATATTCTCAATTTCACATTGGCAACAAAAACGGTGAAGTGCCTTAACGAAATAATAAAAGGATAAAATCATTGTGATTTTATCCTTTTATTATTTCGTATTCATTTCTAATCGAATCCCGTCAAATCAAGACTCCTTTGTTTCCTGCGTTTGAATGCGTTCAAGCGCCATTGTGTAGGCGTCGTTGCCATAGTTCAGGCAGCGTTTTACGCGTGAAATGGTTGCCGTGCTGGCACCTGTTTCTGTTTCAATTTTGTGATAGGTAAAACCTTCGCGCAGCATGCGTGCCACTTCTAAACGCTGGGCAAGTGACTGGATTTCGTTCACTGTGCACAGATCATCGAAGAACCGATAGCATTCTTCAAGGTTTTTTAGTGATAAAACAGATTCAAATAGTTGGTCGAGTTCTTTTCCCCGTAATTTTTCAATTTGCATCTTAAATTCTCCTTTTATGAAAATTAGTGGAGTGAAACGTGATTTTCTAGAGCAGGCACTATGTTAATCCAGGTCTTTCCCGGTACAAATCCGATCGGTTTTCCGTTTAAGTAAGGGAGGATTCTTCCGTCAATATTGCGCCATTCCACCTGGCGGCTGACGCCTTTTTGCAGCAGGATTCCTTTGCCTCCGGATGTTAAGTCAATCGCTCTTCTTCCATAGTCGTCAATCGTTTGATGCTTCATTTCAGCGATAAATAAATTATTAACTGCAATGGCTTCTCCTGTTTCCAGGTCTTTCGTTTGTTCGTTGTTGCTATATCGTAAGTATTTCTCTGTTTGTTTGTCGTATTTATATTCTGAATTCCACACATCTGACTGATCGTAGCGGACAATAGCTTCTAAACCTGAATCACCTTTAGGAGTTTCTTTTGTGTCAGCAAATGGCAGCGGTTTTGGCTGCTTCTGCAGGTCAATTCTGTTAAGCTCTGCACCTTCTTTAATATTTTCAGCTGAAATATAAGAATTGTGCGGCGCTTTTCTGAAGTCAGCTCTCCAAAAGAGTGTGCCGTCATAAAACAAGCCATTCAAATAGTCAAGTTTTCCATTTTCAAGAGTTTCTTTAGCCTGCGGACTCCAGCCGTGGCTAATAAAGACGGCATCATAGCCGGTGCTTAAGTCAACATAATATTCTCTTGCGCTTCTGACAGGACCGATTGCTGCTGGCTGATTGCTTTGATAAATAGCCAGGAACCTGGTAATGTTCCCTTCCGATAAAACCTCGTATACAATATCAGCCTGTTGAAGTCCAGACTGCGGACGGGCTGCCGGATGATTGTTGATCATCACTGCAAAGGCACGCTGTCCTTCTTTTTCATCAGAGCGCAGACCTGTTAATGGATAGATGTTTCGCTCTTCACTAGGAGCAGATGTTTCTTCCTCTTTTACATCATCCGTTTTTTGGGGGCTGCTCTCTTCTTCTTTGTTACAAGCCGTACACATGGCGAGCAGGAGCAAGGCCATGAACAGCCGTTGTATATTCTTCATGTTGTTTTTCATGATTGACACCTTCTGCTTACTTTTATATTTTAACGCATTATCGATGGAAAGAGTATTATTTTTTTAAGCACATCATAGATGCCGACTGGAGTAATCCTTATATACGGCAAATGGGTGGATGATAGGAAAAAAAGGGAATAAACCGGATCCCCTTGTGTATATCCTCTCTCTTTCAGCAGGTGCTTAAATCTTTCCTCTTGTTGAACAACTAAACTAAACTCTTCAGCTGATGCTCCGCCGCAAAGTTCAAGGGGTATTTCATGCACAACTTTCCCCTTTTCTGCAAGGACAATTCCGCCTCCAAGCTCCTTCATCCTATTAAATGCTGTGATCATATCATGCTTGCTTTTCCCAATCAAAATAATATCGCCTGTTGTTGAATAAGAACTTGCCAGACCGCCGAGCGATGCGGCAAAGCCCTTGAGCATTGTGCTGATGCGCCATTTGCCTTTCTTATCAATCAAAGCAAGAAAGCACTCATCATGATGGCTGCCCAGCTCGTCAAATGAATTGTCGATGGTGATGCTGTACGGTTCCATAATCACATCATTCTTCATTTGAAGGCCTAGCGGCATTGAAAACTGAAGGTCATCATAGGACAAGGACCATTCGATCTTCAGTTTTCCGAACCCGGCTTTTTGCCAATTTAGATCTCCAAAGCATTCAGTCGGCAAGCCGTCTTTTCTCAGCCACTTTCCCTTTGAAAGCACAGCAACAGGGGATGGATTTTCGGCTGATTCCAAAATATTCAGGTTAGCCAAACGCCCTGAAGCTACAACGCCTGTTACATCTTCCATGCGGTAATATTTGGCAGGATTAAAGCTTGCCATATGATAAGCATCAATTGCCGGAATATCCCGCTCAATGGCCATTTTGATCATGGAATCCATCATTCCGTTTTTATAAAAATGCGGCGTTGCCCCGTCGGTAGTGAAAAAGAAATGTTCGTAGTGGCGAATCTCTTTTTCACGGATGCCATCAAGCAGCTGCGGCAAATCAGGCCGGATCGAGGAATGTCTGAGTGAAACAGTATAGCCGAGCATTAACCGCTCTAAAACATCATCTCCTGTCATCGCTTCGTGATCGCAGTCGGCCCCGAATAATTTCATTTTATTCAGAGTGTTTGCCGATGCTCCGGGAAAATGTCCTTCGATCCGCTTTCCTTTCATTTTCATCTCAACCATCCAGGACAGCATCAAATCATCATCCGAAAGCAGCTTAGGCCACCCTGTTAATTCTCCGCCTTGAATAACATATTCATTTTCCATCCATTTTTTCATAAAATCGAGAGATAAATATTCATGTTCATTGGGAACTTCAGTCTGAAGATCAAAACGGCTCCACCAATAATACTGCAAAGGAAGCTGATTTAATTCATGAATTAAAGTAAGCGCTTTCTTTTTATCGGACTGAAAAAGCAAAAATAAATTGTCGCATATAAGTGTCGTTGTACCGTACTGTGACACATACTTCCCAAAAGAATGGGGATTATAAAGTTGAAATGGGTGAGCATGAGGTTCAATATAACCCGGTACAATAAAACGATCTTCGCAATCGGCGATTTCCGATTGCCCGCCGGCAGGAAGCTTATCTCCAATATAAACAATCCGGTCATCTGAAATCCAGATGTTGGCTTTGATCCATCGTTTCAGATAAGAATTCAAGTACATCCCATTTTTTAATACAAGAGCTGGAGGCTTATGCCCTGAGGCCGCTTGTATGTGATGCCTGATCTGCCGGACTTTCCATTGTGCATGCAACTTGGGCATTTCAGACCCTCCCTATATTTCATACCTTATATGTTAACATATGTAACCGTTTAACGCAGTAAAGATTTACTGTATTTTCAAAAATGAGGAGGAACTTATTAGTGAAACCGAACATCGGCATTATAAACGGACTGATCCGAATTACAATTGGACTGTTTTTACTATCATGGGCTTCTGCAAAATATTCGAAAAAACCGTGGAAGGATTCTCTTCTGCTCATGATGCTGCTTGGTGCAATGAAAGTTGGAGAGGGCATTCTAAGATTCTGCCCGATGGTGTATATGTATAAGGAATGCAGGAAAGAGGATTTAGAGTTTGAGGATAAGACTTATAATCCGTCATGACCAGAAAAGCGGAATCGCCCGTTTAGCTCGGGGCATGGCAGAAAAGGATCCGACAGAAAAGGCGCTATTTGCCTTTACTGTCTTGATCCGTTCTGACAGCGTTGTTTAAGGTACTTAATGCCATACCCGAATCAAGAAGGTAGTCATCATTTAGCCGAAATCTTCCTATAACTAGCGAAAATCCACCTTTATTTAGCCGGTTTGCGGATTTTTCTAGCCGCTTTAGAGATTTATTTAGCCAAGTCCATTTTTGGATTTGAGCCGTATTTTAGAATCTTAAGCAATTGTTTTGTCTAATAACGAAATATCGATTTTATTAGCTAAAACAAACGCTTTTTTAGCCGAAGCCACGTGCCCGGCCGCCATAAAAAAAGACTCTCCTGCCATCAGGAGAGTCTGCTAAGGGGTGAACATCATGATCATGGAATATTTAACCGATATGACATTCCTGCTTGCTTTGCTTATCGGCAGTATTGTTGCCTTAATGTTTGTCTATGTTAAGAAAAAACGTGTTTAGTCGCTTTGGCGCCGATGTCCTTGCGGTAAAATAGAGCAGGCGATGCTACTTCAGATACATATTCATACACTTGAGTCTGTGCTTCGAGCAAATCGCTGCCGTATGCAATAACAGCTAAAACCCGTCCGCCATCCGTTACAAATTCTTCCCCGCTTTTCTTCGTCCCTGCGTGGAAAAGGGCACCTTGTTCAAAGCTTGAACGAAGCGTACCGATCGCTTCGCCTTTTTTATACTCATTCGGGTAGCCGTTTGAAGCAAGGACAACTCCCATTACAGCTTCCTTGCGCCATTTAAGCTCTGCTTTTTTGCCATCTAAAATAGCAAGCAATGTTTCAATCAAGTCTGATTCTAAGCGCGGCAGAACAACCTGTGTTTCAGGATCGCCAAAGCGCGCATTAAATTCAATCACTTTTGGACCTTGCTTCGTTAAGATCAATCCTGCATATAAAATCCCCGTAAATGGAGTTCCATTTGCAATCATGCCTTCAGCTGCCGGCTTTAACACTGTTTCAACAGCTTCCTGCACAACTGCATCTGAAATTTGAGGAACCGGAGAGTAAGCACCCATTCCGCCGGTATTAGGACCTTCATCATGATCGTATGCCCGTTTATGATCCTGCGCGATCACCATTGGATAGACAGCATCACCGTGAACAAAGGCCATTAATGAAAATTCCTCGCCATCTAAAAATTCTTCAATGACAACCGAGCTGCTTGCCTCGCCGAATTTGGCATCTTCAAGAAAATCACGCAGACAGTCGATTGCTTCCTCTACTGTCATAGCGACGGTTACCCCTTTTCCTGCAGCAAGTCCATCCGCTTTTATGACGATTGGAGCTCCTTGTTCAAGGACGTATTTCTCCGCTTCTTCAAAAGAAGTAAACGATTGATACGCTCCTGTCGGAATGTTATTTTTCATCATTAATTCCTTGGCGAACTTCTTGCTGCCTTCAATCAGGGCAGCTTCCTTTGTTGGCCCGAAAACCTTCAGTCCCGCTTCTTGAAACGCATTGACAACGCCATTCAGGAGCGGAACCTCAGGTCCTACGATTGTTAGCCCCACCTTATTTTCTTTTGCAAAAGCAACAAGCTCCTCTGTATTCTGCTCATCGATTGCAATAAGCTCGGCAACGCTGCTCATTCCATCGTTTCCTGGAGCAACAAACACTTTCTCAGCAAGCTTACTCTGTGATGCCTTCCAGGCGATTGCATGTTCACGGCCTCCGCGGCCAATGATTAGAATGTTCATCGTTACCAGCTCCTCACTAGTTTAATGTTTAAAGTGTCTAACTCCTGTAAATACCATCGTAATGCCGTATTCATCTGCTTTTTGGATGGAATCCTCATCCTTAATGGATCCGCCAGGCTGAATAATGGCTGTTACGCCTGCTTTTGCAGCTGCTTCAACTGTGTCGTTCATTGGGAAAAATGCATCAGATCCCATTGCACTTCCTTCAGCATGAGCTCCTGCCTGTTCAATCGCAATCTTCGCCGCACCGACACGGTTCATCTGACCCGCACCAACACCGACTGTCATCTGATTTTTCGTAAGAACGATTGCATTTGATTTCACATGTTTTACGACTTTCCATGCAAGCTTTAAGTCTTCCCACTCCTGTTCAGTTGGTTCACGCTTTGTAGGGATTGTGATTTTCGCATCATCAAAAGAAAGCGTATCTTCATCCTGAACAAGCAGACCGCCGTGAATCGAAGTGATTTGCTGATCCTGTTTTTCAGCACCTAACACATCTAATGTAAGAAGTCTTAAGTTTTTCTTAGAAGTCAAAATCTCTAATGCTTCTTTATCGAAAGAAGGAGCAATGACAATCTCCAGGAAGATTTCATGTAATTTATGAGCTGTTTCTTTATCCACTTCATGATTTAAAGCGATGATTCCGCCGAAAATCGAAGTTGGATCTGCTTCATATGCACGCGTGAATGCTTCAAAAATCGTTTCGCCTGTTCCGACTCCGCATGGATTCATGTGTTTTACAGCCACAGCTGCAGGCTGCTTAAATTCTCTTACGATTTGAAGAGCTGCATCTGCATCTTTAATGTTGTTGTAAGAAAGCTCTTTGCCGTGAACCTGCTCCGCTTCTGCAATCGAAACATTGCTTGCTAATGGCTTTTTGTAAAAAGTAGCTTTTTGGTGAGGGTTTTCCCCGTAGCGAAGCGATTGTTTTTTCTCAAATGTATAAGTCACTGTCTCAGGGTCTTCTTCGCCTACAGCATTCGTTAAATATTCTGCGATAAGCGCGTCATATGAAGCCGTATGGCGGAACACTTTTGCAGCAAGCTTTTGCTTCGTTGCAATTGTAACTTCCTTCTCGCTCTTGATCTGCTCCAGAACTTCAGCGTAGTCAGCAGGATCAACGACAACCGCAACATCCTGGTGATTTTTTGCCGCTGAACGAAGCATGGTCGGTCCGCCGATATCGATGTTTTCGATCGCATCATCAAACGTGACGTCCTGCTTTGAGATCGTTTCTTTAAATGGGTAAAGATTTACGACAACAAGATCGATCGGCAAAATGCTGTTTTCTTCAAGCTGTTTCATGTGATCCGGATTGCTGCGGACAGCAAGCAGACCGCCGTGAATATTCGGATGCAGGGTTTTCACTCTGCCGTCCATGATTTCAGGAAATCCAGTTACTTCTGAGATCCCTGTTACTTTGACGCCGTTTTGCTGAAGCAGGCTTTTCGTTCCGCCTGTTGAAATGACTTCGATTCCTTGTTCCACAAGCTCTGTTACAAATGGAATGATGCCATCTTTATTTGAAACACTTACAAGTGCGCGTTTGATTGTCATTCTTTACACCTCTAGCTCTCTTTTTTGGAAAAGGGTATTTAGTACGTGCGGATAGTATGTGTGCTCGAGCTTATGAATCTTTGCAGATAACGTTTCTAAAGTGTCAGACTCTTCTACTTCAAGCGCCTTTTGAGCAATAATCGGGCCAGTATCCATGCCTGCATCTACAAAGTGAATCGTAATCCCTGTTACTTTCACTCCTGCGTCAAAAGCCTGGCCGATCGCATCCTTGCCTGGAAACGACGGCAGCAAAGAAGGATGCAGATTGATGATATTCTCAGGAAAAGCAGTGAGCAGGGTATCTCCAATCAGCCTCATATATCCTGCGAGCACTACATAAGAAACGTTATACTGCTTCAATTGATTTAGGATGATGGTTTCAAATGCTTCCTTATTTTTAAATTCCTTCGGTGAAAACTGAAAGACAGGGATGTTTTCTTTTTCAGCGCGTTCAGCGACTTTTGCTCCCGGTCTGTCGCAAACAAGAAGCGCAATTTCCGCTGCCAGTCTTCCGCTCTTCACTTCATCTATGATAGCCTGAAAATTTGAGCCCGTTCCAGAAGCAAATACCGCTATTTTCATCATGTGAGAGAGCCTCCGCCAAATGTGACGCCCTGGCCATCCTTCACGCGTCCGATAATATAAGCCTTCTCTCCATGCTTTTCAATCTCATTGATGACATTGTGCATCTGCTTATAATCAACCGCTAATACAAATCCGATGCCCATGTTAAAGATGTTAAACATTTCTTCCTGGCTGAGCGTCCCTTTTTCCTGAAGCAAATCAAAGACAGGAGGAATCGGCCATGAGCCGTAATCGATTTCAGCCCCTAATCCTTCAGGGAGCATTCTCGGGATGTTTTCTATAAATCCGCCGCCCGTAATGTGGGCCATGCCATCTACCTTATACTTTTTCAAAACTTCTAATACAGGCTTCACATAAATCTTTGTCGGACGGAGCAATTCCTCTCCAAGCGAGTGCTGAAGCGGTTCAACTTTCTCTTTTAATGAAAGACCGTTATCTTCAAGCAAAATTTTGCGTACCAATGAGAAGCCATTGCTGTGCAAACCGCTTGAGGAAAGTCCGATTAATACATGACCTGCACGGATATTCTCTCCTGTGACAATCTCTTCTTTTTCAACAGCGCCAACAGCAAAGCCTGCGATATCATATTCGTCCCCGTCATATAAACCAGGCATTTCGGCTGTTTCTCCGCCAACCAAAGCACAGCCTGACTGCTCACAGCCGTCTGCGACACCTTTGACGATCTGCTCGATCTTAACAGGCTCTGCTTTTCCAAGCGCCAAATAGTCGAGGAAGAATAATGGCTCTGCTCCCTGTGCAAGAATATCATTTACACACATCGCAACTGCATCTATCCCGATCGTATCATGCTGATCCATCAGGAATGCAAGCTTAAGCTTTGTGCCTACACCATCTGTACCTGATACGAGGACCGGCTGTTTGTAATTCAGCTCTGAAAGATCGAACATGCCGCCAAATCCGCCGAGGCTTCCCATGACGCCTTTTCTCATTGTTTTAGCTACATGCTTTTTCATTCGCGAAACGGCTTCATAGCCTGCTTCTATATCAACGCCTGCCTGCTTGTATGCGTTTGACATCACACATTCCCCCCGGTCTTATTTCGTCAGCACTTCTTCCTTTTCATGCGGCAATTCTGTATCCGGATAAATTTCTGTCGGATATTTACCAGTAAAACAAGCTAAACATTGTCCGCGGCGCTCTCCTTCATAAGGGCGTCCAATTCCTTCAAGCAGCCCTTCCACACTTAAGAAAGTCAGCGTGTCAGCACCAATAATTTCGCGGATTTCTTCCACTGAATGGCTTGCTGCAATCAACTCTTCTGTTGATGATGTATCAATTCCGTAGAAGCACGGATTGCTGATCGGAGGTGACGTAATGCAGACATGCACTTCCGTTGCTCCCGCATCTCTCAGCATATTGACGATTCTGCGGCTCGTAGTACCGCGCACGATGGAGTCATCAACCATGACAACGCGTTTACCTTCAACAACGCCTCTTACTGCAGACAGCTTCATTTTTACACCTTGCTCTCTGAGAGACTGAGAAGGCTGGATGAACGTTCTGCCGACATAACGGTTTTTGATTAATCCAAGTTCATAAGGAATACCTGATGCTTCTGCATACCCAATCGCTGCTGAAATACTTGAATCCGGCACACCTGTGACAACATCTGCTTCAAATGGCGCTTCAATTGCCATGCGTTTTCCGAGGTTTTTGCGTGCTGTATGAACATTGATGCCGTCGATGTTGCTGTCAGGTCTTGAAAAATAAATGTATTCCATGCTGCAGATCGCTCGGTTAACGTTCATTGAAAAGCGCTCTGATTGAAGTCCTTCATCATTGATGATTAAAAGCTCTCCGGGCTCAACCTCACGCAGATATTCGGCACCGATAATGTCAAAAGCACATGTTTCAGATGCGACAACATAAGAGTCTCCAAGCATGCCGATAGATAATGGGCGAAGACCGTTCGGATCAAGCGCCACCATCATTTCCGTTTCCGTCATGATTAAAAAGGCATAAGCTCCTTTGATCATCGTCAGCGCATTTTTAATTTTATCCTTCATTGAGGAGTATCCGCTTCTCTTAATTAAGTGAGCAAGTACTTCTGTATCTGATGTTGACTGAAAAATACTTCCCTGATTTTCAAGCTGATGCTTAAGGCCATTTGCATTTACTAAGTTACCATTATGAGCAAGAGCCAGGCCGCCGCTTTCAGAACGGAAAAGAAGCGGCTGAACATTTTCAAATCCGCCTCCCCCAGCCGTCGCATAGCGAACGTGGCCGATGGCTCCTTTTCCTTTAATATCATTCAAACGGCCTCCGCTGAATACTTCTGTGATCAGGCCCTGGCCTTTTACACAAGTCAGCTTCTTCCCGTCAGTCGAGACAATTCCAGCACCCTCTTGCCCGCGGTGCTGCAGACTATGCAAGCCGTAATATGTGATTTGCGGAGATTCGGAGTGTCCCCAAATACCAAACACTCCGCACTCTTCATTTAATCCTCTGATTTCAGCAAGCATGGAATCGCTCCTCTCCAAGCTGTTTCAAGCTCGTTGACCTTCGATTTAATTAAAATTTCGCCTGTTTCGTTTTTCACAGTGAATGCTGCATCTTCTGTTACGCTTCCGATTAACGCACCATCTGTCAATTCTTCAAAAGCTGTTTGGTGTTCAGGCTTTACTGTCACGATAAAACGGGACTGCGTTTCACTGAACAGCGCAGCAACTGCTTCGCCATTTACTGTGATACTTGCGCCAAGTCCGTTTGTACCGAATGTGCTTTCTGCAGCTGCTACTGCCAAGCCGCCTTCAGCTACGTCATGTGCAGAGGATACTAATCCTGCGCGGATGGCTGCAGATAATTGTGCCTGACGCTCTGCTTCAACTCCAAGATCCATTTCAGGTGCTTTGCCGAATATCTTGCCGTGAACCATTTTTTGCAGCTCACTGCCGCCAAATTCATTTTTCGTTTCGCCGATCAAGTAGATCAGGTCGCCTGCAGCTTTGAAGGATTGTGTTGTGATGTATTTTGTATCTTCAATTAAACCAACCATCCCAATTACAGGTGTCGGATAAACAGCTGTACCGTTTGTTTCATTATAAAGCGATACGTTTCCGCCAATAACCGGTGAATTCAGCACACGGCACGCTTCACTCATTCCATCGGCTGCTTTTTCGATTTGCCAGAAAATCTCTGGCTTCTCAGGATTTCCAAAGTTCAGGCAGTCTGTCACAGCCAGCGGTCTTCCGCCTGAACAGACGATATTGCGTGCTGCCTCTGCAACGGCAATCATTCCGCCAACCTCAGGATCGAGGTAAAGATATCTTGAGTTGCAGTCTGTTGTCATCGCAAGTGCTTTATTTGTATCGCGAATACGAAGAACAGCTGCGTCTGAGCCAGGTGCTACAACCGTATTTGTGCGGACCATGTAGTCATATTGATCATAAACCCATTCTTTGCTGGCAATTGTAGGCTGTTTTAAAAGGTTTACTAGAGTTTCCTTCAAGTCACTTGCTTCAGGCGTGCTCGCTTCCATCTCCTGAAACTCTTTATAATAAGCCGGCTCTGCAGAAGGCTTATGGTAGACCGGTGCTTCTTCAGCAAGTGCATCTACCGGAATTTCTACAACTACCTCGCCATTATGGAGAAGTCGGAGCATTTTATCATCTGTTACAACCCCGATTGCTTTTGCTTCAAGCTCATATTTGTCAAAAATGTCGGTGATTTCTTTTTCACGGCCTCGTTCAACGACTAATACCATACGCTCCTGTGATTCAGAGAGCATCATTTCATAAGGTGTCATTCCTGCTTCTCGCTGAGGTACTAAATCTAAATTCATCTCGATGCCTGAACCCGCTTTGCTCGCCATTTCAGCAGTCGAGCTTGTAAGTCCTGCTGCTCCCATGTCCTGAATGCCAACAAGAGCATCGCATTTTATAACCTCTAGACAAGCTTCAAGCAAAAGCTTTTCCATAAACGGATCTCCTACTTGTACAGCAGGGCGTTTTTCATCTGATGCATCTGTCAGTTCCTCTGATGCAAATGTAGCGCCGTGAATGCCGTCGCGGCCTGTTTTAGCGCCAACATACATCACGGTATTGCCAATTCCTTTTGCCACACCTTTTTTAATATCTTCATGGTTGATTAACCCGACACACATCGCATTTACAAGCGGATTTCCATCATAAGAAGGATCAAACTGGATCTCTCCTCCAACAGTTGGAATACCGATGCAGTTTCCGTAGCCGGCAATACCTGCAACAACTTCTTCAAACAAATAACGGACGCGTGGAGATGTTAATTCCCCGAAGCGCAAAGAGTTTAATAGAGCGATAGGACGCGCTCCCATTGAAAAGACATCACGGATGATTCCGCCTACGCCTGTTGCTGCACCTTGATAAGGTTCTATCGCAGAAGGGTGATTGTGGCTTTCGATTTTAAACACAACTGCCTGCTCGTCTCCAATATCAACGATCCCAGCACCTTCACCAGGTCCTTGAAGAACATGCTCGCCGGTAGTCGGGAACTTCTTTAAAACAGGCTTGGAATTTTTATAGCTGCAATGCTCCGACCACATGACAGAGAAAATACCTAGCTCTGTATAATTCGGCAAGCGTCCCATAATCTTTTCAATCATTGAAAACTCATCATCACTAACGCCCATTTGACGGTAGATTTTCTCTTCTTTAATCATTTGCTGTGTTGGTTCAAGCAGTAGTGACATGAGATTCCCTCCAGTTTTTCACGATCGATTTAAATAGGTTCAGTCCATCCGCGCTTCCAAGCAGTGCATCAACTGCACGTTCAGGATGAGGCATCATTCCAAGAACATTTCCGCGCTCATTTACGATTCCTGCGATATCTTCCAAACTTCCATTTGGATTGTTTTCATATGTGAAGACGATTTGATTGTTTTCTCTTAATCTTTCTAAAGTCAGCTCATCACAATAGTAGTTTCCTTCACCATGCGCGATCGGAACAGAGATGACCTGCTCTTTTTCATAGGCAGAAGTGAACATTGTTTTCTCATTTTGAACAATAAGATTTGTCGGACGGCACATGAATTTCAAGTTTTCATTGCGCTTCATTGCACCCGGCAATAAGCCTGCTTCAAGTAAAATTTGAAACCCGTTGCATACACCAAGAACAGGCTTGCCTTCTTCAGCAGCTTTGACAACTTCCTTCATAACATTTGCAAAACGCGCGATGGCGCCAGAGCGAAGATAGTCCCCGTATGAAAATCCTCCCGGAAGAAGAATGCCGTCAAAACGGCTTAGATCTGTTTCATCATGCCAAACGTACTCTGCTTCTTCCCCAAGCTCATCCTTGATAGCGTGGAACATATCGATATCACAGTTTGATCCCGGAAAAACGATGACGGCGAATTTCACTGTGCGACAACCTCCTCCACCTCATAGCGGTAATCTTCAATGACCGTGTTTGCAAGCAGCTTTTCGCACATTTCACGAACCGTCGTGTCCAGGTCACGCTCAGTCTTTTCAATCGTAAGCTCCATGTACTTTCCGATTCGAACATCGTTAACCTCTTTGTAGTTCATGCTGTGCAATGCGTGCTGTACCGCGCTTCCCTGTGGATCAAGAACGCTTTCTCTGAGTGTAACGAATACCTTTACTTTGTACATGCTGTTTCTCCTCCTAAACGATTTAAAATTTCTGAGTATGCATCTGTTAAGCTGCCGATATCACGGCGGAAAACATCTTTATCAAACTTCTCATTCGTTTTTTCATCCCATAACCGGCACGTATCAGGCGAAATCTCATCCGCTAAAAGCAGTGTGCCATCCTTTGTTAAACCAAATTCCAATTTGAAGTCGACCAAACGGATGCCGCAGTTTTTAAAGTGGCTGATCAAGACTTGATTCACTTTTAAAGCCGCTTCCTTCAGCTGCTGCACCTGCTCTATCGTTGCAGCTTCAAGGAGTTCAATGTGATCTTCTGTAATCAGAGGATCACCTAAATCATCATTTTTATAATAGAATTCTACAATTGGAGTTTTAAGCGGTGTTCCTTCCTCTATTCCAAGTCGCTTTGAAAGACTTCCTGCCATGATGTTCCGGACAACGACCTCAAGCGGCACAATCGAAACCTCTTTTACAAGCTGCTCCGTTTGGGAAAGTCTTTTAATGAAATGACTCTCAATGCCGTTCTCGGCGAGTTTTTCAAACAGCAGCGTCGAGATTTCATTATTTAAACGGCCTTTTCCTTCGATTTCGGCTTTCTTCTCACCATTAAACGCTGTTGCAGAGTTTTTATATGAAACCAGCAAAACAGCATCTTCATTCGTGCGGTAAATTTGCTTCGCCTTGCCTTCATAAAGCAGGTTCAACTTTTGAATAGTCATGAAAATCCTCCTAGTAACGACAGAATATTGGGAACTTTAGAAGTGCGGAATCGCCCGGTTAGCTCATGCATGACAGATAAGGATCCGCCAGTAAAGGCGCTTTTTTTGCCTTTACTGGCGAAGCCATTCTGGCCGAGGAGCTGGGCGATGGAGCCGGACACCGAAGTGCAAGACCCTGCTTCGCTTCTTAAAAAAGAGGCAAATAATATATTTACCTCTTTGTTTTTTAAGATTCCGCTTAAAGACCTAAGCGTTCAAATATTGTATCTACACCTTTTAAGTGGTAGTTGTAATCAAAGCAGTCATCAATGAGTTCACTTGATAGACGGTCTGTGATCGTTCCATCCGCTTCTACAAGGCTGCGGAATGGCACTTGTTTTTCCCATGCTTCCATTGCTTTTGGCTGCACGATATCGTAAGCCTGCTCGCGGGTCATACCTGAATCAATCAGTGCAAGAAGAACGCGCTGTGAGTAGATAAGTCCAAGAGTGCGGTCCATGTTGCGCTTCATGTTTTCAGGGAAAACCGTCAAGTTCTTCACGATGTTGCTGAAGCGGTTCAGCATGTAGTTCAAAGCAATAGTTGCATCCGGCAGAATAATCCTTTCTGCAGATGAGTGTGAGATGTCGCGCTCATGCCACAGCGGCACATTTTCGTAAGCTGTCATCATATAGCCGCGGATGACTCTTGCAAGACCTGTCATGTTTTCAGAACCGATCGGGTTGCGTTTGTGAGGCATAGCAGAAGATCCTTTTTGACCTTTTGCGAAGAATTCCTCAACCTCGCGTGTTTCACTCTTTTGAAGACCGCGAACCTCTGTTGCGAATTTTTCAATTGAAGTTGCGATTAATGCAAGTGTGCTCATATAATCTGCGTGACGGTCACGCTGCAATGTCTGTGTAGAGATTGGAGCTGCCTGCAAGCCTAACTTTTCACACACATATGCTTCAACAAAAGGATCGATGTTTGCATAAGTACCCACTGCGCCGGACATTTTTCCAAATTCAATGCCTTCTGCTGAACGCTTGAAGCGCTCTAAGTTGCGTTTCATTTCTTCGTACCATAATCCAAGCTTAAGTCCAAACGTCGTAGGCTCAGCATGTACACCATGTGTGCGGCCCATCATAACGGTGTATTTGTGTTCAATCGCCTTGTTTTTTAAGATTTCAACAAAGTTTTCGATGTCTTTTAAAAGAATATCGTTAGCCTGCTTCAAAAGATAAGAAAGGGCTGTGTCAACTACATCCGTTGAAGTTAAGCCGTAATGCACCCATTTTCTTTCTTCTCCAAGCGTTTCAGAAACAGCTCTAGTAAAAGCAACAACGTCGTGGCGTGTTTCTTCTTCAATTTCCTTGATGCGGTTAATATCAAATGATGCGTTTTGGCGAAGCAGCTTTACGTCTTCCTTTGGGATATGCCCTAGCTCAGCCCATGCCTCACATGCAAGAATTTCAACCTCAAGCCAAGCTTTAAAACGGTTTTCTTCTGTCCAAATAGCACCCATTTCAGGTCTTGTGTAGCGTTCAATCATCGTTAAATCCTCCGTTCTATTGTTGACCCCATAGTTTGTTGATCTGTGTTACTGTCTGTTCGATTGCTTCTGTTAAAAAAGTGACGTGCCCCATTTTCCGTTTGTGCTTCGCCTCTTTTTTACCGTACAAGTATATCTTACCTTCGCGGAATAACGAAAGATTATTTAAAACAAGCGGCATATGTTCGCCTAAAACGTTGACCATCAGTCCAGGATGCAGCAGCGCTGGTTTCCCGAGCGGCAGATTGCATACGGCTCTGACGTGCTGCTCAAACTGATCCGTCTCGCAAAGATCAATTGTGTAATGACCGGAATTGTGCGGCCTTGGAGCAAGCTCATTTATAAATACTTCTCCATCTATCGTCACAAACATTTCAACGGCAAGGGTACCGACCAGGCTAAACGCTTTTGCAAGCTTATCTGCCTGTCTTCTTGCTTCTTCGGCAACCTCTTCCTGTATCCTTGCAGGCACAATGCTTTGATGAAGAATATTGTTTACGTGAATATTTTCTGCAATAGGGAAGAAGCTGATCTCTCCATCAGAGTTTCTGGCAGCAATCACCGAGATCTCTTTTTCAAAAGACACCCATTTTTCCAGAATACATGTACCGTTTTTTAATAGGTCTCGGGCTGCAGGTATATCGCTTTCCTGCCTGACCACAGCCTGCCCTTTACCATCGTAGCCACCTCTGCATGTTTTCAAAACACATGGATACTGAAGTTCGCTTACAGCAGAGGAAAGCTCTTCTTCCGTTTTAACAATCCTGTAGTCTGCAACTTTGCAGCCCGCGTCTGTAATCGCCTTTTTCTCTGTCTCACGATCTTGAGTTAAAGAGAGAAGCACAGAACCTTGAGGAAGGAAGGCATTCTCTTCAATCCACTTCAAAGCCTCGTAATCTATGTTTTCAAACTCGTAGGTTATCACATCACTAAGTTCAGCAAGCTTCTTTATCGCTGATAAATCATTATAAGAAGCGGTAATTTCATAGTCTGCAAGCTGTCCGCATGGTGAGTTCGGTGCAGGATCTAAAACTGCCACATCATATCCCATGCTTTTCGCAGCCACCGTCATCATTCTGCCAAGCTGTCCGCCGCCGATAATCCCAATCGTGGATCCTGGCAATATTGTTTTGTTAGACAAGCTCATCACTGCTTTCCAGAACGTTTTTTCTCGTTTGTTCGCGTCTTGTTTCCAGTGCTTCTGCGATCTCTTGGTTTGTAATCGATAAAATTTGTGCAGCAAGCAGCCCCGCGTTTACCGCACCAGCTTTTCCGATCGCAACTGTTGCAACCGGAACGCCTCCAGGCATTTGAACAATCGAAAGCAGGGAGTCCATGCCATTCAGCGCTTTTGACTGAACAGGCACTCCGATAACAGGGAGCGTTGTCTTCGCTGCTACCATGCCAGGCAAATGCGCGGCACCGCCGGCTCCTGCAATAATGACCTTTAACCCTCTATTTCTAGCATCTTCTGCGTATTCAAACATATAATCAGGTGTACGATGCGCCGAGACGACTTTTTTCTCGTAAGACACCTGCAGCTCATCTAAAATACCGCACGCATGCTTCATTGTTTCCCAATCAGACGTGCTTCCCATTATAATCCCAACCGCTGCTTCCATTCTATATCCCACCTTTTTTATCCATAAAAAAAGCCCAGCATGCATCGCTTCTCTATAAGAGAAAGCAATACAAACCGGGCATCAGAACATGTTAAAATCAAGCCGTTCCATGACAGGCTGAAAATTACTTTCCCTCATAGTCCAATAATTTACGGTTATCGGGTAGAAACTTTCGGGCCATATTCCCGACTTTATATGAGGTAAAATACATTCGTTTTTATATCCATGTTTATCATAACAGCACACTTGAGAAGTTGTCAACGCAAAATCGAACAATAATCCCTATCACGATAAAAATGTTCGTATTTAGATCAATTTCCCTTCAAAAACAATCTTTTTACCATAAGGTACCACTTCGATTGCACCATTTATCTTCTCTTCTTTAAAGATAGGCTCTTCCATTCTTCTTACAGGCATATAACCCTCTTTTTGCATACGGGAAAGACAGCTGTCAATGGTCTCGCCCTCCAGCACCTCAAACTTTCGCTTTTTAGGTTTTTTATCCGTCATACTTCAATCTTGCTCCTTCTTACAGCCTTCACCCAGAAACCGCCGTGTATGGTTTTCGGTTCAAACGCAATAATAAACGCCTTCGGATCAAGTTCCTTAATAGCTGCATATAAATTTAATTCGTATTTGCGCGGCGTGAGAATCTGCATTGCCAAACGGTCGCCCTCACGCCCATTTGCCATCCAGTCTGTCACACCATATCCGCGATCTCTTAAAATCGCAGGCAAATCCTTCTCACTTTCAGTAGAAATCACATTAACTGTAATATACCCAAGAGCAAGCTTCTCTTCAATTTTCATCCCGACGATAACACCAATCCCATACCCAATAGCATAGGCAATTAAGTTCTGAATCTCATTTAAATTATCCAACACCAGCCCAAGGCCAATGACATAAATAACAACCTCAATCGTACTGATAAAAGCAGCTAAATACCGCTGACCCTTTAACGTCAAAATCATGCGTATCGTAAAAAATGATACATAAACAATATTGATGAGCAAGATGATTAACACCATTGTTACACTATTTGAAAGCAATCGACTTCCTCCTAACCTTGTCATACCTCTTAATGAAGGTAACAGGTCATATCTTACTAAAGTTTGTGCAAAGACACAATGCCTTTTATATTGTGATTTCTTATCTATTTTTCTCATAAATCTATTAAGGAATGCAGCCAGGAAATTATATTTTTTTGCTGATGTGCGGAAAATCTGAACTTCAGCTTATTGGTCTTTTTTAGGGGAGGTACAGTTCGTGCGAAGTTTTTGTACGGGAGAATGAGGGTTTTGGCTCGTTAAAGTGCTTCAGCGCATAATAAACTTATTTTACAAAGTAAGATTTCGTGAGCGATTGCCGTGTTGGAGTTGAGCGTTTTTCTGCTTCTCAATTGATTCATTTGCCAAAGGAAGCTAGAATTGGCCATTTCCAGGATTATTTTGATTTTATTGGTGGTCTTCCGCCTATATTTTGAACATTATTTTACCAATACACAGGGTTTAGAACCTGTTATAAGAGCAGCTTTTCTATTCATTCTCACTCATAATCGATGGCGATCTTTCTAAATAGCAAACCTGCTTCCAGCCGCCATCCTTCTAACTATCCTTTAACATTTTATTTTTTACATACAAAAAAGAACAGCATCTCTGCTGTTCTTTTTATTTGCGTGCCTGGCAACGTCCTACTCTCACAGGGGGAAACCCCCAACTACCATCGGCGCTAAAGAGCTTAACTTCCGTGTTCGGCATGGGAACGGGTGTGACCTCTTTGCCATCGTCACCAGACAATATGCAATTGAAGAAAGAATGTTATTCTTTCAAAACTAAATAACGTATGATAACAAGTTTCACTCAGGTTTTACACTTTATTAGACTGTGGTTAAGTCCTCGAACGATTAGTATCTGTCAGCTCCACACGTCACCGTGCTTCCACCTCAGACCTATCAACCTGATCATCTTTCAGGGTTCTTACTCACTTGCGTGATGGGAAATCTCATCTTGAGGGGGGCTTCATGCTTAGATGCTTTCAGCACTTATCCCTTCCGCACATAGCTACCCAGCGATGCCTTTGGCAAGACAACTGGTACACCAGCGGTGCGTCCATCCCGGTCCTCTCGTACTAAGGACAGCTCCTCTCAAATTTCCTGCGCCCACGACGGATAGGGACCGAACTGTCTCACGACGTTCTGAACCCAGCTCGCGTACCGCTTTAATGGGCGAACAGCCCAACCCTTGGGACCGACTACAGCCCCAGGATGCGATGAGCCGACATCGAGGTGCCAAACCTCCCCGTCGATGTGGACTCTTGGGGGAGATAAGCCTGTTATCCCCGGGGTAGCTTTTATCCGTTGAGCGATGGCCCTTCCATGCGGAACCACCGGATCACTAAGCCCGACTTTCGTCCCTGCTCGACTTGTAGGTCTCGCAGTCAAGCTCCCTTGTGCCTTTACACTCTGCGAATGATTTCCAACCATTCTGAGGGAACCTTTGGGCGCCTCCGTTACATTTTAGGAGGCGACCGCCCCAGTCAAACTGCCCACCTGACACTGTCTCCCAGCCCGATCAGGGCTGTGGGTTAGAATTTCAATACAGCAAGGGTAGTATCCCACCAATGCCTCCACCGAAGCTGGCGCTCCGGCTTCCAAGGCTCCTACCTATCCTGTACAAGCTGTACCAAAATTCAATATCAGGCTACAGTAAAGCTCCACGGGGTCTTTCCGTCCTGTCGCGGGTAACCTGCATCTTCACAGGTACTATAATTTCACCGAGTCTCTCGTTGAGACAGTGCCCAGATCGTTACGCCTTTCGTGCGGGTCGGAACTTACCCGACAAGGAATTTCGCTACCTTAGGACCGTTATAGTTACGGCCGCCGTTTACTGGGGCTTCAATTCAAAGCTTCGCTTGCGCTAACCTCTCCTCTTAACCTTCCAGCACCGGGCAGGCGTCAGCCCCTATACTTCGCCTTGCGGCTTCGCAGAGACCTGTGTTTTTGCTAAACAGTCGCCTGGGCCTATTCACTGCGGCTTTTCAGGGCTATGAACCCTAAAAAGCACCCCTTCTCCCGAAGTTACGGGGTCATTTTGCCGAGTTCCTTAACGAGAGTTCTCTCGCTCACCTTAGGATTCTCTCCTCGCCTACCTGTGTCGGTTTGCGGTACGGGCACCTCTCACCTCGCTAGAGGCTTTTCTTGGCAGTGTGGAATCAGGAACTTCGGTACTAAATTTCCCTCGCCATCACAGCTCAGCCTTATATGAGAAGCGGATTTGCCTACTTCTCAGCCTAACTGCTTGGACGCGCATATCCAACAGCGCGCTTGCCCTATCCTCCTGCGTCCCCCCATTGCTCAAATGGTGAGGAGGTGGTACAGGAATATCAACCTGTTGTCCATCGCCTACGCCTTTCGGCCTCGGCTTAGGTCCCGACTAACCCTGAGCGGACGAGCCTTCCTCAGGAAACCTTAGGCATTCGGTGGAGGGGATTCTCACCCCTCTTTCGCTACTCATACCGGCATTCTCACTTCTAAGCGCTCCACCAGTCCTTACGGTCTAGCTTCAACGCCCTTAGAACGCTCTCCTACCACTGTTCGTAAGAACAGTCCACAGCTTCGGTGATACGTTTAGCCCCGGTACATTTTCGGCGCAGAGTCACTCGACCAGTGAGCTATTACGCACTCTTTAAATGGTGGCTGCTTCTAAGCCAACATCCTGGTTGTCTAAGCAACTCCACATCCTTTTCCACTTAACGTATACTTTGGGACCTTAGCTGGTGGTCTGGGCTGTTTCCCTCTTGACTACGGATCTTATCACTCGCAGTCTGACTCCCAAGGAGCAAGTCTTTGGCATTCGGAGTTTGACTGAATTCGGTAACCCGATGAGGGCCCCTAGTCCAATCAGTGCTCTACCTCCAAGACTCTCATACTTGAGGCTAGCCCTAAAGCTATTTCGGAGAGAACCAGCTATCTCCAGGTTCGATTGGAATTTCTCCGCTACCCACACCTCATCCCCGCACTTTTCAACGTGCGTGGGTTCGGGCCTCCATTCAGTGTTACCTGAACTTCACCCTGGACATGGGTAGATCACCTGGTTTCGGGTCTACGACCACGTACTAAAACGCCCTATTCAGACTCGCTTTCGCTGCGGCTCCGTCTCATCAACTTAACCTTGCACGGGATCGTAACTCGCCGGTTCATTCTACAAAAGGCACGCCATCACCCATTAACGGGCTCTGACTACTTGTAAGCACACGGTTTCAGGATCTTTTCACTCCCCTTCCGGGGTGCTTTTCACCTTTCCCTCACGGTACTGGTTCACTATCGGTCACTAGGGAGTATTTAGCCTTGGGAGATGGTCCTCCCTGCTTCCGACGGGATTTCTCGTGTCCCGCCGTACTCAGGATCCACTCTGGAGGGAACGAAGTTTCGACTACAGGGTTATTACCTTCTCTGACGGACCTTTCCAGGTCGCTTCATCTACCCCGTTCCTTTGTAACTCCGTATAGAGTGTCCTACAACCCCAAGAGGCAAGCCTCTTGGTTTGGGCTAATTCCGTTTCGCTCGCCGCTACTTGGGAAATCGCGTTTGCTTTCTCTTCCTCCGGGTACTTAGATGTTTCAGTTCCCCGGGTCTGCCTTCATTATCCTATGTATTCAGATAAAGATACTGTTCCATTACGAACAGTGGGTTTCCCCATTCGGAAATCTCTGGATCAAAGCTTACTTACAGCTCCCCAAAGCATATCGGTGTTAGTCCCGTCCTTCATCGGCTCCTAGTGCCAAGGCATCCACCGTGCGCCCTTCATAACTTAACCTAAATGGTCAACCGCATCATAAGATGCGTTTCGCATTTCGTTGTTTGTTTAGACATAAATGTCTAGAAAATCACTAATTATGGTAAGCGTAAATCTCAGTGAATTACTTGTTATCAATTACGTTATCTAGTTTTCAAAGAACAACCGACAAACCGGATGATTTGTCTTCTATCATAGAGAGAATGATCTCTCAAAACTAAACAAAAACCAAAAGCGTCCTCATATCTTCCTTAGAAAGGAGGTGATCCAGCCGCACCTTCCGATACGGCTACCTTGTTACGACTTCACCCCAATCATCTACCCCACCTTAGGCGGCTGGCTCCTTGCGGTTACCCCACCGACTTCGGGTGTTGCAAACTCTCGTGGTGTGACGGGCGGTGTGTACAAGGCCCGGGAACGTATTCACCGCGGCATGCTGATCCGCGATTACTAGCGATTCCAGCTTCATGCAGGCGAGTTGCAGCCTGCAATCCGAACTGAGAATGGTTTTATGGGATTGGCTAAACCTCGCGGTCTCGCAGCCCTTTGTACCATCCATTGTAGCACGTGTGTAGCCCAGGTCATAAGGGGCATGATGATTTGACGTCATCCCCACCTTCCTCCGGTTTGTCACCGGCAGTCACCTTAGAGTGCCCAACTAAATGCTGGCAACTAAGATCAAGGGTTGCGCTCGTTGCGGGACTTAACCCAACATCTCACGACACGAGCTGACGACAACCATGCACCACCTGTCACTTTGTCCCCCGAAGGGGAACCTTCTATCTCTAGAAGTGGCAAAGGATGTCAAGACCTGGTAAGGTTCTTCGCGTTGCTTCGAATTAAACCACATGCTCCACCGCTTGTGCGGGCCCCCGTCAATTCCTTTGAGTTTCAGTCTTGCGACCGTACTCCCCAGGCGGAGTGCTTAATGCGTTAGCTGCAGCACTAAAGGGCGGAAACCCTCTAACACTTAGCACTCATCGTTTACGGCGTGGACTACCAGGGTATCTAATCCTGTTCGCTCCCCACGCTTTCGCGCCTCAGCGTCAGTTACAGACCAGAGAGTCGCCTTCGCCACTGGTGTTCCTCCACATCTCTACGCATTTCACCGCTACACGTGGAATTCCACTCTCCTCTTCTGCACTCAAGTTTCCCAGTTTCCAATGACCCTCCCCGGTTGAGCCGGGGGCTTTCACATCAGACTTAAGAAACCGCCTGCGCGCGCTTTACGCCCAATAATTCCGGACAACGCTTGCCACCTACGTATTACCGCGGCTGCTGGCACGTAGTTAGCCGTGGCTTTCTGGTTAGGTACCGTCAAGGTGCGAGCAGTTACTCTCGCACTTGTTCTTCCCTAACAACAGAGTTTTACGATCCGAAAACCTTCATCACTCACGCGGCGTTGCTCCGTCAGACTTTCGTCCATTGCGGAAGATTCCCTACTGCTGCCTCCCGTAGGAGTCTGGGCCGTGTCTCAGTCCCAGTGTGGCCGATCACCCTCTCAGGTCGGCTACGCATCGTTGCCTTGGTGAGCCATTACCTCACCAACTAGCTAATGCGCCGCGGGCCCATCTGTAAGTGACAGCCGAAACCGTCTTTCCAACTTGAACCATGCGGTTCAAGATACTATCCGGTATTAGCTCCGGTTTCCCGGAGTTATCCCAGTCTTACAGGCAGGTTGCCCACGTGTTACTCACCCGTCCGCCGCTAACCTCCGAAGAGGTCCGCTCGACTTGCATGTATTAGGCACGCCGCCAGCGTTCGTCCTGAGCCAGGATCAAACTCTCCGAAGAAAATTTGTGACTCAATTTGTTGCTGACTTCAAAAATTTAAAACGTTTGGTACGCTTTTGGTTTTGTTTAGTTTTCAAAGATCATTTGCTTCAAGTGCAACTTTTCAATCATAATATACTAGATTGATAAAGTCAACAACTTTTTTTAAAAAATAGCTTAGCGGATTGAACCGCAGATCACTTACAGCAGAGGCTGCTCACAATCATTGCTACAGCCTGGCAACGTCCTACTCTCACAGGGGGAAACCCCCAACTACCATCGGCGCTAAAGAGCTTAACTTCCGTGTTCGGCATGGGAACGGGTGTGACCTCTTTGCCATCATCACCAGACAATATGCAATTGATAAGAAAGAATGTTATTCTTTCAAAACTAAATAACGTATGATAACAAGTTTCACTCAGGTTTTACACTTTATTAGACTGTGGTTAAGTCCTCGAACGATTAGTATCTGTCAGCTCCACACGTCACCGCGCTTCCACCTCAGACCTATCAACCTGATCATCTTTCAGGGTTCTTACTCACTAATGTGATGGGAAATCTCATCTTGAGGGGGGCTTCATGCTTAGATGCTTTCAGCACTTATCCCTTCCGCACATAGCTACCCAGCGATGCCTTTGGCAAGACAACTGGTACACCAGCGGTGCGTCCATCCCGGTCCTCTCGTACTAAGGACAGCTCCTCTCAAATTTCCTGCGCCCACGACGGATAGGGACCGAACTGTCTCACGACGTTCTGAACCCAGCTCGCGTACCGCTTTAATGGGCGAACAGCCCAACCCTTGGGACCGACTACAGCCCCAGGATGCGATGAGCCGACATCGAGGTGCCAAACCTCCCCGTCGATGTGGACTCTTGGGGGAGATAAGCCTGTTATCCCCGGGGTAGCTTTTATCCGTTGAGCGATGGCCCTTCCATGCGGAACCACCGGATCACTAAGCCCGACTTTCGTCCCTGCTCGACTTGTAGGTCTCGCAGTCAAGCTCCCTTGTGCCTTTACACTCTGCGAATGATTTCCAACCATTCTGAGGGAACCTTTGGGCGCCTCCGTTACATTTTAGGAGGCGACCGCCCCAGTCAAACTGCCCACCTGACACTGTCTCCCAGCCCGATCAGGGCTGTGGGTTAGAATTTCAATACAGCAAGGGTAGTATCCCACCAATGCCTCCACCGAAGCTGGCGCTCCGGCTTCCAAGGCTCCTACCTATCCTGTACAAGCTGTACCAAAATTCAATATCAGGCTACAGTAAAGCTCCACGGGGTCTTTCCGTCCTGTCGCGGGTAACCTGCATCTTCACAGGTACTATAATTTCACCGAGTCTCTCGTTGAGACAGTGCCCAGATCGTTACGCCTTTCGTGCGGGTCGGAACTTACCCGACAAGGAATTTCGCTACCTTAGGACCGTTATAGTTACGGCCGCCGTTTACTGGGGCTTCAATTCAAAGCTTCGCTTGCGCTAACCTCTCCTCTTAACCTTCCAGCACCGGGCAGGCGTCAGCCCCTATACTTCGCCTTGCGGCTTCGCAGAGACCTGTGTTTTTGCTAAACAGTCGCCTGGGCCTATTCACTGCGGCTTTTCAGGGCTATGAACCCTAAAAAGCACCCCTTCTCCCGAAGTTACGGGGTCATTTTGCCGAGTTCCTTAACGAGAGTTCTCTCGCTCACCTTAGGATTCTCTCCTCGCCTACCTGTGTCGGTTTGCGGTACGGGCACCTCTCACCTCGCTAGAGGCTTTTCTTGGCAGTGTGGAATCAGGAACTTCGGTACTAAATTTCCCTCGCCATCACAGCTCAGCCTTATATGAGAAGCGGATTTGCCTACTTCTCAGCCTAACTGCTTGGACGCGCATATCCAACAGCGCGCTTGCCCTATCCTCCTGCGTCCCCCCATTGCTCAAATGGTGAGGAGGTGGTACAGGAATATCAACCTGTTGTCCATCGCCTACGCCTTTCGGCCTCGGCTTAGGTCCCGACTAACCCTGAGCGGACGAGCCTTCCTCAGGAAACCTTAGGCATTCGGTGGAGGGGATTCTCACCCCTCTTTCGCTACTCATACCGGCATTCTCACTTCTAAGCGCTCCACCAGTCCTTACGGTCTAGCTTCAACGCCCTTAGAACGCTCTCCTACCACTGTTCATAAGAACAGTCCACAGCTTCGGTGATACGTTTAGCCCCGGTACATTTTCGGCGCAGAGTCACTCGACCAGTGAGCTATTACGCACTCTTTAAATGGTGGCTGCTTCTAAGCCAACATCCTGGTTGTCTAAGCAACTCCACATCCTTTTCCACTTAACGTATACTTTGGGACCTTAGCTGGTGGTCTGGGCTGTTTCCCTCTTGACTACGGATCTTATCACTCGCAGTCTGACTCCCAAGGAGCAAGTCTTTGGCATTCGGAGTTTGACTGAATTCGGTAACCCGATGAGGGCCCCTAGTCCAATCAGTGCTCTACCTCCAAGACTCTCATACTTGAGGCTAGCCCTAAAGCTATTTCGGAGAGAACCAGCTATCTCCAGGTTCGATTGGAATTTCTCCGCTACCCACACCTCATCCCCGCACTTTTCAACGTGCGTGGGTTCGGGCCTCCATTCAGTGTTACCTGAACTTCACCCTGGACATGGGTAGATCACCTGGTTTCGGGTCTACGACCACGTACTAAAACGCCCTATTCAGACTCGCTTTCGCTGCGGCTCCGTCTCATCAACTTAACCTTGCACGGGATCGTAACTCGCCGGTTCATTCTACAAAAGGCACGCCATCACCCATTAACGGGCTCTGACTACTTGTAAGCACACGGTTTCAGGATCTTTTCACTCCCCTTCCGGGGTGCTTTTCACCTTTCCCTCACGGTACTGGTTCACTATCGGTCACTAGGGAGTATTTAGCCTTGGGAGATGGTCCTCCCTGCTTCCGACGGGATTTCTCGTGTCCCGCCGTACTCAGGATCCACTCTGGAGGGAACGAAGTTTCGACTACAGGGTTATTACCTTCTCTGACGGACCTTTCCAGGTCGCTTCATCTACCCCGTTCCTTTGTAACTCCGTATAGAGTGTCCTACAACCCCAAGAGGCAAGCCTCTTGGTTTGGGCTAATTCCGTTTCGCTCGCCGCTACTTGGGAAATCGCGTTTGCTTTCTCTTCCTCCGGGTACTTAGATGTTTCAGTTCCCCGGGTCTGCCTTCATTATCCTATGTATTCAGATAAAGATACTGTCCCATTACGAACAGTGGGTTTCCCCATTCGGAAATCTCTGGATCAAAGCTTACTTACAGCTCCCCAAAGCATATCGGTGTTAGTCCCGTCCTTCATCGGCTCCTAGTGCCAAGGCATCCACCGTGCGCCCTTCATAACTTAACCTAAATGGTCAACCGCATCATAAGATGCGTTTCGCATTTCGTTGTTTGTTTAGACATAAATGTCTAGAAAATCACTAATTATGGTAAGCGTAAATCTCAGTGAATTACTTGTTATCAATTACGTTATCTAGTTTTCAAAGAACAACCGACAAATCGGATGATTTGTCTTCTATCATAGAGAGAATGATCTCTCAAAACTAAACAAAAACCAAAAGCGTCCTCATATCTTCCTTAGAAAGGAGGTGATCCAGCCGCACCTTCCGATACGGCTACCTTGTTACGACTTCACCCCAATCATCTACCCCACCTTAGGCGGCTGGCTCCTTGCGGTTACCCCACCGACTTCGGGTGTTGCAAACTCTCGTGGTGTGACGGGCGGTGTGTACAAGGCCCGGGAACGTATTCACCGCGGCATGCTGATCCGCGATTACTAGCGATTCCAGCTTCATGCAGGCGAGTTGCAGCCTGCAATCCGAACTGAGAATGGTTTTATGGGATTGGCTAAACCTCGCGGTCTCGCAGCCCTTTGTACCATCCATTGTAGCACGTGTGTAGCCCAGGTCATAAGGGGCATGATGATTTGACGTCATCCCCACCTTCCTCCGGTTTGTCACCGGCAGTCACCTTAGAGTGCCCAACTAAATGCTGGCAACTAAGATCAAGGGTTGCGCTCGTTGCGGGACTTAACCCAACATCTCACGACACGAGCTGACGACAACCATGCACCACCTGTCACTTTGTCCCCCGAAGGGGAACCTTCTATCTCTAGAAGTGGCAAAGGATGTCAAGACCTGGTAAGGTTCTTCGCGTTGCTTCGAATTAAACCACATGCTCCACCGCTTGTGCGGGCCCCCGTCAATTCCTTTGAGTTTCAGTCTTGCGACCGTACTCCCCAGGCGGAGTGCTTAATGCGTTAGCTGCAGCACTAAAGGGCGGAAACCCTCTAACACTTAGCACTCATCGTTTACGGCGTGGACTACCAGGGTATCTAATCCTGTTCGCTCCCCACGCTTTCGCGCCTCAGCGTCAGTTACAGACCAGAGAGTCGCCTTCGCCACTGGTGTTCCTCCACATCTCTACGCATTTCACCGCTACACGTGGAATTCCACTCTCCTCTTCTGCACTCAAGTTTCCCAGTTTCCAATGACCCTCCCCGGTTGAGCCGGGGGCTTTCACATCAGACTTAAGAAACCGCCTGCGCGCGCTTTACGCCCAATAATTCCGGACAACGCTTGCCACCTACGTATTACCGCGGCTGCTGGCACGTAGTTAGCCGTGGCTTTCTGGTTAGGTACCGTCAAGGTGCGAGCAGTTACTCTCGCACTTGTTCTTCCCTAACAACAGAGTTTTACGATCCGAAAACCTTCATCACTCACGCGGCGTTGCTCCGTCAGACTTTCGTCCATTGCGGAAGATTCCCTACTGCTGCCTCCCGTAGGAGTCTGGGCCGTGTCTCAGTCCCAGTGTGGCCGATCACCCTCTCAGGTCGGCTACGCATCGTTGCCTTGGTGAGCCATTACCTCACCAACTAGCTAATGCGCCGCGGGCCCATCTGTAAGTGACAGCCGAAACCGTCTTTCCAACTTGAACCATGCGGTTCAAGATACTATCCGGTATTAGCTCCGGTTTCCCGGAGTTATCCCAGTCTTACAGGCAGGTTGCCCACGTGTTACTCACCCGTCCGCCGCTAACCTCCGAAGAGGTCCGCTCGACTTGCATGTATTAGGCACGCCGCCAGCGTTCGTCCTGAGCCAGGATCAAACTCTCCGAAGAAAATTTGTGACTCAATTTGTTGCTGACTTCAAAAATTTAAAACGTTTGGTACGCTTTTGGTTTTGTTTAGTTTTCAAAGATCATTTGCTTCAAGTGCAACTTTTCAATCATAATATACTAGATTGATAAAGTCAACAACTTTTTTTAAAAAAATAGCTTAGCGGATTGAACCGCAGATCACTTACAGCAGAGGCTGCTCACAATCATTGCTACAGCCTGGCAACGTCCTACTCTCACAGGGGGAAACCCCCAACTACCATCGGCG
Source organism: Metabacillus dongyingensis (assembly GCF_019933155.2). Taxonomy (NCBI): domain Bacteria; kingdom Bacillati; phylum Bacillota; class Bacilli; order Caryophanales; family Bacillaceae; genus Metabacillus; species Metabacillus dongyingensis. Next base: position 309,481 of record NZ_CP082944.1, on the reverse strand, counting down.
CTAAAGAGCTTAACTTCCGTGTTCGGCATGGGAACGGGTGTGACCTCTTTGCCATCATCACCAGACAATATGCAATTGATAAGAAAGAATGTTATTCTTTCAAAACTAAATAACGTTTGATAACAAGTTTCACTCAGGTTTTACACTTTATTAGACTGTGGTTAAGTCCTCGAACGATTAGTATCTGTCAGCTCCACACGTCACCGCGCTTCCACCTCAGACCTATCAACCTGATCATCTTTCAGGGTTCTTACTCACTAATGTGATGGGAAATCTCATCTTGAGGGGGGCTTCATGCTTAGATGCTTTCAGCACTTATCCCTTCCGCACATAGCTACCCAGCGATGCCTTTGGCAAGACAACTGGTACACCAGCGGTGCGTCCATCCCGGTCCTCTCGTACTAAGGACAGCTCCTCTCAAATTTCCTGCGCCCACGACGGATAGGGACCGAACTGTCTCACGACGTTCTGAACCCAGCTCGCGTACCGCTTTAATGGGCGAACAGCCCAACCCTTGGGACCGACTACAGCCCCAGGATGCGATGAGCCGACATCGAGGTGCCAAACCTCCCCGTCGATGTGGACTCTTGGGGGAGATAAGCCTGTTATCCCCGGGGTAGCTTTTATCCGTTGAGCGATGGCCCTTCCATGCGGAACCACCGGATCACTAAGCCCGACTTTCGTCCCTGCTCGACTTGTAGGTCTCGCAGTCAAGCTCCCTTGTGCCTTTACACTCTGCGAATGATTTCCAACCATTCTGAGGGAACCTTTGGGCGCCTCCGTTACATTTTAGGAGGCGACCGCCCCAGTCAAACTGCCCACCTGACACTGTCTCCCAGCCCGATCAGGGCTGTGGGTTAGAATTTCAATACAGCAAGGGTAGTATCCCACCAATGCCTCCACCGAAGCTGGCGCTCCGGTTTCCAAGGCTCCTACCTATCCTGTACAAGCTGTACCAAAATTCAATATCAGGCTACAGTAAAGCTCCACGGGGTCTTTCCGTCCTGTCGCGGGTAACCTGCATCTTCACAGGTACTATAATTTCACCGAGTCTCTCGTTGAGACAGTGCCCAGATCGTTACGCCTTTCGTGCGGGTCGGAACTTACCCGACAAGGAATTTCGCTACCTTAGGACCGTTATAGTTACGGCCGCCGTTTACTGGGGCTTCAATTCAAAGCTTCGCTTGCGCTAACCTCTCCTCTTAACCTTCCAGCACCGGGCAGGCGTCAGCCCCTATACTTCGCCTTGCGGCTTCGCAGAGACCTGTGTTTTTGCTAAACAGTCGCCTGGGCCTATTCACTGCGGCTTTTCAGGGCTATGAACCCTAAAAAGCACCCCTTCTCCCGAAGTTACGGGGTCATTTTGCCGAGTTCCTTAACGAGAGTTCTCTCGCTCACCTTAGGATTCTCTCCTCGCCTACCTGTGTCGGTTTGCGGTACGGGCACCTCTCACCTCGCTAGAGGCTTTTCTTGGCAGTGTGGAATCAGGAACTTCGGTACTAAATTTCCCTCGCCATCACAGCTCAGCCTTATATGAGAAGCGGATTTGCCTACTTCTCAGCCTAACTGCTTGGACGCGCATATCCAACAGCGCGCTTGCCCTATCCTCCTGCGTCCCCCCATTGCTCAAATGGTGAGGAGGTGGTACAGGAATATCAACCTGTTGTCCATCGCCTACGCCTTTCGGCCTCGGCTTAGGTCCCGACTAACCCTGAGCGGACGAGCCTTCCTCAGGAAACCTTAGGCATTCGGTGGAGGGGATTCTCACCCCTCTTTCGCTACTCATACCGGCATTCTCACTTCTAAGCGCTCCACCAGTCCTTACGGTCTAGCTTCAACGCCCTTAGAACGCTCTCCTACCACTGTTCGTAAGAACAGTCCACAGCTTCGGTGATACGTTTAGCCCCGGTACATTTTCGGCGCAGAGTCACTCGACCAGTGAGCTATTACGCACTCTTTAAATGGTGGCTGCTTCTAAGCCAACATCCTGGTTGTCTAAGCAACTCCACATCCTTTTCCACTTAACGTATACTTTGGGACCTTAGCTGGTGGTCTGGGCTGTTTCCCTCTTGACTACGGATCTTATCACTCGCAGTCTGACTCCCAAGGAGCAAGTCTTTGGCATTCGGAGTTTGACTGAATTCGGTAACCCGATGAGGGCCCCTAGTCCAATCAGTGCTCTACCTCCAAGACTCTCATACTTGAGGCTAGCCCTAAAGCTATTTCGGAGAGAACCAGCTATCTCCAGGTTCGATTGGAATTTCTCCGCTACCCACACCTCATCCCCGCACTTTTCAACGTGCGTGGGTTCGGGCCTCCATTCAGTGTTACCTGAACTTCACCCTGGACATGGGTAGATCACCTGGTTTCGGGTCTACGACCACGTACTAAAACGCCCTATTCAGACTCGCTTTCGCTGCGGCTCCGTCTCATCAACTTAACCTTGCACGGGATCGTAACTCGCCGGTTCATTCTACAAAAGGCACGCCATCACCCATTAACGGGCTCTGACTACTTGTAAGCACACGGTTTCAGGATCTTTTCACTCCCCTTCCGGGGTGCTTTTCACCTTTCCCTCACGGTACTGGTTCACTATCGGTCACTAGGGAGTATTTAGCCTTGGGAGATGGTCCTCCCTGCTTCCGACGGGATTTCTCGTGTCCCGCCGTACTCAGGATCCACTCTGGAGGGAACGAAGTTTCGACTACAGGGTTATTACCTTCTCTGACGGACCTTTCCAGGTCGCTTCATCTACCCCGTTCCTTTGTAACTCCGTATAGAGTGTCCTACAACCCCAAGAGGCAAGCCTCTTGGTTTGGGCTAATTCCGTTTCGCTCGCCGCTACTTGGGAAATCGCGTTTGCTTTCTCTTCCTCCGGGTACTTAGATGTTTCAGTTCCCCGGGTCTGCCTTCATTATCCTATGTATTCAGATAAAGATACTGTTCCATTACGAACAGTGGGTTTCCCCATTCGGAAATCTCTGGATCAAAGCTTACTTACAGCTCCCCAAAGCATATCGGTGTTAGTCCCGTCCTTCATCGGCTCCTAGTGCCAAGGCATCCACCGTGCGCCCTTCATAACTTAACCTAAATGGTCAACCGCATCATAAGATGCGTTTCGCATTTCGTTGTTTGTTTAGACATAAATGTCTAGAAAATCACTAATTATGGTAAGCGTAAATCTCAGTGAATTACTTGTTATCAATTACGTTATCTAGTTTTCAAAGAACAACCGACAAATCGGATGATTTGTCTTTTATCATAGAGAGAATGATCTCTCAAAACTAAACAAAAACCAAAAGCGTCCTCATATCTTCCTTAGAAAGGAGGTGATCCAGCCGCACCTTCCGATACGGCTACCTTGTTACGACTTCACCCCAATCATCTACCCCACCTTAGGCGGCTGGCTCCTTGCGGTTACCCCACCGACTTCGGGTGTTGCAAACTCTCGTGGTGTGACGGGCGGTGTGTACAAGGCCCGGGAACGTATTCACCGCGGCATGCTGATCCGCGATTACTAGCGATTCCAGCTTCATGCAGGCGAGTTGCAGCCTGCAATCCGAACTGAGAATGGTTTTATGGGATTGGCTAAACCTCGCGGTCTCGCAGCCCTTTGTACCATCCATTGTAGCACGTGTGTAGCCCAGGTCATAAGGGGCATGATGATTTGACGTCATCCCCACCTTCCTCCGGTTTGTCACCGGCAGTCACCTTAGAGTGCCCAACTGAATGCTGGCAACTAAGATCAAGGGTTGCGCTCGTTGCGGGACTTAACCCAACATCTCACGACACGAGCTGACGACAACCATGCACCACCTGTCACTTTGTCCCCCGAAGGGGAACCTTCTATCTCTAGAAGTGGCAAAGGATGTCAAGACCTGGTAAGGTTCTTCGCGTTGCTTCGAATTAAACCACATGCTCCACCGCTTGTGCGGGCCCCCGTCAATTCCTTTGAGTTTCAGTCTTGCGACCGTACTCCCCAGGCGGAGTGCTTAATGCGTTAGCTGCAGCACTAAAGGGCGGAAACCCTCTAACACTTAGCACTCATCGTTTACGGCGTGGACTACCAGGGTATCTAATCCTGTTCGCTCCCCACGCTTTCGCGCCTCAGCGTCAGTTACAGACCAGAGAGTCGCCTTCGCCACTGGTGTTCCTCCACATCTCTACGCATTTCACCGCTACACGTGGAATTCCACTCTCCTCTTCTGCACTCAAGTTTCCCAGTTTCCAATGACCCTCCCCGGTTGAGCCGGGGGCTTTCACATCAGACTTAAGAAACCGCCTGCGCGCGCTTTACGCCCAATAATTCCGGACAACGCTTGCCACCTACGTATTACCGCGGCTGCTGGCACGTAGTTAGCCGTGGCTTTCTGGTTAGGTACCGTCAAGGTGCGAGCAGTTACTCTCGCACTTGTTCTTCCCTAACAACAGAGTTTTACGATCCGAAAACCTTCATCACTCACGCGGCGTTGCTCCGTCAGACTTTCGTCCATTGCGGAAGATTCCCTACTGCTGCCTCCCGTAGGAGTCTGGGCCGTGTCTCAGTCCCAGTGTGGCCGATCACCCTCTCAGGTCGGCTACGCATCGTTGCCTTGGTGAGCCATTACCTCACCAACTAGCTAATGCGCCGCGGGCCCATCTGTAAGTGACAGCCGAAACCGTCTTTCCAACTTGAACCATGCGGTTCAAGATACTATCCGGTATTAGCTCCGGTTTCCCGGAGTTATCCCAGTCTTACAGGCAGGTTGCCCACGTGTTACTCACCCGTCCGCCGCTAACCTCCGAAGAGGTCCGCTCGACTTGCATGTATTAGGCACGCCGCCAGCGTTCGTCCTGAGCCAGGATCAAACTCTCCGAAGAAAATTTGTGACTCAATTTGTTGCTGACTTCAAAAATTTAAAACGTTTGGTACGCTTTTGGTTTTGTTTAGTTTTCAAAGATCATTTGCATCAAGTGTAACTTTCCAATCATAATATACTAGATTGATAAAGTCAACAACTTTTTTTCATTTCACATTGTCGTTTGTTTGCGACAACAGCTATTAATATACCACGATAACTTAAGAGAGTCAACGTTTTTTTAAAAGGCCATTTATTTATCTGCAAGGCGCTCTTAAAAGGCACAAGAGATAGAATACCAATCTATTAAGCTAAAGTCAACAAAAAAAAAGAGATGCCGGAGCACCTCTTTTTTTTATCTATTATTATCCTGCCAAAAAGACGAAGTAGAGAATGAAGATGACGAACAATCCATACATAATTGGATGAATCTCTTTTGCTTTTCCTTTTACAATCATTGTCACCGGATAGAAGATGAACCCGATAGCAATTCCAGTTGCGATGCTGTACGTTAACGGCATTGCGATTATTGTCAAGAAAGCCGGAACAGCCATTTCAAATCGGTTCCAGTCAATTTTCCCAAGGGAAGAAACCATGAGAATACCTACTATAATTAATGCAGGAGCTGTAACTGGCGCTGTGATGACACTCAGCAGCGGCGAGAAGAACAGAGCAAGCAAGAACAGAGCAGCTGTTACGACAGAAGCAAATCCTGTTCTCGCCCCTGCTGCTACACCCGCAGAAGATTCAATATAAGATGTAGTAGTAGATGTACCTAAGATAGATCCAATTACTGTTGCTGCTGAATCGGCAAATAATGCTTTGCTGGCTCTTGGCAGCTTGTTTTCTTTAATAAGACCAGCCTGATTGGCAACAGCTACAAGAGTTCCAGCGGTGTCAAAGAAATCCGCAAACAGGAATGTCAGAATGACCACAAGCATTTGAAGCGTTAGCAGCTGATCAAGATTTTGGAACGCTGCGCCAAACGTTGGCTCAAGACTTGGAACAGCTCCTACTACTTGAGTCGGCACATCAATTAATTGAAAGATCATGCCCATAATAGCTGTTAGGATCATTCCATAGAAGATTCCGCCATTAATGCGTTTAACCATAAAGATGACTGTGATGAAAACCCCGAAAATAGCAAGAAGTGCATTTCCGTCTTTTAGATTCCCAAGACCCACTAACACCGCATCATTATTTGTGATGATGCCTGCATTTTGAAAGCCGACAAAAGTGATGAATAATCCGATACCCGCTCCAACTGCGTGTTTCAATTCTTCCGGAATGGAGTTGATAATTTTTTCACGAAGACCTGAAGTTGTTAAAACAATGAAGATCAACCCGGAAACAAGCACCCCTGATAGGGCAGTCTGCCAAGGAATACCCATCGTAAGTACAACAGTGAAGGCAAAGAAAGCATTTAATCCCATACCCGGCGCGAGTGCAATCGGATATCTGGCTATCAGCCCCATCAGCAGAGACCCAATTGCAGCTGCAAGAGCTGTAGCTGTAAATACGGCACCTTGATCCATTCTAAGCTCATTAGGGAAATCAGGCACTGACGCAAGGGATAATGTCAGCGGATTGACAAATAAGATATATGCCATGGACAGGAAGGTTGTTAACCCGCCAATAATCTCGCGGCGGTAATTGGTGCCCAGCTCCTCAAATTGAAAATACTTCTTCATCTAAAATCCTCCTAATATCTTAAACGCCGTTTTAAGCATGGGGCATGCCCGCCAAAAATAGAATAAGTTCAAAAAAAGCGCTCCTGCTTGCTGCGGGAGCGCTTGACGACAACGATATTAGATAGGACTGGTTCCAGAACGCATCCCGGAATCCCAATCTTATATAACACCTCGTAGTCAAGCTCTTTACGGCAGCTTGGTAGAAACTTTTGGGCCATATCCCCAACTTTATACGACGTATTTAGACAAATTTTGTGTACCCTCATATTAACAGCGTAGGTATAAAGTCGTCAATAAAAAACGAACATTTAATTAAAAATGTTCGTTTTCGTTCGTCTATTCCCACTCAATGGTTGCTGGCGGCTTGCTCGTGATGTCATAAACAACGCGATTAATATGTTTTACTTCATTCACAATGCGGGTTGAGATGAGCTCAAGCACTTCCCACGGAATGCGCGCCCAGTCAGACGTCATCCCATCGATAGAAGTAACCGCACGGATTCCAATTGTATAATCATATGTTCTTGCATCACCCATAACACCTACACTGCGGATGTCAGGAAGAACAGTGAAGTATTGCCAGATATCTCTTTCAAGTCCTGCTTTAGCAATTTCCTCACGTAAAATTGCATCCGATTCACGAACGATTTCAAGCTTTTCTTCAGAAATCGCTCCTAATACACGGATTCCAAGTCCTGGTCCAGGGAAAGGCTGACGCCAAACGATTTCATCAGGAATTCCAAGCTCAGATCCCAATGCACGAACTTCATCCTTAAAGAGGGTATTCAAAGGCTCAATCAGTTTAAACTGCATGTCCTCTGGAAGTCCGCCTACATTGTGATGAGATTTAATCGTTTGAGCTGTTGCCGTGCCGCTCTCAATAATATCTGTATAAAGAGTTCCTTGAGCAAGGAACTCGATGCCTTTAAGTTTTGTAGCTTCGTCATCAAATACATAAATGAACTCATTGCCGATGATTTTGCGTTTTTGCTCAGGATCAGAGACCCCGCGCAGTTTATCCATGAAACGCTCTTTTGCATCAACTTTAATAACATTCATGTTGAAGCCTTCACTGAATGTTTTCATAACGCCTTCTGCTTCGTCTTTACGAAGAAGACCATGATCAACAAAGATACATGTCAGCTGATCTCCGATAGCTTTATGAATCAGGACTGCTACTACAGAAGAATCAACCCCTCCGCTTAATGCGCAAAGAACTTGCTTTTCGCCGACCTGCTCACGGATTTTCTGAAGTTCCATTTCAATGAAGTTTTCCATTGACCATTCTTCTGAACAGCCGCAAACTCCAAATACAAAGTTTTTCAGCATATCATTCCCGAACTCAGAATGGCGTACTTCCGGATGGAACTGTACCCCATAAAGACGGCGCTCTTCATTGCTGATCGCTGCAAAAGGACATGCAGGGCTTGTCGCGTCGACAATAAAGCCGCTAGGAATGTCAGCCACTAAATCACCGTGACTCATCCACACGATCTGCTGTTTTGGCAGATCCGCAAACAATGCTGTTTCTGTTTGAACGTTCAAAGTCGCTTTTCCATATTCACGATGGTTGGCAGCTTCTACTTTTCCTCCCAAGTAATGAGTCATCAATTGCATTCCGTAACAGATGCCAAGGACAGGGATTCCAAGGTCGAAGATTTTTTCATCACAGCGGAAAGCCTGTTCGCCGTACACACTGTTTGGTCCTCCAGATAGAATGATTCCTTTAGGATTCATCTTCTTGATTTCTTCAGCCGTAAGTGTATGCGGATGAAGCTCACTGTATACACCAAGCTCACGAATCCTGCGGGTGATTAATTGATTATATTGACTTCCAAAATCCAACACTACAACCATTTCATCTTGCATGTTTATCACGGGTGGTCACCTCATTCGAAAGATATCCCCTTTAAGAATAAAGAGGGGTCATGCGTCAGACACTGATGCATCTTTTACTAAAATTAAGAAAAAAAGCTAGAACTATGCCTTCAATCCAAAAAGAAAAGAAGGCAGAATTCTAGCTTTTACACTCGTCTATTCTGCCTTCATAGTCAGATTATTTGCGGCAATCCGGTAGAGACTCTCGAACCATATTTTCGAGGATATATGAAGGATAAGTACTATTAATTTTCCCTATTCTAACAATGTCCTGTCATTCGGTCAAGATGATATCTTTTTAATTAAATTTTCCCACAATTCCTTTGATTTTATCCATTCTTCTTTCGAATTGTCCCCTCGGTAGAGAGACTTTTCATAACTGGCTGTCAGTTTGGTCATATCGCGCACGTCAAAAAAGGAATCAACATACCTTGCATAGTCCCGCAGTGTTTGTCCCTCATGTCGCTTTAATCCATAACGCTCAAGCTGCTTTAACAGTGCGACATATGCATCGCCGTACACTTTTTCGTCTTTGCGGTGCTTATAAGTGTACAAGATTAAATATGGCATCCATCTTAACCTGGTTTTATATAAAGTAAAGGCAATCATCACAGCCGCTATCAGGATAAGATAGAAGGCTGTACTTCCAATTTGTATGGAAAATGGCCATGAACTGCTGTTTGAGCTGCTCGATTGCGGAGTATTGTTTTCCTCAGTGACAGGCTCTTTCTCAGGCTGAGATTGTTCCGGTGTTTCCGTTTCTGCACGTTCCTGAGAATCCAAATTAAAGGTAAAATCATATGGATTTGTAAAGCTTTTGGTCGGTTCAAACGGCACCCAGCCTATCCCGCTGAAGTAAACCTCTACCCATGAATGAGCATTATTGTTCGTAATCTTGTACTCTTTCTGATTCCCGCCAAGGTTTTGGATAAACGCTCCGTCTGAATACCCTTTTACCCATCGTGCCGGAATATCTGCAGCACGAAGCAAAACAATCATCGAGGTCGAAAAGTTATCACAATACCCCTTGAAGGTTTCAAAAAGAAATTGATCCACGTAATCCTCTTCACCTCTTGGTACAGCAACGTCTGTCGTTTCATACGTAAACTGCGACCCTCCGAGGTAGGTTTCAATAGATTTCGCCTTATCATAATAATTATCGTTACCAGACGTTAATTCCAAAGCCAAATCCCGCACCCGCTGCGGAAGCTCCTCAGGCAGCTGGGTAAAACGCGCACGGATATCCTCCGGTACACCATTATTTGATGAAACCTTGCGGAGCTCATCAATTTTAAAGTCCGGAAACTCATAGGCTGCCACGTAGGATCCAGGTGAAAAGTTCCCTCTGTTCTCTGCCAGACGCGGTGTCATCAGTTCCGTTAGTGGATTCACGTCTAATGCTGAATCCCGCGGAAGCGTGACAGACTTAATTCCGGCAGGATATATGACATGGTCATACCGGTATTGATCATCAATCTCTACACTTGCTGTAAGCGGAACAGTGTCTACCCCCTCTTCCGTCGATGAAATAGTGATGTTTTCAGGATCCATTTGAACAGATTCGGCTTCAGAATCTGAAACATCCCATCCTTTACCCGTGTATAAATCCTTTGTTTCCACTCTCCAGTAATGTCGGTCTTCGGCAACCGCAGTAAAAACAGGGGTATCATCAGCGACAAAAGCTCCGCCCAGCTGTTCATCATTTGGACCGTAGCCAATCTTATTAACAGTGCCGTTTGGCCCTTCCTCCGAGCCCCCATATGCCGTCAAATACGGAACAGGATCAGGCCATTGCGGTTCGGCTTTTGGAGAAAGAATACCGACTAGCACGGCGCAGCCTATTAAAGCGGAAAGCGGCAGCACCCACTTTATCGTCATATAGCGCTCTCTTTTAATTCTTTCAAGGATTTTGATCCTTTCCAGATAAAGCAGACCGATTAAAACAAAACCAATGACGACAATTCTTACAATGGCAAAGCTTGCATCATATTCTGTAAACGTATCAAGCACAGTCACATAGACAATCGTGATGATAAAAAAGAACATGATGCGTTTTTGAAAGATGATCCAGTAATTAATCAGATAAACAAGCAGCCATAAAAGAACAAAGAACAGCAGTGTACGAAAAGGAGAGGAAATCTCCATCCAATTTGCTTCCATCATTAAGGCTGCATTATTACTAATATCTCCTATAAATAATCCAATCCATGCAGGACTGAAAAAAGATCCTTCAAAAAACAAAAGATGCTGGACAAATAAAATGTAAAAGATTTTAACTAGAGCTCCTATATACCAGCGAGCCTTAACCGAAATAAACAAGAAGCTGAGTCCAATAAAAAGGACAAACACCACGGTATTCCCTGTTTCCGTGAAGTCCTGCAGCGGCCTTAGCCATTCCCACAGCAGCAGGAATGCAAATCCGTAGTAGATGTAGGCGGATGTCAGTTTATCAAAGTTTTCGCTCACAGCGTACTCACCTCTTTGAATGCATCTTCAAATCTGCCTGCACTAACTGCTTTTATCATAATCCTTCGTTTCATCAGCCGTTCTATCATCACTTTTTCTTCGCTTGTAATCCTTTCTCCTTCTCTCTTAATGAGGAACACGAACGTAGAGTGATTCCGGCTTCCAATAAGTTCAAGTTTTCTGACTAAATCGAGTGACAGGCTTGCAGTTACGAGCAATGGCGTCACATTTTTTGATTGCCAAACCGGCAGTTCGCTTTCAGTTACATCCGCAAAAGAACGCCCGCTGTCACAATCCACTTTTGCCAGGTGATAGTAAATCTGCTGCAGGTGCTGTTCTGTTTCCTTCAGGGAGAACACTGTTTTTTCCCTTCCAAATGAAACAAACCCCATTTTGGCCCCGCTTTTTATAATCGCCCTAGCAAGCGAGGCAGAAAACGTGACGATTTCTTCAAAAGCATCAGACTTTACCCTGTCCATCATGAGCACGACATCATGACTTTGCATTTGTTCGAACTCTTTCGTCATAATGCGGTCTCTTCTTGCTGTTGCCTTCCAGTCAATCCACGAAAAACGGTCTCCAGGCTGATATTCCCTTATCCCGATTGCCATTGTGGTATCCTGCCAGAATTTCGCTTTAGAATTTGTTGCTCCCTGTTCAAACTGCTTCTCATGTTGACGATAGGTCAAGTCTACAGAATGGGGATAAACGAGGAAGTAATTTTCCGACTTAAATATCATCTCTTTATCGATGAGGCCAAACAGATCTCCCGTTCGGACCCGGACTTCTGTAAAGCGGTGCTCGCCCCTCGGCATACGCTTCAATTCATATTGCATGGTGATTGTCTTCTTAAACCATGGGAACAAAAGCTTTTTCGGTTCACTCATTAATTTCTGCGCGGACAGTTTCTCTGGCAGAATGTCTTCTACTATTAAATAGAACAATGGAAAAGGAACGTTCCTTTTGATTGTGATTGTCCCAATTAACTTTTCCCCTACTAAAAATTGCTCCTGATTGATGGATCGTGTGACTTGAAAGGTTCTGATTGGATATATGGCAATCAAAAGCGAATAAATGGAGATCGGCAGAAAGCTGTAAAACAAAAACCAGCTCACAAATCCTCCCTGAAACATGGCATATGCAAATGTGACAGCCGTAAAAAACAAAAGACTCACAAGCTTCCAGACATAGCGGATTTTAAGAAAAAAGGATTTCATTAATTGCTCATCGACCTTTGTACCGGCACAGAAGTTCTTGAAATAATTTCAGAAAGCAGCTGTTCAGACGATTTCCCTTCATATTTCGCTTCTGATTTTAAGATCATCCGGTGAGGAAGCGTATAAGGGGCCAGATATTGGATATCATCCGGAATGACATAGTCACGGCCATACAGAAAAGCAAAGGCTTGTGCGGATTTCATAAGTGCGATGGATCCGCGGGGACTTGCACCTAAGTAGACGGAAGGATGTTTGCGCGTCTTTGTGACAACCTCGACTATATATCGTTTCACTGTCTCATCTACATAGATTGACTGTATTTCTTTTTGAAGCTCTACTAGTTCTTCTTTTGTGATGACAGCCTGTATATGGTGAATCGGTCTTTCTTTTTCAGCAAGGTTCAGAATTTCAAGTTCTTCCCCTGGAGTTGGATAGCCCATTCTGATTTTGAAAAGAAAACGGTCAAGCTGGGCCTCAGGGAGCGGATAAGTGCCTTCGTATTCAATCGGGTTCTGTGTTGCCATGACAAAGAATGGACGCCCAAGGGATTTCGTTACACCATCAACCGTAACATTCGCTTCTTCCATTCCTTCTAATAACGCGGATTGTGTTTTAGGCGACGTGCGGTTAATTTCATCGGCAAGGACGATATTTCCCATAATAGGACCCGGGCGGTATTCAAATTCCAGCGTTTTCGGATTATAAATAGAAACTCCTGTTACATCAGACGGCAATAAATCAGGAGTGAATTGAATTCGTTTAAAATCTGCTCCTACCGATTTGGCAAGAGATCTGACCATCATGGTTTTCCCGACACCAGGGACATCTTCAAGCAAAACGTGGCCTTCAGCCAATATGGCAACCAGGCTGAGCACTGCTACATCGCGTTTTCCGACCATGACACGTTCTATATTTTCAATCACTTTACCTAGTTTAGGATGCATCGTTTCATTTTGAGCCATACTATTCCTCCTAGAACCATTTATCGATAAGTTGCTTAACTTTAATATAGTTCGGAACGAAGCGACAAATTCCTGTTTCTTTTTACATATTTAATCTTTTCTTAACAATAACACGAAACCTTTTGCATAATACAAATCTAAGAACTTTTTGAGCTGATTCAGGGAAAAAAGCCGCTTAACTTGCTATAAGCGGCTTTCATATCTTTGCTTTTAATTCATTGTCCCGCGGTCGACCTGCTCACCCAATTGACCCATATTGGAAGTCACCTTTTGAGAAACGTCGCAAAGAGCCTCGATGGCGTTTGCTTTGTTTTGTCCAAGCTGTGTAACTACATCAGTAAACGTCATTTCCTTTTCTCTGAGAATAGCGAACGCCGCAAGATTATATAATTGGACATTCGCATAACTTGTTGCATTGAAAATGGCTTGATCAAGGTATGGGCGGAAATCGCTCATCAGTTGGAGATCTGTCAGGAGATCCTGTTTTTGACTCGGGTTCGTGCCGACGTAGACGACGGTATATCCTCCAGTTTCATAGTTTTGAACTGTTAAAGCGTCCAAACCGCTTTATTGATTATATTTAGTGTTAACAACTGTATAGTTTCTTCCGTGATCGTCTCATCCACATCAAAGCTTCTATAGTTGGACTGAATAGAGGAAATAAGTCTATGCTCACAGCCGTAAGTGAGAGCAGCCAATACTTTCTAACAAGTAAAGCTTAAGATATCCGCACTATTCAATTGTATAAATACCCCATATTTGGAATTTTCAAGCATGTCAGTTGAGCTTTTGCTTAAAGAAAAAGGACTTCCCCAAACGGAAAGCCCTTTCTACTATTCCTCTATTTCATCATTTCTTTTACAAGTTCCCTGTTCCGCTCTTTAAACACTTCATTGTGGGAGGACACCATTGCTGATTTGTGTGCATCCGGCTGTATGTACTGCTTTGCTTTGTTTACGGCATTTGCCGCATCCTGAAAAGCTCCTGCGATTAAATGCAGCTTCCCGCTGTGCATGAGGATGTCGCCAGCAGCATAAAGACCTTCAACAGATGATTCGCTCGACTCATTGCCGGCAATATAGAACTCTTCTGCAAGCGCAATGTTCAGCTGGCTGTTTTGAAGCAGCGCCGCATCACGTTCATACCCATGATTAATGATGACTTCATCAATAGATAAATAAGAACTTTCTCCAGTTTCATGATTCGTCAGTTTCACACGCTCAATTCTTTCATGATCTTCAGAGGCCATCAGCTTTGTAATGGATGTGTGAAATAAACACAAAGCTGTACTGTTCATCAGCTGCGTCACCTGTGCTTCATGTCCTTTTAATGCATCCTTCCGGTAGACGACATATACTTTTTTGGCAACTGGCTCTAATTCAAGCGCCCAATCAATGGCTGAATTCCCCCCGCCTGATATGATGACGGTTTTATCCTTAAAACGCTTTAATGATTTTATAGTATAGTTCAAGTTTGAGACTTCAAATCTCTCTGCCCCTTCAATTTCGAGCTTCTGAGGATTCAAGATCCCCCCGCCCACTGCTGCAATAACGGTTTTAGAATAATGTGCGCGTCCGGATGCAGCCTTCAGCACGAAAATGCCTTCTTCATTTTTTGAGATGGATTCTACTTTTTCATTCAGCACTACTTCAGGATGAAACGTTAACCCCTGTTTAACGAGCTGCTCAATTAATTGTGCTCCGGAAATGGGAGTAAGGCCTCCTATATCCCAGATCATTTTCTCAGGATACACATGAACTTTTCCGCCGAGCTGCGGCTGATATTCAATTATCTTTGTTTTCATTTCTCTCAGTCCGCTGTAAAAAGCCGAATAAAGCCCCGCAGGACCGCCCCCTATAACTGTCACATCAAATATTTCATTCCCCACCACACTCAACACTCCCTTAGCGTAAGACTCTATATAATAGGATGCCACTTCCACCCAATCATCATTGATTATCATTCTCAATTAAATATATCGTGTTTTCTTGGTTTTGACAAGACAAACAGCTATTGACAATAGTTAAAAAGAATTATAGACTTTTCTTGTTCGATATTGATAATCATTATCAGTAATTATTTCCAATTTTTCAGCAAATGGAGGGGGAAAAATGGTTCGCCTACTTACCGAGTCAGTAAACATTGGCTATGGTGAACGTCTAATAGTAAAAGATCTTAGCGTCTGTATTCCTGATAAAAAGATCACAACCATCATCGGTCCAAATGGCTGCGGAAAATCCACCTTGTTGAAAGCGATTACCCGCATTATTTCTCTTCAGTCTGGAGAAGTCGTGCTCGACGGTAAATCCATTTCTAAAGAACAAACAAAAAAACTTGCAAAAAAAATGGCGATTCTGCCCCAAACACCTGAAAGCGCCGCCGGCCTTACAGTTGGCGAGCTTGTCTCATATGGCCGATTCCCCCACCAAAAGGGCTTCGGCAGATTAACTAAGAAGGATTATGAGATCATTCAATGGGCTCTTGAGGTGACGGGTACAGCCGACTATAAATTCCGTCCTGTCGATTCGCTGTCAGGCGGTCAGCGCCAGCGCGTATGGATTGCTATGGCCCTCGCACAGGAAACGGAAATTATCTTTCTTGACGAGCCTACTACATATCTTGATATGGCTCACCAGCTTGAAGTGCTTGAGCTTCTGCAAACATTAAATGCTGAGCAGGAACGAACCATTGTCATGGTTCTTCACGATCTAAATCAGGCGGCCCGCTTTGCAGACTATATCATTGCTCTAAAAGACGGGGAAATTGTCAAAGCCGGAACATGTGAAGAAGTCATTTCCCGCGATGTGCTAAAAGAAGTTTTTCATATTGATGCGGTGATTGGAAATGATCCGCGCACAAATAAACCAATGTGCATGACCTATAACTTAATAAAGGGAGAAAAAGAAAATGAAGAAATTAATGATTCCATTTCTGCTGTTGCTCTTAGTCCTGCTTAGTGCATGCGGCAATGAAGCAGCAGAAGAAAAAGGTGCGGATAAAAAAGAAGAAAAAAGCACCATCACTTATGAATCAGAATCTGGTCCAGTTGAAGTGCCGGCAGATCCCAAGCGCGTTATTGTCCTTTCCTCTTTCGCAGGAAATGTCATGGCGTTAGATACAAAGCTTGTCGGAGTTGATTCATGGTCAAAAATGAATCCCCGCTATGAAGGTTTAGAAGGTGTTGAAGAAGTGACAGATGATAATCTGGAGAAAATCATTGAACTTAATCCGGATTTGATTATCGGCCTTTCAAACATCAAAAATATTGATAAGTTAAAAGAAATCGCTCCAACTGTTACGTATACTTACGGAAAAGTTGATTACTTAACACAGCACCTTGAAATCGGAAAACTTTTAAACAAAGAAAAAGAAGCTCAAGCCTGGATTGATGACTTCAAAAACCGCGCACAAACTGCAGGTGAAGACATTAAAGCAAAAATCGGCGAAGATGCAACGGTATCAGTTATTGAAAACTTTGATAAACAGCTCTACGTATTCGGCGACAACTGGGCTCGCGGCACAGAAATTCTTTATCAGGAAATGAAATTGAAAATGCCTGAAAAAGTGACCGAAATGGCATTGAAAGACGGATTTTATGCCATCTCTGCAGAGGTTCTCCCTGAATATGCAGGAGATTATATGATTTTCAGCAAAAACTCAGACGGGGATACTTCCTTCCAGGAGACAGAAACATACAAAAACATTCCTGCAGTCAAAAACAATCAAGTATTCGAAGCAAACGCAAAGGAATTCTATTTCAACGATCCAATTTCATTGGACTACCAGCTTGAATTCTTTAAGAAAAGCTTCCTTGAAAACTAATATTCAGAAGAGGGATTCTTACTTTAAGAATTCCTTTTCCTTTATTCCAAAAAGAAGAGAATGATGGATGATGAAAACGTACATGTTTATATTGAAAATGGCTGCAGGAATTCTCGTGTTTCTTGGTGCTTTCGCTGCAGCGATGATCTTCGGAGCAGCAGATACAACGTTAAATGATGTATGGCTCGCCATGACGGGAGCAGAACTTAGCGATAAAGCCACCATGATCCGTGAAATCCGCCTTCCGCGGGAGGTTGCAGCTATTGCTGTCGGGGCAGCTCTTGCCGTATCTGGCGCCATCATGCAGGGGCTGACGAGAAACCCTCTGGCTGATCCTGGATTAATCGGGCTCACAGCCGGCGGTACAGCTGCGCTTGCCATTACCCTTGCTTTCATTCCAGGCGTGAACTACTTCGGCATTATGATTGCCTGTTTTATTGGCTGTGCCGTTGGAGCGGCGATGGTTTTAGGCATAGGCTCTATGAAAAAGGGCGGTTTCTCTCCTATGCGGATTGTTCTGGCCGGAGCAGCCGTGTCTGCTTTTCTCTTTGCGGTTTCTGAGGGAGTCGGGATTACCTTTAAGCTTTCAAAGGATGTGTCCATGTGGACTTCCGGCGGTATGGCTGGAACATCCTGGAGCCAGCTGCAGTTCATTATTCCGTTTATTGCAGGCGGCATCCTCATTTCCCTGATGCTTTCCAGACAGCTGACCATTCTTAGTTTAAGTGAAGAGGTAGCCGTCGGACTAGGGCAAAAAACGGTTGCCATTAAGGGGATTTTGTTTGTTGTTATCGTCTTGCTTGCAGGTGCAGGCGTTGCCCTTGCCGGCAATTTAGCCTTTGTCGGACTGATGGTTCCTCATATCGTGCGGGCAATCGTCGGGACGGACTACCGGTACATCATCCCGATGTCCGTCATCATGGGCGCTTCATTCATGCTGCTTGCAGATACTGTCGGCCGTACCGTCAATGCCCCGTATGAAACACCAGTCGCTGCGGTGGTTGCCGTTCTTGGTCTGCCTTTCTTTCTCTTCATTGTCCGTAAAGGAGGCCGTCATTTCACATGATTCATACTGCACTAATTAAAAAACAGCGCATTATTATATTCATCCTGCTTGTCCTGCTTTTAACAACAATCGCTGCGGGAATGGGGCTCGGCTATGCCTCTCTCTCTTATGACAGGCTGCTTCCGGTGCTATTCGGGCAAGGGACATTTAAAGAAGACTTTATTCTCTATTCCATTCGCCTGCCGCGGATCATCATCACGATTCTTGCAGGAATGGCACTTGCTCTCTCAGGTGCCATTTTACAGGGTATCACAAGAAATGACCTCGCAGATCCAGGCATTATCGGCATAAATTCTGGAGCAGGAGCTGCGATTGCAGTCTTCTTCTTATATTTTCCGATTGATGCTGGGTCATTTGTCTATATGCTTCCTTTAGTTGCATTTGCAGGAGCTTTACTGACTGCCGTGCTTATCTATGCTTTTTCGTATAGCCGTTCTGAGGGCATGCAGCCTGTTAAGCTTGTTCTGACCGGTGTGGGATTTTCTATGGCACTCTCAGGATTAATGATCGTCCTTATTTCATCTGCGGAACGTCAAAAAGTTGATTTTATTGCCAAGTGGCTTGCGGGAAATATATGGGGCGCAGACTGGCCATTTATTTGGGCCACTTTGCCGTGGGCAGCCATCCTCATTCCCTTTGCCCTGTACAAAGCAAACAGGCTGAACCTTCTCGGCATGAGTGAAGCTGTGCCAATCGGCCTCGGTGTATCCATTGAAAAAGAAAGAATCATCCTGATGCTGACAGCAATTGCATTGGCAGCATCAGCCGTCTCGGTTACAGGCGGCATCGCTTTCGTCGGGCTCATGGCTCCGCATATTGCAAGGGCTCTTGTCGGACCTCGAAATCAGCTCTTTCTGCCTGTGGCCATTCTGATTGGTGCCTTTCTCCTGCTATTAGCGGATACGATTGGACGGAACATTATCGAACCCGAGGGTATACCTGCGGGGATTATGATTGCGCTTATCGGCGCACCCTATTTTATGTATTTGCTTATGAAAAAGTAGGATAAATAGCATAACAACATGTAAAAGCTGAAGATCTCTTCAGCTTTTTTGTTTGCGTCTCATACAGGGATAGGAACATAATATTGGCCCTCTCTGCGAAAAATAAAAGGATAATTATCCTTTTACAAATCCTACTTGTGCAGGATTGACTTGGTTTTTTGGTTTGATATAGTTTTAGGATGCTAAAGAGAGAAAGCAGAATTTGAGTATCTGCCAAAGGAGTGACTCCTGTGAAAAGCATACAAAGCCGCCTGTTGATTATGCTTCTGATTTTCATCATTCTGCCGTATTTCCTATCTGTTTTTTTCATCTATACCTACACAAAAAATAGTGTAGAGCAGCATGAACTTGAAAACAGCCGGGATCAGCTTCAGAAGAATGCGGAGGAGCTGGAGCAGTATTTTGACGGCATGATTGATTTCCCTTATATCCTTTACCGGGATCCTGATCTGTTCCGGATTTTTAACAACGGCTTTGAAGACTCCATTTATTTCAGCCCCAAGACAATGGAAAAGAGTCTCGAAACCTTTTATCTGATGAGAAACGAAATCCGGCAAATCCGGTTCTATATTGATAAAAACAAAGAATCGTTCACGCTGTACAATGCGATGATCAGCACACGCAGACACCAGCCGGATTTTCTTGATCAGAGTACGATCAAAGAGCTGTATACTTCTGACTTGAACTATTTGATTGAACCGCCCCGCCCTCTTATCAATTACAACAACGCAGCGATTGTTCCAAAGTCAGATAAAACGATGGTGATGACGTTTCATCATAAAATTACAGACGTTCTCTCTAAGAGATTCCTCGGTATTATCACCATCGACATTGATTTAGGGGGCTATGCCCGCATTTGCAATAACCTTGTCCAAGGTGATGCATCTTCTGTTTTGCTGATAGATTCACAAGATCGAGTCCTATATGCAAATAAACGTTCCTTGATTGGAAAGCCCCTTCCTGAAGGTGAAAAGCAGCGCCTGGACGGAAACAGGAGCAGGCAGGATGACGATATTCTGCTTTCTAAGGAGCTATCAGGCTCATTAAACGGCTGGAAGCTGATTAAAATTACGTCAAGTCAGTCCTTATATGAAGATGTCCGGAAAACCGCATACACCAATATTCTTGTCGGCATTGGCGTTGGATTGCTTGGTCTTCTGATGATAGGTATTATCTCAAACCGAATTACCCGCCCGATCGCAAAGCTGAGCAGCAAAGTCCGCTCCATTGAAGGCGGAAATATGAATGTTCCGTTTGACGATGCCAGAGAAGATGAAATCGGTCATCTGGAGTCGCACATGAAAGATATGATGAACCGGATCAATTCCCACATTGACCGTGAATATAAGCTTGAAATTGAAAACAGGAAAAACCAGTTCAGAGCGTTAAAATCACAAATTAATCCGCATTTCTTATTCAATGCTCTGCAATCGATCGGTGCAGTTGCCTTAAGGTCGAATGCTCCAAAGGTGTACCAATTGCTGACCTCCCTGTCCAAAATGATGCGCTACTCTCTGCAGGCGGATCAATGGGTGCGGATCAGGGATGAAGCAGATTACACAAAAGCGTATCTCTCCCTTCAAACCGAACGTTTTGGCAAAGACGTCAGCTATTCGGTCGAGATGGATGAATCTATTCTGGATATGACTATACCAAGCATGATTCTGCAGCCGCTCGCTGAGAATTTCTTTAAACACACGTATGAGGAAGGCTACAGCAGCGCTCATTTGTCCATTACCGGGAAGAAACATGAAGAATATCTTTACTTTACTGTTGAGAACGATGGCCCTGGTCTCACAGCAGAGGAGCTGCAAACTCTGCGGAACCATATTTATACACCGCCTTACGAAGGAACCTATTCACACGAGCATATCGGCCTTAAGAATATCCGCGACAGACTGCTCCTGCGGTATGGGCAAAGTGCCGAAATGATGGTTGATTCAATAAACGGAAAAGGTTTTTCCGTCAGCATGAAAATTCCGATAGAGGTCTCCCCAATATCATGAAGACTTAGGCAAGGAGTTGAACACGGTGAAAGCACTGATTGTCGACGATGAATTCAATGTGCGGGACGTCCTCCGCCATTTAGGCCAGTGGGAACAATACGGAATCACCAAGCTGCTCGAGGCAAGCAACGGCAAGGAAGCGAAAAAATGGATTGAAAAAGAGCAGCCTGAACTGATCTTTACAGATATAAAAATGCCCGGTATGACCGGTATGGAACTGATTGAGTGGCTTGATTCGATTTCCTATCCGGGAAAAGTGATTTTTATCACTGGATATAATGATTATTCCTATATGCGCAAGGCCATCCAGCACAGCAGCTTCGATTATTTGCTGAAACCGATTGAGTATGAAGCGTTCAATCACACGCTGAAAAAATCCGTACAAGCATGGAAAGACGACTTCGAGCATGCAGAAGTGCTGGAAGATGCAAAAAAACTGCGGAGAAATCAGCTGGCGACTGCAATCTGCCTTGGTGACCGTTCAGATGCCGACAGCCTGGCCGAGTTTCTTCCTGAATCAGCAGGCTATGAGCTGTCACTGCTTTCTTTTTACCAGATGCACAATCCGGATTCTTATATAGAAAACCTTTCAGATGAGCTGATGGACCGCAGAGTGGGAAATGCCTTTTCCCTTCAGACAGATCTTAACCTCTGCCTTGTGATCACGATCTGCGACCAGTGGCTGTCTGTTGAAGAATATATCAGCCGGGAGTTCGACCTACCTGTAAGGCTTGTAACAGGAGAACCGATTGAGTCTTTATCACAAATCAGGGCGGCTTTTCAGACCTTGGAGAAAAAGCTTGAGGAACAAAATTTCAGATCAATCCACCGTTTGGATGAAATCGATGCTGCCCGGCGCATGGAGGACATCGTTTCTTATGTTAAAACCTATTATATGGAGGATTTGAGTCTGGAAAAACTGTCGAATGTCTTCTTTTTAAGCCGCGAGCATATCTCACGGAAGTTTAAGCAGGAAACTGGAATGACCCTTTCCAAATACATTACAGAGCTTAGAATCTGCCAGGCAAAATCTTGGCTGCAGGAAACGGACAAAAGCATCTACTCGATCTCAACCATGCTCGGCTATCAGGATGAAATCTACTTTTCAAAACTGTTTAAAAAGGTTGTCGGCATGACGCCGTTTGAGTTCAGGAAGGAAACGACATGATTAAAAACACGTTCTTATCCCTCTTTTTAATGGTCAGTCTGCTTCTTTCGGCATGCCAAAATGAAGCCCAGCCAGAAAAAATAGAAAAGAAAGACCCGGAAATCATACTTGATCTTAGGAATCCCAAAATAGAGGTCTCCACTCAATTTGAGGAAATGACGCGTGCTTATGAGCGGGAGAATCCCAATGTCAATATCCGAGTGCATACCGTTGGGGGCGCGATGGATGACCTGGCCGATTTGAAGGCGGAAATGGCGACTGGCACCGGGCCGGATATTTTCACAAACACCGGCTTTGAAAATACCATCCTGTGGCAGAACTTTCTAGAGGATCTCTCCGGTGAGCCCTGGGTGGATCAGGCCTACCAGGAAGCACTGACCCCGGTGACATTGAACGGTAAGGTTTTCGGAATGCCGATTAACCTTGAAGGCTATGGGTTTATTTATAATAAGGATCTGTTTAAAAAAGCCGGCATTGCAGAACCGCCTGACACTCTAACTAAGCTGACAGCAGCTGCAGAAAAACTGCAGAAGGCTGGCATCACTCCGTTTGCAACAGGCTACTATGAAGACTGGAAGCTTGGTGATCACCTGATGAATGTCGCATTCGCCCAGCAGGAAAATACAGAGGAGTTTATCCAAAACCTGAATAAAGGAACGGAAAAAATTACGACCAATCAAAATTTTAACGATTTGCTTAACTTGCTCGACCTCACCTTAAAGTTCGGAAATGATAACCCGCTGACTACAGACTACACGATGGAAGTAAATCTTTTCACTTCCGGTAAAGCAGCGATCATTCAGCAGGGCAACTGGATTCAGCCGATGATCGATCAGGCTGCGCCGGACATGAACATCGGCTTTATGCCGATCCCAATTAATGACCGGCCTGTAAAGGAAGCACTTGTCGTCAGCGTTCCAAACTATTGGGCCGTGAACAAGCAGGCCAGCCCTGAAAAGAAAAAAGAAGCCAAAAAATTTTTAAACTGGATGGTGTCTTCCGAGCAGGGCAAACGGTACATGACGGAAGAATTCAAATTCATTCCCGCCTTCCATCACATCAACTCGGATGATCTTGGTCCACTTGCAGAAGAAACGATTCAAAACTACAAAAAAGGCAACACCGTCCCTTCTAACTGGTTCGACTTTCCCGTCGGAATCCGGGAAGAATTCGGCGCTGCCACACAGCTCTACGTCGGAAAACAGCTGAACCGCACGCAGCTGCTCAATGAATATCAGAAGTCCTGGGAGAGATTTTCGAAGGAATAGGCATACCATGTTGCGGGTGGTATGCTTTTTCCTGGGGAAGATAAAGTTGTTTCACAAATGCTGAAAAAGGTGCTGCAAAATCAGGTTTGGCGCACTTTTCTTTGGTATTTCCGGTGAAGATAGTGTTTCAAAAGCGCATTTGGCGCACTTTCTTCTGCAGCTCAGGTGAAAATAGTGTTTCAATACGCAGTTTAGCGCACTTTCTTCTGCATTTCCGATGAAGATAGTGTTTCATAACCGCGTTTGGCGCACTTTCTTCCACATTTCCGATGAAGATAGTGTTTCTAAACCGCGTTTGGCGCACTTTCTTCTGCATTTCCGATGAAGATAGTGTTTCAAATCCGCGTTTGGCGCACTTTCTTCCACATCTCCGATGAAGATAGTGTTTCAAAACCGCGTTTGACGCACTTTCTTCCACATTTCCGGTGAAGATAGTGTTTCAAATCCGCTTTTGGCTCACTTTCTTCCACATTTCCGATGAAGATAGTGTTTCAAAACCGCGTTTAGCGCACTTTCTTCTGCAGCTCAGGTGAAGATATTGTTTCATAACCGCGTTTGGCGCACTTTCTTCTGCAGCTCAGGTGAAAATAGTGTTTCAATACCCAGTTTGGCGCACTTTCTTCTGCAGCTCAGGTGAAAATAGTGTTTCAAATCCGCTTTTGGCGCACTTTCTTCTGCGTCTCAGGTGAAAAAGTGTTTCAAAACCCTGTTTGGCGCACTTTCTTCCACATTTCCGATGAAGATAGTGTTTCAAAACCGCGTTTGGCGCACTTTCTTCCACATCTCCGATAAAGATAGTGTTTCAAAACCGCGTTTAGCGCACTTTCTTCCACATCTCCGATAAAGATAGTGTTTCATAACCGCGTTTGGCGCACTTTCTTCCGCGCATTCGCTGTAAAACCAATACGGCGATCAACGTACTTTTTCTGATCAGCCGCTGATAAAAGCGCTACACTATCACATCCCCAAAAAAATCTGCCTTTCCACTTTGCACACCCTTAGAGAAAACGATTTGTACCATTCCGCTTTTCCTCGATCCTGGGCTGCCATATGGGCTCCGCCATTTTTTCCCTTTTCATCACCGATCGAGAATATTTACTGAACGGCATTATCTTCAACAGAATTTCGTTTGTGTTTTTCCGTAATGATTTTTTTGTTAAAAATCCTCACTTCGCCAACCATAAGCAGCCTCATATCTTCTACGATATATTTGGCCAGATTCTCATCAGAGATGTCATCTCCTTCAATATCTAGCCGGAATTCCTGCCCCTGAAGTCCTCCCCCGTTAGAAAACTCGATTTCAAAGTCGAATTGAACTTTTTTATCCATTTGATGCCTCCTTAAACGTTTGGTTAAAACTCACTGTCATTGTACATTCAACAAAAAGATCATTAGCCCTTCTCCTGAGCCAATATCAATATACGACTAAATTCCAATCAATATGTGCCATACCTCTCCTCTCAGGACTCCCCTATAATTCTATTTGTACAAGCAATCAAACATAAAACGAGGAGGAAGACTTATGAACTTTAGCAAGCTTGCCAAACAGGCAACAGTAGTAACACTCAGTACTGGCATTCTATTAAGCGGTACTGTTACCCAATCATTTGCGGCTCCAAAGGATCCGGCAGATTACAAAGAAACGTACGGTACTTCACAAATCACTCGTTCCGCTATGAAAGACATGATCAAACAGCACGGTGATGCAAGGTATACCATCCCTAAGTTTGACGAAACCACGATTAAAAATATCCCTTCTGCAAAAAAAGTAACCGAATCAGGCGAAACGATTGATATGGATGTGTGGGATACATGGCCATTGCAAAACGCTGATGGAACTGTTGCAGAATATAAAGGCTATCATATCGTTTTTGGATTAGCCGGTGATCCTAAAAATCCAGGTGACACGTTCATCTACTTGTTCTATAAAAAAGTCGGCGACAACTCTATTGATGCTTGGAAAAATGCCGGACGCGTATTCGATAACAACGACAAAAACGTTCCGAACGATCCGTACTTAAAGCATCAAGCAGAAGAATGGTCCGGTTCTGCAACATTCACTGAAGATGGTGAAGTCCGCTTATTCTACACAAACCGCGAACCATTTACACCTGAATCAGGACATTACGGAAAACAAACGTTAACGACTGCACAAGTAAACCTATCGCAGCCTGACACAAAAACGCTGAAAGTTGACGGCGTTGAGGATTACAAATCCATTTATGAAGGCAAAGACAGCAAGTACTATCAAACGGTGGACAAGTTTGTAGAGGACGGAGCTCCTTCTGATAATCATACATTCAGAGACCCTCACTACATTGAAGAAGATGGCCGCAAGTATCTTGTATTTGAAGCCAATACAGGCACTGAGTATGGCTACCAAGGGGAAGATTCTCTTTACAACCAAGCCTACTACGGCAGCAGCAATAAATTCTTCCAGGATGAAAAAAGCAAGCTTCTGAACAGCGATAAAAAAGGACTGGCTGAAGTTGCAAACGGTGCAATGGGAATTATTGAAATAAATGATGATTATACTCTTAAAAAAGAAATGAAGCCGCTGCTTGTATCAAACACGGTAACAGATGAAATTGAGCGTCCGAACATCTTCAAAAAGGACGGAAAATGGTACCTGTTCACAAGCTCACGCGGTTCAAAAATGACAATTGACGGCATTGATAATCAAGACATCTACTTGTTAGGTTATGTGTCCAACTCACTGACTGGCCCATATAAGCCGTTAAATAAAACTGGTATGGTGCTGCATCAGGACCTTGATCCATACGATATCACATGGAACTATGCTCACTATGCCATTCCTCAAGAAGGCAGTGACAATACAGTTGTTACAAGCTATATGACGAACAGAGGGTACTTTGAAGACCACAAATCAACGTTTGCTCCAAGCTTCAAGCTGAACATCAAAGGAGACAAAACATCGGTCGTTAAAAACAGCATTCTTGAACAAGGTCAAATTACGGAAAAGTAAGAACCAAAAAAAAAAGAAAAAGAAAATGTCAATTGGCATTTTCTTTTTCTTTTTTAAAAAGTGGTGAATTTAAATGAAGAAAAAAAGAATTTTCAAGAAAGGATACAAGATTGCCGGAATTATTATGATTGGATTGTGGATGGTGATCAGCACTGGCTTTTTAATTCAAACATTCTTTAAAACAAAAGAAGTGCCGCCAGAGGAAAAAGAAGAGCACTCCTACCAGGCAGCCTATCATTTTACGGCACCTGATCATTGGAAAAACGATCCGCAGAAGCCTGTATACTATAAAGGAACTTATCATTATTACTACCTGTATAACGGGGACTATCCGGATGGCAACGGAACAGAGTGGCGCCACGCCACCTCAAATGACCTTATGCACTGGAAAGACGAAGGCGTCGCCATCCCAAAATACACGAATGAAAACGGAGATCCATGGTCTGGATCTGTTGTCATAGATAAAGAAAACACAGCCGGGTTTGGAAAAGACGCTTTTATCGCCGTCGTAACCCAGCCATCAAAAAACGGCCAGAAGCAGGAACAGTTCCTCTGGTACAGTACAGATAAAGGCAAGTCGTTTAAGCCATACAGCGAAGAACCAGTCATGAAGAACCCAGGCCCAAAGGATTTCAGAGATCCAAAAATCATCTGGGATGACACCCGCCGTAAATGGGTCATGACCATGGCAGAAGGCAGCAAAATCGGCTTTTATGAGTCTGATAACTTGAAAGATTGGCGTTACACAAGCAGCTTTTCCACCGAAAACCTCGGTGTGCTCGAATGCCCGGATCTCTACCGGATGCGCGCCGATGACGGCACTGAAAAGTGGGTACTGGGCTTCAGCGCAAACGGAAAAGCAGCAGGCAAGCCAAACACGTATGCCTACTGGGTCGGAACCTTTAACGGAAAAGAGTTTATCCCGGATCAGCAAGAACCGGAATGGTTAGACTATGGCTTCGATTGGTATGGAGGAGTAACATTCGAAGATGGTCAGGAAAGAGATAAATTAGACAAACGCTATGGTCTTGCCTGGATGAATAACTGGGCTTATGCAGACAATGCACCGACAATGGAAGAAGGCTTCAATGGCTTGGATTCCATCGTCCGTGAAATCGAACTGAAGCACGAAGGAGAAAATCAGTATTATCTTTCTTCCCAGCCCATAGAAGCATTAGATGAATTGTCAAAAGTATCGAATGCTTATGACCAAATCAAAGTGAATGGCTCAAAAACACTTGAATTGAAGGCAGATGCCTATCAATTGGACGCAGACATTTCATGGTCCGATCTTCAGCATGCAGGCTTTAGGCTGAGAGAATCAGCAGACAAGAAACGGCACATTGACGTAGGGATATCATCAGAAGGAAATTACTCGTTTGTTAATCGGTCATTTACAGAGCATCCTGATAAATCAAATCAGTACGTTGAAAGTATTGCACCATTTGATGCTTATAAGAAGAAGGTTCATTTAAAAATTCTCGTTGATAAAACTAGCATTGAACTTTTTGTGGATGATGGAAAGGTTGCTCATTCAAATTTGGTATTCCCTCAACCTGATGATAAAGGGATTACTCTCTTTTCTGAAGGCGGGAAAGCAGTTTTTGAGAATGTGAGGGTTAAGCATTTTGATTCGATCAATTGAACACCTCATCTGCAAAGAAATAATTCATATTGCATTTTTAAAAAAATACAGAAAATAAAAAAGCGCCAAACCCTTACAAATCAGGGTTTGGCGCTTTTTCAGGAGATAAAATTACATCCTAAAGCTTCTTTCCTTTAATGAGATATTTCTTAAGAAACAATGAATAGTTTATCAGCAAAACAAATGGCAATTTGAAGCTTCTAATTCTGTCGATATCTACTCAGAATTTGTAGATATTTCCCGGGAATTAGTGAAATATGAAAAATAGTGAATCTGGAATATTCAGACCAAAGGATTTTTCTGCTTATATTTAGTTACCTTAGGTTTAAAAAGATCTCTATTTATTGATTGGGATAAAATTTTGACATGTATCATGTATCGCTCTTTGTTTCATTGATTGCTTCTAATCTTTCTGTTTATACACACGGTTTCTAGCTTTACCGTCTAGAGGCTTGTCCATATCGCGTAACGCTATAAGCGCTTCGATGGCGGACTGGAAATGATATGTCATTCGCCATTAAAAACTCATAAAGGATCTGGGGGTTTATTTGGAGGTTGTATCGCCCAGCGATACGAAACATAAAAAAGAACTCATCAATCCCTTTATTGAGGAACACTATTAAGGACATGATGATCTTACTGAAGTCGGGAAACCTTTGTTTTAAAGCTGTGGCATATCGTTTATCAGTTGAACGTTCATTTCACGCCAGCGCGAGTTCATGCGTTAAAACATTAAGATCTCTTTTAATTGATTGGGATTAAATTATCATATGTATCATGTATCGCAATCTCTGTTTCCTTGATTCCTTATAATCTTTCATTTTGATGATACACAATGTCTTCACCTTTATCGTCTAGGGGCTTGTCCATATCGCATAACGCTATAAGTGTTTCGATGTCAGATTGGACAGATACGCCAATCACAACTCATATCCCCTTCGCTCTAAGTTTTGACCATACTTTAGAAAAAGGGTGTCACATTCCAACTTCTTACACTTGATGCATATCGAACGCATCTCTATTAAATATTAAGGTTTTGAATGTATTTAAAAGTTATATCGCCAAGCGATACGAAACCAAAAAAAGAGCCGATCAGCCTCTTTCTGGAGTAAATCTATTAAGGAAGACTCTTGTTTTTGAATGAGGTTTTCAACCGCCTCAACTCCTATTTTAACGAGCATGATTTTTCACTTGCTTCAAGGTGTGTATTTTGTTTGGATGCATATCGCTTAAACAAATCTCCAATGAATTTTAATTGTGCCTTCGTTCCAAATCCTGTTAAGTGTAAAATGATGATTTATCAAATGTTGCAACATCAAAAATTTACTTCCTCAAATCTTTACACAGTTAATCAAAAAAACTTAACAGGCATCTTATTTTCGGAATATGGAGAAAAGCCACTCCCATTTTTCTTGAGGTTTTTGTATCGCTTCTTCTAAACGTTTATTAAAGTCATTTTGTGAACTCCATTCTTTTTTCTGTTCGTCCCTCATATTTTGTATTTCTTTTTGTAAGAGTTCACTTTTTTGTTTTTCTTGCTGCAGCAATGTTTCATAATAGGTATTTTGTTGTTCAGTTAATCTTTCAATTTTAACATTCGTTTTATGCGCTGAATTTCCAATAGTAGAACTAATAACATGATGATCTTGCTGAAGTTGGGAAACCTTTGTTTTAAGCTGTGACATATCGTTTGTCAGTTGGACATTCATTTCCCGTGTAGCAGCGAGTTCATTAGCTAAAAACATTAAGACCTCTTTTAATTGATTGGGGTCATGGGGTAAATTTTCATATGTATCGGGTATCGCAATCTCTGTTTCATTGGATCCTTCTAGTCTTTCTTTTTGTTGATACACAAGGTCTTTAGCTGTATCGTCCAGGGGCTTGTCCGTATCGCGTAACGCTATAAGCGCTCCGATGTCAGATTGAACAAAGATACGCCGTTCGCCATCTTTCAAAAACTCATATCCATTCCGCTCTAAGATTTGCCCATACTTACGGACAGTGGGAGTTGCAATCCCTACTTCTTCTGCAGCTTCCTTGGAAGAGAAAGCTCGTTCATTCGGTTGTATATCACGTCGCATATCGGACCTCCTTTTCTATTAAATATGAAGGTTTTTAAACTTATTTGCAAGTTATATCGCCAAGCGATACGAAACAAAAAAGAGGCGATTAGCCGCTTCTTGAGGAAATTTTTTTGAAAACGCTGGTTTTTGATCAAGGTTCTCCACTGACTAAACTCCCACCCTCGTTATGGCAGAGCAAGTGGGGATTTTGTTGGAGAGAAACCTGTAAACGAAATTAAAAATGCGCCAAACCTTTATACATCAAGGTTTGGCGCATTTTTCGGCTGAAGTTTATTTAAATTCTTCCATTGTCAAATCGCTATTTACCCCCATTGCGGCACGGGTCCCTTCACTCGCAGCAATGATTAACTGTGAAGGACCCGCTACAGATACATCTCCTGCTGCATATACACCTTCTACATTCGTTCTGCCTAAAGCGTCAGCAATGATTCCGCCCTGTTTATTCATTTCACACCCAAGTGAATGAGCAAGATCGTTGGGCTGCTCAAGTTCAGTCGTAACAAATCCGCCTGCCCGGTCCAATTCTGTACCGTCAGCAAACACTACCTTTTCTAAGTTCCCATCTGAACCCCTTAAATTTACTATGGGCTCTTCCTTAATACGAATTCCTTTTCTCTTAAATAACTGCTCCTCTGTTTCTGTCATGATTTTGTTGCCGTTCGTACAGACAACTAAGTCTTTACTCCATTGATAAATCATCTTTGCCATATGAATAGCATTTTTGCTTTCAGAAATGAGCGCCAGAGGCTGTTCTCTTAATTCCCAGCCATCGCAATAAGGACAACTGAATATACTTTTCCCATAATAATTCCTAATCCCTTTCACATTCGGCAAGCTTTCTTTAAGGCCGGTTGCGACGATGATTTTCCTGCTTAAATAGGACATGCCTTCTTGAGTTATGAGTTTAAATATAGAACTGCTTTCCCTCTGTATTTCTGCAATTTCAACTTTTTTTGTTTGCACTGATGGATATTTCCTAATATCCTGATGTGCCAAATCTCTGAACTCTCTTGGCGAAACTCCGTCTCTAGTAATAAATCCATGTGACTCATGTGTAACGGCATTTCTCGGCTGATCATTGTCAAAGAGGATAACGCTTCTTCTGGCTCTTCCTAATACAAGTGCAGCATTTAAGCCTGCTGGGCCGCCGCCTATGATTGCGCAATCTAATATCATTTTCCCACCTCTTATATTTATTAATTTTCTTTTAAAGATATTAAAGATACTTATAATCTATAATTAAACGAAAAAAATTATTTTGCTGCAGAAGTTATATAATGAATGATATTTTTATCAACCTTTTGCAAGACATGTTCAATCGTTTGAGATCTCAGATACTCTTCCTTTTTTTGTTCAGCTTCATTCATTACTTTTCCAATGTAGCAATTTTGCCGATCGTGTACATGATTATCCAAACTGCAAGTAAACGATGACGTTGTCCCCTCAATGGCATTTATGATATCTGAGAACGTTATACTTCTTACATCCTTAATTAGTTTATATCCGCCATTAACTCCTGTACTTGATTCGATAAAACCAGCTTTAACTAAATTCGTTAATACTTTAGAAAGATACGTAGTCGACACTTTCTGAACCTCGGCCAAAGGCTTTACCCCAATTGTTTTTTCAGTCGGTAAAAGTGCCAGATAAACAATCGTGTGAAGCGCATAATTCGTTGCCTTGGAGTATTTCATTTTCTCACCTTCTAATTATAGACTTAATATATCTATAATATCTTTTGAGGAGAGAATCAGTCAAGTTTTATGTTTATGGGCATTCGCACAGTCGTATAGGTATTAACCTACATATAGTACATAGGTGTATCAGCTCCTATTTTGTAAGTGTTCTTATGTTCAATGGAGGTATAGGTATGACAAATTTTTATTCTTTTCAAGGGATCGTTACGATGATCAGTGATTTTAATACAGGACAAAATGGTGAAGGCTGTAATAAATTAATTTCTGTAGAAAACGGATCAGGCGCTTCAGTAAATTTTGCTATCTCACCTTCCACATACTTTGTGGACCATGCAATGATAGCAAAAGGAGACCTGGTAACTGGATATTACGATGGAAATGCACCTGTACCCCTAATATACCCTCCTCAATACCAAGCACTGGTTATGGTAAAAGAAAGCCCCAATCAGAATGTAAAAGTAGATTATTTTAATAGCCAGCTGGTGAGCAGCGATGGACGATTGCAACTAAAATTATCTCCATACACTCAATTATTATTAACGAATGGGCAATCATTTACACGAAATCCTGCGAACCGGGATCTTATTGTTATTTATGGACCTGCCACCAAAAGTATTCCAGCTCAAACTGCACCTTATAGAATAATCGTTTTGTGTTAGAGACTAGTTTAGGAAATAACAAATCAGTTTGCACTATCATTGGTATCTTAAAACGCAAAAAACTCGTCCCTTTTGGCGAGTTTTTCATTTCATTATGTGATTCCAGCTCTCAGTAAACTGATGAAATACTCAAACTTTTATAATCCTAGAAATCAATAAAAACTTTGTTCAATTAGGATTAAGATAAGAAGTTGCTGCCGCCATTTGATCAATCCATCTCTGCCGCAGTTGTTGATCCACGGGACTGTTATTATTTTTTAAATAGCGAATCATAAAAAAACCGTCAGGTGCCAATATGCTTAGTACTAGCTCATGCTGCAAACGAGAATTACTAATAAATTTCGTTTCGATAATAGAATAATTCCCTTCTATTTCTATGACATCGCTATATTCCAAGCTATTCTCCCGTATGTATATTTCCGTATGCTCTTCCACGGAAGCCGCATCCATCTCTATAAAATAATCAATCGTAAATTTTTCTGTTGTTTTATATGAAAAACGTTCTAGTTCGGGATAATACCCTATAAATTCACTATCATTATAAAGAAGATACGTCGCCGGTTTGAAACCATCTAGCTGAAACGACTCAATAAACCGTTTCATATTCTCAAAAAATTGTGCACTGGATGGTACTACTGCCTTCTCATGCGGCAAGATTTCTCCTTCGTTGTCCAAAAATAATTCGCTGTATTTTGAGAATCTTGTAATCCAGATTGAGTTAGTCTCTCTATTAGTTTGGATATAATAACTTGTGGCTTGGATTTTCTCCATTTTCTTCGTTTTGATTTACGCACGTGTATATGTGTTTTCTAGTGTAGGTAAATGTCGCTTCGTCATCTGATAGATTTAATATTTCAATCTTCATAATTTCAGATTGAATGTTGTAAATTTGAAAATTCATCATCAAAGTAAAATGGTTTAAAAAGGAGATATCGCGATAATCTGGATGGAACAATTTCTTCAATTTCTCTATATCCTTTTCTGTGTAGGCAGCTTCTAACCGCTGAATGAGTTCTCTCACTTTTTGCTCCGAAATTTGCGTTTTCTTTTTGAAAAAAAACATAGAATGCCTCCTAACAACTTAAGCATGGAACAAATGCACTATCCCGCTATAACTATAAAGCTAGTTTAATTGTACACATTCGAGGAGTGTATTTCCATCTTTTCACATTTGGGAAAACTTATAGGATTTCAATATTGGATTTAAAATAAAACGTCCACATCAAAAAAACCACTTCTCAAATTTATAGAGAAGTGGTTTTTGTTATAGGTATAAATTAGTTATATTACTACTTCCCAGAAGGAAGTGAACATTGGGTGAGAAATAGGCTAATTATTTCTCAAGAATGTTTTTCTTAATCTGAGGTGTAACATCTTTAACGAGAATTTTCCGTTTTTCATGGGATTGCGTTAGCAAAATGTTAGCATGCATACGACAAACTATTAGCTGGTATAGTTAAACAAGAATACAGATTGCTGTCCCCATTCTCTATGAAAAGAAGCTGAATCAACTGGTGCTCCAGGAGTATATATGATCGAACAACTCCTATTTCGATTCTTTATAACCAACCATTTAACTTATAGTATCAAAGGAAATAGAGCCCAAGCAGATCCGCTTCGGCTCTATTTCTTCGCTTCGACATTTTCTTTCTTAGCTGAACCATCCTTAAGATGGTTCAATTCCTGCTGGTCAGATGTCGACTTGATTACTCTATCCGGCAGGGTGTGAGCCAATCGTTTCAGAGTAAACGAACAAGCTTCTGCTGCTATCCATGCATATGGAATACTGAATATCGCTACGAGCAATAAAGAATGAAAATGAAAAGACGCACCAACACCTGGTCCTAACACAGGAAAACGGAAAATAAAAAGAATCGTAATGATTCCCATAAATAAGGCAGCTCCCGCCAAGAAAACAACCAAAAATCTTGTTTTCGACTTATAGAAGGAAGCACCAAGTACCAATCCGAGAATACCCGTTGTGAAGGAAAAAATAATTAGTTCGCTAGGCTGGATAAACAATAAAAGGAGGATCGTAACAAAATAGGAAAGGATTCCGTGCCTGACGGATACAATCGTTGCTAAAAATATTGGTAAAGTCGTCATGGCACTTACAAAAAAACCGATGCCGGGCATATATCCCCCTGCTGACTGGAATATGGCTGCAAACGAGCTTATTATCGCGGTAAGTATTAGTTTGGTGGTAGGCAACAATTCCATAAAATCGTGTTTGATTCCAAAGAAAGGCTGCTGCCAATACTGTACGGCTTTCCTTTTTATCCTTTTCATGAATCCCACCTCCAACAATACTAAACTAACCTTATGCTATTCACTGTTTTATGTAAAAATCACTGTATGTTTATCAACTATTTAGATAATTGATTTATGAAATTATAGTCCTTTTTATGGCCGCCTCGATTCCTCCAACGCTGTTGTGAAAAATGGTCTATTCCTTGTTAGATTCATCGGCCCTAATTCGGTATTAATAAAACAGCTCTAATCATATTCTTATAAAAGAAAACTTAGAAGGAGTGTAAAATTTATTGATAAAAGTTAAGGTTAGTTTACGGCCTATTGTAAGCAAGGTGAATTTACCGACTGTTTTGAAAACAGCGATACTTCCGGGTGACTCAAAAGAAACATTATTTATTGCAACCCAGGTAGGAGAGATTTTTTACGTAAGAGACGGAGTTATACGGACTTTTTTAGATATTCGCCCGCGAATCGTAAAACTAGGTGCTTCTGGTGGTGGATATGATGAACGGGGGTTGCTAGGGCTAGCGTTTCATCCAGAATTTTATTATAACGGTCTGTTTTATCTTCATTATTCAGTAGCTGGAACACAAGGTCCAGGTGCTCTTCCTGAATCTTTTAAGCCTAACCCGCGTGATCCTAAAACTTTAAACCTAAGGTGGATAAATAGAGAAACTCAATATGATCATATTGATACAATTGAAGAATGGATTTTACAATCGAATGGTCAACCCCAAAAACGCCGGACATTACTGAACTTAAAAAGACCATTTTCAACTCATAATGGGTTCAATAGTTTAAACTTTTCACCTGAAACAAGAAAACTTGTTTTAACAACCGGAGATGGAGGATCTGCCTATGATCCATTTAACTTAAGCCAGGACGATCTAGAAATTGCAGGTAAAATAATTGAAATTGATGTAGGCAAGAATACATACATCAATAACCCACCCATTGTCACACGTTTTAATGAACTTCCCACAACTATTCAGGAAACACTCATGGTGATGGCCAAAGGGGTTCGCAATATACCAGGCATTTCATTTCAAAAATTTAATAATCAGTATATTAAATATGCAGGAAATGTCGGCCAGGCTTTGGTCGAGTCAATTTTTTCATTCGTTCATTATAAACCAATACCGGTTACTCAGCTTATTCAAGCTTCTTTCATGAATTCTGAACCTGAAAAAAAAGGAATTATTAACTTTGGCTGGCGAGGTTGGGAAGGTGCTTTTCCTGCTTCAATTATGAGAGGCTGCACTATAAATCCAACTTTGGATGAGAAAACAATCGCTTATTACAATGAAGCAATAACACTTTCAGGGAGTCGTCTTCAGCCTTTAACTAGTTATTTTCATAAAGATGCCAGACCCGATAAGTTTGCGGGAACCGCACTTACAGGTGTCCAGCCATATATGGGGAACAGAATCCCTGGTTTAACAGGAAGAGTTGTGTTTACCGATCTTGCCCAGAAAGAATCTCAACCTCAGGTTAGAGGGGGTTTAGCTTATACCTTCGTAAGACCAAATGGTAAACAAAATGATTTTAGTGTGATACAAACCGATTATGATTTTGGGTCTCAATCAGCCTATTATGTTAGTTTAGGAACGAATCTGAATCAAACCAGATTATATTTAGGGGTATATGGCGCTATGAAAGTGACTGATTTTAACCAAGGCACTGTTTTTGAAATTATTCCGTGATTCAAAACAATAAATTCGACTTAATACCTACGATGCATTACTACCAAAAGAACTTATCAAAACAAAAACACGCTGAAGGCATTGAAGATTTATGAGATAGTTTGGATAAGCAATTGGACCCCCAATTTGTTGGACAAATTTATCGAGATGATTTCGGAAGACTAAATCGTGCATTTTAATAAATGCACGACCGTTTTTTAAAAGCTGGTATTTTTTCTTCCTTCTAAACTCCCTCAGTTTGGTACGAATATCTCTCGAATTCTCACTTATTCACAAGATTTCATAACCCTTGTAATTGGATTTCCGGGTAATTGAAATGAGATCAGATCTGATATGTAAATTTTAACAACACAAAAAACCACTCCCTAATTTTAATAGGAAGTGGTTATTGCTATTGATATAAGTTTTTCACATCTACTTCACAATTTAAGTGAAATTGGTCGAAAAATAGGATTAACTATTTCTCAGATGTTCGGCTCAGGAAAGCCTTACATCATGCCGCCCATACCGCCCATGCCGCCCATATCAGGCATTGCAGGAGCATTTTCTTCAGGCTTGTCAGCAACAACTGCTTCAGTTGTTAAGAACATAGCCGCTACAGATGCAGCGTTTTGAAGAGCTGAACGCGTTACTTTAGTTGGGTCAACGATACCAGCTTCGATCATATTTACCCAAGCTCCAGTTGCAGCGTTGAAGCCAGTTCCTACTTCAGCATGCTTTAGACGCTCAACGATAACTGAGCCTTCAAGACCAGCGTTGTGTGCGATTTGGCGTACTGGCTCTTCAAGAGCACGCAATACGATGTTTACGCCTGTTGCGAAATCGCCTTCGCCTTCTACTGATGCAACTTTGTTGTATACATTTACAAGGGCAGTACCACCGCCTGATACGATGCCTTCTTCTACTGCAGCGCGAGTAGAGTTCAATGCATCTTCAATGCGAAGTTTGCGCTCTTTTAATTCTGTTTCAGTTGCAGCACCAACTTTGATGACTGCTACACCGCCAGCTAATTTCGCTAGACGCTCTTGTAATTTTTCTTTATCGAACTCAGAAGTTGTTTCTTCTAATTGAGCACGGATTTGTTTTACGCGGCCTGCAATTTTGTCAGACTCTCCAGCACCTTCAACAATTGTTGTGTTTTCTTTTGTTACAACAACTTTAGAAGCGCGGCCAAGTTGAGTGATGTTCGCAGATTTAAGATCTAAGCCTAAATCTTCAGTGATCACTTCTCCGCCAGTAAGAACTGAAATATCTTCAAGCATTGCTTTGCGGCGGTCGCCGAATCCAGGAGCTTTAACAGCTACTGCATTGAATGTTCCGCGAAGTTTATTTACTACTAGAGTAGCAAGTGCTTCACCTTCAACATCTTCAGCAATCAATAATAGAGGCTTGCCTTGTTGAACAACTTGTTCTAATACAGGCAGGATCTCTTGGATGTTAGTGATTTTTTTGTCTGTGATTAAGATGTATGGGTTGTCAAGGACAGCTTCCATTTTATCTGAATCAGTTACCATGTAAGGAGATGCATATCCGCGGTCGAATTGCATACCTTCAACTACTTCAAGCTCAGTAGTGAAGCCTTTTGATTCTTCGATTGTGATAACGCCGTCGTTTCCAACGCGCTCCATAGCTTCAGCAATCAATTGGCCAACTTCATCATCAGCAGCAGAAATCGCAGCTACTTGAGCAATGGATTCTTTGCTTTCGATTGGTTTAGAAATAGCTTTTAATTCTTCCGTTGCAACAATAACAGCTTTTTCAATACCTTTGCGGATACCCATTGGGTTAGCACCAGCTGTTACGTTTTTAAGACCTTCGCGGATCATTGCCTGAGCAAGAACCGTTGCAGTTGTTGTTCCGTCACCGGCAACATCGTTTGTTTTGCTTGCAACTTCAGCAACAAGCTTTGCACCCATGTTTTCGAATGCATCTTCAAGCTCGATTTCTTTTGCAATTGTCACACCGTCATTTGTAATAAGCGGAGAACCGAATTTCTTTTCAAGAACCACGTTGCGTCCTTTTGGTCCAAGCGTAACTTTAACTGCATTAGCGAGTGCATCAACCCCGCGCAGCATTGCGCGGCGAGCGTCTTCACTGAATTTAATGTCTTTAGCCATGTTCCATTACCTCCTAAGAATGATGTTCTATGATATTGGAAATTTTTATAAATTAGCCGATAACTGCTAAAATGTCGCTTTCGCGTAAGATTAAGTATTCAGAACCCTCATACTTCACTTCTGTACCAGAGTATTTTGAGAAGATGATGCGATCGCCTTCTGCAACTTCAAGAGCAATACGCTCACCGTTGTCAAGCACACGGCCAGTACCTACTGCCACTACTTTACCTTCTTGCGGTTTTTCTTTGGCACTATCCGGCAGTACGATCCCACTAGCAGTTTTTTCTTCAGATTGTACAAGCTCAATTACGACACGATCACCTAATGGCTTTAACAAGTGAAACAACCTCCTCAAGATTTCATTAATTTAAATTTTCATTTTATTAGCACTCATATGTCTTGAGTGCTAACACAAGTATTATATTATATAATCTCTCGTGCAAATTCAAGTAATATGTTAAAAAAAATTGAAATCCTTTTCCTTATGCCGATTTCACATGTTTATAGCCATTCCTGCATACCCTATATGCGTTATCTTCCTACATCTTGCCTGATTTATGGTACAATTATGCCTAGCTGAAATTTTGCTTATATTGACTTAAATCATCCGGCAAGTTAAAGGAGTCGTTCAATTGAAGAAAGAATACTGGCTTATTATTTTGACATATATAGTCATGCAGTTTTCAGGCATTCTCGGCATTCCGCTTCTGCTTAAACTTGGCGTCGGAGAGGATCAATCGCTCCGCATGGCCCAGATTACAGCATCAGGCTATTGGACGGTTTTCAGCTTTGCAGCTGCCTTTGTAATCGTACTTCTTCTGCTCCGCAGCCATTTTAAAAGCAATGACCTCAGGGGCGATGCAGCTCCCGCTGGTCCATCCGTCTTATGGGCTGTCGGCGGCGTGTTTATGGCACTTTCAGTTCAGGTGATCGCGGCCAATATTGAGATTCAGGTATTTGGCATTGAAGGTGAATCTGAAAATACGAAAGTCATCATGGAAGTATTGAAGGTTACGCCTTTGCTCATAGTCGTGACTTCCATCATAGGTCCTATCCTGGAAGAGATTATTTTCAGAAAAATTTTATTCGGCGCTTTGTATCAGCGCATCAATTTCTTTTTATCGGCACTGATCAGTTCGATTGTATTCGCACTAGTTCACGGTGAACCTCAGCATCTTCTTCTTTATGGATCAATGGGGTTTGTGTTTGCTTTTCTATATGTAAAAACAAAGCGTCTCCTGGTTCCTATTTTTGCCCATGTTGCGATGAATACGTTTGTTGTCATTCTGCAATCGAACCGGGAACAGCTTGAGGAAATGCTGAAACAGGCAGAACAAATGCAATTTATTTTTGGAGGCATGTAAGCATGAGAACAAGCCCAATTTCAATGGGGATCTTTTACTTGGCGATGGGTATTCTGTTTACCTATCTCGCCGTAAACAGTTCAGAAAGCGGGATTTGGTCGTTTCCGACAATCCTGCTGATGTTAATCGCGACGTTTGATCTTGGAGTCGCATTTAGAATGTTCAATCTCTCTTTCAAAGTCAAAGCGAAGAAAAAATAAAAAAAAGGGTGGTCCTGCAGACAGGATCACCCTTCTTTATTTGCTTCTTCAAACTGAGTCCGCTGCGCCTTGCGGTAAGCAAACCTTGAGACAACAATGCTTATTTCATACAGGATAAACAGCGGTACGGAAACCATTAGATGCGAGACAAGCTCCGGCGGTGTAATTAACGCTGCAATAACAAGCAGAATGAAGTACGCATATTTTCGGATTTTCACGAGGAACATCGGTGTGACAATGCCGAGCCTCGTTAAGAACATAATAACAACCGGAAGCTGAAACAGCAGTCCAAATGGCACTGTCAGCTGAATTAAAAACTGAAAGTATTCGTTGATTCCAATGACTTGATTAATCTCTAAATCATTGGACATACGCTCCATGAAATCCACGACAAATGGAAAGAGCAAAAAATACGAAAAGCTGATGCCTGCGAGAAACAGTCCAATAGAAATTGGAATATAGCTCAGTGTGACCCTTCTTTCCTTTTCGTAGAGGCCAGGGCTTACAAATGCCCATAGCTGATAGAGGATGATCGGCGATGTAATAATAAAGGCAATGATAAACGCGAATTGCATATAGACCATAAGCGGATCGGTCATTCGGAATGAATTCAGCGTTAAACTCTGAGCTTCATTCGTATGCTGTAAATAGATGATAATCGGCTTTGCTAATAAAAAGCCGGCAATCACAGAGAGGAAAAGGAAAAAGACTGTAATGATCAGCCTTTTCCGAAGCTCAGCAATGTGATCGATAACCGACATTTCGTTTTGTTTCATGACAGCTTTCATCCTATCTTACTTCTCTTCTTTCTTTTTATCTTCATCGTCGTCCGCCAGACCCTTCGTTGCATGCTTAAATTCACGCAATGAGTTGCCAATTGCTTTACCAAGCTCAGGCAGCTTCTTTGGCCCAAAGATTAATAGTGCTGCAAAGACGATCAGCAGCAAACTTCCAAAACCGATATTAGGCATATCATTCACCTCAATTCTTAAGCGTTAGGATAGTGCTTCAAAAAGTACACGAGCGATTGCAGCTCTACTGCTAAATCAATATGATGAATTCTGATTTCCTCCGGTACATTTAATCTCGCAGGAGTAAAATTAAGAATTCCTTTAATTCCCTTTGCAATCAGCCTGTCCGTAATGGGCTGGGCAGCTTGTGCCGGAACCGTTAAAATAGCCACGGTCACATCCTCAGGCAGGTGTTC
This sequence comes from Metabacillus dongyingensis, assembly GCF_019933155.2. NCBI lineage: Bacteria > Bacillati > Bacillota > Bacilli > Caryophanales > Bacillaceae > Metabacillus > Metabacillus dongyingensis. Next base: position 268,180 of record NZ_CP082944.1, on the reverse strand, counting down.
TTCAAGATCAGCCAAATTATAAATAGGAACATCGCCGATTTCAGTGCCGATTTTTTTCTCGTCGACATCAAAGGCAAGTGAGATTAACGTATTATTGTTCTTCGTAAAATTATAATGCAAAAAGGCAGTGCCGAGATTACCGACACCAATTAAGGTAACCTTCGTCACCTCATCCTGATCGAGCGTTTTTCTGAAAAAAGAAAGAAGATAATTAACATTATACCCATATCCTTTTTTCCCAAGGGCTCCAAAGTAGGAAAAATCCCTGCGGATCGTGGCAGAATCCACTTTCACAGCATCACTCAGCTCCGCAGAAGAAACACGCTGCTTGCCTGATGCATGCAGATTCTTTAAAAAACGATAGTATAAAGGCAAGCGCTTAGCAGTAGCTTGCGGAATTTTCGATTGTTCGATGTTGTTCACGTTCTATCCCCCACATTCAAAGCTACAGGTTCATCTCGTGTATAATCCCCGCTTTTTCCGCCTGTTTTTACAGACAGATAGGCAGGTCCGATGATTAACCCTTTATCAAGTGCTTTACACATATCATATACGGTCAGGGCGCAGACAGAAGCGGAAGTTAGCGCTTCCATTTCCACACCTGTACTTCCTGTTGTTTTCACAGCTGCAGCTATCATCAGATGGAAAAGGCCGTTTTCTTTTTTCCATTCAAACTCAATATCGATTCCCTTGAGCGGAATCGGATGACACATTGGAATAATATTCCATGTGTTTTTAGCAGCCATAATGCCGGCCACCTGTGCGACCGCCAGCACGTCCCCTTTTTGAAGCTTGTGATTCACGATTTGTTCATAGACATGTTCCTTCATAACAACGCTTGAAACTGCAACAGCGGTGCGCACAGAATCATGTTTGTTCGATATATCAACCATTTTGGCTCTGCCCTGCTGGTTAAAATGAGTAAAATTTGACATCTTTTAACGCCCCTCATACTAGACTATACACTATTTTTACTAATCTGTCTTTTTACTTATTGTGACAAATGTTCGCACCAGGAAAGGTACAATCATTGCGGCTCACTCTTCTATAAGCTACACTTAAATTATCATAGCCTGAGGTGAAAATACATGATTTTGCTACAAATAAACCAGCTGACGAAATATTTTGCAGCTGATCTTATATTATCGAATATCAAACTTGAAGTTCAAACACGGGATAAAATTGCCCTTGTCGGACGGAACGGGGCCGGTAAATCAACCCTGCTCAAAATTATTGCGGGTCAGCTTTCTTACGAATCCGGAGAGATTATCAAGCCAAAAGATGTGACGATTGGGTACCTTGCGCAGGATACAGGTCTCGAATCTAATCTATCTATTTGGGATGAAATGGTTTCTGTGTTTCAATTTTTAAAAGATATGGAGCAATCCATGCGTGATCTTGAACAAAAAATGGCCAATACAGATCCCGCAAAGCGGGAATTTGAACAATATTTAAAAGAATACGACCGTCTGCAAATTGAGTTTAAAGAAAAAGGCGGCTATCAATATGAGGCAGATATTCGTTCTGTTCTTCATGGTCTGGGATTCGCGGATTTCGATGTCTCTTCTCCTATCCAGCGTTTGAGCGGAGGCCAGAAAACGCGCCTTGCCCTTGGAAAGCTGCTTTTGACGAGTCCTGACTTATTAGTTCTGGATGAGCCGACAAACCACCTGGATATTGAAACGCTGTCCTGGCTTGAGCAATATCTTCAAGGCTACAGCGGAGCGATTTTAATCGTTTCCCATGACCGCTATTTTCTTGATAAAGTAGTGAACCAGGTCTACGAAATCTCCAGGAGTACAAGCATCAAATACATCGGCAACTACAGCCGCTACCTTGAGCAAAGCGCTGAAAACTTTGAGCGCGAATTAAAGCTGTACGAAAAACAGCAGGATGAAGTGGCCAAATTAAAAGATTTCATTCAGAAAAATATGGCCAGAGCGTCAACTACAAAACGCGCTCAAAGCCGGAGAAAAAAACTGGACCGCATGGAATTGATGGACAGGCCGCAGGGCGACGAGAAATCAGCTCATTTCCGCTTTGATATTGAAAGGCAAAGCGGCAACGATGTACTGAAAGCGAAGGATATTGCTGTTTCCTATAATGGCTCTGACCCAATCATTTCAAACGTTTCTTTTTCCATATCAAGAGGTGACAGCATTGCTCTTGTCGGACCAAATGGAGTCGGCAAATCGACGCTTCTAAAAACAATCATTGATAAGATGGCTCCATTAAAAGGATCATTCGAAATAGGTTCAGGCGTGAAGATTGGATACTACGATCAGGAGCAGGCGAATTTAACTTCGAATAAACGTGTGCTTGATGAATTGTGGAATGAATACCCGATGCTGAATGAAAAAGAAATCCGGACTGTGCTCGGCAATTTCCTTTTTTCTGGTGATGATGTTTTAAAGAATGTTTCTACTTTAAGCGGCGGGCAAAAGGCAAGATTGGCTCTTGCTAAGCTAATGCTTCAAAAGGCAAATCTGCTTATCCTTGATGAGCCGACAAACCATCTAGATCTGGACAGCAAAGAAGTGCTGGAAAATGCCCTGATTGATTACCCTGGCACAATACTATTTGTATCCCACGATAGATACTTCATTAATCGCATTGCTACAAAAGTATACGAACTTTCAGCAAGCGGCGTTAATGAATACCTGGGGGACTATGATTACTATCAATCTAAAAAGGCAGAACAGCTGGAGCTTGCAGCTCTTGATGCAGTCCCTGATCTAAAGCCGAAAGAAAATCAAAATAAGCTATCCTATGAACAAGATAAAGAAGCGAAAAAATTGGCAAGACAAAAACAAAGAAGACTGCAGGAAGTAGAAGAGCGAATCTCGTTCGTTGAACAGCAGATCGAGAAGAATGAAGAGCTGTTATGTGATCCAGAGATTTATCAAAATCATACAAAGGTACAGGAAATAAACACAGAAAACGACGGTTATCACGAAGAACTCGAAAATCTAATGAATGAATGGGAACAGCTTCAGGAGGATTAACAGCTTTGTACACAAATTAAAAAACTCAGTGCCTATTATGGCACTGAGTTTTTTAGTTATCCACACTAAAAAATCTTATTTTATAAGGTTTCCACTCTTTTATTCACATTATCCACAAAATAGAGCTTTTTTATCCACATTGTCCACAGGTTATTCAATGCTTATTCAACAAGCTTTTCTAAAATCTGAAAAAGGTTATTAGACAGCATGTGGATAACATGTTAATACACCATATTAACTCGGTAATTCCAGTCCAGGATTTGCATTCATTCTCAAATTGCCTCTATGGCCCTTTTTATAAAGTACACTTCCTGCTGCAGCAATCATAGCAGCATTGTCTGTACATAGAGATAATGGAGGAATCAGTAATTCTACGTCCTTAAATTCTTTAAACTTTTCTTCTAAAGCTGCTCTTAAACCGCGATTTGCTGCTACCCCTCCAGCAAGAAGAACCTGCTTTACTTGGTATTTCTCAGCTGCAGATGCTGTTTTAGTGACAAGAACATCGATGACGCTTGCCTGAAAGCTTGCGGCTAAATCATGAGGATCAATCACTTCACCTCGCTGCTCTGCATTATGAAGAGTATTGATGACAGCTGATTTTAAACCGCTGAAGCTAAAGTTGTAAGAATCAGGCTCTAGCCAGGCTCTAGGTAAATTGATGACTGGAGATCCTTCCGCTGCCATCCGGTCTATATGAGGACCTCCCGGATAAGGCAGATGGAGAGTTCTTGCCACTTTGTCATACGCTTCTCCTGCAGCATCATCAAGCGTTTCTCCTATTACTTCAAACAATCCATGTTCTTTCATATAAACTAGTTCAGTATGTCCACCGGATACCACAAGCGACAGCAAAGGAAACTGCAATTCGGAGATCAGCTGATTTGCGTAGATATGCCCTGCAATATGGTGAACGCCTATTAATGGAAGCTGATGGGCAAATGCAAGTGCTTTTGCTGCATTGACTCCAATTAAAAGTGCTCCAACAAGACCCGGTCCCTCAGTAACGGCGATGGCATCCAGGTCTTTAAATGTCATTTCCGCCTGTTCCATCGCTTCTTCAAGCACAAGTGTAAGCTGTTCAACATGATGTCTCGATGCGATCTCAGGTACAACACCGCCAAAACGTTTATGGCTTTCAATTTGAGAAGCGACAACATTCGAAATGATTTCCCGCCCGTTTTTTACAATAGATACGGCCGTTTCATCACAGCTTGTCTCTATTCCTAATATATATTGATCTTTTTCTGTCATTTTAGATTCACCCACATTACTAAAGCATCTTCCCCGTTATCTGTATAATACCGTTTTCTAATCCCGCCGGGCTGAAAACCGAGCTTGGTGTACAAAGATTGCGCTACATGATTTGAGACTCTTACTTCAAGAGAAATTTTTCCTGCACCATACTCCTTTGCCATTCCGATTGCCTGTTTCAGCAAAGTCTCACCAATCTTATTCCCTCTGAAACCAGGCAAAACGGCGATATTCGTTACTTGGGCCTCATCCATAATGATCCAAAGTCCGCAATACCCGATAATCTTTTGATCAAATTCTACAACAAGATATTTAGCAAAATGATTTTGAGTTAATTCATTGTGAAAGGATTCCTTCAGCCAAGGTGTTGCAAAGGATTGCGTTTCTATTTCATAAACATCATCAATATCATCTACATTCATAAGCCGAATCTTGATTGTATCCTGTTCCTGCTTCAACCTTCTCACCCACTTACTTCTGTTGTTCGAGCCACTTTACTTCTGCCTCTGCTAAACGGATATAGTTCGGCACGAAAGTATGTACATCCTCAGGCTCTTTCATCAGACCGATTTTACCAAGCATTGCCGGTCTTGGATTATGCTCGGTCATACTTGCAATCACAGCCTGATCCCCCAGGACTTCAACGATTAACTCCTGATGCAAGCTAACATCATTCCCGATGAAAAGAATTTGCTTCTTTTCCTTTTTTAATTCTGAAAGCCAATCAGACAGCAGGAGATTTTGATCGTTTCTTCTATTAATAAGCTCCCCATCTGCATACTCATACAACCCTGTATACACCTGACCGCGCCGTGCATCAAAAATTGGGCAGATATAGCCATTAAAATAGCTTCCGCCAGCTGCAAGGACCTCAAGACTTGAAACACTGGCAAGCGGTATATTCAACGTCCATGCAAGCGTTTTAGCTATGCTGACACCAATTCGGAGGCCGGTATAAGATCCAGGCCCGCAAGCAACAATGACACGATCCAGCTCTTCAGGCCTGATCCCGCATTCCTGCATAAGCCATTCAACAGCCGGCATCGCCCGGACCGAATGATTCTGCTTAATGTTTGTTATATATTCTCCAATCACTTTGATGTCATCCACTATGGCAACACCAAGCGTCAAATTGGACGTATCAATCGCTATTGCTTTCATCTATAAGCTCCTTACATATACCTAAATAGTGATCCCCGATAGGTTCAAAGATAATTTCACGGGATTCATCTTCCACACGAAGGATACGAATACCAAGACGATCGGGAGGAAGCTGCTCCTGAATAAGATGTGCCCATTCAACAACAGTGACACCCTCTCCTTCAAAAAACTCATCAAAACCTAAGTCCTCATCACTGTCATCCATCCTGTATACGTCCATATGATAAAGTGGCAGTCTCCCGTCCCGGTACTCCTTCATA